>JAZKHX010000010.1:99100-198775 GCA_040385165.1 Pseudomonadota bacterium | reverse complement strand
CTTCCTTGGGGCGGACTCTAGTCGCAGGTGGAGGAAAAATCCCGTGGCAGGTCATCTTTGAGCTTGGCCGCTGCTTCGCTGTCTAGAGCAGCCCCAGTTTCCTTTACCGCCCTATCAAAAACCTGCGCCACAACGTCAGTTGAGCCAGTAAATTTTTCTTTTACTTTCTGCCACATAACGCGTCCTCTTAAACCCGAAACTGATCTTTGCGCCGATGTCTTGGCAAAATCTGCAGTCGGCATTGGGCCTGTGGGGGGAACTTTGCCTACTCGCAAGCGTCGCAGAGCACTTGACCGTAGGGGATAGGGCCGCCGCAATGCAGACATTTGGGAGCAGCTTCTCGCTTCCGAACTTCTTCTTGCTTACGCTGCTCTTCTGCCCATTTTTTTTGTTGCTTCGTTGGACATCTCGTTCCTTCCCATCTCCCGCCTGAACCGCATGTGACCTCGTTGATACCCGATCGTAGGAAGTGAGACGGGCAAAATTGGGGCAGAGTCCCTAGGAGATAGAACGAGCGGCGCTCGGCCCTTACCATCGCCCATATTACACCGTGGGGCACTTTCTGGGGCATTTCGCAGCCGCCCCCTTCCTGCAAATCGGCGAACACAAATACGGCAAGCCGATTCTGGACCGGGTGGTGAAACCCTCGACCAGTTTGGCCGACGCGCAGAAGGCGGTGCTTCTGTCGATGGATTCGACGCTGCGCTCGAACCTGTCGGTCGGCATGCCGCTGGACCTGGCGGTGATCGAGAAGGACGCCTGCAAGGTCACCCAGAAACGCCGGATCGAGGCGGGCGACCCCGCCTTCCGCGCGATGTCAGAGGCCTGGTCGAATGCGCTGCGCGACGTGTTTGCGAAGATCGTGATCTGACCCGGCAGCCGTCCCGGTCAGGCTCTGCGCTGGGGAAGGTTGGCTGGGGCGCTAGGATTCGAACCTAGGTATGTCGGTACCAAAAACCGATGCCTTACCACTTGGCGACGCCCCAACCGTGCGGCGGTGTTTAGCGAAGGGCCCAAGGGCGTGCAAGGCCCTGATGGCGAAAAATTCCGCGGCGATTGGCGACTTGTCGGTCGCAGCCCAGGCAGCTAGGACAGGGCATGGTTTGGGATGCAGTCATTCTTGGGGCCGGAGCCGCCGGCATGATGGCGGCCATCGAGGCCGGGCGGCGGGGACGCCGGGTTCTGGTGATCGACCACGCCCGGGCCCCCGGCGAAAAGATCCGAATTTCCGGTGGCGGGCGCTGCAATTTCACCAATCTCGGCATCGCGCCCGACCGGTTCCTGTCGCAGAACCCGCGCTTTGCGCTGTCGGCCCTGAAACGCTTTACGCAATGGGACTTCATCGCGCGGATCGATGCGGCCGGAATTGCCTGGCACGAGAAGACACTGGGGCAGCTCTTCTGCGACGGGTCGGCGACGCAGGTCGTGGCGATGCTGGTGCAGGACATGGAACGGGCCGGGGTCACGCTCTGGCTTGACTGTGCCGTCGGGGACCTGCGCCAGGACGCGGCAGGCTTCGTGATCGAGACGGCCCGTGAACCGCAGATCGCAAGTTCGGTGGTGGTCGCGACCGGCGGCAAGTCGATCCCGAAGATGGGGGCGACGGGATTCGGCTATCAGATCGCCCAACGCTTCGGGCTGCCCCTGGTCGAGACGCGCCCCGCCCTTGTGCCCCTGACCTTTGCCGAACAGGAGCTGGACTGGATGCGTCCTCTGGCCGGGGTTTCGCTGGCCGCCCGGGTCACTGCGGGACGGACTGGATTCGACGAGGCGGTGCTTTTCACCCATCGCGGGCTTTCGGGGCCTGCGATCCTGCAGGTCTCGTCCTACTGGCGCGAGGGCGACCCGATCCTGGTCGATCTGACCCCCGGCCGGGATCTGGTGGCGGACCTCAGGACCGCAAAGGCCACGCAGGGCAAGGCCGCCTTGCGCACCGTCCTTGCCCGCTTTCTGCCCGAACGTCTGGCGCGGCATCTGGAGGAGGCGGCAAAGGTCACCGCACCTCTGGCAGAACTTGGCGAGGCCACGCTGGAGCGGATCGCGGCGGGGATCCGCGGCTGGCGGCTGGTTCCGGTCGGGTCCGAAGGCTATCGCACGGCCGAGGTCACTCTGGGCGGGGTCGACACGCGCGCCCTTGACGGCCGGACGATGGAGGCAAGGGGCGTGCCGGGGCTGTATTTCATCGGCGAGGTCGTCGACGTGACCGGCTGGCTGGGCGGCTACAATTTCCAGTGGGCCTGGTCGAGCGGCTGGGCCGCGGGCCAGGCACTTTAGCCTCAGATCACGATCTTCGCGAACCCGTCGCGCAGGGCGTTCGACCAGGCTTCGGACATCGCGCGGAAGGCGGGGTCGCCCGCCTCGATCCGGCGTTTCTGGGTGACCTTGCAGGCGTCCTTCTCGATCACCGCCAGGTCCAGCGGCATGCCGACCGACAGGTTCGAGCGCAGCGTCGAATCCATCGACAGAAGCACCGCCTTCTGCGCGTCGGCCAAACTGGTCGAGGGTTTCACCACCCGGTCCAGAATCGGCTTGCCGTATTTGTGTTCGCCGATTTGCAGGAAGGGCGCGTCTTCGGTGGCTTCGATGAAGTTGCCTTCCGGGTAGATCAGGAACAGCCGCATCGCGCCACCCTTGCGCTGACCCGCAACGATCATGCTGGCGGAAGCCCCCTGCATGGCCGAAAGTTTCTGGTCGACCTCGGAGCGGACCTTGGCGAGCTGGGCGCCCACGATCTCGGCCACTTTCAGAAGCGTCGGTGCAAGCATGATCGACGTGTCGGGCGTGGCCTCGGGGTCTTCGATCGCCTCGCGCAGCTGGGCGATGGTGGTCTGGCTGACCGACAGGCTTCCCGCCGTCATGATGACGATGACCCGCTCGCCCGGGTCCTCGAAGGTGAACATCTTGCGATAGGTCGAGATGTTGTCGAGCCCGGCATTGGTGCGCGTGTCCGACAGAAGAACCATGCCTTCATTCAGAAGAAGGCCCACGCAATACGTCATCGTCTTTCCCCCGTTCCGGCCCGCACACTATTGGGCCGACTGGAGGATCGCAACCGTCACATCCATCGCCTCGGACGCCCCGCCGCGCGCGATGCCCCGTATGGGGGCCGCGTCCTGCGCATCAAAGCCCGAGCCGAGCCGGATATAGCGTTCGTCCGGGCAGCAGCGGTTCGCCGGATCGAAGCCGACCCAGCCAAGGCCGGCCACGTGAAGCTCGGCCCAGGCGTGGGCAGCTTCGTGCATCGTGCCGTCCTCGGTGGCGAAGAGATAGCCCGACACATAGCGCGCAGGCAGGCCGCGAGCCCTGGCGCAGGCAATCAGCGCGTGGGCGTGGTCCTGACAGACACCCTCGCCAAGCGCGAGGGCCTCGGCCGCGGTGGTATGGGCGTGGGTGACGCCGGGGCGGTAGGCGATGGCGTCCGCGACGACGGCCGACAGCGCATGGGCAAGCGACAGGGTGTCCGCGCCAAAGGCGCTGTCGCCAAGGGCAGCCAGGGCAGCGTCGATCAGGGTCGGCGCGGTGTCGCGCAGATAGCAATCCGGGGCGACCGTCTCGCGATGGCCGCGCAGGACACCGGCGAGGTCCAAAGTCTCGACCGTGCCCCGCACCTGGACTGCGACTTCGGTGACCGGGCCGGCGATGGTCCAGCCCACGACCTCGTCCCCCGCCCCGTCGCGGTGCCGCGCGCCCCTGACCCCGCCGGTGACGCTGACCTCCCAGTCGATGACCTTCTGCCCGGAGAAGATCGACGGGTGGAGCCGATGGCTTTGCACGACTGACCGCACGGGTGCGTCGTAGCTGTAGCGGGTCACGTGATCGACAGTCAGGCGCATCAGCGCATCTCTCCGCTGAGGTAGGCGTCATGGATCGCCGTGGCCAGGTCTGCGGCCTCGGTGATGTAGCGGGTCAGGAATTCGTGCAGGCCTTCGTCGAAGATCGCCTCGACGGTGGCAGTCTCGATCC
This sequence comes from Pseudomonadota bacterium, assembly GCA_040385165.1. Lineage (GTDB taxonomy): Bacteria > Pseudomonadota > Alphaproteobacteria > Rhodobacterales > Rhodobacteraceae > Tabrizicola. Next base: position 194,812 of record JAZKHX010000010.1, on the reverse strand, counting down.
CCGCCGCCAGGCTGCGGGCCTTGTCCTGCGCGCCGGTTTCGCGTCCGTAGGCCTTGGCAATGCGGCTCAGGTGGTTCACCAGGCCCGCCGTGCAGGTCGCCAGCGACCGGGGCGATTGCGGGTTGCGGATCAGGAAGTCGGCGATCTTCATCGCGGTCACGTCGCCACCGTAAGCCCAGTGAAACGCCCGCTGCGCGCCCATCGCCCGCAGAAGCGTGGTCCACTGATAGTTGTCGAGGCCGGAGCCCACGAAATCGACGCGCGGCAGAAGGACGTAGTATTTGACGTCCATGAGGCGGGCCGTGTTGTCGCCGCGTTCCAGATAGTAGCCGATGTTCAGGAAGTTGAACCCGTCGTCGCGCAGAAGCGTCGCGTCGATCGCCCCCCGCAGCATCGCCGCGTGGCGCATGGTCCAGTCGGTCAGCCGCGACAGATCGAGGGTGGCGCGTTTCGCGCGTTCAAGGCCGCGCAGTTCCTGAAAGGCGGTGTTCAGTGCATCCCAGACCTGCGTGGTCAGCGCGGTGCGCACGATCCGGCCGTTCTCGCGCGCGGCCGTGATGCAGCTGGCGATGGACGAGGGATTGTCGCGGTCGAAAAACAGGAAACTTTCAATGGCGCTCTGCACCGGCTGGCCGTGCTTCTGCGCGAAGGTATGCGCCATCCCGGTGGCCTGCAACAGGCTGTCCCATTCGCTGCGATAGCCCTGCGCGGATGGCAAGAGGCTGATCCGGCTGCCAACTTCCAGCAGGCGCGCGACGGTCTCGGCCCGTTCCATGTAGCGGGCGATCCAGTAGAGATTGTCGGCGGTGCGGCTCAGCATCGCATGAAGTCCTTCGTGCAACGGCACGATTTTTCTGCGAAAAATCGACTCTGACTGTCTTCGCGGAAGGCGTGTGGGGCCCGGGTCATTCCGCCAGCACCCAGGTGTCCTTGACCCCGCCCCCTTGCGACGAGTTCACCACGAGCGAGCCCTCGGTCAGCGCGACCCGGGTCAGGCCACCGGGGACCAGTTCGATCCGCTCGCCCACCAGACAATAGGGGCGCAGGTCGACGTGGCGCGGGGCAACGCCCTCTTCGACGAAGGTCGGCACGGTCGACAGCGCAAGCGTCGGCTGGGCGATGTAGTTGCCCGGATCGGCCTGCAGCTTGGCGCGGAACCGTTCCACCTCGTCACGGCTGGCCTTTGGACCGACCAGCATCCCGTAGCCACCCGAGCCGTGGACCTCCTTCACCACGAGGTCCGACAGGTTGGCCAGCACATGCCCAAGGTCGTCCGGGCGCCCGCACTGCCAGGTCGGGACGTTCTGCAGGATCGGCTCCTCGCCCAGATAGAAGCGCACCATGTCCGGGACATAGGTGTAGATCGCCTTGTCATCCGCCACCCCTGCCCCGGGTGCCGAACAGATCGACACGCCGCCCGAGCGGTAGACATCCATCAGCCCGGGGATGCCCAGCATGGAATCGGGGCGGAAGCAGAGGGGATCGAGAAAGGCGTCGTCGATCCGGCGGTAGATCACATCCACCCGCTGCGGGCCTTCGGTCGTGCGCATGTAGACGTATTCGCCATCCACGAAGAGGTCCTGGCCCTCGACCAGTTCGACCCCCATCAGGTCGGCCAGCAGCGAATGTTCGTAATAGGCGCTGTTGAAATGGCCGGGGGTCAGGATCACCACGGTCGGCTCGCCCTTGCATCTGGCGGGCGCGACGCTGGCCAGGGTGCGGCGCAGCTTTTCGGAATAGGTGTCGACCGGTTCGATCCGGTTCTCGCGGAACAGGTCGGGGAACATCCGCATCATGATCTCGCGGCTTTCCAGCATGTAGCTGACTCCGGACGGCGTGCGGCAGTTGTCTTCCAGCACGAAGAACTCGTCGGGGCCGGTGCGGACGATGTCGACGCCGACGATGTGGGAATAGACGCCCTTTGGCGGCACGAAGCCCGCGACAGCCTTTTCGTAGGCCTCGTTCTGATAGACGAGCCGCGCCGGGATGCGGCCCGCGCGGATGATCTCGCCGCGCCCGTAGACATCGACCAGAAAGGCGTTCAACGCGCGGGTGCGCTGCTTGATGCCGCGCTCCAGCCGCGCCCATTCCGCGCCGGAGAACACGCGCGGGAACATGTCGAAGGGGATCAGCCGGTCTGGGTCGCCGCCTTCGCCGTAGACCGCGAAGGTGATGCCGATGCGGCGGAACAGGGCTTCGGCCTCGGCCTGCTTCAGGCTGCGCAGCTCCTGCGGCATGGTCGCGACCCAGTCCTGAAGCCGGGCATAGGGGATGCGGACCTCGGTCCCCTGAAACATTTCGTTGAACTGGGTCACGCGCTTTCCCCTCACGCCATGTCCCGACTAGAGCAGAGCCGGTGCGGCGGGAAAAGTCTTTCCGCAGGAACAGCGCCCGCCTGCTAGCCACCTGCCTAATTATTGTGCGAAGGGCCGGAGATGCGGTATCGGTGCGGGATCAGGGGCGCGGCAGATGCGGGGTCAGCACGGCCAGCACCCGCTCGGCGACCGTCTCGGCATCGCCCGCGGCGTCGATCACGCGGAAACGGGCATGACGTGCAGCCAGCGCCAGGAACCCCGCGCGGGCCTTCTCCTGAAAACCTAGGCCCATGTCCTCGAAGCGCAGTTCGGTCCCGGCACGGGCATTGGCGCGCGCCAGCCCCAGGGCAGGGTCGAGGTCGAAGAGCAGCGTCAGGTCGGGCTCGACCCCGATCATCAGAGTGTGCAGCCGGTCGACCATGTCGGTCAGATCGCCGCGGGTGATACCCTGGAAGATCCGCGTCGAATCGGCGAAGCGGTCGGAGATCACGATCTCGCCCCGCGCCAGCGCCGGGTGGATGGTCTTTTCCAGATGGTCGCGGCGGGCGGCGGTAAAGAGCAGGATCTCGGTTTCCGCAGACCAGCGGTCGACGGCACCTTCCAGCACCAGACGCCGGATCTCCTCGGCCCCCGGACTGCCGCCGGGTTCGCGGGTCAGGGTCACGGCGTGGCCGGTCCGGCGCAGGGCTTCGGCCAGACGGCGGCCTTGCGTGGACTTCCCGGAACCGTCAATGCCTTCGAGCGAAACGAACAGCCCCGTCATTCAACTGGCCGTGGCCCCGAGATAGCGGGCATACAGCGCCTCGGCCGCCCAGGTCAGGCGCTTGACGAACCCCGCCTTGGCGACATCGGCCTCGGCCACGAGGGGCAAGCGACGGTCCGGCAGGCCCGGGGCCTGGATGATCATTTCGGCCACCTCGGTGCCCTTGACCACAGGGGCGATCAGCGGGCCGTTGTAGATCACCTCTGCGGACAGCCCATCCTGCACCAGCGCCGGAAGCAGAAGCCGCACATCCTCGGCGGGGACCAGACCGACGGTGTCCGCCGCCCCGAGATGCACCTCGGCCTCGGCGACACGGAGGCCCGCCTTCGCCACGGTCTTCTCCGAGAACTGCCGGAAGGCCCAGCCGATGATGCGCTCGGCCTCTTCGGCGCGGGCCTGGTCGGAAGGCAGGCCGGTGATCGCAAAGATGATCCGTCGGTCGCCCTGCTTGGCCGATCCGACCAGGCCATAGCCTGCCTCGATGGTGTGGCCGGTCTTCAGGCCGTCCGCGCCGATGCCAAGCGACAGAAGCGGGTTGCGGTTGAAGCGGTTGTCGGGCGAGCGGCCCTTGTAGCTGTATTCCGTCTCGGCAAAGACCGGGTAATACTCAGGGAATTCCTCGATCAGGCGCTTGCCGAGGATGCCGAGGTCGCGCATCGACATGCGATGCTGCGGGTCGGGCCAACCGGATGCGTTGGTGAAGACCGAGGCGGTCAGGCCAAGCGCCTTGCCGCGCTCGGTCATCTGCGCCGAGAACGCCTTTTCGGTCCCGCCAAGACCTTCGGCGATCACCACGCTGGCGTCGTTGCCCGAGTTGACGACGATGCCCTGGATCAGTTCCTGCACCGTCGGGCGGTCGTCCTGCTGGAGCATCATCGTAGAACCACCCTCGCGGGTCATCTGCACGGCGCGGTCCGACACGGCGAAGGTCGTGTCCAGGGTGACGCGGCCGTCCTTCAAAGCCTCGAAGAGCATGTTGATCGTCATCAGCTTCGACATCGAGGCCGGAGGGACAGGCTGGTCGGCATTCTTGTCCATCAGCACGGTGCCGGTGGTCATGTCGTAGACCCAGGCCGCCGAGGCGGCAGTCTCGAAGGCACGGGCCGGCAGTGCGGCCAGTGTCAGGGCAAGCAGGATCAGGGCGGGGCGAAGTCGCTTCATCATCGGGGATGTCCCAGTGTCACTTCAGGAAATAGGCGTCGGCAAAGCCGGCGTCCTTGATCTTCTTCAGGGTCGCCTCGTCGCCCTGCACCACGACACCCCAGACCGCCTTGCCATCCTTCTCCGACTTCTGCGGCGTGGCGGTGATGCCGATCTTTGCGAGCGCCTCGGCGGCGCGCTTCGCATTGTCCTCTTTCGAGAACGAGGCGACCTGGATCGGACGGGCCGGGCCGCTGGTAACAGCGGGCGCGGCCTCGACGGCGGTGGCGGCTTCGGCGGCAGGAGCCGGGGTCTGACCGACGGTCTTCCGCTTGGGCCTGGCCGCACCGGCTTCGGCCGCGACCTCCGGCTTTCGCGCATCCAAGGGCGCGGATTCGATCGGGGCTACAGCGGCACTTTCGGGCGTCGCGGTCGGAGCTTCGCCTTCGGCCATGGCCGCGTTCGCTTCGGCGGCAGAAGCGGCGGCCTTGGCCTCGGCGGCGGCCTTCTTCTTCGCTTCGCGCGCGGCTTTCGCCTCGGCACGGCGTTCCTTCCAGGTCTTGCGTCCGGGGGAGTCGTCGACAATGGCGGCCGTCCCGTCGGCGGCAACCGCTGCGGCTCCGGCAACGGCGGCGGCGGTATGATCGGCGTCCGCAGCCGGTCCGGTCTTTGCTTCGGCGCCAGCGCCGGGCTTCGGCGCTTCGGCCTCGACCGCGGCAAGCGCGGCCGAAGCGATCGCGGCGGCCTCGCCGTCCTTGGCCTTGGCGGTTTCCGTTGCTTCAGTGGTGGCCGGAGCCTCGGCCTCCTTTGCAGGCGCAGCCTCTTCCACTTCGACCTTCCGGAGGGCTGTCACCCGGATTTCGGTCGGCTGGCCGGCAAGAATCCCCAGCGCCTCGGCCGCGTCCGATGACAGTTGCAGCCGCGGCCCCGGGTTTTCGCGTTCGCGCTTGAACAGCGCGCCGGTCACCGACTTGCCCGTCGCCGGGTTGAACATGACGGCACGTTCGGGGTTCGTCACTTCGGGGGCGGCAACCCAGATGCCGCCAAGCGAGGGGCGACCGTCCCAGAGTGCGCTGTCGGTCGCCTGAAAGACCTCGGGGGCTTCGACATCCTGCGTGCCGGACTTCTTCTTGGCCGGGGTTGCGGCAAAACCTGCCCCGTTCCCGTCAGCGGTGCTTCCGCCACTGGCGACGCAGCCTGTCAGCAGACCCGCTGCCGCCAGACCGAAAAGAACTCTCCGGATGCCCGCTCTTGCCATCTTCCGCCCTCAGAACTGCACGGTCTGTGCGCCGCGCTTTACCCATGATCTTTCCCGTGAAGCGGGCCCTGACGCCCGGGCTTGTTCGCCCTTCCCCCACAGGCAACGCCTGTCTTTGGTGGCCAGCATACCGCCTTGCGCAAGCGGTGGGAAGGGCGGAGGCACGCACCCCCCTTCACGATGCGCGGAAATCGCCTTCGGTCAGCGACTTTGGCCACGCACCGGATGGCCTTTCAGAATCGCTCCGCGGCGGCTATGCGGTCCGCATCGCGGTCGGCCCGTCCGGAACGCGGGGAAGTGTGGCCGAGTGGTTTAAGGCTCTGGTCTTGAAAACCAGCGTGGGGGGAACCCCACCGTGGGTTCGAATCCCACCGCTTCCGCCAAACCGCCTCTGACGCTGCCTTCCTGCCCTCGCGGCTTGAGTTTGCCGTTGGACGCACATAAACCAGTGGGACCAAGGAAGGACCGTCCCCATGCGCATTCACCAGGACCTCGCCGACACGATCGGGAACACGCCGCTTCTCAAGTTGAAGAAGGCCTCCGAAATCACCGGCTGCACGATCCTGGGCAAGGCCGAGTTCATGAACCCCGGCCAGTCGGTCAAGGACCGGGCAGCACTTTACATCATCAAGGATGCCATCGCGAAGGGCCAGCTGAAGCCGGGCGGGACCATTGTCGAGGGCACAGCGGGCAACACCGGCATCGGGCTTGCGCTGGTCGGGGCCTCGATGGGGTTCCGCACCGTCATCGTGATTCCCGAGACGCAAAGCCAGGAAAAGAAGGACATGCTGCGGCTGGCCGGGGCGGAGCTGGTGCAGGTGCCCGCAGCCCCCTATCGCAACCCGAACAACTATGTGCGCTATTCCGGTCGTCTGGCCGAGGCCCTGGCCAAGTCCGAACCGAACGGTGCGATCTGGGCCAACCAGTTCGACAACGTGGCCAACCGGCGGGCACATGTGGAAACCACGGGGCCGGAAATCTGGGACCAGACGGGTGGCCGCGTCGATGGGTTCATCTGCTCTGTCGGCTCGGGCGGGACACTTGCGGGCGTGGCCGAGGCGCTGCAGCCGAAGGGCGTGAAGGTCGGGCTGGCCGATCCCGAAGGTGCCGCGCTGCATGCCTTCTACACCACGGGCAAGCTGGAAGCCCCCGGCAATTCGATCACCGAAGGCATCGGCCAGGGCCGGATCACGGCGAACCTCGAAGGCTTCACCCCCGATTTCAGCTACCGTATCCCCGATGCCGAGGCGCTGCCGATCATCTTCGACCTGCTGACCGATGAGGGCCTCTGCATGGGCGGCTCGACCGGCATCAACATCGCGGGTGCGATCCGGATGGCGCGAGAGATGGGGCCGGGCAAGACGATCGTCACGATCCTGTGCGACTACGGCAGCAGGTATCAGTCCAAGGTCTACAACCCGACCTTCCTGCGCGAAAAGGGCTTGCCGGTCCCGGGTTGGCTGGATCAGGCCGGTCGTGCAATCCCGACGGTCTACGAAGACGCATGAAGCGGCTTCTCCTTACGCTGGGTCTGGTGCTGGCGATTCTCGCCGGGCCGGCTCCGGCGCAGGACCAGACCAAAGAGACTGCGGTCGCAGAACCGGCGGCAGACGGGGCCGAACTTGACTATGCGCTTTGGGAACGCATGGCCGAACGGGCCGAAGCCGAGATCGGCAACCGCAACACGTCGACCGACCGGATGGAAGAGATCCGGGCGCAACTGGCAAAGTGGCGGGCCGCCCTTCTGAATGCGCAAAGCGCGAACTCGGCCCGCATCGCGACGCTGCGCCAGCAGATCCAGGCGCTGGGGCCCGCCCCCGCCGATGGCGCGACCGAGGCCGACGAGATCTCGTCCCGGCGGCAGGAACTGGCAAGCCAGCTTGTCCGCCTGCAAGCGCCCGGCATCGCCGCCGAAGAGGCCTATCGCCGCGCGGACGGGCTGATCGACGAGATCGACCGGACGCTGCGCGAACGTCAGGCCGATCAGCTTTTGCAGCTCTGGCCCTCGCCCTTGAACCCCGGCAACTGGCCGGAAGCGGCCATAGGTCTGGCCGACACGGTCCAACGGCTCTGGGACGAGACGGCGGAGGCCTGGGACGACCCCAAGGCACGGGGCGAGCTTTTCGACAACCTTCCCCTGATCGTCGTTCTGGTCCTGATCGCCGTGGCGCTGGTGATTTACGTCCGGCGCTGGATCGAACGCTTTGCCGAGCGGATCCTGGCGGGTGCATCGGTCCGGGGGCGGCATTTCTGGGCGCTGGTCGTGTCCACGGGCGGGATCGTCCTGCCGACTCTGGGCGTGGTCGCGCTGTCCTGGGCGCTGCTGGCGAGCGGAATGCTGGGCGAGGTCGGAGCAACCATCGCGAATGTCCTGCCCTCGGTCGGTTTCGTCCTTTTTTCCGCAGCCTGGCTGGGGGCACGCGCCTTCCCCCGGGTGCAGGGCGACGGTGCCGTCCTGCCCCTGCCGCCGGAACGCCGGGCCGAGGGGCGATTCCTGTCGGTCCTCATCGGGCTGGTGATCGGGGCCGACATGCTGCGCGGCGCGGCGATGGACGCGCAGGCCTATTCCGACGCCACGACGTCGGTGATGTCCTTCCCGATCCTGCTGACCGGGGGCCTTGTGCTGATGCGCCTTGGCCGCACCCTGCGCAAGACGCGCGAGGCGGACGACAAGGGCAACAGCTATTCCGTGCGGCTGATCCAGCTGCTTGCACGCGCCTTGACCGCACTTGGCATCCTTGGCCCGGTGCTTGCCGCCTTTGGCTATGTGCAGGCCGCCGAAGCGGTAATCTACCCGGCGATGCTGTCCTTTGCGCTGGTGGCGTTCCTCTTCATCCTGCAGCGGCTGATCGGCGACGCCTGGGGGATGATCACCCGGTCCGAGGGCACGGGACGCGACGCGCTGGTGCCAGTGCTGGCAGGGTTCGGGCTTTCCATCGCCGCGCTGCCGGTGCTGGCGCTGATCTGGGGCGCGCGATCGTCCGATCTGACCGAGATCTGGACCCGCTTTACCGAAGGGTTCCAGCTGGGCAGCACCAAGATCTCGCCCACCGATTTCATGATCTTCGCCATCGTCTTCGTGATCGGCTACATGCTGACGCGGCTGTTCCAGGGGGCACTGCGTACCACGATCCTGCCGAAGACGAAGATGGACCAGGGCGGGCAGACCGCGCTGGTGGCGGGCGTGGGCTATGTCGGCATCTTCCTGGCCGCCCTCATCGCGATCAACGCCGCCGGGATCGACCTGTCGGGGCTTGCCATCGTCGCCGGTGCCCTGTCGGTGGGCATCGGTTTCGGTCTGCAGACCATCGTGTCGAACTTCGTCTCGGGCATCATCCTGCTGGTCGAACGCCCGGTCAGCGAGGGCGACTGGATCGAGGTCGGCGGCGTGCAGGGCAAGGTGCGGGCGATCTCGGTCCGCTCGACCCGGATCGAGACTTTCGACCGCAATGACGTGATCGTGCCGAATGCCGACCTGATCACGGGCCGGGTCACCAACTGGACGCGGTTCAACCTTTCGGGCCGGATCATCGTGCCGGTCGCGGTGGCCATGGGGTCGGACACCCGGCAAGTGGAGCGGATCCTGAAGGAAATCGCGGAAGAACAGCCGCTGGCGATCCTGAACCCGCCGCCGGTCATCGTCTTCATGGGCTATACCGCGACCCAGCTGACCTTCGAGATCCGGGTGATCCTGCGCGATGTGAACTTCGGGCTGCAGGTCCGCAGCGACATGAACCACCGGATTCTTGAAAGGCTCACTGCCGAGGGCATCGCCATCGTGCCGCCCCCTGCCCCCGCAGCCGAGCCCGACCCGGTCAAGACGGCCGAAACCGTGCTGGCCCTGGCCGATCTGGTGGACCGCGACAAGGCTACCGCGGCCACCGCATCCCGCCGGAAGCCCGCTCGGCAGACGACCGCAGCCGAAGCCAAGGGAGCCGAAAGATGACCGAGCTTCTGTATCGCGACGATGCCTACCAGACAACCGCCGACTGCCGGATCATCGGCCACACGCCCGAAGGCGGGGTGATCGTCGACCGGTCGATCTTCTATGCCACCGGGGGCGGCCAGCCCGGCGACAGTGGTCAGCTCGACTGGGGTGGCACGCGGATGCCGATCGCGACGGCGCTCAAGGTCGAGGGCGGGATCGCGCTGATCCCGGCCGAGCCGTCCCCGATGCCCCCGATCGGCGCGCCTGCCCGCCAGCTGATCGACTGGGGCCGCCGCCTGCGCCACATGCGCGTCCACACCGCGCTGCACCTTCTGTCGGTGGTGATCCCGCTGCCGGTGACGGGCGGTCAGATCTCGGTGGACAAGGGGCGGCTTGACTTCGACATGCCGGAACCGCCCGGCGACGTGGCCGCGCTGGAAGAGGCGTTGAACAGCCTGATCCAGCGTGACCTCGCCGTCAGCGACCAGTGGATCACCGATGCCGAGCTTCTGGCCAATCCGGGCCTGGTGAAGACCATGTCCGTCCGTCCACCGATGGGTCAGGGCCGGGTCCGCCTGGTGCGGATCGCCGACGGGGGCGCGCAGATCGACCTGCAGCCCTGCGGCGGCACCCATGTCCGCCGCACAGCCGAGATCGGCCGCGTCGAGATCGGCAAGATCGAAAAGAAGGGCCGCCAGAACCGCCGCGTCTCGATCACGCTGGCCTGACGACCTCCCCGCCACCCTGCCCGGCTGCCGTGATTGTGTGACTGCCGCAGGTGTCCTTGACCCTGCCGGGAAAACACCGGCCGGTCCAGAAAGCCCCTTGAACGCACCGCCAAAGCCGGAGTATCAGCCCCGGACGGACAGTTGGCCGAGTGGTCGAAGGCGCACGCCTGGAAAGTGTGTAGGCGGGGAACCGTCTCGAGGGTTCGAATCCCTCACTGTCCGCCATCACCAATTGCGAAAGCGTTCTCCCCATCCGGTAGCGGCCGGTTCCTTCTGTTGAACTCGGTGGATTCTGCGTCGCACGACGGGAAACTCCGGGCGGCATGTGCGGGTGATGGCGCCGACGGGTCGGAAAACCGTCTCCGGATCGCTGAGTGGCCGACCCAACGCTCTCGCTCCGATTCGGCAGCCTGACTGCGTCGCGCCCGCGCCTGGGCTGAAAAAGCGGGAGGTCTGCTGAAGCCTGCCGAGGCTCGCTGCCGACCCGGCATGGCTCTGCCGCGCCTTGCAGATGGCGAAAGGCGTCCAGGCAGGCCGCTGAAACCATTCACCAAATTGTGACGCCCAACACGAGCGTCTTCCAGACTGCCCGGACAACTGACACGCTTTGCTGGTCGCCTGCACGACGTTCTTGCATATAGTAATACTTTTGATACGGTCATCGCAGCCACCCTGAGGAGAGTGGCCAAAATTCCACTGGGAGGGAAATCATGAAGCTTATCAAGACTCTCGCGCTTGGCGCGGGACTGAGCGGTCTGTTGCTTTCGGCAGCCTATGCCGAAGGTCTGGCGGGCAAGGTCATCGGCTTTTCGCAGATCGGATCGGAATCCGGCTGGCGCGCGGCTGAAACCAGCGTGACCAAGGCGGTTGCCGCAGAACTTGGCATCGACCTGAAGTTTGCCGATGCGCAGCAAAAGCAGGAAAACCAGATCAAGGCGATCCGGGGCTTCATCGCCCAGGGCGTCGATGCGATCCTGGTTGCCCCGGTCGTGGCCACCGGCTGGGAGGAAGTCCTGACCGAAGCCAAGGAAGCCAGCATCCCCGTCGTCCTTCTGGACCGCGGCATCGAAGGGCCGGAAGACCTCTATCTGACCTCGGTCGCCTCTGACCAGGTCAAGGAGGGCCGCGTCGCTGGTGAGTGGCTGGTCGGCGCGGTCGGCGACAAGCAGTGCAACGTCGTCGAACTGCAGGGCACGGTGGGCTCGTCGCCCGCGATCAACCGCAAGCAGGGCTTCGAGGAAGCACTGGCAGGCAAGGCCAACCTGACCATCACCCGCAGCCAGACCGGCGACTTCACACGGTCCAAGGGCAAGGAAGTGATGGAAGGCTTCATCAAGGCCGAAGACGGCGGCAAGAACATCTGCGCCGTCTACGCCCACAACGACGACATGGCCGTGGGCGCGATCCAGGCGATCAAGGACGCGGGCCTGAAGCCGGGCTCGGACATCCTCGTCGTGTCGATCGACGCGGTGCCGGACATCTTCGCGGCGATGGTGGCCGGTGAAGCCAACGCCACGGTCGAGCTGACGCCGAACATGGCAGGCCCGGCATTCGAGGCTCTCGACGCCTACCTGGACGGGGGCACCGTGCCCGAGAAATTCATCATCACGGAATCGAAGCTCTATACCCCGGCGGATGATCCGCAGGGCGAATACGACCGCCGCAAAGGCCTCGGATACTAGGTTTCCTCCCCGAGGTGCCGCCGGCCGGGGGTCGCGCCCTGGCCGGCGGAATTGCATTATCCGCGGGATAAGCGGACAGTTACGACGAGGATGGGGAGGGGTTGACCATGTCGGACACCGGGAGCGCGCCCGTGCTGGAGGCGCGCGGCATCGTCAAGGTCTTCGGCCAGCACCGGGCGCTGGACACGGTGGATTTCTCTGCCCTGCCCGGCGAAGTGCATGCGCTTCTGGGCGAAAACGGCGCTGGAAAATCCACGCTGATCAAGATCCTGACCGGAGCCTACCACCCGGACGCGGGCGAGCTTCTGCTGGACGGACAGCCGATCCATCTGCGCGATCCGCTGCATGGGCAGAGCTACGGGATCGGCACGGTCTATCAGGAAGTGAACCTGCTGCCGAACCGGTCCGTGTCGGAGAACCTGTTCCTCGGCCGCCAGCCCACCCGCTTTGGCCTGGTCGACCACAAGACAATCGACGCCGCCGCGCGTGTGCTGCTAGCGCGCTATGGTCTGGACATCGACGTGCGGGCCGAGCTTTCGGAATATTCGGTCGCGGTCCAGCAGATCGTCGCGATCGCCCGGGCGGTGGAACTGTCCGGCAAGGTCCTGGTCCTGGACGAACCCACCGCCAGCCTTGACCGCAACGAGGTGCAGCGCCTGTTCGATGTCGTGCGCGGCCTGAAGGCCAAGGGCCTGGCAATCATCTTCATCACGCATTTCCTTGACCAGGTGTTTGAACTCGCCGACCGCGTCACCATCCTGCGCAACGGCAGGAAAGTGGCGACCCAGGCGCTGAACACGCTGAACACCACCGATGTCGTCCGCATGATGCTGGGCAAGGACGTGGCCTTCGAGCATCATCCGACGGCGCTTGCCGGAGGCGCCCGGGGGGCCGTGAGGGTGCGGTTCCAGGACATCGGCCGCAAGGGCATGGCGCCTTTCGATCTGTCGGTTCACGAGGGCGAAGTCGTCGGCGTTGCCGGGCTTCTGGGGTCGGGCCGCACAGAAGTTGCCCGCCTGATGTTCGGCATCGACGCCGCCGAAGGTGGCGTGTTCCACGTTGACGGCAAGCCCGTGACCATCCGCAATCCGGTGCAGGCCGTGGCGGCCGGCTTCGGCTTCTGCCCGGAAGACCGCAAGCTCGATGGCATCTTCGGCGATCTTTCGGTGCGCGAGAACATCATCATCGCCCTGCAGGCCAAGCTTGGCTGGTTCAGGGCGCTTAACCGCGACGACCAGATCGAGCTTGCCGGCCGCTATGCCGAGGCGCTCGACATACGTGCGGCCAACCATGACATGCCGGTGAAACTCCTTTCCGGCGGCAACCAGCAGAAGGTGATCCTGGCCCGCTGGCTGGCGATCGACCCGACCTTCCTGATCCTCGATGAACCGACCCGTGGCATCGACGTCGGCGCCCATGCCGAAATCGTGCGCACGATCAATCGCTTGCGCGAAGAGGGGCTGGCGCTTTTCGTCATCTCGTCCGAGCTTGACGAGGTTGTCGCCTATTCCAACCGCGTCGTGGTGATGCGCGACCGCGAGATGGTGGCCGAGCTTGCGGGCGACGACATCGCCCCCGACGCCATCGTCCAGGCCATCGCCGGAACCCCGTCCGCACCTCTGCCGGAGGCCCGCACGTGACCCGCCCGACCGCCCAAATCCGGCCGACCACCGAGCCGCCGCTGCCGCGGTCGCGTCCGCTGGCGCATTTCTTCACCCGGCCTCAGGTCATCGCGCTTCTGTCGGTTCTGCTGGTCAACTGGATCCTGTTTCCCGGCTTTTTCACCGTTACCTGGCAGGATGGCCGCTTTTTCGGCAGCCTGATCGATGTGCTGAACCGGGGTGCGCCCGTCGCGATCCTGGCAATCGGCATGACCATGGTCATCGCAACCAAGGGCGTCGACCTGTCGGTTGGCGCGGTCATGGCAATTTCCGGAGCCGTTGCGGCGGTCATGGTCACCTCGGGCTATCCGGCCTGGCTTGCGGTTCTGGCCGCCGTTGGAACCGGTCTGGTCTGCGGGCTCTGGAACGGCATTCTGGTGACCGTTCTGGAAATCCAGCCGATCATCGCCACGCTGGTCCTGATGGTCGCAGGCCGTGGCCTCGCCCAGCTGGTCACCGAAGGCTACATCGTCACGTTTTCGGACCCCGTCCTGATCTTCATCGGCACCGGGTCCTTCCTTGGCTTCCCGATGCCTGTGGTCATCGCGGCCATCCTGATGATCATCGCCACGCTGGTCGTCCGCCGCACGGCCCTTGGCCTCTTGATCGAAGCGGTGGGTGTGAACCGGTCGGCGGCGCGCTTTGCCGGGCTTTCGGCCAATGCGCTGCTGCTGATCGTCTACACCTTCGCGGGGTTCTGCGCCGCCATCGCCGGGCTGATCGTCGCGGGCGACATCCGCGGGGCCGATGCCAACAACGCCGGGCTCTGGCTGGAGCTGGACGCGATCCTGGCTGTCGTCATCGGGGGCACGTCGCTGATGGGCGGCAGGTTTTCCATCCCGATGGCCGTCCTTGGCGCGATGATCATCCAGGCGATGAACACCGGCATCCTGATCTCGGGTTTCAGCCCGCAGTTCAACCTGGTGGTCAAATCCGCCGTGATCATCGTGATCCTGGTCCTGCAATCGCCCCTGTCCGCGCGACTTTTCCGCCGCCGTCCCGTCATCGGAACCCCGAAATGAACCGCAGCCTGCGGCCCTTGCTGGCCACCGCCCTGATCTTCCTGTTCGCCTATCTGCTGGCGGTCTTGCAGCAGCCTGCGATGTTTTCAACCCGGGTGCTTGGCAACTTCCTGACCGACAACGCCTTTCTCGGCATTGCTGCGGTGGGCATGACCTTCGTGATCCTGTCGGGCGGCATCGACCTGTCCGTCGGCGCGGTGATCGGCTTCACCACAGTCCTTATCGCCGTCCTGATCATGTGGCTGAACCTGCATCCCCTGCTGGCCTTCGCGCTTGCGCTTGTCGTCGCGGCGACCTTCGGGGCCATCATGGGGGCCGCGATCCACTACCTGAAGGTGCCCAGCTTCATCGTCACGCTGGCCGGCATGTTCCTTGCCCGGGGTGGAGCCTCCGTCCTGTCGCCCGACAGCATCGGGATCGAGCATCCGTTCTATTCGACAATCCAGAAAAGCTACATCCTGCTTCCGGGCGGCGGCCGCCTCACCGTGGTCGGCATCATCATGCTGGCGGTCTTCGCCGTCGCGATCCTTCTGGCTCATCGCACCCGGTTCGGCTCGAACGTCTATGCCATCGGCGGGTCCGAGACCTCGGCCGCGCTGATGGGGGTGCCGGTCGCGCGCACGACCATCGCCATCTACGCGCTGTCATCCTTCCTGGCCGGGCTGGCCGGAGTGGTCTTCTCGCTTTACACCTCTGCCGGATATTCGCTGAACGCCCTTGGCGTCGAGCTTGATGCCATCGCTGCCGTCGTCATCGGCGGCACGCTGCTGACCGGGGGCTATGGGTTCGTCGCCGGCACCTTCATCGGCGTCATGCTGCAGGGATTGGTGCAAACCTACATCGTCTTTGACGGAACCTTGTCGAGCTGGTGGACCAAGATTGTAGTCGGTGTGCTGTTGTTTATGTTCATCGTGCTGCAGCGCCTGGTCTTCCGGGCGGGATCGCGACGAACCTTGAAACCTTGGACCTGATGCAATGAGCGAACCGGGGAGCCTGATCCGAACGCTCTCCGGGCGGCAGGTGGCGCGGAACTTCCATTCCTATGTGATCAACGAGGTCGGACGCGCCATTGTCGCCGGTGAAATGCCGGTCGGTTCGGTCCTGCCAAGCGACGCCGAGATGATGGACCGCTTCGACGTTTCGCGCACCGTGTTGCGCGAGGCCCTGAAGACGCTGGAGGCGAAGGGCCTGGTCGAGGCGCGCGCCAAGGTCGGCACCCGGGTCCTGCCGCAGTCGCGCTGGAACCTGTTCGACCGTCAGGTCCTGGCGTGGAAGCTGGACAGCGACCCCTCGCCCGCGTTTCTTGCGGCGTTCCGGGTTGTGCGTCGCAGCCTCGAAATCGAAGCCGCACGGCTTGCAGCCCGGCACCGCGAGGCCGAACATGTCCGGCTGCTGCATTACTGGCTGAACCAGCGTTCGGTCATGACGCATCAACCCGAACCCTTTGCCCTGGCGGAATTCGAGATCCACCGCGTCGTTGCCGAAGCTTCGGGCAACCCGTTCCTGCGCGCCGCTTCGGCCATCCAGGAGTTCGGGGTCGCCGTGTCCGTCGTCGCGCGCCTCGGCGAAGCGGGCCAGGCCCCGCCGGAAGGTTTGTCCGAGCCGAAGGCCCGCCTCTATGAAGCCCTGGTCCGGGCGATCGAAGCGGGTGAAGCCGAGACGGCCGCAGGCCGGATGGAGACATTGATCGGGCCGGACCAGTAGGGTCTGCCGCTGACCGGACGGCTTCGGGCCAGGGCGGTTGCCGTGACGGGCGCAGCTGGAAACCCGGCGGACGGAAATCAGACTGAAACCGCCGCCCGGAGCGCCGCCTTGTCAAAGCTGTCGGTGCGGCCCGACAGCGAGACGGTGCCGCGCCGGAAGACATAGACCTGATCGGCCAGCCCGAAGGCAAACTCGAAATACTGCTCGACCAGAATGATCGCCATGTCGCCCCTGGCCTTCAGATACTGCAGCACCGTGCCGATCTGCTGGATGACATTGGGCTGAATGCCCTCGGTCGGTTCATCCAGCAGCAGCACGCGCGGGCGCATGATCAGGGCGCGGGCTATGGCCAGCTGCTGCTGCTGCCCGCCCGAAAGATCGCCACCCCGACGATGCAGAAAGTCTTTCAGGACGGGAAACAGCTCGAAAATCTCGTCCGGGATCCGGCGTTCGGCCTTGGGCAGGACAGCAAAGGCGGTTTCAAGGTTCTCGCGCACGCTCAGCAGCGGAAAGATCATCCGGCCCTGCGGCACGACGGCAAGGCCGCGGCGGGCCATGTCCTGCGGACGGCACACCGGCAGCACCTCGCCGTTCATGGTCACGCCGCCGCCGGATCGTGGATGCGTGCCCGCCAAGGCTTTCAGGAACGAGGTCTTGCCAACCCCGTTCGGCCCCATGATGCAGGTGATTTCACCCGGCTTTGCAGCAAGATCAATGCCATGCAAGATCTGGCTGCCCCCGTAGTGAAGCGTGAGTCCGGTGGTTTCCAGCATCAGCCCCGCCCCAGATAGACGCTGATGACCTGCTGGTCCCGCGTGACGTGATCCAGCGATCCTTCGGCCAGCACCGCGCCTTCGTGCAGCACGGTGACCCTGCAATTCAACCTGCGGACAAAGTCCATGTCATGCTCCACCACCACCACCGCCCGGGTTCTGGCCAGATTGACCAGAAGGCTGGTGGTCTGTTCGCGCTCGTTCGGGGTCATGCCCGCAGCCGGTTCGTCGACCAGCAGAAGCCGCGGTTCCTGTGCCAAGAGCATTGCGATCTCAAGCCATTGCTTCTGGCCATGGCTCAATTCCCCCGACTTGCGCTGCAGTTGGTCGCCCAGTCCGACCTCGCTCGCCAGGTCCTGAACGCGGGCAAGATCGCCGGCCCGAGGCCGCCAGAACAGCACGCGCCACGGGGCGCGGGCGGCCTTCAGGGCCAGGATCAGATTGTCCTGAACGCTCTGGTCCTCGAAGACCGTGGGCCGCTGGAACTTGCGGCCAATGCCTTCCCGGGCGATCCTGGCCTCGTTCATCCCCAGCAGCGACACGCCGCGTTCACCGAACCGGATGGTGCCCTGATCCGGCCGGGTCTTGCCGGTGACGATGTCCATGAACGTGGTCTTGCCTGCGCCATTCGGTCCGATGATGGCGCGCAGCTCGGCCGGACCGATCGAGAAGGACAGGTTGTTGATGGCACGAAAGCCGTCGAAGCTGACCGAGATACCGGAAACCTCCAGAAGGGCGGTCATCGCTGCGCCTCCTGTTCCTGCAGGCTGCCGTCGTCGGGGCCAAGCGGCGCGCCCTTGCGGTCAGGCGGGGTGATATGCCGGAAGCGGTCGAACAGGCCACCGATGCCCTTGGGCGCGAAAAGGGTGACGGCGACAAAGACCGCCCCCAACAGCACAAGCCACCAGTCGACCCAGTTCAGCGAGATCGGCCCCAGCGGAATGCTCGGCAGCCGCCCCGAAGTGAAGACGCTCGACAGTATCGACACCACGGCCGCGCCGATGACCGCGCCATAAAGCCGCCCGCGCCCGCCAATCGCGACCCAGACCGCAAGGTAGATCGACGCGATGGGTGCAAGTTCCGCCGGGTTTATGATGCCCGCCTGCGGATAATACAGCACGCCGGCCAGGGCTGCGATCAGCGCGGTCAGGGTGAAGATCGACAGCTTGTAGGCCTCTACCGGATAGCCCAGAAAACGCACCCGCGCCTCGTCGTCGCGAATGGCGCGGATCACGCTGCCGAACTTGCCGGACACGGCCCAGGCCAGGGACAGATAGCCGAGGCCCAGGGCCAGCGCCGAAGCCCAGAAGAACCAGATCGACACCAGGTCCTGCGAGATGCCGGTCAGGCCGGGCAGGTTCTGCAAGCCCGAAAGCCCATTGTTGCCGCGCAGCCCGCTGTCGTTCTGGAAGAGATACAGCGCAAGCGCCAGCGTCATCGCCTGCGTCAGGATCGACAGGTAGACACCGGTGACGCGGCTGCGGAAGGCAAGCCAGCCGAAGACCAGCGCCAGAAGGCCCGGGACGGCAAGGGCGAGGGTCAGTTGCAGCGGCAGCGAATAGGCGAAGGACCAGATCGCGGGCAGGTCCGACGAGCCGACCACCCCGAATATCTGCGTGGCAATGCCTTGGGAGACTTCCTCGGGCGTGGCGGGAAGGCCTCCTTGGGACAGGGCCGCTACCACGATCTCCTCGGTCCGGGCATACATCAGCCACATGCCGATCATGTAGCCGCCAAGCGCGAAGAAGGCCATGTGGCCCAGCGACAGGATGCCCGCGTAGCCCCAGATCAGGTCCATCGCAAGGGCGACGAGCGCAAGGCAAAGCGTCTTGCCAAGGGTCTTGACGAAGGAGGTGGAGATCAGGCCCGTGCCGAAGGCTTCCGACATCAGGGTGACGGCAAGCGTGAACAGCGCAAGGCAGGCGATGAAGATCAGGACCGAGGGGTTGCGGGCGAAGAAACTGCGGGTCATGGCGTCAATCCCCCGCCGCGCGGCCGCGCAGGGCGATGATGCCGCGCGGTCGGAACTGGATGAACAGGATGATGAAGAGGATCATGTAGGTCTGCGCGGCCAGGGTGTTGGAGGGGTTCAGGAACTCGATCACCTTTTGCAGGCTGCCGATCATCGTGGCCCCCGCCAAAGTGCCCCAGACATTGCCGACACCGCCCACCACGACGGTCATGAAGGATTGCACGATGTAGTCGGCCCCCATCTCGGAGGTCACCTTGGCGTAAAGTCCGATGGCCACGCCCGCGATGCCCGCGATGCCCGAGCCAAGGCCGAAGGTCAGCATGTTGATGCGGTCGGGATTGATCCCCATCGACGCGGCCATGGCAGGGTTCTGCGTGACCGCGCGGACCTGCAGCCCCAGACTGGTGCGCTTCATGAGATACAGGAAGAAGGCAAGGAAGATCAGCGCGAGAACGAAGATCGCGATGCGGATGTAGCTGATCGAGACGACATCGTTGAAGGTCAGCGCGCCGTCCAGCCAGCCCGGGGCGGTCAGCGGGCGGGCCTGGGTGCCGAAGACGTTCTTCAATATCTGCTGCAGCGCGATGGAAATGCCGAAGGTCGCAAGCAGCGTCTCCAGCGGGCGTTTGTAGAGGTGGCGGATCACCAGCCGCTCCATCGCCACCCCCGCGCCGAAGGTCACGGCGAAGGCCAAGGGCAGCGCGATGAGGATGGAGAGCGTGTAGTCGGGGACGAACTGCTGCACGACAAATCCGGTATAGGCGCCGATGGTGATGAACTCGCCATGCGCCATGTTGATCACGCCCATGACGCCGAAGGTGATGGCCAGCCCGATGGCGGCGAGAAAGTAGATTGCGGCCAGCGACAGCGCATCGAGGCCAAGGTCGGTGGCTTGCATCATCGCGACCTTGCGGTCGATGGCTTTCAGCGCCGCTGCGGCGGCAAGGGTCACCTCGGGGTTCGGTTCGGCATAGACCTCGTAGAACTTGTGGGCGGCAAGGGCGGCGGTGGCTTCGTCGTTGGTGGCGGCAGTGGGAACGGTGCCAGCAGATTCCAGCGCGGTATAGGAGCGGTCGCGGGCGGCCTGGGTGTTCAGCTCGGCCACGGGCAGACCGCCGACCTTGCCATCCACGATGTTGGCCACAAGAGCGGCGCGCTGTTCCTCCAGCGTCAGGCGGGCGGGGGCAAGGCCGGCGCCGACCAGAAGCTCGTATGCTTCGGTTTCCGTCAGGTCGCGGCCCAGGATCAGCGGGCGGGCGATGTTGCCGGAGGGCGTGCCTGCGGCGGCGATGCGACTGGTCGCGACCAGAGGGTTCAGTGCTGCACGGGTGTCCAGCGCGGTGTCCGAGCCAAGGCTCTCGATCGCGGCGACACGGGCGACGGGATCGGGATCGAAGCGCAGGGTCAGAAAGTGTTCCAGCCGGACCTTCTGCGCCTTCAGCGCCGGATCGGCTTCGGTATCGATCGAGGCGCGGAGCGGGGCCAGCGTCTCCGGCACCGGGTCGCGGGCGATGGATTGCAGGGCCTCGGCCCGTCGCGCGGGGTCAGGGTCCGACAGGGTGAACTGCACCAGGGCCGCCGCGATGACGCCGCGCACCCCGGCATTGGGCTTCAGTTCGGTCACGTCAGCCTGAGCCGCCTGGCCTGCCGGGCTACCATCCAGTCCGGTCAGCGCAACGCCTGCGCCATCGGGTTTGGCCACGAAGATCGCATCGTCTGACTTGCGGATGACCAGCCGCTTTTCCGCCCAGGCCGTCAGGATGTCATCGGCCATGGCGTCACCGCTGGCCGCAATCGCCGCAATGACCGGACCTATGGTCTGGCGCGAGGGCTTTTCGACCTGCGCGCGGTTCTCTGCGATGATCCGCGCCGCCTCACCTTCGGCAAGGGCACCCAAAGGCAAAAGGCACAGGATGGCCGCAGCAAGACAAGCGGTCAGGCGCATGGGAATTCCACGGATGGGGGGTGCGGGACGGACTGCTCCGTCCCGCTCCGATCAAGGATCAGTAGTTCGACGTCAGCTGCACGCAGGTCGAGGTTTCCTTGTTGTACATCCCGCATTTCAGGTCTTTCCAGTCCGCCTCCAGCACGGCCGATTCCGGCAGGAAATCGGTCCAGGCGTCGCCGGGCACCGGCTCGGTCTGGCTGATGATGTCGAACTGGCCATCGGCGCGGATCTCGCCGATCAGCACCGGCTTCGTCAGGTGGTGGTTCGGCAGCATCTTGGCCACGCCGCCGGTCAGGTTCGGGAATTCCTGGCCGATCATCGCGTCGGACACCGCGTCAACCTCGGTCGTCCCCGCCGCCGTCACCGCATTCACCCACATGTTGAAGCCGATGTAATGCGCTTCCATCGGGTCGTTCGTGACGCGGGCGTCGTCCTTGATGAAGGCCTTCCACGCCGCGATGAAGGCGGCGTTTTCCGGAGTGTCGGCCGACATGAAGTAGTTCCAGGCGGCCAGGTGCCCGGCAAGGTTCGTGGTGTCGAGACCCGAAAGCTCTTCCTCGCCGACCGAGAAGGCGACGACCGGCAGCGTATCGGCGGTGACACCCGCAGCGGCCAGTTCCTTGTAGAACCCGATGTTCGCGTCGCCGTTGATGGTGGAGATGACGCCGACCTTCTTGCCGTCCGCGCCCAGGGCCACCACGTCGCCCACGATCTTGGACCAGTCCGAATGGCCGAAGGGGGTGTAGTTGACGAAGATGTCTTCCTTCGGGATGCCCTTCCCGATCAGGTAGGCCTCCAGGATGTTGTTCGTGGTGCGCGGGTAGACATAGTCGGTCCCGAGAAGCGCGAATTTGGTCACGCCAAGCTCGTCAAGATAGTAGTCCACCGCCGGGATTGCCTGCTGGTTGGGCGCGGCACCGGTGTAGAACACATTCTTCGACGATTCCTCGCCTTCATACTGGACCGGGTAGAACAGAAGCCCGTTCAGTTCCTCGATCACCGGCAGCACCGACTTGCGCGACACGGAGGTCCAGCAGCCGAACATCACGTCGACCTTGGATACGGTCAGCAGCTCCCGCGCCTTCTCGGCGAAAAGCGGCCAGTCGGAGGCCGGGTCGACGACCACCGCCTCAAGCTGCTTGCCCAGAAGCCCGCCCTTGGCGTTCTGCGCCTCGATCAGCATCAGCATGGTGTCTTTCAGCGTGGTTTCCGAAATCGCCATCGTTCCGGACAGCGAATGCAGCACGCCCACTTTGATGGTTTCGCCCTGGGCAAAAGCAATGCGGGGCATGGCAAGCGAGGCGATCCCTGTCGCCAATAGAGCCCGTCTGGTCAGTTTCATGGTGTTTCCCCTGTTTGCGGCCAGCCGTTGCAGTTCACCCGGACAGGCAGTCCCGCAGGTGGGCCGAACGATGTTGTTTCAAGACCTCAGGTCGGCACCAAGCCGATGCTGCCTGTGGATCCCGGCACAACCTCTGCACGCCGGGATGCGCTCAGGAGAGCAGCGACCGCCGACAGATCAATCCAATCGCATGTGTCCCCAGCGTCTTCGACCCGACCGGCGGCAGATGCACAAATTTCAAGCCACCACGCCATGCCGCAGCGCGGAAAACTGGCAAACGACAAAGCATCCGCCCGAAAGCGGCAAAGCCAAGACTGTCTTGATTCGTGACGGACCGGTCTCGAACGTCAATGCGGCATGCTGCCGGTCGTCGGGACACAAAATCCCGCGATCCGGTCGCGCCGCGACATTTGCGCAAAACCCGGCTCTGTCCGCCCGGATCATCGGCGGACGGTCCGGTGAGGCTGCGGCGTTGGACCGGACAACACGCCCATCCCCGGACCCTCTCTTGCAGGCAAAGAGGCGCAAGCTCCCCGAGCTTCCGGACGTCATGGCATCTAGCAAGTGGCCGTGGTGCCCCCAGAGAGACTCGAACTCCCGACCCTCTGATTACAAATCAGATGCTCTACCAGCTGAGCTATAGGGGCCACAGCGCATCAGATACAGGCGGCAACCGGACCGTGCAAGGGCTCAGTCTGCGCGATCCAGGTCCCGCTGATCACGGGCAAGCAGGATGACGGCCACCAGACCCACGGCCATGACGAGAAGGGCGGCGGGGGCCGCTTCTGACAGCCGTTCGAGACTTGCCAGCTCGAACACCCGGGTCGAAAGCGTGTTGTAGTTGAACGGACGCAGAAGCAGGGTTGCCGGCAGTTCCTTGACGCAATCGACGAAGACGACCAGAAGCGCCGTCAGCACCGACCCCCGCATCAGGGGCAGGTAGACCGATGCAAGCGTCCCGCCCGCCGACCTGCCCAGCGACCGCGCGGCCATGGACAAGGCCGGTGACACCCGCCCGAAGGCCGCATCGACCGCACCTTGCGCGATGCCGAAGAAGCGGACCATGTAGGCGAGGCCCAGAGCGAAGGCCGTCCCGGTGATCATCAGGCCGGGGTCCCAGCCGGTCAGCGCAAGGATCGCGTCCGCCAGCCGCTGATCCAGCGCGGCAAGCGGCAGAAGCAGCCCCAGCGCCAGGACCGCCCCGGGCGCCGCGTAGCCGATCAACGTCATCGGCAAGAGCCATTGCGCCACGCGCGATCCCTTCATCCGCAAGGCGTAGACGAGGAAGACCGCCGCCGCGACGGTGGCAAGTGCCGCAAGCCCGCCCACGATCAGCGTGTTCCGCAGTGCAACGAACAGGCCCGGCGCAAGCCAGCTTTCCGGTGCGGCTGCCGAATTGACCAGCATCACCCCGACCGGAAGAACGAAACCGCCAATGACCGGAATCAGGCAGAGAAGCGTGGCATACCAGCGCTTGCGCCCCGCTATGGGCTGGGGCAGCACCGATTGCGCCGCGCGGCCGAGGCGGTGGAACCTTGCCCCGCCCCGCCCTGCCCGCTCCAGTCCCACAAGCATCAGGATCAGCACCAGGATCACCCCGGCGATCTGCGCCGCCCCTCCGGCGTTGCCACCGTTGAGCCAGGTCGAGAACACGCCGGTCGTGAGGGTCTGCACGCCGAAATGCAGGACGGTGCCGTAATCCGCGACGGTCTCCATCAGCGCAAGCGCCACCCCGGCGGCGATGGCCGGGCGGGCCAGAGGCCAGCCGACGCGCAGGAAAAGTCCCCAGGATCCGCAGCCAAGCGCCTGGGCGACCTCGTAGGCGCGGCCCGACTGCTCGCGGTAGGCGGCCCGGGCCAGAAGGTAGACGTAAGGATACAGCGCGAAGGACAGGACCAGGATCGCCATCGGCAGGGACCGGGTTTCGGGAAACCAGTAGTCACGGGCCGAAGTCCAGCCAAAGGTCGCACGCAGGGCCGTCTGCACCGGGCCCGCATAGTCCAGAAAGTCGACCAGCGCATAGGCCCCGACAAAGGCCGGGATCGCCAGCGGGAACAAAAGCGCGTGTGCGAGCCAGTCGCGGCCGGGAAAGCGATACTGGCTGACAAGCCAGGCTGCACCAGTGCCCATCGCCGAGGTGAGGACCGCCACTCCGGCCATGAGCAGCAGCGTCGTGACAAGATAGCGCGGCAGGACGGTCGACATCAGGTGCGGCCAGATGTTCTCGGTGGGCGTCAGCGCCAGCCAGCCAATCGACAGGATCGGGGCAAGAACCACGGCGGCGATGGCCACCGCGCCCAGTGTCCAGGCGTCGGGACGCAGGCGAAACGGGCGGCGCGCAAGTTGAGAGAAACGGTCGGACATCTTGGCCTAGGGGTTACAGGAAAGCGGTTTCACTGTCCAGAAAAGCCCGTATAGTCGCGCCGTCGGGCCAAAGGTCGCCCGCGCCGCAAAGTCAGGCCCGATGCGCATTGTCTACCACCTGGGTGCCCATTGCACCGACGAGGACCGGCTGGTCCGCTGCCTTCTGAAGAACCGGGCCAGGCTTGCCGAAGAGGGTATCGTGGTGCCAGCACCCACCCGCTACCGCAAACTTCTGCGCGACACTGCGGGCCAGCTCAGGGGGGAAACCGCCTCCGAGGATACCCAGGAGATGATCCTGGAACAGATCCTGGACGCGACGCCGGCACACCGGCTGATCCTGTCCTGGACCGGATTTCTCGGCTTTCCGGCCTACGCGGTCGCGAACGGTCTTTACGGTCACGGCGGCGACCGGCTGCGCGAGTTCACCCAGATCTTTCCCGATATCGAGGCCGAGTTCCATCTGGCGATCCGCAACCCGGCGACCTTCCTGCCGGACCTGCGCGGCCGCACCCTGCAGAAGGGCCATGGTGATATCCTGGACGGGGTCGATCCTTTCGCGCTGCGCTGGTCCGAAGCCGTGCGCCATATCCTCGAGGCCAACCCGAACGTGCCGCTGACAGTCTGGTGCGACGAGGATACGCCGCTGATCTGGCCCGAGGTGCTGGAGGTGGTGTCGGGTCATGCGCCAGGCGCGTCGCTTGAGGACGATGACGAGCTTCTGGCAACGCTTCTGACGGACGCGGGCCTGAAGCGGTTTCGCACCTATTGCGCGGAACATCCGCCGCAGTCGGTGTCGCAAAGACGGCGGATCGTCACCGCCTTTCTGGAAAAATTCGGCCGACCCGACGTGCTTGCGGCCGAAATCGCGCTGCCCGGCTGGACCGGTGAGGTCGTCGAGGAACTGACCCACGGCTATCTGGCCGATGTCGAGCGGATCGCGCAGATGCCGGGGGTCAGGCTACTGGAGGCCTGATCAGGCCATCCCCAGCGCGGACTTGTAAAGCTCCAGCACAGCTTCTTCTTCGGCAATCTCGTCCGGCTTGCGTTTGCGCAGCGCTACGACCTTGCGCATGACCTTGGTGTCATAGCCCCGGCCCTTGGCCTCGGCCATGAGTTCCTTCTGCTGCTCGGTCACGTCCTTCTTTTCGGACTCCAGCTGTTCAAAGCGTTCGATGAACTGGCGGAGTTCGTCCGCGGTGACGGCATAGGGATCGGTTGCGTCGGCCATGGCGGTCCTTTTCGGGGCTGAAGGAGTCGGGCGTTCCTACTCTCTTACCGCCCCGGGGTTCAAGGCGGGATCGGCGCGGACCGGCGATTGCTTGCAGGAGCCGGCGGAAGCGACTAGAGCCTGTGCCGATCTTTCTTGGGGGATGGTGATGCAAGGTTTGATCTGGGCGGGGGCGGCACTGACGCTGGTCGGGCTGGCGGGGCTGATCTACTGCATCCTGCGCGCGGCGCGGGCGAAACGCGCCGGTCTCGACGACGCTGCGATGCGGGCCGAATTGCAGCGCGTCGTCACGATCAACCTTGCCGCTGTCGGCGTCTCGGCCCTTGGACTTGCCGCCGTCGTGGCCGGAATCCTTCTGGGCTAGGTCCGGCCCTCCTGCAGCGTCGAACGGGTTCTAAACCTCCTGCCCGTCCAGGGCATCAAACGTCCGGCCATCGCGGATCAGCCGGTCCACCAGCGGCGCCGGGCTCCACAAGGCCGCCTCGGCCCCCCAGACCCGCAGATCGGCGCGCAGCACCATCAGCCCGCGCCGGTCGGCCTGGTGCATCGGCCCGCCCTGCCAGCGCGGAAAGCCAAGGCCCGCCACCACCAGAAAGTCGATGTCCGAAGGCCGCAGCGCCAGGCCTTCGTCCAGAAGCCGCGCGCCCTCGTTTGCCAGTGCGGACAGCCAGCGGTTCAGGACTTCCGCCGCAGGCATTGCGCGCAAGATAGCCGGAACCTCGACCGAGACCGGTTCGGGCAAGCGCAGCCCGAACTCCTCCAGTGCCGCAGCGACGAGGCGACGCGGCACCCCGCGCGCGATCATCCAGGCAATCGCCGTGCGCCCGGCATCGGCCATCCGTGCGGCCACCACCGGGCGCCGTCCCACGATCACCGGCGCGAAACCGATCCGGCGCAGCGCGGCCAGCGCGGTTGCCCGCGACAGCGGGTGGGTTTCGGACGGCAGGGCCAGCTCGCACGCCCGCCCAAGCGGGGCAAGGCCAAGGCCGATCTCGCCCGGCGCACCGCCAAGGACAAGATGTGCGGCCCCCGGCAAGGCGGCGTCGCGGGCCTTCGGGTCGGACGGCTGGTCGTGGATCACCAGCGGCAGCGGTGCCAGACCTTCGGGCCCGCCGACGGCCTGAAGCCGCGAGGTCATCGAGCGCGCCCGGTCGGACGAGAGGCTGCCTGCGCGCTGGCCCTCGGCAATCCCCGCATCGACGGCGGCAAGGCCCGCCCGGCGCGCCTCTTCGGTCGGGAAGACCCAGGCGACGCCAAGATCGCGCGACAGGGCCGCCACCGCCAGACGCGCAAGATCGGGGGCCGCGCCGCAAAGGCCGATCCGGTCCGCCGTCAAAGGACGGAGTTTTGCCAGCACCGGCGGCGGCGTCATGGCCCGACGTTCCGCCCGGGCCGCCGCCCGCAATCCTGCCGCCTCGGGCGTGGCCTCCAGATCGCGCCGCGCCACGGCCTCGAAGGCAAGACCGTTCTCGACCGGCAAAAGCAGAGCGGCCTCGACACAATCGACGATCCGCTGCCCGACCGGACGCCGTCGTCCCTGATCGTTTCGCGCCGCGACCACGGCGGTGTGCCAGGCCGCCGTGTCTACCGGAGCGCGCGGGAACGGATCGCCCGCAGCCAGCGCCAGCGCCATCCGCAGGGCAGATGCAACGGGGGCGGATTCGGCGATGCCGTCGACCAGGCCCATCGACAGAGCATCGGAGGCCGGAACGGCACGGCCGGACAAGAGGAGGTGCAGCGCCGCCCTGGCCCCGATCAGGCGCGGCAGGCGCTGGCTGGCCCCTCCGTCAGGACAAAGCCCGAGTGTCACGTCGGCAAATGCGATGCGCAGCGACGGATCGGCAAGCCTTGCCCGCGCGGCAAGCGCAAGCTCGGCCCCGGGCCCGGTGACCAGGCCGCGCAAAACCGCGACCACTGGCACCGGACTATCAGCCACTGCACGGCAGAGGGCCGAAAGCGTCGGCGGGGCGTGATCGGGATCCATAGGCAAATGGGCGGAAAATGCCGTTCCGTCGGCTGCGATGACGATACCCTTGCACGTCCCGGGCGCGCGACCGATCTCGTCCAGCAGCGCCGCACGGATGGCCGGGGTCAGCGCGTTGGCCGGGGGATTGGCAAGGGTCAGGACCCGGACCTCGTCGCACAGATCAACCCTGAGCCCGTCTGTGGACATTCCTGCGCCCTCGACCGAATTTCCGGTCAAGTAAGAAACAACCTGGGGCGGCTGACAAGCCTCGTGCGCGGCGGTGGGCGTCAGACCGGCATGTTGTCGAAACCGGCCTCGATCTCGGCATCCGCCGGAAGGCGCTTGCACTCGCCCGGCATCAGCGCGCACAGGGCGTGCATTTCGGCCAGAAGGAGGTCAAGCCCCCGGTTCTGAAGCTCGATCCCGACAGCAACAAGGTCCGCCTCTTTTTGGATCGGATCGGTGGGTCTGCGTGAGGTCATTGCGCACAACTCCTGCAAAGCGGGGTCCAGGGAAGCGCGTCAAGCCGGGCCTCGGCGATCGGTTCGCCGCAGCGGACGCACGCGCCATAGCTGCCATCCTCGATCCGGCGAAGGGCCGCACGGATCCGGGCGATCTCGACCAGCCCGGCATTGCCGGTGGCTTCCAGAACCTCATCGCCCTCCCGTTCTGTCGCAAGCTCTTCCCAATCGGGGTTGAGGTGCGAATCAAGTTCTTCATCAATCGCTTCCAGCCGAACCCCAAGCTCGGCCAGCCGCTGCTCCAGAGCCCTCTTCCGGGCAGAGACCGGGGTCTTGAATTCGGCCTGCATCGCGTTCTCCATGGCTTTGTTCAAGTCTAGAGGACTTCCGCCGCCCCGACCTTGACCCATGTCAACGGCGCTTTCGCTTTTCGGCCAAGCTGGCTATGGTCGCGGCACTTCGGACCACAGGTCTGCAACCAGCCCGTCACGACAGTGGAGACAGCCATGGAAATCCGCGCGATCACCCCGGACTATGCGGTATCCCCGCAGATCGAACCCGGAGATCTGAGTGCGATCAAGGCGGCGGGCTATGTCACGGTGATCGACAACCGTCCCGATGGCGAGATCCCGCCGCATCTGCACACCGCCGAAATGCGCAAGGCTGCCGAGGCGCTGGGGCTGACCTTTGTCGCGAACCCGGTGATCGGGGGGGCGATGACCATGGAGAACGTGGCGGCGCAAAGGGCTGCGATGGCCGCGTCCCCGGGTCCGGTCTTCGCCTATTGCGCAAGTGGCAACCGGTCGTCGGTGGTCTGGGCCCTGTCCCAGGCCGGAAAGCTGCCAGAGGACGATCTTGTGGGCCTGCCCGCGCGGTTCGGCTATCAGCTGGACCATCTCCGACCGCAGATCGCGGCGCTGGCCAAGGGCTAGAGTCTGTCTGGCGCTGACAGTAGCGCCAGACAGTCTCCAGGTGTTTCGTGGTCGCCTGTCTTTCGACAAAACCGGAGTCCACTTTTGTCAGACAGGCTCTAAGCGGCAAAGCCGCTAACGGACTTGGTCCAGGATCGGCCCCGGATCGGCCCCGGATCGGCCCCGGATCGGCCCGGAGTTCGGAACCGTTTGCGGGTCGGCAGGCACAGCGGATTTGGACATTCCCAGGGTGGTCGTCTGGGCAACAGGCTATCGCGTGGCGCGCGCTTCAGCCGGCGGCGCGCAGTTCGGGTGGCGGGGCATCCGCTGCAGGGGCACTGGTCCGCAGGACGGCGGCGGATGGCAAGGCAACCGCCTCGGACAGCTTCAGCGCCCGCATGCCCCGGTGCTGGCCAAGCCGCGCGCCGGCAACGCGGCGTCCTTCGATGGTTTCCACTGCAATCGCGTCCAGCGCGGCGGAGGGAAGCAGCAGCGTCTCACCAACCGTCAGGGCCATGATCTGCCGCAAGGGCAGCGTCAGGCGCCCGACAACGGCGTCAAGACGGCAATCGGCCTGCATGAGCTGGGCCTGCAGCGCCTGGGCGAAATGCGGGGCTGCGGCTTCGCCCATGTCGGATGACAGCGCCGGACGATCCCCCCGACCCTCGGCCGGAAGGACCAGGATCACCTGGCCTTCGCGACCGCCCTGGCCCAGCGACACCTCGGCCGACAGGACGCGATACGCCTCTTCCTCCAGCATCAGACCAAGCGGGCGGGCATCTTCAAGCCACGAGGCATAGCGGAACCCTCCGGCCCAGGCGAAGTCGGCCTCTTCCCCAAGCGTCTCGTCCAGGCCGCCGAGCGCACGGTCGATCACGCCTGCCACCATGGCGGCATCGATCCGGCTGGGTCTTCGGGGTGCGGGGGCCTGCGCCGACATCCGGCCCAGCGTCTGCATCTCGATCATCGCGGCGGTGACGCCGGGGGCCAGCATGATGACCCCAAGCCCGCCCGCCGGTCCGTCCAGCAGCGCCAGCAGCGCGCGGTCCGGCACGATTTCCAGGATCTCGGCCAGGCCGGCCCGGGAAATGGTCAGACGGCGGAAGTCGAGGTCAAGACCCATGGCATCGCGCATTGCGCGGGCAAGCGCCAGCCGCCAGCCCCGGTCGGCCCCGGGGGCGCCTTCCGCCAGGGCCGGGCGGGCGCGGTCGATCTTGCGGCGGATCACGTCTGTCATGGCGGCCTGTCCCTCGTCCGGCCACCCTAGCGCGCCCATCCTTACGGAAAGGTTAAGCGGCGAGGACTTCCAGCCGCAGGGGAACCGTCACCCGGAAGGCCGCACCGCCCTGTCCCGGCAGGTAGGCGACCGAACCGCCGAGGTTGGTCATGATCTCGCGGCAGATCGCGAGGCCCAGGCCCGCGCCCCCTGCACGGTTCGCGTCGCTCAGCCGGGCGAATTTCTCGAAGATCACCCGCTGGGCGTCCTTCGGGATGCCCTTGCCATTGTCGATGAAATCGACGGTCACCCGCCCGGCGCGCTGGCGGACCGCAATGCGCAGTTCCGGCCGGGGCGCGTCGCAGTATTTCCGCGCGTTCGAGATCAGGTTGATGAAGACCTGCGCCAGCCGGTCGGCATCGGTGCGCAGGTAGATCGCCTCGGATGGCAGATCGCGGATCACCAGGAACTCGCGGTCCGGTCGCGTTGCGCGCGCCGCCGTCAGGGCGGTATCGATCATGCCCTGCAGGCTGGCAAGGCCCAGGTTCAGCTGCACCGCGCCGTTTTCCAGGACCGACAGGTCCAGAAGATCGTCCAGCAGGCGGGTCAGCCGCTTGGCCTCGTCATGGATGATCTGGCCGTAGCGGGCGACGGTCGCGGCGGGCAGGTCGCCTTCGGTCAGGATTTCGGAAAAGGCCCGGATCGACGTCATGGGCGTGCGCAACTCATGGCTGATCTGGGACAGGAACGCGTCCTTCTGCAAGGACAGCTGGGTCAGCTTCTCGTTCGCCTCGCGCAACGCGCCCGCCGTTCGGGTCAGTTCGGCCTCGCGCGCTTCCAGTCGGGCGGAGTATTCCAGGATCTGCGCGGACTCGCTTGCCACCGCCATCAGGTCCTCGACCGTGACGGTCGCCCGCCCGACAAGCTGGCTGATCATCGCATGCGCCGTCGCCGCACCCACCGAACCAGACAGCCGCGATTCAAGACCGTCGAGGAACGCAGGTGTCGGGTCCGGCAGGAACCCCTCCTTGCCTTGCGCGCGCGCGGCGGTCTGGAACAGGGCCTGCGCGGCCTCCTCGCCCAGAATGCGCTGTGCCATGGCCAGAAGCGCCTCGGGCTCGACCTGGCCCCGCGCCCAGCGTTGCAGGCCGACCGCACCCTCGAACACATTCACGAAGGCCGCGCCCTGCAACCGTTCGACCGGGCCGGGAAAGGTCAGAAGCGAGCCGGTGCAAAAGGCCATCACGTTCAGGGCCATGGACCAGAACAGCGCGTGGATCATCGGGTCCATCGCCTGCGTGCCGAACAGGCCCTGCGGACGCAGCCAGGACAGACCGAAAGCCCCTTCGGCAAAGACCTTGGCGGGCAGCACGGCGTCCGGGCCGAACGAGGGCAGGAACGAGGTATAGGCCCAGACCACCAGCCCGGTGACCAGCCCCAGGATCGCGCCCGTCCGGGTGGCCCCCCGCCAGAAGATGCCGCCGATCATCGCGGGCAGGACCTGCGCCACGCCCAGAAACGCGATCAGCCCGATGGCTGCAAGCGCACCCGAGCCCCCCGAGACCTGGTAGTAGCCGTATCCCAGCGCCAGCACCGCAGCGATGGCCAGCCGCCGGGCCATCAGCACGACCTGCCGCAGATCGTCTGCCGCAGCCGCCCCCGGGCGAAGCCGCAGCCATAAGGGGATCATGACGTGGTTCGAGATCATCGTGGCCAGCGCGATGGATTCGACAATGACCATCGAGGTGGCCGAGGAAAACCCGCCAAGGAAGGCAAGCATCGCAAGGCCCCCCTGCCCCTCGGCCAATGGCAGGGTCAGGACGAACATGTCCGGGTTGGCACCCGCAGGCAGCCGGTCAAGGCCCACGACCGCAATCGGCACAATGAACAGGCTCATCGCCATCAGATACAGCGGGAAGGCCCAGCTGGCGCGGGCCAGGTGGCCCTCATCCTCGTTTTCGACGACCATGACCTGAAACATCCGCGGCAGACAGATCACGGCGGCGGCGGACAGGAAGATCAGGCCGGTCCAGCGCCCGGGCTGCACCTGCCAGGCGGTCAGATCCGCCGCGTCGATCCGCGCGATGACATCCGGGACGCCGCCGGCAATGCCCCAGACGACAAAGCTGCCCACGGCCAGGAGGGCGACCAGCTTGACCACCGCCTCGACGGCGATGGCGGTGACGATGCCGTGGTGCTGCTCGCGCGCATCAAGGTTGCGGGTGCCGAACAGAATGGTGAAGGCCGCCAGCCCGACCGCCACCCAGACGGCGATCTGGGCGGAATCGAGCGGGCGCGAATTGTCCGGCGCAGCCTCGGCGAAGACCCCGAAGGCAAGGACCACCGACTGCAGTTGCAGCGCGATGTAGGGGGTTGCCGCCACGACCATGATCACCGTCACGATCACGCCCAGCGTGTTCGATTTGCCATAGCGCGACGAGATCAGGTCGGCGATCGAGGTGACATGGTGCTGCCGTCCGATCCGGACCAGCTTGCGTAGCAGGAGCCACCAGCCGGTGAAGACCAGCGTCGGGCCGAAATAGATGGTCAGGAACTCCAGCCCCGACCGTGCGGCATAGCCGACCGCACCGTAGAAGGTCCAGGCGGTGCAGTAGATCGACAGGGACAACGTGTAGACCAGCGGCGAGCGGAGCCAGCCGAGCCGTCCCTTCGCCGCGCGGCCCTCGACGACGAAGGCCACGGTGAACAGGAACGCGACATACAGCAGACAGGCCAGAACAAGCAGATTGAACGGCATCTCAGTCCTCGTCCTCGTCCCCGCTGCCGCCGCCGCGCAGTCCGGGGGCGAATGCCGCGGCAAGGGCGATCAGGACCAGCCAGACCCAGAAGAAATAGATCACATCCCCCGCCGTCAGCGTCATCCGCGCATCGGGTGCCCAAAGCAGCGGCAGCAACAGAAGGAAGAGCCCCAGCACCGGCAGAAGCCGTGCCGCGTCGCGCAGCCGCCGTCGCCGGTAGGGCGCGCGCGCGAGAAACAGTGCGCGCCCCGGACGCCTCATTCCGTGCCCCGCCCGCGCTCCAGCATGGCGCGCACTTCCGACAGGATCTCGGCATTCGAGAAGGGCTTGGTCATGAAACGGTCGGCCCCGGCGCGTTCGGCCATTTCGCGGTCGCGGCCGCGCGCGGTCAGCATCATCACGGGCAGATCCCGGTTGGCGGGATCGGCGCGCAGGGCGCTCAGCACTTCCAGCCCCGACATCCCCGGCAGCATGTGGTCGAGGATCACAAGGTCCGGCCGGTCCTGGCGCAGAAGGATCAGGGCCGCGGCACCCTCGACGGCATGGCTGACGCGCAACCCGTCCCGCGACAAGAGGAAACGGATCGCCTCGGCGATGTTCGGTTCGTCCTCGATCAGAAGGACATGCGGTGCCAATGGTTCCCCCCGAAGGGTCTCCCGCCCCCCTGCGCCACTATCGGCGCAAAGTGCTTCGCCTGTCAAAGCCTTGCCATTCCGCGCGCAGCCGACGTCGCCTCACCTCGTTGCCGTCCCACTGGCGACGCGGAAGCGAAGTCGCGAGGAGCGGCCCCTCAGCCCGCCCCTTCCGCCGCAAGGATCGAGGGTTCGCGCCGGGCCGGGCAGTCGCCGCGCGCGCAGACCCGGCAACTGGTGCCGATGCGCAGAACCGCCCCCGTGCCGTCATCGGGCAGGATCAGCATGGCCGCCTCGCGCAGTTCCGGGCCGCGCAATCCCTGGGGGTGCCGCGTCTCGGCCCAGGCGATGACCCGGTGCCGCCGATCGCCTTGCCCGGCCATCTCCACCCGGGCCTCGACGATCTGCATCGGGCGGCCAAGGGCGGTGTAAAGCGGCCACAACGGACAGGCCGCCCCGAAGCGCGGCAGCGGAAAGCCGGTGGCGGGCTTGCGGAAGGTCAGCGTGCCCGAGGCGTCGCAGCTGACAAGACCCGCCTGCAGCCCGGGCACCCCCGCGATCCGGCGCATGACGGCCAGCGGCGAGGCCGCAAGGCGCTCGGCCAGCGCCACCGGGTCGGGGCCCGACGCGGCCAGGGCCTCGGCTAAGCGCGCCTCCGGCAGGGCTGCGGCATCGGCCCGGGCCCGCAGGATCAGGTCGCGGGCCAGACTGCGCGCCGCCGTCGAGGCAAGCGCCGCGATCTCCGTCTCTACCCCCTCGGCAAGATCGGCATCCGGGATCATCCAGCCCCGCCTGCGCAACCAGTCCTCGACCTCTTCCTGCGGTGCGGCGATGCCCCGTTCCTCGATCCCCCGCCCGGCATCGAGGAACCCGACCAGCGCCTCGGCCCCGGCCGCCAGCCTTTCACTGTCCTGATGCAGGTTTCGGTGAAAGCGGGCGGCCCAGTCGGGTTCCAGGTCCGGAGTTTCGGCCAGAATCGCCGCCGTGGCGCGCACGGCGGACAGCGATGACAACAGCTCGTGCAGCGAGGCGGACAGATGCGGATCATGGGTCATCCGGTCGTTCAGCGCCTCGACTGCGCGCTCAAGTGCCGCGGCCCGCGCGTCCAGCAGCACCAGAAGCCCGGCCCAGCCCGGAAAGCGGTCGACGAAATCCTCCACCCTCTCGACCTCGGCCGCTTCGGTCGCCCCGCGTGCGACAGCGGCGCGCAGGTCCTCGATCAGCGCGGCCTCCTTGCCCTCGGCCAGCGCGGCACGGTCGATCCCCAGCACCTCGGCCAGCCGTTCCATCACATCCGGTGTGACCTTGCGGCGGTTGTGTTCGATCAGATTGAGGTAACTTGCGGAAATCCCCGCCCGCAGCGCGACCTCGGCCTGGCGCAAGCCTTCTGCAACCCGGCGTTCGCGCAACTTGGTTCCGGACAGGGCTGACAGCGGCATCGCATCCTCCTGCCGCCAGATTTACAAAGTCTGTGAAGCTTTACAACGCCGCAAAGCAGAAGCGCCGCCCCGGGCTGGGACGGCGCCTTGCATCGGTTTCAGCCGGTCAGTTCGCCAGCGCCTTGTCGGTGATTGCAGACGTCCAGGCCCCTTCCGGCGCCTTGGTGATAACCGGGTCCGAACCACCCGCCATCAGCGTCGCCACGGTCTTTTCAGCCGCTGCCACGTCCAGCGCGCCGTTGGAGCCAGCGGTCAGCTTGGCCACTTCGCCCATCATGCGCTTCTGATGCACCTCGGTCTGTGCGCCGGTCTGGTCGTTTTCCAGCACGATCATCGCCGCTTCATCCGGGTTCGCCTCGGCATATTTCCAGCCCTTCATCGAGGCGCGGACGAACTTGACCATCGTCTCCTCGAAGGCGGGGTCGGCCAGCTTGTCCTCAAGCACGTAAAGACCATCTTCAAGGGTCGCCACGCCCATGTCCTGATACTTGAAGGTCACCAACTCCTCCGGTTTGATCCCGGCGTCGATCACCTGCCAGTATTCGTTGTAGGTCATGGTCGAGATGCAGGCCGCCTGCTTTTGCAGCAACGGATCGACGTTGAATCCCTGCTTCAGCACCGTCACGCCGCCGGGCGAGCCGTCGGTCGCAAGGCCAAGCTGCGACATCCAGGACAGGAAGGGATACTCGTTGCCGAAGAACCAGACCCCCAGGGTCTTGTCGGCGAAATCCTTCGGCTCCTTGATGCCGGTTTCCGCAAGGCAGGTCAGCATCATCCCCGAGGAGGCGAAGGGCTGCGCAATGTTCACCACCGGAACGCCCTTTTCCCGCGCGGCCAGCGCCGAGGGCATCCAGTCGACCATCACGTCCACTTCGCCGTTCTGCAGCAGCGTGACCGGCGCAATGTCCGGCCCGCCCGGCAGGATGGTGACGTTCAGACCCTCTTCCTCGTAAAAGCCCTTGGCCTGCGCGACGTAATAGCCCGCGAACTGTGCCTGGGTGACCCATTTCAGCTGCAGCTTCACTTCCTGGGCGCTGGCAGCGGTCGCCATCGCTGCGAGGAACGCCGCCGTCATCAGTTTTTTCATCGTCTTCTCCCGTGTTGGGCCCCGCTTTCGGAGCCTTGTTAATGCCGTTGCGACGGGTGCCAGAAAGTCACCCACCGTTCGATCAGCGACACCAGCCCATACAAGGCCGACCCCGCCAATGCCGCCACCGCAATCTCGGCCCAGACCATGTCAAGGCCAAGCCGTCCCACCTCGGTCGAGATGCGGAACCCCATGCCATAGGTCGGGCTGCCGAAAAACTCGGCAACGATGGCCCCGATCAGGGCCAGAGTCGATGCAATTTTCAGCCCGTTGAAGACGAAGGGCATCGCCGCCGGAAGCCGCAGCTTGACGAGCGTCTGCAGATAGCTTGCCCCCCAGGTCGCCATCAGGTCGCGCTGCATCCGTTCGGACGCCTGCAACCCCGCGACGGTGTTCACCAGCATGGGGAAGAACACCATGGCCACCACGACAGCGGCCTTTGACTGCCAGTCGAACCCGAACCACATCACCAGAATGGGGGCGAGGCCGACGATGGGCAGGGCCGCGACAAAGTTGCCGACGGGCAAGAGGCCCCGTTGCAGGAACGGGCTGCGGTCGATGGCGATGGCGGTCAGAAACCCGGCCCCACAGCCAATCACGAAGCCCGGGACCGCACCTTTCAGGATGGTCTGCGCCGCATCCTGCCACAGGACCGGCAACGACGAGGCGATCTTCGCGGCGATCAGGCTTGGCGGCGGCAGGATGACAAAGGACACCTCCAGCCCGCGCACCAGGCCTTCCCACAGCACCAGCACCGCGACGCCGAAGATCAGGGGCACCAATGCCTTGGCCGCCCGGGTCTTCGCCAATGGCCCTCCGGCCAGCCAGACATTCAGCGCCCACAGGGCAAGCCAGACGGCCAGCGCGATCATCAGCGCGGTCATGCCGGGACCCCCATCCGCCGGCGGGCGACCCGCTCCACGACCCCGACCGCCAGGATCAGCAACCCCGCCAGGATCGCTGCGGCAAACAGGCTCGCCCACATGATCAGGGGTTCGCCGAACTGCGACCCGATCAGCATCCTGGCCCCCAGCCCCTCGATGGCCCCGGTCGGCAATTCGCCGACGATGGTGCCGACCAGCGATGCCGCCACCGCCACTTTCAGCGACGCAAAGAAATAGGGCATCGAGGACGGCAGGCGCAGCTTCAGGAACGTCGCCAGCTCGCCTGCCCCGTAGGTCTTCAACAGGTCCAACTGCATCTGGTCGGGGCTGCGCAACCCCTTCACCATGCTGACGAGCACCGGGAAGAAGGAAAGATAGGCTGCGATGATCGCCTTCGGCACATCGCGGCTCGACAAGCCCAGCTGGCTGGACAGCGTGATGATCATCGGCGCCAGCGCCACGATGGGCACGGTCTGGCTGATGATCGCCCAGGGCATCACCGACATGTCCATGGCCCGGAAGCGGACGATTGCCATCGCCAGAAGGACGCCTGCGATGATCCCCAGCCCGAAGCCCATCATCGTGCCCTTGAAGGTCACGAACCCGTGGTAGACGAGGCTCCGCTTCGAGGTGATCGCCTGCCCGAACAGACCCTTCCACAACTCTGCCCCGACCTGATGCGGCGGCGGCAGGAGCGGGCGGTCCTGGCCCATCGTCTGCGGCACCATCTCGGCGAAGGTAACCGTGGTCCCGGCCCTCTCGGCCTGGTCATAGACCCAGGTGGAATTCATCCAGACCGCAGCGGCATACCAAAGGACAATCAGTCCGAAAACGACGGCAAGAATGGGAAGCGCAGGCCTCATCCCTTCGCTCCCGTCGGCCAGGCGATCATTGCCACCGCGACGCAGCCCAAGGCCATTCCGGCCAGTTGCAGCCCCGTGGGCCGCTCACCGAAGACAAAGATCGCCATCACCGAGATCGCCACCAGTTGAAAGATCGCCGACAGGGCAATCGCCAGCCCCAGACCATTCAGGCGCATCACCTGCACCATCAGCCAGTTTCCCAGACAGAAGAGCAGCAGCGCCCCGATCAGGACCGGCACCCCACCCTTGACCGCATAGGTCTTCAAGACGGCATTTGCCGCCACGAACACCGCCGTTGCGGCTCCGAGCCAAAGGAAGGTCAGCCCGGTCATGCCGCGCCTCCGGCTTCGATCATGCCAACCGGCACAGGGACGGAAGGAAGACGCAGGCAAGACGCGCGGAAGACCGTCACCCTAGTCTTCATGATGCCCGGCCCGAAGCCCCTCCCGCACCCGGTGGGCGATCTCGATGAACTCGCGGCTGTCGCGGATATCCAGGGGGCGTTCCTTCGGAAGTGGCGAGTCGATGACATCGGTGATCCGCCCCGGACGGGGGGACATCACCACGATCTTGGTCGACAGATACACCGCCTCGGGGATGGAATGTGTAACAAAACCAATGGTTTTCCCGGTCCGCGCCCAAAGCTTCAGCGTTTCCTCGTTCAGCCGGTCGCGCACGATTTCATCGAGGGCACCAAAGGGTTCGTCCATCAGCAGGATGTCGGCGTCGAAGGCAAGCGCCCGGGCGATGGAGGCGCGTTGCTGCATGCCGCCCGACAGCTGCCAGGGGAACTTCTTGCCAAAGCCGCCAAGCTCCACCAGCTCCAGCACCCGCTCGACGCGCGCATCCATTTCGGTCCTGGAAAATCCCATGATTTCAAGCGGCAAGCGGATGTTTCCGCTGATGGTCCGCCACGGATACAACCCCGCCGCCTGGAACACGTAGCCATAAGCCCGACGCCTGCGTGCCTCGTCCGGCGTCATCCCGTTCACCGTCAAAGTTCCCGAGGTCGGCACCTCCAGAGCCGCGATCGCCCGCAGGAACGTCGTCTTGCCGCAGCCCGAAGGCCCGATGAAACTGACGAACTCCCCCCGGTTGACGGTCAGGTTGACGTCCTTCAACGCCTGCACCGGCCCGTCGGCGGTCTGGAACACCAGGTTCAGCCCCTTGGCCTCGATCACCGGCTGGCTCATTCCGTCCCTCACGCCGCCTTCCCTTCACATTCCCGTTGCCCGGGCATGCCAGACTTGCGCCGTCCGAGGCCCGCCCCCACCTCGGGCCCACAAGGAGGACCGCCATGCTTTTCAATGTCTTGCAGACGACCCTCGCCTTTGCGCCCGCGCCCGATGACCTTGAAGAGGTTTTCTTCGACGCCCCCGTCATTGCCTTCGCCCCCGCCGACCGGGACATCGAGGAAAGCGACCAAGGAGAGCCCTGACACCGTCAAACCCCCGTCGCCGGGATACCCGTGCGCTGCACCGGCCTCGGAGCAGTCAGGTCCTTCCACTGGCTCAGCGCGCGGTTGACCGCAGGCCGCGCCTCGCGGGCGACGAACTTGCCGTGGCCTTCCTGCGTGCGGACCTCGCCGTCGTGGATCGCGACATGGCCGCGGGTCAGGGTATAGCGCGGCAGGCCCTTCACCGTGTGACCCTCGAAGACGTTGTAGTCGATCTTCGACTGCTGCCTGGCCGCGCCGATGGTCTTGGTCTTCTCCGGATCCCAGACCACCAGATCCGCATCCGCCCCCACCAGAACCGCGCCCTTCTTCGGGTAGCAGTTCAGGATTTTCGCGATATTGGTTGAGGTTACGGCGACAAATTCATTTGGCGTCAGGCGCCCCGTCTTCACCCCATGCGTCCAGAGCATCGGCATCCGGTCCTCCAAGCCCCCCGTCCCGTTCGGGATCTTGGCGAAGTTGCCCACCCCATACCGCTTCTGCGCGGTGGTGAAGGCGCAGTGGTCCGTCGCCACGACCGACAGGCTGCCGGACATGAGGCCCGCCCAAAGACTGTCCTGATGCTGCTTGTTGCGGAACGGCGGCGACATCACGCGGCGGGCGGCGTGGTCCCAGTCGGGATGGAAGTATTCGCTTTCGTCCAGCGTCAGGTGCTGAATCAGGGGTTCGCCCCAGACCCGCTTGCCTTGCTGGCGGGCGCGCCGGATCGCCTCATGCGCGTCCTCGCAAGAGACGTGGACGACATAGAGCGGCACCCCCGCCATGTCGGCGATCATGATCGCGCGGTTGGTCGCCTCGCCCTCTACCTGCGGGGGCCGCGAGTAGGCATGCGCCTCCGGCCCGGTGTTCCCCTCGGCCAGCAGCTTCGCCGTCAGTTCGGCCACCACATCGCCGTTCTCGGCATGGACCATGGCAAGGCCGCCTACATCACCCACCCGGCGGAAGGAGTTGAACAATTCATCGTCGTTCACCATCAACGCGCCCTTGTAGGCCATGAAGTGCTTGAAGCTGGTGATCCCGGCCTTGGCCGAATCCTCGATGCCCTGCCAGACCTTCTCGCCCCACCAGGTGACGGCCATGTGGTAGGAGTAATCGCAGGTCGCGCGGGTGGACTTGTTCGACCAGGCCTTCGCCGCATCCATCAGGTCCTGCCCCTGCCCCGGCAGGATGAAATCGACGACCATCGTCGTCCCGCCCGACAGCGCCGCCCGCGTCCCGCTTTCAAAGTCATCCGCCGAGTAGGTGCCCATGAACGGCATCTCCAGATGCGTATGCGGATCAATCCCGCCGGGCATGACATAGCAGCCGGTCGCATCAAGCGTGGTCCCGCCCGTAAGGCCCTGCCCGATCTCGGTGATCATGCCGTTCTCGATGCGGACATCGGCATTGTAGGTGAGGTCGGCAGTGACGACGGTGCCGTTCTTGATAATGGTGGTCATTTCTCTTCTCCAGAATGGCTTGTCATTTGAGCTTTAAGCGCTCGTAGACTGCATCCGCTGATTGAAAGACACGATCCTCTAGTCTGTTGTTGCACTCAGTTGCAATTGCGTAGGCAACGTCCGAACCAGACTGGAAAATCGACAGATCTCTAGATTGCTCACCGCGATTGAGCGCTGCGACATTCAATCCCGACCAATAGCCCCAGACCCATTGCGCGTAGGAGAGCCTAGCATCTTCACCAATGAAATCATCGCGTTCGATCCAAGATACAGCTTCATCGCAACCCACGTTTCCCATTCCGGACAAGTCAATTCCCTTGTCTTGGCCAAGCACAGCAGTAGAGCACATCGCAGTGGCGACTAGGAACGCAACTCCAACCCTCACCGCACCACCTCCGCCACCTCAAGCACCGCATGCAGCAACACATCCGTCCCCGCCGCCGCCCATTCCGGGGTGATCGTCTCGGCCTCGTTGTGGGAAAGCCCGTCCACGCAGGGGCACATCACCATCACCGTGGGAGCGACGCGGTTGATCCAGCAGGCGTCGTGGCCTGCACCGGAGACGATGTCCATGTGGGAATAGCCCAGCTTTTCAGCAGATTGGCGGACAATCTTCACAAGGCCGGGGTCGAAGGTGACGGGGTCGAAGTGGCCGACGTCCTCGATCTCACACCCCAGTCCCAGCTCCTTCGCCACCGCATAGGCCGCCCGCAGAACCTCGCCCTTCATCGCGTCCAGCTTCGCCTGTTCGGGCGACCGGATATCGACCGTGAACACAACTTTCCCCGGTATCACATTGCGGCTGTTGGGAAAAACCTTCACCTGCCCCACCGCGCCCACGGCGTTTGGCTGGTGGCTCATCGCGATCTGATGCACGCGTTCAGTGATCCGCGCCATGCCGAGGCCCGCGTTGACCCGCATGTTCATCGGGGTGGAGCCGGTGTGGGCGTCCTTGCCGGTCAGCGTGATCTCCAGCCACCAGAGCCCCTGGCCGTGGGTCACGACGCCGATGTCCTTGCCCTCGGCCTCCAGGATCGGGCCCTGTTCGATATGGAGTTCCAGCATCGCGTGCATCTTTCGCGCGCCTACCTTTTCGTCCCCGACCCAGCCGATGCGGGCCAGTTCCTCGCCGAAGACCTTGCCGTCCAGGTCCTTGCGGGACTTCGCGTAATCTTCCGTGTGAATACCGGCGAACACGCCGGAGGCCAGCATCGCGGGCGCAAACCGCGCGCCCTCCTCGTTGGTCCAGTTCGTGACCACGATCGGGTGCCTTGTCTTCACGCCCATGTCGTTCAGCGTCCGCACCACCTCCAGCGCGCCCAGAACCCCCAGCACGCCGTCATAGCGGCCCCCGGTCGGCTGAGTGTCCAGATGCGAGCCCATGTAGACCGGCAGCGCCTTCGGGTCCGTTCCCGCCCGCGTGGCGAACATGTTGCCCATGGTGTCGACGCCCATGGTCATCCCGGCGGACTTGCACCAGCCCGCGAAAAGATGCCGCCCCTCGCCATCCGCGTCGGTCAGGGTCTGGCGGTTGTTGCCGCCCGCGATACCGGGCCCGATCTTCGCCATCTCCTCCAACGCGTCCCAAAGACGCTGAGGGTTGATCCGCAGGTTGTCCCCGGTATTCGGCATCGGCGAAGCTCCCCGTTGCGGTAGGGCCATGCTGCCCCTTGCCGCGACTCGTTTCCTGACCGTATGGTCAAGGAGAAGCGCACCACAACCTGACCAGACGGTCAACGAAAATCAAAGGCATCATGACCGGCGACGCCCAGATTTCCCGGCTGAAACCCGGACGCCGCATGGATATCCGGCGCGAGAACGAACGCGCCATTCTGGACGCGGCCGAGAAGGTCTTTGCCGAGGCCGGGTTCGGCGGTGCGACGATGCAGCTGATCGCCGACATGGCGGGGCTGCCGAAGGCGAACCTGCACTACTACTTTGCCACCAAGGAAGACCTCTATCGCCGCGTCGTCAGCCAGATTTTCGAGGTCTGGCTGGAGGCCGCGTCCAGTTTCGACAATGCGCCGGGGCCGGTCGAGGGGATCGGCGCCTATGTCGACGCCAAGATGGACATCAGCCGCACCCATCCGCACGGGTCGAAGGTCTGGGCCTCCGAGGTGATGCACGGGGCTCCGGTGATCCAGGACTATCTGGAAACCACGCTGCGCGACTGGACCGACGGGCGGATCGCGGTGATCCAGCGCTGGATCGAGGAAGGCAAGATGCGACCGGTGAACCCTCGGCACCTTCTGTATCTTCTCTGGGCCACGACGCAGCACTATGCGGACTTCGGCCATCAGATCCAGACCCTGAACGCTGGTCGCCCGCTGAACGAAAAGCAATGGCAAGACGCGAAGGCCAGCGTCAAGGACCTGGTCCTGCGCGGGATCGGGGCGATCTAGGAGGACGGAATGGAAACTGCGGACATCGAGGCCGAATATGCCGGGCTGGAGCTTGTCCGGTTCGACGAGGGCACCGCCTTGCGGCTGGGGCAGATCCTTGTCGATCTGGCGCAGGCCAGAGACCTGCCGGTGGTGATCGACATCCGCACCTGCGACCGGACGCTCTTTCACGCAGGCCTGCCGGGGTCGGCCCCGCTGAACGACCTCTGGGCGCGGCGCAAATCGAATACTGCGCTGATGTTCCAGCTGCCCTCGCTGCTGGTCGGGCGGCGCAATGCAGCCAAGGGCGAGCCGCTGGACCGGCACGGGCTGCCGTCGCAGGACTATGCCGAAGCCGGAGGGGCGGTACCGATCCGGGTTCAGGGCGTGGGCGTCGTCGCGGTGGCAACCGTTTCGGGCTTGCCGCAGGTCGAGG
The DNA here is from genome assembly GCA_040385165.1 of Pseudomonadota bacterium. Classification (GTDB taxonomy): domain Bacteria; phylum Pseudomonadota; class Alphaproteobacteria; order Rhodobacterales; family Rhodobacteraceae; genus Tabrizicola. Next base: position 151,054 of record JAZKHX010000010.1, on the reverse strand, counting down.
ATCACAAGCTGGTGGTCCGCGGGATCAGGACGCTGATGGCGGAGTGAGGCCCGACGGGCATCCTCATGGCTGCCGCGAAGGGTTTGACCAGACCGTTCCCGGCGGGCTATCCAAGGCTTGTTCCGGTCAAACACGGGTTCTCATGTCTCCCTCGGCCCAACCGCGCTCCCGCATCCAGCAGAAGAACCGCGAGGTCATCCTGGATGCAGCCCTTGAAGTGTTCTCGCTGCACGGGTTTCGCGGTGCGACGCTGGACCAGATCGCCGAGGTCGCGGGGCTGTCGAAGCCGAACCTGCTGTATTATTTTCCGTCGAAAGAGGCTGTCCACAAGGTTCTGCTGACCGGGCTCCTTGATACCTGGCTCGACCCTCTGCGCACGATGAATCCGGCGGGTGACCCCTTGCGGGAAATCATGGGCTATGTCCGGCGCAAGCTTGACCTTGCGCGCGACTATCCGCGCGAAAGCCGGCTCTTTGCGGGCGAGATCCTGCAAGGCGCGCCCCGGATGCGCGATGCGATCGAGGGCGATCTGCGCGCGCTGGTCAGCGAGAAGGCGCAGGTGCTGTCCCGCTGGATGGAGGACGGCCGGATCGCGCGGGTCGATCCGGTGCATCTGATCTTCTCGATCTGGGCACTGACGCAGCACTATGCCGATTTCGACGTCCAGGTGCGCGCGGTGCTTGGGCCGGGACATGACCCATATGTCGAGGCTGGGGGCTTTCTGCAGACCCTGTTCACCCGGCTTCTTGCGCCCGATCCGTAAAGTTCTCCGCAGTCTGCGGCTGAATACCCGTTGCCTTTGCGTTAAGATCGGGCTGTCAACCTGGCTCAACGCAGCAAGAAAGGGGGCGTGGAATGGGCACGATTACCAGTATCCGGGCACCGGTGCCGGTCGCCGAAACGTCGCTGTCGCCCTTGCCCGAACCGCGCCGCGCAGGGATCGCTCCCGCTGGCGCGGCAGCCGTCGCAGCCCCGGTTCTGTTGCAGGCCGTGCGGCAGACCCCCTCGAAGCCCTATGCAAGCGACCCACAACTCCTGACCGCGCGGACCACTGCCGAAACCAGCGCCGCCGAGGCCGCCGAAGCCGCCCGCGCGGCCTATATCAAGGCAAGCATCGCGGCAGGCATCAGCCCGCTGCCGCTGGCCTGACCCACGCTCTCCGGGCCTCTGCGGCACCAACTGTTCGACAGGCGGTGACGGGTCACTCCGCAGCGACACTCGGGTTGTTCGGGTGCGTGGTCCAGTTGGCGTAGTCCCCGACCTTGCGGCCCGTGCGCGGATCAACCGCCCCTTTCGCCATCGGCACCATGGTGATGCAGTTGTCGACCGGGCAGACGTTCACACACAGATTGCAGGCCACACATTCGTCGTCCATCACGGTGAACACCCGATCGGCGGACATGGCGATGGCCTGATGGCTGGTGTCCTCGCAGGCGGCATAGCAGCGCCCGCATTTGATGCAGTCGTCCTGGTTGATATGTGCCTTGGCGACATAGTTCAGGTTCAGATACTGCCAGTCGGTCACGTTCGGCACCGCGCGACCCACAAGGTCCGACATGCCGATCTGCTTGTCGTCCAGATACTGCGACAGACCGGAAATCATTTCCTGCACGATCTTGAAGCCATAGGTCATCGCCGCCGTGCAGACCTGCACGTTGCCCGCGCCAAGCGCCATGAACTCCGCCGCATCGCGCCAGGTGGTGATGCCGCCGATGCCGCTGATCGGCAGGCCGCGCGTGTCCGCCGAGCGGGCGATCTCGGCCACCATGTTCATCGCGATCGGTTTCACCGCCGGGCCACAATAGCCGCCGTGGGTGCCCTTGCCGTCGATCATCGGCTCGGGGCTGAAGTCGTCCAGGTTGACGGAGGTGATCGAGTTGATCGTGTTGATCAGGCTCACCGCATCCGCCCCGCCGCGCCTGGCCGCCCCGGCCGGGCCGAGGATATTGGTGATGTTCGGCGTGAGCTTCACGATGCAGGGCATGCGGGAGTGCTTCTTGACCCAGCGCGTGACCATCTCGATGTACTCCGGCACCTGGCCCACGGCGGACCCCATGCCGCGTTCGGCCATGCCGTGCGGGCAGCCAAAGTTCAGTTCCACCCCGTCGGCCTCGGTATCCTCGATCCGGTGCAGGATGTCGCGCCATGAGTCCTCGTCACAGGGCACCATCAGGCTGATCACCAGGGCCCGGTCGCGCCACTTGCGCTTGACCTCCTTGATCTCCTGCAGGTTCACCTCCAGCGGGCGGTCGGTGATCAGCTCGATGTTGTTCAGACCCAGAAGCCTGCGGTCCGCCCCCCAGATCGCGCCATAGCGTGGGCCGTTCACGTTCACGACCGGCGGGCCTTCGGAGCCGAGCGTTTTCCACACCACACCGCCCCAACCCGCCTCGAATGCGCGTTCGACGTTGTACTTCTTGTCCGTGGGCGGGGCCGAGGCCAGCCAGAACGGATTGGGCGACTTGATGCCGATGAAATCGGATGACAGGTTAGCCATGGGAAACCTCCTTGGCGAAAGCTGGGGAAGATGTCGTAGGGCGGGGTTCGACCCCGCCAAGGCTCAGAACAGCGACCAGATCCAGCCGATCAGATCGCCGCCGAACTGGCCGAGCTTCGGGACGATGAACGCCCAGGCCATGCAGCCGAGCGTGTTCCAGAAGGCAAAGCGGGGAAAGGTCATCCCGCTCATCCCGGCCATCAGGAAGACCACGGGCCGGAAGATCGTGGTGAAATGGCCGATCAGGATGGTCACCGGCCCATACTTGTCGAAGGCTCCCTGTGTCTTTTCGACCCATTCGGGATGGTCGCGCAAAGGTCGCATCTGTAAGACGCCGGCTCCATAGCGCCACCCCAGCCAATAGCTGAAGGTCGATCCGATCATTGCGCCGATGGTGGCCCCGATCCAGAGCGTCCAGAACGACAGCGCCCCGGTCGCGGCCAGCGCGCCCACGGCGGCGAGAACCGGCGTCGACGGGATCACGATGGACAGGAAGGCGGTGGTCTCGGCAGCGGCAAACAGCACCATGATCACCGGGAACCAGGTCTGGTTCTGCTCGATGAAGGTAATGACGCTTTCGGCGAATGCTTCCAAGAGGTGCCCTTTCCGGCGCCCCTTCTGGCCCGGGCGCCTGCCAAAGGCAAGGGGCCGTCGCCGACATCATCCGCCCGTCAAGGCCGCGTGGATCGCCTCGGCGGCGTCGCGACCTTCGGCGACGGCGGTCACCGTCAGATCCTCACCCCCCGCCGCACAGTCACCGCCGACCCAGACCTTGCCCAAGACCTTGCCGGCGCCGGCCAGCTTGCCACCAGTAACCGCAATCCCTTCGGGCGCGCCCGCAAGCGACTGTCCGATGGCCTTGAACACCTGGTCCGCCTTCAGCGTGAAGGTCTCTGCCGTCTGGATCAGCCCGGATGGGCCTTCGCTGGTATAGGCGAATTCCACCGCTTCGGCGCGACCATTGCCGATGATCCGGACAGGGGTCGCGTTGTGGATGATCCGGACTCCCGCCTGCGCCGCATGGTCCTGTTCATGGCCCGAGGCGGACATCTTATCCTGGCCGCGGCGATAGACGATGGTGACGTTCTCGGCCCCCAGGAGCTTTGACTGCACCGCCGCATCGACCGCCGTCATGCCGCCGCCGATCACGACGACATCGCGCCCCACCGGCAACCCGGAAAGATCGGACGCCTGACGCAGTTCGGCTATGAAATCGACGGCGTTGCGCACGCCCGCAAGATCCTCGCCCGCAGCCTTCAGCGCGTTCACGCCAGCAAGCCCGATGCCCAGGAAAACCGCGTCATGGCCGGCCTGAAGCGCGTCGAGCGTGACATCGCGACCAAGTTCGACGCCGGTGCGGATCTCGATCCCGCCGATCTGCAGCAGCCACTCGACCTCGCGGGCCGCGAAGCCGTTGGTCGCCTTGTAGCTGGCGATGCCATACTCGTTCAGACCGCCTGCCTTTGGCCGCCGCTCGAAGACCGTGACCGCGTGGCCGTGCATCGCAAGGCGGTGCGCGCAGGCAAGGCCCGCCGGTCCTGCCCCCACCACGGCCACCCGCTTGCCGGTCGGCGCGGCACGGGTAAAGGGATGCAGTCCCTTGGCCATTGCGGTGTCCGTGGCAAACCGCTGGAGCCGTCCGATCTCGACCGGCTTGCCCTCGGCTGCCTCGCGGACGCAGGCCTCTTCGCACAGTGTCTCGGTCGGGCAGACGCGGGCGCAGATGCCGCCCAGAATATTCTGCGACCAGATCGTCGTCGCGGCCGCTTCGGGCGTGCCGGTGGCGATCTGGCGGATGAAAAGCGGGATGTCGATCGAGGTCGGGCAGGCCGTGATGCAGGGCGCATCATGGCAGAAATAGCAGCGGTCCGCAGCGACGCGGGCTTCGTGCCGGTCAAGGGCCGGTTCATGGTCGCCGAAGTTCCGGGCATAGGTTTCGGCTGGCAGGCGGCCCGGAACGATGCCGGGCGTCAGCGGGCTGTGCGTCATCTGACTGCGTATGCTCCCTGTCGTTGCCTGATCAGGCTCGCACAGGTCAGTTTTTTTATCAAACGGTAAATTTTCTGCGGCACCACTTTTTTCGCGCCGGCCCGGCCTGCCCCGGCAGGTTCTCGGGGCCCGCGCTTTCGCGGCTTTTCAGGCCTTGTCGGCTCGCGTATAAGCGCCTTCATACCAGACGCCGGGGGCCCCGGAGCGACCAGATCAGGGCCCACCCGCGCAACGCCCAGGGCAGAGAAGAACAGAGGACCCGATGAGCAAACAGACCACCGACACCGATGTGGCTTTCATCTCGGCGCTGGCCGAACTTCTGAACCGCAACGAGCTGACCGAACTGTCGGTGAAGCGCGAATATGGCGAGGATGACAGCCTTGAGGTGCGGGTGGTCAAACAGGCGGCCGTCGTGACGGTTGCCGCCGCCCCCGCCCCGGTCGTCCACCACGCCGCCGCTGCCGCAGCTCCAGCCGCTGCCGCCGCTGCGTCGAACGAAGACCCTGCCCAGCACCCGGGCGCCGTGACCTCGCCCATGGTCGGCACGATCTATCTTTCAGCCGAACCCGGGGCCTCGCCCTTCGTGACAGTGGGCGCCCAGGTGGCCGAAGGCCAGACCGTCCTCATCATCGAGGCGATGAAGACGATGAACCACATCCCCGCCCCGCGGGCTGGCACGGTCAGGCGCATCCTGGTCGAGGACGGCCATCCGGTCGAATACGGCGCACCCTTGATGATCATCGAATAAGGGTTTGCCGATGTTCGATAAAATTCTGATCGCCAACCGGGGGGAAATCGCGCTCCGTGTGATCCGCGCTGCCCGGGAAATGGGGATCAAGTCCGTCGCCGTCCATTCGACCGCCGACGCCGATGCCATGCACGTCCGCATGGCCGACGAATCCGTCTGCATCGGACCCGCACCTTCGTCGCAAAGCTATCTGTCCAAGGCCGCGATCATCTCGGCCTGCGAGATCACTGGCGCGCAAGCCGTGCATCCGGGCTATGGCTTCCTGTCCGAGAACGCGAGCTTTGCACAGGCGCTGGAAGACCACGGCCTCACCTTCATCGGCCCCTCGGCGGAACATATCCGCATCATGGGCGACAAGATCACCGCCAAGGTGACCGCGAAGGAGCTTGGCATCCCGGTCGTCCCCGGCTCGGACGGCGGGGTTCCCGACTTCGAGACGGCGAAAACAGTCGCCGATGAGATCGGCTATCCGGTGATCATCAAGGCCACCGCCGGCGGTGGCGGGCGCGGGATGAAGGTGGCGCAGAACCCGACCGAGCTGGAGATCGCCTTCCGCACCGCGCGATCCGAGGCGAAGGCCGCCTTCGGCAACGACGAAGTCTACATGGAGAAATACCTCCAGCGCCCGCGTCACATCGAGATCCAGGTCTTCGGCGACGGCAAGGGTGGTGCCGTGCATCTGGGGGAACGCGACTGTTCCCTGCAGCGCCGCCACCAGAAGGTCTTCGAGGAAGCCCCCGGTCCGGTCATCACGCCGAAACTGCGGTCCGAGATCGGCATGGTCTGCGCCAACGCCATGAAGAAGCTGAAATACATCGGTGCTGGCACCATCGAGTTCCTGTATGAGGACGGCAAGTTCTACTTCATCGAGATGAACACCCGCCTGCAGGTCGAACATCCGGTCACCGAAGGCATTTTCGGCGTCGACCTCGTGCGCGAACAGATCCGCGTCGCCTCCGGCATGGACCTGTCCTTCACCCAGGACGAGCTGGAGATCAACGGCCACTGCATCGAGGTCCGGATCAACGCCGAGAAGATCCCGGCCTTCTCGCCCTGCCCCGGCCGGATCACCCAGTTCCACGCGCCGGGCGGTCTTGGCGTGCGGATGGACTCTGCGATCTATGACGGCTACCGCATCCCGCCCTATTACGACAGCCTGATCGGCAAGCTGATCGTCCATGGCCGCGACCGGCCCGAGGCCCTGGCCCGGCTGAAACGTGCCCTGTCCGAGCTGATCATCGACGGTATCGACACCTCGATTCCGCTGTTCCACATGCTGCTGGCGGAACCCGACATCCAGAACGGCGAATACAACATTCACTGGCTGGAAAAGTGGCTGGAAAAGCAGTTCAGCTGACGCGATGATCGGGGCGTCCGCCAGTGGCGACCCTGCCGCAAAAGTCCTCGAAGACTTTTGCAGAGTCCTTCGAGGGATTTTGTAAGTGCCCGAGACACCTGCACCTGCTATCGAGGCGCTTACCCCCGAAATCCTGCTCCGCGCCTATGCCATGGGCATCTTTCCGATGTCCGACGGGCGCACCGATACCGACCTGCACTGGATCGACCCGCGTCGCCGGGGAATCCTGCCCCTGGACGGATTTCACCTTTCGCGATCCCTGGCGCGACGGATGCGCCGCGGCGATTATCGGACGACGGTCGACACTGCCTTTGCCGATGTGGTCGCAGGCTGTGCCGACCGCGCCGACACCTGGATCAGCCACCGCATTTCCCGGCTTTACCAGACATTGCACGACGAAGGCCACGCCCACAGTGTCGAAGTCTGGCAGGGCGACAGGCTGGTCGGCGGGGTCTATGGCGTGGTGCTGGGGGCTGCCTTCTTCGGCGAGAGCATGTTCTCCCGCGCGACGGATGCCTCGAAGGTGGCGCTGGCCCACACTGTCGAGCGACTGAAGGCGGGTGGGTTCCGGCTGTTCGACACCCAGTTCCTGACGCCGCATCTGGCCAGTCTCGGCGCGATAGAGATCCCGCGCGCGGAGTATCACCGCAGACTTGCCGAGGCGGTGAATGCCCGGGCAACCTTCGCGCCCGAAGGCTACTCGCCCTCTGGCGCTGCCGCCTCCGGTGCTGCCGTCTCTCCCGGAGCCGCCGGTAGGACACAGGACAACACCCAGACGTCATAGCGCGGATGATCCAGCGCGGACAGGGCCGGAGACGAGGCCAGCATCCAGCCGCTGAACAGCTCCGCCTCGGTCGTCTCTTCCTGGATCGTCAGATGCGCTTCGGAATCCGAGGCCGGGTTGCCGGTCGGATAGCGGCAGCTGTCCAGCCGCACGACAAGACGCCCGAACTTGGCCGACTGTCCCCGGGACAGCGTCACATCCCCGGTTTCGCTGGTCAGCTTGTCCAGGAACCGCAGCTCTGCCCCGTCGGAGTCGGTAAAGTCCGGACCGGTCGCCAGTTCGGTCGCCAGTTCGGTCGCCTGTCCGGCCTCCTGTCCGGCCTCCTGTCCGGCCTCCTGTGCGGCCGCCGGCAGGGCCAGCGCCAGAGATAGAAGAAGCGCCCTCATGGCTGGGCCGTCGCATCAGGGGTGGCACCGCTGTCGGACCCGCCGCCGGCGAATTTCATCAAAAGCGTGATCAGGCTGACTGCACCCTGCGTGTCCTCGATCTCGCCGCCCGGCTCCAGGTTCTCAAGCGCACCACCCGGCTGGACTTCGACGAAGGTGCCGCCCAAAAGGCCCTCGGATGCGATCAGGATGGTGGAATCGACCGGCACCGCCACATCCTTGCGCATGGTGATCGTGGCATCGGCAAAGAAGGTTTCCGGGTTCAGACGCAAGTCGGTCACGGTGCCGACCTTGACCCCGGCCAGCCGGACATCGGTGCCGACGCTGACCCCTTCGACCGACCGGAAACTTGCGGTCAGGGGATAGCTGTCTGCCTCGGCTCCCAGACCGGCCCCGCGTGCAGTGTAAATCGCAAAGCCCGCAGCCACCACAAGGACGGCCGCCCCTGCCAGGATCTCGGCGCGCTCGTAAGCCATCACTCGGGCTGCCAGGCCTCGTAGTCGCGCCGGGCAACCGGCTCGGCGCGACGGATCGACCCCGGCGGGGCGTAGGCCGCCTCGGTCCCGGTCAGGTTCTCCTGATGCGGCTTCTCCCAGGCCTTGTGCTTCAGCGGCGCCTTGGTCGGCGGTTCGTCCCAGGTGTGGTGCAGCCAGCCGTGCCAGTCGGGCGAGACGCGCGACGCCTCCATCTCGCCGTTGAAGATCACCCAGCGCCGCACGCCGTCGCGGGTCTGGTAGAAGATGTTCCCCGCCTCATCCTCGCCCACCTTCATGCCCTTGCGCGAGGTGAAAAGCTGGGTGCCGATGGTCTGGCTGTTCCACCAGGTCAGCAGGCGTTTGAGGAAGTACATGGGCGGCCTCCGGTTCTTTTCTGATCATATGGCGGAAAGCTTCGCCGACGTCCATAGAAGCTGCACGACAGTCAACTCGTAGGCACTCAGTCGCCATAGCGCAGCCGAAATGCAAGGCGCGTGGGTACAGAATAGACCCAGAATCTGTCGTTTCCTTGCTCGCGGGTCCAACCGCCCGAAGTGTGAAGCGCTGCGACCATCTTTTCGTAGAGAGCGCTGTCCAGTCGGTGCTCACAAGACCTAAGAATGCTTGACCCGAACGTGCTCTCGAAGTCACCGCTTGTTTCGATCCAATTCCCCGAAAAGTCCTGCAGCGCGGCTCGCTTCCCAGGGTTCCCTATCCTATTTCGCTGCTTCGGATCCATTTGCGGCGGGCTCGAAGGGGCTTCATCGGCAAGCTCGACTACGGCATACGTGCAATCGTAGCCGTCCGAGCCAAGAAAGTCATGCCAGCGACGTGAGGCCAAAACCCTTTCATACTGAACGACGCCGGAGAACACCGAGTCTGCGTAGACCAGATTTTCATGATCGCGGGACAAGAACCTGTCGAACAGCACTATGCCAAAGAATGCCAAGATGACCGCCGGGATCAACAAGATGATCCGTGCCACTACATCTAGCGAGGACATAATGCCTCTCTGTTGCGCTATGGCTTAAGCCTTCACCGGCTCTTTCTTCTTGGTCTCGGTGTAGACCAGCATCGGCGCGGCCCCGTTGTTCACCGCCTCTTCCTTGACGACGACTTCTTCCACCCCGTCCATGCCCGGAAGCTCGAACATCGTGTTCAGAAGGATGTCTTCCATGATCGACCGCAGACCCCGCGCGCCGGTCTTGCGCTTGATCGCGCGCTTGGCGATGGCGATCAGGGCGTCGCCGGTGAAGGTCAGCTTGACCCCCTCGATCTCGAACAGGCGCTGATACTGCTTCACCAAAGCGTTCTTCGGTTCGGTCAGGATGGTGACAAGTGCGGCCTCGTCCAGGTCGGTCAGCGTGGCGATCACCGGCAGGCGACCGACGAATTCCGGGATCAGGCCGAACTTGAGCAGATCCTCAGGTTCCAGTTCCTTGAACAACTCGCCGACCGAACGCTCCTCGGGTCCCTTCACATCGGCTCCGAAACCGATGCCCGACCCCTTGTTGCGCTGCGCGATGATCTTTTCCAGACCCGCAAAGGCGCCGCCGCAGATGAAGAGGATGTTGGTGGTATCCACCTGCAGGAATTCCTGCTGCGGATGCTTGCGCCCGCCTTGTGGCGGCACCGATGCTACGGTGCCTTCCATGATCTTCAGAAGCGCCTGCTGCACCCCTTCCCCGCTCACGTCGCGGGTGATCGAGGGGTTGTCGGACTTGCGGGTGATCTTGTCGACCTCGTCGATGTAGACGATGCCGCGCTGCGCGCGTTCGACATTGTATTCGCTGGCCTGCAACAGCTTGAGGATGATGTTCTCGACGTCTTCGCCGACATAACCGGCCTCGGTCAGCGTGGTCGCGTCGGCCATGGTGAACGGCACGTCCAGGATGCGGGCCAGCGTCTGCGCCAGAAGCGTCTTGCCACAGCCGGTGGGGCCGATCAGGAGGATGTTCGATTTCGACAGCTCGATGTCGGTCTTCGACGAATGGTTCAGCCGCTTGTAGTGGTTGTGGACCGCGACCGACAGCACGCGCTTGGCATGGATCTGGCCGATCACATAATCGTCCAGCACCTTGCAGATTTCGCGCGGGGTCGGCACGCCGTCCGAGGATTTCAGACCGGTGGTCTTCGTCTCCTCGCGGATGATGTCCATGCAGAGTTCGACGCATTCGTCGCAAATGAAGACGGTCGGCCCCGCGATCAGCTTGCGCACCTCATGCTGGCTCTTGCCGCAGAACGAACAGTAAAGCGTGTTCTTGCTGTCGCCGCCGGTGTTGTTCGCCATCCGCAGTCCTCTAAGCTTTGCACCCAATTCCCTGCGTTGCAGGGTGGATGCCCGGGGCGAAGTTTAGGCCAAGCCCCAAGGCACCACAATCCGAAAAACCCGACCGACACCTCGGCGGGAAAAGGGGCGTCATTTCGACGTATCGTCGGCCTTTCCGCGGCTTTCCAGAATCTGGTCGATCAGGCCCCAGGCCTTTGCGTCTTCCGCCGACATGAAGTTGTCGCGCTCCAGCGCCTGTTCGACCGTGTCGTAGTCGTTGCCGGTGTGCTTGACGTAGATCTCGTTCAGGCGCCGCTTCAGCTTCAGCGTCTCCTGCGCGTGGATCATGATGTCGGTCGCCTGGCCCTGATACCCGCCCGAGGGCTGATGCACCATGATGCGGCTGTTCGGCAGGCTGAACCGCATGCCCTTTTCCCCCGCCGTCAGCAGAAGCGAGCCCATCGAGGCCGCCTGCCCGATCACCAGGGTGGAAATCTTCGGCCGGATGTATTGCATCGTGTCGTAGATCGACAGGCCCGCCGTCACCACGCCGCCGGGGCTGTTGATATACATCGAGATTTCCTTGGACGGGTTTTCCGATTCCAGGAACAGAAGCTGCGCGCAGATCAGGCTGGACATGCCGTCATGCACCGGGCCGCCCAGGAAGATGATCCGCTCTTTCAGAAGCCGGCTGAAGATGTCGTAGGCGCGTTCGCCCCGGCTCGTCTGTTCGACGACCATGGGAACGAGCGTGTTCATGTAGTGGTCAACGGGATCGCGCATCGGTGCCTGCCTCTTTCAGTCGTTCGAGGAATATCGTCGTATGTATTGCCAGAGTCTTAGTGGGGTGACACGGGGGCTGCAAGGGCACCCCCTGTCGAAATGCCAATGCGGTGATGCAGCCTTGAAACGGCAGGCTGAAGGTCTAAACCCCGTTGATGTTCACGCCCACCCGCGCCGCCGGACTTGACCGCCTGTCCGCCTTCCTGCCGCGCGCCGGGCGGGACTATGCAGCCTTGCGCAACCTTGACCTGCCGGGGCATCCGCATGTCTCGGTATTGTCGCCCTGGCTGCGCCATCGCCTGATCACCGAGGCCGAAGTGATCGACGCCGCCGTGCAGGCCCATCCCCGGGGGGCCGGGAAGTTCCTGGACGAGGTCTGGTGGCGGACCTACTGGAAGGGTTGGCTTGAACTGCGCCCCGGCATCTGGACCGCCTACCGCCAGGGACTGACCGCCGCCCTGCACCGGCTGGCGGCCGAGCCCGGACTAGACCAGCAGGCCGAGGCCGCGATGCGCGGCAACACCGGCTTCGACGGCTTCGACCACTGGGCGCAGGAGCTGGTCACGACCGGGTACCTGCACAACCACGCCCGGATGTGGTTTGCCTCCATCTGGATCTTCACCCTGCGCCTGCCCTGGGAGCTGGGAGCCGACTTCTTCCTGCGCCACCTCGTCGATGGCGACCCGGCCTCGAACACCCTGTCCTGGCGCTGGGTCGGCGGACTGCACACACCCGGCAAGACCTACCTCGCGACGAAGGACAACATCGCGCGGAACACGGACGGGCGCTTCCGGCCCGAAAGCCTGTCCGCGACTGCCCCGCCCCTCCCGATGTCCCCCCTGCCCGACCCCGGGCCCACGCCGCAAGGCGACCGGATCGATCCGACCCTTCCCAGCCTCCTTCTGGTGACCGAAGAGGACCTGACGCCGCACTTCCTTCTGACGCCGGGTCTTCGTCTCCGAACCGTTGCCGTGCTGACCGACGTCGCCGGTCGCTCTCCGCGAGTGGTTGCGCACCCGGTCCTCCGCTTCACCGCAGCCGCGATCGCCGACTGCCTCGCCGGCCTGAACGCGTCCGAAGCACCGGTTTTTGGACCTGCCGATCTGTCCGGGCTGCTTGACTTCGCCGACCGCGAGGGCGTCCGCCAGATTGTCACTCCCTACGCGCCGACCGGCCCCGTCGCCGAGGCTCTGGTCCGCCTCGGTCGCCTTGCCGCGCCGCGCGGCATCGTTTTGGCCCGCGCGCTGCGCGACCATGACCGGCTTGCCTGGCCCCATGCCACACAGGGTTTCTTCCGCTTTCGCGCGGCGGTGACAGCCTAGCCGAAGGTCCGCGCGGCCAGCGCAACGCGGGCGGCTGCGGTCAACAGGCAGAGACCGCCGAACACCCAGGCCACCGGCACGAAAAGTCCAGGCCAGGCCGCGAGGATCGCAAAACACAGGATCGTCTCGGTCCCCTCCATCAGCCCCGCAGTGAAGTAGAGCGACTTTTCCCCCCGGCTGCGCGTCTTTAGCCCGCGCTTTTCGGCCAGGACGGCGTAGCCGAGGAATGTCGCGGCATTGGCGTAGAAGCTGAACAGAAGAAACGCCCCGGCCACCCCGTTGGCACCCGGATCGCGCAGCACGAAGGCAAGCGGGATTGCGCCGTAGAAGGTGAAATCGCAGACGATGTCGAGGAAGCCGCCAAAATCCGTCTTGCCCCGCGCCCGGGCCACCGCCCCGTCCAGCCCGTCGGCCAGGCGGCTTGCCAGTAGGATCAGCACCACCGGAACGCCCGACCATCCGGAAAGGATCAGGCCTGCCGCCGCTAGACCAAGACCAAGCCCGACCAGCGTCACGGCATTTGCCGACGCCCCCCGCGACGCAAGCCACCGCCCACTTTCGTTCAGGGGGGCATCGATCACCCCGCGCATCATCCCGTCCAGCATGGCTCTCCCTCGCTCGGGCTGCATCCTCTTCGGTCGCCACGGACATTGGAAGTCAACTTTCCGCGCATTTCCCCAGTGTCCATCGGCCAGGAATGGCGCACTCTCCCTTTGGATGAGTGCGCCCACTCAATTTCACTTCTATTTCACCGTATGCACTACATTCTGCCCGATTCCGGCCCAAGTGATTGGCCATACCCGGACAGTGCCGCCTTTGGGGAGTTGCCATGTCCATGCGCCTGACGTTTGCGGCTCTTGCCGCCGCCGCCCTTGTCAGCCTCGGCTCTGCCGCCCAGGCCTGTTCCGTGCCCGGCAATGCGGACGCCATGCAGAATGAACTCCTGTCCAGCCTGAATGCCGAACGCAAGGCGCGCGGCCTGCAGGCGCTGGTGCTGTCGGCCAAGCTGGACAAGGCCGCCCAGGGCGCTGCCTGCGACAATGCCAAACGCAAGTCGATCAGCCACGTCTCGTCGGACGGCGGCACGCTGAAGACCCGCCTGCGCCGTGTCGGCTACGGGTTCCGGACCGCCGCCGAAAACACCGGCCGCGGCTTTGCCAGCGGTGCCCGGGCCATCGAATGGTGGATGAACTCGCCAAAGCACCGGGACAACATCCTTCTGCGCAACGCGCGTGAGATTGGCGTCGGGATCGCCCTCAGCCCGGCTCCGGACAACAAGCTGCACTGGATCATCGTCGTCGGCGCCTCGAAATAGGCTACCGCGCGATCACGAGTTCGGCCTTCAGCCCGCCCAGGATCTCGCTCTGGGTCAGCCGCAGGGCCCCGCCGTGACTGAGCGCTATGTCAGAGGCGATCGACAGGCCCAGGCCCACCCCTGCCCCCCGGTTCGGATCGCGTGACGCGTCCAGCCGGGTAAAGGGCCGCAGCGCCTCGTCGCGCCGGGCGACAGGAATGCCGGGGCCGTTGTCCTCGACCGAAATGCGCAGGCTGCGTTCCTGAAAGACCAGACGCACCTCGACCCGGTCGCCATAGCGCCGCGCATTGCTGACCAGATTCTCGACGGCCCGCAGGACGGCCTGCGGCCGCATTTCCACCGGTTCGGCCCGACCCTCCACCCCCGCCAGAAGCACCCCCGGCCCGGCCCGGTCGACCACGCCCTGCACCAGGGCCACGGCATCGGTCGGCTCCGATCCTTCCATCGCATCGCCCCGGACGAAGGCCAGGAACTCGTCGACCATCCGCTCCATCTGCGCCACATCGACCTGCAATGCCGCCACTTCGGCATCCTCCGGCATCAGCGACAGGGCCAGCCGCATCCGGGTCAGGGGCGTGCGCAGATCGTGGCTCACCCCCGACAGCATCAGGGTCCGCTGCTCGATCTGCCGCTCGATCCGCGCGCGCATATCCAGGAACGCCCGCCCCGCCGCCCGCACCTCCTGCGCCCCGCGCGGCTTGTACAGGACCGCGCGGCCCTTGCCGAATTCCTCGGCCGCCTCGGCCAGCTTGGTGATTGGTCTCAGCTGCCGACGCAGGAAGAAATAGGCGATCACCGTCAGCAGAACCGATGCGAATACCATCAGCACGATCAGCTGATGCGGGTTCGTCGCCGACATGCGACGGCGGCTGACCCCGGCCTGGACCGGGCCGAAGCGGCTGTCGAACCGAAGCTTGACCGTCCGGTCCTCGGCTGTCAGATCGACCGCCACAAGGGACGGAAGCCTGCCGCGCAGGGTCGCAATGATCGTGTCGCCCGAAAGGTCGATGGCCGCCATCCGATCCTCGACCGGCGCATCCGGCCCGGCCGGCAGCCTCAGCGTGATCTCCAGCGCCTCGGCCAGCGGCACGACCCGCGCCCTTGCCGCCTCCAGGCTGTCACTGGCCTCGATCTCATCCAGAAGAAAGCCGAGGTCGATCGCCACCCCTTGCGTCATCTGCCCGGTCACGTCTTCATAGAAGCGCTGGATGAACTCGGTCGAAAAGACCAGCTGAATCGCCAGGATCGGCACGATCAGGATCAGCGCCGCTCGGCCGTAAAGGCCCCTGGGAAGGATACGTTGGACGACCGACATCGCCGGAAAGCCTATCCGCCTCGCCCCCCTTTGGAAAGCCGTGCATGACCTTCGACCCGCCGATCCGCTGCCTGCTGGCCCCGAACCCTTCGCCCCTGACCGGCAAAGGCACCAACACCTGGATCCTCGGAGCAACCGATCTTGTCGTGATCGATCCCGGACCGGACAATCCGGCGCATCTGGACGCGATCCTCGGCTCGGTCGGCCCCGGTCAGCAGATCAGCCACATCGTCGTGACCCATGCCCATCTTGACCATTCCGCCCTTGCCCCCCGCCTTTCCGCGCGGACCCAGGCTCCGGTCCACGCCTTCGGCACCGCGACCGACGGGCGCAGCAGCCTGATGGCGCAGCTCGCGCCCGGCCTTCCCGATCACGGGGAAGGCCTCGACAGATCCTTCGCACCGGACGCACGGCTTCTGGACGGCCAGAGCCTGTCCGGTCCCGACTGGACGCTGCAGGCGCTCCATACTCCCGGCCATCTTGGCGGCCATCTCTGCCTTGCGCTTGGCGACACGCTCTTCTCGGGCGATCATGTCATGGGCTGGGCCACCACGCTCGTCTCGCCGCCCGACGGCGACATGGGAGCCTACATGGCCGCGCTGCACCGGCTGGCAGACAGGAGGTGGAGCCGCTTCCTGCCCGGCCACGGCGACCCCGTCGCCGCACCCGATCAGCGCCTGCAGGACCTGATCAGCCATCGCCGGACGCGCGAGACGCAGATCCTGTCCGCCCTGGCCCGGGGACCATCCCGGATTCCCGCCCTGACCGCAGGCGTCTACCACGACATCCCGCCCCATCTTCTGCCCGCCGCAGAACGAAACGTGCTGGCCCATCTCCTTGATCTGGCATCCAGAAACCGCATCGCGGCCGCGCCGGATCTCCATCCCGACGCCACCTTCACGCTGACCTGAGCCGCCACGCATTTTCCACCATTTGCCCCTTGCCGCCTCATACCAGCCTTGCTATAGACCCCCCCGTGTTCCGGCGTAGCTCAGCGGTAGAGCAGTTGACTGTTAATCAATTGGTCGTAGGTTCGATCCCTACCGCCGGAGCCAGCATCACCAGGGGGCCGTGAGCGATCACCGGGTCCTTTGTGTTTTTTCCGGTCCCGACCCTTGCCTCTCGGTCTTTGATTTCACGCGGCAAACGGCTTGCCTTCCCGTGACGGAATGTCTAAATCCGACCTCATGCGGGTGTAGCTCAATGGCAGAGCAGAAGCTTCCCAAGCTTACGACGAGGGTTCGATTCCCTTCACCCGCTCCATTTCCCTGTCCGCCGATGTCCGCATTCGCTTAGACAGACCCCCGAAAACTGGGGTACTTTGCGGTAGTCAGGGGCTCTGTTGCACAAATCGGGTGACGACCGAACTGCCCCTTCTCCCGGACAGACCTATTCCGTGACCTTCGTGACGGGGATGCCGAGCGCGCTGTAGCCGTTCAGCACGGCAACACGCACGTGGAACTCCGCGACTTGGCGATCGAAGTCTCGCGCCATTAGGCGCTGACCCAGCAGTTTGACACAGTGCATCTTGGTTTCGACGCGGCTTCGGCGGTGGTATCCGCTCCATTTTCGCCAGAGTGCGCGACCGAGGTATTTCGATGCTCTCAGGGCTTCGTTGCGCGGCGCGGAACGGACCGCCACCGGTTCAAGGACCGTGGAGCGCGAGTCCCTGCGGACGGTGAACCTGCACCTGTGGGACACGGTCGAGGGCAAGCTGATGAGCTTCAAGGAAGCCCGCCGCCGCTATGGGGTGGCGTGAGGCGGGGTTCACCCCGGCTCCCTTCCGTTTTCAACAGACACCTGCGCCGAGAAAGTTCAGCGGGGACGCAACGCCCCTGATCTGGACTCATAAGCCTTTGAGAACGCAACCTTAACTTCCAGGTTCCAGCCGGTTTCCGTCGTCTGTTTTCCGTATACATCGCGTATGCATTCCATGCATACGCACGTATGAGCGGCACGGCGTTAACCAAGCCGGGCGAATCGGACAGGGAGCCACAGAGGGCAGCGCCCGACCGCCGGGTGGGCGAGCGACCTCCGTTCTAGGCACTTTATGGTGCAACCCCTCCCACCGCAGTTCTGCAGCATGACGGTCCAAAGCGCCCGCCCGAGGGGGGCGGTCGGGCGCTGCCCGGCGGCGCAAGCGCCTTGATTCCGGGCGAAGTGTGGGTGGGACTCGCGATGCCGTGTTTCGGACTGTCAAGTCTGTGCGAGCATGATTGCGGACCTGCGGTTTCGTTGCATGATGCATGGAAAGTAGAACCAGAACCTCTGACAACAAAGAGTAGCCTACGCTGGATGATCTTGGTCCCTTGGTTGCCGCGATTGGTGTCTTTGTCGGGATACCTCTACTGCTTTGGGCTGAGGCTTTCCTCTGCGGGCCACGGTGGTTTCGAATTCTGGCTAACTTCCTGATCGTGCTGTGGATGCTTCCGCTTGCTGCAAACGCTGTGACAGAAATCGTCTGTAGCGGCGGGTGGTACAACGGATACGGGAATTGCCTTGGACCTCTTGACGCCGAATTCTACAACAAGCTCTTGTTGCTCTTTCCGTTGATGCCAATTTCGCTCGCAGTTTACTTGGGAGCGATAGTCGCAAGAGCTCTTGAGGCGATTTTGCGAAAGAGCAGAACCAAGTAAAGCTTTGCATCGGCGAGTCTAAAGTCGAGAATGCACAAAGGGTGCCCCTCCCGGCACACCCTCTCCAGCCGCAAAGGGCCTCAATCCCTACCCAAACACCCGCCCCAGCGCCGCATCAATCGCCCCGGTGATCTGGTCGATATCATCCTTCGTCGCGATCAGCGCGGGGCTCAGGCACAGCGTGTTGTTCAGACCCGGCAGGCTCCGGTTCGTCGCCCCGATGATGACCCCCTGCGCCATGCAGTCGGCGACGACGGCCTGGACCATCTTCTCGGGCGCGGGTTCCTTGGTCGCGCGGTCGGCCACCAGTTCCGCCCCAAGGAACAGGCCCTTGCCGCGGACGTCGCCGATGATCTTGTGCTTGTCCATCAGCGCCTGCAGGTTGCCAAGGCAGTAGTCGCCCATGTCGAGAGTGTTCTGCAGCAGGCCCTCTTCCTCGATGATCTTCATGTTCTCCAAGGCCGCCGCCGGGCCAGAGGTGCAGCCGCCGAAGGTGGAGATGTCGCGGAAGTAGCTCATCGGGTCGGAGGGGTCGTCCTTGAACATCTCGAAGACGGCTTCGGTGGTCACGGTGCAAGAGATCGCGGCGTAGCCCGAGGCGACGCCCTTGGCCATGGTCACGAAATCCGGCTTGATGCCGTAGTGCTGGTAGCCGAACCAGGTTCCGGTGCGGCCCACGCCGCAGACGACCTCGTCAATCGCCAGCAGGATGTTGTATTTCTTGCAGATTTCCTGCACGCGGTCCCAATAGCCTTGCGGCGGGACGATGACGCCGCCGCCGGCAGTCACCGGCTCCAGGATCAGGCAGCCGACGGTGTCGGGGCCTTCGCGCAGGATGACCTCCTCGATCGCGTCAGCGGCGCGCTGGCCGTAGTTTTCGACGTCCCACTGCTTGCGGTATTCCAGGCAATGCGGCACGCGGACAAAGCCGTCGGGATAAGGTCCGTACTGCATCGCGCGCTGGTCCTGGCCCGAGGTGGCAAGGGCGGCGATGGTGGTGCCGTGGTAATCGCGGTCGCGGTAGAGGATCTTCCACTTCTTGCCGCCGTGGTGCCGGTGCGCGATCTGGCGCACCATCTTGTAGACCTTCTCGTTGGCCTCGGACCCCGAGTTGTTGTAGTAGACGCGGGCAAGGCCAGGCATCTTTTCGATCAGCTTTTTCGAGAACATCGCGCCGGGGATCGAGCCTGCGGAGCCTGCGAAGTAGTTCAGCTTGATCAGCTGGTCGCGCACGGCGTTGGCGATGGATTCGCGGCCGTAGCCCACGTTGACGGTCCAGACCCCGCCCGAGACGGCGTCGAGATGCTCTTTCCCCTTGGCGTCCCAGACCCGCATCCCCTTGCCTTCGACGATGACGCGGGGATCGACGGTTTCGTACTGCTTGTGCTGCGACAGATGGTGCCAGACATGGGCGCGGTCGGCCTCGACCACGGCGCCGATGTCGTTCATGCCTGCATAGTCTTCCATGACCCGTCCTTTCGGTTCGATTTGCGCGGCATGATCCTGCATTCCGCGCCTTGTGGTTAGGACCAGAGCGATGCCGCCGTTATAGCCAGGCTCTACACCCGGTAGTAGTCGCGGTACCAGTCGACAAAGCGGCCAAGCCCGGTGGCAAGGTCGGTCCCGGGCCGAAATCCGGTAAGCCGCTGCAAAAGCGCGCAATCCGCCCAGGTTGCGGGCACATCGCCGGGCTGCATCGGCATCATGTTGAGGATCGCCTTGCGGCCAAGCAGCGTCTCCAGCGTGCGGATGAAGTCCATCAGGTGGATGCGGTCGGAATTGCCGATGTTGACGATCCGGTGGGGCGCTACGGGGCTGAGGCTGTCGCCCTCGACCAGCGTCCCCCGCGCGGCGGGCAGGGGCGGCGCGAGGGGCAACAGCCGGGTGACGCCCTCCACCAGGTCCTCGACAGCGGTGAAGTCGCGCCAAAGCTCGCCGTGGTTGTAGACGTCGATCGGTTCGCCCCGAAGGATCGCCTGCGCGAACTTGAAATAGGCGAGGTCGGGGCGGCCCCAGGTGCCGTAGACGGTGAAGAACCGGAACAGCGTGACCGGCAGGCCCCAGAGATGGGCGTAGGAATGTGCCAGCCCCTCGACCGCCTTCTTCGTCGCGGCATAGACCGTCAGCGGATGGTCGGTGCGGTCGGTCTCGTGGAACGGCATTTCGGGGTTGGCCCCATAGACCGAAGAGGTCGAGGCCATCATCAGATGCTTGACCTTTGCCTGCCGCGCAACCTCCAGCACGTTGAAACTGCCGGTGAAATTGGTTTCGACGTAGGACCGGGGATGCGTCAGGCTGTAGCGGACACCGGCCTGCGCGGCGAGGTGGATGATCGCATCCGGCGCGAAGTCCCGGGCGATCTTCTCCAGCGCGGCCATGTCCTCCAGCATCGCCTCGGTCGCCGTGAACCCGGGCATCGCCCGCAAGATCGCGTGGCGCTTTTCCTTGAGCCGCACGTCGTAGTAGGGCGTCATCCCGTCCAGGCCATGCACCTCGTGACCCGCCGCCAGCAGATGCCGGGCCAGGTGAAAGCCGATGAACCCGGCTGTCCCGGTGATCAGGATCTTCTGCACGTCCGCCTTGCACCCCTGCGCAACAATCCCCGCGCCCTCCCCCCAAGTCAACCCTGCGCCACGCCAGGGCACGCGCCGCAAGGCATGGCCCTTGCAGCCGTCCGGCGCATGGGCTATTGCCCTATCCACTCCTCGCGGCGGGTTGGCGGAGAGGTTACGCAGCGGATTGCAAATCCGTGAAGACCGGTTCGATTCCGGTACCCGCCTCCACCTCCCCCCCGGCGATCATGCCCCCTAAGCCGCGCTCTGGCGGGTCAGCCTGTTGACGCTGGTGCGAAAACGGGTGAAGGCTTTGACGCCGCAGGTTATACTGCGGTGGACAGAAGAAGGACGCCGGGCCAAACCGGCGGGCAGGACCGGGCAGGCCGCGCAAGACAGACCGGCCTCCCGATCAAAGCGGCGCGAGAGCAGGAGGCACAGGTGGTCGGCAAATTCCTACTCGGTATGGTTTCGGGCGGCCTCTTGGTCGCAGGCGGGTTGATCATCGGTTCGGCGGTGGCCCCGATGCGTCCGGCCAATGACAATGCCCCTGTCGTCGAGGCTGCGGCAGAGAAACCGATCGAGGCTCCTGCGGCGACAAAGGCCGATGCCGGTTCTGCGGTCGATCCCTTGCCAACGGCCCAGGCCGAAGCCACTGCCACCGAGGCGACCGCTGCCGCCGAAGCCCCGGAACCCGACGCTGAACCCGAGGCAGAGATCGCCCCGGAAAGCGCCGCCGTGTCGGCGGCGGAAGACCTGCCCGACAGCCCGCCGGATGTCGCCGGGGCCGAAGGTGGCCCGACTGCGCCAGCCGCCGAAGCGGCGGCGCTGGCCGAACCGGCAGCCCCGGCGCTGACCGAGGTCGCCGCGCCAGAAGCCGCCCCTGCCCCAGCCAAACCCGCCGAGGCGGTCGCGGATGCTGCGGCCTCCCCCCCCGAACCGGCGGTGCCTGCGCCCGCGGAAGACACGCTTCTGGCCGACGCCGGACCGGCCGCCGCAGCGCCCGAGGTGGACCCCGAGCCTGTGGCACCGGCAGAACCTGTCCCGGTCGATACGAAACCGGCCGCACAGCCTGACGTCGAGGCCGCTGAGACAGAAACCGCCGCACCCGAGGCTGCCGAGGCAGCCCCGGAAGTGACTGCAAAGCCCACGCCGGAACCTGTGCCCGAGGCCGAGCCGGCACTTGTGCCGGCGCCGGAAGCGGAGCCTGCACCTTTGGCCGAAGTCGTCCCTGCCGAACCGGCTCCGGCCGAGGCGGCAACGCCGGAACCCGAGCCTCCGCCCGAGCCTGAGCCTGATGTCGCGCCGCCGGTCGCGGAAAGCCTACCGGAACCGGCTGACCCGGAGAGCGGCACCGTCACGATGCCCGGCACGCAGCCGAAGACCATGCCCGGCACGCCCGATACCCCCGCCGTCATCGCTCCCGATGCCGCCGAGGCCCCGACTCCGGGCACCACTTTCACGCCCGCCCCCGGTCTTTTGGGCGACGGCGAAGGACTTATCATCGGACGCGGCACCGAAGCCGCCCCGGTGGATCCGGCCGCCGATCCAGATGCCGCCGCTGCGGACTCGCGCCCGATCGCGCGCTTTGCCGCGGCATTCGAGAACCCCGACGCCAAGCCGCCGCTTGCCCTCGTGCTGGTCGACCGGGGCCAGCCCGATCTTGACCGCGCCAGCCTGGCCGCCCTGCCCTTCCCGGTGTCCTTTGCGCTCGACCCGCTGGACCCCGCAACGCCGGAACGCGCAGCGATCTACCGCGCGGCTGGACAGGAAGTGGTGATGCTGGCCACCGGCATAGCCGAAGGCGCACAGGCCTCGGATGTCGAGGTCGCGTTTCAGTCGATGGAACAGGGCCTGCCCGAGGCGGTTGCCGTCATGGACCTTGCCGATCCCGCCTTCCAGAACAACCGGGGGCTCGCCAGTGCCATTGTCCCGATCCTGAAGGCGCAGGGCCGGGGCCTCCTGACCTGGGACGAGGGGCTGAATGCCGCAGATCAGGTCGCGCGCCGTGAGGATCTTGAGGCGGCAGTGGTGTTCCGCGACCTCGGCTCTGCCGGGGCCGACCGGGCCGCGGTGCGCAGGCTTCTGGACCGGGCGGTGTTCAAGGCCGGGCAGGATGGCCAGGTCGCGGTCGTGGGCGAGGCGGATCCCGATACCGTCGCGGCCCTTCTGGAATGGTCGGTCGAAGGCAAGGCCGCAACTGTGGCTTTGGCCCCGCTGACGGCGGTCCTCAAGATCGACTGATGCCCGCAGTGGGGAAACTCCAATAGTCTTCGCGAAGAATATTGGTGACCCGCTTCAGCCGTTGCCGCGACCGGCAAAACGCCCTGCGTCCTCGGCCGCACGGCGCAAGGCACTGGATTTGTTGACGGTTTCCTGATACTCGGCTTCGGGGTCGCTGTCGTAGACCACCCCGCCACCCGCCTGGATGTAAAGCTGGTCATCCTTCAGGACAGCCGTCCGCAGCGCGATGCAGAAGTCCATCTCGCCATTGGCCGCGAAATAGCCGACGCCTCCACCGTAGACGCCGCGCTTTTCCGGTTCCAGCTCGTCGATGATCTCCATCGCGCGAACCTTGGGCGCACCGGACACCGTGCCCGCGGGAAGACCCGCCAGCAGCGCCGACAGCGCGTCCTCGCCGGGCGCGATCTCGCCCACCACGTTCGACACGATGTGCATGACGTGGCTGTAGCGTTCGATGATGAAAGTCTCGGTCGGTCGCACGGTGCCGACTTTCGCCACCCGGCCCACGTCGTTGCGGCCAAGGTCCAGAAGCATCAGATGCTCGGCCCGTTCCTTGGGATCGGCCAGCAGGTCCGCCTCCAGCGCGCGATCCTCATCGGGCGTGGCACCCCGCTTGCGGGTTCCGGCGATGGGGCGCACGGTCACTTCGCCGTCGCGCAGGCGAACCAGGATTTCCGGGCTGGCCCCGATCACCTGGAAACCGCCGAAGTTGAAGAAGAACATGAAGGGCGAGGGGTTGGTCCGCCGCAGGCTGCGGTAAAGTGCGAAGGGCGGGAGTTCAAACCGCTGCGACCAGCGCTGGCTTGGCACCACCTGGAAGATGTCGCCCGCGCGGATGTAGTCCTTGGCCTTCTCGACCGCCGCCTTGTAGCCCGCATGGGTGAAATTGGACGTCGCCGGCCCGACAGGCGCGGCTTCGCCGAAATCCCGGGCGGCGGATGGCGCTCGGTCGAGGTCGCGCAGGCTGTCCATCACCCGTTCGGCGGCCTGGGCATAGGCCGCCCGCGCCGACAGGCCCCCGGCCACCCAGGCAGGTGCCACCACCGTCACCTCGCCCTTGACCCCGTCCAGAACCGCCACGATCGACGGGCGGATCAGTTCGGCATCAGGCAGCCCGAGGGGATCGGGATTCACGTCCGGAAGATGTTCGACCAGCCGGATCATGTCATAGCCCAGATAGCCGAAAAGCCCTGCCGAGACCGCGGGCAGGCCCTCGGGCATCTCGATCCGGCATTCCGCGAGAAGATCGCGCAGGGTTTGCAGCGGGTGTCCGGGCAGGTCGGTAAAGGACTGCCGGTCGAACCGCGCTTCGCGGTTGATGCGGCTTTTGACCCCGTGGCACTGCCAGACGAGGTCGGGTTTCATGCCGACGATGGAGTAGCGCCCGCGCACCTCGCCTCCGGTCACGGATTCCAGCATGAAGGTGTCGGCACGCGCATCACCCAGTTTCAGCATCAGGCTGACCGGCGTATCCAGATCAGCCGCCAGCCTGGCCCAGACGATCTGGTTCCTGCCCTGGGTCCAGCCCGCTTCGAATTCGGCAAAGCTCGGCAAAAGCTGCATCAGGGCAGGCTCGCGTGGACGGCGTTGATCGCGCCTTGATCCAACGTGATCCCGGCCTCGACGGTCAGGGCGCCGGTGAAAGCGTCAAAGGCGTCGCTGGCGATCGCCTGCTCGGCCTGTGCGGTCAAGGTGGCCTGCATCGCGATGGCGTCCTCACCTTCAGTCGCGGCAGGCAGGATCCGGTCAAGCCGCACGACGGCGGTGAAGTCCTCGGCCTGGATGACCTGAACGTCCCCTTCGGCCATCTTGAACACCTCGCCAAGCAGCGTCTCGGGCGCATTTTCGACAAATCCGTTGCGCTCCGTCTCGGGCGTCACATCGACGATGCCGAAGCTGCCGATGGCCGCTCCGCCCTCCAGTTCGGTCTTGATCTCGGCGGCGCGTGCGGCCAGCGCCGCCGCGACGGCCGTCTTGCGCCAGTCCTCGGCCACCTTTTCCCGGGCCTCATCGAAGAGGATCGGGGCGGCGGGCACAATCTCGTCCAGCCGCAGGGCCACAACCCCGCCGTCCTCAAGCACGATCGCTTCGGGAAAGTCATCCGCCTGTGCGGCCTCGGCGGCGGCGCGGAAGGCCGGATAACCTTCGATCGCCGTGTCGCCCTGCTGGCCCGGCACGAAATCCAGGGTCGCAAGCGCAAGGCCTGCATCCTTGGCCAGATCCTCCAGCGTCGCCCCTCCGGCCAGAAGATCGTCGATCTCTTCCACGCGATCGGCGATCAGGCGGCGCGCGGCGTCGGTCTGGAACTCGACGGCCAGCATTTCGCGCGCATCCTCGAACGTTGTCTCCTCGGCAGCAAGAGCCGTAACCACCCGGAACAGTGCCGGGCCAAGGTCGGTCTCCAGCGGTCCGACGACATCACCTTCGGCAGCCGCAAAGACCGGCTCGCCCGCAGCCCCGAGCGCGTCCTTCGGCACATCGCCCAGGGCAATGGCATCCAGCGTCAGGCCGCGGTCGGACACCAGAGTCTCGAACGGGGTTCCACTGTCGAACGCCGCTTTCGCCGCATCCGCCGCCGCCTGATCGGGATAGACCAGCCGTTCCAGAATCCGCCGCTCTGGCACGGCGAACTCATCGATCCGGTCCTGATACAGCTGTTTCAGCAGTGTCTCGTCGACCGGCTGATCCTTGGCGATCGCCTCGGGCAAGAGCGAGGCATAGGTGATCCGCTTTGCCTCCGGCCTGGTGAAGCGGTCAATATTCGCATCGTAATGCGCCTTCAGCTCGGCTTCGGTCGGCTCGGCGACAGGCGTGGCCAGATCGGCCTCGACCAGCCGCAGCATGGAAAATCCCCGCCGCTCTCCCACCCAGGCAAAGAGCGTGTCGGTCATCGCCTTCGGGGCCGCAAAGCCACCGCCGACCGCGCCCTGCAACAGCTCTCGGCTGACATCGCGGCGCAGGTTGCCCTCGAACTCGGCCTCGGTCAGGTTGTTGCTGTCCAGCGTGAGGCGATAGGCTTCGCGGTCGAATTCCCCGGACGCACCCTTGAAACTCTCCATCCCGGTCACCCGGCTCGCGACCTCGGCGTCGCCGACCGAGATGCCGATGCGTTCCGCCTCGTTGTCGAGAGCGGCACGGGTGATCACGGTCTGGATCACCTGCTTGTCGATGCCGAAGGCCAGGGCTTCCTGCGTCGAGATCTGCTGGCCGAACTGTTGCGACAGGGCGTTGACCTGGGCATGGAAGGCGCGGGCATAGTCGTCGGTCGTGATATCGATATTGCCGACGCTGGCAACCTTGGTCACGCCACCCGAGAAGCTGGTGACGCCAAAGCCGCCCAGGCCCAGGATCAGCATGGCCATCAGGCCCCAGACTGCGATCTCCTGCGCCTTGCCGCGCGGACGCTTGCCTTCTTCGGTCGGGGTCTTGGCCATGGCTTTGCCTTCGGGTTGGTGATCGCTTCGGTGAATAGTGGGAAGGCCGCGGGGGGGCAAGGTCAAGATCGCCCCGCCCGGTCCGGACTCACAACTGCGTCAGGCGCGGACCAGGGCCAGCCGCCGGATCACCTCGGCAATCCCCCTGGCATCGACATTGGCAAAGGCGATGCGGATCTGCCGCCTTCCGGCGGCCGAGCCTTCGGGCTGGAACATCGTCCCCGGCAGCATGAGGAGCGAGGCCTCGGTCACCAGCCGCTTGCAAAGCGCATCCGAGGCCATGTCGAACGGATGCTCGACATAGGCGAAATAGGCCCCGCAGCCCAGAAGCCGCCATCCCGGCAGGGTCCTGAAACCATCGACCATGGCCTTGCGGCGGGCAAGGATCTCGTCCCGTTCTCCCGCCAGCCACTGCCCAAGGTTCCGCATCCCCCAAAGCGCGCCGATCTGGCCCATCTGGCTTGGACAGATCGCGACGGTGTCGAGGAATTTCTCGACCTCGGCCAAGCGCGCCGTGCTGGCGACCACGGCACCAACCCGATGCCCGGTCAGCCGGTAGGCTTTCGAGAAGCTGTAAAGCTGGATCAACGTATCGGCCCAGTTCGGGTCGGCAAACAGATCATGCGGCGCGCCGGTCCGGCTGTCGAAATCGCGGTAGGTTTCGTCCACGATCAGCGCCAGGCCATGCGCGCGGGCCAGATCGCGGAAGGCGGCGAGCGTGTCCGCCGGGTATTCCACGCCACCGGGATTGTTCGGGCTGACCAGCACGATCGCGCGGGTCCGGCCGGTGATCAGCGCCGACGCAGCCGTGGCCGAGGGGATCAGCGTCGCATCCGTCTCCAGCGGCACCGTGGTGACGGACGCCATGTCCAGCCACATCTTGTGATTGAAATACCAGGGCGTCGTCAGGATCACCTCGTCCCCCGGCCCCGCCAGAGTCGCCATCACCGTGCAGAAGGCCTGATTGCAGCCCTGGGTGATCGCGACCTGCCCTGGGTGGATCGGCCCGCCATAGATCGCCGTCCATTGCGTCGCGATCTCCTCGCGCAGGGCGGGAAGCCCAAGGACCGGGCCATAGAGATGCGCCTGCGGATCGTTCAGCGCGGCTTCGGCCAGCGCCTGCCGCAGGCCAAGGGGCGGGCTGTCCACCGGGGCGGCCTGACTGACGTTGATCAGCGGGCGGTCTGCCGGAAAGGTCACGCCGTCGATCCAGCGCCGCGCCTCCATCACGGGCGGCGGTTCGGTTGCGGCAAAGGCGGGGTTCAGAGGCAGGGTCATCGATGCACTCCTCGTGCGCGTTGCGTCTCGTCGTTGGCGGCGCGCCCGGCGGCGCGCGCATGATCTGCGACGAGCAGCAGTCAGTCGGCCCCGCGCATCGGCTGGACATATTGCAGCGCCATGTCCCAGGGGAAGAAGATCCAGGTGTCCTGGCTGACGGAGGTGATGTAGGTGTCGGCCTGCTTTTCGCCCTCGGGCTTGGCATAGACGCAGGCGAAATGGGCCTTGGGATAAAGGCCGCGGATCAGTTCCAGCGTCTTGCCGCTGTCCACCAGGTCATCGACGATCAGGACACCCGTTCCGTCGCCCATGATGTCGGCCTGCGGAGCCTTGATCACCTGCGCCTCGCGGCGCTGGTCGGCCTTGCCGCCGCCCGAATGGTAGGACTTGACCGAAATCGAATCGACGACCCGGATGTCGAGTTCCCGGCTGACGATCATCGCCGGCACCAGCCCGCCCCGGGTGATCCCGACCACGGCCTTCCAGGTGCCGCCCTCGCCCGGACCCTTGCCATCCAGCCGCCAGGCCAGCGCGCGGGCATCGCGGTGGATCTGGTCCCAGCTGACGTGAAATCCCTTTTCATGCGGCAGGCGTTCGGCGGACATCGGTCCCTCCTTCAGGTGGTGGCGATCTTGAGTCCCAGCAGCCCGAGCAGACCGCCGAAGGCACGGTCGATCACGGGCTTGGCCCCGGTGTAGGCCCGGCGCGTCCGGTCCAGCGAGAAGATGCGGGCGACGATGGTGTTCCAGCCGGTCTCGACCATGAAGAGAAAGGTCAGCAGCAGCACCAGCAGCCAGAGCGGCGTTCCAGGCGGCACAGTGCCGATGAAGACGGCGCTCAGCAGCACGGCGGGCTTGGGGTTCGACAGCTGCGTCACCAGACCCAGCCGGAAGGCCGATGCCGACGAACGTGGCGGCGCATCGGTGCTGTCCCCCAGTGGCTCGGCCGCGTGCCGCCACATGCCGATGGCCATCCAGACCAGATACAGCCCGCCCACGATCTTGAACGCCCAGAGCAGCGTGGGGGCGACCTCGAAGATCACCGCCAGACCGCTCAGCGCCAGCGTCGCCCAGAACACGGCTCCGGCCCCGATGCCAAGCGACAGGAAGAACCCGGTGCGCAAGCCTTCGGTGACGCCGGTCCGCGCCGACATCAGCACCGCCGGGCCGGGGCTGACCGCCCCCATGGTCAGCAGCCCCGCAACCACGAGAAAGGTCGCCAGCGTCACTGTCCACCCTCTTTCCGGCCCGACAGAAGGTCGATGTCGGGGGCCTCGATCGCCTTCATGCCCACGACATGATAGCCCGCATCGACATGCAGGTTCTCGCCCGTGGTCCCCGATCCAAGGTCTGACAGCAGGTAAAGCGCCGCCTTGCCAACCTCTTCCTGCGTCACGTTGCGCCGCAGGGGCGAGTTCAACTCGTTCCACTTCATGATGTAACGGAAATCGCCGATGCCTGACGCCGCCAGCGTCTTGATTGGACCCGCCGAAATCGCGTTCACGCGGATGCCGTCTTTGCCCAGATCCTCGGCCAGATACTTGACCGAAGCCTCCAGCCCCGCCTTGGCCACGCCCATCACGTTGTAATGTGGCATGACCTTTTCCGCGCCGTAATAGGTGAGGGTCAAAAGGCTTCCCCCCGGCCCCATCAACGCCGCCGCCCGCTGGCAGACTGCCGTGAAGGAATAGACGGAAATGTCCATCGCCAGCGCAAAACCCGCGCGAGAGGTGTCGACATAGCGTCCGCGCAACTCGTTCTTGTCGGCGAAACCGATGGCATGGACCAGAAAGTCCAGTTGCCCCCATTCCGCCTTCAGGGCGGAAAACAGCGCGTCGATGCTGTCGTCGCTGGCCACGTCGCACTCGAACAGCTTCGGGCTGCCCAGCGATTCAGCCAGCGGCTCGACCCGCTTCTTCAGCGCCTCGCCCTGATAGGAAAAGGCGAGCGTTGCCCCCTGCGCCGCGACGGCCTGCGCGATGCCCCAGGCAATCGACTTGTCATTGGCAAGCCCCATGATCAGCCCGCGCTTGCCTTGCATCAGTCCGGTTGACATTCCCGACCCCTCGCCCATTTTTCATTGTCCAAGACGTGTAGGCGAAGCGGGGCCTCCCTTCAAGGCAGGTCCGCGCCCGGGGGCAAGGAGCATCCATGGACCGGTCAGGCATCTTCGCGGGCGACGATCCCTTCGCGATTGCGCGCGCCTGGCTGACCGAGGCCGAGGCACAGGAGCCGAACGATCCCAACGCGATCGCCCTGGCCACGGTCGAC
This sequence comes from Pseudomonadota bacterium, assembly GCA_040385165.1. Classification (GTDB taxonomy): domain Bacteria; phylum Pseudomonadota; class Alphaproteobacteria; order Rhodobacterales; family Rhodobacteraceae; genus Tabrizicola. The sequence continues at coordinate 121,399 of JAZKHX010000010.1, read as the reverse complement.
CCCGATGGCCTGCCCAATGTCCGCATGGTGCTTCTGAAGGATATCGAGGGTGACGCCTTCGTCTTCTACACCAACTACGGCTCGCAGAAGGGGCAGGAAATCGCGGCTTCCGGCAAGGCGGCGTTCGTGCTGCACTGGAAAAGCCTGCGCCGCCAGATCCGGGTGCGAGGCACGGTCACGCGCGAAGACGGCCCGCAGGCCGACGCCTACTTCGCCAGCCGCAGCCTGAAATCCCGCCTCGGGGCCTGGGCCAGCCAGCAGTCGCAGCCGCTGTCCTCGCGTGAGGCGCTGCTGGCCGAAGCCGCCCGCGTTGCCCTCACCAAGGGGACGAATCCGCCCCGGCCGCCAAACTGGGGCGGCTTCCGGCTACACCCCGTCGAGATCGAATTCTGGGCCGATGGCGCATTCCGGTTGCATGACCGTTTCCGCTGGAGCAAAATTGACCTTACGGAAGGCTGGAAGATCACCCGGCTAAATCCGTAAGTTAGCCGGACCCGGCACAGTTTTTGTTACTCATTTGTTGAATTGCCCTTGATCCCGGCGGGAGATTTCCGTCATCAGTGCGGTCTAGGGCTCATTCTGGGGAGAAGGCTCTGCAAATGACGGACGAAGAAGAGGTCATGCAGCTCGTGCATGGTCGCGTTAAGTGGTTTGATCCGGCCAAGGGTTTCGGGTTCATCGTTTCTGACCAGACGGACGCCGACATTTTGTTGCACGCCAATGTTCTGCGGAACTTCGGCCAGGGCTCTGTCGCCGACGGCGCAGGCATCGAAGTGCGCATCCAGCGGACGCAGCGCGGGGTTCAGGCTGTCGAAGTGACGCGGATCGACCCGCCGGAAGGCATCGTGCTGCCATTTGGCGAAGACGCGGCCCAGCTGGTCAGCGCCGACATTCTCGCACTCGAACTGGAACCCGCGCGGGTCAAGTGGTTCGACAAGGGCAAGGGGTTCGGCTTTGCCAATGTCTACGGGCGTCCCGAGGACGTGTTCGTGCATGCCGAGGTGCTGCGCGTGTCGGGATTTGCGGATCTGACGGCGGGCGAGGCCGTGGCGCTGCGCATCATCGATGGCAAACGCGGGCGCATGGCGGTACAGGTCGTGTCGTGGGAATCAGCCAGCCGGGACAAGCCATGATGCACAGAGCGACTGCAGTTTCACTGCTCCTGGCCGTGGCCATTCCCGGAACTGCCTGGGCCCAGGCGGCCTGCGCGCCCGACCGGCTGGATATCCGCTGGGCCGAAGGGCGCGAGAGTTTCTCCGTCGAGGTGGCCGACGACGCGGCCGAGCGTGCCAAGGGACTGATGTTCCGGCAGGACATGCCGCTGTCGAGCGGCATGCTTTTTGTCTACGACGCGCCGCGCCGGGTCAGCTTCTGGATGAAGAACACGCTGATCCCGCTGGACATGGTCTTTGCCGATGCGACCGGAACGGTCACCAGGGTCCAAGCCAATGCCGTGCCGGGAGACCTGACACCGGTCGATGGTGGCGAAGGCGTCATGTTCGTTCTCGAGCTGAATGGCGGGCTTGCGGCCCGGCTGGGGATCGCGCCCGGCGCGGTCCTGCGCCACCCCGCCATCCCCGCATCCGGCGCGGCCTGGCCCTGCGACGGCTGAGGCTTTTCATTCCCTTCCGATCCCGCTAAAGGGTCGGCAGTCGGGGCGTAGCGCAGCCTGGTAGCGCGACGGTTTTGGGTACCGTAGGTCGAGAGTTCGAATCCCTCCGCCCCGACCACTTTCACAGACTGCGGCCCCCCGTCGCCTTCCGAGCATGGCTGACGCCTCATGTCGCCGCTTGCCTCACCGGCGACCGAGGCCCATATCCCTTGCACAAAGGGGCACAGCCATGACCATCGCCTTCGACCACTCCTATGCCCGTGACCTGCCCGGCACCTACCTCCGCGTCGCGCCGGACCAGGCCCCGGCACCGAGGCTCTTGTTCCTGAACCGCCCGCTTGCTGCGGATCTCGGGCTGGACCTGACCGACGCCGAAGCCGAAGGCTGGTTTTCCGGTGCGACCCTACCCGCCGGAGCCGACCCCATCGCCCAGGCCTATGCCGGCCACCAGTTCGGCGGCTTCTCGCCTCAACTGGGTGACGGTCGCGCGCATCTCCTGGGCGAGATCCTTGCGCCCGACGGCCGCCGCTTCGACCTGCAACTGAAAGGCTCCGGCAAGACCCCGTTCTCGCGGGGGGGCGATGGCAAGGCAGCGGTCGGCCCGATGCTGCGCGAGGTCCTGATCTCGGAATTCATGGCCGCTGCGGGCGTGCCCACAACCCGCGCGCTGGCTGTCGCAGCGACCGGCGAGGAAGTCTGGCGCGAGACGAAGCTGCCCGGCGCGGTTCTCGCCCGCAGTGCCGCAAGCCACATCCGCGTCGGCACCTTCCAGTTTTTCGCCGCCCGGGGCGACCAGGCGACGGTCCGGCGCCTTGCCGACCACGCCATTGCCCGCCACTACCCGGACCTGCCGGACGCGGACACCCCTTACCTCTGCTTCCTTGACGCCGTGATCGCCGCGCAGGCCCGGCTTGTCGCGGACTGGATGGGCCTCGGCTTCATCCATGGCGTGATGAACACCGACAACATGGCCATCTCCGGCGAGACCATCGACTACGGCCCCTGCGCCTTCATGGAGGCCTACGCGCCGGGCACCGTCTTCTCCTCCATCGACCATCAGGGCCGCTATGCCTATGCCAACCAGCCCCTGATCCTGGGCTGGAACCTCGCCCGCCTGGCCGAGACGCTGATCCCCCTTCTCGACCCTGCCCCGGAGAAGGCCATCGAGATCGCCAACGACCGGCTCGCCGCCATCGCCCCGCGCTATCGCGCCGAATGGCTGAGCGTGATGCGGCGGAAACTTGGGCTTGTGGGCGAAGACCCGGGCGATGCAGAACTCGCCGACGACCTGATGACCGCGATGCAGGGCGCCGACTGGACCCTCACCTTCCGCCGCCTCGCCGACGAGGCCAGCCTCCGCCCTCACTTCGAGGACTTCGCGAAGATGAACGCCTGGCTGCCACGCTGGCGCGCGCGGGCGGGCGACGGGGCCGCCCAGCGCCTGATCCAGGCCAACCCCGCCGTGATCCCGCGCAACCACAAGGTCGAGGAGGCCCTGACCGCCGCCACCTCCGGCGACCTGGCCCCCTTCCACGCGCTTCTCGCAGCGATCCAGACACCCTTCACCGAGGCCGAGGCCTACATGCTCCCTGCCCCAACCGGTTTCGGTCCATATGTCACTTTCTGCGGCACCTGACCGGGCGGCCGCAGCACGATTGACGCCCCTGCCCTTCCCCGCCACCATGCCCGCATGGCCGACCGCTCCGACATCCACGACCGCCTCGCCGCCTCGCTCCGCGCCGCCCGCAAGGCCCGCGGGCTGAGCCTTGACGCCGCTGCCAAACTTTCCGGCGTCTCGCGGTCCATGGTCAGCCAGATCGAGCGCGGCGAATCCTCGCCCACCGTCGCTACCCTCTGGGCACTCACCCAGGCCCTGCAACTCGATTTCGCCGGTCTTCTCGAAGGCCGCCCCGCGCCGGGCATCGAGGTCACCCGCGCCTCTGCCGCCCCCGTCATCGACCGTGGCGGCGTGACCATCCGCATCCTCTCCGCCCCCGAAAGCGTCGGAAGCCATGAGGTTTATGAACTTCAGTTCACCAAAGGCGCGCGCCTCACCTCGGACGCCCATTCCCCCGGCTGCCGAGAGCATCTGACCGTCCTCGAAGGCCGCCTTACCGTCACATCCGGCGATGCGACGGACAGCCTTACGCCCGGGGATGTTGCCCGCTACCCTGCCGACCGCGCCCATCAGATCGCCGCCGAGGGCAAAGCCCGTGCCATCCTGATCGTCCAGAACAGCTGAATTCCATCTTAGCGGATTTTCATCCGTCAAGTTGACATTTCCTTCGCCGTCTGCCAAATTCCGCCAAGCCGGAAAGGACTCTGCCATGACGGAAACGACTGCCTTCCTCGACCACATTGCCGCCACCCTTCAGGGCATCGAGGCGGACGGCCTGATGAAACGCGAGCGCCTCATCACCGGGGCGCAAGGCGCGCATGTGCGGATGGCCGGGCGGCAGATGCTGAACCTCTGCGCCAACAACTACCTCGGCCTTGCCGACGATCCTCGCCTCATCGCCGCCGCCAAGGCCGCCATGGACGACCACGGCTTCGGCATGGCTTCGGTGCGCTTCATCTGCGGGACACAAGACCTGCACCGCCGCCTGGAAACCCGCCTCGCCCAATACCTCGGCCACGACGACACGATCCTCTTCGCCGCCTGCTTTGACGCCAACGGCGGGCTGTTCGAACCCCTCCTCGGCCCCGAGGACGCCGTCATTTCCGACGCGCTGAACCATGCCTCGATCATCGACGGCATCCGGTTGTGCAAAGCCAAACGCTACCGCTACGCCAACAGCGACATGGCCGACCTGGAGGCCCAGCTGAAGGCCGCCAGGGCCGATGGCGCCCGCTTCGTCCTGATCGCCACCGACGGCGTCTTCTCGATGGATGGCTTCTACGCCAAACTCCCGGAAATCCGCGCCCTTGCAAACACTTACGGCGCGATGGTGATGGTCGATGACTGCCACGCCACCGGCTTTACCGGCCCTAAAGGCGCAGGCACCCCCGCCCGCGCCGGCGTTCAGGTTGACATCCTTACCGGCACCCTCGGCAAGGCCCTTGGCGGCGCGCTGGGAGGCTACATCGCCGGCCCGCAGCCGGTGATCGACCTCCTTAGACAACGCGCCCGTCCCTACCTCTTTTCCAACGCCCTTCCCCCCGCCGTGGTCGGGGCCGCCCTTGCCGCACTGGACATCGTCGAAGGGGCCGACGACCTTCGCGCCAAACTTGTCGACAACGCGCAATACTGGCGCGCGGGCCTCACCCAGGCAGGCTTCACCCTTCTGCCCGGCGAACACCCGATCATCCCCGTCATGCTGAACGAGGCCAAACTCGCCCAAGCGATGGCCGCCGACCTGAACATCCGCGGCGTCCACGTCGCCCCCTTCTTCTTCCCCGTCGTCCCCAAAGGCGCCGCCCGCATCCGCACCCAGATGAACGCGGCCCTGACCCGCGAAGACCTCGACTTCGCCCTCGACGCCTTCACGGCAGCGGGAAAAGCCACCGGAGTCCTGAAATGACCCTGCGCCCCGACGAAATGCCCGCGCGCGGACTGCGCGCAAACGAAATGACCGTGCTCGCCAAATCCAGACCCGAACCCGGCCTCTGGATGGAGACGCGTCCGGTCCCCGAGATCGGCCCCGACGACGTGCTGATCAAGATCCACATGACCGGCATCTGCGGCACCGATATCCACATCTGGAACTGGGACGCATGGGCGCAGAAGACCGTCCCCGTCCCCCTCGTCACCGGCCACGAATTCGCAGGCATCATCGTGGACAAGGGCCGCAACGTCGAAGGGCTGGAGATCGGGCAACGTTGCTCGGGCGAGGGCCACCTGATCGGCAAGACCAGCCGCCAAAGCCGGTCGGGCAAGTTCCACCTCGACCCCGAAACGCGGGGCATCGGCGTCAACGAACCGGGTGCCTTCGCGCAATACCTGCGCCTGCCTGCCTTCAACGTCGTCCCTCTGCCCGACGCCATCGACGACGAGATCGGCGCGATCCTCGATCCCCTAGGCAACGCCGTGCACACCGCCCTTTCCTTCGACCTGATCGGCGAGGATGTGCTGATCACCGGCGCGGGCCCCATCGGCATCATGGCCGCCGCCGTCGCCCGCCACGTCGGCGCGCGGCACGTCGTCATCACCGACATCAACCAGGCCCGCCTCGACCTTGCCGGACAGGTCGCTGACGTGGTCCCAGTCAACGTCGCCACCACTGACCTGCGCTCGGTCTACCCCTCGCTGAAAATGCAACAGGGCTTCGACGTCGGCATGGAAATGTCCGGCTCGCAACAAGCGCTCGACCAGATGGTCGAGCACATGGTCATGGGCGGCCGCATCGCGATGCTGGGCATCCCGCCGGGCAAATCCCCGGTGGACTGGTCGCGCATCGTCTTCAAGGCCATCACGATCAAGGGCGTCTACGGCCGCGAGATCTTCGAGACCTGGTACAAGATGATCGCCATGCTGGAAAACGGCCTCGACATCCGCCGCGTGATCACCCACCGCTTCAAGGTCGACGCCTTCGAGGACGGTTTCGCGGCAATGCGCTCCGGCCTTTCGGGCAAGGTCGTGCTGGACTGGACCTGAAGCGACATCGGCTTTCGCTTCCCCAAATATCCCCGCCGGAGGCAATCCCGAGCCGCTCTGCGTCCTTTACGCAGAGCGGCGAGACAAAAGGTCTTCGCGCCGCAAGGCGCTCATTCTGAAAACCGTCCCAGGTGTCTCCCCTCCTCCGTGGGCAGGGGCCGAGGGCGGGTAGACCGTCCGCCAGGCCCTCCGCCGCCAAAATGCCCCGAAATGGCCTTGCCGCGTTAATCGCCTGTTCACCATCCAACTGCGACCCTGCTGCCATGGTGAAAGGAGACGACACGATGGATGGATCGCATCCCGCCGGCTTTGCCGCAGCGTCCGCTGCGCCTTTCGTCACCGAAGGTGCCTCTCCCGCACCGGCTGCGCTTCTGGCGCAAGGGTCGCGTTTCCGCGTCCGCTCGCTGCGGCTCGCCCCGGGTGAGGCGACATCGCTTTTGTCCCACATGCATCGGTCCGAACACTGGATCGTGGTCGAAGGCACCGCCGAGATCACCGTCGGCATCCACTCTCGACTGGTGGTCGAGGGCGAGGCCGCACATATCCCTCTTGGTCGCCCGCATCGCCTGGAAAACCCCGGTCGCCTGCCCGTCACCCTGATCGCGATCGAAACCGGCCACTACCTTGATGACGACGACGAGATCCGGCACGACTGACGCCGCCCCTCGTCCTGCGCTCGCTCCCCGGTGGTCCTGCGAGAAGCGACCGAAGGAAGCGCCGAGCCCGCCACATGGTTAAGACCATCTCAACGCCGCCACCCAACCCCTTGATTTCCCATGGGCGCAGACTGTGTCCTGCGTGGACGGGGCAAAGGAAACCCCGGTTTACACCGCCCCACGCATCGGCGATAACCAGCCGGTAGCCGCCCCCGGGGTCCGACCGATGCTCCTCCTGATCGACAACTACGACAGCTTTACCTACAACCTCGTCCACTACCTGGGCGAGCTTGGCGCGGACGTGGTCGTGAAACGGAACGACGCCCTGCAGGTCCAGGACGTGATCGCGATGCGTCCCGAGGTGATCGTCCTTTCCCCCGGCCCCTGCGACCCCGCCGCCGCCGGGATCTGCCTGCCGCTGACCAAGGCCGCCGCGACCGCAGGTATCCCGCTTCTGGGCGTCTGCCTTGGTCATCAGACCATCGGCGAGGCCTTCGGCGGCAAGGTCGTCCGCTGCCACGAGATCGTCCACGGCAAGATGGGCACCATGCACCATTCCGGGAAAGGCGTGTTCCGCGGCCTGCCCTCGCCCTTCCAGGCGACGCGCTACCATTCCCTCGTGGTCGACCGCGCCACCCTTCCGGCTGACCTTGAAGTCACCGCCTGGCTGGAAGACGGCACGATCATGGGGCTGCGCCACAGGCAGCACCTGATCGAGGGCGTCCAGTTCCATCCCGAAAGCATCGCCTCGGAACACGGCCACCAGCTCCTCCGCAACTTCCTTGAAGAAGCGAAAGCCCGGGTCCCGGCATGAGCGATGTGCTGAAGCCCCTGATTGGCATCGCCGCCAACCGCCCCCTCACACGAGCCGAGGCCGAAGCCGCGTTCAACGCGCTGTTCGAGGGCGAGGGCACCCCGGCCCAGATGGGCGGCTTCCTGATGGCCCTGCGCACCCGGGGCGAGACGGTGGATGAATACGCCGCCGCCGCCAACGTGATGCGGTCGAAGTGCAACCCGGTGAAGGCCCCGGCAGGCGCGATGGACATCGTCGGCACCGGCGGCGACGGCAAGGGCACGCTGAACATCTCGACCGCCACCGCCTTCGTCGTCGCGGGCGCGGGCGTCACGGTGGCCAAGCACGGCAACCGGAACCTGTCGTCCAAGTCCGGGGCCGCCGACGCCCTGACCGAAATGGGCCTCAACGTGATGATCGGCCCCGAGATCGTCGAACGCTGCCTGACCGAGGCCGGGATCGGCTTCATGATGGCGCCCATGCACCACCCCGCGATCCGCCATGTCATGCCGGTCCGCGCGGAACTGGGGACGCGCACGATCTTCAACATCCTCGGGCCGCTGACCAATCCCGCCGGGGTCAAGCGCCAGCTGACCGGCGCCTTCTCCGACGCGCTTATCCGCCCGATGGCCGAGACGCTTCTCACCCTTGGGTCCGAGAAAGCCTGGCTCGTCCACGGCTCGGACGGCACCGACGAGATCACCATCTGCGGCGCGACGTCCGTCTCTGCCGTCGAAAACGGTGCGATCCGCGACTTCACCGTCCACCCCGAAGACGCGGGCCTTGCCCCCCACCCGTTCGAGGCGATCCTGGGCGGCACGCCGTCCGAGAACGCGACCGCCTTCCGCGCGCTTCTCGACGGAGCGCCCGGGGCCTACCGCGACGCGGTTCTTCTGAACGCCGCCGCAGCGCTGGTGGTGGCCGACAAGGCGGGAACCCTTCGCGATGGTGTGGCGTTGGCCCGTGAGTCGATTGATTCCGGGGCCGCGAAAGCCAAGATCGACGCGCTCCGCCGCCTGACGAACGCCTGAGGGGCCCCATGTCCACGATCCTCGACCGCATCAAGGCCTACAAGCTGGAGGAAGTGGCCAAGGCCAAGGCTGCGACGCCGCTTGCCGATCTTGAGGCCGCAGCCAAGGCCGCCTCCCCGCCCCGCGGCTTTGCCCGGGCGCTCCGCGAGGCAACCCTGACCGGCTACGGCCTGATCGCCGAGATCAAGAAGGCCAGCCCCTCCAAAGGCCTGATCCGCCCGGACTTCGACCCGCCTGCGCTTGCGAAAGCCTATGAGGCCGGTGGGGCGACCTGCCTTTCGATTCTGACCGACGCGCCCAGCTTTCAGGGTGCGGACGCATATCTGGTCGCGGCCCACAACGCCGTCGCGCTGCCCTGCCTGCGCAAGGACTTCCTGTACGATCCCTGGCAGGTCACCCAGTCCCGCGCGCTGAACGCCGACTGCATCCTGATCATCATGGCCTCGCTGGACGACACCCAGGCCGCCGAACTGGAGGCCGCCGCGATGTCTCTTGGCATGGACGTCTTGATCGAGGTGCATGACGAGGCGGAACTGGAGCGTGCGGCATTGCTGAAATCGCCGCTGATCGGGATCAACAACCGCAACCTGCACACCTTCGAGGTGACGCTGGAGACGACCCGCAGGCTGGCCCGGCGCGTGCCCGAAGACCGGATGATCGTCGCCGAAAGCGGGCTTTACACGCCCGCAGACCTTGCCGACCTGGCCCAATACGGCGCGCGCTGCTTCCTGATCGGCGAAAGCCTGATGCGGCAGGCGGACGTCACTGCCGCAACGCGGACGATCCTGGCAAAACCGCTGACCGCGCAGGGCGGACTGTGACCTCCGGCCTGTCCCACTTCGACGACCGGGGCCAGGCCCATATGGTCGACGTGTCGTCAAAGCCGGTGACCGACCGTGTCGCGGTGGCCGTGGGCGCGGTGCGGATGAGCCTTGAGACCCTCACGCTGATCACCGAAGGCCGGGCCAAGAAGGGCGACGTGTTGTCCGTCGCGCGGCTGGCGGGGATCATGGCGGCGAAGAAGACCTCGGACCTGATCCCGCTGTGCCATCCCCTGCCGATCACCAAGGTCGCGCTTGAACTGACCGCCGACCCCGCATTGCCGGGGGTGCGGATCGAGGCCACCGTCAAGACCTCTGGCCAGACCGGGGTCGAGATGGAGGCCTTGACGGCGGTGTCCGTGGCGGCACTGACCGTCTATGACATGGTCAAGGCGGTGGAGAAGTCGATGGTGATCGACGGCATCCGATTGATCCTGAAAGATGGCGGCAAATCAGGTCGTTACGAGGCGACCTGATGATTTCGGTTGAAGAGGCATTGTCACGCTGTCTGGCGCTGGCCGCGCCCTTGCCGTCCGAAGCCGTGCCCCTTGCAGACGCCGCAGGCCGCTGGATGAGCGTGCCCGCCATCGCCACCCGCGATCAGCCGCCCTTTGCGGCCTCGGCGATGGACGGCTATGCGGTGCAGGGTGATCCCGGGCCGGACGACAATTTCCTCCTGATCGGGGAGGCCGGGGCCGGACACGCGTTCCACGGGCGGGTCGGTCCCGGTCAGGCCGTCCGCATCTTCACGGGCGCTCCGGTGCCGGAGGGTGCCACCCGCGTCATCATCCAGGAAGACGTAGTGGCAGTCGGTGACCGCATCATCCTGAAGGAAGGCCTGGACACCGCAGCCCATATCCGGCCCCGGGGCCAGGATTTCCGCGCCGGCGACAGCCTGTCACCGCGCCGCCTGCGTCCCAACGATCTGGCGCTTCTGGCGGCGATGAATGTGGCAAGGATCACGGCCACCCGCCGCCCCGTTGTCGCGCTGATTGCCACGGGCGATGAGCTGGTCATGCCGGGCGAAGACCCTGCCCCGGACCAGATCATCGCCTCGAACAGCTTTGCGCTGAAGGCAATGGTCGAAGCCGAGGGCGGTATCGCGCGCCTGCTTCCGATAGCACGCGACACCGAGGATGAGCTGGCGATGGTCCTGTCTCTGGCCGAAGGGGTCGACCTGATCATCACGATCGGAGGCGCTTCGGTTGGCGACCATGATCTTGTGGGCCGGGTCGCAGGGCTGGACCACAGCTTCTGGAAGATCGCGATGCGCCCCGGCAAGCCGCTGATGGCCGGGCGACTGAACGGAACCCCGATGCTTGGGCTGCCGGGCAACCCGGTCTCGGCCATCGTCTGCGCGCACCTCTTCCTGCTGCCGATGGTGCGGGCGATGCTTGGGCACCCTGACCCCGCCCCACAGACCCGGCGGGCGAGGCTTGCGGTCGAGCTGCCCGCAAACGGTCCACGAAGCCATTACATGCGGGCGCGGCTTGCAGCATCCGACGGCCTGCCCGACATCGCCCCGTTCGACCGTCAGGATTCGGCGCTGCTGTCGATCCTTGGCCAGGCCGATGCGCTGCTCATTCGCCCCGCCCTCGACGGACCGCGCGACCGGGGGGCCACGGTCGACTACCTGCCGATTTGACCTCCCCTGGATAATCCTTGACACAAATCGGGAACGGGGGCAGAACATTGTGTTAACACTTTCCGTGGGGACCCGCCGATGCTGACACGCAAGCAGTTGGAACTTCTGGACTTCATCAAGACGCGGATGGACCGCGACGGGGTGCCGCCGTCCTTCGACGAGATGAAGGATGCCCTCGACCTGCGGTCGAAGTCGGGGATCCACCGGCTGATCACCGCGTTGGAAGAACGCGGCTTCATCCGCCGCCTGGCCCACCGGGCCCGCGCGCTGGAAATCGTCAAGCTGCCCGAAGCGATGGAACGGCCCGGCTTCAGTCCCAAGGTGATCGCGGGCGACAAGGTCGACCCGCCGCGCGGCGCGATGCCCGTCTCCACTGTTCACGCGATGGAACTTCCCGTCATGGGCCGGATCGCGGCCGGCGTGCCGATCGAGGCAATCTCGGAAGTTTCGCATCATGTCGCGGTGCCCGGATCGATGCTGTCGGGCAAGGGGCAGCATTATGCGCTTGAAGTCAAAGGTGATTCCATGATCGAGGCCGGGATCAACGATGGCGACATCGTGGTTATCCGCGAACAGTCCACGGCCGAGAATGGCGATATCGTCGTGGCTCTGGTCGAAGACCACGAGGCCACGCTGAAACGCTACCGACGCCGCGGCAACATGATCGCGCTCGAAGCCGCCAACCCGGCCTATGAGACGCGGGTGTTCCCCGACCATCTGGTCAAAGTGCAGGGCCGCCTCGTGGGCTTGATCCGCAGCTACTGATCCATCAGATGCGCAAGGGTGGTGTCGCCTGCGCGCAGCTCCGGCAAGGTGACCTTGCGCGCCGGCGGCGACCACAGGCGCGCGGACTGCCGGGTGCGGTCGATCCGAAACCCGTCGCCTGCGGTCCGGATCGCAAGGGGGCCGGTCGCCGCGAGCATCCTGAGGTCGATCAGGGCGCAACGGTCCGGGCGCGTCTCGATCTTCTCGGCCAGGATCACCAGGTCCGCCCTGGCGCAGGCATCCGCCAGCCTTGCCGCAGCACCCTTGCCGGATAGCGCCACGGCCCGCATACCCGCCAGATCAAACCAGCGTTCGCCCTTCGGCCCCGAGAACCCGGGCCGCGCGGCCGCCGCCTTCTGCCCGGTCAGATCACCATCGTTCTGCAGCCAGTTCTCGGCCGCGAACCCGCCGCCGCGCGCGGCCGAAAGCGCCCGGCCCTCTGGCCCGTCCAGCCCCAGAAGCTTGCCATCGCCCGAGATCAGCAGCAGTGGCCGCTCTGCCGCCACCCACAGCGCCAGCGCGGTCACGACCGGCAGCACACCGGCCCACTGCACCCTCCCCCGCCACAGGATCAGCCACAGCGCGCCAAGGGTGAACAGGGGCAGCACCCATGGGCCCGGAGCCGGGATCGCGGTGACCGAGCCCTCCAGACCGCCAATCCAGTGGGCGACAAACAGGATCCAGCGCGCGCCTTGCTCCATCGCCCAAAGCGGCAGCCACGCAAGACCAAACGGGGCCAGAAGGGCTGCGACCGCCCCTGCCGGCATGATCACCGCCCCCATCACCGGCACGGTCAGCAGGTTCGCCAGAAGCCCGTAGTCGGTGAACCGGTTGAAATGCGCCGCAGCGTAGGGCGCGGTGGCAAAGCCGCCGATCACCGAGCTGAGGACAAGCGTGAAAACCGGCATCAGCCAGCGCGGGACTCGTTGGCGATAGATGCTGCCCTCCAGCGCCGCAAAGCCGACGATCAGCGCGATGGTTGCTGCGAAGGACATCTGGAACCCCGGGTTCAACAGGCTTTCCGGCTTGGCCAGTAAGAGGATCACCGCCGCGACCGCCACCGACCGCAGGGTCAGCGCGCGACGGTCCAGCAGCACCGCGCCCAGAAACACCGCGATCATGATGAAGGCGCGCTCGGTCGCGACATTCGCTCCGGACAGAAGAAGATAGAACAGTGCGACGCCAAGGCTGACCACCGCAGCCACCTTCTTGGTGTTCACCCGAAGCGCCACATAGGGGATCAGCGCCAGACCATAGCGGAACAGTGCGAAGACAAATCCGGTCAGAAAGGCCATGTTCATCCCCGAGATCGCCAGTAGATGCGCCAGCGACGAATCCCGCAGCGCTGCCACGGTGTCTTCGGTGATCGCCGAGCGGTCGCCGGTCATCGCCCCCGCCGCGAAGGCCCCGGCCTGCCCGTCCATATGCGCAAGCATGCCCCGGGTCAGATGGCTGCGCAGCCGGTCGATCGGCAGCGCACCGCCCGCAGGCTCCTCCAGCAGCAGGACCGGTTTGCGGGTGTAGCCCACGGCACCCAGCTGGTCGAAATAGGCCATGCGGCGGAAGTCGAAACCGCCGGGTTCCACCGGGCCGTCGGGGGCCGCAAGCGATGCGGTCAGGATCACGACCTGTCCAGGCAGCGGATCCAGCCAGGGCTGATCGTTCTGCAGCGACACCCGGACCCGTTCCGGCGTGCGGTCCGGTGCCACCTCGCGCAGCACGACCTGATCGAGCGTCAGGCGCAGGGCGTCGGATTGGGACCGGTCGATAAGGACAATGCGCCCCTCGACCGGGCCGTAGTAGCGGAAGTCCAGCACCGGTGCCTGGACCGCATGGGCCCGGATCCCGGCAGCCAGCCAGCCGGCGGCGAGGGCAGCGACGGCCAGCGCCAGCGGGCGACCAAGGTCCGCCCCCCGCCAGGCAAAAGCCGAGCCTGCCACAAGCAGGACTGCTGCAAGCGCATAGCTGCCGGCACCGGGCTCGGTCAGGACGGCGAACCAGCCGCCGATCCCGCAGCCGACCAGAACGGCGAGCCAGGGAAACAGCATGCCGCGCGCCGATTGCAGGGCTTCCAGCGGCCAGAGAACGCCCCGCCGGAACACGCCCCAGACCAAGCCCCAGATCAAGCCCCAGACCAAGCTCACGGGCGCCACCTTGTTTCCCTTCCCCCGATTGCCTAAACCCGCAGCAATCCTATGCCTGCCATGGTTTCCGAAAGGTTAACGCCCGATGTCCGCCCCCGCCCCCGTCGTCACCCGCTTTGCACCTTCGCCGACGGGCTATCTGCACATCGGCGGCGGGCGGACCGCGCTTTTCAACTGGCTTTTCGCACGGGGACGCGGCGGCAAGTTCCTGCTCAGGATCGAAGATACCGACCGCGAACGCTCGACCCCCGAGGCGACGGCGGCGATCCTGCGCGGGCTGACCTGGCTCGGGCTTGACTGGGACGGGGAGGTGGTCAGCCAGTTTGGCCGCCGCGACCGCCATGCCGAAGTCGCGCATGAGATGCTGGCCCGAGGAACGGCCTACAAGTGCTTCTCGACGCAGGAAGAAATCGCTGCGTTCCGGGCGGCGGAGGAGGCAGCGGGCCGCTATCCGGTATTCCTGTCCCCCTGGCGCGACGCCGATCCGTCCACCCATCCGGACGCGCCCTTCGCCATCCGCATGAAGGCCCCCCGGACCGGAGAGACCGTGATCGACGATCAGGTCCAGGGCCGGGTCGTGATCCGGAACGCGACGCTGGATGACATGATCGTGCTGCGCTCCGACGGCACGCCCGTCTACATGCTGGCCGTGGTGGTGGATGATCACGACATGGGGGTGACCCATGTGATCCGGGGCGACGACCACCTGAACAACGCCGCGCGGCAGCAGATGGTCTATGACGCGATGGGCTGGCAGGTCCCGATCTGGGCGCATATCCCGCTGATCCACGGGCCGGACGGCAAGAAGCTGTCGAAACGCCACGGAGCGACCGGGGTCGAGGAGTATCAGGCGATAGGCTACCCTGCCGCCGGGATGCGCAACTACCTGACGCGGCTTGGCTGGGCGCATGGCGATGCCGAGATCTTCACCAGCGACGAAGCGATGAAGATGTTCGACTTGTCTGGAATTGGCCGAGCGCCAGCGCGTCTCGACTTCAAGAAGCTGGAGAATACCTGCGGGCATCACATGGCGATCGCCGACGATGCCGCACTGCTGCATGAACTGGAGGCATTCCTCGCAGCAGCGGGTCGACCGGCGCTGACACAGGCGCAAGTCGAGCGGATGCGCCTGGCCCTGTCCTTCCTCAAGAAATCTGCGAAGACATTCCCGGAACTTATGGAAAAAGCGGCATTTCTACTGATCGATCGCCCCGTGGTCATAGAGGAAAAGGCCGCCGAGGCACTGGATACGGTATCCCGTGGTATACTGAAAATATTGACGCCGCGACTGCAAAGTGCTAGCTGGACAAAGGAGGCGCTAGAGCCGATCCTGACCAAGATCGCCGCCGAGAACGGCATCGGGTTCGGCAAGCTGGCTGCCCCCCTGCGGGCCGCGATTGCGGGCCGGACTGTTACACCTTCGGTTTACGACATGATGCTAGTCATCGGTCGGGAGGAAACCGTCGCACGGCTGTCGGACGCAAGCCAGTAACCTGCGCCCCCCGGCCTTGAAGCCACCCCGGACGGGGTGCAGGATTGCCAAGGGGTGCCCCTCTGCCAGGGTCACCGCGCCATGACCGGGGAGAGACATGTCTGATACCATCGCCAAGCTAAGCCTGAACGGGACCACCTACGACCTTCCCGTCCACAAACCCACTCTCGGCCCCGATGTTCTGGACATCCGCAAGCTCTATGGCGAAGCGGACGTGTTCACCTTCGACCCGGGCTTCACCTCGACGGCGGCGTGCGAAAGCTCGATCACCTACATCGACGGCGACCTGGGCGAGCTTCTGTATCGCGGCTACCCGATCGAGCAGCTGGCCGAAAAGTCGACGCACCTCGAGGTCTGCTATCTGCTCCTTTATGGCGAGCTGCCCTCTGCGGGCCAGCTTGCGGACTTCACCAACCGGGTGACCAAGCACACGATGGTGCATGAACAGATGCACTATTTCTTCCGTGGTTTCCGCCGCGACGCGCATCCGATGGCCACCATGGTCGGCGTCGTGGGTGCGATGGCCGCTTTCTACCACGACAGCACCGACATCAACGATCCCTGGCAGCGCGAGGTTGCAGCGATCCGCATGATCGCCAAGCTGCCGACCATCGCGGCGATGGCCTACAAGTATTCGGTCGGGCAGCCTTTCGTCTACCCGAAGAACAGCCTCAGCTATGCCGGCAACTTCCTGAACATGTGCTTCGCTGTCCCGGCCGAGGATTATGTCGTCTCGCCAATCCTGGAAAAGGCCATGGACCGGATCATGATGCTGCATGCAGATCATGAGCAGAACGCCTCGACCTCCACCGTGCGTCTGGCAGGGTCCTCGGGCGCGAACCCGTTCGCCTGCATCGCGGCCGGCATTGCCTGCCTTTGGGGCCCGGCGCATGGCGGGGCGAACCAGGCGGCGCTGGAACAGCTGCGTGAAATCGGCACTGTCGACCGAATTCCCGAATTCATCGCCAAGGCGAAGGACAAGACCTCGGGCGTCAAGCTGATGGGCTTCGGCCATCGGGTCTACAAGAACTTCGACCCGCGCGCGAAGGTGATGAAGGAATCCGCGGACGAGGTGCTGGGGCTTCTGGGCGTGGAAAACAACCCGCTGCTGCAGGTTGCCAAGGAACTGGAACGCATCGCGCTGGAAGACGACTATTTCATCTCGAAGAAGCTCTATCCGAACGTCGACTTCTATTCCGGCATCATCCTCGAAGCGATGGGCTTCCCCACCGCGATGTTCACCCCGATCTTCGCGATTTCGCGGACCGTGGGCTGGATCAGCCAGTGGAAAGAGATGATCGGCGAAAAGAACCAGAAGATCGGCCGCCCGCGTCAGTTGTACATCGGCCCGGCCAAGCGCGACTACGTCGACCTGCGCCACCGCTGAGGGTTGGGCCCGATGTCCCCGGAAGGCCGCCCCGTCCCGGGCGGCCTTTCTTCGGCCTGTGCTGTCACGCCGCAGGCCATGGCTGATGCTTTTCGTCGGGATCATCCCATATCGGTGGGGTGCTTTTGCTGCGGAGTATCACCATGAAAGACACATCCCCCGCTGCCGACGTGGCTCGGCACCATGTGCCCGCCACCATCGGTGACCGGTTCGCCTTGCGGACCGTCAAGTTCATGCGGCTCTTTGCCGATGCCTTCTTCTCCAAACGCTATGGCCACCGGGCTGTGGTGCTGGAAACCGTCGCTGCGGTTCCCGGAATGGTGGGGGGGCTTTTGCAGCACCTCAAGGCGCTGCGTCACATCCGCGACGACCAGGGCTGGATCCGCGAACTGCTTGACGAAGCCGACAACGAGCGGATGCACCTGATGACCTTCATCCACGTCGCCCAGCCCTCGCGGTTTGAACGGGCGGTCATCATGATCGGCCAGGCGATTTTCTATAACGCCTATTTCTGGCTTTACCTTTTCGCCCCCCGAATCGCGCACCGGATCGTGGGCTACCTCGAGGAAGAGGCGGTGGTCAGCTACACCCAGTATCTCGCCCAGATCGATGCGGGGCTGGTGGAAAACGTGCCCGCGCCCCAGATCGCCATCGACTACTGGCACCTGTCCCCGACGGCCCGGCTGCGCGACGTGGTGATCGCCGTCCGCGCCGACGAGGCCGGGCATCGTGACCGCAATCACCAGATGGCGGACGAGCTGAAGGCTGCCTGATCAGGTTTTCCCGTCCAGCGTCCCCAGGGCCCGATAGAGCGCGGGCCGCCGGTCGCGGAACAGGCCCCAACTGCTGCGCAGCGCGGCAATGGCGTCCAGGTCGAACCGGTGGACCAGCACGCCCTCGGTCACCCGGTCGGCCTTCGCAACCGGTTGCCCGGTGTGGTCGCAGATGAAGCTGGAGCCATAGAATGTCACCTCCCGCCCGTCGGGCGCGGTTTCCGTTCCGATCCGGTTCGACGCCACCAATGGCAAGATGTTCGCCGCCGCATGACCGCGCTGGACCGTCTCCCAATGCGGTTGGCTGTCATAGCCCGGCGTGGGCGGTTCCGATCCGATGGCGGTCGGATACAGCAGCATCTCTGCCCCCAACAAAGCCATCGCCCGCGCGGATTCCGGGAACCACTGGTCCCAGCAGATGCCGACGCCGATCCGTCCAAAGCCCGTGTCCCAGACCTTGAACCCGGTATCCCCCGGCGAGAAATAGAACTTCTCCTCGTAGCCCGGCCCCTGCGGGATGTGGCTTTTGCGGTAGACGCCGAGCATCAGGCCATCGGCGTCAACCATCGCGACCGAGTTGAAGAGGGCCTGCCCGCAGCGTTCAAAGAAACTGACCGGGATCACCACGCCCAGCTCCCGCGCAAGGTGGGCAAAACGGGCGACAAGCGGGTGGCCCTCCAGCGGGTGCGCCAGATCGAAAAAGCGCGGGTGCTGTTCGATGCAGAAATAGGGGGCGGCGAACAACTCCTGGATCAGCACGACCTGCGCGCCGTGTCCCGCCGCCTGCCGCACCAGGGCCTCGGCGCGGTCGGCATTGGCGGGCAAGTCCCATGAACAGGCGAACTGCGTGGCGGCGACAGTGACGGATCTCATGACTCCGGCCCTTTGCGGGATGCGGCGCGAACCTAGCCGGCGGTCCGACGCCCTTGAAATCCTATTCCGCCGGAACCCCGGTTGGCCAGCGCTGACCGGCTGCGGCGACGGCGGTCGGGTGCAGCCGTTCCGACCGGTCGCGCCCGACCTTCCTCGGCCGACGCGCAAGGAACGCCTTGCCCCAGCTGCGCCAGGTGCCGACCATCGGCGCGTCCGGGTCGCAGGGAAAGCGTGCGCGCCAGCCGTCGGGCAGGGCCAGACCCAGCGCCTCCGACCGGTCCAGCATCCACACCAGCGGAATATTGGCCAGGGGCCGGGCCGCTGCAAAGTCGCCGACATGGCCACCGACATCGCCATGCGCGCCCCGGAACCAGACCTGTTCCACGTTGCCCTCCCAGCCGGGCGGGCACTCCCACAGGACCGGGGCGAAGGCGAGCCGTGTCTCGTTCAGTGCCAGCGCGTGAAAGCCGTGCCGGATCGCGCCGCCAAGGTGGTGGTTGTGAAAGGCATGCCGGTCGGGCGTGAACATCCAGAAGAACGGCAGCCGCAGGCCCAGCGCCTTGACCGTATCCCAGACCCCCACCATCTCGATCGGGGCGTCAGGGTGACAGAACCGGCGGACAAAGGCCTGGGACGCCTGGTTGTCGGTCGCGCGCTCGTAATGGCGCCAAGCCAGCCTGACGGCGCGTTCGGTGGCATGCTCGCGCCTCAGCAGGCCGACCCGGTCGATCACCCCTGCCAGCGACCGCACCGCATAGGCCCCGCGCGAATAGCCGAAGAGGAAGATCCGGTCGCCCTCACGGTAGCCGCTTGCCAGCCAGCCGTAGGCACGCTGGATCTGCGGCGCGACCCCCCGGCCCTCCAGGATCGCCACGCCACGCAGCCAGCCCTCCCACTGCATCCCCGGCTCATAGTAGAGCCGCCTGTTGGCATGGGTCCCCATTTCCTGCAGGAGCCGGAACAGGATCCCCGGATTGGCCTCGCGCCCCGGCTCAAGCGACGACATCGTGCCGTCGAGGATCACCACATGGTCCACCCGACCCCGCACGCGGCCCGGCACTGGGGCGGGAGCGGGTTCCACCTCGGGCGCGACTGTCCGGCGGAAAAAGCTGCGAAGGCGGTCAAGCAGGCGCGTGGCGGGTCTCCCCTGGTCAGCGACGCTGAAGGTGGGCTTTCCCCATCATCGCGCCGAAAGGGTTAAGGTTCTCTTGCCCGTCAACGCTAAGCGCCCGGCAGGAATTGTCCAGCCGGGCGCTGCTTTCTCGCATGGTTTTCAGACAGTCAGAGCTTCAGGCTCAGGACCGTTGCCATCTGCAATTCGCCAAAGCCGTTGAAACGGGTGTTGGTGACGGTGGAATAGGACCCCATCCCCTGCCAGATGACGAAGTCGCCTTCCGACAGGTCCGAGGCCAGCGGAATCTCACCGGGAAGCCGGTCGACCGAATCGCAGGTCGGCCCGAAGACGATGCGCGGGATCGGCTCGCCCTTGCGGGTTTCGCCGTCCGGGGATAGCACTTCGATCCGGTCGATCACCCCGATCATCGGCAGTTCGGTCAGGGAGCCGTAGACCCCGTCGTTCAGGAACACATGGCTCCCGTCGCGCAGCGCCTTGACCCGGGCGGCCAGCGCGAATGCGTCCCCGCACAGCGCGCGGCCGGGCTCGCAGATCAGCGCGGGGCGGTCCACCCCGAAGGCCTCGGTCGTGACCCGGTCGATCAGGGTGAAGGTGTCTTCGATCTGCGGCACCACCGCACATAGCCGATGCGACGGGAAGCCACCGCCGACGTTCAGCCGCGCGATCTTGACGCCTGCCGCTCTGGCGATCACGGCCGCCTCGCGGATATAGGCCTCCCAGGCATGGGGATCGGTGCATTGCGTGCCGGGATGGAAGGTGATCGACGGGATGTAACCCGCCTCGGCCACGGTCCTCAGCAGTTCGGCCGCCAGTTCCTCGGTCGCACCGAACTTGGCACCGAAGTTGTAGGCCGCGCCCGCCACCGGCAACTTGAAGCGCACCGAAATCTCGGTCCCATCGACCGGAACCATTTCGATCAGCTTTGCCAGCTCGGACTTCGAATCGACGCTGTAGGACTTCACGCCGCGTTCCACCGCATGGGCGATTTCGTGCCGCGCGCGCACCGGGTTGTTGTAGTGGATCGCGGCATCGGGGGCCAAACGGCGGATCAGGTCGATCTCGAAGGGCGAGGCGCAGTCGAAACCGCGCACACCGGCCGCGGCCAGGTTCTCGACCATCGCCTCGCCGGGGTTCGACTTGACGGCATAGGTCACCAGACCCGGAAAGCCATCGATGAAGCGCCGCGCGGCGGCCTGGGCGGCCGAGGGCGCAAAGAACAGCACGGGGTCGTCCGGCACCTGTTTCTTCAGAAAATCAGTGGGGTTGGACCAGATTGTCTTGGAGAGTCCCATCGGCCTATTTTCCTTTGCCAACAAGACGCTTCGCCCTTCCCCGTGCAGCTATGGGATCGGGCACCAGCGTGGTTTCAAGTGAACCAGGCCAGGTGCGTATGAGCCGCCCTTTTCCTGCAATCGAGGATGCCGCATATGGGTTACAACTTCACCGAACAAAACTATATTAATGCGCGATTTTGTCGTTATAATGACGAAAAGGATGGCAGATTGCATGGACGAGCTGGATCGCAACATCATTGGGCTCTTGTCCGCCGACGCTCGGGTTTCGGTGGCCACCCTCTCGCGCCGGTTGAAGGTCGCGCGGTCGACGATCCAGGCGCGGCTGGAGCGGCTGGAGACATCGGGCGTCATCGCGGGCTACACGCTGAAACTTGGCGAGGCGGCGCGCGAGGGGCGGCTGCGCGCGTCCGTGTTGCTGACCATCGAGCCCCGCTCGCAGGCCGCGGTTCTGGCGCGACTTCGGTCGATTGCAGAGATCGAGCGGGTGTTCACCACCTCCGGCCGCTTCGACTTTCTGGTGCAGGTCGCCTGCCCCAACACCCAGGTCCTCGATTCGGTGCTGGACCAGATCGGCGCGATGACCGGGGTGCGGGCGTCGGAAAGCCTGATCCACCTTTCGACGAAGATCGACCGGGCGGTGTGATTATGGTGCGCATGAATGCACACCCTACATCCGGACCGTAGGGTGCGCATTCATGGCGCACCAACACGCGCACCTGCACGCGCACCTACATGCCCAACGCCCGGAACACCTTCGGCAACTCCTCGGGCAGGTCCTCGGCAATCAGCCCCGGCCCGAAGGACAGCGCACATTCCACATGCAGCCAGGCCCCGGTGCAGGCGGCATCGAAGGGCGAGAACCCCCGCGCCAGAAGCCCGGTGATGAACCCCGCCAGCACGTCGCCTGACCCCGCCGTCGCCAGCCAAGGTGCCGCCCGGTCGTAGTGGGCGGAGTTGATGGCGCAGCGCCCCGAGGGGTCGGCAATCACCGTGTCCGGCCCTTTGTAAAGGACCACGCAGCCCGCCCGAGCCGCCGCCTCCCGCGCGGCGTCGACCTTGGAATAGGCGGGGCCTTTGGTGGCGGGGGCGGCGAGCTTCTCGGCGATGTCGGGGAAGAGGCGTGCAAACTCGCCGCCATGGGGGGTGAGGATGCAGCCCTCGTGCAAGGCGGCGAAGAGGTCGAGGTGTTGCGAGAGGATGGTGAGGGCGTCGGCGTCGAGGACAACAGATCGCCGGGGCACGCCCCGGCCATCGGCCCGAGCACTTCCGCGCCCGCGGGCAGG
>JAZKHX010000010.1:61111-99090 GCA_040385165.1 Pseudomonadota bacterium | reverse complement strand
CCCCGGCCTACGGTAGGTCGGGGCGTGCCCCGACTCTCCAACGCTACCCCCACCAACCCCGCTTCCCGCGCACCGGTGCCCATCCCTGGCCCCACGCAAAGCGCGTTGATCCGCCCGTCCTCCAGCACCCCGGCCAGAGCCAGCCCATCCACCACCCCCCGCAGCATCACCGCATCCAGCCGCGCGGCATGCTCGGGGATGGCGTCCAAAGCACACCCCACCGTCACCACCCCCGCCCCGATCCGCAAAGCCCCCCGCGCCGCAAGCCGCGCCGCCCCGCCGCGACCGGAGGGGCCGGAGAGGATGAGGGCGTGGCCGTGGGAGTATTTGTGGGTGTCCCCAGCATACCAAGCTTTATCGAGAATGCTGTGTTGGCTTGAAAAGCCAGGCTGAAGATCCCCGCCATCAAGTCCACGGACGACAGATGAGTAATCGGCCTTGATACGCTTCTCCCGGTCGTAGGGCCGCCCCAGCACCTTTCGCCAAAGCTTTGGCGGCAACCCAATATCCTTGACTACGACATGGTCGCAGTACTCGGGGCCATCGGCCAATACTTGCCCCGGTTTCTGATAGGAGAACGTGACGGTCAGATCAGTCCGTTTGACGATGCCAAGACACCGTCCACTGTCGCTACAAACTCCAGTCGGCAAATCAACGGCAACTCGCCGCCCGTCAAAATGATAAGACGAGCTGACCACATCGCTGAGAAGCAGTTCAAGGTCCTTATCGATTGTCCGTGTGAGTCCGGTTCCGAAGATCGCATCTACATAAAGTTCTCCGCCGTGCTTGACGGGGTCGAACGTGCTGCTCGGCTTCACCTCCCCCATCCCCAACCACCGCTCATAATTCAACCGCGCGTCCGGCGGCAGCCGTTCCGGGTCGCCGTAGAGGAAGACCTCCACCTCCCAGCCCCACTCCTTCAACAGCCGCGCCACGACGAACCCGTCGCCGCCGTTGTTGCCCGGCCCGCACAGCACCACCGCCCGGTGCGAGGTCGCCCGCAGCTCCGGCCATTCCTCGAAGATCGCCTCGACCACGCCCCGCCCGGCGCGCTCCATCAGCTCCAGGCCCGTGACCTCGCCCGAGGCAATCGCCGCCTGTTCGATGGCCCGCATCTGCGCGGCGGTCAGGAGTTCGGTCATGTCTCGCAGCCTCAAGTTTTTAAACTGCCCGCGTTGCAGGCGCATTGCACAAATTTTAGGCAGCACCTGAGGAATCCCCCGGCCACGGCCCACCGGGAAACCCTGTCACATTGTCCCCCGCGTGGGGAAGTGGTGAGAGGGGCGAAGACGGAACCGGGGGGAGTCGGCCCAATGAAGAAAGTCGAAGCGATCATCAAGCCGTTCAAGCTGGATGAGGTCAAGGAAGCGCTTCAGGAAGCCGGGATCCAGGGCCTGTCGGTCACCGAGGTAAAGGGCTTCGGCCGCCAGAAGGGCCATACGGAACTGTACCGTGGCGCCGAATATGTCGTCGACTTCCTGCCCAAGGTGAAGATCGAGGTCGTGCTGACCGACGACATGGTTGACACCGCCGTCCAGGCGATCATCACCGCCGCCCGCACCGACAAGATCGGCGACGGCAAGATCTTTGTCTCTACCGTGGAACAGGCCATCCGCATCCGCACCGGCGAAACCGGCGACGATGCTGTCTGACGTTCTGGTCTAGGAATTTTCTAGAAAATTCTTGGATTTGACCCGAAACCGGGCCTCACCGCCCTAACCGAAACCAAACCGAAAGGCAGCATGATGAGCGCAGTGAAGAATGCTCTGAAACTGATGAAGGACGAGGAAGTCGAATACGTCGACATCCGCTTTACCGACCCCAAGGGCAAGCTCCAGCACGTCACGCTGGTCGCCGACCTTGTGGACGAGGATTTCTTCGAGGAAGGCTTCATGTTCGACGGCTCGTCGATCGCGGGCTGGAAGTCGATCGACCAGTCCGACATGAAACTGATCCCGGATGCGGCGTCGGTCTACATCGACCCGTTCTACGCGGAAAAGACCATGTGCGTGCACTGCAACGTGGTCGAGCCCGACACCAACGAGCCCTACGCCCGCTGCCCGCGCCAGATCGCGCTGAAAGCCGAGGCTTACCTCAAGTCCTCCGGCATCGGTGACGCGGCCTACTTCGGGCCGGAAGCCGAATTCTTCATCTTCGACGACGTCCGCTATTCCGTGACCCCCCGCAAGGTGGCCTACGAGATCGACGCGGAAGCCGCCGCCTGGAACACCGACACCGTGACCGAGGGCGGCAACTACGGCCACCGCGCGGGCCACAAGGGCGGCTACTTCCCGGTCAACCCGATTGATGAGGCCCAGGACATCCGGGGCGAGATGCTGTCCACGATGAAGCGGATGGGCATCAAGGTCGACAAGCACCACCACGAGGTCGCGACCTGCCAGCACGAACTGGGGATGATCTTCGGCGGTCTGGTCGAACAGGCCGACAACATCCAGAAGTACAAGTATGTGATCCACAACGTGGCCCACGCCTACGGCAAGACCGTGACCTTCATGCCGAAGCCGATGAAGGGCGACAACGGGTCGGGGATGCACGTCAACATGTCGATCTGGAAGGGCGGCAAGCCGCTGTTCGCGGGCGACAAGTATGCCGACCTGTCGCAGGAGGCCCTGTGGTTCATCGGCGGCATCCTGAAGCATGCCAAGGCGCTGAACGCGCTGACCAACCCGGGCACCAACAGCTACAAGCGCCTGATCCCCGGCTTTGAAGCCCCGGTTCTGCGCGCGTATTCGGCCCGCAACCGGTCGGGTTGCGTCCGTATTCCGTGGACGGAATCGCCGAAAGCCAAGCGCGTCGAGGCCCGTTTCCCCGATCCGTCGGCGAACCCCTACCTTGCTTTCGCGGCGCTCTTGATGGCTGGCCTTGACGGCATCAAGAACAAGATCGACCCGGGCCCGGCTTCGGACAAGGACCTCTACGATCTTCCGCCGGAAGAACTGGCCGAAATCCCGACCGTCTGCGGCAGCTTGCGCGAGGCGCTGGAAGAGCTGGAGAAGGACATGGACTTCCTGCTGGCGGGCGACGTGTTCGACCGCGACCAGCTGGAGGCCTACATGGCCCTCAAGTGGGAAGAGGTCTACGCCTACGAGCACACGCCGCACCCGGTTGAATACCAGATGTACTATTCCTGCTAAGGGCGGGGACAGTGACACGGAAAGGGCGCCTTCGGGCGCCCTTTTCCTTCCGGATGTCCACGCTGGGCGGACGATCCGGCCCCTTTGCAATCAAGGGCTTGCCTGCGGTCATTTACCATCTGTCAAGCATGTCCCACAGCCGGTTGCGGGGCGGCAGGCGGCACGATAGTCTTGCCCGCACAATCCGGAGGTGCGGCCCGATGCGGTCAGACGATCCCTTCCGAAAACAGCCCGCAAAATCCAAGCCCGAAATCTGGGCCTCGGGCGGGCAGCGGCCGCCGTTCAACCTGCGGGCACTGGGCAAGGGAACGCTGCACCTGGCGCGGGAAGGGGTGGCACCGCTGCATGGCTGGGCGGCGCGGGCGCTGCGCCGGGCTGCAGTGAACGTCAGGAACGGCGCGGGACGGCTTCCGGCAGGGAAACTGGGGCGAGCGGAACGCCTTGTCCCGTCGCATCTGCGGGTCGCGGGCTGGATCAAGAACCTCGCCGCGACACTGGCCCATGCCAGCGCCAGCGCCGACCCGGACGTCGCGCGCGGCAACGCGCTGGTGGCCGCGATCGAACCGCATCTCTGGGACGAAGCCGCGCCCGTGCAGGACCCGGAGCCGACGGTGACGGCACCGCAGGAAACGGTCGCCCCGGTGGTCCTGAGCGAGCCGGAGGCAGTGGCCGACCCGCTGTCCTCGATCCGCAGCGACCTTGGCAGCGGGACGGGACGCGCGCACGCGCCGTCGGCCGCCGGTCCGGACAGCCCACCGGCCCCCCCAAGCGCGGTCGCAAATGCGGCGATCCAGGTTTCGGGCTATCTGATCGGCTGGGCCAGCGTCTTCGTCGCCCTGCCCTACGGACTGGCCCGGGCGCTCTGGCAATGGGCAAATGGACGCGATCTGAAGACCATCGGGCGAGAAGACTGAGCCGCACGCAAGGTGGGGCCGGCCGTCCTGTCGGGCGCTCGGGCGCGTGGCTTTTGTCTCGCCTCTGGCGCAGGTCGTCAACCGGCTCGGACTTGCGCGCCGCGCGGGAGCATTTGCCGGAAAGAGCAAGCCCGAGAGCGGTTCAAAGCCCGCGACGGGGCGGTCACCGCCTAGGCCAGCGCCTTCTGCACGAAGGCCAGCACCTCGGCCCTGACCTCGCCGGTCTCGAAGGGCGCGCCGCCGTGACCTGCACCCGGCACCAGCTTGTAGTCGACAGCGGCCTCGGGGTCGGCGGCAAGCCAGGCTTCGCGCAGTCGTTTGGCCTGAAGATCGGCGACCAGCGGATCGGCGTCGCCATGCCGGATCAGGATCGGTGGCAGCGGTTCACGCAATCGGGACAGCCGTCCGACCGGCCCCATTGCCCAGGCTGCGGCGCGGTTCTCGCCGACGGCATAGCCGAGCAGCTGGCTTTCCGCGCTGGCCGCCGCATCGGTCGCTCCCTGTTGCGGCGCGCGGCCAAGCGTCGCCAAGTCCTGATCCATGGTCGAGAAATCCATCGGACCGAACAGGCTGACGACTCCACGCGGCTTCAGCCCGACCTCCACCAGGCTGAGGGCGGTCGAAACGGCGAGGAAAGCGCCTGCCGACTGGCCCAGCAGCACGATCCGCGATGGATCGATCCCCAGCGCCGCCCCCTGCCGCTGCAGATGGACGATGGCCGAGAGACAGTCGTCGCCCGGCGCAGGCCAGCGGTCGGTGCCGGAGAGGCGGTAGTTCACCCGGACCACGGCAATGCCTGCCTCCAGAAGTTCGGGCCAGATCGGAAGGTCGGACTTGTCGCCCCTGCGGAAGGCACCGCCATGAACCATCACCAGGACGGGCGCAGGACCGGTGCCGCGCGGATAGGTCAGGTCCATGACCTGACGGGGCCCCGTGCCATAGGCGATGTCAGTGGCTCCCGGCGACCGCCAGCGCCAGAGTGCTGCGCCGCCTGCGGCTGCAGTCGCCCCGCCAATCAGAAGGGTTCTGCGGATCAGTCGGGGCATGTCAGTCTCCGTGCGATGCGGGTGATTTCGGCGGAAAGCCGGGCTTCGAGGCTTGCGAGGCGTGGCCCGGTCAGGGCTTCGGCGCGGTAAAGCGCACGCCAGGTCAGACGGGCCTGCGGAGCGCAGGGTTTCAGGATGGCCAGGTGCAGGATGCGTCTTACCGGCTGGCGCAGGACCAGCCAGTCGATCCAGCCGGGCGCGCCCAGGGTGGTCACCGCCAGCACCTCCTGCAGGCTGGTCAGGCGCGGCAGCATCGGGCCGAAGCCGGGGGAATGGTCGAAGGCCACCCCCGGAGCCCAGACCCGGTCGAACCAGCCCTTCAGGATGGCCGGGAAGCCGAACCACCAGGTCGGAAAGACCAGGATCATCACCTCGGCTGCGGCAAGCTCGGCCTTTTCGGCGGCCAGCGCGGCGGGCGGGGTAGCGTAGTATCCGGCGCGCTCTTCGGCGGTCAGGCGGGGGTCAAAGTCCCCAGCATAAAGATCGCGGCGGGTGACCTGCCAGCCTTGCGCAATGGATTCCCGTTCCACCGTCGCAGCAAGACGGGCGTTCAGGCTGTCCGCAAGCGGGTGCGCGAAGACCAGAAGGCAGCGGGTCAATGCACGGCCTCGCGCAGGGCGGCAAGTTCATCCGGCGTGACGGTGCCCGCATCGACGACATAGGTATGGATGGTGAAGACCACGGCCTTTGTCGCGGGCAGCCGGAGCAGGCACTGGCGTTCGCTGCGGATATAGACGTGATCCATGGGCTGCGGGCGCCGTTCGCCTTCGGCCCTGGGCTGGTGCAGGGTGAAATCGTCGTAGGTCAGGTAGTTCATCCGCCACAGCGGCTGCTCGGGCCGGATCGCGTCGAACAGCCGGGCGACGCGCTTGGCCACGTCGGCGTCGTAGACGGGAACCGGGTCGTGGATGCCGGTCAGCGGGCGGCCGATCTTCTGGGTCAGGGTCCAGCTTGCCGGAAAGCAGAGGATGCCGCCGGTCAGCGCGTATTCCTCGCCCCGCCGCTCCATCAGGCAGAGATCTTCCTGGACGAGACGGCCCAGGGTCAAAAGTGGCTGGTCGGGGTCCAGGGGCACGGTCACGCCATCCGGCCGGGTGGCGGCGCTGTCGGTCACGGTGAACCCGGGGGCCGCGCGCAGCCAGTCCAGCACGGCCGCGTAAAGCTCAACCGCAGCGGGACGCGCCTTTGGCATCAGGGCATGGACCACTGGTGCCTGCGCCACAATCAGCCGGTCGCGCAGCGCCATCTGTGGGGCGTAAGCCTCATCCATCCGCAGCCAGTCGCGACCTTCGACCGGAAGGATGCCCGGCAGGCGCCGGGTGCGCGGATCGACCCATGCGAGATGCGGCAGGCGGTCCTGCAGGATGGGCGTGTCTTGCATCGCGGTCGGCATGGCCCGCTTTGACCACGGGTGCGGGGCCGCTGCAACCAACACATTTGCGACCAGAGGCGTCGCGACTGGCTTAGGCGGGGCTTTGCCGGCGGGGCAGTCTGGGGGAAATGCGGGGGGATCCCATGGACTATCAGCGCGACCGTCGCAAGATCGACCCGACACGGGGAGCGGCACTTGGCGACGGCAGCCCGAATGACAACGACCGGGTGGAGATCGGGCCGACGCAACTGGCTTTTGCCGAATGGGCGGCGGCGGGGCTGGTGCTGCCGGACCTCGGCCGGATGCGGCATGACCGCTGGTCAAAGCTGGTCGCGGGGCTGGTCGCGCGGGACTACGGCGGCCTTCTGATGTTCGACCCCCTGAACATCCGCTATGCGACCGACACCACCAACATGCAGCTCTGGAACACGCACAACCCGTTCCGGGCCTGTCTTCTGTGTGCGGACGGGCACATGGTGATGTGGGAGTACAAGAACTCGCCCTTCCTGGTGACCTTCAATCCCCTGGTCAAGGAACTGCGGTCGGGGGCGACGTTCTTCTACAACTCCACCGGCGACCGGGGAGCGCAGGCAGCGCAGGGCTTCGCGCGCCAGGTCGATGAGGTGATGCGGGAACATGCCGGGACCAACCGGCGGCTGGCGGTGGACAAGATCATGGTCCACGGCCTGCGGGCTTTGGAGGCGGCGGGCTTCACCGTCGAAGAAGGCGAGGAGGTGACCGAACGGGTCCGCGCGGTGAAGACGCCGGACGAGATCCTCGCGATGCGCTGCGCCCACCACGCCTGCGAAGCCTCTGTGGCCGAGATGGAGGCCTTCACGCGCCAGGACGTGCCGCGCGGCGGCGTCTCGGAGGATGCGATCTGGGCCGAGCTTCACGCCGCCAACATCCGGCGGGGTGGCGAATGGATCGAGACGCGGCTTCTGGCCAGCGGTCCCCGGACGAACCCCTGGTTCCAGGAATGTGGACCGCGGATCGTGCAGCC
Organism: Pseudomonadota bacterium; assembly: GCA_040385165.1. Lineage (GTDB taxonomy): Bacteria > Pseudomonadota > Alphaproteobacteria > Rhodobacterales > Rhodobacteraceae > Tabrizicola. The sequence continues at coordinate 91,600 of JAZKHX010000010.1, read as the reverse complement.
CGAGGAAATCGTGGCCTTCGATACCGACCTGATCGGCGCTTATGGCTTCTGCGTCGACATCAGCCGGACGTGGTGGGTGGGCGACAGCCGCCCGTCGAACGCCATGACCAGCGCCTTCCAGCACGCGCTCGACCACATCGCCGACCACAAGGCCCGCCTGAAACCGGGCGTGACCATCGAGGAACTGGTCATGCAGGGCCACCAGCTTGCTCCGGAGTATTGGGCGCAGAAGTATTCCTGCAAGATGCACGGCGTCGGCCTCTGCGACGAATGGCCCTATGTCCACTACCCCGACGGCTGGATGCCGGGGGCCTTCGATGCAGGCCTGGAGCCGGGGATGGTGCTGTGTGTGGAGGCGCTGGTGTCGCCGGAAGGCGGCAGCTTCTCGATCAAGCTGGAGGACCAGGTGCTGATCACCGAAACCGGTTGCGAGACGCTGACACGCTATCCGTTTGATGAGCAGTTGATGGGCGGAAGGCCCGCATGGCGCGCATGAGGCCTCAGATCCCGACCTCGGCCAGCAGGCCCAGATGATCCGACCCGAAGGTCCCGCGCGGCGAGACCCTGCCCCCCCGTGTGGCGAAGACATGGTCAATGGGCAGCGCGAACTGGTCCGACAGCCCGATGTAGCTGCCGAAGGTCGGACCCGCCGGACGCAGGCCCAGGATGTCGGACAACCGCTTTACCGAATTCGCCCAGCGCACCATGTTGAAATCGCCTGCAAGGATCGCCGGGCCCTGCAACCGGTCCAGGATCGGCAGCAGAAGGTTCACCTGCTCGGCCTGGGCATAGGGAAAGGGCCAGCGCAGATGCACTGAAACCAGCCAGAAACGGTCCTGCCCTTCGGTCCCTGCGACAACCTGCATCGCGGCCAGGCCCGGACCGCAGAAGGCGGTGCCCGGAACCGGAGGCAGCCGGGTCAGGACCGCCGTTCCCCCCACCTGATTGCCGGGGCAGACCTGCTGATAGGGATAGAGATCCCGCAGGGCCGTCAGCAGGGCAAGGTTCGGCTCGGACACTTCCTGCAGGGTCACGATCTGGGCATCGGCGGCGCGGATGTCGGCCTCGAGGGCGGGCAGATCGACATTCCGGAACAGCATGTTCTTCTGGTAGACGGAGTAGGCACCGGGCAGACCGGGCCAGGAATAGGCCAGCAGAACCTGCCCCCCGGTCAGAAGCGCCAGCAGCGTGGCGACGAAGGCCGCCATCCGCAGGCCGGAAAAGCTTGCGACGACCGCAAGCACCAGAATGACCGCTGCCGCGATCCCGCGTCCGACGGCCAGCGAGTCGCCCAGCGGATGCAGCCAGCCCAGGTAGCCACCGGCCAGCACAAGAATCGCCAGCCCGAGTGCCGCCCCGATCGCCAGCTGCCAGGTCCTGTTTTGCCCGTCCATCGTCCCCATGTCCTGCCGGAAACCCCCGGCCCGCAATGCTTGCCTTCACAGTTTGCCCGATGCCACAAATCCGCGCGCCGGCAAACTGGTTGACGATCTGTTTTCCTTATCAGTGCGGCATAAATGAGGAGCCGCCTTGGCAGGTTGCCGGTTCCGGACGCTGCTTCTGACCGCAAAAAACCCGTATTTCCCGCAGGTTGCGCCCGCTTCGCCCGGGTTGCGCCGCAATGCCGCGCCCGGGCGTGTCACGCCGCAGGCCGGACCATCCGACCCGGCGGACACTTGGCCCGCACCTTGCACCGCCACGGCCCGCGGCGTAAGGGGGCGCAGCCGTCTCTGCCGCAAAGGTCGTCCGATGATCCCGCGCTATTCCCGCCCCGACATGGTGGCAATCTGGTCCCCGGAAACCCGTTTCAGGATCTGGTTCGAGATCGAGGCCCATGCCTGCGACGCGCAGGCCGCTTTGGGCGTGATCCCGAAGGCCAATGCCGAAGCCGTGTGGCGGGCCAAGGACGTCACGTTCGACGTCGCCCGCATTGACGAGATCGAGGCCGTGACCAAGCATGACGTGATCGCCTTCCTGACCCATCTGGCCGAACATATCGGGGCCGATGACGCGCGGTTCGTGCATCAGGGGATGACCTCGTCCGACGTGCTGGACACCACGCTGAACATCCAGCTGGTCCGGGCGTCGGACCTGCTGCTCAAGGCGCTCGACCGGGTGCTGGCGGCGCTGAAAGCTCGCGCCCATGAACACAAGGACACGGTCCGCATCGGCCGCAGCCACGGCATCCATGCCGAACCGACGACGATGGGCCTGACCTTCGCCCGCTTCTACGCCGAAATGTCGCGCAACCGGGCGCGGCTGGTGGCGGCGCGGGCCGAAGTGGCGACGGGAGCGATCTCCGGCGCGGTCGGGACCTTCGCCAATATCGACCCGGCGGTGGAGGAACATGTCTGCAAGATGCTCGGCCTGACCCCGGAGCCGATCTCGACCCAGGTGATCCCGCGCGACCGGCATGCGATGTTCTTCGCGACCCTCGGCGTGATCGCCAGCGGCATCGAGAACATCGCGATCGAGATCCGCCACATGCAGCGGACCGAGGTGCTGGAGGCCGAGGAGTTCTTCTCGCCCGGCCAGAAGGGCTCGTCGGCCATGCCACACAAGCGCAACCCGGTCCTCAGCGAGAACCTGACCGGCCTTGCCCGACTGGTCCGCATGGCCGTGGTCCCGGCGCTGGAGAACGTGGCGCTGTGGCACGAACGCGACATCAGCCATTCCTCAGTGGAACGGGCCATCGGCCCGGATGCGACGATCACGCTGGATTTTGCGCTGCACCGGCTGGCGGGGCTCGTTGAAAAGCTGGTGCTCTACCCGGAAAACATGTTGCGCAACATGAACAAGTTCAAGGGCCTGGTCATGTCGCAGCGCGTGCTTCTGGCGCTGACCCAGGCCGGTGTCAGCCGCGAGGACAGCTATCGGCTGGTGCAGCGCAATGCGATGAAAGTCTGGGAAAAGGGCGCGGATTTCAAGACCGAGCTTCTGGCCGACCCCGAGGTGACGGCGGCCCTTTCCCCGGCAGAGATCGAGGAAAAGTTCGACCTTGGCTATCACACCAAACACGTCGACACGATCTTCGCCCGGGTGTTCGGCGGCTGACAAGGGGCGCTGCCTGCCGGACACCGGGCAGATGGGGATCGGCACATGTCGCAAGCGTGAAGACGGCATGGTCCGGGATGCCACCAAAGGCGCCTGCGTCGAAAAACCGACCCGCTGACCCGCCGCAGTCAAGCTCCCGTTAACCCGGGGCTGCGAGGGTTCTTTCGACAGGAATCGATGAGGACCCGATGCCGCAGGACATGGTACCGCTTGCCCGGATCATCCCGGAACGCCGGGTTGCGCAGGTCACCCCGCTGCCCCGCCGGGTGCTGACACCCCGGCAGAAGGCGGCGGTGATCGTGCGCTACCTCCTCAGCGACGGTTCCGCCCTGCCCCTGTCCTCGCTGCCCGAACACATGCAGGCAGCACTTGCCGAACAGATGGGGCAGATGCGGCTGGTCGATCGGTCGACCCTGGACGAGGTGGTGTCCGAATTCCTGGCCGAGCTTGAATCCGTCGGCCTCGCCTTCCCCGGCGGGATCGAGGGCGCCCTGACCATGATGGACGGCCATATCTCGCAATCGGCCGCGCAGCGGCTGCGGCGGATGTCTTCGACCTCGTCCAAGATCGACCCCTGGGAACGGATCATGGCGCTGCCCGGCGACCGTCTGCTGCCGATTCTGGTGAACGAGGCAGTCGAGGTCGGCGCCGTCATGCTGTCGAAGCTGCCGGTCGCCAAGGCGGCGGAGCTTCTGGGGAAACTTCCCGGTGACCGCGCCCGCCGCGTGGCTTTCGCGGTTTCGCTGACCGGCAATGTCGATCCCGAAACCGTGCGCCGGATCGGCGCGGCCCTGCTGGCCGAGCTTGACAACCAGCCCCCCAGGGCCTTCGACATCGGCCCGGTCGAGCGGGTCGGGGCGATCCTGAACGTCTCGCCCTCGCTGACCCGCGATGATGTGCTGCAGGGGCTGGAGGCCGAGGATGCCGTCTTCGCCGCCGAGGTCCGGAAGGCGATCTTCACCTTCGTCCACATCCCGACGCGGCTCAATCCCCGCGACACGCCGAAGATCACCCGTCTTGTCGAACAGCCGCAGCTGGTCACGGCCCTTGCGGCCGCAATGGGCAAACCGGGGCTGGAAGAGGCGGCCGAGTTCATCCTGGCCAACATCTCGCAACGCCTGGCCCAGGGCCTGCGCGAGGAGATGGGCACCCGGGGCCGGGTCAAGGACAAGGACGCCGAAGAGGCGATGACCGCAATCATCGGCGCGATCCGCAGCCTGGAAACCTCGGGCGAAATCACCCTGATCCAGCCCGAGGATGCCTGAAGCCTGACCGAAGACGGCGGCCTTTCGGTCCCGGCGAATGCCAGACGCAGGACCGGTCAAGGCAAGTTGACAAATATGGCTCCGGTTCCGACGTAAGACCGACCGCCCTCCCAAGAAGGGCGAAAGCCTGTCCAGAGCTTCCGTCAGCGTCGGTCCGAGCCGCAACAGGACCGGCCTTGCACAGACCTGTCGAACGATCCGGTCCAGCCCCGAAGCCTGCCCGGCATTCGACGGGACCGGCGCACCTTTCTATCGGGCTTCATGCCGCGACCCGGGCCACCCTGTTGGCCCGCGCCGCCACCTTTGACCGATGATGTGTCAGAACCGGTAGTCGAGCCGCAGCGCAAGTTCGCTGTTTTCCATGTCGAAGCCGCTATTGCCGAAATTGGTCTTGTTCTCGACCAGATACTCCAGACCCACGGCAATCCTCGGGAATACTGCAACCTTCGCGCCCAGACCGTAGATCGTCACCGTGTCGGAAAACTGCGACGCGCCCCGAACGTCATAGTTCGACAGGCCGACAAAGCCGTAAGGCAGCACCCGCCCGGCCCCATAGCCGCCGATCAGCTTCAGCCGGGTCGAGGTCCAGTCGTTCAGCGGAAACGCATCGTAGTCGCCCTTGGCAAAGGCAAGTTCGCCACCCAGAACCCAGGTGCCAAAGTCGCGCAGATAGCCCGCCTGCAGGCCATAGCCATTGGTGCCACCGCTGGTAGCGCCGCCATTGTCGCTGAACGTGCCGGAGATCGCCGACACGCCGACATAGAACCCGGTCCAGTCGTATCCGGCGGCGGCGGGGGCGGCAGCGGCGACGACGGCCGGGTCATCGGCAACAACGACAGGCCCGCCCGCCTGTGCCGCGCCGGCCGCAACCACCAGCGCGGCAGCCAGAACAGTTTTCATGGTGATACCTCCAATCAAAATTATGAATATGTAGATACTGTAAACCAATCCGGTGCTGTTGGAAGGCCAGAAATCCTGACCTCTGTCGCGGCAGATGACACAATCGCCGTCCATCGTTGCAGTCCGCACAAGCCCGACGCGTTCCCCTGCCCCCGACAGGCGGCATGATCGCGCCCCTCGCGATACCCCTCCCCCGCCCCTTGCGCAGTCGCGGGCCGGTGCCTAGAACGGGGCCATGTCGGTCGCCCCCCCTTCTCAGGTCACGCGCGGCGTGGCGTTGATGATCCTGGCGATCTTCTTCTTCACCGCGATGGATGCGACGGCCAAGGGGCTGATCGCGCGCTATCCCGCCCCGCAGGTGATCTGGGTCCGCTTTGCCGGGCAGCTGGCGCTGGTGCTCCTCCTCCTCGGGCCCCGGCTTGGACCCGCCTTGCGCACCCGGTTTCCGGGTCTGCACGTCTGGCGGTCGCTGTCGCAGTTCGGGGCGACCGCCTTCTTCTTTCTGTCCCTGCCCCATGTCGGTCTGGCCGAGGCGACAGCCATCGCCGACATCAATCCGGTGTTGATCACGCTGGGAGCTGCGCTGTTTCTGGGCGAACGGCTTGGTCCGCGCCGGATCGCCGGGGTCGTCGTCGCGCTGGCAGGTGCGCTGATCGTGATTCGCCCGGGTGCGGGGGTCTTTTCTTGGTGGGCGATGCTGCCGCTGTTCTGCGCGATCTCCTATGCGACAAGCGCACTTCTGACCCGCAGGATCGGCGCGCAGGAAAGCGTCTGGGGCTCGATGGTCTATGCCTCGCTGTTCGGAACCCTGGTCGCGGGCGCGGCCCTGCCCTTCGTCTGGCAACCGGTTGCGGCAGGGGACCTCTGGCTTTTCGGGCTGATCGCCTGCCTTGGGACTCTGGCGCAGCTCTGCATCATCCGCAGCTTTTCCATCACCGAGGCCTCGGTGGTGGCTCCCTTCGCCTATCTGGGCATCGTCTTCGCGACGATCTGGGGGGCGGTGCTGTATGACCAATGGCCCGACCGCTGGACGGTGATCGGTGCGCTTGTGATCGTGGGCGCGGGACTTTATGTCTGGCACCGCGAAAACCGGGCGTCGCGCGCGCCACAGCCCTGAAGGCACCGATGTCCACCGACGGCCCAGAACCTCCATCGGTCCGCCTGCCGTTCCGGCCTGATCATTTCCTGGTCAACCTCGCCGCGCGCGGGCTGATCGGGCTGGCGCTGGCCCTGCCCTATCCCTGGCGCGTCGGGTTTGTCGGCTGGCTGATGCGGCGGGTGATCGGTCCATTTGCGGGCTACCGCCAGCGCGCGCTGGAAAACCTGGCGCTGATCTGGCCCGAGAAGCCCGAAGCCGAGCGGCGCGCCATCGCCGAGGCTTCACTGGACAATGCGGGCCGGACGCTGATCGAGAACTATTCCACCCGCCCCTTCACTGCCCGTGCCCGGGGCATCGAGCCGCAGGGGCCAGGCTATGCGGCCCTGACCGCGGCCCGGAACGCCAGGCGGCCGGTGATCCTGGTCTCGGGCCATTTCGGCAATTACGAGGCCGCACGCGCCTCGCTGGTCGCGCGGGGGTTCGACATCGGCGGGCTCTACCGAAACCTGTCAAACCGCTTTTTCAACGCGCATTACGTCAAGACGATGCAGGCATTCGGCGGACCGGTCTTCCCGCAGGGTCGCGCGGGGACGGCCGGGTTCGTGCGGCACCTGAAAGAGGGGGGGCAGCTGGTGCTGCTCTTCGATCAGGATGTGCCGGGCGCGCCGGTCCTGCCGTTCCTTGGCCACCCGGCGCGGACGGCCTTCTCGGCCGCGGACCTTGCGCTGCGGCTCAAGGCCGAGCTGATCCCGTTCTTCGCCACGCGCCAGCCGGATGGGCTTGGCTTCTCGGTCGATCTGGACGCGCCCGTTCCACACACCGACGCCGAAGCGATGACGCTTGCGATCACCCGGGCGCTTGAGGCGCGCATCGCCGCCCATCCCGGCCAGTGGTTCTGGATTCATCGGCGCTGGAAGGGCGGCGTCCTTTAGAGTGTCCGACAAAAGTGGACTCCGGTTTTGTCGAAAGACAGGCGACCACGGCGAAGCTAGAGTGTGTCTGGCGCTACTGTCAGCGTCAGACAGACTCTGGTTCCGTGTGGGCGCTCCGCCCCGGTCACTCGACCCGCGCCGCCGCCACGATTCCGGCCGGACCTTCGGTCTGCAGGATCACCGCGCCGGGTTCGTCGCCGGTAAAGGGCGCGGTCAGTTCCAGTGGCTCCTGTCCGGCCCAGACATCGAGCCCCTCCCACGAGGTGACGATGTTGCGGTAGGTGATCGACTTGCCGGCATTCTCGCCCCGCTCGATCTTTACAGTTTCCTGCGGGGTATAGCGCACCAGCTGCACCCGCGCCGGTTCGGTCAGCGGCGGGTCGGCCTCGGCCCGGATCACCAGCGTGTCGCCCTCGCGCGTCACGGTCAGCTTCACGGTCTGGCGCGCGTTCATGTGCTTGCGCAACAAGCCTGCCGTCCGGTCCGGAAGAAAGCCCTCGACCCGGTCCACCCCGCCGATGATGAGCTGCGGGGTGTAGATCATGCGCGACCGTTCCATCTTGGCATAGGCGCGCTGGCGGTCGGTGAACTTCGGTTGCGCGAATTTGTCGGCCCAGCCGATGTAATCCCAGTAGTCGACATGCAGCGCCAGCGGCAGAATGCGCGGGTCCGACGCCAGCATCGCGACAAACTCATCCGCAGGTGGACAGGCAGCACAGCCTTGCGAGGTGTAAAGCTCGACTACCACCACCGGCTCCGCCTGCACCTGGGCCACTGCCGCAAGCCAGAACCCGCAAGCGGCGCTGACGAAATGTCGCATGTATCCCGTCCTGATAATTGGTCCCCCGGTTGTTATAGGGACGCCGGAAGACACGAGCCAATCAAGGTTTTGCGAGAGATCTGTCATATGCTGTAGGAAAGCCACAGAGCGGGGCTGGATATTCGGCATACAATGGTATACAAACCTCGCAGCAGCCGCCTTTCCATCAGGGAGCCACTTCGATGACCGTCACCGTTGGACATGACCTTTCCAAAACCCGCAAAAGCCTGAGCGCCGGAGGCCAGACGGTCAGCTATTATTCGATCCCCGCCGCCGAGGCCGCGGGCCTGGGCGAATTCTCCAGGCTTCCGGCCAGTCTGAAGGTCGTGCTGGAAAACATGCTGCGCTTCGAGGACGGCAAGACCGTCACCGTCGATGACATCAAGGCCTTCTCCACCTGGGGCAAGAACGGCGGCCAGAACCCGATCGAGATCGCCTACCGCCCCGCCCGCGTGCTGATGCAGGACTTCACCGGCGTTCCGGCGGTCGTCGACCTTGCCGCGATGCGCGACGGGATCAAGGGCCTCAAGGGCTCGGCCGCCAAGATCAACCCGCTGGTCCCTGTCGACCTTGTCATCGACCACTCGGTGATGATCGACGAATTCGGCCATCCCCGCGCCTTCCAGATGAACGTCGACCGCGAGTATGAGCGGAACATGGAGCGTTACGTCTTCCTGAAATGGGGCCAGAAGGCGTTCAACAACTTCCGCGTCGTGCCCCCCGGCACCGGCATCTGTCACCAGGTCAACCTGGAATACCTCGCGCAGACGGTCTGGACCGACACCGACCAGAACGGTCAGCCGGTCGCCTACCCCGATACGCTTGTCGGCACCGACAGCCATACCACGATGGTCAATGGCCTTGCCGTCCTTGGCTGGGGCGTCGGCGGGATCGAGGCGGAAGCCGCGATGCTGGGCCAGCCGGTTTCCATGCTGATCCCCGAGGTTGTCGGCTTCAAGCTGACCGGCACGATGATGGAAGGCACCACGGCCACCGATCTGGTGCTTAAGGTGGTGCAGATGCTGCGCAAGCATGGCGTGGTGAACAAGTTCGTCGAATTCTACGGCGACGGCCTTGACCGCCTGCCGCTCGCCGACCGGGCGACCATCGCCAACATGGCGCCCGAATACGGCGCCACCTGCGGCTTCTTCCCGATCGACGACGAGACGCTGCGCTATATGCACATGACCGGTCGGGATGAGGCCCGCATCGCCCTCGTCGAGGCCTATGCCAAGGCCAACGGCATGTGGCGCGGCCCGGATTATGACCCGATCTACACCTCGACGCTGCGCCTCGACATGGGCGAGATCGTCCCCGCCATTTCCGGACCGAAGCGTCCGCAGGACTTCCAGCCGCTGTCCGATGCGGCACCCAATTTCTACAAGACGGTCTGCGACTTCCGGGGGGTCGATGCCACCGCTCCGGCGAAGGAAATGGCCTCAGAAGGTCCGAACCACACCGCCTCCGTCGATGCCCGCAAGACCGCTGCGGTGGCGGATGCGGGCTACAGCCTGCGCGACGGCTCGGTGGTGATCGCCTCGATCACCTCGTGCACCAACACCTCGAACCCCTATGTGATGATCGGTGCGGGTCTGGTGGCGCGCAAGGCCCGTGCGCTGGGCCTGAACCGCAAGCCCTGGGTGAAGACCTCGCTTGCCCCCGGAAGCCAGGTCGTCAGCGAATACCTGAACGCCGCCGGCCTGCAGGAAGACCTCGACGCCGTCGGCTTCAATCTTGTGGGCTACGGCTGCACCACCTGCATCGGCAACTCCGGTCCCCTCCAGCCCGAGATTTCCAGGGCGATCAACGAGGGGGACCTCGTGGCCGCCGCCGTCCTGTCGGGCAACCGCAACTTCGAGGGCCGGATTTCCCCGGATGTCCGCGCAAACTATCTCGCCAGCCCGCCGCTGGTCGTCGCCTATGCGCTGGCCGGGGACATGAACATCGACCTGACCACCGAACCCCTGGGCACTGGGTCGAACGGCCAGCCGGTCTACCTGAAAGACATCTGGCCGACGAACAAGGAAATCGCCGACATCGTCCACGCGGTCGTGACGCGCGCAGCGTTCCAGTCCAAGTATGCCGATGTCTTCAAGGGCGATGCCAAATGGCAGGCGGTGCAGATCACCGACTCGGAAACCTACGACTGGCCGGCAAGCTCGACCTACATCCAGAACCCGCCTTACTTCCGTGGCATGTCGCAGACGCCCGGCGTAATCCGGAACGTGACCGGCGCGCGGGTGCTGGCGCTGCTGGGCGATATGATCACCACCGACCACATCAGCCCGGCAGGTTCATTCAAAGCTTCAACTCCGGCTGGCAAGTATCTGACGGAACGGCAGGTTCCGGTGTCCGAGTTCAACAGCTATGGTGCCCGGCGCGGCAACCACGAGGTGATGATGCGCGGCACCTTCGCCAACATCCGCATCAAGAACGAGATGCTCGCCAATCCTGATGGAACGGGCGTCGAGGGCGGCTACACCAAGGGTCCGGACGGGGTGCAGACCTCGATCTACGACGCCTCGATGGCCTACCAGGCGGCGGGCACGCCCTTGGTGATCTTCGGCGGCATCGAATACGGTGCCGGATCGTCGCGCGACTGGGCGGCCAAGGGCACGGCGCTGCTGGGCGTCAAGGCGGTGATCGCCGAATCGTTCGAGCGTATCCACCGCTCCAACCTCGTCGGCATGGGGGTGATTCCGTTCGAGTTCACCGGCGGCGACACCCGCAAGAGCCTGGGCCTGACGGGGGACGAAGTGGTGTCGATCGGCGGGCTGGAGGGCGACCTCAAGCCGCTGTCGCTGGTCCCCTGCACCATCCGCTACGCCGACGGCAGCGAAAAGACGATCCAGATCAAGTGCCGGATCGATACCGCCATCGAGATCGAATATGTCGAAAACGGCGGCGTGTTGCACTATGTGCTGCGGGATCTGGCGGCGTCCTGAGGGCGGCAGCCGCCGGATACCGTAAACAGACTGTTTCCTGAAAGGGCCCGGATCACCCCCGGGCCTTCACCTTTTGTTCTCAACTTGTGTCGCAGTCTGGTCGCATCCCCAGCCAGAAGGCTCAGATCATGTCCGACCGCTTCCCGCAGATCCGTCCGCAAGCCACCATGAATGGCAAGGCGCGTTCCGTGAGCCGCGCCTTGCCAACCCCAGCCCCCGTTGACCTGACCATCCTCGCGGCGCTGGTCCTCGCCGTCGTCCTCATGATGATGTGACCGCTCTGCCGCAGCATGGGTCGTTCCGCGCCTTTGGCTCGGGTTGACTCACCATCTCCACAAGTTAAGAAATCCTGAACGTCCGCGACCAAGCCATTGAAATCAATTGGCCATCAGACTTTGTCCACCGTGGACATCACTTCTGTCCGGCCAGCGCCTTCTCCAGTTCCGGCACGAATCTGTTTTCATAGTCGGTCCCGATCAGCGGTCCGGCGAAGCGGAAGAGGATGGTCCCGTCGCCGGCGACGATGAAGGTTTCGGGCGGTGCAGAGACGCCCCAGTTGATCGCCCCCCGCATGTTCGGATCGGTCGCGACCCCGATGAAGGGATTGCCCAGGTCCTGCAGCCAGGACACCGCGTTGGCATCTTTGTCGCGGATGTTGACCCCGCCGATCCGGACACCCTTCTTCGCCAGTTCCAGCAACACCGGATGCTCGGCCCGGCAGGGCGGGCACCAGGTCGCCCAGAAGTTCACCAGCGTCACCTGCCCGGTCCGCAGATCGGCATCGGTGAGCACCGGAAAGCCGGGCAGCCCGGACGTCGGCAGGGCCGGCGCGGGGCGGTCGACCATGACCGACCGCAACTGCCCCGGATTGTCGCGAAAGAGACCCGGCAGCAGCAGGCCGCCGGTCAGACTTGCAAACACCGCGACGGGCAGCACCATCAGCCATCTAGCCATCGTTCTTCTCCTGCCGCGCCTCGACTTCGGCCAGCGCGCGTTTCATCCGTGCCGACTGCCACAGCGTCAGCCCCACCAGCGCGGCAATCAGCACCGCCGTTGCCGCATAGGACCCCAGCACCGCGCCGGCGTATTTTCCAAGCTCGGGCATCACGCTACCCTTTCCCGTGCCAGGATTGCCTTCAACCGCCGCGCGCGGATCTCGGTCCGGGTGCGGAGGAGAACCATCGTCACGAACAGAAGGATGAACCCGGCAATGCAGACCAGAAGCGGCAGCCAGAAGACATCCGCCACGTTCTCCTCCCTGTCGAGCGAGAGCGAGGCCCCCTGGTGCAGCCCCTGGTTCCAGAAGTTCACCGCATAGCGCGACAGAAGCGCGAAGACCGATCCGACAAGGCAGAGGATCGAGGTCAGGTCGGCGGCGGTATCCGGGTCTTCGATCGCGGCCCAGAGCGCCATGTAGCCGAGATAGAACAGGGTCAGGATCAGAAACGAAGTCAGTCGCGGGTCCCAGGCCCACCAGGTGCCCCACATCGGCTGACCCCAGAGCGCACCGGTCACAAGGGCGATCAGCGTGAAGGTCAGGCCCACCGGGGCGGCGGCCTTGGCGGCCAGGGCGCTGACATGATGGCGGCGGATGATCCAGATGAGCGAGGTGACCAGCATCATCACCCAGGCGTTGATTGCCATCATCGCGGCCGGGACGTGCAGGTAGATGATCTTGACGGTGGACCCCTGCCGGTAGTCGTCGGGGGTAAAGAAGAAGCCCCAGACCAGGCCCGTGACCAGCAAGCCCACCGTCAGCCCCACCGCCCAGGGCAAGGCCCGGGCCGAGGTCTGCATGAACTTCTTCGGGTTTGCATATTCCCAGATCGACATGCGGATCGCCTATCCTGTTCCCGTTTGTCCCTCAACACACCATCGCGCGAGTCACTCAGCGCAAATTGACGCGGATTGCGCTTGCGGCCGCAAAGGGAAGCAGCGCCGCTGCGCCAAGGCTGATCGCGGCCAGCAGGGCCAGCGGGGTGGCGAGGGCCGTGTTCTCGGCCCCGCGGCGGACGACCTCGCCCCCGAAGATCAGGGTGGGGACGTAAAGCGGCAGCACAAGGAGGCTGAGAAGCAGGCCGCCCCGGCGGAGCCCGACAGTGATCGCAGCACCGAAGGCACCGATGATGGAAAGTGCGGGAGTGCCCAGCAGAAGGCTCAGGACCAGCCATGGGTAACCGCCCGGCGGCAGGTTCAGCAGAACGCCGAGGCCCGGCGCGATCAGGGTCAGGGGAAGCCCTGTGACCAGCCAGTGCGCGAGCGCCTTCACCGCGACCACCGCCTCAAGCGGGATCGGTGCGGTGGCCAGAAGGTCGAGCGAGCCGTCCTCATGGTCCAGCGCAAAGATGCGGTCGAGCGAGAGGAGGCAGGCCAGAAGCGCGCCGACCCAGAGAATGCCTGGGGCGATGCGGCCCAGCATCCCGCCCTCGGGCCCGACACCCAGGGGGACAAGGACCGCGAGCAGGAAGAAGAAGGCAAGCCCCAGCCCGAAGCCGCCACCGGACCGGAATGCCAGCCGCAGGTCCCGCAGGAGAAGCGCCTTCATGCCCGGCCCCGCATTTGCTCTTTTCCCAAATACTCCCGCCGGAGGCTTCGATGCCGGCCGCCTGCGCAGGGTGTCATGCAAAGGCCTCGTCGAAGCCGTTGCTTTGGATCACCCTTGCACGGTGCCGGTCCAGATCGAGAACTGTCGCCTCTGGCAACCCCAGGTCGCCATGGGTGGCGATGACCGCAATGCCGCCTGTGCCAAGATGATCGCGGACGACTCCGGCAAAAAGGGCGACAGAGTCTGCGTCGAGGCTGACGGTGGGCTCGTCGAGCAGCCAGACGGGACGGCCGGTGACCAGGAGGCGCGCAAGGCCCAGGCGGCGTTTTTGGCCGGCGGAAAGTTCGCCTGCGCGGCGCCGTGCCAGTCGGGTCAGGTTCAGCGCGGCAAGCGCATGGTCGATTGCGGACCCGCCATAGATGCGCGACCAGAAGGTCAGGTTCTCCACCACCGTCAGGGTAGATTTCAACCCGTCGGCATGGGCGGCGTAGGCGACGCTGTCGGGGGGCAGATCAAACGACCCCTCGGCCGGAAGCTGCAACCCGGCCAGCGTCCGCAGGAGCGTGGTCTTCCCCGTCCCGTTCGGCCCGCGCAGGATCAGCGCCTGGGCGGGCGCGACCTCCAGCGTCAGGCCGCGCAGGACCGTGACGCCGCCTCGGGCCACCGCGAGGGTCTTGAGGCTCAACATGGGCGAAGGCCTAGCCGATAGGACCGCGCGGGGGAAGGGGATTGCTCAGCCCCAGTCGCCGAGGAGGACGTTCCGGGTGACGACTTCGACAGGCGGTTCGCGGGCGATCAGGCCCGCGACCCATTCGCAGGATCCGGCATTGAACACCGCGCCCTTGCCCCGACGATACTCGGCCATGCAGCCGTTGCCCCGGCTGGCAAGGCCCAGGGTTTCGGGCGTGACGGTGCCGTATTTGGCGCGAGCGGCTTCCTCGGCATCGAGATGGCCGATGAAGAGATCCTCGTCTTCCGGTCCGGTGTGATGCGCCAGCGTGGTGGCCAGCGACAGGCCGACAATGGTGAGATCGCCCTCCAGGCCGGTGTTGGGGGCCGCATGGGGCAGGCCTTGGCGGGTTTCATAGTCGATGCCGTCGACCTCGTAGCCGAAGATCTTCGAGGCGGCCCCAAGGACATCGCCGTAACCAAGGCCGGTGCCCCGAAGCGACCAGTGATCCGGACGATACAGGGTGAAGCCGCCCGACCCGTGCGCGGCGCAGCGGCTCCACCCGGCATAGATGCCCATCGAGGCGGTCAGGCCCATGGTGGCGGCGGCAGGACGGCGGGCCTGAGGGTGGTCCCAGTAGCTTGTCAGCCGGTCGGTGCTGCCCAACGGGTCCTCTGCCTCGGCCCGGGTCTTGTAGCAGGTCTGGATGGTCAGGTCGTCCGAAAGCCGGGTCTGCCAGAGGAAGTTGCCGCCGAACCGGGCAAGCTGGCCGCCGCGGTCAAGCCAGGCGTCAAGGTGATCGCGCATCTCCCGGGTCCAGTATTCGTCGTGGCCGACGATCACCGCGCGGGAGTAGCCGTCGAGGAGATTCGGGTCGGCGTGGAGGTCATGCTGGGTCAGACAGTCCAGCGCGATCCTCTGCTCTTCGGCCCAGAGCGCGAAGGGCCGCTCGAAGGCCGCCCAGCCGGAGGAGGCGTATTTCTTCGAGACGCCGTTCGCGCGGGCATAGTCCATGTGCGGATAGCGGGGCCGGGTCAGCAGGGGCGAGGCATGCGGGATTCGGGGGGCATCATCGGGCCAGCGGACCAGGCCATTGGCCCAGGGGCGGTGCAGACTGACTTCACCGGCAAAGTCCTGACCCGTGGGGCCGGTCAGGCCCTGATAGTGGTTCGATCCGCCCCAGTCGTTATAGGCGCACCAGGTGCCGGTGGTAAGAATGAGGGCCAGCTTCGCGGTCGGTTGGGCGGGTTTCAGGACGAACATCGCCTGCGAGGAATGGCCTTCGACCTCCAGCGTCACAGTATAGACGCCGGTGGGCCAGGCCTGCGGAACCGTCGTCTCGAAGGCGACGGGCCAGCCGCAGCCCCTGACGGAACAGTCGGAAGGCGTGGCAGCGAAGGTCGTCGGGATGGTGGTTTCCAGGAGGGTCAGCGGCGTCAGACCGTCGTGCGCGATGGTCAGCTTTGCCAAAGCAGCTGAGGACATGGCATGAAGTCGGAGGGTCTGCCCCGGCGCGTAGGACAGCGCGGACGTGTAGCCCCAGACCTGCGGGCGCGACGGGTCGTCCGAGGCCATTTCGTAGTAGTGGCCGGTCACGGGGTCGCCGTCGTCATGGGGCCCGGGGATGAAGAAGCCTTGCATGTTTCGCTCCGCGCTTTTTCCGGCACCATCGGCGGGCGGGCGGTCAAAGGCAACCGGGTTGCGCTGCGCTTGGGTCTTGAAAAGCGGTCGGGCCTGTGCCCCTCTGGCCACCGGAACAGGGGGTTTCATGCGGATTGGCGATGTCTCGTTCTGGTATGCCGATATCGGGCTGCCCTATCCCCGCGCGCCCCTGGCGGGGGATACCACGGCGGACGTTGCGATCATTGGGGCGGGGTATACCGGGCTTTGGACGGCCTATTACCTGAAGCAGGCGAACCCGGACCTTGATGTCCTGGTGATCGAAAAGGATTTCGCGGGTTTCGGCGCCTCGGGGCGCAATGGCGGCTGGCTGACCGGTGGCTTTGCCTGGACGCACCGGCGCTATCTGGAAACCTCGTCCGAAGCCGCCGTGCGCAGCATGGTCGCGGCGATGAACGGCACGGTGGACGAGGTGATCCGGGTGGCCGAGGCCGAGGGGATCGACGCCGACATCCACCGCACGGACGAACTGGCGGTGGCGACAAAGCCCGCACAGCTGGGCCGGATGCGGGCCGAGATCGCGCATCGGCGGCACTGGGGCGAAGACGGGCGTGTCTTCGAAATGCCCGAGGCCGATCTCGCTGCGCGGGTGCGGATACCCGGGGCCCTGGGGGCCATGGTCGTGACGAACGTGGCGCGGGTGCAACCGGCCAAGCTGGTGCGGGGCCTTGCGAAGGCTGTGGAGCGGCTGGGGGTGCGGATCGTCGAGGGGACCACGGTCACGGGCTATGAACCCGGCGCGGTGACGACCGACCGCGGGACAGTGCTGGCGCCCGTCATCCTGCGCTGCACCGAGGGCTTCACCGCCAGTCTGCCCGGCCGCAAACGGGATTGGCTGCCGATGAACTCGGCCATGATCGCGACCGAGCCGCTGCCGCCCGAGGTCTGGGAAAAGATCGGCTGGGAAGGGCGCGAGATCATCGCCGATTTCGCCAATGCCTACTGCTATTGCCAGCGCACGCGCGAGGGGCGGATCACCGTCGGCGCGCGCGGGGTGCCGTATCGGTTCGGCTCGTCGCTGGATGTGAACGGCGCGCCGGACCCCGAGACGATCCGGCGGCTGACGGCGATCCTGCATCGGCATTTCCCTGCCGCGCAGGGCGCGAAAATCGACCATGCCTGGTGCGGCGTCCTTGGCGTGCCGCGCGACTGGTGCGCGACCGTGGGGCTGGACCCGGTGACGGGCCTTGGCTGGGCGGGGGGATATGTCGGCGTGGGGGTCTCGACCTCGAACCTCGCGGGGCGGACGCTGGCAGACCTCGCGCTGGGTCGGGAGAGCGATCTTGCGCGTCTGCCCTGGGTCAACCGGAAGGTGCGGGCCTGGGAGCCGGAGCCCATCCGCTGGCTTGGCGTGCGCGGGATGTATGCGCTGCTGAATGCCGCCGACCGGCGCGAGGACCGGCCGGGAGCCGGTCCGTCGAAGCTGGCCAGGCTGGGGAACTGGCTGACAGGGCGGGGCTGAACGGCCCGTTTGAAACGGTTGCGCGATATGCGGGCTCATGCCACAAACCTTGCAATCAGGGAGGACAGAATGACATTTCGCCGCCGTCAGGTGCTGGGGCTTTCGCTTGCTGCACCCTTTGCCTTGGCCCTTAAGCCCGCGCAGGCCGCCGGTCGCGCCGACGTCTCGCGCGAGGTGCTGCTGACCTGGCACAAGCTGATCCTGGAACTGGTCCGCCATACGGCGACCTACATGCCACCGGTTGCCGCCCGCGGCTTTGCCTATATCGGCGTCACCGCGCATGAGGCGCTGGCCACCGGCAACCCGGCTCTGCTTAGCCTTGCGGGCCAGTTGACCGAGCTTGCAGCGGTTCCCGCGCGCGATGCAGCGGAATTCGACGAGCCCTGCGTGCTGCATGCCGCGCTCGAGACGGCGGTCAAGGCCCATTTCGCCAACACCGGCCCGACTGGCCAACGCTCGATGCAGAAGATGTCCGAGATCATGGGCAAGACTGCAAGCGAGGGGATCGCCACGGACATCGTGGACCGCAGCGTCGCGCATGGGCGGGCCGTCGCCTCCCATATCCTCGCCTGGGCCGCAAGCGACGGCGGCGCGGTCATCGACAACATGGGCTTTCCGCGCGACTACACGCCGGGCAGCCGGCCGCAGGACTGGGTGCCGACCACCCTGATCCGCCTGCAACAGGCCCCGCTCCTGCCCGACTGGGGCAAGAACCGGCCTTTCGCCATGCCCGACACCGCAAGCCTTGATGCGCCGCCGCCGCCCGACTACGACGAGGCTCCGGAGTCCGCCTTCTACGGTTTTGCGCAGGAAGTTGTCGAGACGGGCCGCTCCCTGACCGACGAGCAGAAGCTGATCGCCCGCTTCTGGTCCGATGATGCGATGCTGACACCCACCCCTGCCGGGCACTGGATTTCCATCGTGTTGCAGATCGCCGAGCGCGACGCGCTGCCGGTCGAAGTGATCGCTCCGACGCTGGCAAAACTGGGCGTTGCGCAGGCGGATGCCTTCATTTCCTGCTGGTCGACCAAGTTCAAATACAACCTTCTGCGCCCGGTGACCTACATCAAGCGGCTCATCGACCCCAAATGGGAGCCTCTGCTGATCACCCCGCCTTTCCCGGAATACACTTCTGGCCATTCGACGCAGTCGGGGGCGGCCTCTACCGTGCTGACGGCGATCTTTGGCGAAAACTTCGCCTTCGAGGACGCAACGTTCGAGGACGAAGGCCTGCCTGTCCGCCAGTTTGCGTCCTTCGCGGCGGCGGCAGAGGAGGCAGCGGTTTCAAGGCTTTACGGCGGCATCCACTTTAGCTTTGGCAACGAGGCGGGACTGGTGCAGGGCCGCAGGATCGGGGCCTTCGCCGCAAGCCTGCGGACGACAGCATGATGCGCGCGCTTGGGTTCTGCCTTGCATTCGCAGCCCAGGCCTCGGCCGAGCCAGCGATCCCAATATTCACCGACGAGACCGCGACGGCGGGACTTTCGACGGTCTATGCGGGCGAGTGGGAGTATATGGTCGGCGGCGGGGTGGCCTCTTTCGACTGCTCGGGCGACGGCCTGCCCGAGGTTTTCCTGTCTGGCGGTGCCGGGCCATCGGCACTGTATCTGAACCGCAGTCCGATTGGCGGGGCGCTTGTCTTCGAGAAGACCGATGCCGTGACGATGGACGCGGTGCTGGGGGCCTATCCTCTGGACATCGACAGCGACGGGCTGATGGATCTTGTGGTCCTGCGGCAGGGCGAAAACAAGCTTCTGCGCGGCGTTGGAGACTGCAAGTTCGAGGAGGCGAACGAAGCCTGGGGGTTTGACGGAGGCGATGCCTGGTCTTCGGCCTTCGCGGCGATCTGGGAAAAGGGGCAGTCCTGGCCCACGCTTGCCGTCGGCAACTATCTCGACCGCAAGGAGGAGGCCTTCCCCTGGGGGTCCTGCACCGACAACTGGCTGCACCGGCCGCTACCGGGACCCGACGGCAAGGGTTTCGGCGCGCCGATCCCGCTGACCCCGTCGTTCTGCGCGCTCTCGATGCTGTTCACCGACTGGAACCGGTCGGGCCAGCCGTCGCTGCGGGTGTCGAACGACCGGGAATACTACAAGGGCGGGCAGGAGCAGCTTTGGCGTCTTGATCCGGGTCAGCCACCTGTCCTGTTCGGAGAAAAGGACGGCTGGAAGCGGCTGCGCATCTGGGGGATGGGAATTGCCAGCGCCGATGTGACCCTGGACGGCTATCCGGACTATTTCCTGACCTCGATGGCCGACAACAAGCTGCAGGTCCTGAAAGACCCGTCGACCGGCCTGCCGGACTATGCCGACATCGCCTTCAAGTCGGGCGTCACGGCATACCGGCCCTATACCGGGGGCGACCAGAACCCCTCGACGGCCTGGCACGCGCAGTTTGCCGATGTGAACAATGACGGGCTGCAAGACCTGTTCGTGGCCAAGGGCAACGTGGCGAAGATGCCGGATTTTGCCCTGAAAGACCCAAACAACCTGCTGTTGGCGGTGGGCGACGGCACCTTCGTCGAGGCCGGGGACAAGGCGGGAGTGGCCAGCCTGGCCATCGGCCGCGGGGCGCAGGTCGTGGACCTGAACCTTGACGGCGCGCTGGACCTTGTGGTGCAGAACCGCTGGTCCGGCCCGGAGATCTGGCGGCAGGCCGAAGACCCGGCCGGCGGCTGGGTCCAGCTGCGGCTGGTTCAAGCCGGGGCTAACCGCGATGCCATCGGCGCCGTGGTCGAGCTTCGGCGCGGCGACAAGATCGAGCGACACGAGATCCAGTCGGGCGGGGGACACCTTTCGGGGTCCGTCGGCTGGCTGCATTTCGGGCTGGGTCAGACCGAGGCGGTCGAGGTGCGGGTGATCTGGCCGGACGGGTCCGAAGGGGACTGGATGACGCTGCCGGCCCGAACATTCCAGATCCTGCGGCCTGGACAAGCCGCCGAGATCTGGCAGCCCGGATGATCTCCTGACGAATCGTCTCGCAGTGGTAAATTGCCGGACGACGCCGCAACCTGAAATTGTTTCCAGATGCCGCGTCAATCGCAGGGGTCGCAAGCAAGGGCGCAATATGGCAAGAAAATGGCGCATCCCACTGGGATCCTTGGTGAAATTGTCACAGTGCATGTAATGCCGCAGAGAGGGTTGGATACCCCCAACGTCGTAAAAAATCTTTTATCTTCAATATCTTGATGCGTTTTCTGGCGTTTCCGCCCCGTGATTCAGCCACCGCCTTCGCCTGATGCGACGGGCAGCACATTTTCCCAACAGTAAGAGAGGTTTGCGTCTTTCGCGGATGGCGGAGTAGAATGTGTTAACGGAAGTTTGCCGTGTCGGAGTTGAGGCCGAAGCGGATTTACCCGGATGAAAGTGTTGTCGTTCAGTATTGCGCGCAGCGACAGATCGCAGGCGCGCGCGGTGTTGTGAGTGGCCTGACAGGCAGGTGTGATGTGACGCAAGGTCCGACGCAGATCAGCAATCAGCTCGAATCCGAGCTGGGCCGGGTTGACCCCGACGCCTTTGCCGACGACCTGAAGCCGGGGACCGAGCTTCTGGGTGGTCACTACACGATCATCGGGTTTCTCAACAGTGGCGGTTTCGGGATCACCTATCTGGCGAAGGACAGCCTGAACCGGACGGTGGTGATCAAGGAATGCTTCCCCAATGCACTGTGCCGCCGGTCAACGAGCCTGGTCCGCGCCCGGTCGCGCAAGCATCAGGATGATTTCCGCGGCTTCGTCGAAAGCTTTGTGGCCGAAGCGAAAAGCCTGGCACGGCTGGTGCATCCCAACATCGTTGGCGTGCATCAGGTGTTCGAGGACAACGATACGGCCTACATGGCGATCGACTTCATCGACGGGCGTGACCTCCACGACATCCTCGACAGCACGGATCAGGCCTTCACCCCCGACCAGGTGGTGGGGCTCTTGAAGAAGATGCTCAGCGCGGTGGAGTTCATCCATCAGGCCGGCATCCTGCACCGCGACATTTCGCCCGACAACATCCTCGTCGACAAGACCGGCAACCCGATCCTGATCGACTTTGGCGCAGCCAGCGAACAGGTCGTGCGTGCAACCCGCGTCCTGACCGGGCGGCGGGTCATCAAGGAAGGCTACTCGCCGCAGGAATTCTATCTGACCGGCGCAGAGCAAAGCCCGTCGAGCGACCTCTATTCGCTGGGCGCGACCTTCTATCATGTGATCACCGGCAAATCCCCGCCGGAAAGCCAGCGCCGCCTGGCGCGGGTGGCCGAGGGCGAAATGGACCCCTACCAGCCGCTTGCGGGCCGGTATGCCGGTTACCCGCCGGGGTTCCTCGAAGCGATCGACAAGGCGGTCCGGGTGATGCCGCGCGACCGTATCCAGTCGGCGGGCGACTGGCTGGACTGGATCAGGATCAGCGAAGAAGGCGGGCCCCTGCCCGACAGACTGACCGAAGCCCCGGCACCCGCGAAGTCGCGCAAGGTGACGACATTGGCGCCGGGCAGGACGGACGCTGCCGGGGCCAGACGCTGGGCCGCGCCCGGCGCAGGGTTCTTGCTTGTCGCAGCCGGTCTGGCCGCGATCTGGTGGGCTTTGCAGTAAGATCTGATTGTCGTCTAGCTTGCGCCCTGACCCGAAGTCACACGGACACCGGCGACCACCTGATCCGAAGGGTGCAGGATCACCCGGTCCCCGGCCTGCAGCCCGTCCAGCACTTGCGCGAAATCCTCGTTCCGTTCGCCCAGGGTGAGCTTCTGCAGGGTCGCGCGATCGTCGCGGACAAGATATGTCGCCCAGTCCGGCCCGTCGCGAAACAGCGCGCCAACCGGGATCGTCAGCACATCATCCTGCCGCCAGAGCGCAATCCGGGCAATGACGCGAAAGCCGTGGCCGAGCGCGCGCCAGTCTTCGGGCGGCCCGGAAAGCCGCAGGATGACGGTGACACGCTGTTCATCGATGCCAAGGGCAGAGATCCGGGTCACGGCGGAAGGCTCCACCCGGTCGACAACGGCCGGAAGGGCAGCCCCACCCCAGCCCGAGATGGTGGCCGAAGTGCCCTCCGCGACGCGGACGGCGTCGCGGGACAGAAGGTCGACCATGATCTCCAGGTTGCCGGGATCGCCGATCTCAAGGATCGGCGTTCCGGGCTGCACCACCTGTTCGCTCTGGGTCAGGACGCGCAGCACACGACCGGACACCGGGGCCAGGATTTCGCTGCAGCAGCGATTGCCGGTGCCCGGACCTTCGGGTCGCAGCACGGCAAGCGCGCTTTCCAGCTCCTTTTCCCGCACTGCCAGGTTGGCCAGGGCGCTGGCAACTGCGGCCTGAGCGGTCTTCTGGTCGCGGATCGCGTTGTCATGCGCGCGTTTGGAAACGGCGCCCTTCTGAAAGAGCGCCGTGGCCCGGTTCGCCTCGCCGGCGGTGAAGTCGCGGGTCGCTTCGGCCTGGGCAAGCTGAGCGCGGGCGAGTTCCGTCGCGGCCTGCGCAGCCGCCGCTGTCGCCTCGGCCACAGCGCGGGACCGGCTGTCGAGAAGGACAGGCGCGGTCGGGCCGATGGCAGCAACGACGGTTTCGCCCTCGGTCACCGCATCGCCTGCCCGCAGGCTGATCCGCTGCAGCTTGCCTGCAATGCTTGCCGAGACTGTAAAGATCTCGCGGATCCGCGCTTCGCCCTCTTCCTCGACCGAAACTTCCAGCGTGCGCAGGGCAACCTCGGCCAGCTCCACCTCGATCGGGCGCGGCAGGAAAGCCCAGACAAGGAAAGCGATGAGGGTGAGGGCGGCGGCGGCAGACAGAACGCGGCGCATGGGTCTACTCCCGTGTCTTCAGGACTTCGATCATGTCGAGATGGTTGATGCGGCCCCGGATCGCGATGGCCGAGATCAGGGCCGCAGCGCAGACCACGAGGCTTGCCGTGGCAAAGACCTCGCGCCCGACGACATAGGGCACCCGGAAAAGATCAGACGAGAAGGCCGCCACCATGGCAAGCCCGATGCCGTAGCCGATCAGCCAGCCAAGCGGCTGCGCCAGAAGAACCACGGTTGCCAGCTCGCCGAACAGGACTCCCGACACCTCGGCAGTCGTGAAGCCAAGGACGCGGAGGCTGGCCAGTTCGCGGCCCTGTTCGGACAGGGCGATGCGCGAAAAGTTATAGACGACGCCCATCGCGATGATCCCGGCCAGGACCACATAGACCGTGATCATGATCGTGATGTTTTCCGCCATGGTCTGACGAA
This sequence comes from Pseudomonadota bacterium, assembly GCA_040385165.1. Classification (GTDB taxonomy): domain Bacteria; phylum Pseudomonadota; class Alphaproteobacteria; order Rhodobacterales; family Rhodobacteraceae; genus Tabrizicola. The sequence goes on along the minus strand of JAZKHX010000010.1, from coordinate 68,015 downwards.
AACGGTCAAGCATCAGGGCGGTGACGTTGACCAGTTCGGTCTTCGGTGCGGTCTTCGCGGCGGCGAAAAAGGCTGTGGTCGCGGACGGATCGATCTTGAGGCTGACACCCGATACCATCGCCCCTTCACGCATCATCCGGTTCAACGCCCCGATTTCCATTGCCGCGCCGAGGCCGACATAGCCGACCGACAAGCCGCTGACCGGCAGCATGACGGTCGGGCGGCGTCCCTCCAGCGCCTCGACGGTGACCAGATCGCCGGGACGGACGCGGAGGGCGTCGGCAAGGGCTTCGGAAAGAACAAGCCCCGCCTCGGGCATCGGCATTGGCCTGAGGTCGAGATCGAGAACGCGCGACAGGCGCGGATGCTCCGGACGCCCGGTGATCGCCAGTTTCTTCGACAGCGCGCGATGGCTGATCCTGACGGAAACCTGCCGGAAGGGTTCGACCATCATCACTCCGGGCAGGTGGGCTGCGGCGAATATGGCCGCGAGGGGGGCCGGGGCTCCGAAGAAGATCTGGGCGTCGTGGCGTTCCGTTCGGAAGAAGGTGATTTCGATCATCCGGTTGATCGAACCGAAGGTCCAGAGCGAGGCGACAAGGATCGCCACCGACATGGCAACGCCCAGAGTGGAGGAGGCCGTGCGGAACGGCCAGCGCATCAGGTGGCGGGCGACCATCACCCCGGTCTGGCGCAGACGCAGCAGGCGGCGAAGCCCGCCCATCCTCCTGCGATAGGCCGCGGGGGCCGGCGGGGCCATGGCAACGGCGGGCGGCAGGCGGAGGACAGAGCGGACGGCGTAGAGCGCGCCACCGACGGCCGCCGCAAGGGTGATCAGGGCCGCAACTCCGTAAAGCTGCGGGTCGCGGGTGAAGACGAGATAGGGAAACGAGAAGAACCGGGCATACATCTGCGCCAGTCCCGCCCCAAGCCAGGCCCCGGCGGCGAAGCCGATCAGGATGCCCGCAACGGCGATCAGAAGGACAAATTCGACATAGTGCTGGGCCACGGCGCGGGCAGAGTAGCCGATGGCTTTCAGAAGCCCGATCTGTTCGCGCTCAAGGGCGATCAGCCGCGACAGCGTCATGTTGACCAGCATGGCCGCCACAGCCAGGAAGATCGGCGGCAGGACTTTCACCATTGCCGAAAGCTGCTTCAGTTCGGCATCGAGAAAGGCATGTGAAATCTGGTCCTTGCGGCCCGAAGCTCCGGTACCGCCGTAGCGGGCGGCCAGCCGGTCCAGCGTTTCGATCACCCGGTCCGGATTGGTGCCCGGGGCCAGCTTCAGCACGACGTTCGAGAATGCGCCATCCAGGTCGAAAGCGGCCTCAAGACTGGCGCGCGTCGCCCAGACCACGCCAAAGCGGCGCGGATCGGGCATGATCTGACCGGGGCCGAGGGCGTAGATGAATTCGGGAGAAAGAGCGACACCGGTGATCTTGAGGTCGCGCCGCTGGCCATTCATGAGAACCGGCAGCCGGTCTCCGGGGCCAAGGCGGAGCGCGGTCGCGAACCCCTCGGACACGACGATTTCCTGCGCGGATTGCGGGTCCGGCAGCCGACCCTGTCGCAAGTAGAGCCGGTTCAGCCCGGCCCCGTCGCCACCGGGGAGCGAGACGAAAAGGACCGAAGCCGGTTCCACCGTCCCCGGCAGATCAAGAAGCCCGAGCTTGACGATCCGCGCCTCGGCGTCAAGGACACCGTCGATCGCCTCGATTTCGGCCAGAAGCGCGCGAGGTGCCCGGGTCACGTCAGCGAAGATGTCGGCAAAGCGGTTGTCTTCGTAGTATCTGGCGCGCGTCTCGTTCAGGGACGCGTAGGCCCCGTTGCCAAGGATCAGGGTCGCGACCCCAGCGGCCAGCACCAGCGCAATGGCCAGCACCTGCGCCCAAAGACGCCGGAGGTCGCGCAGGACCTTGCGGCGGAGGGGCGGGATCACCATGCGACCTCCGAAGGCTGCCTTTTGGCGGCGTTGCCGCTTTCCTCGACGATCCGGCCATCGGCAAAGCGGATCACCCGGTCGGCGATGTCGCGGATCGCCGCGTTGTGGGTGATGACCAGGGTGGTGGCCCCCACGGTGCGATTGACCTCGGTCAGGGCCTCCAGCACCTTGATGCCGGTCGCGCTGTCCAGGGCGCCGGTCGGCTCGTCGCACAAAAGGACTTCGGGATTCTTGGCGATGGCGCGGGCGATGGCGACGCGCTGCTGTTCACCGCCCGAAAGCTGCGCGGGGAAATGGTTCGCCCGGTCCGACAGGCCGACCAGAGCCAGCGCGTGATCGGCCTGCATCGGGTGGCGGGCGATTTCGGTGACCAGCTGGACGTTCTCGCGCGCGGTAAGGCTGGGCACGAGATTGTAGAACTGGAAGACAAAGCCGACATGGTCGCGCCGATACTGGGTGAGTTGCGCCTCGTTCAGGCCGGTCAGCTGGTGGTCCTCGAACCAGACTTCGCCGCCGCTGGCCCGGTCGAGCCCGCCGACGATGTTCAGGAACGTCGACTTGCCCGATCCGGACGGTCCGAGAATGACGATGAATTCGCCCCTGCGCGCGTGAAAGTCGATGCCGCGCAGCGCCTGCACTTCCAGCGCACCGTTGCGATAGACCTTGGTCAGGCCAGTCGCGCGGAAGACGCTGTCATTTGGAGCGGGCATGGGCGGTTCCCTTTGCCCAGCATTTAGCAGACCGGCGCCCACCTTCCGTTGATCCGGATCAAGGCCCGGCCGTGCGGGGTGGCAGCGCGTTCACTCGTGACGCAGGGCGTCGATGGGGTCCAGCCGGGCGGCCTTGCGGGCGGGGAAATAGCCGAAGATCACCCCGATCAGCGCGGAAAAGCCGAAGGCGAGGATCACGACATAGACCTGCGGTGCAAAGGGGATGGCCATGAAGATCGATGCCCCGAAGGCCAGCGCCAGGCCGACGATCACACCGATGATCCCGCCGACCAGCGACAGCACCACCGCTTCGACCAGGAACTGGGTCAGGACCTGGCGGCTCTCGGCACCGATGGCCAGGCGGATGCCGATCTCGCGGGTGCGTTCGGTGACCGAAACCAGCATGATGTTCATGATGCCGATCCCGCCGACCAGAAGGCTGACGGCCGCGACCGAGGACAGCATGCCGGTCAGGACCGAGTTGATGCCGGTCAGGACCTGAGCGATCTGGGCGCGATCCATGATGTTGAAATCATTCTCCTCTCCCGCCGTGATCCGCCGCCGGTCAAGCATAAGGGCCTCGATCTCGCGCGCGCCGCGCGTGGCCGAGACGTCGGGAAGCAATGCAAGCGAGATCGAGTTGACGTCATCGCTTCCGACCAGTCGCCGCTGCACGGTCCGGATCGGCATGAGGATCACGTCATCCTGATCCTGGCCGAAGGTCCCGGCCCCCTTGGCCTGCAGCAGGCCGATGACCTCGCAGGTGATGGCGCCCACGCGTATCCGCTGGCCGACCGGATCGGTGGTGCGGAACAACGACTGCCGGATGGAGTCGCCGATGATGCAGACCGCAGCGCCCGAGCGGTCCTCGGCCGAGTTGAAGCCGCGCCCGCGCAGGACGGTCCAGCCGCCGACTTCAAGATAGCCAGAGGTCGCGCCGGTGATGCTGGTGCTAAGATTTTCGCCGCCCGCAACCACGGTCTGCCCCGAGGAAAGGCTCGGAGAGACGCGGGCGATGACGGAAAGATCGGCCAGCGCCTCGGCATCGCGCAGGTTGAAAGGCCGGGCGGGTTGCGATCCGGAGGGACCAAAGCCGCGCGTGCCCGGGCGCAGGGACAGGACATTGGTGCCAAGGCTTTCGACGCTGGCCGTGACCGACCGCGACGACCCCTGCCCCACCGTGACCATGGCAATGACGGCGGCCACGCCGATGACGATGCCAAGCATGGTCAACGCGGACCGCAGCTTGTTGCGGCGAAGTGCCAGGAGCGCGAGGCGGACGGTTTCCCAGATCATGCTCCGGTCCCTTGCAATGTCCGTTCCGCAGACCGTTCCGGCGGCCTTTCCGGCACAGGTTCGTCACGGGTGATCTTTCCGTCTGCAAAGTTGACCAGCCGGCCGGCATAGGCGGCGATTTCATCCTCGTGGGTGACCATGACGATGGTGATGCCATCGGTGCGGTTCAGCTCTTGCAGAAGTTTCATGATCTCGTGGCTACGGTGGCTGTCGAGATTACCGGTGGGTTCGTCTGCGAGGATCACCATCGGCTCGCCCACCAGGGCTCGGGCGATGGCGACGCGCTGCTGCTGGCCACCAGACAGCTGCGAGGAATCGTGATCTTCGCGCCCGTCGAGGCCGACCTTGTGCAGGGCTGCCCGGGCCCGCGCGATCCGCTCGGCCCGCGCGACGCCCTTGTAGATCAGCGGCAGTTCGACGTTTTCCAGCGCCGAGGTCCGGGGAAGCAGGTTGAAACCCTGAAAGACAAATCCAAGGAAATGCCGCCGCAGCAAGGCGCGGCTGTCGCGGTCAAGGTCCTGCACCTCCACCCCGTTGAAAAGGTAACGCCCTGACGAGGGCCGGTCGAGAAGGCCAATCATGTTCATCGCGGTCGATTTTCCCGATCCGGAAGGCCCCATGATCGCAACGAACTCTCCCCGCCGGATGGTCAGATCGGCATGGTCCAGCGCGCGGACTTCGGTTTCTCCCATGCCGTAGATGCGGGAGACGTCGGCAAGCTCGATCAGCGGCGGAGCGATCATGTCAGCCGTCCGTCGTCTGGTCGATGATCACGAGGTCCCCTTCGGCAAGGCCTTCGGCGGTGATGGCGGTCAGCTTGCCGTCGGTATCGCCGGGTTGCACGGGGATGGCGGTCGGCACGCCATTGCGCAACACCCAGACTGACTGATCCTCCGAGGGCCCCCGCGTGAGGGCTGGGGACGAGGATTGATGGGGCATGATCATGCCGATAAGGCCGCGACCGCCGGACCCGCCATCGCTTTCGGCCGCTTGCGGCGGCGCGTATCGCAAGGCGGCGTTCGGGACGCGCAGGGTATCTGCCTGCACGGTCACGGCGATCGTCGCCGTGGCCGTCATGCCGGGGCGGAGAAGGCCTTCGCTGTTGTCGACCGAAAGGATCGCCTTGTAGGTGACGACGCCGTCGGTCGTCTCGGGCGCATAGCGGACCGTGGTGATCGTTGCGGGAAAGCTGCGGCCCGGGAAGGCGTCGACGGTGAACTGTGCCGCGTTGCCGACTGCGACGCGACCGATGTCGGCCTCGTCGACGTCGACGCGCAATTCCATCCGCGCCAGGTCCTCGGCCAGCGTGAACAGCACCGGGGCGTTGAGCGAGGCCGCGACGATCTGGCCAGGCTCGGCGGTGCGGTTCAGCACGACGCCCGAAATCGGCGAGCGGATCACGGATTTCTTCAGTTCGGTTTCGGCTTCCGACAGTCTGGCCCTGGCAAGCGCCACCTCTGCGACCGCCCCGTCAACCACGGCCAGGGCACGGTCGCGGGCCACTTCCGTTCCGATCATCTTCAGCCGCGTGCTTTGGCCGCGCTTGTCCAATTCGACCTGCGATTCGTGGATCGCGGCGGCTTCACGCGCGGCGGCTTCGGCCTGTTTCAGGCTGGCCTCGGCGGCCTGCAACTGGGCGCGGGCGGTCAGGACGAGGTCGGACAGGTTGGTGTCGTCAAGGCGCGCAAGCACCTGGCCGACCTCGACCTTGTCGTTGAAATCGACACTGACCTCGGCCAGGGCACCGGAAAGTTCGGACGAGACATCGACCTGGGTGGTCGGCTGAACCGAGCCGGTCGCGGTGACGGTGACGATGACCTCGCCACGGGTGACTGCGGTCGTTTCATAGCGCAGGTCGCCCGAAGGCCGGGCGACCGCGAACCAGACAAAGGCTCCCAGCCCCGCAAGCACCAGAAGGCCAAGCGTGACCCAAAGCCAACGCCGACGCGGGCGGCGCGCCCGGGCCAGGATGCGCGCCATTTCATCGGCCGGGTTCGCCGCCTCATTCGCACCCGGACCTGCTGACATCGCCTTCTCCTTCGCAATCGCCCGCGTCGCTGCAGGCATCTGCCGCACCGTTCGGGCCATTCCCCCATATGTAACGCTGCGGCCAGGAAAGTCCGTCGCGGTAACGACCTTTTGCGGGGATGGTGGGCGGTGAGGGACTCGAACCCCCGACATTCTCGGTGTAAACGAGACGCTCTACCAACTGAGCTAACCGCCCCAGCCCCGTGCCTAACCCGCAGGGTGCCGCGTGGCAAGCCCCGGGCTGACGCAAAAGGCGCGCCGGGTGGGGCGCGCCTTTGGGGTCATGGTGGGCGATAACGGATTTGAACCGCTGACATCTTCGATGTGAACGAAGCGCTCTACCGCTGAGCTAATCGCCCGGAACCTGTTCGTTGCGGGCGTTCTAGCTATCCTCGCCGTCATCCGCAAGGGCCAATCCGGCGGCCTTCGCCCCGTCCGCAAGCCGCAGCTTCAGGGTCAGCGCCGGACCCTTGTTCTTGACCACGCGCAGCTTGCCCAAGGGCGGCACCGCAAGCGACTTGCCGGCGGCCAGAGCCTCGCCCAGGGCGTGAAGCGTGGCCTCGACCGCCTTCTTGACCTCGGGCTTCCTGGCCCCGGTGGCCGCAGCCACGCTGTCAACCAGATCCTTGAGCTTCAGCGCCACCTTCGGCTCGACTGCCGCTGCCGGTTCGACAACTTTCAGCGCAGGCTTGGCGACGGCGGGCTTCTCCCTGGCAGCCGGCGCTTCAGCCTTCATGGTTCTTACGGGCTTCGCGGCAGAATCCTTGCCGGGGTCTTTGGGCGTGCGCGGTGCCATGGCGGCTGTCGGTCCTTCTCGTTCGGTAGGCCCCAGACGATAGGGCGGCTTTGGTGGCAGGGCCAGCCAATTCCCTGCGGTCCAGCGAAAAGGCGCGCCTCCTCTGGGAAGCGAGGAAGCTCCCCGAAATGC
>JAZKHX010000010.1:26468-61101 GCA_040385165.1 Pseudomonadota bacterium | reverse complement strand
GGCGCGCCCGGTCCGGGCGCGCCTTTTCCAGTCATCTAGGCAGGATCAGTGGGCGGTCGGAGTGGGCGGCACGACTGCCGCCGCCTTGGCCGCCGCCGCCTCTTCCGCCGCCTCGTCCCATTCCACCGGCTCGGGCTGGCGCACCAGAGCCTGCGCCAGCACCTCGCGCACATGGGTCACCGGGATGATCGTCAGGCCAGTCTTCACGTTTTCCGGAATCTCCGCCAGATCCTTGGCGTTTTCCTCCGGGATGAAGACGGTCTTGATCCCGCCGCGCAGCGCCGCCAGCAGCTTTTCCTTCAAACCCCCGATCGGCATCGCATTGCCGCGCAAAGAAACCTCGCCGGTCATTGCGATGTCCTTGCGGACCGGGATGCCGGTCAGGACCGACACGATGGAGGTCACCATCGCAAGGCCCGCCGAAGGCCCGTCCTTGGGCGTGGCACCATCGGGGACGTGGACGTGGATGTCCATCGTCTCGAACTTCGGCGGCTTCACCCCGATCTGCGGACTGATCGAACGGACATAGCTGGCCGCCGCGTCGATGGATTCCTTCATCACGTCGCCCAGCTTGCCCGTGGTCTTCATCCGGCCCTTGCCGGGCAGGCGAAGGGCTTCGATCTGCAGAAGATCGCCGCCGACGCTGGTCCAGGCCAGCCCGGTGACGACGCCGACCTGATCGTCCTTTTCGGCCAGACCATAGCGGTGCCGCTGGACCCCCAGGTATTCCTCAACCTTGGCCGGATCGACATCAACGCGCTTGGTCTTGCCCTTCAGGATGTCGGTCACGGCCTTGCGGGCCAGTTTGGCGATCTCGCGTTCGAGGTTCCGCACGCCCGCTTCACGGGTATAGTAGCGGATGATGTGGTTCAGCGCGTCGTCCGAAACCGAGAACTCGCCCTTCTTCAACCCGTTGGCCGCGATCTGCTTTTCCAGAAGATGCTGCTTGGCGATCTCGCGCTTTTCATCCTCGGTGTAGCCCGCGAGCGGGATGATCTCCATCCGGTCCATCAGGGGGCCCGGCATGTTGTAGGAGTTCGCCGTGGTGATGAACATCACGTTCGACAGATCGTATTCGACCTCAAGATAGTGGTCGATGAAGGTGTTGTTCTGTTCGGGGTCCAGCACCTCCAACAGCGCGGACGCCGGGTCACCCCGGAAGTCCTGGCCCATCTTGTCGATTTCATCCAACAGGATCAACGGATTGGTGGTCTTGGCCTTTTTCAGCGACTGGATGATCTTGCCGGGCATCGAGCCGATATAGGTCCGCCGGTGGCCGCGAATCTCGGATTCGTCCCGCACCCCGCCCAGCGAAATGCGGATGAACTCGCGTCCTGTCGCCTTGGCGACCGACCGCCCGAGAGAGGTCTTGCCGACACCCGGAGGGCCCACGAGGCACAGGATCGGCCCCTTCAGCTTGGTCGACCGCGCCTGCACCGCCAGATACTCGACGATCCGCTCCTTGACCTTGTCGAGGCCGAAGTGATCGGTATCCAGCACCTTCTGCGCCGCAACGAGGTCCTTCTTGACGCGGGACTTCACGCCCCACGGCACGCCCAGAAGCCAGTCAAGATAGTTGCGCACGACGGTCGCTTCGGCCGACATCGGCGACATCGACTTCAGCTTCTTCAGCTCGGCATCCGCCTTTTCGCGGGCTTCCTTGGACAGGTCGGTCTTGCGGATGCGCTCTTCCAGTTCGGCAACTTCGTTGGTGCCGTCCTCGCCGTCGCCGAGTTCCTTCTGAATGGCCTTCATCTGCTCGTTCAGATAGTATTCGCGCTGGGTCTTCTCCATCTGCGTCTTCACGCGGGACTTGATCTTCTTTTCGACCTGCAGGACCGACAGTTCGCCCTGCATGTGGCCGTAGACCTTCTCCAGCCGCTCGGCGACGTCGAGGGTTTCAAGGATCGCCTGCTTCTGGGCCACGTCCACGCCCAGATGGCCCGCGACAAGGTCGGCCAGCCGCGCGGGTTCGCGGGTGTCGGAAACGGCGGCAAGCGCCTCTTCGGGGATGTTCTTCTTGACCTTGGTGTACCGCTCGAACTCTTCGCCCACCGCGCGCACCAGCGCCTCGACCGAGGTGGCGTCGCCGTCGGTTTCGGGCAGAAGCTCTGCGACTGCCTCGAAGTAGGCAGGATTTTCGATGAACCCGGTGATCCTGACCCGCGACTTGCCTTCGACCAGCACCTTCACGGTGCCATCGGGCAGCTTCAGAAGCTGCAGGACATTTGCCAGCACGCCGACGCGGAAGATACCGTCGGCCTGCGGATCATCCGCCGTCGGGTCCTTCTGCGAGGACAGCAGGATCTGTTTGTCGTCCTGCATCACCTCTTCCAGCGCGCGAACCGATTTCTCGCGCCCGACGAAGAGCGGCACGATCATGTGGGGAAACACCACGATGTCGCGCAGGGGCAGGACGGGATAGCTTTGGGTGCTCATGTGTCTACCTTCGTTCGCGGCAGCTGGGCGGGGCCCCGACCATCGGCAACCCTGTCCGCTCCGCCTTCAGTTCTGTTAACTTGTGGTCCCTTTGCAGAGATTCAAGTTCTGCTTTGGTTCGGCAGAATGAACCTTGGCGTGAACGGGTGCAAGGTGGGAAAGGAGCGCCTTTGTCAGACCGGCTCCACATCCCCCTCGGCCCGCTTTGCGTGGAAGCCGGCCACAAAGCCCTTGAGCCCCCCCGCCGCAATGGCCTCCCGCAACCCCTGCATCAGCACCTGATAATAGTGCAGGTTGTGCCAGGTCAAAAGCATCGAGCCGATGATCTCGTCGGCCTTCACCACATGGTGCAGATAGGCGCGGGAGTAGCTGCGGCAGGCCGGGCAGGTGCAGGTTTCGTCCAGCGGGCGCGGGTCGTCCTTGTGGCGGGCGTTGCGAAGGTTCACCTGGCCGCGCGGGGTCCAGGCCTGCCCCGTGCGACCGGAGCGTGAGGGCAGCACGCAGTCCATCATGTCGATGCCGCGTTCGACCGCGCCGACAATGTCGTCGGGCTTGCCCACGCCCATCAGGTAGCGCGGCTTGTCTTCGGGCAGGAACCCCGGCGCATAGTCGAGGACCGAGAACATCGCCTCCTGCCCCTCGCCCACCGCAAGCCCGCCGACCGCATAGCCGTCAAAGCCGATCGCCTTCAGCGCCTCCGCCGACTCCTCCCGCAATTCCCGAGTCACGCCGCCCTGCATGATCCCGAACAGCGCCTGGCCGGGCCGGTCGCCAAAGGCATCACGCGACCTTTGTGCCCAGCGCATTGACAGGCGCATCGACTTGGCGACCTCATCCTCGGTCGCGGGAAGCGCCGGACATTCGTCGAAGCACATCACGATGTCGCTGCCCAGAAGCCGCTGGATTTCCATGCTGCGTTCCGGGGTCAGCATGTGCCTGGAACCGTCGATGTGCGAGGAAAACCGGACGCCTTCCTCGGTCAGCTTGCGCAAGGCCCCCAGGGACATGACCTGAAAGCCGCCGCTGTCGGTCAGGATCGGTTTCGACCAGTTCATGAAGCGGTGCAGGCCCCCGAGCGCCGCCACCCGTTCAGCCCCGGGGCGCAGCATCAGGTGGTAGGTATTGCCCAGAAGGATGTCGGCCCCGGTCGCCGCCACGCTTTCGGGCAGCATCGCCTTGACCGTGGCGGCCGTGCCGACCGGCATGAAGGCAGGCGTCCGGATCGCCCCTCTGGGGGTGGAGATCACCCCGGTCCGCGCTGCGCCATCTGTTGCCGCGATTGTGAAGCCGAAGCCCGTGGCCATGCTGCCTGCCCTCTTGTCTGCCGCCCATTTGGGCTAACTTGCGCGAAAAGCCAAGCTCCCCGCGCCCGGCGGTCAGTTTGTTCTTGACGTTTTGCGGAAGTCATCTATCTGAGTGAATGAACGTTCATTCCCAACCGAGTCTTTCATGGCCCCTGCCGCCGTCCCCGCCTCCGAAGAGCGGAGCCACGAGATCCTTGCTTCGATCCGGCAGGCCTTTGCCGAAAAGGGCTTTGACGGTGCGTCGATGCAGGACCTTGCGCGCGCTGCGGGCATGAGCGTGGGCAACTTCTATCGCTATTTTCCGTCCAAGGCTGCCATCGTGCAGGCGATGTGCGGCTATGATCTGGCCGAGATTCAGGGCGAGTTCGCCGAGATCCAGACTTCGGACCGCCCGATGGTTTTCCTGCGCGACCGCATCCTGAACCACTTCTCGGACGAGGCACTGAAGGACGGCCAGCTCTGGGCCGAGATCACCGCCGCCTCGATCCGCAAGCCGGAGATCGGCGAGGTCTCCCGGCAGATGGAGTCCACGATAGTTCGGCTTCTGGCAACGATCTTCGCGCAGGCGACCCGCCGCAGTGTCGAAGAGGCCGAGCAGCGCTATGCCGGCCAGTGCCAGATGCTCGTCCTCCTGGTGAAGGCCATGGCCATCCGCACTGCCCAGTGCGGCCCGGCAAGCCCTGCCCTGGCGACCCAGGTTGTCGCCGTCATCGACCGCATCCTGACTGACATCTCCAACGACAAAGCAGAAGGCTGAGACCGCAATGCGCCCGATCCTGATCCTGTCCGTCGCTCTCGCCCTTTCCGGCGCGACCCTGCCCGCGCTGGCACAAGAAGCTGCCGCCGCGGATGCTGCCGCCGCAGAAGCTGCAGCACCAGCCCTGCCGTCGATCACCGTGGCCGAGGTCGAGACTCGCACCCTGTCGGAGCGGATCTTCGCCTCGGGGCTGGTTGCGGCCATCGAGGAAGTCCAGGTCGCGCCGCTCGTCGAAGGTCAGCCGCTGGATCAGCTTCTGGCCGACGTGGGTGACATGGTCACCGAGGGTCAGGTGCTGGCGGTCCTGTCCAAGACCTCGCTGGAGTTGCAACGGACCGAGGCGGTCGCATCGCTGGCGGCGGCGCGGGCGTTGATCGCCCAGGGTCAGGCGCAACTGGTTGAAGCCGAAGCCGCCGCATCCGAAGCCGCGCGCGTGGTCGAACGGACCACGAAGTTGCGTGAAAGCGGCACCGCCCCGCAGGCGACCTTGGACACGGCAAATGCCAATGCGACAGCAGCCTACGCCCGGGTTTCCGTGGCGACCCAGGGGCTTGAATCGGCCCGGGCGCAACTGGCGCTGGCAGAAGCGCGTCTGCAAAACGTTGACCTGATGCTGGACCGCACCGAGGTGAAGGCCCCGGTCGCAGGGCGGATCGTGGCCCGAAACGCCAGGATCGGCGCGATTGCGACGGCGGCGGGAGAGCCGATGTTCGTCATTACCCGCGACGCGGCCCTTGAACTGCGGGCCGATGTGTCCGAGACCGATGTCCTGCGCCTGGCACCCGGCCAGAAGGCACGGCTGCGTTCGGTCGGCATGACGGGCGCGCTGAACGGCACGGTGCGGCTGATCGAACCGTCCATCGACCCCGTCTCCCGGTTGGGCCGTGCGCGGATCACCGTCAATCAGGCGGGCGATCTGCGCTCTGGCATGTTCGTCGAAGCCGAGATTCTTGTGGCCGAGCGCGAAGCCTTGGCAGTGCCGGTCACGGCGATCGGGTCCAGCCCCGAGGGCAGCACAGTCATGCGCGTGACCGATGGCGTCGCCGAGCGCGTTGTCGTGACCACAGGCATCCGCGACGGCGGCATGGTCGAAATCACCGATGGGCTGGCACAGGGCGATCTGGTCGTCCTGAAGGCAGGGGCCTTCGTTCGTGCGGGCGACCGGATCCTCCCGGTTCCCGTCACCGGCAGCATGAACTGAAAGGCGCGGCGATGAACTTCTCGGCCTGGTCGATCCGCAATCCCGTAGCGCCGCTGCTGGCGTTCTTTCTTCTGATGGTGCTGGGCTGGCAAAGCTTTCAAACCTTGCCGATCACCCGGTTTCCAAACATCGACGTGCCGCTGGTCGCGGTTACCGTCGTGCAATCCGGCGCGGCCCCGTCCGAGATGGAAAGCCAGGTCACCAAGGAAATCGAGGACGCCGTCGCGGGCCTGACCGGGGCCAAGCGCGTGACCTCCACGGTCACCGACGGTGTCTCGACCACGGCGGTCGAGTTCCGCATGGACGTGCCGACAGACAAGGCGGTGCAGGACGTGAAGGACGCGGTCGACCAGATCCGGGGCGACCTCCCAGGCGGGATCGATGCGCCCATCGTCAGCCGGATCGACGTCGAGGGTCAGGCGATCATGACCTTCTCGGTCTCGGCACCCGACCTCACCATGGAGGAGATCAGCTGGTTCGTCGACGACACCGTCACCCGCGCCCTGCAGGGCAAGCCCGGCATCGGCCGCGTCACGCGCGTCGGCGGGGCGGACCGGGAAATCCGCGTCGAACTCGACCCGGTGCGGCTGGACGGCTACGGCGTGACCGCGCAGGCCATCAGCGCCCAGATCGCCGCGACCAATGCGAACCTCGGCTCGGGAAAACTGAGTCTCGGCGACAGCGAACAGGTGATCCGCACGCTGGGCGACCAGGGCACGGTGGAAAGCCTGGCCAACACCACCATCGCCTTGCCGTCGGGCCGGTTCGTCAAACTGTCCGACCTTGGCCAGGTCATCGACAGCTACGAGGAACTGAAAAGCTTCTCGCGCATCGATGGCGAAGCGGGGGTGAGTTTCCTGGTGTTCCGGTCGAAAGGCGCGTCCGAAGTGTCGGTCGCGGAAGTCACCAATTCGGTGGTCGCCGACCTGCGCGCCCAGCATCCGAATATCGCGATCACCATGGTCGACGACGCGGTCTTCTACACCTATGGCAACTACGAATCCGCGATCGCGACCTTGCTGGAGGGGGCGATCCTTGCCGTTCTCGTGGTCCTCGCCTTCCTGCGCAACTGGCGCGCGACGCTGATCTCGGCGGTCGCCCTTCCCTTGTCGGCGGTCCCCACCTTCCTGTTGATGGACCTCCTTGGCTTTTCGCTGAACCTGGTCAGCTTCCTGGCCCTGACGCTGGCGACCGGCATCCTTGTCGATGACGCCATCGTCGAGATCGAGAACATCGCCCGCCACATCCGCATGGGCAAGACGCCCTACCGCGCGGCAATCGAGGCGGCGGACGAGATCGGCCTTGCGGTCATCGCCACCACCTTCACCATTGTCGCGGTCTTCGTGCCGGTCAGCTTCATGCCCGGCATTCCCGGCCAGTATTTCCGCCAGTTCGGCCTGACCGTGGCCATTGCCGTTCTTTTCTCGCTGCTGGTCGCGCGGCTGATCACGCCGATGATGGCAGCCTACTTCATGCGGTCGAAGGACGCGGTGGGCCATGACGATGGCCGCGCCGACGGGCTGTTCATGCGGGGCTATCTCTGGGTCGTGCGGTCGACCACCCGGGTCTACCGCTCGAGGCGCTGGCCCTGGCTGGCGCTGCCGACCTACTACATCACAGTAGTCGTCGCGGTGGTCGTGGTGATCTTCTCGGTCATCGCGATGCTGCAAGTTCCGGGTAGCCTGTTCCCGCCCGAGGATGAAAGCCGCGTCGTCGCGTCGGTCGAACTGCCGCCAGGCTCCACTCTCGACGACACCGCGGCCACGACGGACGCCATGCGCGACATGGTCAAGGACATCGACGGCGTCAAGTCGGTGCTGGTGATCGGCGGGTCCACGCCGCTGGGCGACCGCGACATCCGGCGGGCCACCTTCACCATCATCCTTGACCGGCTGGACAACGGGCTGGAGCGCAAGCTGATCGATCTTGGCCGTGCCCTGCCGCTGGTCGGCGGGCTGATCCCCGAGATCCCGTCCGAAGGCCGCCTCCGCCCGCAGGTCGAGATCGAGGCCGAAGTCTTCGAGGCCCTGAAATCCGTCCCGGACGTGCGCGCCTTCAAGATCGGCGGCCCGGGCGGGGGCTCGCGACCCTTTGCCTACGACATCCTGTCGATTGACGAGGATGATCTCGACGAAGCTGTCCGCAAGATCGAGGAGGCGCTTCGGGTCGAGCCGATGTTCCTCAGCCCGTCGACCGAAGCCGCCCTGCCCCGACCGGAAATCCAGATCACCCCCAAGGGCGACGAGGCCGCGCGTCTGGGCGTGACGGTCCAGCAGATTGCCTCGATCGTGCGCGTGGCGACGATTGGCGACGTGTCGGCGGCCCTGGGCAAGCTGTCCATCGACAACCGCCTTGTCCCGATCCGGGTTCAGCTCGACGAAGCCTCGCGCGACAGCCTTGCGCGCATTTCGGCCCTGAAGGTCATGACCTCGGTCGGCCCGGTGCCCTTGTCCGCCGTGGCCACGGTCGAAGTGGCCGAGGGTCCGTCGGTCGTCAAGCGACTGAACCGCCAGCGCGTCGCGACCCTGGGTGCGGACATCGCGCCGGGCTACGTCCTCGACCAGGCCACGGCCCGTTTCCTGCAGATCCTTCCGACGCTTGGGCTGCCCTCCACTGTGAAAGTCACGCCTTCGGGCGACGCCGAGATCCAGGCCGAACTTCTTGGCAGCTTCGTCGGCGCCATGGTGCTGGGCGTGCTTTTGATGATGTTCGTGCTGATCCTTCTCTTCCATTCCCTCCTGCAGCCGGTCACCATCATCTTCTCGCTGCTTCTGTCGGTCGGTGGCGTGGCCACCGCGCTGATCGTCACCCAGAACCCTCTTTCCATGCCGGTCCTGATCGGCATCCTGATGCTGATGGGGATCGTGGCGAAGAACGCGATCCTTTTGATCGACTTTGCCATCGAAATGCGCGCGCGCGGCATGAAACGGGCCGCTGCGGTGATCGAGGCCGGTCACAAACGCGCCCAGCCGATCGTCATGACCTCGATCGCGATGTCCGCGGGCATGCTGCCATCGGCACTCGGGGTGGGCGAAGGCGGCGCTTTCCGCGCGCCGATGGCCATCGCGGTGATCGGCGGGATCATCGTTTCGACCGTGCTGAGCCTGGTCGTGGTGCCGTCGATGTATCTGGCGATGGACGACCTGTCGCGGTTCTTGTCGTGGATTCTGGGCCGGTTCATCGGCAAGAAGGAAGCGGAACCCGTGGCCCCCGACCCGCTGGTGCTGGCTGACAACCTTGCGCGCAATCAGGTCGATGTGGCGGTGCTGCAGAACCGGATTTCGGTGCTGGAGGCAGCCCTGGCCCGGCGCGGACAGACGCCGCACGCGGCGGAATAGCCGTCGCTATCCGGCCCCCCGCCCTGCCCTGTGTCGCGACTGGAAGGCCGCGACTTCGGCCTCGCTGGGTGCCACGCCGCAGAAGGTCAGCACATAGGCCGGGTTGCGCGCCATCCGCACCTCCAGGCTCTCGTCCGACCGCAGCGCGATATAGCCGACCTGGGTAAGATAAAGCGTGCGTGCCCGGGTGTCCGCTTCGGCGCCACTGTAGCCGAACCGCAGGAACAGCCCGGCAATCGCGGCAACGCGTTGCGCATCGGCCTCGCTCATCGCCGCTGCGACGGCGGGGTCGGTAAGCGACCAGGTCCGCATGGCAAACTCCAGCCGGCTGTCGAAGAGATCGCTGTCATACCAGCAATCGAACAGGTTCAGCATCGCTTCGGTGATGGTCGCGGCCGGGGCCTCGCAGCGCGCGACGAGGTTCGCCGTGTTCTGCGATCTCCAGCGGTCCACCAACCCCGCAAGCAGCGCCTCGCGGTCCGGGAAATGCCAGTAGAACGACGTGCGAGACAGTCCCAGCCGTTCGGCAAGCGGCATGACCTTGACCGCATCGACCCCGCCTTCGACCAGAAGCGCGTAAGCCGCGTCCAGCCAAACTTCCGGCGTCCCGCGCCAGCCGCGTTCTGACTTTTCCGTGTTCATGCGACCGACCTAATCACCCGGGATCACCCGGCACAAGGGGAGCAGAACAAACTCGACACATGTGTCAAGTTTTGCAATACTCGCCGCCAGAGGCGATTCAATCTTCACCCACAAGGCCGGTTTCCATGTCGAACGATCCCCTTCTCCAGCCGTTCCAGCTGAAGCACCTGACCCTGCGCAACCGGATCATGACCACCAGCCACGAGCCGGCCTATGGCGACGACGGAATGCCAAAGGACCGCTACCGGCTGTATCATCTTGAGCGGGCGAAGGCCGGGGTAGCGATGGTGATGACCGCCGGTTCGGCATCCGTCAGCCGGGACAGCCCGCCGGTGTTTTCCAACCTTCTGGTCTGGAAGGACGAGATCGTGCCGTGGATGAAGCGGCTCGTCGATGACTGTCATGACGCGGGTGCCGGCGTGATGATCCAGCTGTCGCATCTTGGCCGCCGCACCCGCTGGGATAAGGGCGACTGGCTGCCGGTCGTGTCCGCGACCCACGAACGCGAACCCGCGCACCGGGCCACCCCGAAGCCGGCCGAAGATTGGGACGTCGCCCGCATCATCCGGGACTACGCGGACGCCGCCGAGCGGATGAAGGCATCAGGCGTCGACGGGATCGAGTTCCTGTGCCACGGCCATCTCCTCGACCAGTTCATGTCTCCCCTGACCAACGTGCTGGACGGCCCCTACGGCGGCAACCTTGAAAACCGCGCGCGTCTGACGATGGAGATCGTTGCAGCGGTCCGAAAGCGGATCGGCGACAGGATCATCCTCGGGCTGCGCTACGGGGTCGACGAGATGGAACCCGGCGGGATCGACATGGAAGAGGGCATCGCCCTTGGCAAGATGTTCCGCGACAGCGGCATGGTCGACTATCTGAACGTCAACCGCAGCCGCATCCACACCGATCCGGCGATGACCGACATGATCCCGATCCAGGGCATGCGATCCGCTCCGCACCTCGACTTCGCCGGTCGCATCCGGGCCGAGGTCGGCATGCCGACGCTGCACGCCGCCCGTATTCCCGATGTGGCGACCGCGCGGCACGCCGTGGCGACCGGGCAGGTCGACATGGTGGGGATGACCCGCGCCCACATGGCCGACCCGCACATCGTCCGCAAGATCGTCGAGGGGCGCGAGGCGGACATCCGGCCATGCGTCGGAGCGACTTATTGCCTGGACCGGATCTATCAGGGCGGCATGGCGCTGTGCATCCACAACCCGTCGACCGGGCGGGAAGAGACCCAGCCGCATGACATCGCGAAGGCTGGGGTCAGGAAGAAGGTGGTCGTCGTCGGCGCAGGTCCGGCGGGACTGGAGGCTGCGCGGGTTGCAGCGGAACGCGGGCATTCGGTGGTGGTGTTCGAGGCCGCGGGACGGCCCGGCGGCCAGATCCGCCTGACGGCGCAGCAAAAGCGGCGGGCCGAGATGATCGGCATCATCGACTGGCGGATGGCGCAGTGTTCGGCGAAAGGGGTGGAGTTCCGGTTCAACACCTGGGCCGAGGCGGGCGATGTTCTGGCGGAAAACCCGGATGTCGTGATCATCGCCACGGGGGGCCTGCCCGCGATGGACCTTCTGTCCCAAGGCAACGAATTGGCGGTGTCGACCTGGGACATCATCTCGGGCGACGTGACGCCGGGGGCCAACGTGCTTCTTTATGACGACGCGGGCGACCATGCGGCCTTGCAGGCGGCGCAGGTGATGGCCGAGGCGGGATCGAAGGTCGAGATCATGACCCGCGACCGGACCTTTTCTCCGGAAGTGATGGGGATGAATCTCGTGCCCTACATGCGGGCCTTGCAGGACAGGGACGTGACCTTCACGGTGACCTACCGGCTTCTGGCGGTGGAGAAGGCGGGGAACCAGCTTCTCGCGCGGATCGGGTCGGATTACATGAAGCTCGACCGGACCGTGCTGGTGGATCAGGTGGTGGTGAATGCCGGGACGCAGCCGCTGGCGGAGATCTATTTCCAGCTGAAGCCGCAGTCGGGCAACCGGGGGGCCGTCGACTACGGGCGGCTGATCGACGGGGAGCCGCAGCCCGAGGTCGAGGGGTTCCAGCTCTACCGGATCGGGGATGCGGTCGAGACAAGGAACACCCATGCGGCGATCTATGATGCGCTGCGGTTGCTGCGGACGGTCTGACTCTGTCCACAGTGGACAAAACATGATGTGTGTTTTATTTCAATGGGTTACCATTTTTCGTTAGGGTGGTGTTAACTTCTTGGCTGTGAAGCCCCCAACCCCATCCCTCCCCCACGGAGGGGGGAGGGAGGCGCTCATACTCGCAATGTGGGGCGGGCCTTTCGGTCCGATCAGGCGACTGTCCAGTGGACAGTCGACCGGACCGATTGCCCGGAGGCGCACGCCGGAGGGCAAGGGTCGTTCCGTAATCCCGGACGGTTGGAAATCGAGCAGGCATTTCGAACGAACGATCAACAAAACGGGCGGGGAGCAGATCCCCGCCCGTTCGTGTAGCGGCAGCTTCTACGCCACTACTTCTTGTTTGGACGCTGTGTCAGTGCCGATGCAGCTGCGGTCTTGGCAGCTGCACTCGATTTCGGATTGCTCAGCACCTTTGACGCAGCCGAAGCTGCTTTTGCGCTGGTAACCTCTCCAGATTTACCTTTGCTCACTTGTATCACCCGCCTTCCAAGTTATCCCCACAATCCACAGGCGTGGATTAGTGGTGGACAGTTTCAGGCACGGTATTGCTGCTTTCCCTGAACCATGGTCCTAAGAACCATCGTCCCACAAAGGGCGAGAAAGCTTCTCCGACGCTGTGCCACTCACACGCCGGAAAGCCGGGGTGTTCCGTTGGCGCGGAACACCCCAACCCAATCTCAGTTCAGCTGCAACCTGTCGTCGCGCCGCACGAATTGCACTTCAGGCAGGACCCGTTCCGCACCATCGTATAATTCCCGCACTCGGAGCAGCTGTCCCCCGTATACCCCTGCAGCTTGGCCTTCGACCGGGCGTCGGTGCTGGTCACGGCCCCCATCGCGAAGGTGCTGGTCGTTTCCGAGAATCCGGTCACCCGCGCCTCGGGCATCAGCATCGAAAGCGCATCGGTGCCGGTGGCCAGCGCCGTGGCCCCGACCCCGCCCTGCAGGACGGTGAATTCCTGCGGCAGGCGTTTCCTCATGTAGCCGGTCGAAGCGACCTGTTTCAGCACCTCCAGCGACTTCGAGGCGGCGGTCTCGGTGACTTCCGAGATGTTGCGCTTGCCCTCTTCCTCGCCCCGGCCGAGGTCGTCGAAGGAGGCTCCCTTCGGGGCAACGTGGGCGAGGTCGGTGCGGTCAAGGTAGCTGACCGCCAGTTCGCGAAAAATGTAGTCGAGGATCGAGGTCGCGTTCTTGATCGTCTCGTTGCCCTGGACCATGCCCGCCGGTTCAAAGCGGGTGAAGGTGAAGGCCTCGACGAATTCCTCCAGCGGCACGCCGTATTGCAACCCGACCGAAACCGCGATGGCGAAGTTGTTCATCATCGCGCGGAAGCCGGCACCTTCCTTGTGCATGTCGATGAAGATCTCGCCCAGCGAGCCGTCGCCGTATTCGCCGGTGCGGAGATACACCTTGTGGCCGCCGACGATGGCCTTCTGGGTATAGCCCTTGCGGCGTTCCGGCAGCTTTTCGCGATTGCTGCGGACGATTTCCTTGATGATCACCTTCTCGACGATCTTCTCGGCGATGACGGTGGCTTTCTCCATCAGCGAGCCGTTGGTCAGCGTCTCTTCGGCCTCTTCGTCGTCCTCGATCAGGGCGGAGGCGAGGGGCTGGGAGAGTTTGGAGCCGTCACGATAGAGCGCGTTGGCCTTGATGCCGAGCGAGTGGGAAAGCTCGTAGGCCGCCAGCGTTTCGGCGATGGTGGCGTTGTTCGGCATGTTGATCGTCTTGGAGATCGCGCCCGAGATGAACGACTGCGCGGCGGCCATCATGGTGATGTGGCTGTTGACGCTAAGGAACCGCTTGCCGGTCTTGCCGCAGGGGTTGGCGCAGTCGAAGACGCTGTAGTGCTCGGGCTTCAGGTGCGGGGCGCCTTCGAGGGTCATCGTGCCGCAGACGTGGTCATTGGCGGCGTCGATCTGGGCCTTGGTAAAGCCGAGGTGACGCAGAAGGTCGAAGGTCGGGTCGTTCAGCTTGTCCTCGGGGATGCCAAGGGTGCCCTTGCAGAAGTCGGCACCGAGGGTCCACTGGTTGAAGACGAACTTGATGTCGAAGGCGGAGGGCAACGCGGCCTCGACCTTCTCGATCTCGCGGGGTCCGAAGCCGTGGCCGATGAGCGAGGTGTGGTTGATCGCCGGGGCCTGGCCGAGCGAGCCGTGGCCGACGGCATGGGCGACGATCTCGGCGGCCTGGGCGGTCGAGTAGCCGAGGGTTTCGAGGGCCGCGGGGACCGACTGGTTGATGATCTTGAAGTAGCCGCCGCCCGCCAGTTTCTTGAACTTGACCAGGGCGAAGTCGGGCTCGATGCCGGTGGTGTCGCAGTCCATCACGAGGCCGATGGTGCCGGTGGGGGCGATCACCGTGGTCTGGGCGTTGCGGAAGCCGTGCTGTTCCCCAAGGCGCAGGGCTTCGTCCCAGGCGGATTTCGCAAGGGCGACAAGGGCTTGGTCCGGGCAGTTCGCGTGGTCGAGGGCGACGGCGGGGACGTTCAGGCCCTCATAGGCCAGCCCATGCGCCGCCGCGCGGTGGTTGCGGATGACGCGGAGCATGTGGGTCTTGTTGCGCTCATACCCGGAAAAGGGCCCCAGTTCCTTGGCCATTTCGGCGCTGGTCGCGTAGCTGACGCCGGTCATGATCGCGGTCAGGGCACCGCAAAGCGCGCGGCCTTCGGCGCTGTCGTAGCCAAGGCCCATGTTCATGAGGAGCCCGCCGATGTTGGCGTAGCCGAGGCCGAGGGTGCGGAAGTCGTAGGAAAGCTGGGCGATCTCCTTGGACGGGAACTGCGCCATCATCACCGAGATTTCCAGCGTGATGGTCCAGAGGCGGGAGGCGTGGACATAGGCCTCGGCGTCGAACTTGCCGTTGTGCTGGAAGGTGAGGAGGTTCATCGACGCCAGGTTGCAGGCGGTGTCGTCGAGGAACATGTATTCCGAGCAGGGGTTCGACCCCCGGATCGCACCGTCTTCGGGGCAGGTGTGCCAGGCGTTGACGGTGTCGTGGAACTGGATGCCGGGGTCGGCGCAGGCCCAGGCGGCGTGGCCGATCTGGTCCCAAAGCTCACGCGCCGAGACGGTCTTGGCGACGCGGCCGTCGGTGCGGCGGATCAGCTCCCAGGGTTTGTCTTCCTTTACGGCGTCGAGGAAGGCGTCGGTGACGCGGACCGAGTTGTTTGAGTTCTGGCCAGAGACGGAGATGTAGGCCTCGCTGTCCCAGTCGGTGTCGTAGGTCGGGAATTCGATCGAGGTGAAGCCCTGCCGCGCGTATTGCAGGATGCGGTTGGTGTAGGTGTCGGGGATCATCGCCTTCTTCGCGGCCTTGATCGCGGCTTTCAGCGCGGGGTTCTTCGTGGCGTCGGTCGCGCCGTCCATGCTGCCGTCGAAGGCCTTGATCGCGGCGAAGATGTCGTTCAGGCGGGCGGAATGCATCTTGGAGCCGGCAACGAGGGAGGCGACCTTCTGTTCCTCGATGACCTTCCAGTTGATGAAGTCTTCGACATCGGGGTGGTCCATGTCGATGATGACCATCTTGGCGGCGCGGCGGGTGGTGCCGCCGGACTTGATCGCCCCTGCGGCGCGGTCGCCGATCTTGAGGAAGCCCATCAGGCCCGAGGACTTGCCGCCGCCCGACAGTTTCTCGCCCTCGCCCCGCAGCGAGGAGAAGTTGGTGCCGGTGCCGGAGCCGTACTTGAAAAGCCGCGCCTCGCGCACCCAGAGGTCCATGATGCCGCCGTCGCCGACAAGGTCGTCCTTGACCGACTGGATGAAGCAGGCGTGGGGCTGCGGGTGTTCGTAGGCGGACGCCGACTTGGTCAGCTTGCCGGTCTGGTGGTCGACGTAGAAGTGGCCCTGCGACGGGCCATCGATGCCGTAGGCCCAATGAAGGCCGGTGTTGAACCACTGGGGCGAGTTCGGGGCGGCCATCTGGCGCGCCAGCATGAAGCGCATCTCGTCATAGTAGGCGCGGGCGTCGGCTTCGGTGCTGAAGTAGCCGCCCTTCCAGCCCCAATAGGCCCAGGCCCCGGCAAGGCGGTCGAAGACCTGCTTGGCCGAGGTTTCGCCCACGATGCGCTGATCGGCGGGAAGCTGGGACAGGGCGTCTTCATCGGGGACCGAGCGCCACAGGAATTCGGGCACGCCCTTTTCCTTGACGCGCTTCAGGACCGCCGGGACGCCTGCCTTGCGGAAATACTTCTGGGCGAGGACATCGGAGGCGACCTGGCTCCAGCCCTCCGGCACTTCGACCGCCTCGTTGCGGAAGACCACCTTGCCGTCCGGGTTGCGGATTTCCGAGGTGGTGATGGCGAAACCCATCGCGCCATAGGCGCCGGTGGCTTCGGTGGTGAACTTCCGCTCGATCTTCATGCCCCTGGTCTCCCGTTTTTGCGGCCAATCCGGCCGATTGCCTGTTCAAAATGGCCCGGGGCTGCACCCTGGCGCGACGATCGGACAACAGCCCTCCCGTCCTGCCGATCTTCACCGGCAAGAGGGTCGCACCCGTTCGGGATGCTTTTCTGATGGGTCGTTCTGCCTGTTCGTCGCGGCACTAGATTTTGTGGTTGCCCCTGCCGCTTTGTCAAACTGTCGTAATCCGGTGGTTCAATCAACGAGAATATTTCGCGCTAAAGCAGATTTTCGGCTTGACGTTTTTTCGGCCACATCACGCGCATGTCAGCCGCCGCGACCGCGACTTGTGGACAGGTCTGGGGACAGAGTTCGTGTGATTTGTGAAGAGTGCCGGATTTGCAAGCAGCGAGGCCCCCTTGGATGCCGGACTTGAAATCCCCACAGCCAGGCGTCGCTGGGGCCGGGGCGATTCCGTCAGCGCGAACCGGGGGCCGGGCGGTTGATCAGGACGATTCCGGCCGCAACCAGAATGGCGGCTCCGAGAATCGGCAGGCCGACGGTTTCGTCGAAGACTATCGCACCCAGGATCAGGGCAAGGACCGGGGTCAGGAAGGAAAACGACGCAACCGTCGGGCCGGGATAGACCGACAACAGCCAGAGCCAGGCGATGAACCCGCCCGCCACCACGACCGAAGCCTGGAAGAGAAGCACGGCCAGATGCACCGGCTGCAGGTCGCGCAGGAGCGGGCCAAAGAGCGGGGATACCAGAAGCAGGAGCGGGGCCGAGACGACGACCATCCAGAAAAGCTGCATCTCGGGTCCCTCGGCGCGCATCACGGGGCGGCGCGCGACAAAGGCGGTCAGCGCCCAGCCCCAGGCGGCACCAAGGGCGCTGAGGTCGCCGATCAGGCTCGCCTCGCCCGTTTCGGGGCGTGACAGGATCGCCCAGGCGCAACCGGCAAAGGCCAGGGCCAGACCGGCGGCCCTCATCGGCTTGATCCGTTCCCCAAGACCGTAATGCGCCAGCACGGCATACCAGACCGGCATCGAATACATGATCAGCGACGCCCGTCCGACCGTTGTCAGATCCAGCGCCAGGAACAGGAACAGGAACTCGGTCGCGAAAAGCGCCCCGATCAGGAGGCCCGAGGGCAGCGCGGCCCGGGTCAGGCGCGGCGGTCGTCCGCGCCAGACCAGCCAGGCCCAGACGAAGCCGATGGCCAGAAGCGACCTCAGGCCCGCGAAGAACACCGGCTGAAAGCCGACCGTCCCGAGCTTGCCGAGGATCTGGTTGACGGCCAGCAGGGCCTGAACCCCCAGAAGCGCCACAAAGCCGAAGCCATCGAGTCGGTCCCTGCGCATAATTCCCCCCTGCCCGCCCGCTCTTTTGCATTGACCGGGGCCCGACGGCAAGGAAGTCTGAGCGAAACCAATGCAACAGGTGAGGTGCGTGATGAGTCTTGCGAAAACACTGCTGAAGGTGGCCATCGGGATCGCGATTGCGAAGGGCGTGTCCAGCCTGACCAAGGGCGGCTCCGCGTCGGCGGGGCCTTCGGGCGATACTGGCGGGCTTGGGGGCGGGCTGGGCGGAGGACTGGGCGGAGGTCTGGGGGGCGGGGCCGGACGGGGCACCCGGATCGACACATCGTCCAAGGGCGGCCTGGAGGATCTTCTTGGGACCGTTCTGGGCACCGGCGGCCGGGCGCGCTCGGGCGGAGCCCCGGGAACAACCGGTTCGGGCGGCGGTGGCCTTGGCGACCTTCTGGAGCAGTTGTCGGGGCAGAAGCGCAGCTCTCCCCGCGCCTCGGCACCCAAGGGCGGGCTGGAGGATCTTCTGGGCGGGTTGACCGGCAGCCGCGGAACGGGGGGCGGCTCGGGGATTGAGACGACAGGTCGGGGTGCGTCCCCGGGCGGGGTCGGCGATCTTCTGGACCAGGTGCTGAACGACAAGAAACCCGGGGGAACGCTTGCGTTGCCGGAACCGCAGCGCGAGGAGGAACTGTCGGCGGCGCTGATGCTGCGGGCGGTGATCCAGGCGGTGAAGTGCGACGGCGATCTGGACGACGACGAGAAAGCCCGGCTGACAAAGGCGATGGGCGATGCCGACCAGAGTGAAGTGCAGGCGGTCAACGCGGAACTGCAGCGCCCGGTGGATGTGGCGGAGCTGGCGCGGCTGGTTCCGGCGGGGCTTGAGCCGCAGGTGTATCTGGTGTCGCTGACGGCGATCAATCTGGATCAGAAGGCCGAGGCGGAGTATCTGCACAAGCTGGCCGGAGAGCTGGACCTGTCGCCCGATCAGGTGAACGCGATCCACGACAAGGCCGGGGTGCAGCGTCTGTATCGCTGAGGTTTCCTTCGGCGCGGGTGCAGTGTAGGGCGTGGCTTGCCCATGAGGAGACGAGCCATGCCCCCCGCAAGCCACGCGGCTGACAACACGCGCGCAGCCTTGCTGATGGTCGCCTCGATGGCATTTTTCGCGGTCGAAGACCTGTTCCTGAAGCGGTCGGCCGAAGCCTTGCCGCCCGGACAGGTGCTGGCCGTGACCGGCGCGGCGGGCGCGCTGGTGTTCTGGGCCCTGGCCGCAAGTCGGCGTCAGCCCATCCTGACGCTGGAAGCCCTGCGCGGCGTGGCCCTCTTGCGGACCCTGGCCGAGGCGGCGGCGGCGGTGCTGTACATTCTGGCACTGGCGCTGGCACCGCTGACGATGACTTCGGCGCTGTTGCAGGCCTCGCCTCTGGTGGTGGTTGCCGGGGCGGCGCTGTTTCTGGGGGAAAAGGTGGGGTGGCGGCGGTGGGCCTCGATCCTGGTGGGCTTTGCCGGTGTGCTGGTGATCCTGAAGCCCTGGGATGCGGCCTTCGATCCGACCGGGCTTCTGACCGTGGCCTGCGTCGTCGTGCTGGCGGCGCGGGATCTGTCGACCCGGGTGATGCCCGTGCGGATCGGGACGTTCCAGGTGGCGACCTGGGCCTATCTGGGGCTGGTTCCGGCGGGCGTGGCGCTGATGGCGGGGATGGAGCAGGGCTTTGTTCCGCCGACGCCCGGACAATGGGCGGGGCTGGGGGGCGCGCTGGTCTCGGGCCTTTTCGGCTATTACGCCGTCGTCGCGGCGATGCGGCTGGGCGAGGTTTCGGTCGTGGCCCCATTCCGCTATACGCGGCTGGTCTTTGCGATGGGGATCGCCATGATCTTTCTGGCCGAACGCCCCGAGGCCTCGACCCTGCTTGGCGCGGCGATTGTCGTTGGGTCGGGGCTTTATGCCTTTGCCCGCGAACGGGCACGCAAACGCGCTTCCCCTATGGCCTGAGCCGGGGTAAAGGGGCGTTCGAGAGCATTCATTCGGCCTTGAGGGATCCCCATGAGCACGATCATCGACATTCACGCCCGCGAGATTCTGGACAGCCGGGGCAACCCGACGGTCGAGGTGGACGTCACGCTGGATGACGGGTCCATGGGCCGGGCGGCGGTGCCGTCGGGGGCCTCGACCGGCGCGCATGAGGCGAACGAGCGGCGCGATGGCGATGCCAAGCGCTACAAGGGCAAGGGCGTGCTGGAGGCCGTCGCGGCGGTGAACGGCGAGATCGCCGAAGAGATCGTCGGTTTTGATGCGACCGAGCAGGTCGGCATCGACCGCACGATGATCGAGATGGACGGCACGCCGAACAAGTCGCGGCTTGGAGCCAACGCGATCCTGGGCGTGTCGCTGGCGGTGGCGAAGGCGGCGGCCGAGTTCACGGCGCAGCCCCTGTACCGCTATGTCGGCGGCACCTCGGCGCGGATGCTGCCGGTCCCGATGATGAACATCATCAACGGCGGCGAACATGCCGACAACCCGATCGACATCCAGGAATTCATGATCATGCCGGTGGGGGCTGACAACATCCGCGAGGCGGTGCGGATGGGGTCGGAAGTGTTCCACACGCTGAAGAAGGAACTGCAGAACGCAGGCCACAACACCGGGATCGGCGACGAGGGCGGCTTTGCACCGAACTTGAACTCTGCCCGCGACGCACTTGATTTCATTCTGAAATCCATCGAGAAGGCGGGCTACAGGCCGGGCGAGGATATCTACCTCGCGCTGGACTGCGCGGCCACGGAATACTTCAAGGGCGGCAAGTATGAGATGAAGGGCGAAGGCAAGTCGCTGTCCATCGAAGAGAACGTCGACTTCCTCGCGGGCCTTGCGGCGGATTACCCGATCATCTCGATCGAGGATGGCTGTTCCGAGGATGACTGGGCGGGCTGGAAGCTTTTGACCGACAAGCTGGGATCGAAGATCCAGCTGGTCGGCGATGACCTGTTCGTCACCAACCCGCGCCGTCTGGCCGAGGGGATCAAGGCCGGATGCGCGAATTCGATGCTGGTGAAAGTGAACCAGATCGGCACGCTGACCGAGACGTTGCAGGCCGTCGATATGGCGCACCGCGCGCGCTATACCAACGTGATGAGCCACCGGTCGGGCGAGACGGAAGACTCGACGATTGCCGACCTCGCGGTGGCGACGAACTGCGGGCAGATCAAGACCGGGTCGTTGTCGCGGTCGGACCGGCTGGCGAAATACAACCAGCTGATCCGGATCGAGGAAATGCTGGGCGAGACGGCGGAATATGCCGGTCGTTTGGTGCTGAAGGGCTGAGGTCGGAGCCGGAGTTTTCGAAAACTCCGGACCGATTTCTTCAAAGAAATCGGGGCGTTCCGCGAGGGGCGTCCCTTTTTTATTGAAACCGCGCGGGACGGAAATCGGCCAGAAGCGGGCTGTCCGGGCTGCCGGTGATCTCGGCCGCAAGGCATTCGGCCACCACCGGGGCCAGTGTCGCGCCAGAGTGCATCACGGCCAGCCAAAGTCCGGTCAGCAGCCCCTGCCCCGCGACGGGAAGCCCGTCCCCCGGCACGGGGCGCATCGCCATCGCCTGGTGGACAAAGTGGATCTCCTGGCCCGGGAAGAGCGCGCGCAGGCGTTGCAGGGTTGCGTTCACCACGATGGGGAAGGCGCCCAAAGTCTCGGCATGGTCGCCCTGATGGCCTGCAGAAGCCGGGGCGATCAGGGCACCCGCAGCGTCCTGGCGGACCTCCTGATCCGGGGTGGCGAGGACCACGGGGCAGATCGGCGGCAGGGCGTTGGTGGCGATCATCAGGCCGGGGCGTTTCAGCATCGGCAGGATGGTGCCAAAGGGCTGAAGCAGCGCGGGCGTGCCGGTGCCCGTGGCAAGGATCACGCGGGTCGCGGGGATCGGGCCAAGGTCGGTGAGAACGCCGGTCACCCTGCCCGTCTTCTCGGTCAGGGCTTGGACGGTGGCGCGGACGACCTTTGCCCCAGAGGCCGCGATCAGCGCGCGGGCGAGGATGGCGGGGTCGGCGACGCC
The DNA here is from genome assembly GCA_040385165.1 of Pseudomonadota bacterium. GTDB lineage: Bacteria > Pseudomonadota > Alphaproteobacteria > Rhodobacterales > Rhodobacteraceae > Tabrizicola. The sequence continues at coordinate 39,547 of JAZKHX010000010.1, read as the reverse complement.
CTCCTCGGGGAAGAACAGCGCGGTTTCCGGGACGGGACCAAGGGCGGGCAGGCGTTCGGCCACTTGCGCGCGGGTCAGGTGGTCGACTTTGTAGCCGAGGGCGGTCAGGTCGGTGGCGGTTTCCTCTTGCGCCGCTCCGGTCGCCTCATACCACAGGCAGCCTTGCCAGGTGGTGGGAAGGCCGGGGACTTGATCTTGCAGGCGGCGGTGGGCGGCGAGGGCCTCGTGGCGCAGGCGGTAATGCGGGTGGTTCAGGTAGAAGGACGCGTTGAGCCAGCCGAAGCTGGCCGCCGAGGCGAGGCCGCCTTCGGCGTGGGTGGTCAGGATGGTCACCGCCTCGCCCCGGCGGGACAGCTGCCAGGCAAGTGCCGCGCCGGTGATGCCAGCGCCGATGATCAGGGTCTGGGTCATGGCGGGAGGCTGGCATGGCCGTGGCGGGTTGTCCATGACGCTGCCAACGCCGGTCGCACCGCCCATCCCGGACTTGATCCGGGATCTCCCGTGGAACCCGGAGGCCCCGGATCAGGTCCAGGGCGGGGTTTGAGTGGTTCACTCCCCGCGCATGCGCATGTAGGTTTGGTCCATGCTGATCCTGTTGAACAAGCCCTACGACGTGCTGTGCCAGTTCTCGCGCGAGGGCGACCGGGCGGTGCTGGCAGATTTCGTCCCCGTGAAAGGCGTCTATCCGGCGGGGCGGCTGGACCGGGATTCCGAGGGGCTGGTCGTGCTGACCGACGACGGCAAGCTGCAGGCGCGGATTGCCGACCCTCGGTTCAAGCTGGAGAAGACCTACTTCGCTCAGGTCGAGGGGGTGGTGACGGAGGCCGCGCTGGAGCGGTTGCGGTCGGGGGTGGAGCTGAACGACGGTCTGACGCTGCCAGCGAAAGTGCGGGCTGTGGCGGAGCCTGCCTGGCTTTGGCCGCGGGTGCCGCCGATCCGGGTGCGGAAGTCGGTGCCGGACGGGTGGATCGAGCTTGCGATCCGCGAGGGGCGGAACCGCCAGGTGCGGCGGATGTGCGCAGGCGTCGGGCTGCCCTGCCTGCGGCTGATCCGCTGGCGGGTGGGCGACTGGACGCTGGAAGGCCTTGCCCCGGGGCAATGGAGGGAAGGATGACGGCTGACGCGATCATCGCGAAACTGGGCTTGCAGCCGCATCCGGAGGGCGGCTGGTATCGCCAGACCTGGGTTGGGCCGGTGATAGGGGGACGGGCAAGCGGGACGGCGATCCTGTTTCTTCTGCAGGCGGGCGAACGCAGCCACTGGCACCGGGTCGATGCCGACGAGATCTGGCTGTGGCATGCGGGCGCGCCGCTGGTCCTGTCGATGGGTGTCGAGGCGTCCGAGGATCGTCGGCTGGGGCCGGATGTGCTGGGCGGCGAGGTGGTGCAGGCGGTGGTGCCTGCGGGCTGGTGGCAGGCGGCGCGGTCCACGGGCGACTGGTCGCTGGTCAGTTGCACGGTCTCTCCGGGCTTCCGGTTCGAGGGCTTCGAGCTGGCCCCGCCGGGGTGGGAGTTGCCGCAAGCCGCAGGTTGAGGGGCGGATCGGCGGGGGCATCTTGGGTGGCGGACGTCGGAGCCTCCGGCGGGAGTATTTGCCGAAAAGAGCAAATGGCTTTGCGCGGGAGCCGTGATTGTGCCGGGCACAAGATCGGGGTGGTTGTGGCCAAGGGCTTTCGCTAGGGGTGGGGCATGAGCGATGCACCGACCACTGCGCAGGGCGGGGACAGTCCTTCGGGCTTTCTCTTCGCGCTGACGGCCTACCTCCTCTGGGGCTTTCTGCCGATCTACATGAAGGCGCTGGCGCATGTGCCGCCGCCCGAGGTGATTGCGCATCGGGTGGTCTGGTCGGTGCCGGTGGCGCTGGTGGTGCTGTGGGCCCTGGGGCGGACGAGCGATCTGAAGGCCGCGATGCGATCCCCGCGGCTTCTGGCGATGGGCGCTCTGACGGCGGCGCTGATCAGCGTGAACTGGGGGATCTATGTCTGGGCCATCGGGTCCGGCAATGCACTGGACGCGGCGTTGGGCTATTACATCAACCCGCTGTTTTCCATCTTTCTGGGCGCGGTCCTTCTGGGCGAGCGGATGGGGCGGCTGCAGATGGCGGCGATTGCGCTGGCGGTGGTGGCAGTGGCGATCCTGACCTGGGAGGCCGGGCGATTGCCGGTGGTGGCGCTGGGGTTGACGCTGACCTGGGGGTTCTACGCCTATCTGAAGAAGCGGCTGCCGATCGGGCCGAACCAGGGATTTGCGCTGGAGGTGATGATCCTCCTGATCCCGGCGCTGGCCTATATTGGCTGGCTGCAGGTGCAGGGGACCGGGCGTTTTCTGCAAGGCGTGGCGTGGGACAATGCGCTTTTGATCGGCTGCGGGATCGTCACGGCTGGGCCGCTGATGATCTATGCCAACGGGGCGAAACGGCTGACGCTGTCGACCATCGCCATCATGCAGTATATCGCGCCGACGATGATCTTCCTGACGGCGGTCTTCGTCTTCGGCGAACCGTTCAGCGGGGTGAAGCTGGTGGCCTTCGGCCTGATCTGGACGGCGCTGGTGATCTATTCCGTGCCGCTTGTGGCTGCGCGGCTCAGTCGGGTCGGCTGATCTGGCCACCGCCGATCAGGGCCGGGGCGCCGGTGGTATCGGGGCCGGAGGTCGCCATCTTGCGCAGGACGCGCACGGCAAGGAAGGCGAAGGCCTGGGCCTCCAGCATGTCGCCATCGAGGCCGACGTCCTCCACTGGCAGGATGGCGCAGGGGATGCGGCGGCGGAGTTCGCGCATCAGCACCGGGTTGCGCCGCCCGCCTCCGGTGACGAGGATGCGGGTGACGGGTGCTGGCAGGTGGATCTGCGCGGCGGCGACCGAAGCTGCGGCGATGGCGGTCAGGGTCGCGGCGGCGTCCGCGTCTGACAGCATCTCCAACCGGTCGAGGAGGCCGTGGAAATCGTTCCGGTCCAACGACTTCGGTGGGAGCGCATCGAACCACGGGTCTTTCAGGACCGAAGCGACGAAATCCTCGTCGGCCTCGCCCTGCCCGGCCAGCACGCCGCCTTCGTCATGGGTCAGGCCAAGCCGGTCGCGCATCAGGTCGTTGATGGGCGCGTTGGCCGGGCCGGTGTCGAAGGCCAGAAGCGCGCCGGGGTTTTCCGGGCCGGGGGCGGTCGGGTCGATCCAGGTCAGGTTGCCCACCCCGCCTAGGTTGAGGAAGGCCAGCGGTTCGGTCGCGGCGATGCGGCGGGCCAGGGCGAAGTGGTAGAAAGGCGCAAGCGGCGCCCCCTGCCCGCCGATGGTCACGTCCGAGGTGCGGAAATCCCAGACCGTCGGCAGACCGAGAAGCTGGGCCAGAAGCGCACCGTTGCCGCATTGATGCGTGCCAAGGCCCGCAGGCTCGTGCGCAAGGGTCTGGCCATGGAAGCCCAGCACCTCGGCCCCGGTGAAACGGGCCAGAACCTCGGCATGGGCGGTCTCGACCACCTCGGCGGCTGCGGCGACTTCGGGGGTGCCGGGCCAGTGCCCGAGGGCCGCGCGGAGCGTGGCCTGTTCCTGCGCCGTATAGGGGCGATAGGCCGAGGGGCCGAAGGCGAACACCGTCTGCCCGTCGGTCTTGATCATCGCCGCGTCAACGCCATCCAGCGACGTGCCGGACATCGCCCCCAGCGCCCACAAGGCCCCGTCCTTCCGCATCTTCCCTTGGACCCTCAGCGAAGCTATACCGCCGCCACATCCTAGACCGAGGCGGCCATGAACTACCATCCGAAATCTGACTTCATGCGCGTGATGTTCGAGCGCGGCTTTGTTGCCGATTGCACGGATTATCAGGCGCTTGACGAGGCATTGGTGAAGAATGTGGTGCCGGGCTACATCGGGTTCGATGCAACGGCGACCTCGCTGCATGTCGGCAGCCTGATCCAGATCATGATGCTGCGCTGGCTGCAGAAATGCGGCGGCAAGCCGATCGTGCTGATGGGTGGGGGCACGACCAAGATCGGCGATCCGTCGTTCCGTGCCGACGAGCGGCCCTTGCTGACCGACGCGCAGATCAATGCGAACATCGAGGGGATCAAGCGGGCGTTCTCGCCCTATGTGACGTTCGGCGACGGTCCGACCGATGCGATCATGGTCAACAATGCCGAATGGCTGGACGCGCTGAACTACATCGGTTTCCTGCGCGACATCGGGCGACATTTCAGCGTCAACCGGATGCTGAGTTTTGAGTCCGTGAAGTCGCGGCTGGACCGGGAGCAATCGCTGTCGTTCCTCGAATTCAATTACATGATCCTGCAGGCCTATGATTTCCTTGAACTTCATCGACGCTATGGCTGCCTTCTCCAAATGGGCGGCAGCGACCAATGGGGCAACATCGTCAACGGTGTCGATCTGACGCGCCGGGTGATCGGGGGCGAGGTGTTCGGGCTGACCTCTCCGCTGCTGGCGATGAGCGACGGGCGCAAGATGGGCAAGAGCCAGTCGGGCGCGGTCTGGCTGAACGGCGAGCTTTTCAGCCCCTACGAGTTCTGGCAGTTCTGGCGGAACATCCCGGATGCGGACGTGGGACGGTTCCTGAAGCTCTACACCGAGTTGCCCGTGGCCGAGTGTGATCGGCTGGGGGCGCTTGGCGGATCAGAGAGCAATGGGGCGAAGATCGTGCTGGCGAATGCGGTGACGACCTTGCTGCACGGGGCCGAAGCGGCGGCGGCGGCAGAAGCGACGGCACGGGAAGTGTTCGAGAAGGGCGGGATCGGGGATGACCTGCCGACAGTGACGCTGGATGTGACGGAGTTGGCTGACGGCGTCGGGATCGTGCAGCTGTTCGTGCGGGCCGGGCTGGCGGCCAGCGGCAAGGATGCCAAGCGCCTCATTGCGGAAGGGGGGGCGAAAGTGAACGACGAGATCGTCACCGATGCCGCCCTGCGCTACGGTGCGGGCCATCTGGTCGAGCCGATGAAGCTGACCGCAGGCCGAAAGCGGCACGCTCTGGTGGTGCTGGGGTAGGCCGGGAGGGTGGGCAGATTGCCCACCCTGCGTTTGCGTCACTCCTGAACAGTGACCTTGGTCATGACGTCCGGTGTGGTGGGCGGCTCGCCGCGCTGGATCGCGTCGACGACCTCCATCCCCGAGACGACATTGCCGACGATGGTGTACTGGCCATCGAGAAAGCTGCCGTCGCCGAACATGATGAAGAACTGGCTGTTGGCGGAGTTCGGGTCCTGGGCGCGGGCCATGCCGACGACACCGCGCTGGAAGGACAGCGTATTGCTGAACTCGGCCGGGAGGTCGGGCTTCGACGATCCGCCCATGCCCGCCATCGACAGATCGCCACCGGCCTTGCCGTTCGACACATCGCCGGTCTGGGCCATGAAGCCGTCGATGACGCGGTGGAACACCACGTTGTCATAGGCACCTTCCTTGGCCAGTGCGGTGATCTGCGCGACGTGCTGCGGGGCAACATCGGGCAGAAGATCAATGACCACGGTGCCGTTGGCGGCACCGGCGACTTCGATCACCAGGTTCGGGCCCGGGCCATCGGTCGCCTCTTGCGCGAAGGTCGGAGCGGCAAGGGCGAGGGTTGCGGCGAGGATCAGGTTACGCGACATCGGCGGCCACCCTTACAGTGATCATGCGGTCTGGGTTGGCCGGCGGCTCACCCTTGGCGATCTTGTCGACATGCTCCATCCCCGAAATCACGCGGCCATAGACCGTGTACTGGTTGTTCAGGAAATGGTTGTCGCGGAAGTTGATGAAGAACTGGCTGTTGGCCGAGTTCGGGTTCTGCGAGCGCGCGGCCCCAAGGGTGCCCCGGTCGTGGGGAAGCTTGGAAAACTCGGCCGGGAGGTCGGGATAGGACGAGCCACCCGTGCCTGCGCGGCGCGGGTTGTAGGTCGGGCTGTCCATCTTGGCGTTTTCCACGTCGCCGGTCTGCGCCATGAAACCGTCGATCACCCGGTGGAAGGCGACATTGTCGTAGGCCTTGTCGCGGGCAAGCTGCTTCATCCGCTCGGCATGTTTCGGGGCCACGTCGGCGAGAAGTTCGATCACCACGTCTCCGTCCTTCAACGTGACGATGATGGTGTTTTCCGCGTCCTTGATGTCGGGCATCGGGGTCTCCTTGGTTTCGGTCGGGCAGGACCGTAGCGGCGGGTTCCGCCCAAGGGAAGGGCAAAGCTTCGGAAGCGGTTGACGTGGGCGTGATCGCCGCGCCAAAAGCGGGCAGGCTTTCATCAAGGAGACTGCGATGCCCTGGAAAACGCTGGACGACATGGACCTTGCGGGCAAGGTGGTGCTGGTGCGGGTGGACATCAACGTGCCGATGGAAGGCGACCGGGTGAAGGACACGACCCGGATCGACAAGATCGTCCCTACGGTCAAGGACATTCAGGCCAAGGGCGGGAAGGTCGTGCTGCTGGCGCATTTCGACCGGCCGAAGGGCAAGGTCGTGCCCGAAATGAGCCTGCGCCGGGTGCAGCCCGCGCTTGAGGCCGCCTTGGGCGAGGCCGTGGTCTTCGTCGAGCGCCCGAATCGGGCCGCGATTGACGCGCTGCCCAAAGGTGCGGTGGTTCTTGTTGAAAACACACGCTTTTCGCCGATGGAAGAGGCGAATGACCCGGCGATGGCGCAGTTTCTGGCAAGTCTTGGCGACATCTTCTGCAACGATGCCTTCTCGGCGGCGCACCGGGCGCATGCCTCGACCGAAGGGGTGGCCCGGCTGTTGCCGAATTGCGCCGGGCGGCTGATGGAGGCGGAGCTGCGCGCGCTGGAGGCGGCACTGGGGTCGCCCAAGCGTCCTGTGGTGGCCGTCGTGGGCGGCGCGAAGGTGTCGACCAAGATCGAGCTTCTGGCGAACCTTGTCACCAAGGTCGACCATCTGGTGATCGGCGGCGGGATGGCGAACACGTTTCTCGTGGCCGAGGGGATCGAGGTCGGCAAATCTCTGGCGGAACGCGAGATGGCGGAAACCGCGCGGGAGATCCGGCACCGGGCGCAAGCTGCGGGGTGCCAGATCCATCTGCCGGTGGATGTGGTCGTCGCGCGCGAGTTCAAGGCTGGGGCCGAAAGCCGGACGGTCGGTGTGCGCGACTGCCCTCCCGACGCGATGATCCTGGATGCGGGGCCGAAAACGGTGGCCGAGCTTGAGGGCGTCTTTGCGGCGGCCCGGACCCTGATCTGGAACGGCCCGCTGGGGGCCTTCGAGATCGAGCCGTTCAATGCCGCGACCAACGCGGCGGCGCGGGCGGCGGCGCGGCTGACCCGGGCTGGAAGCCTGATCTCGGTCGCGGGCGGCGGCGACACGGTCGCGGCGCTGAATGCGGCGGGGGCGGCGGACGACTTTACCTTCATCTCCACCGCCGGGGGCGCCTTCCTGGAATGGATGGAGGGCAAGGAATTGCCGGGCGTGAAGGCGCTGATGGGTTGAGTGGCGCGGCCCCAGCGGCTATGCCAGCACTGACATTCGGGAGACGGACATGACCAACTCGAAGATGACCGAACAGGTGCGTAATGGCCGCGGCTTTATCGCGGCGCTTGACCAGTCGGGCGGATCGACCCCCAAGGCGCTGAAACTCTATGGAATTTCGGAAAGCGAATATTCCGGCGAAGAGCAGATGTTCGACCTGATCCACGCGATGCGGGCGCGGATCATCAAGTCGCCGGCCTTCACCGGCGACAAGGTGGTGGGCGCGATCCTGTTCGAGCAGACCATGGACCGCAGCATCGATGGCATCCCGACCGCGACCTACCTGTGGGACAAGCGCGGCGTCGTGCCGTTCCTGAAGATCGACAAGGGGCTGGAGGCGGAAGCCGATGGCGTTCAGCTGATGAAGCCGATCCCGGGGCTGGATGCGCTGCTGGCGCGGGCGGCGAAGGCGGGGATCTACGGCACCAAGGAGCGGTCGGTGGTGAATGCCGCGAACCGCAAGGGGATCGCGGCCATCGTGGCGCAGCAGTTCGACATCGGTCGGCAGGTGGCGGCGCATGGGCTGATGCCGATCCTGGAACCGGAAGTCACGATCTCGATTGCCGACAAGGCCGAGGCCGAGGCGATCCTGCAGGACGAGATTCTGAAGGCGCTGGAAGGGCTTGAAGGTCAGGTCATGCTGAAGCTGTCGCTGCCGACCATCCCGGATTTCTATCAGCCGCTGGTGAAGCATCCGAAGGTGCTGAAGGTCGTGGCGCTGTCTGGCGGGCACAGCCGCGACAAGGCGAACGAAATCCTCGCACAGAACCATGGCATCATCGCCAGCTTCAGCCGGGCGCTGAGCGAGGGACTGTCGGCGCAGCAGTCGGAAGCCGAGTTCGACCGGGTGCTGAAAGGCGCGGTGGACGGGATCTACGCGGCCTCGATCACCTGAGGCCCCGGGTCCGAGCGGCCGGATCGGGGGACAATCGGCCCCCTTTCCCGATCAAGTCTTTGAAGCCGACGCATTTTCGGGATTCCCAAGCGAATCGGCCTGTGCCATGATTCGGCCCATGCCCCCAAGCAAGAGGGGCGGAACGAGGGCGCATGTCGGCAGCACACACGCAACGGAGCCTTGGCGGGCTGGTCTATCTGGCCTTTACCTGCGCTCTTGGGGTCTACTTCACCTTTGCCGCCGTGCAGGGTGATTTCGGGATGTTCGCCCGCGTCGCGATCAACGCCGAGGCCGAGACCCTGAGCGCCGAGCGTGACCGCCTGACGGCCGAACTGGCCGAGATGCAGAACCTGACGCGCCGGTTGTCGGACACCTATCTGGACCTCGACCTGCTCGATCAGCAGGCCCGCGATGTGCTGGGCTACATGCGGATGGACGAGATCGCGATCCGCTGAGTCTTGCCGACTCCGGGTCAGACGTCCGGGTTGCCGAAGGGCTGATCGTCTTCCATTCGGCTTGCCCCGGCCTTGCGGCCGTCTTCCCCGTCTTCTTGCGGCCGACAAGGGCAACATCGTGTTACCCTCAGGCACTCGAATCAGCACTGAAGTCCCTCCTTTGGCGCATAGGTGCCATGTCGTGCGCCATGGACAGGCCTGAGAGAATCCTTTTGACCCAATAAACGCCGATGCTGTATGGATGGTTTAACACTAAACCATTTTGCCGCTTAAAACCCACGCTCTGGGAGGAGCCCGATGGCCAAGAAGCCTGACGCGAGACCGAATGTCTCGAAGGACGACCTGCTGAAATACTACCGGGACATGCTGTTGATCCGCCGGTTCGAGGAAAAGGCGGGACAGCTTTACGGCATGGGCCTGATCGGCGGCTTCTGTCACCTGTATATCGGGCAGGAAGCGGTGGTCGTGGGCCTGGAGGCTGCGTCCAAGGAAGGCGACAAGCGGGTCACCAGTTACCGTGACCACGGGCACATGCTGGCCTGTGGGATGGACCCCAAGGGCGTGATGGCCGAACTGACCGGGCGCAGCGGCGGCTATTCCAAGGGCAAAGGCGGCTCGATGCACATGTTCTCGAAAGAGAAACATTTCTACGGCGGGCACGGTATTGTTGGCGCGCAGGTGCCGCTGGGGGCCGGGCTGGCCTTAGCCGACAAGTATCTCGGCAATGACAACGTGACCTTCACCTATTTCGGCGACGGGGCGGCGAACCAGGGGCAGGTCTACGAGACTTACAACATGGCCGAGCTTTGGGCGCTGCCGGTGATTTTCGTCATCGAGAACAACGGCTATGCCATGGGAACCTCGGTCAAGCGGTCCACCAAGTCCACCACCTATTTCGGGCGCGGGCTGGCCTATGGCATCCCGGGTGAGCAGGTCGACGGGATGGACGTGCTGGCGGTGAAGGCGGCGGGCGAGAAGGCCGTGGCGCACTGCCGGGCCGGGAAAGGCCCTTACATTCTTGAGATGATGACATATCGGTATCGCGGACACTCGATGTCGGACCCGGCGAAGTATCGGACGCGGGAAGAGGTCGAGAAGATCAAGACCGAGAAGGACTGCATCGAGCATGTCCGCGATCTGCTGACTCAAGGTGGGCTGGCGTCCGATGAGGAGCTGAAGGCCATCGACAAGGACATCAAGGCGATCGTGAACGAAAGCGCGGAATTCGCCAAGGAAAGCCCGGAGCCGGACCTGTCCGAGCTTTGGACGGATATCACGGTCTGAGGGGGGAATATCATGGCAACCGAAATTCTGATGCCCGCGCTGTCCCCCACGATGGAGGAAGGCACGCTGGCCAAGTGGCTGGTGAAGGAAGGCGATACGGTCAAGTCGGGGCAGATCCTGGCAGAGATCGAGACGGACAAGGCCACGATGGAGTTCGAGGCGGTCGACGAAGGCGTCGTCGGCAAGATCCTGGTCGCGGAAGGCACGGCGGGGGTGAAGGTGAACACGCCCATCGCGGTGCTGGTGGAAGAGGGCGAAAGCGTCTCGGACGCGGCCCCGGCCCCGGTTGCTGCTGCGCCTGTGGCGGCTCCGGTTGCGGCGGCGGCTCCGGTTGCGGCGATGGCTGCGGCCCCTGCCCCGGTGGCAGCGCAGGGCTGGCCGCATGCGGACCTGCCCGAGGGGCCGACCAAGACGATGACGGTGCGCGAGGCATTGCGCGAAGCGATGGCCGAAGAGATGCGGGCCGATCCGACGGTGTTCCTGATGGGGGAAGAGGTCGGAGAGTATCAGGGGGCCTACAAGATTTCGCAGGGCCTGCTGGACGAGTTCGGGCCGAAGCGCGTCGTGGATACGCCGATCACCGAGATGGGCTTTGCCGGGATTGCCGTCGGTGCCTCGTGGGGCGGGACCAAGCCGATCGTCGAGTTCATGACCTTCAACTTCGCCATGCAGGCGATTGACCACATCCTGAACTCGGCAGCGAAGACGCTGTATATGTCGGGGGGCCAGATGGGCAGCCCGATGGTGTTCAGGGGCCCGAACGGCGCGGCGGCGCGGGTTGGGGCGCAGCATAGCCAGGACTATGCGGCCTGGTATGCGGCGATCCCGGGCCTGCGGGTCTGCATGCCCTATTCGGCGGCGGATGCGAAGGGCTTGCTGAAATCGGCCATTCGCGATCCGAACCCGGTGATCTTCCTGGAAAACGAAATCATGTACGGCCGGTCCTTCGAGGTGCCGACGGACCCCGATTTCGTGGTGCCGTTCGGCAAGGCCAGCGTGATGCGGGCCGGGTCGGATGTGACGATTGTCAGCTTCGGGATCGGGGTGGCGCATGCGCTGGCCGCGGCCGAGACGCTGGCGGGCGAAGGGATCAGCGCCGAGGTCATCAACCTGCGCACCCTGCGGCCCATCGACTATGACACGGTGCTGGCTTCGGTGATGAAGACCAACCGCTGCGTGACGGTCGAGGAAGGCTTCCCGGTCGGGTCGATCGGCGATCACATCGCCAGCACGGTGATGCAGAAGGCGTTCGACTATCTGGATGCTCCGGTCATCACCTGCACGGGCAAGGACGTGCCGATGCCCTATGCCGCGAACCTGGAGAAATACGCCCTGATCACGCCCGCCGAGGTCGTGACCGCCGTCAAATCCGTCTGCTACCGGTGAGGTGAAGCCATGGCTACCGAAATTCTGATGCCTGCGCTGTCTCCGACGATGGAGGAAGGGACGCTGGCCAAGTGGCTGGTCAAGGAGGGGGATGTGGTCAAGTCAGGCCAGATCCTGGCCGAGATCGAGACCGACAAGGCGACGATGGAGTTCGAGGCGGTCGATGAAGGGACCGTCGGAAAGATCCTGATCGCGGAAGGCACGGCGGGGGTGAAGGTGAACACGCCCATCGCGGTGCTGCTGGACGAAGGCGAGGATGCGTCGGCTGTTGCGGCTGCGCCCAAAGCCTCCTCGTCCGCCTCCTCCAGCGCCGCTGGCGCCTCGTCGGGTGGTTCGTCGGGTGGTTCGTCGGGGGGTTCGTCGGGGGCCCCTGCCCCGGCGGCAGGCCCCGTCGCCACCAACCTTCCCCGTGGGGAAGGTGCAGGGGCGCGGGTCTTTGCCTCGCCTCTGGCGCGGCGGATTGCCAAGGAGAAGGGGCTGGACCTGGGGGCCGTGAAGGGCTCGGGTCCGCATGGGCGGATCGTGCGGGCGGATGTCGAGGGGGCGCAGCCGGGGGCGGTGAAGCCTGCGGCGGCAGCGGCGACCGAAGCGCCGAAGGCGGCCCCTGCCCCGGCGAAACCGGCGGGCGGAATGCCCACCGGCATGGCGGCAGAGACAGTGCTGAAGATGTACGCCGACCGTGCCTTCGAGGAAGTGGCGCTGGACGGGATGCGGCGCACCGTGGCGGCCCGTCTGACCGAGGCGAAGCAGACCATCCCGCACTTCTACCTGCGGCGGGACGTCCGGCTGGACGCGCTGATGGCGTTCCGCGAGACGCTGAACAAGCAGCTTGAGGGGCGCGGGGTGAAGCTGTCGGTGAACGACTTCATCATCAAGGCCTGCGCGATGGCGCTGCAGGCGGTTCCGGCGGCAAACACCGTCTGGGCGGGTGACCGGATGCTGCGGCTGAAGCCGTCCGACGTGGCGGTGGCCGTGGCGGTCGAGGGGGGGCTGTTTACGCCGGTGCTGCGCGATGCGGACAAGAAGTCGCTGAGTGCCTTGTCGGCGGAGATGAAGGACCTGGCGACGCGGGCGAAAACGAAGAAGCTTGCTCCGCATGAGTATCAGGGCGGGTCGTTTGCGATTTCCAACCTTGGCATGATGGGGGTCGAGAACTTTGACGCCGTCATCAACCCGCCGCACGGGTCGATCCTTGCAGTGGGTGCGGGGATCAAGAAGCCGGTGGTGCTGGCGGATGGGACGATTGGGGTGGCGACGGTCATGTCGATGACCCTGTCGGTGGATCACCGGGTGATCGACGGTGCCTTGGGGGCCGAGTTCCTGAAGGCGGTGATCGAGGCGCTGGAAAACCCGATGGTGATGCTGGCTTGATCGGCTTGCGTATCTCGCGCTTGTAGGCTTCCCACCGCTCCCAGGCTTTCAAGTCCAGCCCGGACGGAGGGGGTTCGCGCGTAGCGCGTACTCTCCCAGAGGGAGAGGATTCAGGATTCAGGAAGGGGAAACAGGGAATGATCCTTTAGATAAAGAACGAGATCAGACGGGGTCTTTTCATGTTGTCCATGAATTTTTGCGGCCGTGTACGAGAAAAGAGGCGTACGATGCCGACATTACG
>JAZKHX010000010.1:0-26458 GCA_040385165.1 Pseudomonadota bacterium | reverse complement strand
GGCTTGATCGGCTGGAGCGGGGGTTTCACACCCCCGCACCCCCGTGGAGTATTTCCGAAAAGAGTAAATGGGGGCCGAAAGGCCCCCCTTTCCTTTACCGCGATTTCAGCTTTTCGATGAGCGCCCAGCACCGGCGGAAGATCGTGGCAGTGGTGCCTGCGACGATGATCCAAAGCGTGACAGTCAGGGTCCATTCGGTCGCGTAAAGTGCGGCAAGGATGGTGCCTGCGGTCAGGACGGCCATGCGCTGGGGCTTGGCGAGGGGCCCGGAGAAGTCGGGCGGGAACCCCTCGGCCCGGCCAAGTTCGCGGATGTAGGCGGCGGCGATGGCGAGGACGGCGGCGAGGAGGCCGAGGGCAGGTGCGCCTGCGGCGAGGCCCGCGCCGGCGAAGAAGAGGAGGTCGGAAGCGCGGTCGGGGGCCTCGTTCCAGAAGGGGCCGTCCTTGGCGCCCTTTCCGCCCTCGATCGCGACCATGCCGTCGATCAGGTTGCAGACGAGGCGGGCCTGCAGCGTGGCGGCGGCGAGGAGGAGGCAGAGGAACTGGGCTATGCCGGGGCCTTGGGTTGAGAGCCAGTAAAGTGCAAGGCCGGTGGCGGCGAAGGCCATCGAGGCCTGGGAAATCTGGTTCGGGGTCAGGCCCTTCTTGACGGCCCATGCGGCAAGGCGGGCGGCCCACGCGGAATTGCGCGAGGTGAGGGGGCGGCGGTTCGCAGGCTCGCTCATGTGGTGGACCAGACCCAGCGGGTGACGTGGAAGAAGATCGGTGCGGCGAAGATCACTGAGTCCAGCCGGTCGAGAAAGCCGCCATGTCCGGCGATGAGGTGGCCCCAGTCCTTGATCCCCCGGTCGCGCTTGATCGCCGACATCACGAGGCCGCCGAAGAAGCCCATCAGCGTGATGAGAAGGCACATGCCTGCGGCCTGAAGCGGTGAGAACGGGGTCATCCAGTAAAGCGCGGTGCCGATGGCGGTGGCAGAGAGGGTGCCGCCGACAAGACCCTCCCACGTCTTCGAGGGGGAGAGGTTGGGGGCGACCTTGGTTCGGCCGATGAGCTTGCCCCAGACGTATTGCAGGACATCCGACAGCTGCACCACGAAGATCAGGTAGGCGATGAGGATGACGTTGCGCCCCTCGAACCCCGGGATCTGGAGGTAAAGCAGCGCCGGGACGAAGCTTGCGCAATAGACGCAGATCATCAGCGCCCATTGGGTTTCCGACACGCGGATCAGGAAGTCCTTGGTGGAGCCGCGAAGGGAGGAGAGGACGGGGAGGAGGAGGAAAGCGTAGACCGGGATGAAGATGGAATACATCCCGTACCAGTCGGTGGCGAGGAACCAGTATTGCAGTGGCAGGATCACGAAGAAGCAGGCGACCAGAGACCAGTGGTCGGCGCGGTTGTGGGTGGTGAGGGTCAGGAACTCGCGGAGCGCGGCAAAGGAACAGAGCGCGAAGAGGAGGACCACCCCAGGCTTGCCCGCGATGAAGGCAAGCGCCAGAAAGATCACCATCACCCACCAGGCGTTGATGCGGGCGATCAGGTTTTCGATCACCGGGTTTTCGCCCGCCGGGGAGAGACGCGCGCGGAGGATCTCGCCGACAATGGACGCGAGAACGAGAATGGTGCCGACGCCTGAGAGGAGCCAGAGGAGATGCGGCGAGGTCATGTCGACGCCTTGAGGGCGAGCAGCGCCTGCGTGGCGCGGGCGAGAAAAGCGTCCTTTGTCTCATCCTCGACCAGATGCAGCGGCGCGCCGAACGTGAGGGTGCAGATCAGCGGCACGGGTATGACTTCGCCTTTCGGCATGACGCGGTTCAGGTTGGCGATCCAGACCGGGACAAGGTCGACTCCGGCGCGGGCCTTGGCAAGGTGGAAAAGGCCGGACTTGAACGGCAGAAGAGTGGCCTCGGAACTGTTGCGCTGGCCTTCGGGGAAAAGGATGAGGGAGGAACCCTGGTCAAGGGCGGCGACCATCTGCGCCACCGGATCATCCATCCGCGCCTCAGGGCGGCGATCAATCAGCACGGCGTTGAAGACGTCACGCCCGATAAAGGCCCGGAGGGGCGAGGTCAGCCAATAGTCGAGAGCGGCGACTGGACGGGTCCGGCGGCGAAGGGGGGCCGGAAGGGTTGTCCAAAGTAGCACGAAATCGCCGTTGGAGCTGTGGTTGGCGAAGTAGACCCGCTGTAGGGGGACGGGTTCAATCCCCAGCCAGATCGCCCGGGGAGCGGTGATGAAACGGGCGAATGTCGCGATCGCCTGCCCGAACAGTCTGGCTGCGACAGCACGCAAGGCGGGGATCATCTCTGGCGGGTCATTCGGCCTTGAGGATCTGATCCATGGTCAGAGCGGGCTGCGCGCAGCCGGCCTTGCCCACGACGCGGGCCGGAACACCGGCGACCGTGGTGTTGCGCGGCACGTCCTCCAGAACCACCGACCCAGCTGCTATGCGCGAGCATTGGCCAACCTGGATGTTGCCCAGAACCTTGGCACCCGCCCCGATCAATACGCCGTCCCCGATCTTGGGATGGCGGTCCCCATCTTCCTTGCCGGTCCCGCCCAGAGTGACAGAATGCAGCATCGAGACGTTGTCGCCAACCACGGCAGTTTCACCGATGACGATGGAATGGGCATGGTCGATCATGATGCCCTTGCCGACTCGGGCCGCGGGGTGGATATCGACGCCGAAGACCTCGGACACCCGCATCTGGACGAAATAAGCCAGGTCGATGCGGCCCGCCTGCCAGAGCCAATGGCCAATGCGGTAGGCTTGCACCGCCTGGTAGCCCTTGAAGAAGAGGAGCGGTTGGAGGAAGCGGTGGCAGGCCGGGTCACGTTCATAGACAGCCATAAGATCGGACCGAGCGGCTGCCCCGATTTCGGGATCGCTGTCATAGGCTTCATCGGCGATTTCGCGCAGAATCTGCTCGCTCATCTCGCCCGACGCCAACTTCAGCGAAAAGCGGTAGGCAAGCGCGCGTTCCAGCGCCGAATGGTGCAAAAGGCCTGAGTGAATGAGGCCACCTAGCAGTGGTTCGTTGCGGATGGCTTCGACAGCTTCTTCGCACACCCGCCGCCAGACCGGATCAATTGCAGTCACTTTCGGTTTGGTTTCAAGCATGCCCATGCCTCCAGATATGCCCCGTTCATATCACATCAACTGTGCGTGGCGACACGGATTTCTGCAGATCCAAGCATCAAACCTCTTGATCGACGCCATCACGTCCGGTCGATCGAAGGAGGGCGAATTGCCGTCATTGCGCAAGCCCGGTCAGGGGACGACGTCAATCTGGCGGAACGGACCAGGTCCGAAACGCAGCGAAACCTGCGCGACGGAGAGCGTGAACGGCCCAGTAACCGTATCGGCTGCCCGCATGGCAGCTGTGTACAGAAAGGAGGGCTGGCTGACCGAATACTCGGCCACTATCGCCGCGGCCTGGATGATCCGGACGCGGTAGACCTCGGTGTCTTCCGCCAGGGGGACTTCGGCTGACACCCAGGAATCTCCGTCAATCCGTGTGCGCCGTTTCCAGTCAAATTGGACGTCACCCGCAACGAGCTTGTGAAAAAGATGAGCCACCGGATAGGGACGAAGACCTGCTCCATCGAAGGCTTCGACCCGCATTGTCACGTTGAGGTCGTCGTAGCCCCGAGACGCGACGCCGATGCGATAGTATCGTGCGAGCCCTCGCGCGGACAGTGCGAGGTCAATCTGTGTGAGCGCAAGGTCGAGGAGAACGACCTTGCTTCCCACCGGCCAGATGCCAGGCATCAAGCCGTCAGTGCCAACCTGGCCGCGCAGACGAATGGATAGGTCGTACGTATCTGGCGCGACCAGCTGGGCACTGGCGAACTGGAAGACTTCCCAGTTGCTTCCGCTGCCGTCACCGATCGCCATGGCATTCGCTCCGTTCAGCACGGATACCGGCGCGACTGAAGTCAGCTCTCCACCCGAGA
Source organism: Pseudomonadota bacterium (assembly GCA_040385165.1). GTDB lineage: Bacteria > Pseudomonadota > Alphaproteobacteria > Rhodobacterales > Rhodobacteraceae > Tabrizicola. The sequence continues at coordinate 22,502 of JAZKHX010000010.1, read as the reverse complement.
GTTTCACCCTCAACGGCGGCCCGTTGTCCCAGATGCCCGGCCTGTGCGCGGTCAAAGGTGACTCTGTGACCCCGACGACCGCGGGCGCTGCAATCAGGCGATTGATCTCGTATCCGGCGTCTTCGCTGGAGGACCAAACGGCGACTGAACCCGGCCATGGCTGCGCTGCTACAGCAATATGCGGGGCATGTGGAACTTCCTCTCCGGTAAGAAGTGGCAAATCCAGGAAGACCGGGACAACGGGCACCGGCGCTGTAAAGGGCCGCACCGATATTGCAATTTCGGCCCGGTCAGAAGGCAAGTAGACCCCGGGCTCGATGCGAACGCCTTCCAGGGTTTGACCTTCCGCCTGTTCGACCCTGTCGATGCGGTAGCGTCGGCCTTCGTAGGCGATCACGTCGCCAGCACCAATGCCGATACGTGATTTCGGCAGAGCAAAGCGAATGCTGTCGCGCGCGACACGAGCCTCTGCGAGCCAGCGTTCGACGGCACTCAGTCCTTCGAACCGCGTCAGGGCGAGCGGCAGGTCAGTCTGCGAAACATTGGGCGAGTCGTCATCCGGAAACCGCGTCTCGACCGCACGCACCTCATAGCTTGACTGCGCATCGACAAACCCGAGCCGGATCTGCCCGGCGGTCTCGCTGTCAGACAATCGGGTCATCTCATATCGACCTTCGATATCGGGCGACAGCGCCAGGTCGTCGTCGCCAAGTTCCGCAAGGACTTGTGCAACGCGATTTCGGAACACCAGTTTGCCCTCGCGTTCGAAGGCATCGAAACCGAATGCAAGCATCAACGGCTGCAAGGCAGCGCGGGCCGTCGTGACGTCGCCTTGTTGGTAGCCTCTGACCAACCCATACAGGGACGCCACGTCAATGGCCTCGACGCCGGAACGTTGGCAGATCTCACTTACGACCGAAGCAAGGGGCTGGTTGGAGGCCCGCCCATTCAGCCAGTGTCCGCGTGCATAGTTACCGCCATCGCTCCAGACATCGACCTGGCCGGGAAACTCCGGGAAGGGACGAGCGTCCCAGGCCCAGGCATGTGCATGGTCCATGTCGACCATCTTGCCCGCGTAGAGGCCCGAGGTCGGATTGTTCAAGGGGTCCGTCCAGTAGGACACCATCGCAAGAAGATACTGCATCTGGATCAGGTCATCGCGCCGACCGTTTGACCAGGCTGGCAAGCCGGACTCGGACGATTTCAGATCGATGAACCGGTTTGGCTGATTGGATCCCTTGTCCACGGCAGCACAGCCGTATTCTGTAAAGCGGATCGGCTTCGACTGCGGAACCCAGTCCGATGCTGCCGAGGCTCGCACGCCTTCTATGCGGTCATGGTGCAGGTTTGCCCACCACGACCGCAAGTCCTTGTAGCGAAAGACCCATGGCTCGCCATACGCGCCGTCAGTGATCGGCAGTCGCCTTTGCGCCAGGGCACCTTCCGCGCTGTCGTAATACCAGTCGTAGCCTTCCCCGCCGGCAATGTTCGCGCGCAGGTAGTCGGCGTTGTAGATCGAACCGAAGCCGGCATCCGCGTGGACCTCGCCGTCGCGCCAATCCGACAGCGGCATGTAGTTGTCGATGCCGATGAAGTCGATCTCCGGGGCGGCCCAAAGGGGATCGAGATGGAAATAGACATTCCCATCAACATGGTAGCCAAAATACTCGGACCAGTCGGCGGCGTAGCTGATCTTGACGCTTGCACCGAGGATCAACCGGACATCTGCGGCAAGTGCCCGCAACGCGGAAACTGCCGGAAAGCTGTCTGCGGCGCCACGGATCTGGGTCAGGGATCGCATTTCCGACCCGATACAAAAGGACTCAACTCCACCGGCGACAGCGCACAGGTGCGCATAGTGCAGGATGAACCTGCGGAACCCCCATTCTGCCGGACCATTGTAAGTAACCGTCTCGCCACTGACCGCAAAATCGCTGAGCTGAGCCGTTCCGAAAAATGCAGCGACCTCGGTGGTCGCCGAGGCGGTTCGATCCGGTGACGCTGGTCTCCCCGGAGCAATGGAAAGGGTGACGCGACCGCGCCAGGGCAACGCAGGCTGGGTCAACGCATCACTCCAGGGATCTGGCAGGGTGTTGCCCGCAACCTGATCCATCAGGATGAACGGGTAGAACATCACGTCCCTCCCTGCGTCGCGCATGGCCCGGATAGCCTCGATGACTGACGCATCGGACGGCGTGCCCCCATAGATCGACTCGCCCGCGACCTTCGGCACCTGCAGCGCATTTGCCCGCACAAGACCCCCCGCTCTCCAGGGCATGCCGACCCCGTCGAGCAAGTTCTGCTCGACTTTCGGTCGGATTGTGCAGTTGGAACAGCGCAGGTCGTCGCCGAACCACGACACGACCAGCGACACCGCGCCCACATTCGGCAGCTCTTGGCTCAGTTGCTCGAAGCTCGCCGCAAAGTCGGTCTTGCCCGACGGGGAATGAACGTTCGCCGTCCGGTTCTGGCCAAGCCCCTCCGCGTAATGCACCGGAGTCGTCGCAAGCCCATACTCCCCGGTACCAGGGATAAGGGCAACAGCACGCACGGCGTTGTCCAGCGTCTCGGACATGTCCACCGCCGGGCCCTGTGCCGCCCTGACCACTTCAAAGCTGAACTGCGGCACTCGGTTGCCGTAGGTTGAAAGTTCCAGATCCTCGATCACGACATAGGCAAGACCGCGATAGGCCGGGGCGCGCCCGCTGCCTTCGATCGCCTCGACCAACGGGTCGGGCAACTGGACTTCGCTGCCGGAATAGACACGCAGGTTCAGATCCTGCGCCGAGATCTCGTTGCCGTCCGCCCAGATCCGCCCGACCCGCAGGATTTCGCCCTCGCACAGCGCGATCGCCAGACTGACGGAATAGCTGTAGTCGTTGACCTTCGGCTTCGGAGCGCCCTTGCCGGTGCGGCGACGACGCACGGTTTCGACAAACTCGGTCGCCCAGATCACCTGCCCGGCGACCCGCATGCGGCCCCAGATCTGCCCGATCGCTGCCCCTTCTCCAGCCCCGGTCAGCCGGAGACGATCAAGTCGACCCACATCGACCGGCTCCGATCCGGCTCCCAACACGCGTTGGTCGATAGCCCGACCGATGGTCGCGCCGATGGCACGACCGATGACCGCGCCCGAAAGGCCCAGAACCGTGCCGCCAAAACCGGCACCAACCGCAGCCCCTGCGGCGGAAAGAAGCAGCGTCGCCATTTATCTGGCTCCTTCTGGAAAACAAAACCGCGCCGCAACCCGGCGCTGCCACGGGACCGATAGCGAGCTTTCGATCACCCCGTGGCCTGTGTAGGAATGAATGAACTGCGGATGTGCCCCGACATGCGATTGCAGACCGAGATGCTTGGCGATGCTGCCGTCACGCATCCGGAATAGAAGCACGTCGCCTTCCGCTGCATCCGCCAAAGGCTTCGTGACCAGCCATCGCGCCGCTGCGGCGTGCAGCACTTCCCGGTGGTCCGGTTCCGCCCAGTCTTCGGTATAGGCGGGCACCGCTTGCGGCTCCTCGCCGTAAAGCTTGCGCCAGACGCCACGCAGCAAGCCAAGGCAATCCGCCCCAACGCCCCGGACACTGGCCTGATGCAGATAGGGCGTCCCGATCCAGAGCCTTGCCTCTGCAATCGCAGCTTCTGCGATGGTCATGAACTGCTCCCGCCCACGCGCCGCGCGCCGCCTGTGGCGCGGTCCGGCACCGGATACGAAGCCAGCCAGTCCTCTCCCGGAATGTGCGGAAAGCCGCGAAAGTTCAGGAAGTTGGCGAACTTGTCCCGACAGGTGGACTGGGTCTTGTCGCATCCTGCCCGCAACCAGACCTGATCCCCCGCAACCACCTCGGCACCAATCGACTGCCAAAGCTCGATCTCGCGCTTGGCTCCGTTCTGACGGTCGTTCTTGACGACCCCGAACAGACCCGAGGCGGCACCGGACAGCACCTCGAACTTGCCCCCCTCAAACCAGCGGTCGTCAAATCCGCTTACATTGGCCAGGACGAAGCCGCGCCCATCTGCAACGGTATCGACCAGGCCGGTAGCCGTATATCCGGGCTGCGTCAGATCGAACCGGCACCGACTGTCCCCCAGAACCGCCGAGCATGCCGGAGTATAGGCCATGCCATGCGGTCGGTTCAGTCGTTCACTCAAGCCGCGCAACTCGGCCTTGAAGGCACCACCCGTGCGCGTCACCTCGCCAAGCTGGCCGCGGAACTGCTCGACGAAGTCATCCGGCGACCGCCAGTTGACCAGAAACGCACGAACCTCCGCACCATCGAACCGCCCGGCAATCAGATCGGCTTCAGTAATCGACAGGGCGCTCAGCGCACCGAAGGCTTCGGTGTTGTCGACCGAGAGACCCGTCGTCTGATGCAGGACCCGAGCGGTCATGCCTGCATCGGCCCGGCAGACCACCCCGCCGACTTCCACCTCGAGGTCATGGTCGGTAAAGCCAAGCACCTGCCCGTCGCGGCGCGTGATCGTCCAGGCCCGGCAAACCGTCGTCGTGCCCGACGCCAGATGATCCAGCAAAGCCTCGCGCGTCATAGCCGGATCTCCACCACGGGGACGTTCGGCACTTCACCCGCCTGGAACGATGCGACCGAGGTCTGGATCGTGTCCGTATCGAACCTCACCGGAACGTCGAACTCGAAGCCTGCCGTGACGCGCGTCCCCAGGTCGGGGGGCAGCACGAACGTCACCTCCCCGGTCGCAATATTGACCGCATACTCCAGGCTTTCGATCTTCTGGTCCCCGGCCACTGCCACCACCAGGGTCCCCACCACAGGCTTGCGGATCGGGCGGGTATAGCTTTGCAGGCCCGACTGATAGGTCTTCTGCAGCTGGAAGACCGCAGTCACCCCGTCGCCCGTCCCGATCAGCTGGTCGTCCGGTGCCGGGTTGGCCAGCGGCAAACCGGATTTGTAGTCCGACCAATCCTTCCAGCGAAACCCGTGCAGCTGGCCGGTTCTGGCCTCGAAGAATGCGATCAGCGTTTCGACATCATTCAGGGATCTCAGCCCCACGCCGGCGTCATAGCGCCTGCGCGAATGCGCCCAGGGGGTGTTCCGCTCCTCGAACCCGTTCGCCAGAGTGACGATCTCGGTGCGCCGCTCCGGGCCCCCGACCGAGCCGAAGCTCAGGTTTGCCGGAAAACGTATCTCGTGAAAGGCCATGTCTTTTCCTCACCGATTGCGCTGACCGCGCGACAGGGCGCGGCTGACCTGGGCAGCAACCTGGGATTGGCTGCGCTGGAACCCCTGAACGTCAGGTGTCGTGATGTTCATCACCACATTGACCCCCCGACCCCCACCTGCCTGCACGCCCAGCCGACCGTCCGGCCCCCGCGCCAAAGGCATGATCGCCTCCGGGCCGGCCTCGCCCATCAGACCCATTCCGCCCCGCATCGGGAACGAGGTCGGAGCGCCGACAATCCCGCCCTTTGCAAATGGCATCACCTTGCCCTGGCTGAAGGCTCCGCCACTGGCGAACGGCATCCCGCCACCCATCAGGCCCGCCACCCCCTGCGCCAGAAAGCCGCCCAGCGCGTTGGTCACCGGCTTGACCGCAATGGAATAGACCGTGTCCACGATGGTGCCCGCCACCGTCTTCAGCGCGTCGTTCAGCTTCATCCCGTCGAAGACGAGACCATCGAACGCCTTTCGCAAGCCGCCGCTGATCCCGCTTGACAGCGTGTTCACTTCCCGCCCGGTGAAGACCATCGTCTCACGCATCCGGGAAAGCTCGCCATCGAACGCCGCCACCATCGACACGGATGACCCCAGCTGCGCCTCAAGCGCCTGAAGCTGCTCCTGCAGTGTCCCGATTTCCGCCATCGCCCTGATCCTTCCTCACATCCGGAAACGCCGCCGCCAGTTCCGCCAGCCGCGCGCGTGTCAGGGGCGGGACCAGTCCCTCCCGCCCCAGCATGATCTTCAGTTCGACCGGCGTAAGCCTCCAGAAGACTGCAGGCTCCAGACCCAGCCCGTGCAGGCCGGCCTGCATCAGACCGCGCCAGTCGATGATGCTCATGACTCGCCCGGCAGGGCGAAGGCGCGTGCCAGAAGTTCCGCCGCCGCCCGCGCTGCCTCTACAGGCCCGCCGCCGATCTCGACCCGCAGAAGGTCCGAGGCGTGACCCTGCCAGCCTCCGCCCCGCAGCCCTGCCACGATCAGCGCCAGCACGTCGCGCGTCGAGAACCGCCGCTCTTCAAAGCGCTGCACCAGATCCAGAAGCGACTCGGTTTCCAGCGCCTCTTCCAGTTCGGCCAGCGCACCCAGCGTCAGCTTCGCCACATGGCGCTGGCCATCCAGCCAGATCGCCACTTCGCCGGTCCAGGGGTTCGCCATCAAAGCGCCGTAAAGGTCAGCGCGCCCGCCGAGGCCATGGCCATCTCGTAGCTCGCCTCGTCATTGTGGCTGCCCGAATACTCGATCGAGGTGATCTGGAACGGCCCCTCGATGATGCCAAAGCTCGGGATCACCACCTGGAAATCCGGGATCTGGCCGGTGAAGAACACCTGGCGCGCGCGCTCGTCGGTGTTCTCGTCCCGGAATACGCCCGACCCCGAGATGGCGGCGGACTTCACCCCTGCCCCGGCCAGAAGCTCGCGCCAGCCGCCCTGGCTTTCCAGGCTGGTGACGTCCACCGATTCCGTGTTGAAACTGATCCGGGTCGCCCGCAGGCCCGCGATGGTGACGAACTGGCCGTCCCCCGTCTGGTCGATCTTGATCAGCAGATCCTTGCCGCTTTGCACAGCCATGTTCGCTCTCCGTTGTCAGGTGTCAGGGGGGCTTCAGAGTTGAACTCGTGCCCGGAAGGTCAGGTCGATCCGCCGCGTCTCGCCCTCTTCGATCCGGCGGGCATTGGCCCGCAGGAACAAAAGGTTGATCAAGACTCCCCGGCTCAAGGTCAGGGGCGCACCGATCAGCGCGTCCGAAATCGCCGCGGCTATTGTCTTGATCGACAGGAACCCGGTTGCATCGGTGATCACGCTGATCACCATCTGATGCTCGGCCCCCGCGCCCGACTTGTCGGACTGGTCGCGCGCCTCCTCGGGGCCGATCAGCACAAAGGTTCCCGTCACGTTCGGCGGGACGGCGTCGAAGATCGCCACGCCGGTCAGCGCGGGCCAGGCCGTCAGACGCTGGAACACTGCCGTCTGCAGGGCGGGTGCTGCACCGTAACTCATTTCGGCACCTCCTCACGGGCAAAGCAGGTCAGATACCGGCCGAACTGGTCCCGCTCGGTCACCGCCTGGATCAGGAACAGCCGCGTGCCTTCGCGAAGCCGCTGGCCCGCCTTGGGGCGTGAGCCCGATCCCACCGGCGCACCCCGGACCGTGATCCGGTAGGGAACAGCCGACAGCATCCGCTCTTCGCCGAAGGTATCGCTGCCGGACCCCGGCAGGACCTCGGCCCAAAGCGTGCCTTCTGCCACCCAGGCCTCGGTGAACCCGCCCGCACCATCCGGGGTGCGCACCACGGCCTCCAGCACCAGCGCCCGGTTCAGATGGGGCGCGTTCATTTCTTGCCCCCGCCCAGAATGCGCACCGTCCGCCAACGCTCGATCAGCGTGACCACCCCGAACGGAAGCCCAGCCGCCTGCGCGCCGTCATCGTGGCGATGCTCGTAATACTCGCCAGCAAGCAGCAGGACTGCCTGCCGCAGGTCGACCGGAATATCCGCCCAGGCCGCGCCGAATCCCGCATCGAAGACGACTTTCACCAGCCCTTCGCTCGGGATCGTGGGCAGCGAGGTCCCCTTCCCCGCCAGTCTGGGCCGGTGCAGGTCCGGGATCAGCCGGTAGGCTCCCACCGGCACCACCGTCTCGCCTCCCGCTGCGTCGACCAGTGTGACGCTGACGATCCCAGCGACCGGGGCCACCGGCAGCGCCTGTTCGGCATCGCGCCAGCACTCCAGCACCCACAGGAACCGGCGCTGGAACAGCATCTTGCCGATGCGCCCCTCGATCGCCGCCATTGCGGCGCGCAGGTAGGCTTCGATCAGCCCGTCCTGCAGCGCGTCTTCGGCAAAGCCCGAACCCATCCGCAGATGGTCCTTCATCTCTTCCACCGGCAGGGCCAGCGATGGCACCGGGGTCGTTTCCGTCAACATCATGGGTCAATCTCCGCCCGGAACCGGGCCTGATGGGATTTCGCAGGCACGGGGATTGGCCCGGCCCCGCCTGGGGACCGGGCATTTTCGTCACGACACCGCGATCTTCAGCAGCTTGACCGCCGCAAAGTCGGTGATGTCCCCGCCCACGCGCTTGTTGGCGTAGAACAGGACGTTCGGCTTGGCCGAGAACGGGTCGCGCAGGATCCGCAAGTCGGGGCGTTCGGCGATGGTGTAGGCCGAACGGAAGTCGCCAAAGGCCACGGCATAGGCGTTGGCCGCGATATCCGGCATGTCCTCGGACACCACCACCGGATAGCCCATCAGACGCGAGGGCTCCCCCGCCGCCAGACCGTCCGACCACAGGAAACGGCCGTCCGCGTCGCGCATCTTGCGCACAGCACCCACGGTCTTCGAGTTCATCAGGAAGGTGCCGTTGGCCCGATAGTCCGCGCCCAGCGCATAGACGAGGTTGATGATGCAGTCGGCCGGGTTGGTGGTGGCGAAATCCGCCGCGGCACCGGTGGGCACATAGCCGATATTGCCCCAGGTCCAGGTCGCATCCGCCACCTTGGTCGGAAGAAGGATGCCCTTCGGCTTGTCCACGCCGTCGCCATTGATGAAGGCCGCCGCTTCCGCCCGCATGAAGCGGGTCGCGATCTTCTCGGCCAGCCAGCCTTCCACGTCGAAGGCGCTGTCTTCCAGAAGGCGCTGCGAGGCTTTCGGCATCGCCGCCAGCTCGTGCAGCTTGATCGAGATGCGCTCGATCACCGGGGTCGCGGTCTCGGTGGTGGCCGCGGTTTCAGTCGCCCAGCCCGAACCTACCTCGGACCGGTCGACAATCACGTCGAACGAGGTCGCCTCGACCTGCACGACATTCGCCACCGACCGCAAGGACGAGGTGGAGAGCAACAGCGACTGGATGCGCTCCGAAGTCTGCGGGTCGACCAGATAGCCTCCATCGGCGGCCACGGCAGTCGACATCGCCTTGCCTTCAAGGGAAAGGCCGCGCAGGCCATCGTCATCGCCCGACCGCAGATAGGCGTTGAACGCCTTCTGGTGCGGGGCCTCAACCTCCGCGCGGGCCGAAAGCGCCGGGCGGCCATAGGACATCGTCTTTGCGTTCAGCATGGTCAGTCGCTCTTCCTGATGTTTCAGCGTTGATTTCACGTCGTCCTGAAAGCGGTTGAATTCGTTCAGGAACCCGGTCATGGCCGCCTTAGCCTCGGCGGCCGGAGTCTGGTTGGTCAGAGTCTGGGCGGGGGACAAACCTTCCCCGGCCCGAGCCTGTCTCTCGGTCATCTCTTCATCCTTCTCTTCAGTTGGGACGCCGCGCTATCGCCCGGCCAGACTGCGGCGCGCGTCCTCGAAGACCGCCGCCATGTCGCGCCAGTCATCGTCCAGGACATCTGCCTTGGCCGCGACCCGCGCCTCGGGAAGCATCGGGAAGGTCACCAGGGACACCTCCCAAAGCTCCAGCTCCGACAACAGGCGCTTGCCCTTGCCGTCACGTTCCGCCTTCACCGTCCGGTAGCCGATAGAGAGGCCGTCGATGGCCCCCGCCGCCAGAAGCGCCGCCACTTCGCGTCCGCGTTCGACCTCGGTCAGGATGCGCCCCTTGACCCAAAGGCCGGTCGCGTCCTCGCGCACCTCGTCCCAGACGCCGATGGGCTGGCCCGGGTCATGCTGCCACAGCATCTTGACCCGACCCTGCCGCGCCGCCAATCGCTTCAGGCTTGCCGCATAGGCGCCCTTCTGCACGATGTCGCCGCCCTGGTCGGTCTTGCCGAAGAGCGAGGCATAGCCTTCCACCACATGCCCATCGCTCACCACCAGACCCTTGTCAGGTTGGTGGAACTTGCGCTCGGGCGCGCCGTATTCTTCTTTCATCGCTTCACCTCATCGCTGCCCTGATGACCGTCTCGGCCATCTGCGCCAACAGGAACGCCGCCACACCATAGACGCCGACCCAGATCCGTTTCTCCAGCCGCTCCAGCGTGGCCTCGATCAGCCCAAGCCGATACTCCAGCCCCGCCCAGCGCTCATCTGCCACACGCTCGTTCGCCTCGATCCGCGCGGCGGCGGCATCAAAACTGTCGTAGACAAAGCGCGACCCCCCATCGGGCCGCCGCGCCGTCATTCCTCCTCCGCCAGCTTCGGCAGGCCCAGAAGCATCCGCTTCTCCGCCACGCTCAGGAAATCCGCCGCCGCCACCCGCGCCCATTGCTGGTCACGCTCGCTGGCCAGCGCTGGCACCTGATCCAGATCGGGCTTCAGCTCCACCGCCTCACCGGCGAACCGCGACAACCAGTGTGCGAGATCCGCCATCACCTTCGTCGCCAGCGGCAACACCGTCAGCCGGTAGAACGCCCGGTTGGCTTCCTGATAGTTGGAATAGGTCGCGTCGCCGGGGATCCCCAGCAGCATCGGCGGCACGCCGAAGGCAATCGCGATCTCCCGCGCCGCCGCTTCCTTGGTCTTCTGGAACTCCATGTCCGAGGGGCTGAACCCCATCGGCTTCCAGTCCAGCCCGCCCTCCAGCAGCATCGGCCGCCCCGCATTGCGGGCCCCCTGATGGTGCGACTCCATCTCGCTTACCAGCCGGTCATACTGGTCCGAGCTCAGGGAAGCCGCCCCATCCGCTCCCTTGTAGACAATCGCCCCCGAAGGCCGCGCAGCGTTGTCCAACAGCGCCTTCGACCAGCTGGAGGCCGAGTTGTGCACGTCCACCGCCACCGCCGCCGCCTGCATCGGCGAAAAGCCGTAGTGGTCATCCTGCGGGTGGAAGGTCTTCAGATGGCAGATCGGGCTCATCTCGCCCGTCACGTCATAGCGGTGCGTCCGCCCGCTGACCGTGTAGTCATAGGCCACCGGCCAGCCGTCCGCGCCGGGCACCAGGTTCATCCGGTCCGACCGCAGCACATGCAGCTCACCCGGCACCGCGCTGACGCCCGGCACCGCCTCGACATAGGCGTTCCCGGCGAGGAGGAGATAGCCATAGACCGCCTCCAGAAACTCTGCCCGACCTTGCGCGCCGTTGGGACGCGAAATCAGGTCCAGCACCGGATGCGTGTCGAACCGCTGCTCCACCGTCTGGCATACCAGGGGCAGCGCCGCCGCCGCCTCGGCGATCAGCCGCACCACCCGGAACCCGATCGGGTTCGCCTGAAACCCGGTCCGCGTCAGGCTTGCCGTGTCGCGCGGGCTCCAGGCCACGCGGCCCGCATTGCCCCAGGCGATCACCCGACCCACGGCACTTGCCTTGCGTTCCGGAACCGCCTCTACCGGCGCCTTCCGCAGAAAATCGAACACCATCTCGCGCTCCTTCATGCCCCGGGCCATGCCCGACTGTCCGGGCTGCCTGATGCGCCCGGCCATATGACCTGCCAAATCCCTAGATCGTCTAAAGCGACCGAACGCTGGGTCGCCCGCCATGCAACGGGGCCAGCATCAGGTCGGTCAGCGCCCAGACCAGCGCATCCAGCCGGTCGGGCGAACCCGCCCCCTGCCATCCGACCGGGGTCATCTTGCCCATCTGGTCTTCCAGCGCCCCCAGGCCCCGGACATGGGCGACGCGTCCCTGCTCGTACAAGGCCGCCACCGGCTCGGCCCGCAGCATCTTGGACCGCGTCGCATGGACCCCGCGATAGGGCACCAGCGGGTCGATCATCCTGACCAGCCGCTCCACCAGATCGCCACCCTGGTTCACCTCGGCCACCAGCCGGTCCGCCCCGTGCCGCTCCATCGCCGCCAGCGCCGCCCGCGCCCAGCCCTCCGGGGTCGCCCCCTTGACCGAAGCATCCTCCAGCACCACCGCGCGCCAATCCTTCGGCTCGCCCCGCGTATCCGCGCCCACCACGACAATCCCGCACGCGTCGCTCGACTTCATGCTGGTCACCGGCGGGTCCACCGCCACCACCACCCGGTTGAAGTGCGGCACCTCGTCCACCCGCGCCGCCTCCAGCATCGCGTGGGTCCACAAGGCCCCATCCGCCTCCTCGATCAGCACGCCTTCCAGCTCTTGCCGCCCGAACTTCGTCCCGCCATAGCGCGCCTGCACCTCGGCGAGGAAGCTTTCCGCGAGGTAGGCCCTGTTCGCCTCGGTCGGCGCATGGGTAATGACCGACGACGGGTTCTTCAGGATCGCCTTCAGCACCCCCACATTGCGCGGCGTCGTCGTCACCACCGCCTGCGGGTTCCGCCCCAGCCGCAGCGCGAACTGCAGCTGATCCCAGGCCTCGCCGCCCTTCTTCCACTTGCCCAATTCATCCGCCCAGGCCGCATCGAACTGCGGCCCCCGCATCGCCTCGGGCTCATGCGCCGAAAACACCTGAGCCATCGCCCCGTTCGGCCAGACCAGCTGGTTCTTCGACGCCAGCCACTCCGGCCTCCGGTCGGGCGGTGAACAGGCGATGATCCCGCTTTCTCCCAGCACCATCACGTCGCGCACCTGGTCGATCGTCTCGCCCACCAGTGCCACCCGCTTGCACCGGCCAGTGTCCGCCGGACCGGCCCCCTCGACCTGCGCGCGCACCCATTCCGAGCCCGCCCGCGTCTTGCCCGCGCCGCGCCCGCCCATGATGACCCAGGTCTTCCAGGCCCCCCTCGGTGGCAGCTGATGCGGCAGCGCCCAGAACTCGAAGACCCAGGGCAGCGCCAGAAGCGCGTTCTGGCTCAGGCCCCCCAGAAACTCATCCACCTCCTCCGGCGTTGCGGAGGCAAGCCAGGCGGCGCCCGATTTCAGCTCGGGCCTCGTCAAGATCGAGCGCCCCTCCGGCTCCGACGTGGCCGGCGATCTGCTTGCGGAGTTGGTCAACTTTTCCCCTTTCCTGCAGCACCGTCAGCGCCGTCGCGCGTAGCGCGCGGATCGCCTCCTGAGCCGCCTTTACCTCGGTCAATTCCCCGGCCTGGATCGCGCCGATGGTTCGGCGAAGCTCCATCACGGCCAGTTCGTAAAGCTCTTCCGTCGCCCCCAGCACATCCGGCTGCGCGGGCACGTCCCCCGTGAACCTCACCGTCATCTAGTCCCGTCACCCCTCATGCTGCCCCCGCACGAGAGAAATGAAAAAGCGGCCAACGGGGTCACCCCCGGGCCGCTTCGACACTTCTTCCAGCATGCCTTGATCTCTACATCAGACCGCGCGGCAAGTCAAGCAATTTCCACAGCATTATCAGGGACTTGAGAGAACGGACGCTTCACATTCCATTAACCCTCATTCGCCCTGGACGCCGCCCTCTTCCGCCGCACCCTGCGCCGCCTCGATCTTTCTCCAGGCCGCCACATTGGCGTTGTGCTCCTCCAACGTCGTGGCGAAGGCGTGCCCGCCCGACCCGTCGGCCACAAAGAAAAGGTAGTCCGTCTGCTCCGGGTTCATCGCTGCCTTGATCGCCTCGGCTCCCGGGTTGGCAATCGGCGTCGGAGGCAAGCCGTCGATGACATAGGTGTTGTAGGGCGTCTCGCGCCGCAGCTCGCTTTGCCGCAGACCCCGGCCCAGCACACCCTCGCCATTGGTGATGCCATAGATCACCGTCGGGTCGGTCTGCAGCCGCATGCCCCGACGCAGTCGGTTGATGAAGACGCTGGCGACCTGCCCGCGTTCCTCGGCCAGCGCCGTCTCCTTCTCGATGATCGAGGCCATGATCAGCGCCTCTTCGGGCGTGTCATAGGGCAGCCCCTCGGCCCGCCCCGCCCAGGCCTCGGCCAGGGTCGCTGCCTGCTTTGCCGTCATGTCGGCGATCAGCTTCCCGCGCTCCGTGCCGCGCTCGACCTCATAGCCCCCCGGCGCAAGGCTTCCTTCCGGCGGCACCGTCTCCAGGGCGCCTTGCAGGAAGTCCGCCTTCTTCAGCGCGTCCACGATCTGCCAGCTGGTCACGCCTTCGGCCACCGTGACCCGGAACACCAGCGCCGGGTCGTCGGACACGTTCAGGTATTCCGGAGGCAACGGGTCGACCCCCGCATCGAACCGCGCCACTTCGGTATAGCTGCCGCTGGCCAGGTCAAGCTCGCTCAGGATGACATCGGCCTGCGTGATCCCGATCCGGAAGTTCAGGTCCCGCCCACAGGTCGATTTTCCCGACGCGGTGATGGCTTCAAGCACTTGCGCCATGCTGGCTGCGGCCGGGACCATGTAACTGCCGAACTTCAGGTCTTCCGCCCGGTCGGCGTATTCCGCTCCGATCCGGAAAATCCGCGCATCGGTGATCGCGCCGCGTTCCTCCAGGTTCCGGCTCACGGCCGACAGGCTGGCCCCGCGCTCCACTTCCAGACAGATCGGACCGGCCAGCGGCCCCGGAGCCAGGAACTCGTTCCGCCCCCAGGCGACCAAGGCCGCCATAGCGATCAGGATCACGATGAACAGCGTCAGCGCATTCGAGGCAACGGACCGCCACATCGCTCAGCGCACCTTGCCGATGACAAGGCTGGCGTTGGTGCCGCCAAAGCCGAAACTGTTCGACAAGGCCACGTCGATCTTCCGCTTCACCGCCTTGTTCGCGGCCAGGTCCAGCTTCGGCGTCACGGCCGGATTGTCCAGGTTGATTGTCGGCGGCGCGATCTGGTCGCGCAGCGCCAGCACGCAGAAAATCGCCTCCACCGCCCCCGCCGCCCCCAGAAGGTGCCCGATGCTGGACTTCGTCGAAGACATCGTCGCCTTCGGCGCATGGTCGCCCAACAGACGCTCCACCGCGCCCAGCTCGATGGTATCCGCCATGGTGCTGGTCCCGTGCGCGTTGATATAGTCGATGTCCGACGGCTCCAGCCCCGCCCGCTTCAGCGCCGCCGCCATCGACCGGAAACCACCGTCGCCATCCTCGGACGGCGCGGTGATGTGGTAGGCGTCGCCTGACAGCCCATAGCCCAGCACCTCGCAGTAGATCCTGGCACCGCGCGCCTTGGCGTGTTCGTATTCTTCCAGCACGACCACCCCGGCCCCCTCGCCCATCACGAACCCGTCGCGGTCGGCGTCATAGGGACGGCTGGCCTTCTGCGGCTCATCGGCGCGCTTGGTGGACAGCGCCTTGCAGGCGTTGAACCCTGCAATACCGATCTCCGAGATCGGGCTTTCCGCGCCACCCGCCACCATCACGTCGGCATCGCCCCACATGATCAGCCGCGCCGCGTCGCCAATCGCGTGGGCGCCGGTGGAACAGGCGGTCACGACCGCATGGTTCGGTCCCTTGAAGCCGAAACGGATGCTCACCTGACCCGAGATGAGGTTGATCAGCGCGCCGGGGATGAAGAACGGGCTGACCCGCTTCGGGCCCTTCTCCTTGATCAGCACCGCCGTCTCGGCAATCGAGTTCAGCCCGCCGATCCCCGAGCCGATCATCACCCCGGTCCGCAGCTTCTCTGCCTCGGAAATCTCGTCCCACCCGGCATCCCGCACGGCCTGCACGGCGGCGGCCATCCCGTAGATGATGAAATCGTCGACCTTGCGCTGTTCTTTCGGCTCCATCCAGTTGTCGGGGTTGAAGGTGCCGTCCGAGCCATCCCCCAGCGGGATCTCGCAGGCATACTGGGTCACGACGGCCGACGCGTCGAATTTGGTGATCGTCCCTGCCCCGGACTGGCCGGCCAGAAGGCGGGTCCAGGTCTCCTCGACCCCGCAGGCAAGGGGGGTGACCATCCCAAGACCGGTGACCACGACACGACGCATGCTGCTCTCCCTCAAGGATCAGGCTTTTCCGGGTGATACACGCGGGCCCCGCCCCGTGCAACCTTGGGGAAGGCGGATCGGCGGGGCGAAGACCTGTCCACGGTGGACAAACCTGCGAAACTCAAGAAATTCATATAGTTGGTCGCGGACGTTCAGGATTCCTTAACCTCTCATCCCTGCCGCGCCACGATGCCCATCACCGCGGCCAGAAGTTGCGCCGCCACTGCCGCCCCTTGCCCGTCGATGTCCCGGTCCGGCATGAACTCCACCATGTCGAAGCCCACGATCCGCGCCTTTTCCGCCACTCCGGCAATCAGCTCCAGCACCTGCCAGTAGCCAAGCCCGCCCGCCGTCCGCCCGATCACGGCGGGCATGATGGCGGGGTCCAGCGCATCAAGGTCAAGACAGACAATCACCTTCGCCCCGTCAGCGATCAGGTCCAGCGCGCGGGCGCTGCCATAGCGGGCAACCTCGCCCGCCGGGACAAAGCCCACGCCCCAGCCTTCCGCATCCGCCACGTCCTGCACCCGGGCAGACCCGATGCCACGCTGCCCGACCTGGATGATCGCCTCGACATGGTCCATCTCGGACGCCCGCCGCATGGTGGACGACAGCCCGAGCCGTTCGCCCTGCACCTCGTCGCGCCAGTCGATATGCGCGTCGATCTGGAGAATGGTGTAGCCCTGCCCCCGCGCGCCGTAAGCCTCCAGCATCGGGATCGGCAGGCTGTCGTCGCCGCCGATCAGCATCGGCACCCCACCCCGGTCAAGAACCTGGCTCACCGCCCCGAAAATCCGCGCCCGGTTTCCCGCCGGATCGCCGATGTCCTGCGGCAGGTCGCCTGCATCCACCGCCGAAACGCCGCCAGGAAACACTGGCCCGCCAAGGTCGAAGTTCATATGCGCAAGGTTCGCCGCATAGGCCGCCCCCGCCGCCCTTATCGCCGCCGGACCGCCCGCGCAGTAGAACCCGACCGAAGGGTAAGGCGTGCAGCCATCCGCCCCGATCAGCGCCATCTTGGCAGAAAGACGCGACAGATCACGGCTCCGGGGCAGGCCCATGAAGGTGTCCACAGACGCAGCGCCGAACATCGTGCCAAGGGCGGTGTTGCCGGACATCTGGTGACTCCCTCATCTTCAGCCAAGAGTGGCGCGGCGAAGGGTCGGCTGGCAAGCAGAGCTGCGTTGCAACGGCGGGAGGACGCCGGGGCGCCTTCCCTGCCACTCCACATCCGTCGCCAGAATTCATTGCGAAGAATGTTGGTTCCATGGGCTTGCCCGGAAGCCCCGCAACGCAAAAGGCACCCCGAAGGGTGCCCTGCTGTCCCACAAAGGACGAATGGTTCAGGCGGCTTCCGAGATGAACTTCACCGCGTCGCCGAAGGTCTGGATGGTCTCGGCGGCGTCATCCGGGATCTCGATCCCGAACTCTTCCTCGAAGGCCATGACCAGCTCGACCGTGTCAAGCGAGTCTGCACCCAGGTCGTCGATGAACGAGGCCGATTCCGTCACCTTGTCGGCTTCGACGCCCAGATGCTCGACGACGATCTTCTTAACGCGATCAGCGATGTCGCTCATGTCCGTTCCTCTATCTGCGGCAGGAGTTGCTCCCGGCCCTTTTCGTTCTGCCCATCTCCGGGCGTCAATCCTGCGCGCCTATATCAAGGGTCTGCGCTCATGGCAAACGCTTTAACCTGACTTGCGCGCCGCTGTGTCACACCATGTCCATCCCGCCGTTCACATGCAGCGTCGCCCCGGTCACATAAGCCGCTTCCTGGGATGCCAGGAACAGGACGGCCGCCGCGATTTCCTTTGGCGTGCCCATGCGCCCGGCGGGCACCGAGGCCAGAATCGTGCTGCGCTGCTGGTCGTTCAGCTTTTCCGTCATCGCGGTTTCGATGAAACCGGGTGCCACGCAGTTCACCGTGATCCCGCGGCTGGCCACTTCTTCCGCCAGCGATTTCGACAGCGCGACAAGCCCGCCCTTCGAGGCGGCATAATTCGCCTGCCCCGCGTTCCCGGCACGACCGACCACCGACGAGATGTTGACGATCCGCCCCCAACGCGCCTTCATCATGCCCCGGACGGCCGCCCGGCACAGCCGGAAGGCGGCGGTCAGGTTGACGTCGATCACCGATTGCCAGTCGTCGTCCGACATCCGCATGGCAAGGCCGTCCTTGGTGATCCCGGCGTTGTTGACCAGGATGTCGACCGCGCCCATCGCCTCGGTGGCGCGCTTGACCAGGCCCTCGACTTCTTCGGGGTTCGACAGGTTGCAGGGCAGCACATGTGCGCGGCTTCCAAGTTCGGCGGCCAGCGCCTCCAGCGGTTCAACCCGGGTGCCAGAGAGGCCAACGGTGGCCCCGGCGGCGTGAAGCGCTCGGGCGATGTCGGCCCCGATGCCACCGCTTGCGCCAGTGACGAGGGCGCTTTTGCCGGTCAGATCAAACATGCTGGACTCCTATGCTTTCAGCGCGGCAATGTCGTCGGGGGTGCCGATGGCGCGGGTCGTGGCATTGGCAGCCGTGCGCTTGATCATGCCCGACAGGGCCTTGCCGGCACCGATCTCCCAGAACTCGGTGACACCGGCCTTTTCCATCCAGAGGACGCTCTCGCGCCAGCGGACCGACCCGGTGACCTGCGCGATCAACAGGTCCAGAATCCGGTCGGGTTCCATCACCGCTTCGGCGCGGACGTTGACGACGACCGGCAGGCTGGGCTTGGCAATGGGAACTGCGGCCAGCGCCTCGGCCATGACATGCGCTGCGGGCTGCATCAGGGCGCAGTGGAAGGGAGCGGATACCGGCAGAAGCAGCGCTCGTTTCGCGCCCCTGGCCTTGGCGATCTCCAGCGCGCGCTCCACGGCCGCCTTGTGACCCGACACGACGACCTGCGCGGGGTCGTTGTCGTTCGCGGCCTGGCAGACTTCGCCTTGAGCGGCCTCGTGCGCAACCTCGGTCGCCGTCTCGAAATCCAGACCCAGAAGTGCGGCCATCGCGCCGACACCCACCGGCACCGCCTCCTGCATCGCCTGGCCGCGGATGCGCAGCAGACGTGCGGTGTCGGACAGGGTCAGCGACCCGGCGGCGCAAAGGGCCGAGTATTCGCCCAGTGAATGTCCGGCGACAAAGCTGGCGTGGTCCAGTCCGAAGCCTTCGCTTTCCAGCGCGCGCAGGGCCGCGATCGAGGTCGCCATCAGGGCGGGCTGGGCGTTCTGCGTCAGCGTGAGATCGGCGATGTCGCCCGCCCAGATCAGGTGGGAGAGGTTTTCGCCCAACGCGGCGTCAACCTCGTCGAAGACAGCCTTCGCGGCCGGATAGGCCTCGGCCAGCGCGCGGCCCATGCCGATGGTCTGGGCACCCTGCCCCGGAAAGACGAATGCGCGGCTCATGTTCCCCCCAACACGTTTCCTTGGGGATAGCGCGGCAGGACCGGTTCTGCAATCACCCGCCGCACGCCGTCCCGCGCCGGCCCTACTTCAGGCGGACCCTCCCCCGGCCCTGGCCCAGCACCCGGTCCTTGACGCGGCCCTTCAGCGAACGGGGCTGCATATGCTCACGGTCCTGCAGAAAGACCATCCCGTTGATCTCCCGGTCGTGCAGCAGGGCAAGGTTCGCCCCCCATTCGGCGGCAAGCACGGGATCGACGCCGTCCGGCACGCCCTGGCGCGGCTTGTGCGTGCCCGGGATCCAGTCGGTGATCACGATGCCGGGAAAGCGGTCGCCCAGATCGGCCACAAGGGCTCGGGTCAGGATGCGCAGCGCCCCTTTCGAGACGGAATACCCGGCGGCAAGCGGCGCGGGGCGGATGTCGGCGAAGGTCACGACGTTGATGATCCGGCCCCGGCCCGCCACGACCATTTGCGGCAGGACCGCATGGCAGCAGTTGAACGCCCCGCCAAGATTGGTCTGCACCGTGTCGAGAAAGCTTTGCGGCGTCTCGTCAAGTATGTCGCGGTGCGGATAGACCTCGGCCCCGTTGATCAGGATGGTCGGGACGCCCAGCCGTTCCCGGATCGCCTCGAACGCGACCGTCACGGCCCCGGGATCGCGGACATCGGCAACAAGCGGCAGGATGCCGGGGTGCCCGGGCTCGAACGGCGACCGGGCGATGCCGGCGACCGCCACGCCTTTGCGGGCCAGCGCCGCCGTCAGGGCACGGCCAAGCGGGCCGCTGGCCCCGGTGACGACGGCGACTTCTCCGGAGGGGGCGGTCGGTCGGACCTGACTGTCCTGCATCACACCGCTTCCCGCCTCCGGGCCTGGTGGCGAGCCGCGATCACATCGGCAACCCGCAAGGCATTGGCCGCGATCGTCAGACCCGGGTTCACTCCCATCGAGGTGGGCAGGAACGAGCCGTCGGCGACATAGAGGTTGTCCAGATCATGCGCCTTGCAGTTCGCATCAAGCACCGAAGTCCTCGGATCCGTGCCGAAGCGCAAGGTTCCGCAGGAATGGCCGAAATTCAGGTCGGGACCAAAGCCCAGCAAAAGCGTGCGGGCGCGTCCAAGCCTTCTCCTGATCACGCGGCGGAACAGGGCGCGCCGATCCAGAAGCTCGCCACTCAGGCGGTATTCGATCACCGGAACGTCCGGCTCCTCGGGATGGCGCAGGACGCGGTTCTCGAAGTAGGGCAAGTCCTCCAGAACGCCGACAAAGACCGTGGCCTTGCCAAAGACCCTGGCGCCGATCCGCGCCGCAACCGTCGCCACCCGCCCGATCCCCGGCACACGGCGGAGGCCGGACCTTGCGATCAGCTCCTTGAGATAGACCGCGATCTGACCGCCATCGGCGGCAAGGCCCATCGACTGCACCAGACCCAGGCGTTTGCCGTCAAGGGCATAAAGATCGCGGAACGCCACCGCCCGGGTTGCCCCCGCCGAAAGCTGGCCCCGCTTCGGCCAGAGCGCAACCATCTCGCTCAGGTGGAACATCAGCCCGCGCCCGACCCAGCCGCTCGAATTGGCGCAGCCCTCCGGATGCGCGCCGGTCGAACCGAGAAGGATGCGTGGCGAATGCAGCGCGCCCGCCGCCAGCACGACCGTCTGCGCGGACAGAAGGTGGTCCTGCCCGCCCCGGCGCACCCGGACCCGCGTGATCCGGCCGGCGCCTTCGATCAGCTCCTCCACCGAGGTATCCGCCAGAAGCGTGGCCCTCCCGGTCTCCATCGCCGGTTCCACCCCGGCGGACCGGCCATCCATCTTGCAGGGCCGCGGACATTTGCGCCCCAGGCAATCCGAACAGCCCGGCACCCGGCGCATGGCTTCATGCGCGCGGTAGGGGTTCAGTCCCGACTGCCGCAAGTCCCGGAACAACGCCAGTTCCGCCTCGCTCAGGGGCGGGGCTGCCAGCTGCGGCGCGGGCAGACCGGAAGCCGGATCGCCCTCGCCCCGGATCGACAGAAGCTCGGCCGCCTGGTCATAGTAGTGCGAGAATTCGTCAAACCCGACCGGCCAGCCGCCCGTCGGATGCGTGAGGTCGCCCACCGTTTCAAGATCGTGCCGCTCTGGCCGCTCCGCCGCCGCCGCATAGAACACCGAGGTTCCACCAACCCCACTGCCGATGGGCGCGTAAAAGCGCCGCGGACGGCCCCCGTCCAGCTGCACCTCGATCTTGGTCGGCCAGAACCCGCGCATCTGCCGGGCCCCATGATCGTCAAGATCGCTGCGCAGCACCTGACCTTCGGTGCGATAGCCGACCGGCCCCTTCTCGACGAACAGGACCGACAGCCCGCTTTCCGCCAGCCGCCGACCGGCCAGTCCGCCGCCAAGCCCGGTCCCGATGACGATCACGTCCCAATGCCGCTCCGCCGCCTGCAGTGCCTGGGTCTGCCCCGAGATGACCGATGGCAGCCAGGATCGATGCGGCATCAGATATGCCTCCTGAAGGGCAGGCTGATGGCGACCTTCACCATTTCAAACAGTCCACTCTGCGCATCCGGCTCCCCGGCCAGTTGAAGATACTGCCCGAAATGGCCGGGCGGCAATATGGCAGTTCGAGAGCCCGAACAAGGCGACCTGTTTCCAGCGCACAGAGTCCGGCCAAGAGGTCACACCAGCATCCCTACCAGAACCAGCTGTCGCATCTGCGCTGACCACATGATCTTGTCTACCGCTCTGGCGGCGAACCTCACCCCGATACTCCGCCAGATCAAGCGTTTTGTGATCCGGCCCCCCGTTCCAGGCCCGCCTGTGCCCTGAAGGCTGCAATGTCAGCACCATTCCGCCGGGCAGAGGAATGGGAATGGCAACCCCCTGCCACGGACGGCCGGTTTGCTGCTTCAAGAGGGGGCTGGACTGGCGTAAGCGTCCGGTCTGACCGCTATCCGTTCCAGCGCCATGGCAGCAGATCATCGACCTTGCTGATCTTGTAGTCCGGGATGCGGGCCAGGGTATCTGCCAGCCAGGCGTTCGGATCGACGGCGTTGAGCTTGGCCGTTTCGATCAGGGTGTAAGCGATTGCGGCTGCCTTGCCGCCTGCTTCCGAGCCGACGAAGAGGTAGTTCTTCCGCCCGAGGGCGATGGCGCGCATGCCGCGTTCGGCGGCGTTGTTGTCCAGTTCCAGAATGCCGTGGTCGAGGTAGGGGCGCAGGCGTTCCATCCGGGCCAGGGCGTATCGGATGGCGCCGGCCAGCGGGGATTTCCCTGAGATCGTGGTGAGTTGCATGGCCAGCCATTGCTCCTGACCTGCCACGGGATTTTTCCTCCACCTGCGACTAGAGTCCGCCCCAAGGAA
>JAZKHX010000009.1:0-74385 GCA_040385165.1 Pseudomonadota bacterium | reverse complement strand
TCAATATCATCGGGTAGCCATCGCCCGTCCCGTCAGTCCAAGAAAATCTTCGCCGAAAATTTTCAGGCTGCGCCTGTGCCCTGCCCCTGCCACAACGCCGACGCAAGCCCCCCACCTCACGTGACCTCGATCACCCAGACCTCGCAGATGAAATCCGGCTCGGTCGTCGGCAACATCTGAAAGGGGGCGCTGCGGCTGATCAGCGCGATGGCCCCGTCTGCTTCCAGCTCGGCCCGAATGCCCGCCCAGCCGCAGCTGACCCAGGCGTCCGGGATCACGCCAAAGACGATCAGGCCGCCGGGGCGCAAGAGCCGGACGAATTCGCGCAGCGCGGCAGACGGCATCTGGCTTGTCGTGCCGCTGGTCACCACCGCATCGAACGACGCTGGCGGAAACGCGGTCTGTCGGCCCAGATCGCTGACATGGGTTTCGCTGTAGATGCCTTTGCCCCGCGCGATCTTCAGCATCTGGTCCGAATAGTCCACCGCAACCAGATCGCGGAACCCCAGGCGCTTCAGCGCCGCGCCCAGAAGGCCAGTGCCTGCCCCCGCATCCATGATCCGGGCCGCCCGGTCCAGCACCTTTCCCGCAACCTGCGCCACCTCGGCCGGTGCAAGATAGTCCTCCAAGTCCCCCACATCGCCATCATAGGCCTGCGCCCAGAGGTCATAGCGCCGCCGCATCTCGGCATTGTCCGGCGCGCGGATCACCCAGTCCACCCGCGCAGCCTTGCTGTCCGGCAACTCTCCCGTCATGGCCCGCCCTCCTGCCAGCTTCCGCCAGCATAGCAGCCCCGGCCCGGATCGCCCATCCGTTCCAACCTCCTTGCCCCCTCCCCCCCTCTGCCCTAAACAGGCGCTGACTCACCGCAGGAGGGCCGCATGCGCCGCGTCGTCATAACCGGGATCGGGATCGTGTCCTCCATCGGCAACACTGCCGCCGAGGTCGAGGCCAGCTTGCGTGCCGGGAAATCCGGCATCGTCTTTGCCCCCGACTATGCCGAACACGGCTTCCGCTGCCGGGTCCACGGCCAGCCGAACATCGTGCTGGAAGACCATATCGACAAGCGCGACCTGCGCTTCATGGGCGACGGTGCCGCCTACACCTTCATCGCGATGGACCAGGCGGTCAAGGACAGCGGCCTTGCACCCGAGGACATCTCGAACGACCGGACCGGAATCATCGTCGGCTCCGGCGGCCCGTCCACCAAGGCGTTCTTCAAGGCGCACAACATCGTCCGCGAGACCGGCAGCCCCAAGCGCATCGGCCCGTTCGGCGTGACCAAGGGCATGTCCTCCACCGTCTCGGCCTGCCTTGCGACCCCCTTCAAGATCCGGGGCGTGAACTATTCGATCACCTCGGCCTGCTCGACCTCCGCCCATTGCATCGGCAACGGCACCGAACTGATCCAGATGGGCAAGCAGGACATCGTCTTCGCCGGCGGCGGCGAGGAACTGGACTGGACGCTGTCGTGCCTTTTCGACGCGATGGGCGCGATGTCCTCCAAATACAACGACGCCCCGGAAACTGCGTCCCGCACCTATGACGCCAACCGCGATGGCTTTGTCATCGCCGGCGGCGGCGGCATCGTGGTGCTGGAGGAACTGAACCACGCCCTCGCACGGGGCGCGAAGATCTACGGCGAAGTGACCGGCTATGGTGCCACCTCGGACGGCTACGACATGGTCGCCCCCAGCGGCGAAGGCGGCGAACGGGCGATGCGGGTGGCGCTGTCGACCCTGCCGAAGGATCGCCGCATCGACTACATCAACAGCCATGGCACAAGCACGGTCGTCGGCGACATCACCGAGGTCGAGGCGATCCGCCGCGTCTTCGGGCGCGGCACCACCCCGCCCATTGCCTCGACCAAATCGCTGACCGGCCACTGCCTGGGCGGCGCCGGCGTCTGGGAAGCGATCTATTCCCTGATCATGCTGAACGGCAACTTCATCGCCGCCTCGGCCAACGTCATCACCCCCGACCCGGCCCTTGATCCCGGCGAGATCGTGACCACGATGCGCGACGGTGTGCAACTGGACTCGGTCCTGTCGAATTCCTTCGGTTTCGGCGGCACCAACGCCACCCTCGTCATGTCGAAATACCTCTCGTAAGGAGCCATCATGGCCGATCTGATGAAAGGCAAGCGCGGGCTTGTCATGGGCGTGGCAAACGAACGCTCGATCGCCTGGGGCATCGCCTCGGCGCTCCATGCCGAAGGCGCGGAACTTGCGTTTTCCTATCAGGGCGAGGCGTTCGGCAAGCGGGTCGAGCCGTTGGCCGCCAGCGTCGGCTCGGATTTCCTGATCGACGTCGACGTGACGAACGAGGAAAGCCTTGACGCCTGCTTTGCAGAGCTTGGCCGCCGCTGGGGGTCGATCGACTTTGTCGTCCATGCCATCGCCTTTTCCGACAAGGCCGAGCTTACCGGGCGGTTCATCAATACCACCAAGGGCAACTTCCTGAACTCGCTGAACATTTCGTGCTTTTCATTCATCGACGTCGCCCGCCGCGCCGAAAGCCTGATGCCGAAGGGCGGCAGCCTCATCACCCTGACTTTCCAGGGCTCGAACAAGGTCGTGCCGAACTACAACGTGATGGGCGTCGCGAAGGCCGCGCTGGAATCCGCCACCCGCTATCTGGCCAATGACCTTGGGCCGCAGGGGATCCGGGTCAACGCGATCTCGCCCGGCCCGATGAAGACCCTCGCCGGGGCCGCCATCGGCGGGGCGCGCGCGACCTACCGCCATACCGAGGCGAACACCCCCCTGCGTGCGAACGCGACGCTTGAGGCGATCGGGGGCACCGCCGTCTGGCTCTGCTCGGACTATGGGGCCTGCACTTCGGGCGAGATCATCCATGTCGACGGCGGCTACCACGTTCTCGGCATGCCGCAGGCCGACAACCTTTGACAGGGACCCCGCGCGGCAGACGCGCACGGGTCGGCACATCGGGCGGGCTATGACAGAGGGTCCACGCTACATCACCGAGGACGAGCCGGAAGGCCCAACCTTTTCGGTCTGTGCGCTGGTCCGAAGCCCGGAGAAGTATGCCCGCCTCCTCGCCTCGTTCGACCGGCTGGGCTTTTCCCCGGCAACGACCGAGCATCTTGCCGCCGACAACCGCGATGGCAACCGCTTTGACGGATACAGCTGGCAACGGGCGCTTCTCGCCCAGGCTCGCGGCCGCTTCGTCATCTTCTGCCATGACGACATCGAATTGATCGAACATGGCCATGACGACCTGGTGGCCGCACTCGATGATCTGACCGCGCGGGATCCGGCCTGGCGACTGGCCGGCGTGGCGGGCGGACGCTACCGACCCGACAAGCACCACCGGCGCTTTCTCCGGATGCGCATTTCGGACCCCTATGGCAAGGACCGGCAGCTTGGCGTTGTGCCGGGCCGCGTAGAGACGCTGGACGAATGCTTTATCCTGATGCGTCGCGCCCGTCCGGTGATCACTTCCTACGATCTCAGCGGCTTCCATTTCTACGGTCCTGACCTCTGCCTGCAGGCCGAGCTTCTGGGGGGGTCCGCCTATGCGATCGACTTCCACCTGCGCCACTATGGAGGTGGCACAAAAGACGAGGACTTCACCGACTGCCGCGACCGTTTCATCGCAAAGTATGGCCGGATCTTTCCAGGCCGCTGGCTGCACTGCACCACGGGCGTCGTGCATCTGGGCGCTCCGGACAGACCCGAGGTCTGACGCAAACCCCGGGTCGGGCGGCGCCTCGGACCGTTTGCACTTGGCGACGGGTGCAGTATCACGAACGGGGATGGACCCGGGGGACCCGGAATGACCCTTGTTGCACGCTACATCACGACAGCCGACGCCTCGGACCTGACCTTTTCGGTCTGCTCGCTGGTCCAAAGTCAGCAAAAATACGACCGACTGCTCGCCTCGTTCGCGCGGCAGGGTTTCACAGCGGAAAACTCCGAGTTTCTTGCCGCCGACAACCGCGACGTGAACCGGTTCGACGGCTTTTCCTGGCACAAGGCGCTTCTGGCCGAAGCGCGCGGCCGCTTTGTCATCTTCTGCCACGACGACATCGAACTGCTGGACCAGGGATTTGCCGAGCTTCTGGGCTGGACCCGCTGGCTGGACGAGACCGATCCGCACTGGCTGGTCGCCGGGATCGCGGGCGGCGTCTGGCGCACGGAAAGCCACCCCAAACCGGCCCTGGCGCTCCACATCACCGACAAGTTCGGCGGCAATCGCCGGCGAGGCACCCTGCCAAGCCGCGTCGAGAGCCTGGACGAATGTTTCACCTTGATGCGCCGGGCGCGCCCCGTCATCAGCGCCTATGACATCGGCGGCTTTCACCTCTACGGCACCGATCTCTGCCTGCAGGCAGAGCTGTTGGGCGGGTCGGCCTATGCCATCGACTTCCACCTTCGCCACACCGGCCAGGGGATCGCGGGCGGGCTCTATCGCTCTGTCCGCAGGCGCTTTGTCAGGAAATACGAGACGTATTTTCCGAAGCGGAAACTGAATACGGTCAACGGCTTCGTCGAATTCGGTTCTCCTGAAGGCCCAGCGGGGGGGTAGAGCAACTTGAGGCGGCGAAGGGCACGGACAAGCCGGTTTCCGGACCGGTCAGCCCGCAGCTCACAGCACCAGGCCGACGCGACCCGCCGCGCGATACCCTGTCTTGGGGTCGCCCTGCAGCGCCAGCGTCTGCGCGGCAAGCTCTTCCACGCTGGCATCCCGGAATATCCCGTCCCGCTTCAGGCTGACGCCTTCGATGGTCCGCAGGCTCGCGGCATAAAGCGGGTTTGCGGCATAGACCGCGCGACACTCCGCCTCGGGCAGCGCGAATTGCGAGGTCAGAAGCGCGGCCTTGCCCGACACCGCCATGTCCGCGCCGGTGAAGACTTCGAAATGGATGTGCGGCCAGCGCCCCGGATAGCAGGCCGGGAAAACCGTGGTGAACCGGACACGCCCTCCGGCGTCGCTGATCCCCACGCCGCGCAGATAATTGCGGTCGGCGGCACCGTAGATCGAATAGACCCCTTCCGCGTCGCATTGCCAGGCATAGACCGCCATCCCGCCCAGGGGCGCACAGGCGTTGCGCACGTCGACCAGAGTGATTTCCAGGCCGACCGGCAGGCCTTCGGCGACCGGAGAAAGCCCGCCGATGCTGGTGCGGATGTCCTCTCGGATGACCCCGGCTTCGGTCAGGATGTTGACGGTCTGTCCCTCGCGCACATTGGTCCCGTCCGCCGGGAACGGCCCTTCGGTTTCCGCAGGCCGCGCCACGCAGACCGACCCGTCCGCGCCCGTGCCGGTGACGGTCTGTGCCCCGCCGCGCGCGCCCCACAGGGACAGCGCCGCGCCACCCATGGCCAGCCCCGTCAGCACCAGCCGCCGCCGGGTCAGATGCGGCAGGTCGGCAACAAGCCCCTCAGGCGTATCGTGGTCATGGCGGTCCTTGTGATCGGTCATCGCGGCACTCCTTCGGTTCCGGATATCATACGCCGCACGCATGACATTCCGTCTCTGCAGGCTGAAATTGCCCGGTCGATTCTCTTTCCATACCTTTAATGGACACACATATCCTATTGATTTTCATTTATAAAAATTCCTGTCCGGCGTGGACATGCGGACTTTTTTCAAGGGAAGGGGATGGAGCGGGCGGCGGGAATCGAACCCGCGTCTTCTGCTTGGAAGGCAGAGGTCTTACCATTACACAACGCCCGCAGCGCAACTCTAGCTATTCGGACCAGGGACATTCGTCAAGGCGGCAGTGGGAAAGCCCATGTCGGTTCGCCGAGGCGTTTTCCAGCACTCTGGCCCATCCGTGAACGATGGTCCCGGTCCGCCACGCAAAGTCCCAACCGCCGGACTGGCGCAGCATCGACCGGGATATGCGTCCGCATCCGCTTCGGGTGAAGCGACCGCCGCGAAGCCTGGATGGCCGGGCGGGCAAAAACCCGGTCCGGGTCTTGAAGATGGCCAGCGCCCTCAGGTCGCCGCACGGGGCGGCGTCATCCGCAGCGATCGCGGCCGCCGGAACCGTTCGCACGACTGCCGGAAGATCCCGCAAGAAGGCGGCTTTCAGGCATCATTGCGGGGCACCGGCAACGATCTGGCCATCCCGCAGTCGAAACCGTCTTTACGACCTACAACACCGACCGGATCCGGCGCCGCAGCCGGGAAACCCGTCGGCAGGCCGGAACTGCCATCTTGCGCCACAACGACGGCGTCTGCGACCCGCACCGTCAGGATCTGTATGGGCAGGATCAGTATGGGCAGGATCAGTATGGGCAGGAAAAGCACATTGGCCCAGGGTAGCGACCTGGCTCGAACGATCAGTCGGGGCGGCACGGCTCCGCGAAAGGACCATGGGTTCAAACCGTCGCCCGCAGCTTCTGTGCCGACGGCGGGGCATATCCGCCAAGCCGCGATGTCCGCAGCCCCAGTCCCACCATGGCTTCCGCCAGCCGAACGGCGCAAGTCACGCCGTCCAGCACCGGCAGCCCGTGTTCATCGGCCAGCCGCCCGGCAAGGTCCGCCATCCCGGCGCAGCCCAGGACGATGGCCTCGGCCCGGTCTTCCGCCACCGCCCGGCCGATCTCGGCACTGATGCGGTTGCAGGCGTCTGACCCGGGACGCTCCAGTTCCAGAACCGCGACCTCGGACGACCGCACCCGCGCGCAGCGGGCAGCAAGGCCGTACTTGTGCAGGTTATGCTCCAGCGCCGGAACCGACCGGGCCAGCGTCGTCACGACCGAGAACTTGTTCGCCAGCATCGAGGCGAAATGGTAGGCCGCCTCGCCGATCCCGATCACCGGTCGGTCGGTCAGGCAGCGCGCGGCATCAAGGCCAGTGTCATCGAAGCAGGCGATGATGACGGCGTCAAAGCCGGGGCTGGTCTGGATCAGGTGCAACAGGCCGGGCACCGACAGCGCCTCGTCATAGTAGCCTTCGATCGACACCGGCCCGCCCGGCGGGTTGACCGCGATGATTTCAGTCCCCGCACTCGCCGCCCCCTTCGCCGCGATGCCGATCTTTTCGGTCATCGACGCGGTCGAGTTCGGGTTTATCACCAAAAGGCGCATTCTAGAGGTCTCCACCAAGGTAGGCGGCCTTGATCCGGTCGTCGTGCATCAGGTCCTTCGAGACGCCGGACAGGACAACCTGCCCCGTCGACATCGCGTAAGCGCGGTTCGAGATCGACAGCGCCATGCGGCTGTTCTGTTCGACCAGCAGGACCGACACGCCCTCGTCCCGGCTGATCGCCACGATGGCGCGGGCGATGTCCTGCACCAGCTTCGGCGCGATACCGAGGGAGGGTTCGTCGAGCAGCAGAAGCTTCGGCTTCGCCATCAGCGCGCGGCCGATCACCATCATCTGCTGCTCGCCGCCCGACAGAGTGCTGGCCTGCTGGGTGTAGCGTTCCTTCAGGCGGGGGAAGCGGGTCAGCACACTCTCCAGCGTCTGTTCAATCCCCTGCTTGTCGGTGCGGGTGAAGGCCCCCATCAGAAGGTTGTCCTTCACGCTCATCAGCGGAAAGACCCGGCGGCCTTCGGGCACCATCGCGATCCCGCGCTTGACGATCTCGGCTGCCGGACGCCCGTCGATCCGGTCGCCGAGATAGCTGATCGAGCCGGACTTGATTTTCCGCAGGCCCGTGATTGCCCGCAGGATGGATGACTTCCCCGCCCCGTTCGCGCCGATCAGGGCCACAGTCTCGCCCTCCATCAGCTCGATGGAGACGCCTTTCAGCGCGTAGACGTGGTCATAGTAAAGCTCGACATTGTCGAAGCTGAGCATCTTGCGGGCGGGTTCGGTTTTCAGGACAGCTTGGCTCATGTCTCACATCCCGATGGCGGCGTCTTCGCTGCCCAGATAGGCCTCGATCACGCGCGGGTTGGCCTGGATTTCTGCCGGAGTCCCCTCGGCGATCTTCTCGCCGAAGTTGATGCAGACGATCCGGTCGGAAATCTTCATCACCGCCGGCATGTCGTGTTCGACCAGAAGAACCGTCAGACCCCGCTCGTCGCGCAAGCGGCGCACAAGGGCGACCATCCGCATCGTCTCGTCGTGGTTCATCCCCGCAAAGGGTTCGTCCAAAAGGATGATTTCCGGCTGTGTCGCAAGGCCGATAGCCATCCCCAAGGCGCGCAGATGGCCCTGCGGCAGGTTCGAGGCCATCTCGCCCCGGATCGCCTGAAGCCCCAGAAAGTCGATGATGTCATCGGCTGACTTCCCGAATTCCGCCTCGTCCGCCTTGGCTTGGGCCGACCCGAAGAAGAACCCCAGCAGCGACGCCTTCGACCGCAGGTGATGCGACACGATGACGTTCTCGCGCACGGTCATCGACTTGAAGATCGTCGTCTCCTGGAAGGTCCGCACCACCCCCATCCGCGCCACCTTGTGCGGCGGCAGGCCCGAGATTTTCGTGCCCTTGTAGATCACCTCGCCCGTCGTCGGCGTGACGAACCCGGCGATCTGCTTGAACAGGGTGGATTTCCCCGCTCCGTTCGGCCCGATCACCGACAGGATCTCCTGCGGGGCGACGTCAAAGCTGATGTCGTTGTTCGCCGTCAGCCCGCCGTAACGCTTGGTGACGCCTCGGATCTGCAGGATCGGGGTCATTTGCGGCCTCCCTTCTTGTCCAGAAGGCTGAGGACGCCATTCGGCAGCACCAGCATCAGCGCGATCAGCGCGCCGGAGTAGATGAGTAGCTGGTATTCCCTGGCGACGGAGAGGAGGTCCCAGCCGAAGTAGAGAAGCAGCGTCCCCAGCATCGGCCCGAAGACATAGCCGAGGCCGCCGAGGAAGCAGTAAAGCATGAAGTTCACGCTGTCCTGCACCACGAAGGAGGACGGGTAGATCGACTGCGAAATCGCCACGAAGATCGCCCCCGCCAGCCCGCCGAAAAAGGACGAGATGGCATAGGCCAGCACCCGCAGCATGGCGGTATTGACGCCGATCGAGGCCGACAACTCCTCATTCTGCTGCAAGGACCGGCACAGGTGCCCAAGCCGCGAATTCACGATGCGCCAGAGGACGAGGTAGGTCAGCGTCATCAGCAACGCCGCCATCAGGTAGAAGGCCAGCTTGGGGTTCTCCAAGGTGGCGAAGTCGGGGATGATCGTCAGGCCCAGGATCGACAACTCCCCCGGCAGCGGGATCGACGTGATCCCTTTGGCCCCGTTGGTGATGGGCAAGGCGAGGGCGGTCAGCCGGGCAACCTCGGTCAGGACCAGTGTGACCATGGCGAAGTAGACGCCCCGCAACCGCAGGATCGGCAGGCCGATCCCCACCGACACCAGCGCGCAGAAGATCCCGGCCAGGGGCAGCGTCAGCCAGAAACTGACCCCGTATTGCGTCATCAGGACGGCCGAGACATAGCCCCCCATCAGCGCATAGGCCCCTTGGCCGATGTTGATCCGCCCGATGTAGAAGGTCAGCCAGACCCCCGCTGCGGCCACCGACAGCAGCGCCACCGAGGTCAGCGTGTAGTAGAAATCCCAGCGCCCGGTCAAGCCGATGATGGCAGGCACCAGGACAAAGACGCCCAGCAGGAAGGCCCCGATACCTGCGACACGCGCGGTGGTCATCGTTCGGCCCTGGGTCGCGGATTGCGTTTGATAGGTCATGGTCTCAACCCCACGGCTTGCCCATCAGGCCCTGCGGCCGGATGGCGAGGAAGATCATCAGCGTGACGAAGATCACGAGGTAGGTGACATCACCGTAGGCCGCGAGGAGCGTGAGCCCGACCGACTCCATCATCCCCAGGATGAACCCGCCCGCGATGGCGCCAGAAATCACCCCCGCCCCGCCGATCATGATCATCAGGAACGCCTTGACCGAGGTCGGACCGCCCATGCCGAGGTTGATGCCGGTGATGGTGACCAGCAGGCCCCCGACCAGCCCGGCCAGCATCGCGCCCAGGGCGAAGCCGATCATCGAATAGCGGTCGACGTCCACGCCCATCAGCTGGGCGGCGACCCGGTCCTGCGCCAGCGCCCGCATCGCGCGGCCGGTGCGGGAATACTGCATGAACAGGATGAAGCCGACGATCAGCGCCACGGCCAGCACGGCGATCAGGATGCGGTCGTAGGGCATGATCAGCCGCATGTCCCAGTTGAAGACACCGTTGACGATCTTCGGCACCCCACGCTGCTTTTCTCCGAACAAGAGCAGGATCACCGCGTCCAGAAAGAACGCGATCCCGGCGGCAAGCAGCATGGTGGATTCGTCGCGCTTCGACTTCCGGATGACCGGGCGAAACAGGAACCGCTCGATCAGCGCCCCCATCACCGCCAGCACCACCGCAGACGCCAAAAGCCCCACGATGAACGGCAAACCCAACTGCGCCACGACCGTATACGTCACAAAGCCGCCGAAGACATACATCTGCCCGTGGGCAAAGTTCAGCACGTTCATCAGCGAGAAGATCAGGGTCAGGCCCAGGGCGATCAGGGCGTATTGCGCGCCAAGATACAGGCCGTTGGCGAGGATCTGTTCCATCCGGGGGGTCCTTTGCGAAAGACAGCAGGGCCCGGACCGGAAGCGCGCCCGGACCCTGCTTGCGACCTTGAACCGTCGCCGGGTCTTAGTCGACCTGGGCGACGAACAGCGTCTGGAACGCGCCGTCCTGGAACTCGTTCACCACCAGCGGCACCGAAACCTGGCGCTTCTGTCCGAAGGACGAGGTGCCGACATAGGTCAGCTTGGCATCGCCCACCATGAACGGGTTCGGCGCGCTGAAGCCGTCCATGGTCTTCTTGAACTCTTCGACATTGTCGATCGCCGCCGGGTTCGCCTTCAGCGTCTCGATGATGTATTCCAGCGCATAGACCTTGGTGTTCGACTCGTCGTTGTATTCGCCGAACATGGCCGTGTAGCGGGTGACGAATTCCTTCATCGCGTCGCTGGCAAGCTCGGGCGTCGATGCCCCGCCGACCGAGATGAAGCCGTTCGCCAGCTCGCCCGCGCCTTCCGCCAGCACGGCGGCGTCCTGCGCGGTCTCGGTCGAGATCAGGCCGGTGTAGCCCAGTTCCCGGGCCGAGCGGATCAGCTGCGGCGCGTTGGCGGGCGACACACCAGACAGGACCAGGAGGTCCGGCATGGTCTGGATCACCGGCAAAAGAACCGGCGTGAAGTCGGTGGTATCCATCTGGTAGGTGACGGTGTCGGACACGACCTCCAGCCCCAGCTCACGCGCGGCGGCGGCACCGGAGTCGCGCTGCGACAACGGGTCGGATTCGTTGCCGGCGATGAAGGCAACCTTCTTCACGCCCTTGTTTTCCATCAGGTATTTGTAGATCGCCGGACCCGACTGATAGTTCGCCACCATCCCCAGGATCGCGTTCGAGGCGGGCGGGGTGTAAAGCTCCTTCGGGAAGGCATAGGGAAAATACATGATCCCGTTCTGCTCGGCCACCGGGCGGACAGCCGCGGCACCGTCATCGACGTTCGGGCCGACGACATAGCGGATGCCGTCCTGCGCCATCTTCTCCATGCCCGCAATCGCGCGCTTGGGGTCCTTCTGGTCGTCGAAGGGGACGATCTCGATGTTGTAGGTGACATCGCCGATCTTGACCCCGCCAAGCTCGTTCAGCCAGGCCGCCCGGGTTTCCATCGAACGCTGGTTGGAAATGCCCCAGGCCGCTGCCGGGCCGGAGGTCACGCCAACAAAGCCGATCTTCAGCGTGGCGTTCTGGGCCCAGGCCGCACTGGTTGCCGCCACGGCAAGCACAAGGGACAAGCCGGTCGTCGCAAGGAAATTGCGTCTCTTCATTCTGATGACTCCCTGTTCTGGGTCTGCGGAATTCGAGTCCGCGACAGAGTGATTGACGGACTTGATGACAAGATTGTCAACAAAAATGTTCCCTATGGTTTACGAAACGCCTCTTGCTGGGCGCGGTTGTTCCCCTGTAGCCTAGAAACTGGTCATCTTTGAAACGGACACCAGCCATGAACAGCCTCGGCAACGCTGCCGAACAGGAGATTCGGGACGAGGAGCTGGGCGAGGAAGAGATCGTCGCACGAATCTTCGAGGCGATCATCGACCAGCGACTTCCGCCGGGCACCAAGCTGTCCGAGGCGGCGCTCTGCGAGGCCTTTGGCGTCGGCCGGATGCGCATCCGGCAGAGCCTGCTTCTGCTGGCGAGCCGGGAAGTGGTCGAGCTTCAGCCGAACCGCGGGGCCTTTGTTGCCTCTCCCTCGGTGGATCAGGCGCGCGAAGTGTTCGAGGCCCGGCTGATGATCGAGCCGAATGTGGCGCGGCTGGCCGCCGAACGGGCCACCGACGCAGACCTGGCAGCACTGGAACAGCATCTTCGGCTGGAGCATGACGCGCATCACGGCAACAAGCGCCGCGACGCGATCCGGCTTTCCGGACAATTCCATGTGGTTCTGGCCGAGGTTGCCGCGAATGCCGTGGCGCTGCGGATGGTAAAGGAACTGGTCACCCGCACGTCGCTGATCATCGGCATCTTCGGCAGCCCCGGCGTCTCCAACTGCCGCGACGACGACCACGACGACATCTTCGCGGCCTTCCGCAACCGCGACAGCGAAACCGCGGCGCGCCTGATGTCCGAACATCTGCGCCACCTTCAGGAGCATCTGGAGCTGAACGGACATGCGGAGGGAACAAGCGACCTGGTGGCGATCTTTCGCAGGTAGTCCGGGGTCGAAGCGACACCGACCTGCCTTCGCCAGACCCGATGGCGAACGCCCGCCACAGGCAGAGAGAGGACAGACTTCCAAAGCCGGATCTCGCCGGACGGCAGGACGCATCCGGCAAAAGGAGGCCCTGCGGCCCGGCCTCAGCTTTCGCGCGTCGCACCGGCACCAAGGCGTTGGGAAATCGTCGCGGCCATCGCAAGCAGTTCCGCGCGCGCACCGTCGATCGTAACCGTGTTGGTTCCGGACAGGCGTCGAATGAACGGGATTGTGATGGCCGCGACGACGCGACCGGTCATGTCACGGACGGGCGCGGCTATGTTGACCACGCCCGCGATGGTGAAGGAGTCGTTCTGCGCAAAGCCTGCGGCACGGACGGCGGGCAGATCGCTGACGAAGGCGGCGTATCTGCCGTCGGTGCCGGGCCCTGCATCCGCCAGCAATCGTGCAAGGGACTCGTCATCCATCCACGCCGCAAGCACGCGACCGGAAGATGTGTCGTAAAGCGAGATCTGCGCGCCCAGACGCACGGCGGTGATGTTGTTGTCGCTGCAGTCGACCTGCGCGATGACCAGGACCTTGCCGGAATGCAGGATCGCCATGTGCATCGACTGGTTGATGCGATTGGCAAGCTTCTGCATCGCCTCGCCCGCGATGCTGGTCAGGCGACGGACCGGCGGATGGCGATGGGCGATTTCGAACAGCTTGGTCGTCAGGCTGTAGCGGTCATCTTCCTCGTTGAGATGGACATAGCCGCGCTTGCGCAGGACCATCAGCATCCGGAAGATCTCCGACGTGGTGCGTCCCAGCGTCTTGGCGATGTCGGCCTGGGTCTTTCCCTCGGCTTCGCTTGCCAGATGCTCCAGAATATCAAGCCCTTTCGACAGGGCCGGTGCGCGATACTTGTCCTCCGGTCCCTCGCCGTCGTCGAGGTCGTCCTGCTCCATGCGCGCCATGACGCCTCCGCTTTTGCCAGTGATAGCATGGGTTCAAATCTGAAATCAAACCCGCAGCACAGTTTGAAATGTGAAATTAGATTTTACTTGTAAATCTCGCTTTGCTACAAGGGCGACAGGGCGGGAGAGCAGGGCTTGGCGGCGGAAATCATCCTCAGGGGCATGACATGGTCCGATCCGCGCGGCTACGATCCGGTCGTGGCGGCGGCCGAAGCGTTTGCCATCATGCAGCCGGAGGTGCGCATCCTGTGGGACAAGCGATCACTGCAGGGTTTTGAATCCACGCCGGTGGACGAACTTGCCGCGACCTATGACCTGATGGTGATCGATCACCCGCATGTCGGTGCCGTGGTTGCAGAGGGATGCCTTCTGCCGCTCGATCACCATGCAGACCCGCAAAGCCTCGTGCGTCTCGAAGGCGAAACGGTGGGCAAGAGCTTTGCCTCGTATCATCTGGGCGGGCATCAGTGGGCCTTGCCCATCGACGCGGCGACGCAGGTTCAGGCGATCCGGCCGGACCTGCAACCAGCTCCGGCCGGGCGCTGGGACCAGGTCATGGCTGCCGCGCGCGACGGGGCCGTCCTGTGGCCGCTGCGCCCGCCGCATGTGCTGATGAGCTTCTTCACTCTGGCCGCCAACCTGGGCGACCCCTGCGCGGTGACCAGGGGGCCTCTCGTGGACCGCCGGACCGGCCTCGCCGTGCTGTCGGCCCTGCAGGCGCTGGCCGATCTCGTCGATCCCGCCTGCCGGACCATGGACCCGATCGCCGCGCTGAACGCCCTGTCCGAAAGTCCGAAGCACCGGATCATTCCGCTGACCTACCTCTATGCGCCCTACGCGCGGGCGGACTACCGGACGAACCGCATCGCCTTTCACGACATGCCCGCCCTCGGCCCCGGCGGTCCGATCGGATCGGCTTTGGGCGGAACCGGGATCGCCGTTTCGGCCCGGACCGCCCATCCGGAACTTTGCACCCGCTTTGCCGTGTGGCTGGCCTCGGCCGATGTGCAGCGCGGGCTGTATCCGGCCCACAACGGACAGCCGGGCAATGCCCGTGCCTGGGGCGACGGCGGCGTGAATGCCGCTGTCGGCAATGCCTATGCCAACACCCGCCTGACGCATGAGGCCGCCTGGCTGCGTCCGCGCCACAAGGGCTACATGGCCTTCCAGGAGGCAGGCAGCCACATCGTCCTCGACGCGATCACGGGCCGCACCCGCCATGCCTTGGCGCTCGACGCACTGGACCGAAGTTTTGTCGAAAGCTTCCCGCAATGACGACTTTCCCCCTTCCCCTGCAAGGCCTGCGCGTTCTTGATTTCAGCCAGTTCCTCGCCGGCCCCTATGCCGCGCTGAAGCTGGCAGACATGGGCGCGGACGTGGTCAAGGTCGAACGGACCGGCACGGGTGATCTGTCGCGCCACCTTTACCTGACCGACACCCGGATCGGTGGCGAAAGCACGATCTTCCACGCGATCAACCGCAACAAGCGGTCCGTCGCGGTCGACATGAAATCCGAAACCGACCGCGCCGCGATCCGAGAACTTGTGCGGGGCGCGGATGTCGTGCTGCAGAACTTCCGACCCGGCGTGATGGACCGGCTGGGTTTCGGATACGAGGCCGTCCGCGCGATCAATCCCAGGGTGGTTTACGGATCCGTCAGCGGCTACGGCACGGAAGGCCCCTGGGTGGACCTCCCCGGCCAGGATCTGCTGGCACAAGCCCGGTCGGGCATGATGTGGCTCACTGGCAGCGCCGCGGACGGGCCGGTCGCCGTCGGCCTTCCCATCGGCGACGTGCTTGCAGGCGCCGCGCTGGCCCATGGCGTGCTGGCGCTTCTTTTCCGCCGCGAGCGGCACGGGATCGGCGGTCTGGTCGAGACCTCGCTGATGGAGGTGCTGGCCGATCTACAGTTCGAGCTGCTGACCACCTGGCTGAACGATGGCGGGCGGACGCCGCTCCGGTCGGGCCAGAGCCCCGCCCATGCCTATCTGGCCGCGCCCTACGGGGTCTACGCCACGGCGGATGGCCATGTCGCCATTGCCATGGGCAAGCTGGAAACTCTGGCTCGGATCACCGGTCTGGATTCTGCGACCGCAGCCCTCGACCCCTTCGCCGCCCGCGACCGGATCAAGGCCGGTCTGGCGGCGGCGCTGGCGACGAAACCCACGGCCGACTGGATGGAGGCCTTTGTGGCGGCGGACATCTGGGCTGCTCCGGTGCTGGACTGGCGCGCGCTGGTCGCCACCGGGATGATGGAGACGCTGGACATGCTGCAGGAGGTCGAGCGCGGCGAGGTGAGGCTGACGACGACCCGGTTGCCGATCAAGTTCGACGGGCAGCGTCCGGCCGCAACCCGCGCCGCGCCTGCGCTTGGCGATGCGAATGATCTTCTTTCAAAGGGATGGGAGTGAACGATGGCCGAGATCGGCGTGCATGCCCGTGCGATGGCAGGACTGCCCGACGACCACGCGGCGATCCCGGTCTGGAATTCCGAGGACTGGTATTTCGAGGACGTCCTGATCGGCGACCGGATCCGATCCATCCGCCGCACCATCGCCGAGGGTGAATCGATGATGTTCAACAGCCTCGTCATGGACCATCACCCCTATGTCAGCGATGAAACCTTCGCGCGTGAGGACGGCGTCTTCGGCCGCCGCCTGGTGGCCGGGGCCTTCGTCTTTTCGCTCGGCTTGGGGCTGGCGGCGACGAACTGCCTGAACTCGTTCAGCTACGGCTATGACCGGCTGCGCTTCGTCAAGCCGGTCTTCATCGGCGACACGATCTACACCATCCGCGAAAACCTGGCGAAAGAGGTGCATAACGAAAAGATGGGCAAGCTCAGGGTCAGCTATTCCGTCTACAAGGGCGAGGGCGAGCTTGTGCTTTACGCCGAGCATCTCCTGACCGCGCTCTATCGCGATCCGGCACCCTTCGCCGATGAAGCCCGGGCAAAGCTGGCCGCAAAGGCGAAGTCCCGCACCTGACAGCCGCAAGCTTTGGCAAGTCCGTCGTCCGCGATGCAAGGCGCCGCGGGTGGCCCGGTCCGTCGATCTCCGCCCCACCACCATGCCCGGCTTCGGATATTGCGCCGCTGCCGGTTCCGGCCCGCCCCGCCGGGGGGCGAAGGGGTCGAAAGTCTCCGGTGGCCTGCCTCTGGACCAGGGTCCGGCGCGCACGGTCCGGCCCCCGCTTTCCGGTGCGGCAAGACGCCGTCCCGCTGTCCGCTCAGGCGGTCCAGCCGCCGTCGATCACATGCTCCGTCCCGGTGGTGAAGCCGGACTCGTCCGACGCCAGATAGCAGACCAGCGCCGCGATCTCGTCGGCCCGGCCCAGACGGCCCATCGCTTGCCGGGCGATGAAGGCCTTCAGCGCGCCCTCGTAGTCGCCGGTGGCGCGCAGACGCTCCTGCAGGCTGGGACTGTCCACCGTGCCGGGGCAGATCGCATTGCACCGAATACCCTGCGTCACGTAGTCCGCCGCCACCGCCCGTGTCAGCCCCACCACGGCCGCCTTGGAGGCCGAGTAGACGGCGCGATTGACCGGCCCCTTCTTCGGCCCGGCGACCGAGGACATGTTGATGATCGACCCGGCCCGTTTGGCCAGCATCCCCGGCAGGACGGCACGGATCATCCGGAATTGCGCCTTGGCGTTCAGGTCGAAGGCAAAGTCCCATTCGGCCTCGGTCGCCTCCAGAACCGTGCCGGAGTGGACGATCCCGGCACAGTTGAACAGGATGTCGACCGGCCCCACCTCGCCTGCAAGCGCGGTGATCGCAGCCGGGTCAAGCACATTCAGCTTGCGCGCCACGATCCCCGGCATCTGCGCCAGTTCCGCGAGTGCCGCGTCATTCACATCCGTGGCGATGACCTTCGCGCCCTCGCGTGCCATGCGTTCGGCACTGGCCCGCCCGATCCCCTGCCCCGCCGCCGTGATCAGCGCGGTCTTTCCTGTCAG
The DNA here is from genome assembly GCA_040385165.1 of Pseudomonadota bacterium. Classification (GTDB taxonomy): domain Bacteria; phylum Pseudomonadota; class Alphaproteobacteria; order Rhodobacterales; family Rhodobacteraceae; genus Tabrizicola. Next base: position 56,830 of record JAZKHX010000009.1, on the reverse strand, counting down.
TCGTTCCATCTGCACTCCTCATGCGGCACCCGGCAGGCAGGCCGGGCCGATCGGTTCAAAACTCTTGTAGGTCAGGATGAACTCCCGGTGCCCCAGCGTCTCGGAGGCCGTCTCTTGCCCGCCCGCGACGGCCAGCACCAGATCGCGGATCTCGCGACCCACCTCGTCGATGCTGCGGCGGCCCTCGATGATGTCGCCCGCGTTCACGTCCATGTCCTCGGCCAGCGCCCGGTAGGTATCCGGGTTGGCGCAGATCTTGATCACCGGAGAGATCGCCGACCCCACGACCGAGCCGCGCCCGGTCACGAACAGCGTCAGTTGCGCCCCGCTTGCGATCATCTCGACGATCTCGGCCGTGTCGCTGATGTTCGGAAAGCCGAAACGCACATCGCCGTCAGGCACGACGTCCATCAGGTAAAGCCCGCCGCCCGGGGGCTGGTCGCCGGGCTTGATCAGGCCGGAAATCGGACTGCCTCCGGATTTCACATAAGCCCCGAGCGACTTTTCCTCGATGGTCGAAAGTCCCCCCGCCGCGTTTCCGGCGGCAAAGCTGCCATAGCCCAGCGTGGCGTAATAGCGTTCCGCCTTCTGCACGCTTTCGCGCAGGATCTGGCCCAACTCCGCTGTTATGGCGCGCGAGGCCATGATCTCCTCGCAGCCAATCAGCTCGCCCGTCTCCTCGAAGATGCAGGCCGCACCTTCTGCCACCAGAAGATCGAAAGCCCGCCCCGCCGCCGGATTTCCCGAGATGCCGCTGGTCCCATCGGAGCCGCCGCAGACGGTGCCGATCACCAGATCGCTGACTGCCATCCGCACACGGGGGACTGTCGCGACCTCCGTCAGCGCCGCCTCGACCCAGTCCTGCCCCGCCCGCACCGTGGCCCGCGTTCCACCCGACTTCTGGATCACCAGCGTGCGGACCGGCCGCCCCGAGGTCCGGACCGCCGCCGAGACGCGGACCTTGTCAAAGCTTTCGCAGCCCAGCGAGACGAACAGCACCGCCCCCACGTTCGGATGGGTGCAAAGCCGCTCCATCATCCGCGCGGCATAGTCGTTCGGAAAGCAGCCCGGAAAGCCGATCAGCTGCACATCGCGGCCCCGGAAGCCCGCGACGATCTCGGAAGCAACGAAATGTGCGCATTCGACCAGATAGGCCACCACGACCGTGTTGCGAATCCCCTTGCGCCCGTCGGCGCGCAGCCAGCCCTGCATCACCCTGCCCTCCCGTCGGCGTCCTGCAGGACCACGCTCGGGGTGTAGCCCGAACGGATGTTGTGCACATGGACATGCGCCCCCGGCGCAATGTCGGCGGTGGCGATGCCGATGGGCATGCCGTATTTCCGGACAGTATCCCCTGCCGCGATCGGCAGGCGGGCAATCTTGTGCGCCATCGCGATCGACTGCGCCAGGCGGACCAGGCCGCTTTCCAGCGCAATGTCGGTCCCCTCGGGCACATTGGCGCGGGCGACCAGCACGTTGTCATCGGGATGCAGGTGCAGGAACGGCCCGGTCAAGGCCGCCGCTCCACCATATAGATGTGGTCCGCGACCAGCACCGTCTCGCCCTTCTGGTTGGTGACTGTCAGCCGTTCGGTGACCCGGCCAAAACCGGGGCGTTTCTCCATCGGTTCCGCCGCGATGATTACCACGCGCGAGCGGATCGTGTCCCCGATGAAAACCGGTTTCACAAATCGCATCCGGTCATAGCCGTAAGAAAAGGCGACCGGGTTGATGATTGTCGCGGTCAGCCCGACGCCGATGGTGAAGACCATGGTGCCATGCGCGATGCGCTGGCCGAAGGGCAGGGTCTTGCAGAATTCGGCATCCAGATGGTGCGGGAAGAAGTCACCCGAATGCCCGGCATGGACGACGAAGTCGGTCTCGGTGATGGTGCGGCCCGTGGTCTGGCGGGTTTCGCCGATGACGAAGTCCTCGAAGTATTTCACCTGTTCAAGCATCTGGTGCCCCCTTGATCGGATGCGCAGGCAGGCCCGCGCTTTCATAGGCCGCCTCGACCAGCGCCATGGTGTGCCAGGCATCCTCGGCGCTGCCCTGCAAACTGTCGTCCTCGCCCACGGCAAAGCGCATGACTTGTGCAAAGCGGCTCATGAAGGCTTCGATGAACCAGTTGCCCGCCAGCGGCACCTGCTCCCATGCAGCGCCGGTGTTCAGCCACAACTCGTCCGGTTCGCCCTTCGGATAGTCGAGGTTTACCCCAAGCTTCAGATAGGCCGCACCCTTGGTGCCGCAGATGCGGAACTCGCAGGCCTGGAACCTGCGGCCAAAGCTGTGATTGTGGTTGATTGACAGCGCACATCGCACCTGCGGGCCGTAGTCGAGGATCATCGCCGAGCGCGTGTTCGATACCGTCGAGCCGGGATGGCCGATGGTCTTGGCATGGACCCCGACCGGGTTGCCCAGGATGTCGCGGATCGCGTCCAGATAGTGAATGGAGTGCAAAAGGATCTCCACCCGCGGCAGATCCGCCAGGAAGGCCCAAAGGTGCCAGGGCGTGTCCACGGCAAGCAATCCGTCGATATCGACGACCTGCCCGAGTTGTCCGCGCGCAATGGCATCTTTCAGCGCCAAGAATGCAGGGGCAAAGCGCAGCTGGAAGTTGACCGCAGCCTTCAGACCCTTCGCCCGACAGATGCGGATGATCCGGTCAGCCTCGGCAAGGTCCGATCCCATCGGCTTCTGCATGATGCAGACGGCCCGATCCGGCAGCGCCCGAAGAAGGTCGGGATGCGCAGCCGGAGGCGTGGCCAGATCATAGACCGCAGCCAGACCAAGGGCGGTGGCTTCCGCAACGCTGGCAAAGGCGCGGGTGCCTGCCTTTGCGGCCGCCACCTCCGCCTTCGCCGGATCGGGATCGTAGATCCCGGCGACCTTGAACCCAAGGCGGGCATAGGCTGGCAGATGGGCATCCGCCACGATCGATCCCGCCCCGAAGATCACGATGGGCAGCGCGTAGCGGGGCAAGGGCACCGTCTGGCGAAGCTCAGTCGGCATGGAAGATTTCCGTCATGTCCGCCCACCACTCGCCGTCCTTGCGGGTCCCCAGAGGGCGTTGCAGCGGCATGTTGATCGCCCACCAGCGTTGGGTTTCGGGGTCGGCGGCCATGCGCGCCATGTCGGCGGCGAAATCGGCGCCGTGGTATTCGAAGTAGGAGAACATCAGGTTCTCCGGCTCCTTCAGGAAGATCGAATAGTTGCGGATGTTGCAGTCCGCGATCTTGGCCAGCACGCCGGGCCAGACGGCGGCGTGCAGCTTGCGGTATTCGGCCTTGCCTTCTTCCGACAGACCGATGACGGATCCATAGCGTTTCATGCGGGCCTCACGTCGAAATGGCTGCCTTCCGCCATGCGGGCGTTCAGCGCGTCCTCGTCCCAGTCTATCCCGATGCCCGGTGCCGTGGGTGCCAGAGCATGACCGCCCTCGCGCAGCATCGGGGCGGCGATCTCGTCCAGTTGCGGGATGTATTCCAGCCAGGGCGCGTTTGGCACGGCGCAGACCAGGCTGACATGGATCTCCATCAGGAAATGCGGGCAGATCGCCAGATTATGCGCCTCGGCCATGTGGGCGACTTTCAGCCAAGGGGTGATTCCGCCCACCCGCGCGACATCGGCCTGCACGATCCCGCACGCCTCGGCCGCGATGTAGTCGGCAAACTGCCCCGGGGAATAGAGGCTTTCCCCCACCGCAATCGGCACCCGCGACTGCCGCGCCAGCCGGGCGTGACCGGCGATGTCGTCGGCAGGCAGCGGCTCCTCGAACCAGCCGATGTTCAGGGCCTCCAGAAGCGGCAGGCGGCGGGCGGCTTCGGCTGCGGTCATCGACTGGTTGGCGTCGGTCATGATCTCGTAGTCGGGACCAAGGGCCGTCCGCACCGCCTCCAGCCGGGTCGCGTCGCCTGCAACGCCTGGCTTGCCGATCTTGATCTTCGACCCCGGAAAACCCGCCGCCCGCATGGCCAGCGCATCCTCGACCAAAGCCGCCGGGTCCAGATGCAGCCAGCCGCCCTCCGTCGAATACATGCGCACCCGCGATTTCGCCCCGCCCGCCAGCACATGCAGCGGCAGACCCGCCCGCTTGCCCCGCAAGTCCCACAGCGCGATGTCGACGGCGGCCAGTGCCAGCGACATGACCGGGCCGACCGCCGTGGCGTGGCTGGAGAACAGAAGATCGCGCCAGATGGCTTCGATCATCTCGCCCTCGCGTCCCATCAGTGCAGGCAGGAGCGTTTGGCGCAGCAGGGCCAGCACCGATGGCCCGCCGTCACCGATGGTGTAGGAATAGCCCCGCCCCGTGGCGCCCTCGGCGTCGGTCAGGGTGACAAAGATCGTCTCCTGGCTCTTGAAGCTCTGGATCGCATCCGTCCGCTTCACCTTCGGCACCAGGTCGACAAGAAAGGCTTCGGCCCGTTCGATGCGCGGCATGTCAGACCCTCAGACTTGCGCCGGTCGCGGCGTCGAAGAGGTGGCACTTGTCCAGAGCGATCCCGAAGCGCAGGACTTCCCCCGCCCGCACCGGGCGCGGGTTCAGCATCTTGGCCTGCACCTCGGTCCCGGCCAGGGTGCCGAACAGCAGCGTCTCGGTTCCCAGGGGTTCGGTCAGGGTGACGGGCATGTCTGCATAGGCCATATGCGAGGTGGGTGGCATCGCGTGGCCTTCAGGCATGATGTTGTCGGCCCTGACGCCGAAGTGCAGGGCCCGGCCGTCCCGGGCCGAAAGTCCGGGCGGCAAGGGAAGGGTGGTGCCATCCGCCAGCCGCAGCGCGCCGCCGGTGACCGTTGCGGGCAGAAGGTTCATCGGCGGCGATCCGATGAAGGTCGCCACGAACGCGTTCACCGGGCGCTCGAACACCTCCAGGGGCGTGCCGATCTGCACGATGTGCCCGTCGCGCATGATGACGATGCGGTCGGCCAGCGTCATCGCCTCGATCTGGTCGTGGGTGACGTAGATGATCGTGGTGCCGACCTTCTGGTGCAGGCGCTTGATCTCGACCCGCATCTGGGTGCGCAACTTGGCGTCCAGGTTCGACAGCGGCTCGTCGAACAGGAACACGTCCGGGTGCCGCACGATGGCCCGGCCCATGGCTACACGCTGGCGCTGGCCGCCCGAAAGCTGCCCCGGCTTGCGGTCCAGAAGCGGCGTCAGCGACAGGATGTCCGCCGCGTCGGCCACGGCCCTTTCGATATCCGCCTTCGACCGCCTGGCGATGTGCAGCGAGAATCCCAGGTTTTCCCGCACCGTCATGTGCGGGTAAAGCGCGTAGTTCTGGAACACCATGCTGATGTTGCGGTCCCGCGGCGGCAGGTCGTTCACCACCCGGTCGCCGATCCGCACGGTCCCGCCCGAGATGTCCTCCAGCCCCGCGATCATCCGCAGCGTCGTCGACTTGCCGCATCCCGAGGGCCCGACCAGCACCACGAACTCGCCATGCGCGATGTCGAGGTTGATCGAATGGACCACCGGCAGCGCACCGTAATTCTTCACGACGTCCCGCAGGACCACTTCTGCCATGTCTTATCCTTTCACGCCGCCGAAGGTCAGACCGGCGATGAGGTGTTTCTGCACAAGGAAGGTCAGCACCAGCGCAGGGAGGATCATCAATACCGCCAGCGCGCACATGCCACCCCAGTTGAGGGTGAACTGCGAGGTGAAATCCATCAGCCCTACCGGCATGGTCTTGGAGTTGAGCGACCGGGTCAGCTGGCTTGCCAGCGCATATTCGTTCCATGAGGTGAGGAAAGCGAAGATGCCCGCGCTGGCGATGCCTGCCCGCGCCACCGGAAACTCCACCTTCCAGAACGCCTGCCAGCGGGTGCAGCCGTCGATCTCGGCCGCTTCGGCCAGTTCCTTCGGCACCTGGCGGAAAAAGCCGTCGATCAGCCAGATGGTGAAGGGCACGTTCAACGCGACATAGACCAGGATCATGCCGAAATGCGTGTCGATGATCCCGAGCCGCCCGTAGAGGATGAACAGGGGCAGCGACAGCGCCACTCCGGGCACCGCGCGGGTGACCATGAGACCCACGAAGATCGCCGACTTGCCCGGGATGCGGTAGCGCGCGAAGGCATACCCCCCGGCCATGCCCACCAGAAGCGCGATGACGGTGGACGTGAGCGAGATCACCAGCGAGTTGCGGAAATAGGTCAGGACCGGCACGCCGCCCTCGCCGATCCCGCCGAACATCGCGCGGTAATTGTCGAGGTTCAGCTCGGTCGGGATCCAGACCGGCGGCTTGGCCATGATCTCGACCGTGGGGCGGAAACTGTTCAGCACCACCCAGAGGCCCGGCAGGCAGATTGCCGCCATCGCGAGGAACAGGCCGATGAAATGCCCGGCCCTCAACAGGCGGCGGCGGATGCGATGGCTGCGGCCCTGGTCCATCGGCTCAGCCCCCCATGCCAAGGCTGGTCCGCGCCGTGGTCAGCTTGCGGAAGAAGTAGACGGTGAAGAGGATGGACAGAAGGATGGCGATGTAGCCCATCGCATTGGCGTATCCCATCCGCGCATCGACATAGCCGGTGCGTCCGATCAGCGTCCACAACAGCTCGGTGCGACGTGCAGGTCCGCCCGCCGTCATGACCTGCACGATGTCATAGGCCCGTGCGACGTCCAGTGACCGGATCGCCATCGCGATGTAGATGAAGGGCATCAGGAACGGCAGCGTCACATAGCGGAAGGTCTGCCAGGGTGTGCAGCCATCGACCCGCGCGGCCTCGACCGGGTCCTGCGGGATCGCGAACAGACCCGCCAGGATCAGGATCGCGAAGACCGAGGTCGAGGTCCACACTTCGGCGGTGACGATGGCGATGAAGGCCAGGTTGCCGTCCACCAGCCAGGGGATCGCCACATCGCTCAGCCCCAGCGATTGCAGGGCGTTGTTCAGAAGACCCACGTTGTCGTTGAAGATGAACTTGAACTGGAAGCCCACAAGAATGGGCGAAAACATCATCGGAAACATCATCATCGTGCGCAGCAGGCGCTGCCCGCGCGTGACCTTGGCGACCATCAGCGCCAGGCCGAGGCCCAGCAGCATCTCCAGGTTCAGGGCCACCGTCAGCAGCAGGACCGTCCGCCCGAAGGCCGCCCAGAAGTTCGCGTCCCCCATGGCCTTCTCGTAGTTGAAGGTCCCGATCCATTTGCTGATCGTCTCGGGCCGGGTCAGCTGAAATGCGGTGAAGCTGGAATAAAGGCTGAGGACCAGCGGGATCGCGATCACGGCAAGCAGGATCACGAAAGCCGGCATCAGGAGGACCAGCCACGGGGGTAGGCGCATCCGGTACATCGGGGTCTTTCCGAAAGGCAGGGGGAAAGCGGCGCCAGAGACAGGCGCCGCTTTCATGCGCGGGGCGTCAGGGATCAGTAGACCCCGTTTTCGCGCATCAGGCCGTCAACGGCGTCGGATGCCGTCTGCAGCGCCTCGTCCACCGTCTTGTCGCCCAGGATCGCCGCCTGAAGCTCGGGGTAGATCAGGTTCGACGCCTCGATCCAGTAGGGCGTCTTCGGCACCGGAAAGGCGGTCTTTGCGGTTTCCTGGAAAGCGGCCAGCACCTCGGCCTTGTAGGGGTCCGAGGCCGCCTGCGCGATCACATGGTCCCACACGGCGGTCCGGGTCGGCAGCGGGCCCGCGGCCGATTCCAGTTTCTGGCTGTCCTCGTTCGTCAGGAAATCCACCAGCGAGGCAGCCGCTTCCTTGTTCGCGCAGGCCTCGGTGACCGAAAAGCCATGGAACCCCGACCATCCCGTCCGCACGCCCGCCGCGCCCTTCGGCGCCGGTGCCACGCCCACATTGCCCGCGACCTTCGACGCCGACGGATCGTTGAAGAAGCCCGACCAGCCCGGCCAGTCGAGGTTCAGCGCGATGGTCCCCGAGGCGAAGCCGTTGCCCAGATCGTCCCACAGATAGTTGGTGGTCCCCGGCGGCACGGCACCGGCCTTGTAGAGATCGACGAACCACTGCAGCGCCATCTTGCCCTCGGGCGAGTTGAAGGCGGGCGAGAAATCGTCATTGAACAGCTTGCCGCCATTGGCCACCACAAGCTCGTAGAACCGGCCCGCGATGCCCTCTTCCTTGCCCGCGTATTGCGTGCCGTAGAAGTTCGGCGGATCGGCGAAGAACATCGCCTGGTCGCGGAACTGGTCCCAGGTTTCGGGCACGGCCAGATCATAGCCGTATTCCGCCTTGAACGCCTCGGCCCGCGCCGGGTCTGCGTAGAGCGACTTCTGATAATACAGCGCCGAAACGTCGAACTGGGCGCGCGGCAGCATCACCAGCTTGCCGTCCAGCGTCGCCGCCGCGATGTTCGCGCCGACGAAGCCCGCGACCGTTTCGGCGGGCACCAGCGGCGTCAGGTCGGTGTAGAGTGCGGGATACTGCGGGGCGAAGGAGGAATGGTTCGACCCCACGCACCAGGTGATCGACCCCGCCGCGATGTCGGCCTTGAACTCCTTGTCCAGCTCGAAGTGGTTCTTCTGGCTGACGATGTTCACCTTGGCACCCGTCTTCGCCTCCCACTCGGGGATGCGCGCGTAAAGCGCCTCATACTGCTGCCCGCCGATCAGCTTGGCATCGATGGTGATCCCCGCGAACTCGCCCTCGGCGAGCGCGACCGAGGCAAGACCAAGCCCCGCCAACAGTGCCAGCGTGCTGCTGGCCGCAAAAGTCTTCATGGCATTTCCTCCCTGGCTGTTGCCGTGCCGTCCGCGACCGCACCTCGCACCGCTATCAATTTCATATCCGGAACGATGTTTCATGTATAAATTCAGTTGAAAGACCACGTCAAGCTGCGTTTATGTATGAAGGCACGCATCACACGCGAAATCGGGGAAAGCGGAATGATCTTCGACACACACCTGCACCTGATCGACCGGTCGCGGCTCGCCTATCCCTGGCTGGCCAGCTTCCCCCCCCTCGACCGCGACTGGGACGTCGAGTCCTACCTCGCCACCGCCGCGCGGGTGGGGATCACCGACGTCCTGCACATGGAGGTGGATGTCGCGGACGCCGACATCGACGCCGAGACCGCCTGGATCGCCGAGATGATGGCACGTCCGGCAAGCCCGCTTCGCGGCGCAATCAGCGCGGCGCGGCCCGAATCCGACAGGTTCGAGGCCTGGCTCGACCAGGTCGACCGGCGCGTCGTCCGTGGCGTGCGGCGCGTGCTGCACGTCGTCCCCGACGAAGTGTCGCAGGACGGGCGCTTTCGCCGCAACCTCCGCAAACTCGGGCAGGCCGGACTGCCCTTCGACATCTGCATGCTGCAGCGCCAGCTTTCCCTGGCGGTCGATCTGGTGGATGCCTGCCCCGACACCGTCTTCATCCTGGACCATTGCGGCGTGCCGGACATCGCGTCGGGGTCCTTCGACGACTGGGCCGCCTCGATCACCCGTCTGGCCGAACGCCCGCACGTCAACGCCAAGCTGTCCGGCATCAGCGCCTACGGCCCTCCCGACTGGACGCTTCGGACCTTGCAGCCCTATGCGGATCACCTGATCCAGGCGTTCGGCCCGCAGCGGATCGTCTGGGGATCGGACAGCCCGGTCTGCACCCTGCAATCGTCGCTGCCGGAATGGGTGGCCACGTCCCACGCCCTGCTGTCAGGCTTTGGCACCGGGGAGCGCAGCCTCATGCTGCACGACAACGCCACCCGGATCTGGTTCGGGACCGCGTAAACGGCCGGCCGTGCCCAGCCGTCAGGACGGCACGTCAGCCGCCTTCAGATCAAATGTCTCGCCGGGAAAGAACTTCGCCAGCCGGATGTCGGCTGACCGCGCGTGGCCCTCCATCCCTTCCAGCCGCGAGATCCGGGCCGTCGCCTCGGCCAGCGGACGGGCGGCGTCGCGTGTGGCGCGCTGCCAGGTGACGGTCTTCATGAACTTGTGGACGGACAGCCCCCCGGTATAGCGCGCGGCCCCCGAGGTCGGCAGAACATGGTTCGGCCCCGAGGTCTTGTCCCCGAAGGCCACCGTCGTCTCCTCGCCCAGAAACAGCGAGCCATAGGTCGTCAGCCGCTGCAGCCACCAGTCCAGATCGCGGGCCTGCACATGCAGGTGTTCGGGCGCATATCTGTCGGCCACCTGCGCCATTTCCTCGGCGCTGCCGCACAGGATGACCTCGGCCATGTTGTCCCAGGCCGCACTGGCGCTGTCGCGGTTCACCGGCGGCAGCGACGCGATCAGATCGGGGACCAGCCGGATCACCGTGCGGGCCAGCGCCTCGTCCGAGGTCACCAGCCAGACCGGCGAATTGTAGCCATGCTCGGCCTGGCCCACGAGGTCATGGGCCACCATTTCCGGGTCGGCACTGTCATCGGCCAGCACCATGCTGTCGGTCGGACCGGCAAACATGTCGATGCCGACCTGGCCGAACAGCATCCGCTTGGCCTCCGCGACATACTGGTTTCCCGGGCCGACAAGGATGTCGGCCTTGGGCAGGCCGAACAGGCCATGCGCCATGGCCGCGACGCCCTGCACACCGCCCAGGTTCAGGATCACATCGGCCCCGCAGAGGTCCATCGCGAACAGGATCGCGGGCGGGATGCCGACACCGGGCCGGGGCGGAGAGCAGGCCGCGATATGCGGCACACCCGCCACCTTGGCCGTGGTGACCGTCATGATCGCACTGGCGACATGGCTGTAGCGCCCCCCCGGGACATAGCAGCCGGCCGCAGCCACCGGGATCTGCTTCTGCCCCGCCGTCAGCCCCGGCAGGATTTCGACCGCGCAGTCCGACAGCGTGGCGCGCTGCGCCTCGGCAAAGCGGCGGATGTTGGCATGGGCAAAGCGGATGTCGTCCTTCAGCCGCTCGGGCACCTGGTCCGCAGCGGCCTTCAGACCGGCCTTCGAGACGATGATGTCGCCTTCCCACTTGTCGAAGGTGCGGGAATAGTCCCGGACGGCCTCCTCGCCCCCGATCGCGATGCGCGCCAGCATGACCGACACAAGGTCGCGCACGTCCCGATGGTCCGCCTCGGCGGTCGTCAAAGCTGTCTTCAGGTAGATCATGAGGGTGGTCTTTCGGTTACATCCGGCCCTTCCAGGGCACCAGGCGGCGTTCCAGGAAGCGCATCAAAAGGTCGAAGGCAAAGGCGATGGTCGCGATCACGAAGATCCCCATGATGACGACCGAGGTTTGCAGGAACTGGCTGGCGGACAGGACCATGTAGCCAAGCCCCTGGGTGGCCGCGACCATTTCCGCCGCGACAAGCGTGGTCCAGCCAAAGCCGATGCCGACCCGCATCGCGGTCAGGATCTCGGGCATTGCCGATGGCAGGATCACATGGCGCATCACCTGCCAGCGCGTCGCGCCGAAGGAATAGGCGGCATGGATTTGCTCGATTGCCGCCGATTTCACCCCCGACCGGGCCCCAAGAACGACGGGCGCAAAGATCGACAGGAAGATCAGAAGGACCTTCGACAGCTCGCCGATGCCGAACCAGATGATCATCAGCGGCAGATAGGCCAGCGGCGGGATCGGGCGGTAGAACTCGATCGGCGGATCGAAGATGCCGCGGATCAGCGGGCTCATGCCCATCGCCAGCCCCAGCGGCAGACCGATGGCGCAGGCAAGAAGGAAGGCTCCGAAGACCCGGGTGGTCGAGATCAGGGTGTGTTGCAGGAACGAGGTGTTGGTGAACCCCTCGCGCCAGATCTGTCCGAACTTCGTCAGCACCGCCTGCGGCGAGGGCACGAACAGGGGTTTGACCCAGCCCATCGTCGTGACCAGCCACCAGACGAACAGAAGCACGGCGACCGAGGCGACCGACAGCCAGAAGGTGTTCCCCTCGCCCGGCACACCGTAGATCTCGCCGGGTCGGGTCGGGCGGGCGCGGGCAAGCCGCGCGAGGAACCCCGGGCCTTTTGACGGCAACGGATCGCTCATTCTACCGCCTCCTCGTCCGCAAAGATGATGTTCAGGACCTGTTCGCGCAAGCGGATGAACTCGGGCGAGGCCTTGACCTGGCGGGCATTGGCCCCGCTCTGGAACTGGCGCGAAAACGGCAGATCGAACGTATGGGTGATCCGGCCCGGTCGCGGCGACATGACGATCAGCTTGGTGCCCATGAACAGGGCCTCTTCGACGCTGTGGGTGATGAAGAAGACCGACTTGCGGGTTTCGCCCCAGATTTTCAGGATCAGCTCCTGCGCCTTTTCCCGCGTCAGCGCGTCCAGCGCGCCAAGGGGCTCGTCCATCAGCAAAAGCTTCGGATCGCAGGTCAGCGCCCGCGCGATCCCGACGCGCTGCTGCATGCCCCCCGACAGCTTGTAGACCGGCGAGCCCTGAAAGCCGTCCAGGCCCAGAAGGCCGATGTATTCGTTTGCGGTGCGGTGGCGGTCCTGCCTGGGGACGCCCTGGATCTGCAGACCGAAGGCGACGTTGTCCAGCACCGACAGCCAGGGCAGCAAAGCATGTTTCTGGAACACCACGGCACGGTCCGCCCCCGGCCCCTGCACGGACTTGCCATCCAGCGACAGGGTGCCCGAGGTCGGGGACAGAAACCCCGCGATCAGGTTCAGCAGCGTGGACTTGCCGCAGCCCGATGCACCCAGGGCCACCACGAACTCGCCCTCGGCAATGGCAAGATTGATATCGCTCAGCGCAGCGACCGGGGGGCGGCCATCCGCAGCCGGATAGACGACCGAAACGTGATCGATGTTCAGGCTCAAGACCCGCCCCCTTCTGCCTCTGGCCTGCCCGGGCCATGTCGTCCGGGCAGGCCGCTGATCTCGTTACTGGGCCGCAGCCGCCGCCGCGTAGGTCGGGTTCACGAAGGCCGAATAGTCGTCCAGCGTCGCATCGATCCGGCCCGCACCCTTCAGGAACTCGGCCGTGACCTTGATCTTCGGGGCAGCACTGCCCAGCCAGGCCTCTCCCGCCTGTTCGGCCATCGGCAGGAAGGTGAAGCCCTCCAGGATGCCCGGAACCTGGGCCGGATCCGCACCTGTCGCCGCAGCCAGCGCCTTCACTTCCGCGCTGTCCGCCGTCCAGGCCGCCGGGTTGGCCAGATACATGCCGTTGACCTTGTCGACCGCCTTCAGGAAGGCCACGATCTTGTCCGGGTTGGCTTCGGCGAAGGCCTTGTTCACCACCCAGCCGTCATAGGTCGGAAAGCCCCATTCGGCGGTCTGGTCGGCCCCGATGATCAATGTGCCGGTCTTCAGGATCTCGGACTGCACCGGCTGCCAGATCCAGGCCGCGTCGATGGTGCCCTGACCCCAGGCGGCGGCGATGTCGTCGGGCTTCATGCCGACGATGTTGACGTCCGCCTCGCTCAACCCCTCGTATTGCAGGGCGCCCATCAGCGAATAGTGCGCGGTGGACCCGATCGGCACCGCCACGGTCTTGCCCTTGAGGTCCGCGACCGATGCGATGCCCGCGTCCGTGCGCGCAATCAGCGATTCCGCTTTGCCGATCACGTCGGAATAGGCGATCAGCTCGATCTCAAGGCCCGAGCTTGCACCGATCGCCACCGGCGAGGATCCCAGTTCCGACAGGACCACATCGCCCGAAGCCATGGCCGCGATCACGTCCGTGCCGGCATCGAACTTGCGCCACTCGATCTCCCACCCGGTGGCTTGCGCCAGCTCGTCGGAGGTGGACAGAAGCTGCATCGGGGTCGGGTTGCCGAAATGGCCGATGATGATCTTTTCAGCCATGGCCTGCCCGGCCAGCAAGGCCGTGGCAGCCGCGCCCAGCAGTAGGCTTTTCAGTTTCACGCTCATTGTCGTCTCCTCTGTTGAAGGGTTCCTGGTCGTCTTTTCTGGTTCAGTGGATGCTGTCCCGCCGTTCGTCCCCGGCCCGACTGGCCGTTTCGTCATCCGCCATGGCAAAATCCTGGATCGCGCCCGCCAGCACATCAAGCGTATCAAAGGCGCCTTGGCCCAATAGTGCCGCCTCGGGCAGCAGGGAAAACTCGGTGCAGGCAATCATTTGCACTTCTGCCCCCTGCGCAAGCAATTCTTCCGATGCGCGACGCAGCACCCGGCCCGCCTCCGATCCCGGCCCGGCGGACTTGATCTGGCGGATCGCCGCCAGCAGGGCGGCACCGTCCTCGGGATACAGCGCCCGAACTCCGAGTTTCGCCAGCGCCGCATCGAACAACCCGATCCTGGCCACGGCGGGCGAGGCGATGATGCCGACCTGCCCACCCTGCCCGGCCATCCCGACCGCCTTCGTCACCGAAAGCCCGATCATGTCCAGGAACGGCACATTGACCGCCGCCCGGATCGCGGGGGCATAGTGATGCGCGGTGTTGCACGGCATCGCCAGCGCCTTGGCCCCCCCGGCGACAAGGCGCCGGGCCATTTCGACAAGAACCGGGCCGGGATCTTCGCCCGTCCCCTCGATCAGCCGCCGGATGCGCGACGGGACCTGCGGGTTCTGGTCCACAAGCAGGGGGATATGGTCGGAATCGTCGGCAGCCGAGACCCCGTCCACGATCTTCTGCATCAGCAGAATCGTCGCCTGTGGCCCCATGCCCCCCAGGATCCCCACCCGCCGCATCTACGGACCCAACCGTTCGGTCATGCTGTCAAACCTCCAGCGCCTTCCGCTCTTCGGCAAAGACCGCGTCGTAGCCGAACAACCCGGCGGCTCCTCCGGTGTGCAGAAAGACCACGCGCTGACCTTTGACGAACCGGCCCTTCCGCACAAGGCCGATCAGCCCCGCCGCCCCTTTCCCCGAATAGACCGGGTCCAGAAGGATGCCCTCAAGCTGCGCGAAAAGGCGGATCGCTTCCAGAGTGTCCTCCCGCGGGATGCCGTAGCCCGCGCCGACATAATCGGTATCGGCCACGACATCGGCGCGGCTGACGACACCCGGACAACCCAGCTTTTCCGCCGTGCGCTGCGCCAGGTTGAAGACGCTCTCCTCCTGCTTCGCCTTCGGCGCGCGCACCCCGATGCCCAGAAGCGGGATCCCCGCGTTCAGCGCCTTCAGCCCGGTGATCAGCCCGGCCTGCGTGCCAGCACTACCCGTGGCCGTCACGATGTGGTCGATCACCAGCCCCCGGTCATTGGCCTGGCTCACCAGCTCGAAGGCGCAGTTGACATAGCCCAGCGCCCCGGTCGGGTTCGACCCGCCGCCGGGGATGATGTAGGTCTTGCGACCGTCCGCTTTCAGACGCTCGGCGACCAGATCCATCTCGGCAGCCATGTCCACGCCGCCCGCCCGGCGCGAGGTGGTGGCCCCGTGCAGATGGTCCAGAAGCACATTGCCGTTGGTGTTGTAGTTCATGTCGTTCGACCCGGTCCGGTCCTCCAGAAGGATGTGACAAGCGAGTCCCAGCCTGGCCGCGAAGGCCGCCGTCTGCCGCGCATGGTTGGATTGTGTCGCTCCTTGCGTGATGACGGTGTCGGCACCTTCGGCCAGCGCCTCGGCCATCAGGAACTCCAGCTTGCGCGTCTTGTTCCCGCCCGTCGACAGACCGGTGCAGTCATCGCGCTTGATCCAGATTTCCGGCCCGCCCAGCTCTTTCGACAGGCGGTCCATCCGCTCCAGCGGCGTTGGCAGATGCGCCAGAAATACACGCGGAAACCGGGCAAGATGCATGGGCCGTGTCCTTGTCTTAACTTGCAGAAGTCAAGAGTTGATCAGGAACTTGCGAATTGCAAATGCGAAGACTGCGCAATATCATGCAAGATATGCAAGTCTGGGGGCGCGATGCGGCTTGAGTGGCTGGAGGATATCCTCGCGATCGCGCAGACCGGGTCGTTCAGTGGCGCGGCTGAACGGCGGAACCTGACCCAGTCGGCCTTCTCGCGTCGCATCCAGCAGATCGAAGGGCATATCGGCGTCGAACTTTTCGACCGCAGCCGCAAGCCGGTGCAGCTGCGCCCGACCACCCAGGCCCAGGGCGCCCAGATCGAGCAGATTTCGGCGGCGCTCCGGCAGCTGGTCGTCGACCTGCGGCGCGGGGACCGGGTGGCGTCGAACCGGATCGTCATTGCCAGCCAGCATTCCCTGACCACCTCCTTTGCGCCCCGCATCATCCAGGCGATCCAGGACCGCGAGGAAGATGTCTATGTCCGCCTGCGCTCGGCCAACTTCGACGAATGTTTCGGCCTCCTTCTGTCGCGGCAGGCGGATCTGGCCATCGTCTATACCACGCCCGACGCGGGCGAGCCGGTGTCGGGCGACTATCTCGAAAGCATCGACATCGGGCCCGACCGCCTGATCCCGGTCCTGCGACCGGACCTGGCGGTGCCGGTCCTCTCCGGCACCGGCGCGGTCGATGTGCCCTACGTCGCCTATCCGCCCGACGTCTTCTTCGGGCGGATCATGGCGGACCGGATCCTGCCGCTGTTCGCCCCCGGAAAGGTCGCGCTGCCCAAGGCCGAGACTGCTCTGACCAATGCCGCACTGGAAATGGCGGCCGCAGGCGTCGCGGTGGCCTGGGTGCCTGAAACGCTGGCGCGTCTCGGGGTGCAGCTTGGCCGTCTGACCGATCTGTCTTCCGCCCTGCCAAGCTGCCCGCTGTCGGTCCGCGCCGCCCGGCTGCGCGGCACTCTCGGCCGGGCCGAGGTGGTCATCTGGGATCATCTGCAAGCCCTGAGGTCAGGCGTCTAGCCACGCCGTCGTTGGACCTGGACATCCCGCGCAATCACACCCGTTTCCCTTGGACAGGATCAGGCCACCTGTGTTGCGCGTCCCGGCGAAGCGTTACGATCGGGTAAACGCCCACAGGCAAGCCCCTGATTTTCCTCGGCCCGAGATTCTGTCCACCGTGGACAGCCGCTTCGCCCCCTTGCGCTGCCCCCCCGTTTTGCGGCACCCCTGTCCCATGACCGCCTTCCTTTCCGTCGAGACCTCGCTGACCGGACGCCGCTGGACCGGCCCGGACCCCGCGCAGGACCGGCTGGCCGAAGCCATGGCCCAGGCCACCCGGCTTCCCCTGCCCCTCTGCCGCATTCTGGTGGCCCGCGGCGTCGCGCCCGAAGACGCCCCCGCCTTCCTCGCCCCCTCGCTGCGCGACCTCTTGCCCGATCCCCTGACCCTGCGCGACATGGCCCCCGCCGCCGACCGCCTCTTGCAGGCCGTCAGCCGCCGCGAACGGATCGCCATCTTCGCCGACTACGATGTCGATGGCGGCGCGTCGGCAGCCCTCCTCCTTGTCTGGCTGCGCCACTTCGGGCTGCAGGCCACCCTCTACATCCCCGACCGCATCGACGAAGGCTACGGCCCCAACATCCCCGCGATGACCCAGCTTGCTGCCGCGCATGACCTGATCCTCTGCGTCGATTGCGGCACGCTTTCCCATGACCCGATCGCCGCCGCCAAGGGGGCCGACGTCGTCATCCTTGACCATCACCTCGCGCTGGAAACCCTGCCAGCCGCCCTTGCCATCGTGAACCCCAATCGCCAGGACGAGGACGGCTCCCTCGCCCAGCTCTGCGCCGCCGGGGTGGTGTTCCTTCTTCTGGTCGAGGCCAACCGTCGGCTGAAGACGGCGGGCCATCAGGCCCCCGACCTCATGGCGCTCCTCGACCTCGTGGCCCTCGCCACCGTCGCCGATGTCGCCCCCCTGACCGGCGTCAACCGCGCATTCGTCCGCCAGGGGCTGAAGATCATGGCCCGCCGCGACCGCCCGGGCCTGCGTGCCCTGGCCGACGTCGCCCGCATGGACCAGGCCCCCACGCCCTACGCCCTGGGCTTTTTGCTTGGCCCAAGGGTCAACGCCGGTGGCCGCATCGGCCAGGCCGACCTTGGCGCGCGCCTGCTGGCCACCGACGACGAGTTGGAGGCCACCCGCCTTGCCGCCCGTCTCGACCAGTTGAACACCGACCGGCGCGAGATCACCGAGGCCGTCCGCGTCGAGGCCATCGCCCAGGCCGAGGCGCGGGGCCTTGACGCCCCGCTCGTCTGGGCCGCCGCCGACGGCTGGCACCCCGGCGTCGTCGGCATCGTCGCGGCCCGCCTGAAAGAGACCGCGAACCGCCCCTCGGTCGTCATCGGCTTCGACGGCGACGAGGGCAAGGGTTCGGCCCGGTCAGTCCCCGGCGTCGATCTCGGAGCCGCGATCCAGCGCCTTGCCGCCGAAGGCATGATCACCAAGGGCGGCGGGCACAAGATGGCGGCGGGCCTTTCCCTGACCCGCGCGCAGCTTGCCCCGGCCATGGCCCGCCTGTCCGACCTTCTGGCCCGCCAGGGTGCCGGGGCAACCGGCCCGCTCGATCTGCGGATCGACAGCCTGCTGGCAACCGGCGCCGCCACTGTCGCGCTTCTCGAAGAGATCGAGAACGCGGGCCCCTTCGGCGCTGCCGCCCCCGCACCCAGATTTGCCTTCGCCAACGCCGAGGTCAGCGGGCGGCGGATCGGCGACAGCCACCTCAAGCTGGCCATCAGCGACGGCAGCGGACCCACCTTCGACGCCATCGCCTTTGGGGCCTTCGACGGCCCGCTCGGACCGGCGCTGGAGAACCCTGGCCACCGCCGCTTTCACCTGGCGGGCAGGCTGGAACTGAACCACTGGAACGGTCGCACCCGGGTCCAGCTGCGCCTCGACGACGCGGCCCCCGCCTGACGCGACACTGTCACAAGATTCTCCTTGCAGAAGCCCTGCACCCGAATTAGACACCGCCCCACCGAAAGCGTGGCCCGTTCGTCTATCGGTTAGGACACCTGGTTTTCAACCAGGTAAGAGGGGTTCGACTCCCCTACGGGCTGCCACTTCACCGACATGTCAGCAACACTTTCCCGCCGATCACGGTGCATTGCTTGATTGTTGCCCCC
Organism: Pseudomonadota bacterium; assembly: GCA_040385165.1. Classification (GTDB taxonomy): domain Bacteria; phylum Pseudomonadota; class Alphaproteobacteria; order Rhodobacterales; family Rhodobacteraceae; genus Tabrizicola. Next base: position 38,087 of record JAZKHX010000009.1, on the reverse strand, counting down.
CGCTGCATAAACTGGCGGAAATGTCCAGGAAAGGTGCTTGACGTGAAGCTTTTGCCCCGTGTTTCGGTTGTCCTGACGCTTCTTGCCCAGCCGGTCGCGTCCCAGACTGCAAGTTGCAGCGACTCCGGCGGCCAATACGAGGCCTGGAAATCCGAGATGGCTGCCGATGCCAAGGCCGAAGGTGTTGGCGAACGCGGAATTGCCGCCCTGATGGCGACCTCCTACTCCAAGGCCACCATCGGGGCCGACCGCAACCAAAAAAGCTTCAAGTACAGCCTCGAGAAGTTCCTCCAGGTCCGGGGGGCCGAAACGATCATCGCCCAGGGCCGCAGCCGCAAGGCCAAGAACGCCGGGTTCTACGACAGTCTCGAGGCGGCCTACGGCGTCCCCGCCGGGGTCCTGATCGCGATACACGGCATGGAAACCGGCTTCGGGGGCTTCATGGGTGACACCAATGTCGTCTCGGCCATCGCCACCCTGACCTACGACTGCCGCCGCTCCGACTTCTTCCGTCCGCACCTGATCGGCGCGCTGGTGATGGTGGACCGCGGCATGATCTCGGCCAGTTCCGTCGGCGCAAAGCATGGCGAGCTGGGCCATACCCAGTTCCTGCCCGGCAATGCACTGACCTATGGCGTCGACGGCAATGGCGACGGCGCAATCGATTTCGACAACGCCGCCGACGCGCTTGCCTCGACTGCGAACTACCTGCGCCAGAAGGGCTGGAAACCCGGCAAGGGCTATCAGGAGGGCGAGCCGAACTTCGCCGTGATCAAGGAATGGAACGCGGCAAAGGTCTACCAGCAGGCCATCGCGATCATGGGTGCCCGGATCGACGGCTGACCCCTTGCACCCGCCCGCGCCTGCGGGTAACAGGCGCGGCAGTGGCCCGTTCGTCTATCGGTTAGGACACCTGGTTTTCAACCAGGTAAGAGGGGTTCGACTCCCCTACGGGCTGCCACTTCCCATTTCAGTCATTCTACGTCGATGTGACTGGCATTCGTGGCCTGAATCGGCTTGATGCAGGTTAGTTCATCCACCCGGAGCCATCATGCTGCGCAGCCTCGCCGCCCTTCTGCTACTGACCACGTCCGCCAGTGCCGACACTGCCGACGGCGAGGCCCTCAAGGCGATGTCCTGGGACCAGATCGAGGCCGAGGCAAAGGGCGGCACGGTCAACTGGTTCATGTGGGGCGGGTCCGACACGATCAACGCCTATGTGTCCGACTATGTCGCCGGTCGCCTGAAGCAGGACTACGACATCACCCTGAACCGTGTGCCGATCACCGACGCCGCCGAGATCGTCAACCTGATCCTGACCGAGAAAGAGGCCGGGGTGACCGACGCGGGCACGGTCGATCTCATCTGGATCAACGGCGAGAATTTCCGTTCTATGCGGCAGGGCGACCTCGCCTTCTGCGGCTACACGCAGCTTCTGCCCAACGATGCGCTGGTGAACTGGGACAACCCCGCCATCGCCAACGACTTCGGCGTGCCCGTCGACGGCTGCGAGGTGCCCTGGAACACGGTCCAGTTCGCCTTTGCCCATGACAGCGCCGTTGTGCCCGAGCCGCCCCGCGACATGGCCGGCCTGATCGACTGGATCAAGGCCAATCCCGGTCGCTTCACCTATCCCGCCCCGCCCGACTTCACCGGTTCGGCCTTCCTGCGCCACGTCTTCACCTATGCGGCCGGCGGCCCCGACAGCCTCCTTGGCCCTTTCGATCAGGCAAAGTTCGACGAAACCGCCGCGAAGACCTGGGCCATCCTGAACGAGATCGAGCCTTTCCTCTGGCGCGAGGGCGCGACCTATCCCACGACCGTCACCCAGTTGAACGAGCTTTTCGCCAATGGCGAGGTGGCGTTCAGCTTCAACTACGATCCCGCGCAATTCGGGCTTGCCGTCCAGGCCGGGACCTGGCCCGAAACCACCCGGTCCTACGGGCTGACCGACGGCACCATCGGCAACACCAACTACACGCTGATCCCGTTCAATTCGCCGAACAAGGCCGCGGCGATGGTGGTGCAGAACCTGCTTCTGTCGGGCGATGCGCAGCTTGAAAAGGCCAAGACCGAGGTCTGGGGCGCCGCGCCCGCGATCGAGATCGGCCGGACCGCGCCCGACGTGCAGGCCGGTTTCGCCGCGATCAAGGCCCACCCGTCCGTCGTCCCCGCCGCCGAACTTGCCAAGGCCGCCCTGCCCGAACTGCAGGCCGACTGGCTGACCGCCATCGAGAAGGGCTGGGCGGAAAACGTCGGCAACTGACCGCTGACCGGACCGGCGCACCCTCGTCACGGCACCAGGTCACGTTGGCCGCGTCACGCTTGCCCCGGGCCCGACCGGCAGGCTAGCCTTGACCAATCCCGACGCGAAGGACCCCGAGTGACCGACCGTCGCCGCATAGCCCTTCTCCTGGCCCCTGCCCTGCTGGTCCTCGGCGGGCTGTTCCTGACCGGCCTTGGGCTTACGCTTCTGCGGTCGCTGCGCTACTTTCCCGCACTCGGGCTGACCGGGCCCGACCTTTCGGCCTATGCGGCGATCCTCGCCGCCCCGGGGTTCCTCAACTCCCTGGCGCTCTCGCTCTGGATTGCCTTCGCCTCGACCCTGATTGCCGCAGGGCTGGCCCTTGGCGCGGCGCTCCTCTTGCGCCAGACCTTCCCCGGCCGGGCGCTTGTCAGCTTTCTTGTCCAGATGAACCTGACCATCCCGCATATCGTCGGAGCCATCGGCATCCTCTACCTCTTTTCGCAATCCGGCAGCTTTGCCCGTCTGGCCCATGCCGCAGGCCTGATCTCCGGCCCGCAGGGCTTTCCGCCGCTGACCCAGGACCCATTCGCCATCGGCATCATCCTGCTCTATGTCTGGAAGGAACTGCCGTTCATCACCCTGATCCTCCTTGCAAATCTTCAGACCCTTGGCAACGACCACGAAGCCGTCGCCCGCTCGCTCGGGGCCTCGCGCTGGCAGACGTTCCGCCATGTTCTCCTGCCCCTGCTGATGCCGGGTCTGGCCGCCGCCTCGGCGCTGGTCTTCGCCTTCGCCTTCGGAGCCTACGAGGTCCCGCTCGTCCTCGGAGCCTACGCCCCCAAGGCGCTGCCGGTCCTGGCCTGGCAGGCCTGGACGGATACCGATCTTGCCACAAGGCCCGAGGCCATGGCCATGGCGGTCGTGATCGCGCTGATCGGGTTGGCGCTGCTTGCGCTGGTCGCACGCGCCCTTGGCCGAGGCGCGCCGGATGCGTGCTGACCGGCTGCGGCTTCTGGCCGTCCTCGCACTGGCGCTCTGGATGATCCTGCCGATCCTGCCGCTTGCCGTCTGGTCCTTCGCGTATGGCTGGCGCTTCCCCGACCTTCTGCCGCAGGACTGGTCGCTCAGGGCCTGGTCCTTTGCGCTGTCAGGGCAGTCCGGCATCCTGGAAAGCTTTGCGCTCACGACCCTCATCGCGCTTGCGACGACCTTCCTGTCCGCCCTGATCGGCGTGCCGGCCGGACGCGCCCTCGGCCTTTACCGGTTCCGCGGCAAGGGCCTGGTGACCCTTCTCTTCCTGGCCCCGGCGGTGGTGCCCGGGATTGCCATCACCTTCGGCCTGCACGGGATCTTTCTGCGCCTTGGCCTGGCCGGAACCGTGACCGGCGTCATCCTGGCCCATCTTGTTCCGGTGGTGCCCTACATGACGCTGGTCATGGCGGCCGTCTTCTCGCGCTTCGATCCGGACCTCGAAGCTCAGGCCCGCAGTCTTGGCGCGACGCCGTGGCAGACCTTCCGCGCGGTCACCCTGCCCGCCATCCTGCCCGGCCTGCTGACCGCAGCGCTGTTCGCTTTCCTGGTGTCATGGTCGCAATACCTTCTGACGCTTGCGATCGGCGGCGGACGGGTGCAGACCCTGCCGCTTCTCCTGTTCAGCTTCGCCAGCGCCGGTCGGAACGACATCACCGGGGCTGTCGGGCTTTTGTATATCCTGCCCGGGCTCATGGTCCTGATCCTTACCGCCCGGCAGGTGACGGGGCGCGGCGCGGCTCTGGCCGGGGGACTGCGCCCATGACGTCGCTGTCGCTTTCCGGCCTTACCAAGCGCTATGCGGGCGCGGGACAGGCCGCCGTCCACGCGCTTGACCTCTTCGTCGAAAGCGGCAGCCTGACAGCACTTCTTGGCCCGTCCGGGTCGGGCAAGACCACGACGATGAAGCTTGTCGCGGGCCTGATCGCGCCGGACGCGGGCGATATCCGGCTGGACGACCTGTCCGTCCGCGATCTGGCCCCGGAGCGGCGCGGGATCGCGATGGTATTCCAGAACCCGCTCCTGTTTCCGCATCTGACGGTGGCCGGGAATGTCGGCTTCGGGCTGCGGATGCGGGGCCTGCCCGCCGACCAGATCCGCCCCGAAGTGGCAATGATGCTGGACAGGGTGCGGCTGACGGGCTTCGGCGACCGCAGGCCCGCGCAGCTGTCCGGCGGCCAGCAACAGCGCGCGGCGCTGGCACGGGCGCTGATCCTGCGGCCACAGGTCCTGCTTCTGGACGAGCCCCTGTCCAGCCTCGACCCCGGCTTGCGCGACGAGATGCGCCAGTTGATCCGCGACCTTCAGCGCGAGACGGGCATCACCACGCTGGTCGTCACCCATGACCAGACCGAGGCCGTCGCCCTTGCCGATACCATCGCGCTCCTGCTGGACGGCAGGATTGCCCAGACCGGCCCGCCCGAGACTTTCTACCAGCGCCCCGCGTCACAGGCCGTGGCCCGCTTCTTCGGCGGGGTGAACTTCTTTCCCGGCAACGCCCGCAACGGCGTGTTCGACTGCGCCTTCGGCCCCCTGCACCTGCCACCCGGCATTGCCGACCGGGCGGGGCTTCTGACGATCCGGCCCGAGGCGCTGCGCTTCGGCCCCGGCCCGAACCAGCGCACGGCGCGCATCGCCGCGATCACATTCCTTGGCACCCAGTCCCGGATCGACCTGTCGGTTGCGGGTGCAAGCCTTCAGGCACTTGTGGCCCCGGACACCGCCCGGTTCCTGACCGCAGGGTCGGAGGTGGCCATCGCGTTCCCGCCCGAGAGCCTCTGGCTGCTGCCGTCAGGGGGGTGAGCCCGGCCAGACCGACAGTCCCAAATCCGGCTTGAGCCCATGCCGCAGGCACCCGCTGACCCCCCCAGGGACAAGCCCCGATCACCCGAGCATGACAGCCCGCCCCCGTCCGGCGTGTTTCGCGGCGTAAAGCGCGCGGTCGGCGGCAGCGATCAGCGCAGTCGCCTCGGCCGTGGCGAAATCCACCGACCGCACGATCCCGACGCTGGCCGACACCCGGCACTCCTGCCCCTCGAAGGTCATCGGCTCGCGGATGCGGGCGATGATCCGTTCGGCTATGCCCTGCAGTGTCCCGGGATCGGTGCGTCCGGCCACGATCAGCACGAACTCGTCACCGCCGGTCCGGGCCGCGCAGTCTTCGGCCCGAAGCTGGTCGCGCAGGATGCGTCCGACACTCTCCAGCACGAAATCGCCCGCCGCGTGACCCAGCGTGTCGTTGACGGCCTTGAAGAAATCGAGGTCCATGTGCATCAGGCCGAAATTCGCCCGCCCCTCGCACAGCCGGTCAAGCACCAGATCCACCGCCCGGCGATTGCGCAATCCGGTCAGCGGATCGGTCATCGCCTCTTCCTCGGCGGCCATCCGCGCGCCTTCCAGCCGCAGGCTCAACCCCCGCAACTCCTGCGTGACAGCCGCATTGGCCTCGGCAAGAAACAGAACCTCCCGGGCAAGATCTGAGGTGGCGAAGTCGGCATCGGTCAGGGCAATGCCGCGCACTGCCGCAATCAGGTCGATGAAGGTCAGGTTCAACAGGATGCGCCCGTCACCAGAAAGGCTCTGACCATGCCCGCGCAGGCCGGACCGTATCCCGTTCCTGGGCCACAGCCGAAAGCGGTTCCCGGCGCGAGCCAGCACATCGTGGACCGTGACCGCGCCCCCGGGCGAGCGCACTTCAAACAGGTCCTCGAACCGGGCACCAAGCTTTGCATCGTCCTGCAGGACAAGTGCCAGCGTCGGCCCATAGCTCAGCGCGCATCCGTCCGCGTCAAGGAGAAGATGCATCGGCATGAACCGCGCCAGCGTCATGCTGTCGATCTTCAGCCGGAAACCGGTGACATCCGCCCGCATCGCTCAATGCTCCGGCATGGCAAGGTCGAAGGCCCTGGCCCGGGCATGACGGCTGTCGAGAACCGAGATCGTCGTGCAGTCCCCGGACCCGACCTCGATCAGGCACAGCGCGCCGTAGTCATCGGCCATCGCGGTCACCAACCCCGCAAGGACACGTTGCGTGGCGCGCAGGTGCGACCGGCAGCGCAGCTCGAACCGGTCCGGGCCGACTTCGTCCAGCGATACCTCGGGCGTATCAAGGTCGGGCAGCGCCAACCGGGCGCGCCCGGGCAGTTCTTCCAGCGAATGCAGGAAATCGGTGAAGTGCTGACCGCCAAAGCGCAACAGTCTGCGCATGCCCTCCCGGTCCGGATGCGTCACCAGATGGGTTCCCACATCCTCCCAGATCGCATCGACCGGACGGCCAAGCACCCGGGCCGCACTGTCGGCGACCCTGTCGGCCAGCCCCGCCTCATAGCGCAGCATCGGCTCAAATGTCATGGCTGTCTGACCGGCCTCGCGGCAGACCTCGTGCCAGCTGGCCACGCCGAACGTGTCCAGCACATAGCTTTGCAGGGACCGCAAGAGCAGCGCGTCCATTCCCGACCCCGTAGATGGTTCCGGAGCCAGACTAGCGCGCATGTGTTAACGGAACCTCAATCCTCACCGGTATCACGGCAGGATGAACAGCCCGGTGTCGCCGGTGCCGACCTGGTTCAAAAGGACCGCCGTCACCGGCGGCGGCGCGTCCTGATACTCCTGCATCAGCGCGATCGTGGCGGCCCCGTCCAGATAGCCGCCATCCGGCCGCGCCACGCTTCGCGACAGGATGCGACCGTCATCGCCAAGGTAGATCCCGACGACTTCGACGTAATCCACGCTCCGCACCAGAAACAGGAGCGCCTCCTCGCCCGGGCGCGACGGCAGCAGGTCCGCCACCACCATCAGACAGCCCGGAAGCCCTGGCACCGGACCGGCCTCGCAGACCAGGCGCCAGTCCTCCAGCATGTAGTCCTCGGCCGCGCCGACCAGCATGTCCCGCGTGCCGGTCGCCGTCGCGGGCTGAACCGGCATCGCGGCCAGCACAGCAGCCAACACCGGTTCGCGGTCCAGCCCCGAGGCGGGCAGGTCGCCCGCCAGCCGTTCCGCCAAAGCCTCTTGCCCCGGTTCCTTCGCCTTCGCTTCCAGCGCCGCCATCACCTCTTTCCCGGGCCTGCCCCAGGATTGCAGCGCGGCCACGTCCAGCGCCTCGACAGGCGTTGTCCCCGCGTTGAGCCGCGCCAGCTGGCTTTGCGCCGAGATCCGTTCGGCATTCAGCACCGGCGTCAGCCACAGCGCCGCAAGCAGGATCACCGCAAGCGCCATCAGGATGTTGCCCTGCCGGATCCGCTCCATCCAGGCCCCGCCGCGCAGCACGGCTGCGGCATAGATCGCCCCGTAGGCGACCCCGACCACCGCGACCAAGGCCACGAACACCCGTTCGGGCGACCAGCCACGATCGGCCACCCGCAGCCAGATCGCCCACAGCGCAAGACCGGCGAACACCGGCAGCACCAGAGCCATCGCCTGCGCCGCCCGTCGCAGACCCGGGCTTTGCGTGGCCTCGGCATCGGTCTGGTCCACGGCAATCGACACCAGCGAGACTCCTCCCGCAACCATCGCCAGCAGCAGAAGCGCCGGGGACAGGCCTCCCGCCAGCCCGTCCAGGCCCCGGAACGGCAACGCCACCAGGAAGACGCCCATCACGGCCAGCACCACGGGCAGGAACAGCCGGAACAGCCGCAGGACCACATAGGGCGACAGCATGTCGGCCAGATCATGAATCACCGCCATCCCAAGCCCGAGAACCGCACCGGTCAGGACCAGCGGCACGATGCCGTTCTCGACAAGCCGCCCGATCACGTCGATGCCGACAATGCGCAACACTTCGTCCGATAGGTAGATCACCAGCCAGACCAGTCCGGTGAATGCCCCCGCCGCAGCATAGCGCAAGGCGACCGACCAGGCCTCCAGAAACAGCGCGGGATAGTCGCGCCAGCCGGACCGTGCCCCGGCGATGAGGAAGGGCACCGGCAAGGTTGCCACGACAAACACCGCCAAGGCCGGAAGCGGGCTCTGCATGAACTCCCACGGGTCGCCGTAGCGCAGCGCCGCCAGTGCGATCAGCCCGGCAACGATTGCCGCCAGCGCCGCGGCCCGCGGCACCGACCGCAGCAGCCCCACCGGTCCCGCCATCCCCAGAAGCGCGCCAAACAGCGTCGCGACCAGACCGAAAAGCACCATCGCGCCATAGGTCCCGATCCAGTCGCGGTCTGCGGCCTCGATCACCAGCCAGACCAGCGCCCCACCAAGCGCCCCGGCCATAGCCAGTTGTATCCGTGTCGCAATCTGGCCTGTCATCGCCGTTCTCCCGTCTGCGGGCTTGTTATTCGCCCCTGCTCCGTCGCGGCATAGTCAGGATTTCCCGCCGGTTGCCAAGCGCTTTGCACGGCGACTAGACTTGGCGCGACGTCCCCGGAAAGGTCCGCCATGCCGCCCACGCCCCAGACCCCTCTGATCCGCCCTCTGACGGCAGCCGATCAGGCCGACTGGCGAAAGCTCTGGACCGGGTATCTCGACTTCTATCAGACCTCCGTGCCGGATGAGGTCTACGCCTCGACCTTCGCGCGCCTTCTGGGCGACGATCCCCGCGACTTCAACGCGCTGGTGGCCGAGGTGGACGGACGGCTTCTTGGCCTCACGCATTACCTGTTCCACCGCCATGCCTGGAAGATCGAGAACGTTTGCTACCTGCAGGACCTCTACGTCGATCCGCAGGCCCGCGGGCTTGGCCTCGGTCGCGCCCTGATCGAGGCGGTCTATGCCCGCGCCGATGCCGCAGGCGCGCCTGCGGTCTACTGGCTGACCCAGGACTTCAACCATGAGGCCCGGCAGCTTTACGACCGCATCGCAAAGGTCACGCCGTTCATCCGCTACATCCGCCGGACCTGAAACCGGCCGCGACCCTTCTTTTGCCCTTTCGGCAGCAACCCTCGCTCTTTTCCTGAAATACTCCCGCCGGAGGCAGCCGACGACAGCCCACGATCCTACCGTCAGCGACCGGTCGCCTGTCTTTCGACAAAACCGGAGTCCACTTTTGTCGGATACTCTAGCGGTGCGGGGTCCGAAGATGTTCAGCGATCCCGACCAGACGCAGCGGGATCGGCGTGGCGATCCACCCGAACGGCCCCCCGGGGTCACGCCCGACGCGGCCTTGATCTATGTCACCTGCCCGAGGGACAGCCGCACGATCCGGTCCATCCGCGCGGCCAGCTCCAGATTGTGCGTCGCGATCAGCGCCGACAGTCCCGTGGACCGCACAAGGTCCATCAAGACCCCGAACACCTGATCCGAGGTCGCGGGGTCAAGGTTGCCCGTCGGCTCGTCCGCCAGCAGAAGTTTCGGCGCATTGGCCAGCGCCCGGCAGAACGCCACCCGCTGCTGCTCGCCCCCCGACAGCGCCGCCGGGCGGTGACCGGCCCGCGCCGCCACCCCCACCTTGTCCAGCAGCTCGCGTGCCCGCGCCTCGGCCTGCGGTTTCGCCACGCCATTTGCCAGCTGCGGAATCACCACGTTTTCCAGTGCCGAGAATTCGGGCAAGAGATGGTGGAACTGATAGATGAACCCCACCTCGTTCCGCCGCGCCTCGGTCCGCGACCGGTCGGAAAGCCCGCCCATCTCGCGCCCGTCCAGCCGCACGGTGCCAGCGTCCGGCACGTCCAGAAGCCCCGCGATGTGCAACAGCGTCGACTTCCCCGCCCCCGAGGGAGCCACCAGCGCCACGACCTCGCCCCGCGCCACGCGCAGATCGACACCCCGCAGCACCAGAACCTCGGACGGCTTGCCCCGGTTGTAACCCTTGGTGATGCCCGAAAGCTCCAGCATGTCACTCATAGCGCAGGGCCTCGACCGGGTTCATCCGCGCCGCGCGCCGGGCGGGCAAAAGCGTGACCACGAACGACAGCCCCAGCGACAGCGCCACCGCCGACATCACATCGCCAAACTGCAGTTTCGCGGGCAAGGAGTAGATCCCCCGGATCGAAGGGTCCCAGACCTCGGCCCCGTTGACCCAGTTGATGGCGGACATGATCTGGTCGATGTTCAGCGCCGTCAGGCAGCCCAGGATCACCCCCGCGACGGTCCCCAGAACCCCGGTGAAAGCCCCGCAGATGAAGAACACCCGCAGGACCGACCCCTCGGTCAGACCCATCGTCCGCAGGATGCCGATGTCGCGGCCCTTGTTCTTCACCAGCATGATCAGGCCCGACACGATGTTCATCGCCGCGATCAGCACCAGCACCGACAGGATCACGAACATCACGTTGTCCTCGATGTCCAGCGCCCGCAGGAACGCGCCACTGCTGTCCTTCCAGGTCCAGAGCATCGCCGCCGGTCCCGCCGCCTGCAGGATCGCGTCCCCGTAGCCTTCGATGGCATCGGGATTGTCGACCATGACCTCGATCTCGTCGGCGCGGCCTTCTTTGTTGAAAAAGCTCTGCGCCTCGTCGAAGGGCATGTAGATGCGTGTGGTATCAATATCATAGCGCCCGGCCGTGAAGATGTAGACCACCTCGTAGGCGTTGACGCGCGGACTGGACCCCATCGCCGTCTTTACCCCGCCGGGCGCTATCAGACGCACCCGGTCGCCGACCGTGATCCCCAGTTCCCGCGCGATGCCCGAACCGACCGCAATCCCGTCCGGGAACCGCGCCAGATCGCCGATCGCCTCGGACCCTGCACCCACTCTCGGGATCGACGCAAAATCCTCGGGGAGAATACCATAGACCTCGGCCCCGGTGGTGTCCTCGCCGTCCGAGACCATCAGCTTGCCCTTGATCAGGGGGGCCGCCCGCGTCACACCCGGCACCTTCGCAATCGCTGCTGCCACGGCATCGGGCTGCATGAAGCCCCGGATCAGCTGGCCCTCCTCGCCCACCACGCCACTGGAATAGACCGTGACATGGGCATTGGCGCCCAGGATCGTGTCGACGAACTCGGCCCGGAACCCCGCCCGGACCGCCAGCGTCAGGATCAGCGCGAAGACCGCCAGCGTGATGCCGATCAGGCTGATCCAGGTCATGACCGAAACCCCGCCTTCGGCCCGCCGCGCGCGCAGGTAGCGCCAGGCGATCATGAATTCAAAGCCCGAGAAGGGAGCCGTGCTTTTTGCCATCTGCCTTTTGCCCTTTTCCCGGGCCTTGTTGATCGGGCCGCAACCTGCGGGACGGGGGCCGAAAGGTCAAGCCGGGCCCCCTCCCGGGCGGAATTCCGCGCGGGGTCGGTCACGCTGCAGTGTGATCGCCGCTGAGGTGCGTTAGCCTGACCTTGCGGCGGTCCCGTCGCGCAAATCACGACAGCCGACGAGGGAACCCATGAACGTCTCACCCACAGCTCTGGCACTCGCCGCCAGCGTCTTTCTCGCCGCCTGCACCAGCGAAAAGGCCTGCACTCAGGAAACCGCCACCAAGAAGGCCGCCGACCTGACCGCGAAGATCCAGGAAATCGCCGCCGCCGACCCTGCAAAGCTCGCCGAGCTTGGCCCGAAGATTCAGGAGCTGGCGACCAAGGCCGCCGGGGGCGACGATCTGCAGGCGACCTGCACTGCTCTGGACGAAATGATGGCCGAACTTTCGTAGCGACGCCGACTGGCCCGGGCGGCCGTCGCGATCGGTTTCAGGCCCGGGCCGCGGTCCGGCCGAAGCCCCGCACGGGGCCTTTGCCCACCGCTTGCGCGGCCCTGTCCTTGCCGCTCCCATGCCGATCCCTTGCCCGTGCCCCCTGGCCATCGACCCGTGGCAAGGGTCTGCCCCGGCCGGCCTGTTCGGCACCTCTCGCCCATGCCGGAAAAACGGCAGGTCGGCTCGACCGTATCCGCTTCCCGCTGAAACCAAACGATTTCTCGCAGAAAGATCATCCTTCCGCCCTGACGCAGGGACCGCTCGACCCAGCCCCGCACGGCGCAGATCAGCGGGTGCGGCCAGACGTTAATTTTTCCTGAACGCCCACGAGCAAGTCTTTGCTTTCACAGCATTATCAGATTTTGTCCACCGTGGACACTCCCGTCAGAAATCCGTCGGAGCGCCCCCCTCCTGCTTCCTGCGGGCCACGAACCGCTGCAACTCTTCCAGGTGATCCCCGTCCATCTCCGGTGCCTCGAACTCGGCCAGGATCTGCTTGTAGATCCGGTGGGCGCGTTCGACAGTCCAGACCGACCCGTCCGCCTGCCAGGCCTCATAGTTCCGCCAGTCCGACACGAAGGGCGCATAGAAGGCGTGCTGATAGCGGTCCTGGGTATGCTGGACCCCGAAGTAGTGCCCGCCTGCGCCGACCTCCCTGATTGCGTCGAAAGCAAGGTCGTCCTCGGTGGTGGCGAAGGTAGCCTCCTCGAAATACCGCTGGATCATCTGGATGACCTCGCAGTCCATGATGAACTTTTCCGGGCTTGCGATCAGCCCGCCCTCCAGCCAGCCCGCCGCGTGGTAGACCATGTTGGTCCGGCTCTGCACGGCGGACCACAGGCTGTTCGATGTCTCCCACATCGCCTGCCCGTCCGGCACGTTGGCCGCACAGACCCCCGAAGCCCGCATCGGCACGCCATAATGGCGCACCAGTTGCCCCGTCATCTGCGTCGCCCGCATGTATTCCGGCGTCCCGAAAGCAGGCGCGCCCGACTTCATGTCGACGTTCGAGGTGAAGGTCCCGATCGCCACCGGACACCCTGGCGCGATGTATTGGAGGAGGGCCACCGCCGCCAGAGCCTCGGCAATCGACAGCGCCACCGCCCCCGACATCGTGACCGGGGCCATCGCCCCTGCCAGCGTGAACGGCGTCACCACCACCGGCTGGCCGCGCCTGGCCATCCGCATCGCCCCGTCCAGCATCGGGTAGTCGTGCTTCAACGGCGAGACCGAGTTGATGTTGGTGTACATCCGCGGCTTGGCCTGGAACTCCGCCTCGGTCAGCCCGCCCGCGATGCGGACCATCTCCATCACGTCCTCGACCCGCTCGGCCCCCAGGCTGTAGGCGTGGACGACCTTGTCGGTCAGGGTCAGCTTTTCATAGAGGCAGTCCAGATGCCGGACGCTCGCATGAATATCCACCGGCTCCACCGGATAGCCGCCCGCGACGTGGATGCAGTTGAAATACTGCGTCAGCTTCATGAATTCCTTGAACGTCGCAAAGTCACCCGAGCGTTTCCCGCGCTCCATGTCCCAGGCGTTGGGGGGGGAGGAGACGTTCACGAACAGCATGTGCTTGCCGCCCATGATCAGTTCGCGCTCCGGATTGCGCGGGGTGATGGTGAAGCTCTCCGGCGCGCGGGCGACCATCTCCATCACGAAATCCTCGTCCATCCGGACGTTGGTCCCGTTCACGATGCAGCCCGCGCGGCGCAGATGCTCCACCGCCTCGGGGTTCAGAAACTCGATCCCGATGTCGCGCAGGATGCGCATCGCGGTCTTGTGGACGCGCTGGACGCCGTCTGCATCCAGCGGCTCGACCGGGGCATCGGGGTTCACCGGAATGCGCCAGGGCATCTGGTCGATCACCGCCGAGCCCGCGCGGACTTTCATCCCGGCCCGGCCCCCGGCGCGCTTTCTACGGACTGGCTCGTCGCTCATTGCTCTCGTCTCCGCTATTCCTGACCGAAGATGACGGAAGGAGAGCGCCGGTGGTTACTGCATCAGCGACGGAAAAGCGTCGTTTTTCGCGTTTTGGTGCGACAGGTCAGGACTGCAGCCTGGAAAGCCAGTCCGGAATCGCTCCGATGTCCGCCAGAACGACGTCCGCATGAGGCGCAAGCTCGTCTTGCCCGGCGATCCCGGTCAGCACGGCAACCGTCCGCATCCCGGCCGTTCGACCCGCCTCAAGATCGTGCCGGCTGTCGCCCACCATCGCCACCCGCGACGGCTCCAGCCCCAGCTGCCGCGCGAAGGCCAGACACATTCCCGGCCCGGGCTTTGCCCCGTGACCCGAATCGTAGCCCGCGATGAAATCGAAACAGCCGGTGATCCCGTGGTTCGCGAGATGCTGCCGAGCAGGCGCCTCGGAGTCGTTCGTCGCCACCCCCAGCCGCAATCCCCGTGCCCGCAGCGCGGACAGGAGCGGCAAAAGCGGCACCGCTTCGGACATCGGTGCCTGCCCGGCGCTTGCATCGATCCGGTCCCGCAGCTCGGCGACCGAGACGCCCGGCAGTTCCGGTGCCAGCGCCGCCGCAATATCGGCAGCCGTGGCGGCGATCACCGGGCTGTCGGATGCAAAACTGCCCGTGGCCGGATCAAAACCGATGGCCCGCCCCAAGCGCGCCTTGTGGCCCGCATCCCGGGCGATCCGGTCCAGAAAGTCGGAGGCCCAGCGTCCCCAGCTGATGCGGAAGTCGAAGAGGGTTCCGTCCTTGTCGAACAAGAGGCCGTCGATCATCGCCTTGTCTTTCCGGGGCTGCAATCAGGTCCAGTAGGTTTCAGCCCCGCCCGGCAGGGCCAGCCGCGCCGATTGCGGGGCGGTATAGGCATGGCTCTCGCGATCGCAGAATGCAACCACCCATCGGTCATCCTGCATCAGGAAATCCAGCACGGCCGCCTGAAACTCCGGATCGCCCGCCCGCGCGCGCAGATCACCCGGACTGGCCCCGGTCGCAGCCATGAACTGCGGAAAGATCTCGTCGTCCGAGGCGATCCATCCCAGCGCCTGCAAAGCCAGGATCTGCGCCGCTTCCGGTGTCATTCCGCCCGCTCTCCCAAGTTCCCTTACGTCAACCAGCCAAGGATGCGTGCCGACGACCATTGGAAAGGATTTGTTAACCTTCTTCCTGCCACACTGTCCTGCATCAAGCGGATGAACAAGACGGCAGTGGAAGATGGGCGCACGGATTCTCATCGTCGACGATGTGGCAGCGAACCGGATTGTCCAGCAGGCCCGGCTTGCGGCGGCATTCTACGAGCCTGTGCTGGCAGCGGACGGGGCTGCCTGCCTTGCCATCGTTCGGGAAGAACATCCCGATCTGGTCATTCTCGACCTGGGCCTGCCTGACATTTCGGGACTGGAAGTGCTGCGGCGGTTGCGCCGCGACCCGGCCTGCCGCGACATTCCGGTGATCGCGCTGACCGCCGCCGGCGGGGCGGAGGAACGGCTGGCGGCCTTTGCCGCCGGGGCCGATGACGTGATGGACCGTCCGGCGAATGAACGTGTGCTGCTGGCACGACTGCGCAACCTCTTGCGCCTGAAGGCCGAAAGCGACTTTCCCGCACCCGACGCGATGGTGATGTCCGGACTGGCCGAGGCCTCGGCCGCGTTCGAGCCGCAGGGAACCATCGCGCTTGTCTCGTCGCAGCACATGCCTGCCGAAGGGCTTCGCGATGCGCTGGCGGGCCAGTTGCGTGACCGGTTGGTCGTGCTGTCCCGCCGGGACGCCCTGGCCGAGATTGCCGCCGGACAGGGCCGCGACAGCTTGCCCGACGTGTTCATCCTGCATGACGACGGCCGCAATCCTTCGGGCACGCTGCGGCTGTTGTCGGAACTGAAAAGCCACCAGGCGACCCGCCATGCCGCTGTGTGTGTCGTCGGCCCGGCAGGCGAAGGGGACGAGGCCGCGATGGCCTTCGACCTCGGAGCCGATGATGCCGTCGGCGCCGGTGTCTCGGCCGAAGAGCTGGCCTTGCGCACGCGCGGCCTGTTGCGCCGCAAGCGACATTCCGACCGGCAACGCGCCCGGATGCAGGACGGGCTGCGGCTGGCGATGCGCGATCCCCTGACCGGGCTTTACAACCGGCGTTTTGCCGCCCCGCAACTGGCTTCGGTCGCGGTCCGCGCCCGTGAGGAAGGGGCTCCATTCGCGGTGATGGTGATGGATCTCGACCGCTTCAAGCTGGTCAACGATCTGCACGGCCACGCGGCAGGCGACCAGGTCCTGGTCGAGGTTGCGCGCCGCCTGATCGCCAACCTGCGCGACACCGACGTGCTGGCACGGATCGGCGGCGAGGAGTTTCTGGCGATCCTGCCGCGCAGCTGCATGACAACCGCCCGGCGGGTGGCGGAACGGCTTTGTCAGGTGATGGAGGATCAGCCGATCCGCCTTGCCTCGGGCGAGGAATTGCAGGTCACGGTGTCGATCGGAGTCGCGGTGGCCGGCGAGGCGGGTGAGACAAGCTATTCCGTCGAGGGTCTGGTGGAACAGGCGGATCTGGCGCTGCTGGAATCGAAGGGGGCCGGGCGGAACCAGGTCACCTACCGGCTGAGTGCGGCCTGAAGCGCAGGCCTTCGGTCACCGTCGCCCGGACAGTCTCAGCCCTTGCCGCCACGGCGGAGGGCCTGTTCCAGCCGGTCGGCGAAGGCGCTGCGTTCGGCGGCGGACATCTCGATCAGTCGTGCCTCGATCAGGCTGCGGCCAAGGTCCAGACGTTCGGCATTGCGGGTCTCGATCGCAGTCAAGGCTGCGGTCATCGCGGCAGGATCGAAGGGGTCGCTGCGCAACGCATCAAGCAAGGCCGCAAACTCCGCGTGTGCGGCTTCGCGGGACGAACGGAACTCTCCCGCCCGGCCCATCAGGTCCTTGCGCAACGCGCGCCGGTCGGCATCGCTCAGGGCTTCGCTGAAGGGACCAAACGACAGATCGCGGGGCATCCCCGCGTGTTGTCCGTCCCCAAGCCAGGCTCCCAGGACCAGCCCGGCGACGCCAAGGTTCAGCGCGACCGAGACGACCAGCGCAATCTTCATCCAGCCCGGCCGTGCTTGTCGGGTCGGTTCGCCGGCGGGCGGCGTTGGCGGGCTTTGGCTATCGGTTTCGGTCATCTGGATCAGCCTTCGGTCGTCAGAAAATCGGCATCCGGGAAGAACTCTGCCGCATCGGTCGCAGTCCCGGTCAGATAGTCAAGCGTTGTCGGGCTGAGATAGCCAAGGGCCATGCCAAAGACCGCCGCCGAACCAAGCCCGGCCAGCGCCGGTCCACCGCCAAGCGCGGCTGCGAGCCGGGCCAGCAGTCCCGGTCGAGGTGCCGCGACCGCCGGGCGCAGTTCCGGGGCCGCAGGTTGCAACGCAAACGCATCGGCCAATACGCGCTCCATCAGGGCCTCGGACGGGGTCTGGGCCGTCCTGGCCGCCGCCGCCAGCAGGCGGTCGAGGTCGTCATCCTGCATGTCCGTCATCCTCATATCCAAGGGCCTCCTTCCGGCCCGAGAGTATCGCCGCCAGTGCCCGCTTGCCGCGCGCCGTCAGGCTTTCCACCGCCTCGACGCCGATCTCCATGATCGCCGCGATTTCGGGGTTCGTCATGCCTTCCAGGTGGCGCAGGACCACCGCCTGCCGCTGCCGATCCGGAAGTTCGGCCAGCGCCGCCTCCAGCGCCGCCGTACGGCCGGCCTCCTGCATGCGGCCCTCGACCCCCGGCCCCGAATCCGCCACCTCGGGCGCGTCGTCCAGCGCCAGCTGGCGCTTGCGGCCCCGGGCGCGCTGGCGGTCGATGCAAAGGTTGGTGGCGACCCGGTAAGCCCAGGTCGTCACCTTGGTTTCGCCCTGACGCCACCCGGGCGCGATCTTCCAGAGCCGCAGCATGGTTTCCTGCGCCACATCCTCGGCCTCGGCCCGGTCACCGGACAGAAGCCGCGCGGCATAGGCCAGAACGCGAGGGGTGACGCGCCGGGCCAAGGCAAGTGCTGCATGACGGTCTCCATTGGCATAGAGCACCATCAGCGCCTCGTCCGAAGCATCACCGCCTGCATCGAAAGCCATCGTCATCCTGCGTCTGGTCTAGCCTGCCGCGTTATCGCAGCAAAGCCTCAGTTGTCCTGATCGTCCATCTTGTGACCGCGACCTTCGCGGCGCTTGCCGACCTTTTCGACTGCGGCTTCCGCCTCGGCTTTCGAGATCGCACCGTCATTGTCCGCGTCGATCCGGGCAAAGTTCCCCGCCATCGGGCCTTCGTCCATCTCTTCGACCGACAGGCTGCCGTTGCCGTCGTCATCCATGTTCTCGATCATGCGGGCACCCTGACGGGCAAGCATCTGGGCCATCATGCGCGCCGAAAGCTCTTCCGCGCTCAGCGCCCCGTCGGCATTGGTGTCGGCGGCCTTGAACTCGGCGGCACGCTGGGCGGCAAGTTCTTCCTGGGTGACCTTGCCGTCCTTGTCCGCGTCGATCGCGTCGAACTGGTCGGAAAGCATTGCTCCCTTGCCTTCGCCGCCGTCCATTCCCATGCCCATTCCCATGCCACGGTCTGCGAGGGCAGCCGAGCCCAGAACAGCGCCCATCAGCGCCAGCACAGCCACGGCGGTCTTCTTCGATGCAGTCATTGTTTCATCTCCTGTAAGCGGGGCGTTTCTCGACCCGTCTGCCCAGTCACACGGCGGCCTCGGCAAGTTCCGTCGCAGAAACTTGCGACACGCAGACACAGGGCCGGTGTTTCCCCTGTGAAGCATCCCGGCTTCGCGCTATGGTCCGCCCCGCCTTGCCGGCTCGCCCCGGCGCCATGGACCCTGCGCGATGACCCTGACCGACGCTTCCCTTCCCGAGCCCGCGGAACGCCCGCTGAAGCCCGCCCTCCTGCGCGGCTGGCGGCGTCGCTGTCCGAACTGCGGGGAAGGTCCGATGCTGCGCGGATATCTGACGGTCCGCGATGCCTGCCCGGTCTGCGGCGAGGAACTGCATCACCACCGGGCCGATGACGGTCCGGCCTATCTGACCATCCTGATCGTCGGGCACCTGCTCGCGCCGCTTCTCTTGATCGTCTACACCAAGTTCCGCCCCGAGCCCCTTGTTCTGGCGGTCGGCTTCACCATCGGCACGGTCGCCCTGTCGCTGTATCTTCTGCCGCGGCTGAAAGGGGCACTGGTTGCCCTGCAATGGGCGAACCGGATGCATGGATTCAGCGACACCCCGCATGACTGAAGCGATCCGCCCGGCCGCGACACTTGTCCTGTGGCGCGGAGGCACGGTTGGCCCCGAGGTCCTGATGGGCCAGCGCGGGGCCGGGGCGGCGTTCATGCCGTCGAAATTCGTCTTTCCGGGCGGCGGGGTCGATCCCGAGGATCACGCCCGCCCCCGATCCGGCTTCCTTGCCCCGGACTGCGCCCGCCGCCTGGGCCTTCTGGTCCCCCCGGACGCGCCCGCGCCCGACGTCGTGATCGCCGCAGCCTTGCGCGAACTGACCGAAGAGACCGGACTTGCGCTTGGGAATACCGGGGTTCCGTCGCTCCGCTTCGTGTTCCGCGCCATCACTCCGCCCGGGCGAAGCCGCCGGTTCGACGCGCGCTTCCTTCTGGCCCATGCCGAGGGCCTGGACGGAGATTGCCAGGACTTCACCGCCGCTTCGGGCGAGCTTCAGCACCTGCGCTGGCTGCCCCTGCCCGAGGCCCGCGCTCTGGACCTGCCTTTCATCACCGAGGTTGTGCTGGCCGAGGTCGCGGCCTTAGTGGCGGGCAGCGACCAGCCCGGCGTGCCGTTCTTCGACAACTCCGGCACCACCCCGCAGTTCCGCCGACTGGTCTAGAACGCCGCCCCTGTCCACCGGCCAGACCGGATGCGGCACCGGATCCTTGGCGCGGAACAGGAACTGGCGGAAGATCTCGACATAGCTGGCGTAGCGGTAGCCCTCGTTCCGGCGCAGGTAATGGTCACGGTTGCCGAAGTAGAGCGCGGGCAATCTGTACCACGCGACGCCCGGGTGCATGTGGTGGACGACGTGGAAGTTGTTGTTCAGAAACAGGAGTGCCAGCGGACCCTGGCTTTCGATCACCACGGTCCGCGCCCGCGCCACATCATGCGCCCGGTGTTCAAGATAGGTGCGGATCTTCAGAAGGCTCCAGGCAAGATAGGCGGACAAAAGATAAGCCCAGACCGGCATCTGCCCGACCAGCGCAAGCCAAAGCCCGACCAGAGACAGGCCCGCCAGATGCAGCGCCCAGCCAAGCGCCACGCGCCCGTCGCCCTGCCGGATTGCCGCCAGATCACCCGTCACCAGCGCCCAGGCCGAGATCGCGGGCCCGATCAGCATCCGCCCGAAAAGCGTGTTGTTGAAGCGCAGCAGCGCCTGCCTTGGCCGCGACACCCTTGACCAGGCCGCAGGGTCCAGGAAGTTCGATTCCGGGTCATCATAGGGATCGGTCAGCGCCGGGTCGAAATGGTGCCGCAGGTGCAGGTCCTTGAAACGCAGGTAGGGCACAAAGACCGTCAACCCGGGAAAGACCAGCAATTCGGACCAGGCCTGCGATCTAAGTGGATGGCCGTGCAGCACTTCGTGCGTCAAGGAGGAATACTGCCCGATGGCCAGCGTCGCGGCCAGAATTGCAAGTGGTGGCGAAAGCGTCCAAAGCACGGTGGTTGCAACCACCCAAAGGGCGTAGGTCGCGGCAAAGATCGCCAGGGTCGGCCATTCGATGGCCCGGGTGTCGGTCTGCAAGATGGTGTCCGATAAGGTAACTTCTGTGTGACGGTAGCAAATCCGTCCTCTGCCGGGAATTCGGGGTATTGTAAACTCGACTCCGCACACTGTCGCATATTATGGTCATGTGATGGATAAAGTCGACAAACGCGACCGCTCCCAGGCCTTTCGCGTCCGCCTGGCCGAGGCGATGGCCGGCCGCAAGGTCACCCAGGCCGAGCTTGCGCGCCGCACCGGCGTCGACCGATCCACCATCTCTGCCCTCTTGCAGCCGGGCACGCGACTTCCGAACGCCCAACTTGCGGCCGACTGCGCGCGGGCGCTCGGGATCAGCGCCGACTGGCTTCTGGGCCTTTCTGGCCGTCCCGAGCCGATTGCCGACCTTCTTGCAGCCTCGCTGACGCTGACCGAAGCCCCCCGCGCGCTGATCGACGAGCGCATCTTCGGCTGGCACCAGGAGGCTGCGGGCTACAAGATCCGCCATGTCCCCGCGACCCTGCCCGACATGCTGAAGACCCGTGCCATGGCGGAATGGGAATACGAACCTCAGCTTGGCCGAACTGCCGAACAGGCAATCGGTGCCTTCGAGGACCGGCTGAAATGGATGCGGGGCGCGGGGTCGGACTATGAAATCGCCTTGCCCCTGCACGAGTTGACCGCCTTTGCCACCGCCTCGGGCTATTACGAGGGCCTCTCTGCCGACATCCGCCGCGCACAACTAAGCCACCTGATGACTCTCTGCGCGCAACTGTATCCGTCGCTGCGGCTGTGCCTTTTCGATGCGCGGAAGCTCTTCTCGGCCCCGGTCACCATCTTCGGG
Organism: Pseudomonadota bacterium; assembly: GCA_040385165.1. Lineage (GTDB taxonomy): Bacteria > Pseudomonadota > Alphaproteobacteria > Rhodobacterales > Rhodobacteraceae > Tabrizicola. The sequence goes on along the minus strand of JAZKHX010000009.1, from coordinate 16,733 downwards.
CCGCTTCTGGCCGTGATCTACCTTGGTCGCCATTACCTGGCGTTCCGCGACAGTGCGCGGATCGAGACGATCAGCCAGCATTTCGACTTTCTGGTCCGCGAGGCCGAGATCGGCGCGCGCGACATGGTTGCGCATCTGCAGGGCCTGTATGACCGCGTCCGCTAAAGCGCAGTCAAAGCCCCGGTGCGGTAGCCGTTGAAGTCGAAGACCTCGCGCGCAGCCTTCAGCCGGTCACCCGGGATCGCTCCCCGGTCCAGGACAAAGCCGAACCGGCCCGAAGGCGTGCCGATGGCCATGGTCCGATAGTCGGTGTCGACCCAGAGGATCCACCAGTCCGCGCCCGCGACTGCCAGCCGACCCGGCCCTGTCGGCGCGGCAAGGCCGGAGACGTCCTGGGACACACCGGCAAGACAGAGGCTGCCGTCCAGTCGCAATCCCCGCGCTTCGGGCGTGATTTCCAGGGCCCCGGCTTTGCAGCCCGGGCTGTCTGGCTGGAACCCGGCGACCTGCCGCCACGTTCCGGCGACCCGGGCAGGCTGGAACGCTGCCGCCGACCAGATCGGTGCATCGGCATCCCGGAAGGCAAGGGATGCGGGCGGCTTCGCGGCACAGGCGGCAAGCAGCAGCGTCGCTGCAAGGATCATTCGAGACACAGGGTCACCCGCGCACCGTTGTCCTGCAGGATTTCGTTGCAGCCGTAGAGCGGCTTGAACGGCGAACAGGTGCCCGACCGGGCGAGGCAGACGCCATCGCACTGGCTTTCCTTCTGGCACCGCTTGCCGGCGTCCCTGGTTTCCTTGACGCATCCATACTTTTCACCGTCACCGATCTTGAACCACTTGCTGCCCTTCTTTTCGCAAGCAAGTTGCCGTTCCGATTTCGGCGTGACCGGCACCTCGTCCAGGTCAGGCTTCGGCGCGGGTTTCCGGGCTGCGTCCTGCTGCCCGTCCGCTTCCGACGCGGCGCCGTCGGCAGCGGGCGCGGCTTGCGGGGCCGCCGTGTCGCGCCCCGCGGGTTCGGTTCCTGCGGCCTTCGGCGCCTCCGCTTCGGCCGGTGGGGCATCCAGCGCCGTCACCTCGATTGCGCCGCCTGCCACCGCATTCGCTGTCACGCCTTCGTCCGGACCTGTCTGAGCCTTGTCCCCTGACAGCTGGCATGCCGACAGAAGGCCGATGGCACAGAAGAGGACAGCAGCAAGGGACAGGCGGGGCATCGGGCTCTCCGGTTCGGGCCAAGCAGTGCCTTGATCCGCCTAGCGCCGCAAGCCCCGTCAGTAGGGGGCCGGGTAGGCCCGGTGAGTTTCCGCTATGTCGCTCAGCACCTCTGACGACAATGTGACCCCGGCCGCGCCAATGTTGGTGCGCAACTGGTCCAGCGTCGTCGCCCCGATGATCGGGATCGTGGTGAAGGGCCGGGTGCGGCAAAATGCGATGGCCATCTGGCAGGGATCAAGCCCGTGTCGCGCCGCTACGCCAAGATAGGCCGCCACCGCCGGAAACACCTGCGCCGTGATCCGCCCGCTCAGGTCCGGGTTCAGGCTGCGGCGCGAACCTTCGGGGATGACGTCGCCGGCATATTTCCCCGACAGCAGCCCCGTCGCCAGCGGCGAGAAGGCCAGAAGCGGCATGTCCTCGATCACCGAAAGCTCGGCCCAGTCGGTGTCGAACTGTCGGCACAGCAGGCTGTATTCGTTCTGCACCGTGGCCATGCGCGGCAGGCCCAGCGTGTCTGCCAGATGCAGCCAGCGCGCCGCCCCCCAGACACTTTCGTTGGAAAGGCCGATGGCGCGGACCTTGCCTTCCGTCACCAGCGCCTGCGCCGTGGTCAGGTAATCGGTCATCTGGGCAGTTTCGACCACCTTGTCGATGCCTTTCGGCGCATAGCGCCAGGCCTGGCGGAAGTGATAGCTGCCCCGGTTCGGCCAGTGCAGCTGGTAGAGGTCGATATAATCCGTCTGCAGCCGCTTCAGCGAAGCCTCGACCGCCGCCCGCATCGTGGCCCCGACCGTCACCTCGCCCGGTCGCAGGATCGGCCCTTTGCCCGCCACCTTGGTCGCAAGCTGGATCCGGTCCCGCCCCCCGCGCGCGGCGAGCCAGGTGCCGATGATCTCTTCGGTCCGCCCCGCCGTTTCGGCCCGCACCGGGTTCACCGGATACATCTCGGCGGTGTCCCAGAAGGTCACGCCTGCCTCCAGCGCGAGGTCCGCCTGGGCATGCCCCTCGGCCTCAGTGTTCTGCGTCCCCCAGGTCATCGTGCCAAGGCACAGCTCGGAAACCGTCAGGCCGGTCTTGCCAAGGCTCAGCGTCTTCATCGGGGAACTCCTTCTATCGGGGCAAAGCTAGGCCGGATCGACGGCAGGGCAAAGGGTCAGACTTGAGAACATTCTGCGAACAGGATAGCTTTTCCGCATGAGTCTGCCGATCCAGCACCACAGACCCCGACGCACCGAGGATCTGCAACTCCTTGCGGGCGATCTGACCCTGCGCCGGGGTCGGGTGCATGAATTTTGCGGGCCGTCCCGCCTGATGCTTGCCGCCCGGATCATGGCCGCAACGCAAGGCCCCGTGATCTGGATCCGCCCCGGCTGGCTGCCCGAACGTCTGAATGCAGCGGGCCTGCAACCCCTTGCCGATCCCGCCCGGCTGATTCTGGTGCAGGCAGACCGGGACGAAAACCTGCTCTGGGCCATGGAAGAGGCCTTGCGCTCCGGGTCCGCACCTCTTGTGGTGGCCGAACTCCCAAGCCCCCCTGCCCTCACCCCCATCCGCCGCCTGCATCTGGCTGCCGAAGCCGGGGCCGAAGCCGCACGACGGGACGCAGGCCTTGCGCCGCTTGGACTGATCCTGTCGCCGGGAGAGGGCGGCGCGCAGGGCGTCGAAAGCCGCTGGCATATCGCCCCCGCGCCCAGCCGCACGCTTCTCTGGTCGGACGAGGATCGCTGGCGCCTTGCGCGCCTGCGCGCCCGCCTTGCCCCGCCCGCCGCCTGGCTGCTGGCCACCGCGCCCTCGGGCGAGGTCACGCTCATCCCGGACGAAGCCTCGCCGACATGACTTTGCGCCGATCCACCCGCACCGACACCCCGGGCTGACGCATGGCGCTGCGCAACTCGGCTGACAGCTTCGGTCTTGTCTCCCGCCTGATCCACTGGCTGATGGCGCTTCTGCTCCTGTCACAGATCGCCCTTAGCCTGCGCCTGTCCTCGATGGAGCCGGGCCTTGCAAACCTGTGGCTCTACGGGCTGCACAAGACGATGGGCCTGACCGCGCTGGCGCTCGTCCTCCTGCGCATCCTCTGGCATGTGATCTCGCCCCCGCCCGGCCCGATGGCGACAGGCTGGCTGCGGATATTCATCAAGGGCTGGCACTGGACGCTGTATGCCCTGATGATCGCCACCCCCATCGCGGGCTGGGCCGGGTCATCAGCCAGCGGGGTCGATACGGTCTATGCCGAAACCTTCGTGGTCCCGCCGATCGTCGAGGCGAACGAGACCTCGGAATTCGTCTGGTTCGTCCTACATGAAATCTTTGCCAAAACCCTTCTCGGCATGGTCATCGTCCACATGCTTGCCGCCCTGAAGCACGAGATGGCGGGCGACGGCACCCTCACGCGGATGCTACGCGGCAAGGCGTAGCCCGCTGGCCCTTTCCCTGCGCTTCGGCTAATCAATCGCCGGACTTAACCGAAGGCGCAGACATGGCACGCATCCTCATCACCTCGGCCATTCCCTACATCAACGGGATCAAGCATCTGGGCAACCTCGTCGGCTCCCAACTGCCCGCCGACCTCTTCGCCCGCTTCAACCGCGCGATGGGGCATGAGGTGATGTTCATCTGCGCCACCGACGAACACGGCACCCCCGCCGAGCTTGCCGCCGCCAAGGCTGGCAAACCGGTCGAGGAGTATTGCGCAGAAATGCACGCCGTTCAGGCCGAGATCGCCAAGGGTTTCCGCCTCTCGTTCGACCATTTCGGCCGCTCCTCCAGCCAGCGCAACCACCGCCTGACCCAGCATTTCGCCGGAAAACTGGCCGAGAACGGCCTGATCGAGGAGGTCAGCGAAAAGCAGGTCTTCTCCATCGACGACAACCGCTTCCTGCCCGACCGCTATATCACCGGCACCTGCCCGAACTGCGGTTACACCGCCGCTCGCGGCGACCAGTGCGAGAACTGCACCAAGCAGCTCGACCCGACCGACCTGATCAACCCGCGCTCCTCGATCTCCGGTTCCACCAACCTTGAGGTTCGGGAAACCAAGCACCTCTACCTCAAGCAGCGTGCGCTGCGTGACAAGCTGGAAGCCTGGATCGACAGCAAGAAGGACTGGCCGATCCTGACCACCTCGATCGCGAAGAAATGGCTGAACGACGGCGACGGGCTGCAGGATCGCGGCATCACCCGCGACCTGTACTGGGGCATCCCGGTGAAAAAGGGCGACCAGCCCTGGCCGGGGATGGAAGGGAAAGTCTTCTACGTCTGGTTCGACGCCCCGATCGAATACATCGCCTGCACCGCCGAATGGGCCGACGCCAACGGCAAGCCCGATGCCGACTGGGAACGCTGGTGGCGCACCGACAAGGGCGCGTCCGACGTGACCTATTACCAGTTCATGGGCAAGGACAACGTGCCCTTCCATACACTCAGTTTCCCCGCCACGATCCTGGGGTCTGGCGAGCCGTGGAAGCTGGTCGACTACCTCAAGTCCTTCAACTACCTCAACTATGATGGTGGCCAGTTCTCGACCTCCCAAGGTCGCGGCGTGTTCATGGACCAGGCCCTGTCGATCCTGCCCGCCGACTACTGGCGCTGGTGGCTCTTGTCCCATGCCCCTGAAAGCGCGGACAGCGAATTCACCTGGGAAAACTTCCAGACCAGCGTGAACAAGGACCTTGCCGACGTTCTGGGCAATCTCGTCAGCCGCGTGACCAAGTTCGCCGTATCGAAGTTCGGCGCGCAAGTCCCCGCCGGGGGCAGCTTCGGCCCGCTGGAAACCGCCCTTGTCGCCGACCTTGGCGCGCGCATTGCCGACTACACCCGCTTCATGGAGCAGATGGAGGTGCGAAAGGCCGCGTCCGAGCTGCGGGCGATCTGGGTGATCGGCAACGAATACCTGCAACAGGCTGCCCCGTGGTCGGTGGTCAAGACCGATCCCGATCAGGCGCAGGCCATCGTCCGCCTCGCACTCAACCTGATCCGCGTCTATGCGATCCTGTCGGCCCCTTTCATTCCGGACGCCTCAGCGGCGATGATGACCGCCGTGGGTTCCGACGACTGGACCTGGCCCGCCGACATCCCTGCTGCGATGCGGAGTCTTCCCGCAGGTCATGCCTTCACGGTTCCCGAAAACCTGTTCCGCAAGATCACCGACGAGGAACGCGCCGACTGGCAGACACGCTTTTCCGGCACCCGCAGCTGAGCTTTCGCTGCAAGGCAGAACGGATTTCATGTGCAGCCGCAGAAAACGCCCCGAGCCGGGCGGTTTTTCGCTGATGCGGCCTCTTTGAGGGACGAAATTCTGCCTACGGCAAAAACTTGGGGAGCCACGCCACACGCGCTGGTGGTAATGTCCCCCCATCGGACCCGAGTCGCTGCCCGACTTACTGCCAAGTCAAGGAGAGCCGAGATGACACAAGTTCTGCCGACGCGTAGCCGTCCCACCAGAAACTATGCCGCCGTTGCCCTGTTCCTTGCCGTCTATGTGGGTGTCCTGGTTTTCGTTTTCGCACCCAAGGACATGTTCGCCGTCCAGTCCCCGACCGCACTGCTGCAATCGGACTGACCTGCTTCAGATCACCGCAGCCTCGACCAGCGCCCGCCCGTCGGCGATGCGTTGGAAGTGGAACTCCGAAAGGTCCAGGCTGCGGTAGCCGCCATGCACGATCCATTCGGCAGTCGCGCGGCCCATCGCCGGGGACTGCTGCAGCCCGTGGCCCGAGAAGCCGTTCAGGAACAGGAAGTTCACCACGTCGGGATGCGGCCCGGTGATCGCGTTCTGGTCCAGCACGTTGAAATCATACTGCCCGGCCCATTCGCTCACGACCTTCACCGCCTCGAAGGCGGGGATGCGGGTCGCGATGGCGGGCCAGATCTTGTCCAGCCAAAGCTCCTGATCCATCGCGAAATCGTCGAAGGCGACTGCGGGGTCGATGTCCGCATGTCCCCCTGCCATGTAGGTCCCGCCGCCCACCTCGCGCACGAAAACTCCCGACGGGTCGATGGTCAGCGGCAAGGGCCGGTCCAGCGGCGTTTCGGCCTGGATCACCCAGTTGTAGCGCTTGCGCGGCTCGATCGGGATCGCGATCCCCGCCATCGCCGCCACCCGTGCGCCCCGTGTGCCCGAGGCATTCACCACCGTCCCGCATCCGACCCGCCGCCCGGAGGCGAGGCGAACCCCGACCACCCGGTCACTGTTTGGCGACATGTCCAGCCCCACCACCTCGTCCGCGAGAAACTCGACCCCCGCCTCGCGCGCTTTGCGGCGGAACCAGTCAAAGACGGTGTAGCCATCGAAATAGCCCTCGTCCCGGGTGTTCAGGCTGCCAAGCACCAGATCGTCCGTGGCCATGAACGGAAACTCGGCCTTGATCCGGTCCGGTGCCAGCAGCCGGGTCCCGGCCCCCGCCGCCGCCTGAACCACCCGGTTGGCGCGCAGGACACGGGCGAACTCCTCGCTGTCGGCCAGATAGAGGTAGCCGAAGTTCTGGATCTTCAGCTCGGGCACCCTGTCGTCACCCCCCATCCGCTGGCGCAGCGACTGCACGAAATCCGCCCCGAATTGCGAGATGCGGATGTTCAGCTCGGTCGAGAACTGCTGGCGGATGCAGGAAAAGCTCAGCGCCGTCGCGGCCTTTTCGTAGGATGGATCACGCTCGATCACCAGCACACGGCCCGGAAATCCCATCTGGGTCAGCCACCAGGCGGTCGACGACCCCATGATCGCCCCGCCGATGATCACCACGTCATAGCTGTCGTGCCCCGGTTCCGTCTGAAATCCCTGCATGTCCGCCTGCCTTCTGTTCGCGACCCGGTGTAACGCGACGCGGCGGGCCGGTAAATGCGGCGCTCAGGCCTGCGCGGGCGGAATGTCGACCGACGAAAGCCAGGGCTTCACATCCAGAAGGGGCGTGCCGTCGAAGGCATCCAGCGCATCGACCGTCAGCACCCCGGCCACCGGGTCGAGCGCCAGCACCCGCACGACCGCGACCGCAATCGGGTTCGGCCGGCTTGGCGCGCGCAGGGCAAAGACCCCCGTGGGCGCCTCGCGATGGGCGGGATGCAGGACAATCATGTCGCGCCGCGCCGCACCGGCCCAATACAGCAGGATGACCGGCTGCCCGGGTTGCAGGCCGACCAGCCCCTGCCGGAACGGCGGATCGATCTCGACCCGGAAGGCCTCTGGCTCCTGCCGGTTCTCGCGCGCCTCGCGCAGGTTCTTCGGGCAGTTCCCGCGCGACCAGGGGCTGCGCAACCGGCCGATGAAGCGGAGACGTGCGTCATCCGCGATCCGCGCAGGATCGAAGGCCAGCGCCACTTCGCCGTGGCGCGCGGGCTTGTTGTCGGCGGGGGCATCGTTCATACCGGCGCGCCTTGCGGATCAGCCCGGCGAAGCTGCCCGGCCTGGAAGTCTTGGCAGAAGACGTCTCGTCCGGCAATCTGTCCCGGACCGGCAATCCGGGGTTCACCCGCCGGTGTTGCCGTGGCCCGGTCGGGAAAGGTCCATGTCGCCCGTCCAGGCAGGTCTGGTCGGAGTGGTTGTCTGCTGGAAATTCGGATGGATGATCCGCCTTGCAATGGTCGGGCAGGACCGGAACACTGGCCCCGAAGTCATCCGCCGTCGAGGACCCGATGCCAAGCCCCGTTCCCGTCTTTGACGGCCACAACGACATCGTCCTGAAGATCGCTGCCGCCGGGGCGAAGCGCGACCGGGTCTGGCTGACGGGCGAAGGCGCGGGCCACCTCGACCTGCCCCGGATGCAGGCTTCAGGGTTTGCCGGCGGTTTCTTCGCGGTCTACATCCCCTCGCCGGAAAATGCGGACCTGAAGGCGCTTCAAGCCCGGATGGACAGTCCGCCATATGAACTTCCGTTGCCGGATCTGATCGACCACAAGAGCGCGCAGCCCGTGGCGATCGAGATGCTGGGCCACCTGTTGTGGATTGAGCGCGTGTCGGACGGCCGCTTCCGCTGGTGCCGCACTGTGGCCGAGATCCGCGCCGCGATGGCTGCGGGGGCGGTTGCCGGGATCCTTCACTTCGAGGGGGCCGAGGCAATCGGCCCCGACCTCGACGCGCTGCACCTCTTCCACGCCATGGGCCTGCGGTCCATCGGCCCGGTGTGGAGCCGCCCGACCATCTTTGGCCACGGCGTCCCGTTCCGGTATCCCTCTACCGGCGACACCGGGCCGGGGCTGACGGACCTTGGCAAGGCGCTGGTCCGCGAATGCAATACGTTGAAGATCATGCTGGACCTTTCCCACCTGAACGAGGCCGGGTTCTGGGACGTGGCGAAACTGTCCGACGCCCCGCTTGTCGCCACCCATTCCAACGCCCATGCCGTCACCCCTTCCAGCCGCAACCTGTCGGACCGCCAGCTGCAAGCCATTGGCGAATCCGGCGGCATGGCGGGCCTGAACTTCGCCACCTGCTTTTTGCGCCCCGATGGCCGCGAAAGCCCGGACATGACGCTGGACCCGGTCAAACGCCATATCGCGCACATGCTGGCGCTGGCGGGGGAAGACAGCGTCGGGATCGGCTCGGACTTCGACGGCGCGACCACGCCGAAGGATATTGGCGGGGCCGAAGGCCTGCCGGTGCTGATCGCCGCGATGCGCGAAATGGGTCTGGGCGAGGCGCTGATTGCGAAGATCGCGCACGGCAACTGGCTGCGCCTGCTGGAACGCACCTGGGGGGCGTGACGGGCACGCTCGTCGTCGACTTCGTCGCTCCTCGCTCCCGCGCGCTCCAACGAGAAGCCGAAGGCGCACGAGGAGGTTACCCGGCCAGCGCCGACCGCAACCCGTCGGCCAGCTCGGCATAGCGGTCGGCCAGGGGGTTCGACCGGCGCCACACCAGGCCGATCGTCCGCTTTGGGCGCGGCTCGGGCAGCCGGTGCAGGACGACCGGGGCGGACCGCAGCTCGACTTCGGCCGCCATTTCGGGGATCAGCGTCACACCAATCCCGGCCCCGACCATCTGCACCAGCGTCGACAGGGACGACCCTTCCATGATCTCGCCCGCCGGGCTTGGCGGCAATTTGCAGAAGGCAATCGCCTGATCGCGGAAACAGTGGCCTTCCTCCAAGAGCAAGAGCGGCATCTCGGGCAGGTCCACCAGCGCGGGCATCGGGTGATCCGCTGCCGCCTGGTGCCGGACCAGCAGGAATTCCTCGTCGAACAGGGACACCTCGCTGAACGACGGCTCTGACACCGGCAGCGCCACCAGCGCCAGATCCAGCCGCCCCTCGCCCAGGTCGCGCACCAGTTTCGGGGTCACTGCTTCCCTCGGGCGCAGGTCCAGCCCCGGATAGGCCAGCCCCAGATGCCGCATCACCCGCGGCAACAGATAGGGCGCGACCGTCGGGATCACCCCCAGCCGCAGCCGCCCCGCCAATGGCCCCGCCGAGGCCCGCGCCAGCGCCCCCAGCTCATCCACCGCCCGCAACACCTCCCGCGCCCGGAGGGAAAACTCTTCGCCCAACACCGTCAGGCTGACCCGCGCCCCCCGCTCGACCAGCGGCGCGCCCAGGATTTCCTCCAGCTCCTTGACCTGCAAACTCAGCGCCGGTTGCGAGATCGCCGACGCCTCTGCCGCCCGCCCGAAATGGCGGTGCCGTGCCAGCGCGTCGAAATACCGCAGATGCTTCAGGGTGATCTTTGTCATAAGCTGAACATATCGCCATGATAGGAAAATGAAAATTCCTATTATCGCCACAGGGTGCTACCCATGACCCACGACGAAGATCAGCGACTCGCCCGCCCGGCTGCAAAGGCCCGGGCAGCGGGTCCGTTTTCGCAACAGACTTCAAGCGTAGGAGAGCAAGATGGACGGCAATGACACTGGACGGTCGGGCAAGTGCCCGGTCATGCACGGCGCGATCACCGAGACGGGGTCGTCGGTCATGGATTGGTGGCCAAAGTCGCTGAACCTCGACATCCTGCACCAGCATGACACCAAGGTTAACCCCTTGACCGGCTTCAACTATACCGAAGAGGTCAAGAAGCTGGACTTCGAGGCGCTGAAGCGCGACCTCCACGCCCTGATGACCGACAGTCAGGACTGGTGGCCCGCCGACTGGGGCCACTATGGCGGTCTCTTCATCCGCATGTCCTGGCACGCCGCTGGCACCTACCGCATGGCCGATGGCCGCGGCGGTGCCGGCACCGGCAACCACCGCTTTGCGCCGCTGAACAGTTGGCCCGACAACGCCAACCTCGACAAGGCCCGCCGCCTGTTGTGGCCGATCAAGAAGAAATACGGCAACCGCCTGTCCTGGGCCGACCTGATGGTCCTTGCCGGGACCGTGGCCTACGAATCGATGGGCCTGAAGACCTTTGGCTTCGGCTTTGGACGCGAAGACATCTGGGCCCCCGAAAAGGACGTCTGGTGGGGGTCGGAAAAGGAATGGCTGACCGACCAGCGCTATCCGAACAAGGACGACCGCACCTCGCTTGAGAACCCGCTGTCTGCCGTGGTCATGGGCCTGATCTACGTCAACCCGCAGGGCGTGAACGGCCAGCCCGACCCGCTGAAGACCGCGCATGACGTCCGCGAAACCTTTGCCCGCATGGCGATGGATGACGAGGAAACCGTGGCCCTGACCGCAGGCGGCCACACTGTCGGCAAGGCGCATGGCAACAACAATGCCGCCCTGATCGGCGCGGAACCCGAGGGCGCCGCGATCGAGGAAGGTGGCCTTGGCTGGATGGTGAACTCCACCCGCTCCATCGGTCGGGACACGATCACCTCGGGGCTTGAGGGGGCCTGGACCACGCATCCGACCAAATGGGACGGCGGCTATTTCCACCTCCTCCTGAAATACGACTGGGAACTGGTGAAATCCCCCGCCGGGGCCTTCCAGTGGCAGCCGATCAACATCGCGCCGGAGGACATGCCGGTCGACGTGGAGGATCCCTCGATCCGCCGGATGCCGATGATGACCGACGCCGACATGGCGATGAAGATGGACCCGGCCTACCGCGCCATCTCGGAACGGTTCGCCAAGGATCAGGCCGCGTTCAGCGATGCCTTCGCCCGCGCCTGGTTCAAGCTGACGCACCGCGACATGGGGCCGAAGGTCCGCTACCTTGGCCCCTGGGTGCCGCAGGAAGACCTGATCTGGCAGGACCCCATCCCCGCTGGCTCGACCGCCTGGAACGTCGACGCGGTAAAGGCCAAGATCGCCGCCTCGGGCCTGTCGGTTTCGGACATGGTCACGACCGCCTGGGACTCCGCCCGCACCTTCCGCGGTTCGGACAACCGGGGTGGTGCCAACGGTGCCCGCATCCGTCTGGCCCCGCAAAAGGACTGGGAGGGCAACGAACCCGCCCGTCTGGCGCGCGTCCTGTCAGTGCTGGAACCCATCGCGAAAGACGCCGGGGCCTCGCTGGCCGACGTGATCGTCCTGGCCGGAAACGTCGGCGTCGAGCAGGCGGCCAAGGCCGCTGGCGTAGACGTAGCCGTTCCCTTCCACGCGGGCCGTGGCGATGCCTCACCGCAGGACACCGACGCCGACAGCTTCATCGTGCTGGAGCCGGTCGCGGATGGTTTCCGCAACTGGATGAAGAAGGACTATGCCGTTTCGGCCGAGGAGCTGCTTCTCGACCGCGCGCAACTCATGGGCCTGACCGCGCATGAGATGACCTGCCTGATCGGCGGGATGCGGGTGATCGGCACCAACCACGGCGGCACGGCGCATGGCGTCTTTACCGACCGTGTCGGCGCGCTGACCACCGACTTCTTCACCGGCCTGACGGATATGGCCCTAAAATGGGTGCCGAAGGGCAGCAACGCCTACGACCTGACCGACCGCAAGACCGGCGCGGTGAAGTGGACGGCGACGCGGGCCGACCTCGTCTTCGGCTCGAACTCGATCCTGCGCGCCTATGCCGAGGTCTATGCCCAGGACGACAACCGCGAGAAGTTCGTCTGCGACTTCGTTTCCGCCTGGGTCAAGGTGATGGAAGCCGACCGCTTCGACCTTCGCGCCTGACCTGTCGCAACACGACCGAAACGGCCCGGCCCGCAAGGCCGGGCCGTTTCCTTTGGCTCAGCGGCGGTAGAGGGCCAGCCGTATCTGCTTTTCGATCTCGACGAGGATCAGGAACACGACCCCGACCCCCACGATCATCAGCCCCTCACGCACAGGCACAGCTTCGGTCCCCAAAAGCGCCTGCAGCGGCGGCAGGTAGGTCACGGCAACCTGCGCCACCGTGATCACCAGAACCACGGCCCAGACCACCGGCGTCCCCTGCACCGCCGTCCAGGTCAGTGACGTGCCATGGATGTTGCGGATGAAGAACAGGTGAAAGATTTCCAGCACGACCAATGTGTTCATCGCCATCGTCTGCGCCAGCGCAAGGGAATGGCCCGCCCGCAGCGCAAAGGAGAAGACACCGAACACCGCCGCCACGAACAGGACCGACACCAGCACCACATGCCACATCAGTTCCCGCGTCAGGATCGGCGCGTCGCGCGGACGCGGCGGACGCTGCATCGTGCCGGGCTCGCCCGGCTCGAAGGCCAGGGCAAGGCCCAGCGTGATTCCGGTGATCAGGTTCACCCACAGGATCTGCACGGCCGTGATCGGCAAGGCATAGCCCGCCAAGAGGGCCGTCACCACGGTCAGCGCCTCGCCCGCGTTGGTCGGCAGCTCAAAGCTGATCACCTTGCGCAGGTTGTCCCAGACTGTCCTCCCGGTCCGCACTGCGGCGGCAATGGTGGCGAAGTTGTCATCCGCCAGCACCACGTCCGCCGCCTCTTTCGCGGCCTCCGACCCCTTCAGGCCCATCGCGATCCCGGCGTCCGCCCGTTTGAGCGCGGGGGCGTCGTTCACCCCGTCGCCCGTCATCGCCACCGATAACCCGTGTGATTGCAAGGCCTTGACCAGCCGCAGCTTGTCTTCCGGGCTGGTGCGCGCAAAGACGTCGACCTCCACCACCTGCGCGGCAAGGGCGGCGTCATCCATCCGCTCCAGGTCCCGCCCGGTCAGCACCCGGTCGGGGGCCGCCAGTCCGATCATCCCGGCAATCGCCGCTGCGGTTCCGGCATGATCCCCGGTGATCATCTTCACCCGGATGCCTGCCGCCCGGCATTCGGCCACCGCCGCGACCGCCTCGGGCCTCGGCGGGTCGATCAGGCCGACCAGGCCTAGAAACCGGAGGCCCCCGTCCAGAGCGCCATCCCGCAGGCTGTCCTCCGTCCCTTCGGCCAGGGCCAGCACCCGGAGCCCTTTCCGCGCCATGGCCTCGGCCCGCTGGTGCCACAGATGCGCGTCGATCCCGGCGCACATCGGCAGCATCCGCTCGGGCGCGCCCTTCACATGAACAAGCCGCTTTCCCCGATCCTCGGACAGGACGGCCATGAACCGATGGCGGCTGTCGAACGGAATCGCATCCAGCCGCCGCGCAGTGTTGTCCAAACCGACCTTCCCGGCAAAGGCCAGCAGCGCCCCCTCCGTCGGGTCGCCCTCGACGATCCACTGTCCGTCTTTCCGGTCCAGCCGCGCGTCGTTGCACCGGGCCGCCGTCCGCGCCAGCGCGGCAAGGTCGCCGTCGGGATGCACCCGCCCCACCGGAGCATAGCCCTCGCCCCCGACATCGAACGTCCCTTCCGGCGTCTCGACCTCGACCACCATCATTTCGTTGCGCGTCAGCGTCCCGGTCTTGTCGGTGCAGATCACCGAAACCGATCCGATCGCCTCGATCGCGGGCATCCGCCGGACAATCGCATGCCGCCGGGCCATGGCTTGCACGCCAATCGCCAGCGTGATGGTCATCACCGCCGGCAGGCCTTCCGGGATTGCCGCCACCGCCACGCCGACCACCGCGAGGAACACCTCGGCAAAGGGATTCTGCATGACGACGTAGCCGTAGGCCAGCAGGAACCCCGAGGCCGCCAGAATCACCAGCGACAACCGCCGCGTAAAGCGGTCCATCTGCGCGACCAGCGGCGTCGTCAGATCCTCCACCCCCGCCAGCAAGCCGCCGATCCGGCCGATCTCGGTCGCACTGCCGGTCGCCACGACCAGCCCCAGCGCCGTGCCTTGCGTGATCAGCGTCCCCGACCAGAGCATCGAGCGTCGGTCACCCAGCGCCGCACTCTCGGCCACAGCCCGCGTCGCCTTCTCGACCGGCACGGACTCGCCGGTCAGGATCGCTTCCTGGGCTGTCAGCCCCCGTGCCTCGACCAGCCGCAGATCGGCAGGAACCCTGTCTCCGGCCTCGACCAGCACCACGTCGCCGGGGACCAGGCCCGTGGCATCAACCGTGATCCGGCGGCCATCGCGCAGGACTGCCGCCTTGGGGGCCAGCATGTGCCGGATCGCCGCCATCGCGGCCTCGGCCTTGCCCTCCTGGACAAAGCCGATCACCGCATTGACGACGACGACCGTCAGGATGACGCCGGTATCCACCCAGTGCTGCAAGGCCCCCGTCACTGCCGCTGCCGCGATCAGCACGATGACAAGGACATTGTTGAACTGCCGCAGAAAGCGGCGGACGGGCCCCACCCTGCCCATATCGGAAAGCCGGTTCGGCCCCGTGTCGGCAAGGCGCTGCGCGGCTTCTTCCGCTGTCAAACCGGACGCCGACGATGCCAACGCGGCAAGGCAGGCCTTGATCCCAAGGCTGTGCGGACTGGCGAGGGGTGGAACCTTCATTCTGCGGTCCGATCCAGGGGCCCGGCGTCCCGGCGCGGTGGTCCTTCTGGCATCCTGTCCCGATCCTGCTCCCTGGTGCCCGCGGCCGGACTTGAACCGGCACGGCCTTGCGGCCAAGGGATTTTAAGTCCCCAGTGTCTACCATTTCACCACGCGGGCATTATTCTTTTCAACTACTTACGAGACTCTATCCTTCCGATTCCCTGTCTGCTAGTCTGTCTACCGTCTACCGGACTGCCGCAGGGGATTTTTCCATGCTCACCAAGATCACCAAGGACACTGTGTCAGGACTGAAAGCCAGTGGAAAGGTCCAGTTTGTCAGGGATACCAAGCTGATAGGCTTCGGGGTGAAGGTCTCTGAGGCTGGAAGGGCTACCTACATCGCAGAGAAACGCATCAAGGGTGGCCGGGTGGTCAGGAAGACCATCGGGGAAGTGCAACTGCTGACGCTGGATAAGGCCAGGGAGGAAGCACGGGAAGTCCTGCTGCAACTCTCCAAAGGCGTTGATGTGGCGAGGATCGAGCCTGAGGACGAAGACAGTCTTCAAAGCCATCTGACGCAATACATCGCTCTCAGGAGACACAAGCTCAAGCCTAGCACGGTGGCCGACTATCAGAAGGTATTGCAGAACTGCTTCAAGGATTGGCTCCCTTTGAAGGTCACAGACATAACCGACAAGATGGTAGCTCTCCGCTATGCGGCCCTCAGGGACAAACATTCTGAAGACTACACCAACAAGGCTATGCGTACCCTTAAGGCGATCCTTAACTCTGCTGGCATTGCTCCTAACCCAGTCAACAGGGCCATGAAGAAGGGTGGGCTTAGGACTAGCTCCAGCGCCAAGACCCGGTATCTGTCAGACAATGAAATTGTGAAGGTGATGGAATACGCAGAGAAGGAACCCTTCGGGAAGCTCCTGATGTTCTACCTCTGCACCGGATGCAGGAAGAATGAGGCTCTAAATTTCGAAGTCCACGGGGACCAACTGACCTTCAAGAATACCAAGTCAGGTAAGGACCATACCATTCCGATAGTGGGGCTGATCGAGGCTAACCACGGCCCTTTCGTCTACACGGATACTCAGTGGAGGAACGAGCTAGACAAGGCCAGAGAGGCTCTGGGCTTCAAGCAACCTTGGACAGTGCATGACCTTAGACGGTCCTTTGCTGAACATGCTCAGCTAGCTGGTGTTGATGTAGGGGCGATAGGCATAGCTCTGAACCATGCTCCTATCGGGGTGACTAGGACAAGCTATCTGGGTGGTGGTCTAGCCAAGAAGGTGATCCTGACTCAGTGTCTCAAGACTGTCTCCAAGCAGTACCTTGCCTACATGGAAGGAGACACAGGGATAGTCGGGGAGGAAGTATTAGACGCTGAGTCAGTGCTACAAATGCTCAAGGACATGGGCCTCAAACTGCGGTAATTTTGCAGAGATTATTTCGGGGGGCATTTCTCCTAAGAAGCAGTACCCCCCCTGCCCCCCTTGCGTACCCCCTGATAGCATTTCCTAGGGTGCAGCAACGGAGAAAACAACAGGCAGCGCAAGGCTGACGGAGTAAACGCCGCCCATAAGTGCAACGGCAGATGCACCCGTAGCAACTAGTCCGGTGAGGTGCATCACAATTCCGAAGGCAGTCCAGAACTTGGTGCCACCTGTAGGCTGAGAGTATGGATGCTCCCAAGTCAGTTGCCGAACACCCGCTGAGGCATAAGCAAAATGTGCGAGATACGCTGCAATTGATGCTCCTACCGCGAGAACTACACCCCAAGCGAAATAGGTAAGCGGCTGCACAAGAGCCTGAACGGACATGACCTGCCACGGGATTTTTCCTCCACCTGCGACTAGAGTCCGCCCCAAGGAAG
>JAZKHX010000008.1:0-339940 GCA_040385165.1 Pseudomonadota bacterium | reverse complement strand
GGGGGGCACATACGGTATTACTCCCAGTTTCCCGAGGCTATTCCGTAGCAAAGGGTACGTTCCCACGCGTTACTCACCCGTCCGCCGCTCCCCTCCATCAAACGAGCCTGCTCGTTTGATATCCTAAAGTGATACCTTCAAGCTCGCTTGAAGGAGGGGCGCTCGACTTGCATGTGTTAGGCCTGCCGCCAGCGTTCGTTCTGAGCCAGGATCAAACTCTCAAGTTGAAACGCGTTTCCGCGTATCCTTGACGTCGAACCTTCGCACATCTGTCTCATCCCCGTCACAGGGACAAGATCAGTCTCTACATCATGTGCCAAGTTACCGAAGTAACGTGACCCACAAGTAGTGAAGCTGACACCTACATCATCGGTCGGCAGGTCTCCCCGCTCCCCTAGTAGGCCGATATGCTAGACGTTAGACGCCGATGCGCCCAAACCGCCCGCATATCCCTTCATTTTCCAATCAGGTTCAAAGAGCCATCGTCAGACAAAAAACGTGCGATCCGCCAATTCCTTGGCGTATCCCTTCGCGCCTTGCCTTCAGATTTTCCGGACTTCCGCTTCGTTCGACCGTCGCTTCCGTCCGTCACCGTCGCGTCTCTGCTTCGGTGAAGGGGTATTTACGGAGGCGGCGCGGCGCCCGCAAGAGCAAAAAACACCTGCATCGCAAAAATTTTGCAGCCCCCTGAAAATACCGCAAAATCTGGTGGTTGACGCAAGAAACCCCACAAATGACGCGCCGCCGCGGCAATTTTCTTGCCCTTGCTGCACGGATTGCCCGTCTCAGGCGGCAACTGGCGCGCCCCTTGCCCGCTTCGGCAGGAGGCGCAGGCCAAGAAGCACCACGGCAAGGGTCGCGTAGAACAGTTCGCGCCCGGTCCAGATCTTGACCAGGATCAGAAGATGCAGCACCCCGGCTATCACCGCGACATAGGCAAGCCGGTGCAGCCGCCCCCAGGCTTGCGGGCCCATGCGCCGGATCGCGGCATTGGTCGAGGTCGCCGCGAGGGGCAGCATTGCCAGAAGCCCGGTCATGCCCAGAATGATGTAGGGCCGCTTCCACAGGTCCGCCACCACCTCGGACCAGCGCAACCCCATGTCGAGCCAGACCCAGGCGGTCAGATGCAGCGCGATATAGGAGAAAGCCAGCAGCCCCAGCGCCCGGCGAAACCGGATCAGGTTCAGCCCGACCCGGCGCAGGGGCGTGACCGCCAGCGAGGCCAGCAGGAACTGCAGCCCGATCAGTCCGAGCTTGCGCTCCAACGTCCTGACCGGATCGGCGCCGATGTCGCCCGACACGACAAGCCAGACCACCCAGAGGAACGGCAGCGTCCCGGCCGCATAGACCACCCAGGTGGGCAGCCTCCGGGCAAAGGCGTTCACCCGCTCCATCAGAAATCCACCAGAAGGTCCTGCCCGCTGTAAAGCGAGGCGACCTGATCGCCATAGCCGTTGAACATCAGCGTGTCCTGCCGTCCGCCGAACAATCCTGCGCCGATCCGGCGCTCGGACGCCTGGCTCCAGCGCGGATGGTCTACGCCTGGGTTCACGTTGGAATAGAAGCCGTATTCGGAGGGTTGCAGCATGTTCCAGGTGGTCTGGGGCATCTTGTCCACCAGGCTGATCCGCACGATCGACTTGATCGACTTGAACCCGTATTTCCACGGCACCACCAGCCGGATCGGCGCGCCGTTCTGCTTTGGCATCGCTTCGCCATACAATCCGGTGGCCATGATCGTGAGCGGGTGCATCGCCTCATCCAGCCGCAACCCCTCGCGGTAGGGCCATTCGATGAACGGCGAGGACTGCCCCGGCATTTCCTCGGGCCGCACCAGGGTTTCAAACGCCACGAACTTCGCACCGGGCTGCACGCCGATGCGGTCAAGCAGGCCCGAAAGCTGGAACCCGATCCAGGGCACGACCATCGACCACGCCTCGACGCAGCGGAGTCGGTAGATGCGTTCCTCCAGCGGCTGCCCCTTCACGACATCCGCCAGATCATAGGTGCCGGGCTTGTCGACCATCCCGTCGATCACGATTGACCAGGGGTCCACGGTCAGCCCGTCGGCATAGGCGGCCGGGTCGCCCTTGCCGGTGCCGAATTCATAGTAGTTGTTGTAGGTCGTGATGTCCTCAAGCGCGTTCGGTTCCTCGGTGGTCGAATAGCCGCTCGGCACCGCCTCGATCCGGGCCAGGGCCGGGGAGGCGGCAAGCGCAGCAGCACCGGCGATCAGCTGGCGGCGGTTCAGCCACAGGGGCTTGGGCGTAACGTCGGACCAGTTGAGACGCATGGCAGGAACTCCACTCGGGTTTCTCGAAAGATGCGCCATCTTGCATGAAAGGCAAAACAAACCGCCTCACTTGTGCGCCAGAGACCTGAAATATTGCGTCAGATTTCTCACGCCGGATGAACTGTGCTCACGGTGGTTTGACTGGACCTGCGGGAAGGCTGCGGCTTAGCCCGCGCCGGCCCTCCGTCAAGCACAGCTCACGGAAACGTCGCCCTGATCCGATCTCGCCGCACGACCCTATCAGTCTCGCCAATGACGGCATGACCGATCAAACGGGAGTGACACCAATGATCCGCAGAACCTTTCTAGCTCTGACCGCCGCCACCGCCCTTGCAATGCCCGCCTTCGCCCAGGAGAAGGACATCGTCGATACCGCAGTTGCGGCTGGCTCGTTCAACACCCTTGCTACCGCGCTGACCGCCGCCGGACTGGTCGAGACGCTGAAGGGCGAAGGCCCGTTCACGGTCTTCGCACCGACCGACGCCGCCTTCGCCGCGCTGCCCGCTGGCACCGTCGAAGACCTGCTGAAGCCGGAAAACAAGGACAAGCTGATCGCGATCCTGACCTACCACGTCGTCCCCGGCATGGTGATGTCGGCCGACCTGACCGAAGGCATGAAGGCCGCCACGGTGAACGGAGCCGAAGTGACCATCACCCTTGACGGCGGGCCGAAGGTCAACGGTGCCGTCATCTCGACGCCCGACGTCGCCGCCTCGAACGGTGTGATCCATGTGATCGACAGCGTGATCCTGCCGCCGGAAGGCTGATCCAGTCGGGGTGTGGGGGTGCCAGGTGCCCCCCCGCCTCAGTCTGGCCAGGGCAGGCAAAAGGGGCCGGCGGGCCCCTTTTCCTGTTCGACCGGAACGCCCAATGCTGGATGAGCCTTGTGCTGGGCCAGACGCCGGAAGATCGGCCAGGACGGCTGGCATCCGTTCCTGCGGATGCCATCAGTCGGTCCCGGCAGCTTCCCGCATCAATGCACCACTGCCGACTGCGGGCGCTCGCGCCGGCTTTGCACGACGCGGTCGCCGATGATCAGGCCATCCGGCCCCGCTGTCACCCGGATCACGTTTCCGTCCAGGATCTCCCCGGCCAGAAGCATCTCCGACAGCGGGTCCTGCAACTGCCGCTGGATCACCCGTTTCAGCGGCCGCGCGCCAAAGACCGGATCATAGCCTTCCTCGGCCAGCCAGGCCTTCGCCGTCGCATCCAGGTCCAGCACGATCTTCCGCGCGGCAAGCCGGGCCTCCAGCCGCTGCAGCTGGATCTCGACGATGCCCGACATGTCCGCCCGGTTCAGCCGGTCGAAGATGATCTGCTCGTCCAGACGGTTCAGGAACTCCGGCCGGAAATGCTGCCGGACCGCTTCCATCACTTCGGCCTTTGCATGGGCGGCATCCATGCCTTCGGGCAATTCCGACAGCGCCCGGGCCCCGAGGTTCGAGGTCAGGATGATCAGCGTCTGCTTGAAGTCTACCGTCCGGCCCTGCCCATCGGTCAGCCGCCCATCGTCCAGCACCTGCAACAGCACGTTGAACACGTCCGGGTGCGCCTTCTCGACCTCGTCGAACAGGACGACCTGATACGGGCGGCGGCGCACGGCCTCAGTCAGCACCCCGCCTTCATCGTAGCCCACATAGCCGGGCGGTGCGCCGATCAGGCGGCTGACCGAATGCTTCTCCATGAACTCCGACATGTCGATGCGGACCATCGCAGAGTCGTCGTCAAACAGGTACTCCGCCAAAGCCTTGGTCAGCTCGGTCTTGCCGACGCCGGTGGGCCCGAGGAACAGGAACGACCCCAGCGGCCGGTTCTCATCCGAAAGCCCGGCGCGGGACCGCCGCACCGCGCGGCTGACGGCTTCCACCGCCGCCTGCTGCCCGACGACGCGCTTGCCCAGTTCCTCCTCCATCTTGAGCAGCTTTTCCTTCTCGCCTTCCAGCATCTTCGTGGTCGGGATGCCGGTCCAGCGTTCCACCACCTCGGCGATCTGCTCGGGCCGCACGGCTTCGGCCACCAAAGCCTGCCCTTCCTTGGCTTCCGCCTCGGCCAGGTCCTTCTCCAGCGCCGGGATGCGCCCGTATTGCAGCTCGCCCGCCTTGGCGAAGTTGCCCTCGCGCTTGGCGCCTTCCAGTTCGGCCCGTGCCGTGTCCAGCTGTTCCTTCAGCGTCCGCGCCGCCTCCAGGCTTGCGCGCTCCGCCTGCCACTTCGCCGTCACGGCTGCCGATTTCTGCTGCAGATCGGCAAGCTCGCGCTCCAGCTTCTCCAGCCGGTCCTTCGACGCCGCATCGTCTTCCTTCTTCAGCGCCTCGGCCTCGATCTGGAACTGCAGGATCTGGCGGTCCAGCGCGTCCAGCTCCTCGGGCTTGCTGTCCACCTCCATCCGCAACCGGCTCGCCGCTTCGTCCATCAGGTCGATCGCCTTGTCGGGCAGGAAGCGGTCGGTGATATAGCGGTGCGACAGCGTCGCCGCCGCCACCAGCGCCGCGTCCGTGATCCGCACCCCGTGGTGCAACTCGTACTTCTCCTTGATCCCGCGCAGGATGCTGATGCTGTCTTCTACCGTAGGCTCAGAGACAAACACCGGCTGGAAGCGGCGGGCCAGCGCCGCGTCCTTCTCCACATGCTTGCGGTATTCGTCCAGCGTGGTGGCGCCGATGCAGTGCAGTTCCCCACGCGCCAAAGCCGGCTTGATCAGGTTCGCCGCATCCATGGCACCCTCGGATTTCCCCGCGCCGACGAGGGTGTGCATCTCGTCGATGAACAGGATGATCTCCCCCGCCGCCGCCTCGATCTCCTTCAGGATTGCCTTCAGACGTTCCTCGAACTCGCCGCGATACTTGGCACCTGCGATCAAGGAGCCCATGTCCAGCGCCATCAGCTTCTTGTTGCGAAGGCTTTCCGGCACGTCGCCATTGACGATGCGCAGGGCAAGGCCCTCGGCGATTGCCGTCTTGCCCACGCCCGGCTCACCGATCAGCACCGGGTTGTTCTTCGTGCGCCGCGACAGCACCTGCATCGCGCGGCGGATTTCCTCATCCCGGCCGATGATCGGGTCGATCTTGCCGTCCCGGGCGGCTTCCGTCAGGTCGCGGGCATATTTCTTCAGGGCCTCCATCGTGTCTTCCGACGAAGCCGAATCCGCCGTCCGCCCCTTGCGGACCTCGTTGATCGCCGTGTTCAGCCCCTGGGCCGTCACCGCCCCCGCCACCAGCGCATCCTTGGCCCGGGTGTTGACCAGCGCAAGCGCGGTCAGCAACCGTTCGACCGGAACAAACGAGTCCCCGGCCTTCTTCGCCACGGTCTCCGCCTCGTCCAGCACCCGGACAAGCTGCGGGTCGACATAGGTCTGCGCATCGCCGCCCGTGACCTTGGGCAGCTTGGCAATCGCGGCATTCACCGCCGCATTGACCTGTTCCGGGCTGCCACCCGCCTTGCGGATCAGGTTCGCCGCCAGCCCCTGGTCATCATCCATAAGTGCCTTCAGCAGATGGTCGGGCAGCACCCTCTGGTGGCTTTCCCGCATCGCGATGGTCTGTGCGGCCTGAAGGAACCCGCGCGACCGCTCCGTGAATTTCTCCAAATTCATCGGCTCAACTCCTCTTCATGAAGCGCCCCGCCTGCGATGCCCGGTCATCCAGCGCATCCCGTGAAGGCCTTGCGCATGATCTGGGCGCGGGTCGAAAACTTTGCAATCCCCGCTTGCGCAAAAACCACATGGGGCGAAAAGCCGCGTTTTCGGCCTTTCCTTGCCGATCCCGACCGCGCGTATCGGCGGGTTCAGGCAGGCTTCGCCCGTGACGCGCAACCTTGCCTTGCATCCCGGCTCTCCGCTTCCCCATGTTCGGTGCTTCGGAAACCGGAAAGGTCGGTCCATGAGCGACGCCAAACTCCCCCTGATCCACAAGGCCCCGGTCGAGGGCCTGGCGATCCATGTCGCCCGCACCGGCCTCGCCATCGGAGATCAGGCCTGGCTTGATCGGCTGTCCGACGGGCGGATCGGCGTCTTCGCGCGGCTGAAGAAGCCGATCCTCGGCCTGATCCCACACCATCGCGACGGGCTCGTCGGCCATCTTGGCCCGGTGGCCGAGGAAATCATCACCCCTTCGCTTGCGCATGGCGACGATCTCCGCGTGCGGATCATCGACCTCACGCCCGAGCATCTGGCGAACGGCTACCCGCCCGAGGTCTACATCTCGGTCTGGGGCGACCCGCGTCATCTGCAGCCCGTGCTGGCCGCCGTCGGCCTGCCGCTGCCCGAGATGCCAAAGACGAAAGCTCCGAAGGGCCTCAGCGGGTTGCGGCCGGCCTAAGGCTCGTAGCGGACATAGGCGAAGGCGCTGCTGTCAGCTGCCCAGCACGGCACATTGATCGAGCCCTGCCCCCCGGTGAACTCCCGCACCCGACGGCGATTGCCGCCCTCGGGGTCGCACAGCACCAGCGCCACAGCCAGGTCCGCCGGATGCCCCGTCGTGCCCGCCGGATAGGCCAGATACAGCAACTGCCGCCCGTCGGGTGACGGGTGCGGGAACCAGTTGACGAACCCGTCCTCGAAAAGCTGCCTCTGCTCGGATCCATCCGCCGCCATCACCCAGATCTGGGCATGTCCCGTCCGATCGCAGTTATAGTAGATGCGGCTGCCGTCAGGCGAGAAATCCGGCCCGTCGCAATGCCCCTCACCATTGGTCAGCCGCTTCTCCGCCTGACCGGGCACCAGTGTGTAGACATCGACGACCCGGCTCCTGCCCCGCGCGGCCACATAGGTCAGCATGCGCCCGTCTGGCGAGACTCCATGCCACCAGCTTGGGGCGTCCGGCGAGACCTTCACCGGCTCTCCCCCCGTCACCGGCATCACATAGACCTGGCTCCCCTCGCCTTCGTGATGCGAGGACAGGATGATCGTCTGCCCGTCCGGGCTGATCCCGTGATCGTTGTTGCAGCGGACCGCCGCGCCACTGTCCACCGGCAAAAGCGCGGGCTTGTCCAGCGGCACCCGGAACAGCCGACCGTCACCGTTCACCAAAAGCCAGTTCCCCGAAGGTGCCCAGTTCGGTGCCTCGATCCGCCCCTCGACCGCCAGGACTTCGGTCACGCGACCCGTGTCCGCCTCATAGGTCTCGATGATGCTGCGCAAGGACCAACCTCTTCAATTCAATTCAAACTTTCGCTTGCTCTTTTCGCAAATACTCCGGGGCCCGGGGCAGCGCCCCGGCGGCCAGCCAGAGGCCCCTACTCCCGGGTCTTCGCGACCAGCAGCTTCTTCGGCCGGAGCGCCTCGGCCGCCTTGAACAGGCCGAAGGTCTGGTTGACGTAGTTCACCACGCCCGACACCTTTTCCAGATAGGCCTGCACCTCCGCCGTCCGCTCGGCCTCGACCAGCTGCACCGGGCGCGACGGGTCCATGCCTTCGAACTGCACATAGAACAACGGCTCACCGCGCTTCAGGATCAGGTCCTTGCCCGGTTCATGCCACTCGAACGCCCACATCAACGGGCGCGGCCAGATCGAGATCGGGAATCGCCCGCCAAAGATCGTGCCGGGCAAGGGATCGGGCCGGTAATGCGCGAAGGCCGACAGTTGCGACAGATACACCGTCTCGTCGGCGATGAAGTAATAGGGCAGGTGCAGCTGCACCGTGGGCCGGTCCGGAAACCGCCACTCCGCCTCGCTGACCAGCGTCAGCACCTCGTTCAGCTTCGACGACCGGATCGGACTGGACGCCCCCGCCTTGTTCACCAGCACCGGCTTGCCCTTGTCATCGCGCTGAAACCCGATGTGCAGATCGAACGGGCATTTCACCATGAAATACCGGCTTTCCAGCTGGATCACCGCCGGGCAGCGGCTGGCCGATTTCGCGTGTGCCCTGTTCGGCGGCCGGATCGAAACACGTTCCGGCGGGTCATACAGGACCGCGCCCTTGTCCTGCGCCAGGAACCACCCGACCACCAAGGGGCCGGCACCCGGCCCGTCCTCAGGGCGCTCGAAGCTGAGGGTGATGTCCATTCCGCACTCCTATTCCAACGCCCTGCGCAAGGCCCGCACCGCATCCGCAGCCGTCTGCCGCCGGACCGGGGGCGCAAAGCCCATCGCGACCGCCCGACCCGAAACCGGGGTCGCTGCCGAACATGAGGCATGTATCTCGGCAATGCCAAGCCCCTTCAGCTTCGCGGCATTCGCAGGCGTCACCCCCGACCCCGGCATGACCGTGATCCGCCCCGCCGATTGCAGCACCATGGCCGCGATCCGCTCCGCCCCCGCCTCGGCTGTCACTTCGCCCCCCGACGTCAGGATGCGGTGAAAGCCCAACGCCACCGCCTCTTCCAGCGCCTCCCCGAGATCCGGGGTCAGGTCGATGGCCCGGTGCAGGACCAGTTCCATCCCCTGTGCCGCGTCGACAAGCCGCCGCAGCACGGGCACGTCCAGCCGCCCGTCCGGCAGGCTTGCCCCCAGCACGACGCCCGCCAGCCCCGCCGCGCGGACCGCCGCAATCTCGGCCTCCATCATCGCGACCTCGGTATCCGACCAGACGAAGTCCCCGGCCCGAGGGCGGATCATCGCCACCACCGGCACGCCGCAGCGTGCCGCCAGACCGATCAACCCCGAAGACGGCGTCAGCCCCCCGACAGCCAGCGCCGCACACAGCTCGATCCGGTCCGCCCCGCCCGCAACCGCCTGCGCCAGCCCTTCGGCGCTGTCGACGCAGACCTCCAGCCTCACCCCCATTCGGCAACCCCCGCCATCGCAGCCCCCAGAAGCCCCGCATCGGCCCCGCATTCCGCAGGAACCAGCAGCGGCCCTGTCGTCCGACGCAGGATGCGCACCCGCACCGCTTCGTCCAGATAGCTTACCAGCCCCGTTGCGCGCGACAGGCCCCCGCCCACCGGCACGACCTCGGCCCCGGTCACGTTCACCACCATCGCCAGCGGCCCCGCCACCAGCGCCCGCCACAAGGCCATCGTCTCGCCCGCCTCGGCCTCGCCCGCCATCCAGTTCGCGATGATCTCTTCCGAACTCAGCAGCTCCGCCGTCCGCTTGCGGTGCAGCCGTTCCAGCCCCCGCGCACTTCCGACCGTGTCCACGCAGCCCGTCTGGCCGCAGCCGCAAAGGAACGCGAACGCGCCCTGGATCACCGGCCCATGGCCCCATTCCCCGGCATAGCCACCTGCCCCCGTGACGACCCGTCCGCCCAGCACAAGCCCGCCCCCGACACCCGAGCCAAGGATGACCCCGAAGACCGATGCCCGCCCGCGCCCGGCCCCGTGAAACGCTTCGGCCAGCGCAAAGCAATCCGCGTCGTTCAGCACAAGGACCGGCAGACCGGTTGCGGCCCGCAGCTCCGGTCCCAGCGCCAGCCCGTCAATCGCCGGGATGTTCGCGACCTTGCCCACACCGGTTGCCGGGTCGACCACTCCCGCGATCGACACCACGATGCCCGTCTCGTGCCCGGTGACGAACTGCGTGATCGCCGCCGCAAACGAAGACCTGTCACCCAGCGGTGTCGCGACCTCGCCCAGGGATCGCATCGCCCCGTCCCAGACCGCCGCCTTGATCCGGCTGGCGCCGATGTCGAATGCCAGGATCATCCTGCTCCCCGTTTTGCGCCAGTCTTGACAGCCCTTCCCCGCCCCGTCAAACCGCCCCGGCAGCCTCAGGGAGCCTCCCATGCCCGCAGATGACCGCCTGATCGTGGCGCTGGACGTGCCGAACGTGGTGCAGGGCCTCGACCTCGTCGCCCGGATCGGCGACGCCGCCAGCTTCTACAAGATCGGCCTCGGGATGCTGACCGGCGGGGGCCTCGCCTTGGCCAACGAGCTGAAGCACGACCAGGGCAAGCGCATCTTCCTCGACATGAAGCTCTTCGACATCGGTGCCACGATCGAGACCGCCGTCCGCGGCCTTGCGCGATACGACCTCGACTTCCTCACCGTCCACGGCGACCCGCAGGTGGTTTCTGCCGCAGCGACGGGCAAGGGCGGCACCGGCCTCAGGATCCTTGCCGTGACGATCCTCACGTCGCTCGACCGCGCCGACCTTGACGCGAACCTGATCAAGCCCGGTGACATCCACCAGATCACCCTAGAACGCGCCGCCCGCGCGCTTGCCGCCGGGGCCGATGGCGTGATCGCCAGCCCCCAGGAAGCCGCGATGATCCGCGCCCTGCCCGAGGCCTCGGGCAAGCTGATCGTCACCCCCGGCGTCCGCCCCGCAGGGGCCGCGACCGGCGACCAGAAGCGCATCGCCACGCCGCATCAGGCCGTCGCCGATGGGGCCGACCACATCGTCGTGGGTCGCCCGATCTGGCAGGCCAAAGACCCCGCCGCAGCTGCCCGCGCAGTGACCGCAGACCTGCCGCCCCGTTAAGTCCACGATTTTTCTAGATAAATCTTGGACTCTGCTGGCACAATATTCCCAAACTAAAGATTCCGCCTTTACAAGCCAGACCAAATTAGTCAGATATTCCGGAAATCCTGACTGAAAAGGTTTCCCGATGCGCTTCCTTGCTGCCCTGGCCCTGTCGACCGCCCTCTGCGCCCCCGTCCTTGCCGCCACGCCCGACGAGGTGACGCAGCACTATGCCGACCTCGCCCTTGCGGGCTATCAGGACAGCCTGACCACCGCCGAGGCGCTGCAACAGGCCGTCGCCGCGCTGATCGCCAGCCCTTCGGACGCCACCCTCTCGGCGGCCCGCGACGCCTGGAAGGCCGCCCGCGTCCCCTATCTGCAAACCGAGGCCTTCCGCTTCGGCAATCCCATCGTCGACGACTGGGAAGGCCGGGTGAATGCCTGGCCGCTGGACGAAGGCCTGATCGACTATATTGCGGCCGGCTATGGCAACGAGGAAAACGCCCTCGCCACCCTCAACGTCATCGCGACGCCGAAGTTCACCCTGTCGGGGACCGAAATCGACGCCACCGTCATCACCCCGACGCTGATCGCAAAGACTCTGCAGGAAGCCGACGGGATCGAGGCCAACGTGGCCTCCGGCTACCATGCCATCGAGTTCCTGCTCTGGGGGCAGGATCTGAACGGCACCGGCCCCGGCGCAGGCACGCGTCCCTTCACGGATTTCGCCCCCGATGCCACCTGCACCGGCGGCAACTGCGACCGTCGCGCCGCCTATCTGCAATCCGCGACCGACCTGCTTGTCGCCGATCTGGCTGAAATGGTCGACAACTGGGACCAGGACGGCCCCGCCCGCGCTGCCGTCACCGCAGATCCGCAGGCCGGGCTTCTCGCCATGCTGACCGGCATGGGGAGCCTCTCCTACGGTGAACTCGCGGGCGAACGGATGAAACTCGGCCTGATGCTGAATGACCCCGAGGAAGAGCAGGACTGCTTCTCGGACAACACCTACAACAGCCACTTCTATGACGGCCTCGGCATCCGCAACGTCTACCTCGGTGCCTATACCCGCACCGATGGTTCGACCCTTACAGGCCCCGCGCTGGCCGATCTGGTCGCCGCTGCCGACCCCGCCGTCGATGCGCAACTTAAGTCCGAGCTTGATGCCTCGGTCGCCGCCCTGCAGGCGGTCAAGGACGCGGGCGACGCGGGCAGGACCTTCGACACCCTCATCGCTCCCGGCAATGCCGAAGGCGAACGCCTGGTCATGGGGGCGGTCAACGCTCTTGTCACCCAGACCGCCTCCATCGACCGGGCCGTCACTGCGCTAGGACTTTCCAAGGTGGACTTTGAAGGCTCCGACAGTCTCGACAGCCCGGCGGCAGTCTTCCAGTGATCATCTGCCACTGCCAGGCCATTTCCGACCACGACATCCGCGCGGCGGTCACCTGGATGCGCGCCGCCGATCCACAGACGCTGATCACGCCGGGCAAAGTCTACCGCGCGCTTGGCAAGAAGGTCGAATGTGGGGGGTGCATGCCGCTCTTTCTTGATACGCTGCGGACAACTCCGGCCTTTTCCATCCCCGCCACGCAAGATCCGGCCCGAAAGGTCGGCTGACAAAACCACACCACGCACCCTGCCGTCATTCCACGGCATCCGGCACGAAAGGAACGATCCATGAAAGGCGATGCCAAGGTCATCGACTACCTCAACGCGGCCCTCCGGTCCGAGCTGACCGCCGTAAGCCAGTACTGGCTGCACTACCGGCTGCAGGAAGACTGGGGCTTCGGCCATCTCGCCGACAAGTCCCGCGCCGAAAGCATCGAGGAGATGCACCATGCCGACCGCCTGATCGCCCGGATCATCTTCCTCGAAGGCCATCCGAACCTGCAGAAGCTCGACTCCCTGCGCATCGGCCAGACCGTCCGCGAGACGCTGGAAGCCGACCTCGCCGCCGAACACGACGCGCGGACCCTCTACATCGAAGCCCGCCGCCACTGCGACACCGTGGGCGACTACGTGACCCGCGCCCTCTTCGATGAGCTGCTGGCCGACGAGGAAGGCCATATCGACTTCCTCGAAACCCAGCTCGGCCTCTTCGACAAGCTCGGCGCCGAGAGCTACGGTCTGCTGAACGCCAAGCCCGCCAGCACGGCCGAGTAACGCGCAGGCGCGGCCCTTTCCCCGCGCAAGCGGGGACACAGGTCCGCCGCTCCTTGCTCTTTTCTCGAAATACTCCCGCGCGGCGCGCCCGCCCGAGGAGGAAGGCGTCAGCCCCGACGACGAGACGAAAGGACTTCGCGCCGCAAGGCGCTCGATTTCAAACCCGCCCGCACCCCGCGACACCGCGCCCCGAATATTCCGATTGAAACACTCAACAACTCCGCAGTATGACTCCCGCCAACCGGAGTTCCCCGATGCGCCTCGCCCTCCTCCTCCTCATCCTCACCTCCGCCCCCGCCATCGCCCAGACCCTGGACGACCGCCACCTCGCGGTGATCCCCCGCACGCCGGAGGAAACCGCGAAGGTCGCCGCCGTCCTCGCACCCCCCACCGATTTTGCCGCGCCCGAACCCTTCGAGGCCAATCCCGCCGGTGCCGCCACCGTCCGCCGTCTCGCCACCGCCGACGCCTTTTCGCAGCTCTCCGCCAACATGCCGTTTGGCCGCGAGATGGACTTCAAGCTCGGCAACGCGCTGTTCCGCAAGACCTGGGTCGCTTCGCCCTCCTCCACGCTCGCCTCCGACGGCCTCGGCCCGCTCTACAACGCCCGCGCCTGCCAGGCCTGCCACCTGAAGGACGGTCGCGGCCAGACACCCACGACGACCGACGCCTCCCGCGTCTCGATGTTCCTCCGGCTGTCCGTGCCCGGCGGCCCGGTTCCCGACGGCATCGCGGACTGGATCGCCACTTCGCCCGACCCCACCTACGGCGGCCAGCTGCAGGACCTCGCTGCGCCCGGACAGGCCGCCGAAGGCCGGATGGACATCGCCTGGACCGAAACCCCCGTCACCCTGCCGGATGGCACCGTCGTCAGCCTGCGCGCACCCACCTACGCCTTTGCCGACCCCGCTTACGGCACCCCCGCGCCCGACCTCATGCTCTCCCCCCGCATCGCGCCCCAGATGATCGGCCTCGGCCTCCTCGAAGCCATTCCGACCGCCGACATCCTCGCCCTCGCCGACGAAGGTGACCTGAACGGCGACGGCATCTCCGGTCGCCCGCAGATCGTCCCCTCCGTCGAATTCGGCATCCCCATGCTGGGCCGCTTCGGCTACAAGGCCGGTGCCCCGACGGTCCGAGAGCAATCCGCCGGGGCCTTCGCGGGTGACATGGGCCTGTCCACCCCGCTTCTCCCCGACCCCTGGGGCGACTGCACCCCCGGCCAGCAAGCCTGCATCGACGCCCCCGACGGCCAGGAGCCAGGGCAGCGCGACGGGCTGGAAGTCGACGGCACCAGCCTCGACCTCGTCACCTTCTACGCCCGCAACCTCGGCGTCCCCGAACGTCGCGGTATCGACGACCCCCAGGTCCTGCGCGGCAAGGCGGTCTTCTACGCCACCGGGTGCCAGTCCTGCCACCAGCCGAAATTCGTCACCAGCCGCCTCGACGACCAGCCCGAACAAAGCTTCCAGCTGATCTGGCCCTACACCGACCTCCTTCTGCACGACATGGGGCCCGGTCTGGCCGACAACCGCCCGGAAGGCCGCGCCACCGGCAGCGAGTGGAAGACGCCGCCGCTCTGGGGCATCGGCCTGACCGCCCAGGTCTCGGGCAACACCGAGTATCTCCATGATGGTCGCGCCCGGTCCCTGCTCGAAGCCCTCCTCTGGCATGGCGGCGAGGCACAATCCCAGCGCGACACCGTTGTCGCCCTGCCGCCAGAGGACCGCGACGCCCTCCTCGCTTTCATAGGAAGCCTCTGATGAATCGCACTGCTCGAAAGCTGGTCGCACGATCAACCCCGCAGGGCCTCCCTCCCCCCGGGCGGGGGAGGGACGGGGTGGGGGGGCACCTGGCCAGAAACCTCCTCGCCAGCCTTGCGCTGGCGCTAGGCTCCCCCGCTGCCGCCGATACCGCCGCCGTGGTGCAGGATCACGCCCGTCCGGGCTACGCCGCCTTTGCCGCGGCTGCGACCCGGCTTGCCGCCGTCGAAAGCTGCGATTCCGCAACCTTGCGCCCGGCCTTCGACGCCACTTACGACGCCTGGATGGCCGTGGCCCACCTGTCTCTCGGCCCGGCCGAAGACGATGGCATGGCGCTGGCAATCCTGTTCTGGCCCGACCCCAAGCGGCTTGGCGCAAAGGCGCAGGCCACGCTCCTGACCGGCGATCCTGCGGCGCTTTCCCCGGACATGCTGGCCCGGCAATCCGTTGCCGCGCGCGGCCTTTCCGGCCTCGAACGCCTTCTTTTCCCCGCCGAAAGCCTGCCCGCCGACCCCTGCCCGCTGATCCGGGCCACCGCCGACGACCTGGCCCGGATGGCCACCGCGCTTGACACCGCCTGGGGTCCATATGGCGAGATACTTCTCACCGCAGGCCAGCCGGGCAACGACCGGTTCCTTTCCGAAGACGAAGCGACGCAGGCACTCTTCACCCAGCTTGTCACCGGCCTCGAATTCATCGCCGACCGCCGCATCGGTCGCCCGCTCGGCACCTTCGACAAGCCGCGCCCCGACCTCGCCGAAAGCCGTGCCTCGGGCCGGCCGCTGCGGAACATCCGCCTTTCCCTCATGGGCCTGCGCAGTCTCGCCCTGACGCTGAACCCGGACAGCCCGAGGACCGCTGCCGCCTTCGACCGTGCGATCCTGCTGGCCGAAGGGTTGAACGACCCTTCCCTCGACCGCATCACCGACCCGCAGGGCTGGCTTCGGCTCGAGATCCTCCAGCAGGCCGTCCGCACGACGCGCGACATTGCCATCGCCGAGATCGGAGCTGCCCTCGGGGTCGCGCTCGGCTTCAACGCGCAGGACGGCGACTGATGCGCCGCCGCACCTTCCTTGCCACGCTGGCCGCCAGCCTCGCCCCCCGGCCGACCTGGGCCGACATCGGCGCGCCCGCGTTCCTCGCTGCCGGGAAACAGGGCGACGCCTTCTTCCTGCACGGCCTGTCGGCCACCGGCTCCAGCCTCTTCCGGCTGCCGCTTCCCGGCCGGGGCCACGCCGCCGCTGCCCATCCCGTGCGTGCCGAAGCCGTCGCCTTTGCCCGTCGCCCCGGCACCTTCGCCCTGGTGATCGACTGCGCAACCGGCGACATCCGCAACCGCCTCACCCCGCCCGACGGAATGCAGTTCAACGGCCACGGCGTCTATTCGCTGGACGGCGATCTTCTGATGACATCCGAAGTGGTCGCCGCGACGTCAGAGGGCCGCATCGGTCTCTGGGACACCCGCGGCTACTCGCGGCTGACCGACTGGCCCAGCAATGGGATCGGCCCGCATGAAATCCGGCGCCTGCCCGACGGTCGGCTCGCGGTGGCCAATGGCGGGATCAGGACCGACCCTGTCGACCGCACCAAGCTCAACATCCCCGACATGGTGCCGAACCTGACGCTCATGGCCGACGACGGCACCCTGCTTGACCAGATCGACCTGCCCGATCTTCGCCAGAACTCGATCCGCCACCTTGCGCTCTGCGGCGACAGCATCGCCTTCGCGATGCAATGGGAAGGCGATCCGGCCGAGCCGGTTCCGCAGCTTGGCCTCTGGACCCCCGGTCGGCCTCCGGCTCTCTGCCCGCCGGTCGAGGCACAGGCCTTCGCGATGCAGGGCTACGCCGGCTCCATCGCCGCATCCGATGCCCGCATCCTCATCACCTCGCCAAAGGGCGGGGCCGCGATGATCTTCGCCGCGGACGGCACCCCCGTCGCCACCCACCGCCGCGCCGATCTGTGCGGCGCGGCGACGGGACCGACGGGCTTCACCGTGACCGATGGCCAGGGCGCCGTCTGGGCCGCCGACGACACGGGGCTTGTGCCCCTCGCGACCGGCACGACGCAATGGGACAACCATCTCGTCGCCCTGACTTGACCACGTCGAGGGCCCGTCCGTCCGGGTCTGTCGCACCTCCCGGCCCGATCCGGCTTGCTCTTTTCGGCAAATACTCCCTGGGGGTCCGGGGGCAGGATGCCCCCGGAACGCCAAGCCGGTTGCGCGTTCTTCACGCGCAGAGGCGAGACGGAAAGCTTGCGCGCCAGCGCTCAATTCACTTTGCCCGCGCCACCGGGCGCGGCGATTGAATTCCTTGCCAAATCGTTAACGCCCACGAGCAAAGCAATGATTTCAAAATGAAATCCGGAAATGTCCACCGTGGACAGAGTCAGGCCAGAAGCCGCGCCCCGTCCTGACCTGCGATCCGGACCTCCAGAACCGTCCCTTCCGGCTGGTCGGCTCCGAAGGCGACCTCGGCGAAGCCTTCGGTCCGCCCGATGCGGACCCCCTCGGTCAGCACCCGGTGGACACGTCCCACCTGCCCTGCCAGATGCGCAGCCAGAACCCGGTCCCCCAAGCTGCGCAGCCGCGCCGCCCGCTCCCTGATCTCCGGCCCGCGAACCTGCGGCATCCGCGCCGCCGGGGTTCCCTTGCGGGGCGAGAAGGGGAAGACATGCAGGAAGGTCAGCCCGCAGTCCTCGACCAGATCCAGCGACCGCTGGAACATCACCTCCGTTTCGGTCGGGAACCCCGCGATGATGTCCGCCCCGAAGACCATCTCCGGTCGCAAGGAGCGCACTTCCCGACAGAACCGGATCGCATCGTCCCGCAGGTGCCGCCGCTTCATCCGCTTCAGGATCAGGTCATCCCCCGCCTGGAGGCTGAGGTGGAGGTGCGGCATCAGCCGCCCCTCCGTCGCAATCGCCTCCATCAGCGCGGGATCGACCTCGATGGAGTCGATGGAACTGATCCGCAGGCGCGGAACCGAGGTCAGCTTCAGGATCCGCCGCACCAGATCACCCAGCCTCGGCTCGCCCGGCAGGTCTGCGCCCCAACTAGTCAGGTCGACCCCGGTCAGCACCACCTCGGCGAACCCGCGATCCACCAGCCGGTTGATCTGCTCGACCACCACCCCCGCCGGGACCGACCGCGAGTTTCCCCGCCCGAAGGGAATGATGCAGAAGGTGCAGCGATGATCGCAGCCGTTCTGGACCTGCACATAGGCCCGGTGCCGCCCGAACCCGTCGATCAGATGCCCCGCCGTCTCGCGGACCGACATGATGTCATCGACCTGCACCCGCTCGGTCTGCCCGATCAGGTCAGGTGCCGCGATGCCGCGCCAGGTTTCGGCCTGCATCTTCTCGTGATTGCCGACAACCCGAGCCACCTCGGGCATCGCCGCGAAAGTCTCGGGCTCGGTCTGCGCCGCACAACCGGTCACGATGATCGCCGCCCCCGGATTCTCCCGCGACAGCCGCCGGATCTCCTGCTTGGCTTTCCGCACCGCCTCCGCCGTCACGGCGCAGGTGTTCACGATCACCGCATCCGACAGCCCCGCCGCCGCCGCAAGCTCCTTCATGGCCTCGGTCTCGTAGGCGTTCAGGCGGCAGCCCAGCGTGGCAAAGACAGGCGCGTTCATCGGTGGGCGGCGATGTAGTCGGGCGACAGCACCCCGTCGAACACGCGGGCAACCGGGCCTGTGAGCCAGACGCCATCGTCGCGCCAGTCGACCTCCAACTCTCCGCCGTCGGCCTGCAGCGCCACGCGCGGACCGATCATCCCGCGCAGGTGCGCCGCGACCGCCACAGCGCAGGCCCCCGAACCGCAGGCCAGGGTGATCCCGGTCCCGCGCTCCCAGACACGCATCCGCATCCGGCCGGGCGCGATCAGCGTGGCGAACTCCACGTTCGTCCTCTGCGGAAAAAGCGGGTCACGCTCAATCCTCGCCCCGAGGGCGGCCAAATCCACCGTTTCGGCATCCGGCACGAAATGCACGCAATGCGGATTGCCCATGCCCACGCCCACCGGATCTCCCGGCAACGGCAGGTGCAGATGATCCACCTCACGCGCCAAGGGGATCGACGCCCAATCCAGCTGCGGCTGGCCCATGTTGACCCAGACCCGGTCGTCCGCCGCCCGCTCGGCCCGAAGCCCCCCGCGCGCGGTGACCAGCGAAATCTTCCCGGCCCCAAGGCCACGCATCACGAAGTCCGACACGCAGCGGGTTGCGTTGCCGCAGGCACCCGCCTGCGAGCCGTCGCTGTTCCAGAATATCAGCCCGAAATCCGCTCCGTCCGCATCGGTGATCTCGGCAAGCTGGTCGAAGCCGACGCCGCGGTTGCGGTCGCCCAAAGCCCGTGCCAGCCCGGCCGTCATCACCGCCCCGCGGCCGCGTGAGTCGATCACCACGAAGTCATTGCCTGCGCCGTGCATTTTCATGAACGGCAGGCCGGTTTGCACAAGGCTGTCCATCATGTCCCGGCATATACGCGCGCAGCCCACGATTTGCCAGTGCCGCACGTTTTTGCCCTTGACCCCCGATGCTGCCTTGCCTAATCAGCCGCCTCGTGGGGCCGGTAGCTCAGTTGGTAGAGCAGCTGACTTTTAATCAGCGGGTCACAGGTTCGAATCCTGTCCGGCTCACCACCACGCAGAAGGCCCGGCCTGCAAAGGTCCGGGCCTTTTGCGTTTCAGATCATCCTGATGGTGTCCTTGCCGACCGCCAGCATGTAGCCGCGCCGGGCGATGGTCTTGACCAGAAGTTCCGACACAAGCTGATTGCCCAATGTGTCGCGCAGACGCTTCACCCGGGTTGCCCCGGCGGCCTCGTCGCAGTCGGCCTCGTTGCGGCCCGAGATCACCGCTTCGATCTGCGCGCCGGTCAGGACCTCGTCGTCCATCCGCGCCTCGGCAAGGACTGACAGGGTTTCCAGCGCGGCCTCGGTCAGGGCGAATTCGAGATCGTTGATATAGACCGCCCGCGATTCCCGGCTGATCATCAGGCTGGCGACCTGGATGCCCGACCGCTGGATCGCCGAGATGCGGCGGTTCAGCGCGATGATCATCACCAGGAAGACCAGCGCCGCGATCAGAAGTGCGGTGGAGAAGACCAGCAGGACGAAGATCACGCTCCGGTAGCTGGTCAGCACCTCGGAGAAGGAGGTGCCCGACTGCGCCAGGATCTCCAGAAGCTTGATCTCGGCCCCGGCGCGCAGATCGTTGTTTTCGACAAAGATCCGTTCGACCCGCGCGTTGAACGCATTCGCATCCGGCAGGTTCAGGAACAGAAAAAGCGCCGCACCCAGAAGGATGAGGACGATTGCGGCAATTCCAAAGGCGACGACGCGGTTGCCTGCCTTGAGGCTTTCAGTAACGGAGGAAGTAATCTCCGGCACTCGCTTTCCTTTCTTCAAGACCCTCGGGCCCGAATGTGGACAGAACGTTGAGAAGCGTCCAGCCATCGCCCGCCAGTCTCGGCGCCAATTCGCCCTCGGCTGCGCCGGGGTTGCAATTCGCGTCCGAAACCTGCGCGACACCGTAATGCAGTTGCAGCGGTTCGTCACGCTTGGCCTTGTAGTCGGCATAGCACTCGGCCGCAGCCGGTCCGGCAAGGGCCAGCGCAAGTGCGGCAGAGGTGATCAGTCGTTTCATTTTTCTGCTCCGGACGGGAGGCTGCTCGATTGCCGCTCAAGATGCGCGGGTCCGCGTTGATATTCAATATCATGTGCGACCCTGACGCGTTGCTATCGGATAGCAAGTCAGCTTTGCCGCACCGTTATGGCCTAGCGGCCCGGCGATATTGCTTACGGCAAGGCAGCGAGGCGAGGCTCCGGTCATCAGGTCCGCGCCATGATCGGCGACGGACCGGCCAAGACCAACAAGACCCAGCCAGGAGGCAGCCATGTCCGTCGAGTTCAAAAGCAGGTCGCATCGTATCGCGTCGAAGGGCATTTCCGAAACCAGTCTCTCCGGTCGGCGTTTTGCGGCGATGCTGACCGGCGGCGCTGCGGCGCTGGCACTGGTTCTGGCTACGGCGATCCCGGCCAGGGCGGACAAGAAGGACGATCTGGCCAAGGCACTGATCGCCGCCCTTGTGGTCGGTGTCATCGCGAATGAGCTGAAGGACAAGGACAAGCCTGCGCCCGTCCCGGTGCCCGTCCCCGAGCCGGTCAAGTCGAAGCGCGTGCCCGCAGTCTGCGCGATTTCCATCGACGGGGCCGACCGGTCGGTGACGCTTTACCCCGAAAGCTGCCTGCGCGCCGAGGGCTTCGACTACCGCCTGCCGCGCGGCTGCGCGAACAGCGCCACGATCTTCGGCGAACGCGACCGGGTCTATTCGGCGCAATGCCTGCGCGACGCGGGCTTCCGCATCAGCGGACGATAGGAATCGGGGTCGCCGAGGCGGCCCTGGCCGAGGCG
Source organism: Pseudomonadota bacterium (assembly GCA_040385165.1). Classification (GTDB taxonomy): domain Bacteria; phylum Pseudomonadota; class Alphaproteobacteria; order Rhodobacterales; family Rhodobacteraceae; genus Tabrizicola. Next base: position 318,954 of record JAZKHX010000008.1, on the reverse strand, counting down.
GGGTTGCCCTGATCCCGCTTCCATCTGGGGGGCGGGAGGGTGAGCAGCTCCCGCCCCCTTTTTCTGCGGGCACATCCGGGGTAGTCCGGGGCATGGCCGTCCTGATCCCCGACTTTGCGCATGAAACCGAAGCCTACGCCCGTGGGGCGGTCAGGGTCGTGGGCGTGGACGAGGTCGGTCGTGGCCCGCTGGCCGGTCCGGTGACCGCCTGTGCCGTGCGGCTGGACCCCGACCACATTCCTTCGGGTTTGCGGGATTCGAAACTCCTCGGCGCGGCGCGGCGCGAGGTCCTGTTCGACGCGATCATGGCGCTGGCCGAGGTTTCGGTCGCCCATGCCTCGGTTGAGGAGATCGACGCTTTGAACATCCTGCGCGCCAGCCATCTGGCGATGGAGCGGGCAGTGGCGGGGCTTGCCGCCGACCACGCGCTGGTCGATGGCAATCTTGTGCCGCGCGGGCTGGACTGCACGGCAACCGCAATCGTGAAGGGCGACGCGAAGTGCCTGTCGATCGCGGCGGCGTCCATCGTGGCCAAGGTGACGCGCGACCGGATCATGGTGGATTTGGCGCAACAGCACCCCGGCTATGGCTGGGAAGCCAATGCAGGCTACCCGACACAGGCCCATCTGGCGGCGTTGCGGAATCTAGGTGTAACCGCTTGGCATAGACGTTCGTTCAAGCCCGTCCACAACATATTGTATCAAGGGAATTCTGTAACCTCTTGATTCAAAAAAGAATTTGACGGCGAATCGCCGCTGACTCATGATTCCCCCACAACATCGGCACCCAAAGATGCCGGGGGCAGAGGCAAAGCATGGCGACCAGAATGACTGCGGTGGAGGTGTCGCTTCCGCTGAACCAGATTCTACCGGGTGATTGCGTCGAGGTCATGAACGCCCTGCCTGCGGGATCTGTCGACCTGATCTTCGCCGACCCGCCCTACAACCTCCAGCTTCGCGGTGATCTGCACCGGCCGGACAATTCGCTGGTCGACGCGGTGAACGATCACTGGGACCAGTTCGCCAGTTTTGCGTCCTATGACAGCTTCACGAAGGACTGGCTGGCGGCGGCAAAGCGGCTGTTGAAGCCGAACGGGGCGATCTGGGTGATCGGGTCCTACCACAACGTCTTCCGGCTGGGGGCCGAGCTGCAGAACCAGGGCTTCTGGCTTCTGAACGACGTGGTCTGGCGCAAGTCGAACCCGATGCCGAACTTCAAGGGCAAGCGACTGACCAACGCGCATGAGACGCTGATCTGGGCCTCCCGCGACGAGGCGGCGAAGTATACCTTCAACTACGAGGCGCTGAAGGCCTTGAACGACGGCATCCAGATGCGGTCGGACTGGGTGATCCCGCTTTGCACCGGGCATGAGCGGCTGAAGGACGAGAACGGCGACAAGGCCCACCCGACCCAGAAGCCCGAGGCGCTGCTGCACCGGGTGATCGTGGCGACGACCAATCCGGGCGACGTGGTGCTGGACCCGTTCTTCGGGACCGGAACGACGGGGGCGGTGGCCAAGATGCTGGGCCGCGACTTCATCGGGATCGAACGCGAGGAGGCCTACCGGAAAGCCGCCTCGGACCGGATCGCGCGGGTGCGCCGCTTCGATGCCTCGGCGCTGGAGGTGTCGGGGTCGAAGCGGGCGGAGCCGAGGGTGCCGTTCGGGCAGGTCGTGGAGCGCGGGATGCTGCGGCCGGGCGAGGAGCTGTTCAGCCTTGGCAACCGCTTCAAGGCCAAGGTGCGCGCGGACGGGACGCTGATCGGGAACGATGTGAAGGGCAGCATCCACCAGGTCGGGGCCGCGCTGGAGGGGGCGCCGTCCTGCAACGGATGGACCTACTGGCACTTCAGGCGGGACGGCAAGATGATCCCGATCGACATCCTGCGGCAGCAGATCCGGGCCGAGATGGAGGCCGACGGCAGCCGCACCCACTGAAATTCAGGAACACGCCTGTCCCCCGGACCGCCTGGGGGACACCTTTACCCCGCCGAGATGTCTCGGCGGGGTTTTTTTCATTTCGGTTGCTACAGTATCAGGACTGGACCGGACCGCTCCCCGCGCCCATAGTCGGGACCTTGGAGGGCCAGTTCATGACCCAGGAGAGTTACAACCAGTTCTGCCCCATCGCCAAAGCCTGCGAAATTCTGGAACCCCGCTGGACCCTGCTGATCCTGTCCGAAATGTGGAGTGGATCGACGCGGTTCAACGAAATCCGGCGTGGAGTGCCCGGCATGTCACCGACCCTGCAATCCAAGCGGATGAAGGAACTGGAGCAGAACGGTCTGATCACCCGCAGCGAAAATCCCGCTACCGGCGACATCATCTACAAGACCACACCCATCGCCGATGAGCTTAGCCCCATCGCCTTTGCCCTTGGCCAATGGGCGCACCGAAACATTGATGCCGAAGTGTCGCTGGAGCGGCTCGATGCGCGCCTCCTGATGTGGAACATGCGGCGCAAGATCGACACTTCGGCAATGCCGGGCACCAGGCGGCGGGTGATCCAGTTCACCTACCCCGAGTTGGCCAAGGATGCGCAATGCTACTGGATGATCATCAAGACCGGGCAGCCCGTCGATCTGTGCAGCACCGACCCCGGTCATGACATCGATCTCTATATTACTGCCGACCTGAAGGCGATGACCTCCGGCTGGATGGGATGGTCGACACTGACCGCGGAACTTGCGCGCGGCAAGATCGTCCTGATCGGCGACCACGAGCTTGCCTCAAGCATCGGACGGTGGATGGTCCGCAGCTCTTTCGCCTCTGCGGGCGAGGACCGGTTCGGAATCGGTACCGGGGTCGCTACAGACGCAGGACTGGCGCGCCCGTCCCGACGCGCCCAGGCTTGAGACATCTGCCCTGGCAGCTTCCCGGGCGGACATTTTGCAAAGCCTCAGGAGAAAACCCATGACAACCGAAACCCTTTCCCCCGCCCCCGATCTTGCGGCTTTGAAGACGCGCCAGCAGGGCGCCTGGGCCTCGGGCGACTATGCCGTTGTCGGCACCACGCTGCAGATCGTCGGCGAAACCCTGTGCGAGGCTATGGACCTGCGGTCGGGTCAGGCCGTGCTGGACGTCGCCGCCGGGAACGGCAATGCCACGCTCGCCGCCGCGCGCCGCTGGTGCGACGTCACCTCGACCGACTATGTCCCCGCCTTGCTGGACCGGGGTCGTGCCCGGGCCGAGGCCGAGCATCTGGACGTCATCTTCTCCACCGCCGATGCCGAGAACCTGCCCTTCGCCGATGCCAGCTTCGACGCGGTGATCTCGACTTTTGGCGTGATGTTCACCCCCGATCAGGATCGCGCCGCAGCCGAAATGCTGCGGGTCTGCAAGCCCGGCGGCAAGATCGGCCTTGCGAACTGGACGCCGGACGGGTTCATCGGTCAGGTCTTCAAGACGCTCGGCGGTCATCTCCCACCGCCTGCCGGGGTGAAATCACCGGCGCTCTGGGGCACCGAGGACCGGCTGACAACCCTGTTCGCCGGAGCCGATGTCACCACCAACCGGCGCGATTTCACCTTCCGCTACCGCTCCGCCCGCCACTGGCTTGACGTGTTCCGCACCTGGTATGGGCCGGTGCTGAAGGCCTTTGCCGCGCTGGATGCGGCGGGTCAGGCGCGGCTTGAGGCCGATCTTCTGGCGCTGATCGACCGGATGAACCGTTCGGGCGATGGCACGATGGTCGTGCCAAGCTCCTATCTTGAAGTGATCGTCCAGAAGCACTGACTCCCGCCAACCTGTTGCATTTCCCCGCCATCTGCGCCCCATTGGGGCCAGATCGGCGGGGGGCACACGAATGAACGGCGCGGAGACTTTGGTGAAAACCTTGCTGGCAAGCGGGGTGAACGTCTGCTTCGCCAACCCCGGCACTTCGGAGATGCACTTTGTTGCAGCCCTTGACCGTCACTCCGAGATGCGCTGCATCCTGTGCCTGTTCGAGGGCGGCGTCTCGGGTGCGGCGGACGGCTACTACCGGATGACCGGAAAGGTCGCGGCGACGCTTTTGCACCTTGCCCCCGGCTTCGGGAATGCCTTTGCCAACCTGCACAACGCCCGGAAGGCGCAAAGCGGCGTGCTGAACATCATGGGCGACCATGCGGATTATCACCTGCAGTTCGAGGCCCCCCTCAAGGGCGATACTGTGGGGGTGGCCCAGGCGGTGTCGCACTGGACGCGGGTGAGCAGCGAGGCCGGCCGGGTGGCCGTGGATGCCGCTGATGGAATACAGGTAGCGCGAAGCAAGGGCGGGCAGATCGCCACGCTTATCCTGCCGGCGAATACTGCATGGGAGGCGACGACAGGCTTTGCGGTCGCAGCCCCTGCCCCGGCGTTGCGCCGCCCGTCCCCTGCGGAAGTCGAGGCTGCGGCCCGCGCCCTGCGCCAGCCGGGGGCTGTCCTGCTGATCGACGGTCCGGCGCTTTGGTCCGATCTGGGGCATCTGGCCAAACGCCTGACCAAGGCCGCGGGGGCACGGTTGATGCAGCCCTACTTCGTCAGCCGCATGCGGCAGGGGGCCGGAGCCGTGAGGATCGAGCGGATGGCCTACCGCATCGTGGACAACCAGAAGCGTCTGGCCGGGGTGCCCTCGCTGGTCCTGTGCGGGACAGCGCGGCCCGCTGGTTTCTTCGCCTATCCCGGCCTGCCCTCGACCCCCGACGATCCGGACACCCGGCTGATCGACCTTTGCAGCCGCGAGATGGACATCGGCTGGACCCTGCAGGCACTGGCCAAGGAACTGGGCGAGGCGGACCTCGGTCCGGAGGATTTCGTCCCGTTCGACCTGCCCGCCCTGCCCGAGGGGGACCTGACCTTGACCAAGATCGGTGAGGCCGTGGCCGTGCTGATGCCAGAGGATGCGGTGGTGGTGGATGAGGGTGTTTCGTCCTCGTACTTCCTTGCGCCGGGGCTGAAGCGGGCGCGCGGCCATGACGTGCTGACAATCACCGGGGGTTCCATCGGCTTTGGACTGCCGAGCGCGGTCGGCGCGGCGGTGGCCTGCCCGGACCGCAAGGTGGTGGTGCTTGAGGGCGACGGGTCGGGGATGTTCACGTTGCAATCGCTGTGGACGATGGCGCGCGAGGGGCTGGATGTGACCACGGTGATCTTCGCCAACCGGGGCTACCAGATCCTGCGCGACGAGCTGACGGCGATGGGGGTCAACGAGATCGGGCGGAATGCCCGGCAGATGTTCAATGTCGAGGGGCCGTCGCTGGACTGGGTTGCGCTGGCGCAGGGACACGGGGTTCAGGCGGTGCGGGTGACGGACATGGCGGGTTTCAACACAGCCTTTGCCGAAGCGATGAACCAGCGGGGGCCAAGGCTGATCGAGGTGGTGTGCTAGGCGGGCGCGGGCAGGGGACCGAGTTCCGAACCAAGGTTTCCGGCTGTCGGTTCAGGCAGTAGGATTCAGCGCCTTGTTGTAAGGGTGCCAATCGGTGATGTCGGGATAGTGGACCTTCCGCCAGGCCTTCACCCTGCGGTTCATGACGCGCTTCCACAGGGGCGGGACCATGGCAATGAAGACCATGATCGGATAGCCCAGCGGCAGTTGCGGGGCCTCGTCCGGGGAATAGCTTTGCAACAGGGGGAACCGGCGGTCGGGCTTGTAATGGTGGTCCGAGTGGCGTTGCAGGTTGATCAGAAGCCAGTTCGACGCGGTATGCGCGGCATTCCAGCTGTGATGCGGGCGGACATGTTCGTATTTGCCGTCGCCCAGATGCCTGCGGGTCAGGCCGTAGTGTTCGACATAGTTCACCGCTTCAAGCTGCCATATCGCGACCAGCGCCTGATAGACGAAAAGACCGAGCCCAAGCCAGCCACCAAGCGCGAAGGCAAGACCCAGCATTGCCGCCTGCAAGACCGCGTAACGCCAGAACGGGTTCGACGGGTGCCACCACGGCAGGCCCCTGCGGGCCAGCATCGCGGTTTCGGCCCTGAAGGCCGATTGCGGGCACTGGCGCAGCACTCGGGGGAAGAACCTGTGGAAGCCTTCGTTGTAGCGCGCGGTCACCGGGTCGCGCGGGGTGCCGACATGCAGGTGATGAACGCGCAGGTGTTCCGACCGGAAGTGGGAATACAGGACCGAGGCGAGCAGGAGATCCCCCAGCCAGCGTTCCAGCCGCGACTTCTGGTGCATCAGTTCGTGGCTGTAGTTGATGCCGACAGTCCCGGTCAGGATGCCGATGCCGAAGAATAGGACCCCGAGTTCCACCCCGCCAAGATGGTCCGCGCGGGTCGCATACCAGATGGTGCCGAAAAGGATGACCATCTGGATCGGGAACCAGATCAGCGTCAGCAGGCGATACCAGAACAGGCTGTCGTCGGCGTTCGGATCGGCATTGTCCTGGTCAAGCCCGGTCAGCGCGTCGAGGATCGAGTAGAAGATGATCGAGCATCCGGGCACCAATGCGGTATACCAGCCGCCCTGCGTCGCCCCGACCACGGCCAGGGGCACCATGCCAAGGGCAAACCAGAACGGCAGCGCCGAAAGGAATCCAAGGGTCTTGGTGGGCGGGTTCGGCATCGGTCACCGTGCTGACGACGGGACAAGTATGCTTTGGAACCCGAGGCGCTTCAATCGCCCAGCGTGCCCTGCGCAAGATCCCAGGCCTTGCGCATCACCGTGGGCAGGTCGGCGGGGCGGAAGTTCTGGCGCGGGATCAGCTCGCCGCGGGAAGGGGGCGCGTCGAGACGGGCCGTCTGGACCGTCAGGATCAGGTGGAAATGGGTGAAGGTATGGCGGACCTCTCCGATGTCGCGCCAGTCGGCAATGGCCGGGGCGGAGCCGCCCAGCCCGTCCCAGCCATCGCCGGGAAAGCCGAGCATCCCGCCAAGAAGGCCTTTTTCCGGGCGGCGCTCAAGCAGGATCGCACCGCCGCGCTGGCCCAGCCAGAGCGTGCCGCGGCGGGTGGGCTTCTCGGGCTTCGGCAATCTGCGGGGGAGGTCGGCCTGCACGCCCTTGCCCCGGGCGCGGCAGGCGTGAACCCAGGGGCAGATGCCGCAGGCGGGAGAGCGCGGGGTGCAGATGGTGGCACCGAGGTCCATGATCGCCTGGGCGTAGTCTCCGGGTCGCGCGATGGGCGTGAGGCAGGCGGCAAGGGCGGTCAGCTCGGGCTTGGCCGCGGGAAGCGGCGTCTCGACGAGATGGAGCCGCGAGATCACCCGCTCGACGTTTCCGTCGACCACGGTGGCGGGTTCGTCAAAAGCGATGGCCGCGATGGCGCCGGCGGTATAGGGGCCAATGCCGGGAAGGGTCAGAAGGGCCTCGCGGGTGGTGGGGAAGACGCCGCCGTGATCAGCAACGACAGCGCGGGCACATTTCAGCAGGTTCCGGGCACGGGCATAATAGCCAAGGCCCGCCCATTCGCCCATCACCTCGGCATCCGGGGCAGCGGCCAGCGCGGTCACGGTGGGCCAGCGGGCGGTGAAGCGGTGGAAATAGTCCCTGACGGCGGCAACTGTGGTCTGTTGCAGCATCACCTCGGACAGCCAGACGCGGTAAGGGTCCGGGCGCATCCCCTCGGCCCCGTCCTTCGGCGAGACGCGCCAGGGCATGACGCGGGCATGGGCGTCATACCAGGCGAGGAGCTGACAGCTGAGGGATTCGGGTTCGGCGTCCATCCCGGCGACAATAGCGGACGGATGCCACGCGGCCAGAGGGATCGGTCGGGCACCGGTCACCCCGTCCTGACGCAATCTTTGTTCCGGCTTCGCACCTGCGGCACTGGCGGGGACCACGGCTTGCGCTAGTATGCGCCACAGGAACCGGAGTCCCAGGTCTTACACGATGAGCCGCAAGCCGATTGCCCCACCTGCTGCCCAGCACCGCATGCGCGGGTTCGAGCCCGCCTTCGGGCTGATGAAGCAGGCTGTCCGGACAGCAGGCGAAGCGCGGGGCTTTGCCGTCGCGCGACTTCTGACCCACTGGGCCGAGGTGGCCGGCGAGGAAATGGCGCAGAAGACCCGGCCGGTGAAGATCGGCTACGGGAAAGGCGGCATCGGCGCGACGCTGACGCTTCTGGTCAAGGCCGCCGAGGCACCGATGGTCCAGATGGCCCTGCCGGTCCTGAAGGAACGGGTGAACGCGGTCTACGGCTATGCCGCGATCAGCCATATCCATCTGACCCAGACCGCCGCCACCGGCTTTGCCGAAGGCCAAGCCGAATTCGCGCCCGCGCCACGGGTGGCAAGGCTGCCGGACCCGACCATGGTTGCCAAGGCACAGGACGCCGCGCGGGACGTTGCCGACCCCGGTTTGCGCAACGCGCTTGAACAGCTGGCACAAAACATCTTAACTCGCCCCCGATCTTGAATTGCGTGATGAAAAAGGACGCCCAGACATGCTGAAACTCAACCGCCGGGCAATGATTGCCCTTGCCGCCGCCGCCACAGCGGCGATGACCCCGGCCTTGGCACAGGAAACCGCGACCGCTGCCGGGCCGGGCGATTTCTCGCTGGGCTCGCCGGACGCGAAGGTGAAGCTGGTGGAATATGCCAGCTTTACCTGTCCGCATTGCGCGAACTTCCACGCGAATGCCTACGGTCAGCTGAAGAAAGAGTATATCGACACCGGCAAGGTCTATTTCACCCTGCGCGAAGTCTATTTCGACCGATATGGCCTGTGGGCTGCATTGATCGCCCGCTGCGGCGGCGAAATGAAATACTTCGGCATCCATGACATGCTGTACGAAAAGCAGAAGGAATGGGCCGGGTCCGAGGATCCGATGCAGGTGGTCGAGAACCTGAAGACCATCGGTCGCTCTGCCGGGCTGGACGATGCGGCGATGGATGTCTGCCTGAACGACACCGCAAATGCCGAAGCGTTGATCAAGCAGTTCCAGACCAACTTCGAGGCGGACGGGGTCAAGGGAACCCCGACTTTCTTCATCAATGGGACGATGTATTCAAACATGGCCTATGAAGACATGAAGGCGATCCTCGACGCCGAGCTGGCAAAGTAGGATGGCGGCACCGCTGGACGGCATCCGCGTCATCGAGCTGGCGCGGATTCTGGCCGGCCCCTGGGCCGGACAGACCCTGGCCGATCTGGGCGCGGACGTGATCAAGGTCGAAGCGCCGGAAGGCGACGACACCCGGCGCTGGGGGCCCCCGTTCATCGAGAGCCGGGGCGAGACGACCGCCGCCTATTTCCACGCGACCAACCGGGGCAAGCGGTCGATCACCTGCGATTTTCGCACAGCAGAGGGGCAGGACACCGTCCGCCGCCTCGTGGCCGACGCCGATGTGCTGATCGAGAATTTCAAGGTGGGGGGCCTGGCGAAATACGGGCTGGACTATGACAGCCTGCGCCAGGTGAACCCGCGGCTGATCTATTGCTCGATCACCGGCTTCGGGCAGGACGGGCCCTATGCGCATCGGGCGGGCTATGATTTCATCGTTCAGGGCATGTCGGGGCTGATGAGCGTCACCGGCCCCGCTGACGGCCAGCCGCAGAAGGTGGGCGTGGCCGTCACCGACATCTTCACCGGCGTCTATGCGGCGACGGCAATTCTGGCGGCGCTGGTGCAGCGCGGGCGGACGGGAGAAGGCCAGCAGATCGACATGGCGCTTCTGGACGTGGCAACCGGCGTGATGGCCAACCAGGCGATGAACTACCTGGCAAGCGGCAAGGCACCTGGCCTGATGGGCAATGCACATCCGAACCTTGCGCCTTACGCGGTCTTCGATTGCCGGGATGGCTGGCTGATCCTGGCCACGGGAAATGACGGGCAATACCAGCGGCTGTGCAGGATCCTTGGCCTGGAGGCGATGGCGGCAGATCCGAAATTCCTGAGCAATGCCGACCGCGTCGTCAACCGGGCCGAGATGACCGACCGGATCACGGCAGCGACGAAGACCTGGGCCAAGGCCGATCTTCTGGCCGCCTGTGAAGCCGAAGGCGTGCCCGCCGGGCCGATCAACGATCTGGCCGCGGTCTTCGCCGACCCTCAAGTCGTGGCGCGGGGCATGCGGATTGCGCCGGACGGCCTGCCGGGGGTGCGCAGCCCGATGAGCTTTTCGGGCGCCGATCTGGCGCTGGACCGGCCCGCGCCCCGGTTGGGGCAGCATCAGGACGAGGTTCTGGGGCGGAAACCCTGACAGGAGACGCTGCTTTTTCGACGAGAGATCGGTTGCTCTGCTGACCGTTTCGCGCGACCGCATCCTGCGCCGCGCCAGCATCACGTCCGGCAGGACGGAGACGGCACGCTTGCCGACCTCTCCGGCGCGGACGTGCTGGCGGCGATCAAGCCTTGCCAAGGCGCGGAATAGGGGATACCCGCCCGCCTTCGGTTGAGCTTGCCCGGTCGCGGTGCTAGGCTTGAACCGGAGGCCCGGCGCGGGGGCAACGTGGACCGCGCTTCCTTGGAGGACCTGGTCCTGTCGCATTCTGATCCCGCCACCGGCCTTCCGACCGGTCCGCGCCCGAAACTCGCCGAAGAGCTTGCCGAGGGTCAGACCTCGCAGGCCGTTCTGGACCTCGTGCTGAAATCCGTCGACGACGACAAGGCCGAGGGCATCGTCCAGATCGACCTGCGCGGACGGTCGGACGTGGCCGATTACATGGTCATCTGTTCAGGCCGGTCCTCGCGTCAGGTGGCGGCGATCTCGGAAAAGCTGGTGGACCGGCTGAAGCAGGAGCTGCGGATCTCGGTGCGCATGGAAGGCAAGGAGACCGCCGACTGGGTGCTGATCGACGCGGGCGACGTGATCGTCCATGTCTTCCGCCCCGAAGTGCGCGACTTCTACCAGCTGGAAAAGATGTGGCTTCCGGCGGGTTCGACGCTCGCTGCCAAGGCCTGATGCGGCTGCACCTCTGCGCCGTGGGCCGGTTGCGGGCCGGGCCGGAGCGCGCGTTGGTGGATGACTATCTGCAGCGGCTGGATCGGACCGGGCGGCCTCTTGGGCTGGGCCCGGTCAGCGAGCATGAGGTCGACGACAGGAAGGGCGGCGGCATGGCGGCCGAAGCGATTCTTCTGGCCCGCACTGTCCCCGAAGGTGCGGCGTTGTGTGTGCTGGATGAGCGCGGCAAGACCCTGTCCAGCCCCGAGTTTGCGCAAGTGCTGGCCGGTTGGCGCGATGGCGGGCGGCAGGACGCGGCCTTTGTCATCGGGGGGGCTGACGGGGTGGACCCTGCCTTGCGCGCCCGGGCCGATCTGGTGATCAGCCTTGGCCGCATGGTCTGGCCGCACATGCTGGTGCGGGTGATGCTGGCCGAACAGCTGTATCGCGCCGCGACGATCCTGGCGGGATCGCCCTATCACAGGCTCTAACGCAGCGCGCGTTCTGCTGCCGTGCCCAAACGCAGAAGCCGCGCTTCCTGTCCCGGCCCAGCCATCAGGCTGATCCCGCAGGATGGCTGCGAGGTGGGCAATGTCAGCGCGCAGACGCCAAGCATGTTCCCGACCCGCGTATTGCGCATGGCAAGCAGGTTTTCGGTAACGTAGTAGGCGTCGTCGGTCAGCAGCCGGTTGGCTTCCGGCGGAAGGATGGGCGAGGTTGGCAACAGGACCGCGTCGAACGCAGCCGTCCGTTCGGCCCAGACCTTGCGGATCGCTTCCAGCCTGCGCCAGCCCGCCACATAATCCATCGCCTGAACATTCGCACCGGTGCGGAAGCGTTCAAGGATGCGCGGGAACATCTTCTGCGGGGCCTGCTCGATGATGTCGCGCCAGATACCGTAGGCCTCGGCGGTTACCAGGGTGGCGGCAAGTCCCATCGCCTCGGCAACTTCGGGAAGTGCGAGCCGGGTGACGGTCGCCCCGGCACGGGCAAGGCGCGCGACGGCGTCGTCAAAGCCCCGCGCCGGGCGGTCCCGGATGTCGTCGAGCGCGACGGTTTCAAGGACGGCAAAGCGGACATCTGTCAGGGTCGCGCCGGCGAGGTCGGGCATGGCTCCGCCGCCAAGGCCCTGCAGCAGCAACGCACAATCCTCGACCGAGTGGGCGAGCGGGCCGATGGAGTCGAACCGTTCGCAAAGGGGCAATGTCCCGCCCATCGGCAGGCTGCCGACGCTGGTCTTGAGACCGACAAGGTCATTCCAGGCCGCCGGAACGCGCACCGACCCGCCGGTATCCGACCCGATGGCGGCGGGTGCAAGTCCGAAGGCCACCGAGGCGGCGGCCCCCGAGGAGGACCCGCCCGGCACCGCCTTGTCGTCGTTCAGGTTCGGCGGCGTGGCGGTGACCGGGTTCAGCCCCAGGCCCGAGAACGCCAGTTCCGACATATGCGTCTTGCCCAGACAGACGAGCCCCTGCAGCGTCGCGGTTTCCAGCACCTCGGCATCCCGGGCCGGGGTCCGCCCTTTCAGAAGGGCCGAGCCCGCCTCGGTCGCAACACCTGCGGTGTCGAACAGGTCCTTCCAGCTGATCGGCACGCCATCGAGCAGCCCCTTGCGCAGGCCCGCCTTGGCGCGGGCGGCAGCGGCCATCGCTTCGCCCCGCGCGCGGGCGGGGGTGGTTCGGGCGTAGATGCGGGGGGCAAGGGGGTGGCTTTCGATCCGGTCAAGGAAGGCCTCGGTCAGTTCGACCGGGTGGATACGGCCCTTGCCGATCTCGCGGCCAAGGTCGGCTGCGGTCATGTGCGTCCAGGTTCCCGACATATTTTCCCCCATGTTGCGGCAAGGGTAGCGGCTCGGCGACGCATGGACAATCCGCCCGCGCGGGGTATGTAGGGCGGATGACATCGGACGCCGACATCCTGATCGCGGGCGGGGGGCTGAACGGCCCGGCGCTGGCGCTGGCACTGGCGCAGGGCGGGTTCCGGGTGACGGTGGTGGACGCGCGCCCTGCCCCTGCCCGGGCTGAAGCCGGGTTCGACGGCCGCGCCTATGCGCTGGCGATTGCCTCGGTCAGGCTCTTGACGGTGATCGGCGTCTGGCCGCAGGTGGCCGACACTGCGCAGCCGATGCTTGAGATCAAGGCCAGCGACGGGCGGGCCGGCGAAGGCGCCGCGCCCTTCTTCCTGCACTTCGATGCGGCCGAGATCGAGGAAGGCCCCGTAGGGCACATGCTGGAGGACCGGCACCTCTATGCGGCCTTCCTGCAAGCGATGCAGGCCGCGCCCGGGATCACGCTTCTGTCCGGCGAGACGGTCGTGGCGCAAGAGGTCGGACCTTCGGGGGTGACGGTGACGCTTGCTTCTGGCAAGACCCTGACCGGCGGTCTTCTGGTCGGCTGCGACGGGCGTGGATCTGGCGTCGCAGCGCGGGCCGGGATCCGGCGGGTCGGTTGGAGCTATGGCCAGACCGCGCTGGTCACCGCGATACGGCACGAGAACGACCACCAAGGCATCGCACAGCAGTTCTTCATGCCCTCGGGCCCGCTGGCGATCCTGCCGCTCAAGGGTGGGCACCACTCCAGCATCGTCTGGAGCGAGACCGACGACACCGCCACCGCGATCCAGGCCCTGCCGGATGCCGCATATCTTGAAGCCCTGCGGCCCCGTTTTGGCGACTTCCTGGGCGAGATCGCCCTGGCCGGAGAACGGTTCACCTACCCCCTGTCCCTGTCACTGGCAGAACGCTTCATCGCGCCCCGTGTGGCTCTGGTGGGCGATGCGGCGCATGGCGTCCACCCCATTGCGGGGCAAGGCCTTAACCTTGGCCTGCGGGACGTGGCAGCCCTGGCCGAAGTGCTGATCCTGGCCCGCAGGCGTGGCGAGGAGCCGGGCAGCCCGGCAGCACTGGGGGAATATCAGCTCTGGCGGCGGTTCGATGCCACGGCGCTGGCCCTGGGGATGGACACGGTCAACCGGGTGTTTTCCAGCGACAATCCGATCCTGCGACTGGGCCGCGACCTTGGCATGGGCGTGGTGAACGCCCTGCCAGGACTGCGGCGAGGCTTCATGCGTCAGGCGGCGGGGTTGACGGGCGAGCTTCCGAAACTTCTGACGGGGCGTCCGGTCTGACCTCGGAGACCGGGACTTCGCTGCCCGCTTCGGAGTCACCGGACAACGACGGTGTGGTTGCAGCAACGGCCTTGCGCGCTTCGCGTTTGTCCAGCAGATGAAACAGCAGCGGGTTCGCCAGGATCGAGATCATCGCCCCGGCCACCACCAGATCGCGTGCCTCGGGCGGGACAATATCCAGCCTGGCGCCCATGGAAATCAGGATGAACGAGAACTCGCCGATCTGCGCCAGGCTGGCCGCGATGGTCAGCGCCATCTCGCGGCCATGGCCCAGAAGTTTGACGAGGTAGAACCCGGCCGCCGCCTTGACGCCGATGATGATCGCGACGGTGGCGAGCAGGGCAAACGGCTGCGACAGCAGGATGCCGGGGTTGAACAGCATCCCGACCGAGACGAAGAACAGCACGGCAAAGGCGTCGCGGAGCGGCAGAGTCTCGCGCATGGCCTGCTGCGACAGGGTCGAGGACGACATCACCATGCCCGCGAAGAAGGCGCCAAGCGCGAAGGACACGCCGAAGAAATATGAGGCACCGTAGGCGACGCCCAGCGCAATGGCCAGGACGGCGAGCCGGAACAGCTCACGCGAGCGGGTGTGGGCGACGAAGTGCAGGGCCCAGGGGATGACGCGGCGGCCGACGACGAGCATCAGCGCGACGAAGGCAGCGGCTTTCACCAACGTTATCAGGACCGTGGCGGCGATGGGTCCGATGCCGATGCCGACCTCGGCCACGATCTCGGCCTCTTCGGCGACGGGCATGGCAGTGCCGCCCAGAAGACCGGCAAGGGGCGGGATCAGCACGAGGGCGAGGACCATCACCAGGTCTTCGACGATCAGCCAGCCGACGGCCACACGGCCCTTTTCGGTCTGCACCAGCTCGCGGTCCTGCAACGCGCGCAACAGCACGACGGTCGAAGCGACGGACAGGGCGATGCCGAAGATCAGGCCGGCCCCGACGCTCCAGCCCAGGACCCAGGCGACCGCCATGCCCGACAGCGTCGCCACGGCGATCTGGCCCAGTGCGCCCGGCACGGCCAGGGCCTTCACCGCCATGAGGTCACGCGGCGAGAAATGCAGGCCGACCCCGAACATCAGCAGGATCACTCCCAGTTCGGCAAGTTCGGCGGCAAGCCCCAGATCGGCGACATAGCCGGGCGTGAACGGCCCGATGACCACTCCGGCCAGAAGGTAGCCTGCGATCAGCGGCAGTTTCAGGCGCAGCGCCAGAAGACCGAACAGAAAAGCCAGTCCGAAACCGGCGACAAGGGTGGCGATCAGGGGCGTTTCGTGGGGCAATGCTTCAGGGTCCTTTCCGGCCCAGACCTCGGCGGTTTGGGTCTGGCCAAACGGGTTCGGGAAAATGTGTCAGGAGACAAAGGGATAGTAGGGACTGGGCCATGCGATGCAACCACCCAGTCGCCCATTCGCGGTCACAAATCCAGCATTTGCCGAAACAGTCTGCAATGTTAGGCCTTGGGGATGATGAACCTGATCCCGAACTCCCGTGCCCGCCGCCTTTTCCTGGACCGCCATGCCCTTGCAGAACCGTCTGTCGGTGCGGCCTCGGGCCAGGCCCTGCATGACCTGATCGCCCGGATCGGCTTTGTTCAGGTGGACAGCATCAACACGGTCGCGCGGGCACATGACATGATCCTGTGGTCGCGGCGGCAGTCCTTTCGCCCCCCTGCGCTGAAGCGGCTCCTTGAAGACGACCGCAGCCTTTGGGAGCATTGGACACATGACGCCTCGATCCTGCCGGTGCGGTTGCACGGGATCTGGCAACACCGCTTTGCGCGGGATGAACAGCGGCTTCATGCAAACTGGAAAAGCTGGTTCCGCGACGGCTATGAGGCGCAGTTTGACAGTATTCTCAACAGGATAGCAAAAGACGGGCCGGTGGGGACAGCGGATGTTGGCGAAGGCGAGGTTCGGGGCCGCGGCGGCTGGTGGGACTGGCATCCGTCGAAGACCGCGCTGGAATGGCTGTGGCGGACCGGGCGGCTGGCGATCACCCGGCGCGAGGGGTTCGCCAAGATCTACGACCTGACCGAGCGGGTGATCCCCGAGGCCCACCGCGCGCCAGTGCCGGTGGAGGAAGTCGCCGACTGGGCCTGCCGGACCGCGTTGACGCATCTGGGCTTCGGCACCTCGGGCGAGATCGCGGCCTACTGGAAGGCCGTGGGACCAGAGGCCGCGAAGGAGTGGTGCCGGGCTGCCCTTGCACGGGGGGAGATCATCGAGGCCGAGGTCGAGGGCGCGCAAGGGCAACGTCGCAAGTCGTTCGTTTTCCCTGACACTCTTGTCGAGACGCCGCCCGAACCCACCCCTCGCCTGCGCATCCTGTCGCCCTTCGATCCGGCTTTGCGCGACCGCAACCGGGCGGAGTTCCTGTTCGGCTTCTTCTACCGGATCGAGGTCTTCGTGCCCGAGCCGAAACGGGTTTACGGCTACTACGTCTTCCCGGTGCTGGAGGGCGACCGGCTGGTCGGGCGGATCGACGTGAAAGCCTTCCGCGATGCCGGGGCGCTGCGGGTCAAGGCGTTCTGGCCGGAGGCAGAGGTGAGGCTGACCAAGGGTCGGCAGGCGAAACTGGAGAGAGAACTGGACCGCCTCGCGCGGTTCGCGGGCTGTGAGAGGGTGGAGTTTCTGGACGGGTGGGAGAGGGAGGCGAAGGTCCGGCCAAGTATCTGAGAACGATCAGTCAATCTGCCGCGTTCAGGGCAGAACCGGCGTATTCATCCGGTATTCAATGCGTATGGGCTGAAAGGCATTAACCAAACCGGGCGACTCGGGAGGCGTAGGGTGGGTGAAACCCACCGCATGCCGTGGAGCAGTCCGGAAATGTTGGGTTGGCACCCACCCTACGGCGGGCCTGGCAGATCGCGAGAAACAACGCTAGGTTTCCCTGACAAGACCGATTTGGACCCCGTGGAATTGACCAACGGCTCGACCCTTTTTGTTGCGTTGATTGCAGCGGCCCTACTGGCGGTGTTCCTGATCCTCTGGACCCGGCGGCGTCGGGCGCAGGCGGGATCGCCCGCCCCCGAAGCCTGGGTGCTGGTCGACGGATCGAACGTGATGCATTGGCAGGATGGCGTTCCCGCCCTGGCGCCGCTGACTAGCGTAATCCTGCGGCTAACGGAGCTAGGCTATGTGCCGGGCGTGGTCTTCGATGCCAATGCCGGGTGGAAGCTGCAGGGTCGCTATCTTCATGATGGCGAGCTTGCCCGGCTTCTGGGCCTTGCGACCCGGCAGGTGCTGGTAGTACCGAAAGGTTCACAGGCCGACATCTACCTTCTGGAGACAGCCCGTGAGTTCGGCGTTCGGATCGTGACCAATGACCGCTTTCGTGATTGGGCCGAAGCCCACCCCGAAGTGCTGGAACCAGGGTTCCTGATCAAGGGCGGGATCCGTGACGGGGCGGTCTGGCTGAAGGGACTGACGGCGAGGGAACCTGCGCAATAGCGCAGTGCGCGCCAGCGTCAGGTCGGAATCACCCACCCGTCAATCACCGAGACCGCCTCTTCCGCCGTTTCGACCATTGCGAACAGCGACAGGTCTTCCGGCGAGATCACCCCGGCCTCGGCCAGATGGGCCCAGTTGATCACCTTCTCCCACCACTCCCGCCCGAACAGCAGGAACGGGATCGGCTTCATCCGGCCGGTCTGGATCAGGGTGAGCGACTCGAACATCTCGTCCATGGTCCCGAAGCCGCCGGGGAAGACGCAGACGGCCTTGGCGCGCATCAGGAAGTGCATCTTGCGGATCGCGAAATAGTGGAAGTTGAACGACAGGTCCGGTGTCACATAGGGGTTCGGGGCCTGTTCATGCGGCAAGACGATGTTGAGGCCGATGCTTTGCCCCCCGGCCTCGTCCGCGCCGCGGTTGCCGGCCTCCATCACGCCGGGGCCGCCGCCGGTGCAGATGACGTTCTCGCGCCCGTAGGTTTCCAGACTGCGCTCGGTCATGATCCGGGCAAAGCGGCGGGCCTCGTCGTAGTAGTGCGACAGCTCGGCCAGGGTCTTGGTGCGCGCGGTGTCGCGGCGTTCGGGGGCGGGAATGCGGGCACCGCCGAACATGACGATGGTCGATTCGATGCCGCGTTCGTCCATGATCAGCTGGGGTTTCAGCAACTCCAGCTGCAACCGGACCGGGCGCAACTCCTCCCGCGTGAGAAAGTCGCGGTCGGCGAAAGCCAGGCGATAGGCGGGCGCGCGGGTCTGGGGCGTGTCGGGGATGCGCTTTGCGGCCGCGATATCCTCGACCGAATCGCGGAACGGATGGCTGCGGGGTTCGTCTTTCATGGGCGGCACTTCGATTGCGTGGCTACAGGATCAGCCTTATAGGGTCGGGGCCGCAGTGACCAACCGAAAAGGGAATGCCTGATGTCGAACGCCGCCCTTGAGACCGCCATCGAAGCCGCCTGGGAAGCCCGGGACGGGATTTCGCCTGCCACGAAGGGCGAGGTGCGCGATGCCATCGAGGCGACGCTGTCGGCGCTGGATTCGGGATCGCTTCGGGTGGCCGAGAAGCGCGGAGCCGACTGGCATGTGAACCAGTGGGCGAAGAAGGCCGTCCTTCTGTCGTTCCGCCTGACCGACATGTACGAGATTCCGGGGTCGAACGGCGGGTCGAACTGGTGGGACAAGGTGCCGTCGAAATGGCAGGGCTGGACCGAAGCTGACTGGCGCAACGCCGGGTTCCGGGCGGTTCCCGGATCCATTGTCCGCCGCTCGGCCTTTATCGGCAGGAACGTGGTGCTGATGCCGTCCTTCGTGAACATCGGGGCCTATGTCGATGAAGGCTCGATGGTCGATGGCTGGGCCACCGTGGGGTCCTGCGCGCAGATCGGCAAGAACGTGCATCTGTCGGGCGGCGTCGGGATCGGCGGTGTGCTGGAGCCGATGCAGGCCGGGCCGACGATCATCGAGGACAACTGTTTCATCGGGGCGCGGTCCGAGGTGGTGGAAGGCTGCATCATCCGCGAGGGAAGCGTGCTGGGGATGGGCGTCTTCATCGGAAAATCGACCAAGATCGTCGACCGCGAAACCGGCGAGGTGATGTATGGCGAGGTTCCGGCGGGGTCGGTGGTCGTGGCAGGTTCGATGCCGTCGAAGGGTGGGATCAACCTCTATTGCGCGGTGATCGTGAAGAAGGTCGATGCGCAGACCCGGTCAAAGACCAGCATCAACGACCTGCTGCGGGATTGACCATACGGAGATTTCCGGCATTCCTCATCGCTCTGGCTGCAGCGACTTCGGCCGCTGCGGGGCCATTTGACCGGGTTTACCGTCCCGATGCGCCCGAAGCCGAGAGCTGGGATTGCCAGTCGGTCGGATCGGACGGCGGCGCTCTGGCCGTGCGGGAGGATGTGTTCTACGGGGTCCAAAGTGCGTGTCTGCTGACCAATCCGGTGGCGGTCAACGGCACGTCGGGGGTGCTGTATGAGGCCCAGTGCAATGCTGAGGTCATGAGCTACTCCAAACGGATGATGCTGATGCTGGTTCCCAAAGGCCTCGCGGCCATCGAGGATGACAATGGCAACCCGCTGCGGCGCTGCCCCTGACCCGCCGCGTCACGCGACCAGAAGTGCTGCGACCTCGGCCCGGACTTCGGGCCGGGCGGACGGGCCGTAGCCGCTGTCTGGGCTGCGCGCCAGGTCGGGGAACAGCGCCAGCAATTCCTCCTGCACCGCGGGGTCGTGACCGGCAAGCGTGACCGGGCCGGGGTAGTAGCTTTCGCTCCACAGCCCTTCGGCACGGATGATCTCGTGCGTATCGAACAGGAGGTGGTGATAGATCACCGTGCCCCCGTCCGCCGCCTGCCGAAGCCGACCGGCGCGGACAAGGTGGAACGCCGTGACCAGAACCTCGGGCTCGCCCGCGTAAAGTTCGGCCCGCCAGCCGGAAAAGTGCAGCCGGTGCTGCGGCGAGACGGAAAGCGCGCCATGATCGCCGAAAGCTCCCGCCGGGATGCGGACCGGGGCCATCGACCCGACCGCTGGAACCGCGCGCATCCCGTGCCACCGGACGGGCCGCAGCCCGTGGTCCAGCGTCAGGACCAGATCGCCGACAGCGACATCCTCGACCGGGACAGGCCCGCGCGCGGTGTCGATCCTTGCGCCCGCCACGAAACAGGGCACGACCTCGCCATCGACAAAGCCGACATCGGTGATGCCGTCGCCGTTCGTCACCTCATACGAAAAGCTTTCCGGCCCGGCGGTGTCGTCGGGATCGGCGACGACAGTGATCGTCCCATCGCCATTCACCACGATCTCCAGCCCCGAGGGCAGGATGATGTGGTCGCCCGCCTTGACCGGGATGCCGTTGATCTTGGTAATGGTCAGCGTACCGCCGCCGGTGTTGGTGTCGTTTCCGGTCAGGTCAACGACGGTCGTGTCCCCGAGGCCGATCGTGAAGCTGTCCCCGACCGCCACGACGGCGGTCTGGACCGAGTCGGCGGCAATCAGAAGATTGCTGTCATAGGCCGCGTCGCCGCCATCGGCGATGCCGATCTTGATATGGTTGACCTCACCGGCCTTGACGGTCGCCTTCAGTGTCAACGTGACGGTGAAGCCGTCCATTTCGGTGTTGAACTGGTCCTTGGCATTGTCGACATACAGGTTGCCATTTCGGGTCGGGTTGATGTTGTCGATCGAGATGTCGCCGTCGCCGACCGTAAGCAGGGCCTTTTCGCCATTGACCCAGACGCCGACCGCGTCATTGAAGCCAGAGCCGACATATTCCAGGTATTCCTCGGACGAGAAGGTGATCTGCATCGTCAGGGTCGAGCCGTCGGGAATGAAATCGGCCTGAAAGATCGCGCCGTCGTAAGTCCTGCCTCCGGCAATGGCGTCCAGATCGGCATCGCCGTCGACGCCGTTGGTGTCAGTCGTCCGGGCGGCGGTCTGGTTCGCTTCGCCCTTTGCGTTGGTGAAATTGCCCGCCCTGCCGGTCGAGAGGATCACCCCGGAATCGGCAGGCGTCGCATCGGGCGCGATGGTGTCGCCCTTGGTGAAGATGCCGGCCGAGTTCGGGTCGCCGGCATAGGTCGCGTTCACCACCTTGATGCCGGGGCCGAACATCGCATCGGCCATCTTGTCGGCCCCGGCGGTGGTGTCGACCGGAAGTTTCGTTGCGTTGACCATGGCACGCCTTCGACCCTGAATACCGGACCGAAGGTCGGCGAGAACGGCTTGAGAACGGTTAACGGGTCCGGCCAGGATGTCTAAAATGCCGCGGATCGGCCCCGGGGGCGGATGCGATTGACAAAGCGGCTTTCGCCCGCCACTTCGGGAGGCGAAAAAATCGGGGGCCGGGCGGATGGTGGATCAGGCAGCGGACGGAAGCGCGGACGGGGGCAAACCCAAGCGGCCGCAGCAGGTCTATTCGCTGATCGTCGAGGTCGGCCGCAAGGACGGCGACGGCTTGCCGCCGAAGGCCACGGGGGCTGCGCTTCTGTGCTATGCCTCGGGCGTCGACGAGGCGGAAGCGGTGCGCGAGACGGTCGCGATCCTGAAGGAGGCCGAAATGGCTCCCCTTGAGGTCCAGGGCCTTGGCACGCTGGATGAACGGCTGAAAGCGGGCGAAGAGATCGACGACGAGGAACGGTTCCTGATGGAACGGGCGCTGAAGGAAAACTCGGTCATCGTGGCAGAGATCACGCCGTTTTTCGACTGATCCCGCCCGCACGCCTTATGGTTGCAGGACCGGAGGCAAGCAGATAGCTATCGCTGGCACTGCATTCAGGACCTGATGATGCCCTTCGACCCCGTAGACCCCGTGGACCTGACCGCAAGGCTGATCCGTTGCCCGTCGGTTACCCCGGTCGAAGGGGGTGCGATTGCGCTTCTGGCCGACCTTCTGGGCACGGCGGGCTTTGCCTGTTCGCGCGTGGACCGGGGCGGAATCGCCAACCTTTACGCGCGCTGGGGCAAGCAGGGGGCCAACAAGGCCTTCGGGTTCAACGGGCATACCGACGTGGTCCCGGTGGGCGATGCGGCGGCCTGGAAACACGATCCGTTCGGGGCCGAGGTGAAGGATGGCGTGATGTATGGCCGGGGCGCCTGCGACATGAAGTCGGGCGTCGCGGCCTTTGTCGCGGCGGCAATGGATTTCGTGCGCGAAACGCCTCCGGATGGAGCGGTGATCCTGGCGATCACCGGAGATGAAGAAGGCGAGGGTCGCGATGGCACGGTCGCGATCCTGGACTGGATGGCCTTCAACGGCGAGCGGATGACGCATTGTCTGGTCGGCGAGCCGACCTGCCCGACGGCGATGGGCGAGATGATGAAGATCGGTCGGCGCGGGTCGCTGACCTGCGACATCCGGGTCGAGGGCGTGCAGGGGCATTCGGCCTATCCGCACCGCGCGAAGAACCCGCTGTCGGCGCTGGTCAGGCTTCTGTCGCGGCTGGAGGCGGAACCGCTTGACCGGGGCACGGCACATTTCGACCCCTCGACACTGGCGATCACCACGATCGACTGCGGCAACCCGGCGGGGAACGTGATCCCGGCCAAGGCGATGGCGCGGGTCAACCTCCGCTTCAACGACACCCATTCGGGCGACACGCTTTCGGCCTGGCTGCGGCACGAGGCCGAAGCGGTGGCCGAGGCGACGGGGGTGGAAATCGGGCTGAAGATCTCGGTCTCGGGAGAGGCCTTCCTGACCCCGCCGGGCGAGTTGTCGGCGCTGGTGGCCAAGGCGGTGCAGGCCGAGACGGGGAAGAAGCCGGTCGCCTCGACCAGCGGGGGGACGTCGGATGCGCGGTTCGTCAAGGACCATTGCCCGGTGATCGAGTTCGGGCTGGTCGGCAAGACCATGCACCAGGTCGACGAGCGGGTGGAAATCGCGCATATCCAGCAGCTGAAGGCGATCTATGGCCGCATCCTGCGGGAGTATTTCGCATGAGCCTTCCCGATGCCCTGAAAATCGAAGTGACCGACGACGTCCCGACCTGCCAGGCCCTGCGCCGCGTTGTCTTCATCGACGAACAGGGCGTCAGCGAGGCCGATGAGGTTGACGGGCTGGACGGCAGGGCGGTCCATCTTCTGGCCTGGGACGGTGCCTGTCCGGTCGGGACGGCGCGGCTGCTGGTCAAGGGCGAGGTCGGCAAGATCGGCCGGGTCTGCGTGCTGCCGGAAGTGCGCGGCACGGGCCTTGGCGCGGCGCTGATCGGGGCGGCGCTGGAGGAGTTGGGACGGATTCCGGGCGTGACCGAGGCCTATCTGGGGTCGCAGAGCCATGCGACGGGCTTTTACGAAAAGCTGGGCTTTGTGATCGAAGGCGAGGAATTCCTGGACGCGGGCATCCCGCATCGTCACATGCGTCGCGCCTTGTGACCGGCGGCTGCCAAGCGGAGCGCTGACGCGCAGGTCTTTTGTCTCGCCTCTTTGCGTGAAGCACGCAAAGAGGCTCGGGCCGAAGGTGAGTATTTGGAAAAGGGCAAATACGGGTCGGGTAGTCTTGGGCCTGGCGGCGTGCTAGGTCAGGGGCATGAAAGCTTTGCCCTCCAAGGATGAAATCCGTCAGTGGATTTCGCAGAACCCCGGCCTTGCGGCCAAGCGTGACATTGCCAAGGCCTTCGGCATCAAGGGCGATGCGCGGATCGAGCTGAAAGCCATCCTGCGCGAGCTGGAAAGCGAAGGGGTGGTGGAGAAATCCGGCCGTCGCTTCCTTGAGAAGGGGGTGCTGCCTCCGGTCGCGGTGCTGCAGGTCCTGCCGCCGGATGCGCAGGGCGACCTTTACGCCAGGCCGCTGGAGGAGGGAGTGGATGACAGCCCACGCATCCTGATCATCGCGAAGAAGGGCGATCCGGCGCTGGGGGCGGGGGACCGGATCCTTGCGCGGTTGGCGAAGGTGGACCTGGACGACTACGCCTATGAGGCGCGGCTGATCCGCAAGCTGGGGTCGAACCCGGCGAAGGTGCTGGGGGTGTTCCGGGCGAATGCCGAGGGCGGACGGATACAGCCGGTCGAAAAGGGCAGCGACAAGGAATGGCGCGTGTCGCCCGACATGACGATGGGCGCGAAGGACGGCGAACTGGTCGAGGCCGAAGCCGTGGGCGCGCGGCGTCTGGGATTGCCTGCGGCGCGCGTGGTGGCCCGGCTGGGCGATCCGGCGGGGCCACGGGCGGCGAGCCTGATCGCCATTCACCAGCACGGCATCCCGGATGTGTTCCCCGATGCGGTGATTGCCGAGGCCGACCGTGCCGAACCGGTCGGCATGAAGGGGCGCGAAGACCTGCGCGCGTTGCCGCTGGTCACCATCGATCCGGTCGATGCGCGGGACCGTGACGACGCGGTGCTGGCGGAAGTCGATACCGACGCGGGCAACCCCGGCGGCTTCGTGATCTGGGTCGCGATTGCCGATGTGGCGCATTTCGTGACCCCCGGAAGCGCGCTGGACCGCGAGGCGCGGCGGCGGGGGAACTCGACCTATTTCCCCGACCGCGTGGTGCCGATGCTGCCGGACATCCTGTCGGGCGACCTGTGTTCGTTGCACGAAGGGGTGGACCGGGCCTGCCTGGCGGTGCGGATGGTGATCGACGCGCAGGGGCACAAGCGGAGCCACCGTTTCGTGCGGGGGATGATGCGGTCGGTGGCCTCATTGCATTACGCGCAGGTGCAGGCAGCGGTGGATGGGTCGCCGGACGAGAAGACCGAGCCCCTGGTCGAGCCGGTGCTGAAACCGCTCTATGCCGCCTATGCGGCCTTGCAGCGGGCGCGCGAGACGCGGCAGCCGCTGGATCTGGAATTGCCGGAGCGGAAGATCGAGCTGGACGATCAGGGCCGTGTCGCCTCAGTCGCGTTCAAGGAGCGGCTGGAGGCGCACAAGCTGATCGAGGAGATGATGATCCTCGCCAATGTCGCCGCTGCGGAAGAGCTGATCCGGCTGAAGCGGCCGCTGCTGTTCCGGGTGCATGAGGAACCCTCGCCGCTGAAGCTGGAAGGCTTGCGCGAGGTGGCCGAGGGCGCGGGGATGACGCTGGCCAAGGGGCAGGTGTTGCAGACCAGACACCTGAACCGGCTTCTGGCGCAGGCGCAGGGGACGGAGTTCGACGAGCTGATCAACCTGTCGACCCTGCGGTCGATGACCCAGGCCTATTACCACCCGGAGAATTTCGGGCATTTCGGGTTGGCGTTGAAGAATTATGCCCATTTCACCAGTCCGATCCGGCGCTATTCCGACCTGATCGTGCATCGCGCGCTGATCTCGGGCCACGGGTGGGGCCCCAAAACAGGCGGGGACGGGCTGAGCCCGTGGGACGAGGAGAACCTGGAGGAGACGGGCAAGCTGATCTCGGAAGCCGAGCGGCGGAGCATGGCGGCAGAGCGGGATACCAACGACCGCTATCTCGCGGCCTATCTGGCGGACCGGGTCGGGGCGGAGTTTGCCGGGCGGATTTCGGGTGTGCAGCGGTTCGGAGTCTTTGTCCGGCTGGACGAGACCGGGGCGGACGGGCTGATCCCGGTCCGCGCGCTGGGGCGCGAGTATTTCAACTATGACGAGGGCAGCCAGACCCTGATGGGGTCGGAAACCGGGCTGGTGCTGGGGATCGGGCAGAAGGTCATGGTGCGGCTGGCCGAGGCGGTGCCGGTGACGGGCGGGCTGATCCTGGACCTGCTGTCGGTCGACGGGGCGGTGATGCGGCCCTCGCGGCGGTCCGGGGGAAAATACAGCCCGCGCAAGCCCGCGCAGGCGGCGGCAAAACGGCGGCTGGTGCGCAAGCGGAGATGACGGACTGGAGGGTTTCACACCCTCCAGACCTCCAGTGGAGTATTTGGGAAAAGAGCAAGCGCAATTTGAATCAAATGCTTGCGGTCGGATGGAGCAAGATGCGCGTCTTGATGGGTGTGATAGCTGTGGTGCTGGGACTTTCCGTAGCTGAAGCGCAGACGATCCTGCCCGATCCGGTGGCGGGGGTGGAGGAGAAGATGGGGTCTCAGGCCGGGTTGGAGGCATGGGTGCAGGAGTTCCGGCCCCGGGCGCTGGAGGCGGGGGTGGCGGCCGCGACCTTTGATGCCGCGCTGCGGGGGGTGGCGTTCGATCCGAAGGTCGTGGAGCGCGACCGGACCCAGAACGAGTTTTCCAAGACGATCTGGGATTACCTGGATACCGCCGTGTCGGAGGACCGGGTGGCGCTGGGGCTGAAGGCGGTGGCACGCAACCGCGACCTTCTGGAGCGGATCGAAGCCGAGTATGGGGTGGAAAAGGAGGTTGTCGCGGCAGTCTGGGGGCTGGAAAGCGCCTACGGGACCTATCGGGGCGATCTGCCGGTGCTGGGGTCGCTGGCGACGCTGGCCTATGAAGGGCGACGGGGGGCGTTCTTCGAGGCAGAGCTGATCGCGGCTTTGAAGATCGTGCAGGACGGGCATGTCGAGCAGTTTTCCGGGTCCTGGGCGGGGGCGAGCGGGCACACGCAGTTCATGCCGTCGAGCTGGGAGAAGTTCGCGGTCGATTTCGACGGGGACGGGAAGAAGAACCTGTGGGGGGATGATCCGGCGGACGCGCTGGCCTCGACAGCCAACTACCTGCGGAACTGGGGCTGGACGAAGGGGCAGCCCTGGGGGGTGGAGGTGCGCCTGCCCGAAGGCTTCGACTATGACCAGACGACCGAGCGGGTGGTGAAGCCTGTGGCCGAGTGGCAGGCGATGGGAGTGCGGACGGTCTTCGGCGAGGACCTGCCGGACCACGGGCCCGGGTCGATCCTCTTGCCGGGGGGGCATCGGGGGGCGGCGTTCCTGATCTGGCCGAACTTCCAGGTGATCGAGACATACAACACGGCGGACGCCTATGTGGTGGCGATCGGGTCCTTGTCGGACCGGCTGCGGGGGGGGCCGGCGATCCAGTCGGGCTGGCCACGCGAGCTGCGGGCGCTGACGCTGGAGGAGCGGCGGGAGTTGCAGGACCTGCTGACCAAGGCCGGGTTCGATGCGGGCGGCGTCGATGGCCGGATGGGGCCAAAGACGGTGGCCGCCGTGAAGGCCTTCCAGACGGCCCGGGGGCTGGTGCCGGACGGGTATCCTTCGCTGGAAGTGCTGGACCTGCTGCGCTGACCTTCCGCGCGGGGACCGAGGGTTTCGGCAACCTTGGCCCGGGTCTTGGGCGCGTGCCCGATTTGGACGGCAGGCGCTATCCGCCCTTCAGCCGCTGCAGCAGGAAGACCTCGCTGTCGGGCTTGACAGGGGCCGCGCGGTTGTTGGCGATCACCTCGCCGTCCACCGCCACCGACAGCCCCGCCTTGATCGCAGGCGCCAGACCCGGATGCGCCCGTTCCAGCGCGTCCATCATCTGTCCGACCGTCGCAGCCTCCACCTCGACCACCTCATGGCCCTCGGCGAACCGCCGCAGGCTGGCCCAGAGATGGACCTTCGCCATTACGCCCGGTTGGCCTTGATCGCTGCCAGCACCTTGGGCGGCGTGCAGGGCAGACTGCGGATCCGAGCGCCGGTTGCCCCCGCGATGGCCGCAGCAATGGCGGGCAAGGGCGGGGTGATCCCCGTCTCGCCCACGCCGCGCACGCCGTAGGGGTGGCCGGGGTTCGGGACCTCGACGATGACCGTGTCGATCATCGGCAGGTCGCTGGCAACCGGGATGCGGTAGTCAAGGAAGATCGGGTTCTGCAACCGACCGTCGGCGCCGTAGACGTATTCCTCGTTCAGCGCCCAGCCGATGCCCTGCGCCGCCCCGCCCTGATACTGGCCCTCGACATAGGCCGGGTGGATCGCCGTCCCCGCATCCTGCACCACCAGATAGCGCAGCACCGTGGTCCGCCCCGTCTCCGGGTCGACCTCCACATCGACGACATGGGTGCCGAAGCTGGCCCCGTAGCCGCCCGCCGTCACCTCGTGGTGGCCCGAGATCGGCCCGCCGGTGGAGCCCATCTTGCCGCCGATCTCGCCGATGCTCATCGGTG
Organism: Pseudomonadota bacterium; assembly: GCA_040385165.1. GTDB lineage: Bacteria > Pseudomonadota > Alphaproteobacteria > Rhodobacterales > Rhodobacteraceae > Tabrizicola. The sequence continues at coordinate 291,127 of JAZKHX010000008.1, read as the reverse complement.
GGAACTTGCCCGCGTTCGGCCCGGCGGGATGGGCCGCGCCGTCCTTCCATTCGACCGCGTCGGCGTCGATGCCCCAGTCCGCCGCAGCCCGGCGGCACATCTCGGCCATCGCCTGTCGCGCAGCCTCGACCGCCGCCTTGCCGCTGGCGAATGTCGCCCGGCTGCCGTGGGTCGGCTCATTGACGCCAAGAGCGCCGGTTTCGACCACGTTCACCCGGACGTTCTCATACGGAATCCCCAGCGTTTCCGCGACCATCAGCCCGATTGAGGCCCGGCTGCCGCCGATGTCCGGCGTGCCGATCATCACCGTCGCCGTGCCATCCTCGCCCACCGCCAGCGTGACCGAGGTTTCGCCGCCATGGTTGAACCAGAAGCCCGAGGCGACGCCCCGCCCCTGGTTCGGTCCCAGCGCGACCTTGTAGTTCGGATGCGCCTTCGCGGCCTCCAGCGTCTCTTTCAGGCCGATCATGGTGTAGACCGGGCCGTAGCTCGACTTCGACCCGTTGGTCGCGCCGTTCTTCAGCCGGACCTCGATCGGGTCCAGCTTCAGCTCGCGGCACATCTCGTCGACCATGCTTTCCACCGCGAAGGCCGCCATCGGCGAGCCGGGCGCGCGATAGGCCGCCGCTTTCGGACGGTTGGCGATCACTTCCACCGCCTCGTGCTTCAGCGCAGGAATGTCGTAGCAGGCAAAGGCGCAGGGCAGCGCCTCGCCGATGGGGGACATGCCCGGGAAAGCCCCGCCCTGCATGCGGAAGTAGACCTGACCGGCGGTGATCGTGCCGTCCTTCTTCATCCCGATCTTCACGTCCATCGACGCCGAGGCCGTCGGGCCCGTCGCCCGCAGCACTTCGGACCGGCTCATCACCAGTTTGACCGGCCGCCCGCCTGCCTTCTTCGACAAGGCCAGCGTCAGCGGCTCCATGAAGATCGTGGTCTTGCCGCCGAACCCGCCGCCGATTTCGGACGGGGTCACCCGCAGGTTGGCCGCCTCGATCCCCAGCACCGCCGCGCTCATCCGCCGGATGTACCAGTGGCCCTGCGTGCAAACCCACATCTCGCCCCGGCCATCCTCGCCCAACTGGCCAACGGCGGCGTGGGGTTCGATGTAGCCCTGATGCGTGGCCTCGGTCTTGTAGGTATGCGCGCGCACGATGTCGGCAGCCGCAAAGCCCGCCTCGACGTCGCCATGCCCGAACTCCATGTAGCGGGCGACGTTGCCGTGCATGCCCTCCGGCACCGAATAGTCCGCCACGCCTTCGCGGATCACCGGCGCGCCGGGGGCCATTGCGGCGTCGACATCCGTGACATGCGGCAGGACCTCGTAGGTCACCTCGATCAGCCGCGCCGCGTCCTGCGCCAGCAGGGCCGAGGTCGCCGCAACCGCCGCGACCGCATGCCCGTCGTAAAGCGCCTTCTCTCCGGCCAGCGTGTTGTCCTGCAGGTTCAGGTCCTCGCCCGTCAGCCCTGTTGGCAGGTCGGCCCGCGTGACCACGGCCTTCACCCCGTCCAGCGCCAAGGCCTTGGAGGCGTCGATCTTCACGATCCGCGCATGGGCATGGGGCGACCGCACCACGGCGGCATGCAGCATTCCCGGCAGCGAGAAATCCGCACCATAACGTGCCCTGCCCGTCACCTTGTCCAGCCCGTCCGGGCGGTTGGGGCGGGTGCCGATCAGCTTGTATCCGGTCTTCACATCATCCCGTGCCATCACGCAGCCCCCCGATGTTCCTGACGCATCTCCGCAGCCGCGTCTTGCACGGCGCGGATGATCTTGTCGTACCCCGTGCAGCGGCAGAGGTTTCCCGCCAGCCAATAGCGCACCTCGGTATCCGTCGGGTCCGGGTTCCGTTCCAGCAATGCCTTCGCGGCCACCAGAATGCCCGGCGTGCAGAAGCCGCACTGCAAGGCCGCATGTTCGATGAACTTGCGCTGGAGGGGGTGCAACTCTTCCTTGGCCATGCCCTCGATGGTTTCCACCCGCTTGCCGTTGGCCTCGGCCGCCAGCATCAGGCAGGAACAGACCAAGGTCCCGTCCACGGTGACCGAGCAGGCTCCGCAGTCGCCGGTGCCGCAGCCTTCCTTGGTGCCGGTCAGGTCCAACTGGTTGCGCAGCGCGTCCAGCAGCGTTTCGCGCGGCTCCGCCAGGAACTCGACTGTGTCGCCGTTGACGGTGGTGGTGACGTGAATCTTGCTCATGCTTTCAATCCTTTCGCCCGGTCATAGGCGATCTTCGCCGCCCGGCGGGCGAGAACCCCCGCCACGTCGATCCGGAATTCCTTGGTCCCGCGCTTGTCCGAGATCGGTTTCGCCGCGCCCTCGGCCGCCTTGGCCAAAGCCGCCAAAGCCGCATCGTCCAGCGTGGTGCCGATGATCGTCTTGGCGCAAGCTTCGGACAGAAGAACCGTCGGCGCGACCGCCCCCAATGCAACCCGAGCCTCGACGATCCTGTCACCCTCCAGCCGCAGGTTCACCGCGCAGCCGACGACGGCAATGTCCATCTCGGTCCGCGGGATGAAGCGCAGATAGCAGTCGCCCCCGTTCTTGCCCCGCGGCGGCAGCGTGACCGCCGAGATCACCTCACCTTTCGCCAGATGGGTCCGCCCCGGACCCGCCGGAACCTGCTCCACCGGGATGTCGCGGCTGCCGTTCGGCCCCGTCACCGTCACCGTAGCGCCAGCCGCAATCAGCCCCGGCACCGAATCGGCGGCAGGCGAGCCGTTGCACAGGTTCCCCGCCAGCGTCGCCCTGCCCTGCACCTGGGTCGAGCCGACAAGGTTCATCCCCTCGACCACCCCCGGCCAGTCAGCCACCAGTGCCGCATGCCCGCCCATCACGATGCCCGGCACCGCAATGCCGATCCGCCAGCCACCTTCCGGCGTCGGCTCGATCCTGTCCACGCCCGGAATGTGCTTCAGGTCGATCAGGTCGTCCGGCTGCACCATCCCGGCGCGCATCTGCACCAGAACATCGGTCCCTCCGGCAAGAAACCGCATGGTTCCAGACGTGCCGGCCGCGATCTTTGCTGCGTCGGAAAAACTTGTTGGGGTGTGGTATCGCATTGCGCCTCCCTACCATTGGCGGGCGTTCTCTTGTCGCCATTCGTCGCCGACTTTGCTGCACCGGGGCCGCCGCCGCAATGGCAGTCTGCGACACCTTCGGTCTGCCGCCGACCAATGGCCGGACAAAGGCGACGTCCCGACTCTGCATGATATTTGCATTTGCATTTAATCGCGTCTAGCCTCCCGTGGTCGAAGGGGAGGACGCAATGACGGCGAACCTGCTGGCCGAACTGGGCGCGATGATCGCCTCGGGCGCGATCGAGGTGGTGGACTGCTCCGGCGTGCTTGGCCCCGAAACCCCGCTTCTGAAGCTGCCCCCGGATTTCGCCAGGGACACTCCGCCGATCAGGATCCACCGGATCAGCGAGTATGACAAGGACGGCCCGTTCTGGGCCTGGAACTGGCTGGAGCTTGGTGAACACTCCGGCACCCATTTCGACGCCCCGCACCACTGGATCACCGGCAGGGACTATGCCGACGGATACACCGACACCCTGCCGGTCCAGCGCCTTGTCGCCCCGGTCAACGTGCTGGACTTCAGCGCCGAATGTGCCGCGAACCCCGATTTCCTGCTGACCGTCGACCACGTCACCGCGTGGGAGGCCAAGCACGGCCCCATCGGCAAGGGCGAATGGGTTGTCCTGCGGTCCGACTGGGACGCCCGCGCCCATGACGAGGGCCTGTTCCTGAACGCCGACGCCACCGGCCCCCACACCCCCGGCCCTACGCCTGAGGTCATCCAGCACCTGATCGACAAGGGCATCGTCGGCTGGGGGTCGCAGTGCATCGGCACTGACGCAGGGCAGGCGGGCGGCATGACCCCGCCCTTCCCGGCGCACAACCTTTTGCACAAGCACAACCGTTACGGCCTTGCCAGCCTTGCCAACCTGTCAAAACTGCCCGCCAAAGGCGCGATCCTGATCGCCGCCCCGCTGAAGATCCAGAACGGCACCGGATCGCCGATCCGGGCGCTCGCCCTCGTTCCCCGGACCTGACCGTTGGACGGCGCCGCCCGGGACTTGGCTGACATCGGCCTGACCAACTTCGCGCCCTACCTGATGAACCGCATCATGGGCCGCTACAACGCCGGTTTCCACGAGGAACTGGCGGGCCTTGGCCTGACCACCCCCAAAGCCCGCGCGCTGGCCGTCCTGTCGGTTGTCGAGGCCCCCCTGATCGGCGAACTCGCCGTCTACACCGTCACCGAGCAATCCACCCTGTCCCGCGCGCTGGACCAGCTGCAAGCGGACGGCCTGATCGTTCGTCAGACCGACCCCGACGACAGCCGCGCCACGCGCGTCACCATCACCGACGCTGGCCGTGCGGTGTTCCAGACCCTCTGGCCCCACATGCACGAAGCCCAGGAGCGCATGTTCCGCGACATCCCCGCTGCCGAACGCCAGGCCTTCGTCGCCACCCTGCAGAAGATGCTTCTGAACATCCGCAAGCACGAGATCTGACATGGCCGAACGCAGCTTCAAGGCACAAGTCGAAGACCTCAAACTAGGCGCAGGACAGACCTTCACCGGCGAAGGCATCCTCGCCATCACCAAGGCGCTTCTCGAATCCGGCGTGGGCTACGTCGGCGGCTACCAAGGCGCGCCGATCAGTCACCTGATGGACGTGCTTGCCGATGCCGAGGAGCTGCTGACCGACCTCGGCGTCCGGTATGAGGCCAACGCCAACGAGGCCGCCGCCGCCGCGATGCTGGCCGCGTCCGTCCACTACCCGATCCGTGGCGCGGTCACCTTCAAGGGCCCTGTCGGCGTCAACGTCGCCTCGGACGCGCTGGCCAACCTATCCTCCTCCGGCGTCACCGGGGGGGCCTTGGTGATCGTGGGCGAAGATTACGGCGAAGGCTCCTCGATCATGCAGGAACGCACCCACCCCTTCGCCATGAAGGCGCAGATGTGGCTTCTGGACCCGCGCCCCAACCTGCCCTCCATCGTCAAGGCGGTGTCGGACGGGTTCGATCTGTCCGAGGCGTCGAACACCCCCGTCATGCTGATGGTCCGCATCCGGTCCTGCCACGTCACCGGCCAGTTCACCGCCCGCGACAACCAGCGCCCGAAGCTGACCGTGCGCGACGCCCTCTCCAACCCCCGCAGCGACTTCAACCGCGTCGTGCTGCCGCCGATGTCCTATGCCCATGAACAGGACAAGGTGAAGAACCGCTGGCCCGCCGCCGAGGCCTTCATCCGCGACCGCGGCCTGAACGAGGTCTTCGGCCCGAAGGACGCCCCCCTTGGCATCGTCGTGCAGGGCGGCATGTACAACGGCCTGATCCGCGCGCTGCAACGCCTTGGCCTCGCCGACATCTACGGCGCGACGGACCTGCCGATCTATGTGTTGAACGTCACTTACCCGCTGATCTCCTCCGAGTTCCTCGACTTCTGCACCGGCAAGGACCACGTCCTGATCGTCGAGGAAGGCCAGCCCGAATTCATCGAAACCCAGCTTGGCAGCTTCCTCTACCGCGCCGGGTCACAGGTAAAACTCCACGGCAAGGGCCTGTTCCCGATGGCCGGGGAATACACCGGAGCGGTGATGCTGACCGCCGTCGAAGGCTTCCTGAAACAGGCCGCCCCCGACATGCTCCCCGCTGCCGTCCGTGCGCCGAACGTGGACCGCCCGGCCATCCCCGACCTGACGAAAACCGTCCCGATCCGGCCGCCCGGCTTCTGCACCGGCTGCCCCGAACGCCCGATCTTCGCCGCGATGAAGCTGGTGGAGAAGGAGCTTGGCAAGCACCAGATCGCCGCCGACATCGGCTGCCACCTCTTTGCCAGCCTTCCCCCGTTCGAGATCGGCGGCGCCACCATGGGCTACGGCCTTGGCCCCGCCGCCAACGGCGCCTTCGACGGCGGCGGCGAAAAGCGCCCGATCGCGATCATCGGCGACGGCGGGTTCTGGCACAACGGCCTGTCCTCCAGCTTCACCAACATGGCCTTCAACAAGTCCGACGGCGTGGCGATCATCGTCGACAACTTCTACTCCGCCGCGACCGGCGGGCAGGACGTCATGTCCTCCCGCGCCGACAATGCCTCCAAGGCCACGAAGAACCCCATCGCCAAGGCGCTGAACGGCATCGGCATCACCTGGGTCCGCCAGATCGACCGCACCTATGACGTGGCAAAGATGCGCGACACCATCCGCGAGGCGCTGACCACGCCCACCAAAGGCCCCAAGGTCATCGTCGCCTCCTCGGAATGCATGCTGAACAAGCAGCGCCGCGAGAAGCCCTTGACGCAACAGGCGATCAAGCAAGGCCGTCGGGTCGAGGCCCCCCGCTTCGGCGTGGACGAGAGCATCTGCACCGGCGACCACGCCTGCATCCGCCTCTCCGGCTGCCCGTCGCTGTCGCTGAAACGCCTCGATGACCCGCTGCGCGACGACCCCGTGGCATCCATCGACCAGTCCTGCGTCGGCTGCGGCAACTGCGGCGAGGTCGCCGACGCCGCGATCCTCTGCCCCTCGTTCTACCGCGCCGACGTGATCCATAACCCGGGCCGGTGGGAACGCGCCCGCGCGACAATCCGCAGCCGCATCATCCACTGGCTGCAACGCCGCCGCGACGCCCGCCGCCTGACCTTCGGACCCGCCGAATGACTGCCCGCCCCAGCTTCATGCCCCGACCCGCCGACCCCGCGACACGAGGCATCATCAAGCTTGCCCTCCTCGCCGTCGGCGGCCAGGGCGGTGGTGTCCTCACCGGCTGGATCGAGGATCTCGCGCGCGCGAACGGCTACGCCGCGCAAGCCACCAGCGTCGCCGGCGTCGCGCAACGCACCGGCGCGACCGTCTACTATGTCGAAATGGCCCCCTTGGCGCGTGACACCCCGGTCTTCTCCCTGATGCCCGCCGCCGGCGACGTCGACGTGATGATCACTGCCGAGCTGATGGAGGCCGGCCGCGCCATCATCCGCGGCTTCGTCACGCCCGACCGCACCACGCTCATCACCTCGACCCACCGGATGCTGGCCGTCAGCGAAAAGACCGTCCCCGGCGACGGCATCGCCAACGGGGCCGAGGTCCTTGCCGCAGCCGACATCGCCGCCCGCCGCGTCATCGCCGCCGACTTCGACGCGCTGGCCCTGACCCAAGGCTCCGTCATCTCGGCCAGCCTCTTCGGAGCCCTCGCCGCCTCCGAAGCCCTCCCCTTCCCGCGCGCTGCGTTCGAAGCTGCCATCGCCAAGGGTGGCAAGGGGGTGCAACCCTCGTTGCAAGCCTTCGCCGCTGGCTATGAGGCCGCCCGCAACGGCACCCCACAAGCTGCCCCTCCCAAGCCCAAACCCAGCAATGCCGCCAAGGGCCCCGCGAAACTCCTCGCCGAATGGACCGCCCTCAGCACCCGCATCGACAACTACACGCCGAACGTTGCCGACCTCGCCCGCCCCGGCCTGAAGAAGGTCGTCGAATTCCAGAACCTCGCTTATGGCCGCAACTACCTCGACCGGCTCGACAGCATCCTTGCGCAGGACCACGCGCCCTTCGACCTGACCCGCGAAGCGGCAAAGCACATCGCCAACGCCATGGCCTACGACGACATCATCCGCGTCGCCGACGAGAAGACCCGCGCCGCCCGGATGACCCGCATCGCGGCAGAGATGGGCGCGCAAGACCAGAACGTCCTCAACGTCACCGAATTCTTCCACCCTCGGGCCGAGGAGATCGTCTCCCTCCTTCCCGCCCGCCTCGGCGCACGCTGGGCCGCGAACCCCCGCCGCATGGCGCTGATCGACCGCCTTTTCAACAAGGGCCGCCGCCTGCGCACCGATACCTTGCACGGCTTCCTGATGCTGCATGTCCTTGGCGGGCTGAAAGGCTGGCGGCTGAAATCCCTGCGCCACGCGACCGAGACCGCGCATCTGGAAGCCTGGCTGAAGACCGCCCTGTCCTACCTGCCGCAGAACTACGACCTTGCCGTCGAGGTCATCCGCTGCCGCCGACTGGTCAAGGGCTACTCGGACACCCACGCCCGGGGCCTGTCGAAGTTCGACCGCGTCCTGTCCGCCATCGCCCTGGTCAAGGACCGCGAGGATGCCGCCGACTGGGCGCGCCGCCTGCGCGAGGCGGCGCTGAAGGACGAAGAGGGCAAGGCGCTGGACGGGGCCATTGCCACGATCCGCAGCTTCGCCTGATGCGCTCAATCCCCCGACCCTGAGCCGGAGCAGGGTGGCGGCGTCAGTTCAGCCGGTCGTCATTGGCCCCACGCTCGTAGGGGTCGTCTGTCTCGCCGAAGGTCTGCCGGACCACCATCACCCCCTGCATCCGGCGCGCCGCGAGACGGATCAGGATCGTCCGGACGAAAGGCACCAGCAGCAGCAGTCCCATGGCATCGGTAAAGAACCCCGGCAGGATCAGCAGCACCGCTGCCGCCCCGATCAGCGCCTGATGCGCCATCGGCGACAGCGGGTCCTCGGCCACCCGGCCGCGGAAGCCCTCCACGAATTCCTGCCGCCCCCGGATCGCTCCGGACACCGACAGGGTTCTCAGGATCAGCACTCCGACGACACCGGTCAACAGCACCCAGGCCAGCGTCAGCCACAGGCCGATACTGCCCCCAAGGGTCACGAAAAGCGCAATCTCGACCAAAGGCAAAGCCAGAATCGCAAGGATGATCCACATCGTCATTCTCCACCCGTCCGATCTTCCGTCCTCGTGGTAGACTTCGGCAGGCCCCCACCCTACATAGGGTCAAACCGTGCCCATTCCAACGGAACTCCTAAGGCTCAGAGGTCAGTAATGAACGGCTCCTTGATCCAGCTCCTGGTCCTTGCCGGGATCGCGATCTTTCTCATCCTCAAGCTGCGGTCCGTGCTGGGCACCCGCGACGGCTTTGAAAAGCCGCCGATCCCGCTGGAAGACGTCCGTCCGCGCGTCCGCCGCGACTTCGAGGTGATCGAAGGCGGGCCCGATCGCGACATCACCGACCATGTCGCCGAGGGGTCGGACGCCGCCCGCGCGCTGGCCGAGATGAAGAAGGCCGAACCCGCGTTCTCCGTCGGCCCCTTCCTGCAAGGCGCCCGCGGTGCCTACGAGATGATCCTGACCGCGTTCGAGAAGGGCGAGCTTGACCGCATCCGCCCCTTCCTGTCCGACGATGTCGAGGCCAGCTTCGCCGAGGCCATCGCCCAGCGCGAAGCTGACGGACTGACCATCGAGGCGAGCTTCCTTGGCATCAAGGAACTGACCCTGCACGACGCGACCTACACCGCCGAAAGCCGTTTTGCCGAAATCGCCGTCCGCTTCGTGGCCGACCAGACCTATGTCGTGCGCAACAAGGCCGGAGAGATCGTCGAAGGTTCCCCGCGCGAAGTGAAGAAGACGCGCGACATCTGGACCTTCGCCCGCCAGATGGGGTCGGACGACCCGAACTGGCAGTTGGTCGCGACCGGCGACTGACCCCTTGGGATGCGCGCCGCCCTTGCCATCGCCACGGTTTCGGTTGCGCTGATGACCGCGACCTCGCCCCGGGCCGAGGTGCTGGATTTCGACGCGCTTGACGGCTGGATGGACGACGACCATGTGGCCGGGCTTGTGTCCTTCCTTGCCACCTGCGACCTGATCGACGCGCCCGACTGGCAGCCGATCTGTGCATTGGCGGCCGACGTGCCGAAGGACCGCGCCTCGGCCCGCAGCTTTTTCGAGCTGTTCTTCAAGCCCGTCGTCGTGGGCGAACCCCCCGCGCTTTTCACCGGCTATTTCGAGCCCGAACTCGAAGGCTCGCCCACCCGCACGGCGCGCTTCAAATACCCGATCTACCGCCGTCCACCCGACCTGGTCGACGGCGTCGCCTATCACACCCGCGCGGCCATCGAGGCCGGGGCAATTTCCGGGCGGGGGCTGGAACTGGCCTGGCTGGACGATCCGGTGGACGTCTATTTCCTTCAGGTCCAGGGCTCGGGCCGGATCCGGTTGAGCGATGGCTCCGTCATCCGCGTGGGCTTTGCCGGCAAGAACGGCCATGCCTACAGATCCGTCGGCAAGGAGCTGATCCGCCGCGGAACGCATACGCTGGACCAGGTCTCCGCCCCGGAAATCGCCAACTTCGTCCGCAGCAATCCCGCCTCCGGGCGCGAACTTCTGGACACCAACCCGTCCTATGTCTTCTTTCGCAAGATCGGAACGCTCAATCCGGAGGACGGTCCGATCGGCGCGATGGGCCGGTCGATCACGGCGATGCGCTCCGTGGCCATCGATCCGGAATTCGCTCCGCTCGGGGCGCCGGTCTGGATCGAAAAGGACGGGAATGCGCCGATCCGCAGCCTGATGGTCGCGCAGGACACCGGCGGCGCGATCAGAGGCATGCAGCGCGCCGACATCTTCTTCGGCACGGGCACCAGGGCAGGTGACGCAGCCGGGACCGTCAGGGACGGCGGGCGGATGGTCCTGCTTTTGCCAATCGACCGCGCTTTCGCGATGCTGGAAGACGGCTGACCCCGATGGCCCGCCGCCGGTCCCTTTCACCCGAGGAGCAGGACCTCTGGCGCAGCGTCGCGCGGACCGTACGCGCCCTGCACAGCCCCTTGCCGCCCCGGGCTTCCCACCCGACCGCCGCATCCGCGCAGCCGGACCCTGCGCCGCCGGCCCCCGCTCCGCTGATCCATGCCAAGCCCCGGCTGTCGCATTTCCTGCTGGGGGAACGCCACCGCAGCCCGGAACGCCGCGACCTTGCCCCCGCCTTGCCCGACCTTCTCGATCAGGCTCCGGTGCGCATGGATGCCGGAACACATGCGAAGATGACCCGGGGCAAGCTCACGCCCGAGGCGCGCATCGACCTGCACGGCTTGACGCTGGCCGAGGCGCATCCCGAACTGATCCGCTTCATCCTGAACGCCCAATCCCAGGGCCTGCGCCTTGTCCTGGTCATCACCGGCAAGGGCAAACGCCGCGACGATACCGGCCCGATCCCGCAGCGCATCGGTGCCCTGCGCCACCAGGTCCCGCACTGGCTGCACCTGCCCCCCCTCGGACCGGCGGTGCTGCAAGTCAGCGAGGCGCATCTGAAACACGGCGGCGGCGGGGCGTATTACGTCTACCTGCGCAGGCGATAGCGGTTCGTCGATGATGTCGTCACTCCTCGCCCGGGTCCTCCGACAAGGAGACGAAGTCGAACGAGGAGGGATTGCCGAAAGGAGTCGTCAGGGCCGGGTCGTCCGGGTCCGTCCCACCGCAATCGCGCCCACCGGAGCCAGCACGACCTCGGTCGCGTTCCGGACCGTCAGCACCAGTCCCGGCAAAAGCCCGACCCGGGACCGTGCATCGGTCCGGAAGGCCTGGTCGATCCCGACGATGCCGCCGAACAGCTTCAACAGCGCGGGGTTCTCGCCCAGGTTCAGATGCCCCGCCCCTGTGTTGTAGGCGGCCGTGTCCAGATAGGTGACCTTCAGATCCGAGATCTCGGCAATACCCTCCATGTTGCCCAGCCGGTCACCGCTGCCCGAGATCGTCGCCGAAATGTTCAGGATCCGGTCCCGCGAGCTGCCGAAAATCACGAAGGGCTGGGGCAGCTCGCCGATGTCCTTCGCCTGCGAGCGGAACACGTCCAGATCAAGATCGGGCGCGATCAGCACCACGCCCGACACCCGGTCCAGCGCCCCTTGCCCTTCGCGCAACACCACCTGACGCAGCGCCTCCATCGTCAGGAAAGCCCCCATCGAATGCGCCACGATCACGATGTTCTCCGCGCCGGCAGCCTCGACCTGGTCCAGAAGATCGACAAGACCGGACCGTGCGAACAGAACCGAATCGCGGTCATAGACATAACCCAGCGCCGACCCGCGCGAGGGCCAGGCGTACTGCACCGCCACGCCCGGAACGTCGAGATCGTAATGCATCTGCGCAACCCGGTAGACGCCTTCCGCCATGGTGTTGTTGAAGCCGTGGACATAGATGATCGCGTCGGTCTGGCCTCTCAGCTTCATCGCCGACCGCAGCGCCGTGCTGAACTCCTCCGGCGAACCGAACCGCCGTTCATCCAGCGTCAGGAAATCGCGTCTGGCATCCGGCTTCCGAGTTTTCGGCGGCCAGTTCACCTCTCCCGGCTCGCGGTCTGGGGGTATCGCCACGTCATAGCGCAGGAAACTCGCCGCCTCGGCCCGTTCAAAGCCAAAGCCATCGGGCCCATCCTCCCGCGTCGTGCCGACGAAGATCGTCTCCGGCGTGCCTCCTGCCAGCCCCGCCGGGGCCTTGGTGAACTCGCCCCGCGCGGCGCAGCCCGAAAGCAGAAGGAGAACCAGAATAACCTTGTGCACCCGCACCTCCGCTTTGGCCCCGACCCTTGACCCCGTCCGGGGCCAGCGTCAACCCGTCCTGCCCGGTGGACAGCGAACCCCCGCCGCCGTTACATCATCGCACGTGCAGAAGGAGCCCGCCCATGACCCTGTCCGGCAAGACCGTCCTTGTCACCGGCGGCAACCGCGGGATCGGCCTTGCCACCGTTCGCGCCCTGGCCCTGGCCGGGGCCGAGGTCCACTTCACCGCCCGCAGTGCCGCCAGGATCGCCGCCGCCCAGCGCGAGCTTGGGGACATCCGCGCCACCGGCCACCACGCCGACATGACCGACCGCATCGCCATGGCGACGCTCATGGACCGGGGCTTCGACATCCTGATCAACAACGCCGCCGTGATCGGCCCCATCGGCCGCATCCTCGACATTTCGGCCGAGGCCTGGGCCAGCAGCATCGACACAAACCTCATCGCCGTCTTCCATGCCACCCAACGCGCATTGGCGCAGATGGTTGCCAACGGCGGCGGGACCATCGTCAATATTTCCTCGGGTGCCGCGCACCGCCCGCAAGAGGGCTGGTCGGCCTATTGCGCCGGCAAGGCGGGCCTCGCGATGCTGACGCGCTCGGTCCACATGGAATACGGCGATCAGGGCATCCGCGTCTTCGGCTTTGCCCCGGGGGTGGTCGACACCGACATGCAGGCGACGATCCGCGCGTCGGGGATCAATCCGGTCTCGAAACTGCCGCGCGAAAGTCTTGCCTCCGCAGAGGATCCCGCCCGCGTCGTCACCTGGCTTTGCACCCCCGCCGCCGATCCCTGGGCCGGGCAGGAGCTGGATATCCGCGCCCCCGATCTGCGCGCCGCCACGGGCCTGCCGCCCCTCGGCTGAGGTCAGCCAGGCGCCTCTGTCCGTGTCGCTCAGGCGTCGCCGCGACAGCGCACGGCTGCCCCGCCCCCGCCCCCGCGCATCCTGGTGCCGGGACATGCCAGCGAACGTGCAGGCGTCCGGCCGCAGCTTCGACCCGGCACGGCGCAGGACGAAGTCGTTGCCCGCGCCGAAGTCGCACGCGCCCCGCGCAAAGCCCTTGGACAATTCCGCGCGGCGCAATAGCCTGCGGTTTCTCCCGGCCGGCCCGGCCGCCTGCATGTTCCCCGCCGACCGAAAGGCCCCGATGCGCCACGCCGTCCTGCTTCTTGCGCTCCTTGCCAGTCCCGCCCTTTCCGAAACGTCGCTCAAGGATGCCAGTTCGGGCCTTGACCTCTTTCCCTGCGAGATGAGCAGCCTGTCCTGCACCACGTTGACGGTGCCGCTTGACCACCGGGCCAACGATCCCGGCAAGACACTCGACATCACGTTTGCCCTCTCGTTCGCGACGCAGGAAAGCAAGGGAATCCTGTTCTACTTCGTCGGCGGTCCAGGCGGCTCGGGCCTTGCCTCGGCCGAGAGCTATCTCGCCGCCTTCGACCCCAGCCTTGCCGAGACGATGGACATCGTTTTCGTCGACCAACGCGGGACCGGACCCGTTCACGGGCTGTCCTGCCCCGGTGCCCAGGCCAGGTTCGACACCGCACCGGAGTCGCTGGACGACCCCGAGGCGATGATGGCGACGGCCCGGGACTTCGTCAGCGCCTGCACGTCCGAACTCGACGCCGATGCACTTCTGCCGGTGGTCACCACCGACCAGGCGATCCGCGATTCCGAACTGTTCCGCCAGATGATCGGCGCACCGAAGGTCTGGCTTTACGGGGAAAGCTACGGCACCCAGCTGGCCCAGGCCTATGCCACGCAGTTTCCCGATGCGGTGCAGGGCGTGATCCTGGACGGCGTCGTCGATCTGAACCTTTCCGCCGAGGGCTTCTACCGGCGCTACACCCTGGCTGCCGAGGCGCTTCTGGCCGAGACTCTCGCGCTCTGCGACACGATTCCCGCCTGCGCCGCCGACATGACGGTGGGGGCCGCGCAGGCCTATGACGACCTCGCCCGGCGCGTGGCCGCGGCGCCGGTTCAGGTGCCCTACCAGCTGGCCGATGGCACGGTATCGACGCGGATACTGACCACCAACCTTCTGGAATCCAATGCCTTCTATGCACTCTATTCCCCCGAGGGCCGGGCCGAATTCCTGCGCACCCTTGCCGCCGCCGCTCGCGGCAACCTCGTGCCGATGCTGCAACTGGGGTACGTCAACATGTATATCGACCCCGAAACCGAGATGGGACTCGAGGATCCCGGCTGGTTCGGCGCGGCCTATTACGCGATCACCTGCACCGATTACGACAGCGGCACGGGCACGCCCGACGAACGCGCCCGACGCATCCTGGATGAGGCGCGCGCCTTCGCTCCCGACGCTCCGCGCCTCCTGCGGGCCTATTACATGGAGCGGCTGGCCTGTGCCTACTGGCCGCAACAGGGGGCAGGTGCCCGCCCCGCGCCCTATGCCGGGGGCGACTGGCCGACCCTGCTTCTGAACGGCGACCACGACCCGATCACGCCGATATCGATGGCCTGGTCCGTGCTGGACAATGCCCGCAACGCCTATGGCGTCTTCATGCAGGGCGGGTCGCATGTGATCTGGGGCCGGGGCTTTGCCTGCCCCGACACCATCGTCCAGGCCCTGCTTTACGACGGCACGCTGCCCGCCGCGCGCGAACAGGTCTGCGAACAGGACCCGATGGCGGAGTATGTGCCCCTGACCCTCACCGACCCCGCGCAGATGGCCGATGCCTTCACTGTCGCCCGTGCGGTCGAAACCGAAATCGACGCCCTGATCCCGCTTGCCTCCTGGGATGCCAGCCATCCCGCGGCCTTCGGCTGCCCTTTCGGCGGCATGCTTGAGGCCGAGCCGACCGACGCGGGCACCGATTACCGCTTTGCCGGCTGCCGCTTCTGGCCTGACCTTGTCGTGGACGGCACCGGATCCGATGCAACGCTGGACGACGGCACAGATGCCCTGACCCTCGACCTTGTCGTCTCCGGCGCGCAGTCCGGTCAGCTTGCCTATCGCCACAGCCGCGCCGACGAGGCCCGCAGTCTGTCCGGCACCTGGAACGGCCGGCCTGCCAGCCTGCCGCGCAACGGTCCTTAGCCCTCCGCCCCCCCCGCGGCGCGGCGGTAATGCGCAACCGCAGCCTCGATCAGCGCCGAAAGCCGGATGCAGGGCAAGGGGGCCCCCTTCTGCCGCGCCAGCGCCGCCGCGAGGTCCGGCAGCCGCCCGCAACGGTCCGCCGTGTCGATCAGGGAGGAGATCAGCGTCGGACTGAACGGCGCTTCGGCAAAGGCTTCGGGCCCAAGCTCCTTTGGCCACCAGGGCACGAACCGCGCCACGATCATGACCGCCTCCCGCACCGCCGCGCTGTCCAGATCGCTGCCACCCAGGATCACGCGGAAGGCCCCATGGAACTCCGGCAATCGTCCGGGAAGCGCCGCGGGCAGGCTTGCCACGACCTGCAATACGGTCGTCAGGACAATTTCTTCCCGATAAAGCCCGGCGTCCACGCGGTTGTGGTCGCTGACCGAGGCGGCTGCGCCCGCCGCCATGATCCCCCTGAACAGATCCGAAATGGTCTGCGAATAGCCACTGGCCAGACCGCGCGCCAGAACGGGCAGCACCTCGGGCGCAAGATAGGCCAGCGCGATGCCCTTCAGGGTGGCGTCCCCGGGCAACGGCCCGACCAGCCGCAGCGCCCGCCAGGCAAAGGGGCTGTGCGAGGACTTCGCCATCTCGCGCACGGCCGTCGCCACCGGTTCGCCCAGACGGTCCAGAGCCTCCTCGTTCGCCATGGACAGGACCAGCACGGCCGCCAGTCTGGCGGGCCAAAGCTGGTTCGACTGCTGCAACGCGCTGGCGTAGCCTGCGACCAGCGCCACCCGACGCGTCCGGTCGGCGAGCCACTTCTGCACCGCCCCGCGCAAAGCGGCCCGCGCGTCGGGCCTGGCCTCCGGCGACAGGCAGGCCGTCGCAGCTTGCAGGGCGGCAACCGACAGGCCCTGCAGGTCGTCGGACGTCATCTCGCCGTAGTCAGTCACCGGCGCCGCTGTATCAGTCAGTGAATCCAGCAGCCGCCGCACGAGCTTTGGGGCCACTGACACCGCAAGCGGAATGTCCAGTGCCGCGAACGAGGCCATGACCAGGTCCGGCGACATCGGCTCGTTCGCGTTCAGCATGGCCCGGTCCGCCTCTTCGATCACCGCGCTTTCCATGCCTTCGGACAACTGGAACTTCCGCCGCCGGTCGCGGGCGCGTTTCTGGACCTCTGCGCCCTTCAGTCCTGCCACCGCCGCATGGCTCAACACCTTGCCTTCGGCGTCGCGGATCCGGTCGCGGGCAAAGGTCAGATCGCCCATGGCGGGCCCGAGATGATCGGCCAAGGCGCGCAGGACCTCCGGGTCGCTGGTCAGCGCGTCCGGATCGCCCAGCGCGCGGTAATAGATCGCCTCCAGCCCGGCCGTCGCATCGCCCTCGGCCGCGCGGGCCGCATACCAACCCGCCGCCGCCGCCACCACCGCCTTTGCCCTTTCGTCCTTCAGCACCTGCGGCAGCATCCGGCGGCGCAGGGCCGGGACATGCTCGACCGCCAGCGCCACACCCGCAACCGGCTTCACCAGCCAGGCCATCGCCGCCAGATCCTTGAACAGCGCCTCCGCATCGCCCAGCGTCAGCGTCCCGGGAAGGCCGCAGGGACCGGCCAGCACTTCAAGGATCAGCCGCGGCGTCACCTGCCGCAGCACAAGCCCCGGGCTTGCCAGCGCCTGCAGCTCCGGTTTCGGCAGCCGGTTCAGGATGCGCGAGAAGAGGAACGTCTGCCGCATCTCGGCATCCAGCTTCTCGCGCACCTCGGACCCTTCGTCCTGCGCCAGCGCGACAAGGTCCTTCTGCAACGCCTTGCCGGTCTTCCCGATCGACGCCGCAAAGCGCGCCAGCATCATCAGCGTCAGCGCATCTGACCCGAAAGTCTCGACCAGCTTCGGCACCAGATCGCCCGCGTCTACCCCGGTGACCTCGAAACGGTCACGCAACAGTGCCCGACCGGCCTGCACCCCTAGATCGCCCAGCTGGACCCAGCCCAGCACCGCCAGCCCCGGCAGGGGTTCCTGGGCCAGCGTGTCCGCTTCCCGACCGGCCAGGATGACCCGCGGGGTCAGGCGATGCGCGCCGACAAGACCGATCCAGTCCGCGATCAGCCGCACCCGACCCTCGCCCAGCGCCACCGCCTCTTCAAAGGTGTCGAAGGTCAGGATCAGGCTGATCGGGTCGCCCTTGCCCTCCTCCATCAGGATCGCGTTCAGGTCCGCGAGGCTGGAAACGACCGCGCTGGCCTCGCGGCTGGGGTCGCTGCCCTCGGTCATCAGCGCAATCGCCCCCCGCAGGGTGGTGCGCAGGGCCGACAGCCGCGCGTCCAGCTCGGGTCGCGCCTCGCCGATCTGGCGCAACAGTTCCTGCGTCAGCGCCACCCGATGCCCGGCGCGCAGGGCCGGTTCATCCAGATCGAAGGTCACCTGCAGGATCGACGGGTCCCGGGCCAGCCGCCGCCGCAAGGCCTCCAGCAGGGTCGACTTCCCGCTGCCGCCAAGCCCCGACAGGATCACCGTCGGCGGGGCATTCGCCGTGGGCGGCGGCTGATCCGTTGCGGCGGTGACCACAGGACTGTCGACCGCGCCCGTCTTGGCAAAGTCCAGAAACGCCTTCAGCTCGCGCTGCCGCCCGTGCAGTTTCCGGGGCAGGATCTGCAGGCTTTCCATCGCCTTGTCTGCCTGCACCGTGACCCGCCTCAGGCGGCGGTCGATGTCGGGCACCGCGGCCCAACCCTCCAGCGCCACCCCGGCGCTGCGCAACAGGTCCACGGCCTGCAACAGCTGCAGAAGCGCGGGGAGATCCTTGCCCTTGGGCGCGGACCGGCGCAACCGGGCGACCACAGGCGGCGCTCCTCCGCCGCTCAGCACCAGGCGCAGCGCCTCGGCCAGCGCATCGTCCGTGCTGACGGGCAGGCCCTGCAACAGCGCGCCGCGCGCCTTCGGCCCGGGCAGCCGCGCCAGCCCGGCGCGCCGGGCGTCGGGAGTCAGGGTCCAGAGCCACCGGTCCCCGACCTGCACTTCTGTCGCGACCTTGGCCAGCACGCGCAACCGGCTCCCGCCGTCGGGAGTGGCCATGTCCACCAGGTCGCGCGGGTCGAACGCGCCCAGAAGCGCGGCCCGGATCAGATCGTCGTCGGTGGTCACTTCCATGCTGCCACCGCTTTCATGTAGACGCCCGACACCAACCCGGACAGCACCGCCAGCTGCGAGCTTTGCCTGCCCTGCGGGTCCAGCGCACCGGTCGCGCCGATCATCATTGTCGAATGGCGCCGGGTCTCCCCCACCGCCGGCACCAGCCCCGCAGCCACCATCAGGCCCGACAGGCACTTCTCGACATCTTCGAGCTTGAGGATGTTCGGGTCGTCCAGCTTTTCGGTGAAGGTCCACTTCGGGTCGACGCCGGTCAGGACTTCGGGCAGTCCGATCAGGACGATACGCATGACCCTCAGCAGCGCAGGATCGCCGTAGATCTTGTCCAGAAGCGACCGTGCGCCGATCCTTGGCAAGGCCACTGCATCCAGCTGATCGATGACCAGCCACAGCGTATAGGGCTGCACCGGACCTGCACTGGCGATCCCCAGAAGCATGGCCTTCATCGTGGCATGGACATCGGCCACGGTTGCCGGTCCGGTTGTCAGGGACGCAAGGGGCTTGAAGGCCGCGTCGATCTCGCCCGGGTCCTTTCCGGCCTGTTCCAGGATCAGCCGGGCAAGTTCGATCGCCTCGGCCTTCAGGTCGCTCGCCGAAAGCTGGATGATCCTGAAACTGTCGAACGGAAACAGCTCGCGCAGCAGCACCGTGGTAAAGCTCTTGCCGCTTTGCCGGTCGCCCTTGACGATCAGGATCGGCGGCTCCTTGCCCGCCGCCATCCTGCGCAGGAATTCCTGCGAGGAGTCCCGCCCGATCACGCCGCCCGAGCCGTCCGACAGGCGCAGGATCCGGTCATATTGCGGATCGGGCTTGCCCAGGTCGGGCCGGGCCGCATGGATCGAGGACAGGAGGATCGCCCGGTTGTAGTCGACCTTCGGCTTGCCCTCCTTATCCTTCTCGGTCGGGTGCGAAACCGCCGCGTGGTGCAGTCCGATCGGCGTCAGCCTGTGGTCGAGGCACAGGCCGCCCGACGACCCGCTGGCGGTCCAGACCTTGTGGCGCAGGAAATCCGGGTTGGCGTCAGGCACCGTGTCCCGCGCGACACCTGCCCGCTGCGCCACCCCGGCGGGATGCTGGATGACGAAGAACGCATCGGACTCGTTGTTCAGTGCCCCGGTCTGCGACAGGTCATACCACCCCCGCTCGCGCCCCGGCGCGCCCAGCAGGCGGATCGCACAGTAGTCAAGGAACGTGCCATCCGGGCTGACCGCCTGCGGCAGGGGATCGGAGGCGACCTTGGCCAGCGGGCTGAACCCCACCAGCCAGTCTCCGGCAACCGGGCAGGTGCGGCCCTGGTTGTCGGCCAGGGTCTCGAAGCTGACGGAAATCTGCCCTGCGGAGCCGTCACGGGCCTTCCCCGCCCCGGGATCGATCAGGTTCGACATGACATGCCAGTTGGTCAGCACGGTCTGCGGCCCGATCAGGAATCCCGTGCCCTGCTTGCCGCCTGCCCGGATCAGGCACAGCCTGCGGGCCGCAAGGTTGAAGGCGCTCAGCAGGTCGGCGACTTCGAGGACGCCGATCATCTCTGGCGTGAAGGCCTGTGGGTCGAGGCTGGAGCCATCGTCGTTCTGCGGCAGCAGAGTGACCGGGTTGCGCCCCGCCGCGTCCCCGGCCAAGGCGGCCGGGTCGATCAGCCCCAGCGCGGCAAGCTCGGCCAGGAAGACGCCGTGCCAGGGCGGATCGGCGCTGGCGGCGGACATCAGGGCCTGGGTGAAGGCCCTGACCGGATCGTCCAGGCCCAGCGCCACCGTCTTGAAATCCGGCAGCTCCTTGCCCGTCCGCGCCGCGATCCCGTTGTAGACCGCAGCCACGGCCATGCGGCTGCCCCTGATCCCGCGCGCCAGGCTGGTCGCCCGTCTTGGGTTCAGGGCCGCCCCGGTCATGGGAACAGCGCCGCAAAGCCGGGGCTTGCCGCCCGCACCGACGCCAGGTCATGCGCGTGGTTCGCCCGCAGCCAGTCGCCCGCAAAATGCAGGCCGACCGCCGCCAGATCCCCTCTCAATGCGCCCACGACCGACCCCGAGTTGCCGCCCAGCGTCGTCGCGTCGTGATCGAAGACCAAAGCCTGTGCCGCCGCCATGGCCAGCCCCGGGCTGAAATACTTGCGCCGGTAATTCAGCCCGAAGATCTCGCGCAGCCGCTCGATCACGTCATGGCGCAGCGCGCCGCGCTCGTCGCGCGGGATCGCGTTCGGCGGAGCGGGGAAGCCCACCACGAACAGGTTCGCGTCCTGCCCGCGCCAGCCTGCATCCCGGTTCAGCCGGAACGGCTTGGGCAGCGCCATGCCCCCGCCGTTCACCGTCTCGACCCGCAGCACGGCCATGTCGAGCTTGGAAAAGCTGATCGGCAGCCGCTGGATCTGCTGCGGCCCGGCAAAGGCCACCTCCTGCACGGCGAACTTCTGCGCCGGATCGTTGCCCGAGGGGGAGAAGTCCACCGTCGCCGTCCGCACCATCTGCCAGCGTTTCGGCTTTTCCGCCCGGGGCAGAGGGCTTGCGAATTCCTCCAGCACATGCCGGTTGGTCATCACCAGCCCCGGCCCGACCACGAAGCCGGTGCCAAGATGAATGCCGTCGCCGTCAATCCGACCCACCGCCTGGAGCGGTCCGGCCTCAAGGCCCGGGCGCGCCAGCTCGACGAGGTCGGCAAAGCCGCCGGGATCAAGCTCCGAGACATCGACGCTTTGCACCGTGCGCCCGTCCGGGGTCGTCCGAAGGTTGACTTCCAGCGACGGCCGGTCGGTCAGCGACACCAGCGCCTCCAGTTGCACCATCGCGGTTTCCCCCAGCCGCGCTGCGGTGCCCCTGGCATGCAGCGTCGCCAGATCCCGGTCCAGCCGATCCACGTCCAGGGTCTGTGCGCTCTTTTCCAGCCGCCGGAGAAGGGGCTTCAGCGCCTCCTTCCGTCCCGCCGCATCCAGCCGCGCCTGTCCGTCGCGGGGGTCGATGCGCGCGGCGGCTTCGGGTGACAGTCCCGGCGTCGCCCGGGCGCCCAGTCCCGACAGCACCCTCGCCACCCGCCCCGCGTCCACTGGCGAGGGCAGGATGATCGCGGGCGCAGGCGGGCGGCCGCGCAGGGCAAGCTGGGCCAGACGCGCATCCCGGCTGCCCGCCGCCGCATCCGCCAACTCGGCCGAGGCGCGGCGGAAGGCCCGGGCCTCGCGCGCAGGCCCTTTCGATCCGCGCCCGGCACGCGCATCGGCAATCGCCAGCGCCGCCACTTCGGGGCCGTGCGCGGTCCAGTCGAACTCGGGATCGACCCGGCCCGGCCCGAAGAGCTGGGTCAGCGCATCCTCGATCCCGCCGCTCGGCTCCGGCCCCAGCGCAGACTCCGGGGCCGCCGAGGCGATCCCGGCCAAGGACAGCGACAACAGCGCCTCGGCATCGATCACCCCTGCGCCAAGACCCGACGGGAAGTTCGCAGGCCTTCGCGCCGTCTGCTGCACGGCCGTGCGGAACAGGGCCTGCACGCTGAGCCCCCGGACCCGCGCTTCGGCGACCACCTTGGCGCGCCCGTGATGTCCAAGCCACAGCGCCGCGACCCCTGCGCTCAGGGCCGTGGCAAAGGACGTGCCCTGCCCGCCTTCGATCTTGGTTTTCGGTTGCGCCGGATCGGTCGCAACGGCTTTCCAGACATTCTCGGCCGGGGCCGAGAAGTCGACCGCCGCGCCCTGCGACGACCCCTTCCACTTCTTGTCCGCCTTGTTCGTGCCCGCGACCGCGATCATCTCGGGGTAGGCTGCGGGCCAGACCACCAGCCCGACACAGTTCCCTGCAGCCGCCAAAAGGATCACGTCCCTGGCAATCGCCCGCTTGATGGCCTGGCGCAAGGCGAAACTCGGGAAGCCGCCGAGGCTCATCGAAATCACATGCGCCCCGACCCTGACCGCATGGTCGATGGCTTTGGCGACCGGCGCGCCGTTGAAGATCTTCACGTCGTTGATGCAGCGGATCGGCACCAGCGTCGCCTTCGGGGCCGAGCCTTTGACCTTGCCCCCTTCGCCCGAGGCGACGACCGACCCGGTCCCCGTCCCGTGCCCCGGGTTCGACATGGCCGACGACAGGGGATCGGTCGGCTGAGTGCCGCCCTCCACCAGGTTCAGCGACTTGGTGAAGTCAAAGGTGGTGTCGGCAAACTCGACATGGTTGGTCACACCCGTGTCCGGCTGCGCGACGATGATGCCCTTGCCCTTGCCCGGCGACATCGCCCAGGCCTGGGTCACGCGCGCGGTGTCCAGCGCCCAGGTCTTCGGCTCGGGAGCCGCGCCCTTTACCCAGCAGGTCGCGTCCAGGACCACGCCTTCGGTCGCCGATGGGGTCTGTTCCTGCGGCTCGACATAGGCCGTGGCCCCCAGGTCGGGATCGCAGGCGATCAGGCCCAGCCCGGTTCGCAAGTCCGCCGCGATGCCGAACAACACGTCTTCCGGCAGCGTCCGGTCCAGTCCCTGCGGGGCGAGAATATAGGTCACCGGCTCGCCCGGTTCGGGATCGTCGAACAGGGGCTCCAGGACAAAGCGGTCCGACATCAGCAGCAGGGCCAGGCGCGCGCGCAACTGGTCCCGACCATCCCCGCCCGCAGGCACGGTCAGCGCAAACCGCAGCCGGTCGGGATCATACAGCGACCGGGCGTCCCCGGTCGCAGCCTCGGTCATCAGCGCACGCAGAAACGGCAATCCAAAAAGCTCTGACATGGCAGGCTACCTCCAGAGTGCAAAAGGGAAATCGCGGAAATAAAACCGGCAAACGCCGTAACAATTCCATGAATACTAGCCCATTTGTGCGCTACCCAGCGTGAATAATGCGTCATGTTCCGCCGCAGGTTGAATGAACCTTTGGCCGACTCGGCGAATTCCGCTATGCTCACCACAGGAGTTGCGGATTTCCCCGCCGCCCTGATCTGATCCGCATTCTATCCTCTCTGCCGGAATTTCCCGGCCCGAAATCCCATTCCCATTGGCCCACCTGACAGGGCCCGTTCATTCAGGCCCGATCATTCAGAAAGGACACACGATGGCCGAAACCGTTGTTCGCAACGAGTATGGCGAAGTCGTCTTTGTGCAGGCCCCAGCGCCCTCGACACTGGAAAGCGCCACGACTCTGTCCACGCCGCAGCTTGCGGCTGACCACTACATGAAATCCATGCAGGCCACCCTTGGCCTGGAGGGAACCAAACTGTCCGGCGACCTCGCCCTGGAAGGTGCGGGCGATGCTCCGGTGGCCGAATTCCATTCGGAAAAGGACATCGCCGGCACCAAGGTCGTGGTCTACCAGCAGACGATGATGGGCCTCGACGTTTTCGGTGCCCGGCTCGGGATGCAGATGGACGGCGACAGCATGGCGCTGGAATCCGTGCAATCCTCGATGCATGCCGAGGTCAAGGTCGAGAACCCCGACGCCCGGGCCGAAGGCGGCACCCGCAAGGTCAGCCGCGCGGCGCTTGCCAAGATGCTGGGCTTCGAGTTGCCCGACATGGACAACGCCCGGATCGAGCGCCAGGTCGTCCTTCGCTATGAACCGGACGAGCGCGAGGAAAGTCACGACCACGATGGCTGCATCGGCGGGCCGGGTGTCGCGCTGCCCAAACTGCCTGCGCCCAAGCTGAAGGGGCTGAAAAAGGGCAAGCATTACATCTGCGACGAAGTGCTGTTCCAGGCGGCGATGGGCAAGGGCCAGCCGCAGGTCAACTGGCGCGCGCTGGTCGAGCCGAAAAGCGGCGATGTGCTTTATCTTCGCGCGCTGGTGTCCTGCGCCACCGGGCTGGTCTTCGATCGCGATCCCCAGACCCAGACCGGCGCGGCTGTGACGGCCGCCTCGCCGAACGCGGTGCTGAACCCGTTCCGCTCCTCGCACACGATGGCCGGCCTGATCCCGTCCTCTCCGCAGCCTTTGTCCGGCAACTATGTGCGCATCGCCGAGACGCAGGCCCCGGTGCAGGCGGCGCCGACCGTTCCCGGACCCGGCGGCGCGTTCAACTTCGACGCCCAGACCGAGGAGTTCAACGCGGTCAACTGCTACCACCACAACGACCGGCTGTTCCGCACGATGGAGGATTACGGTTTCAACGTGGCCTCCTACTTCAATGGCACGACCTTCCCGGTGCCCTGCGACTTCCGCGCGCTTGGGGACGCCGTGAACGCCATGGCTCCGGGCAATGCCATGGGCAACGGGCTGCGCGAGTTCCTCTACGGCAAGATGATGCCGGGCCAGACCATCGGCATCGCCACTGACAACCGCGTGGTCTGGCACGAATTCGGGCACGCGATCCTCTGGGACCACGTCAACAGCCCGAACTTCGGTTTCGCCCATTCCGCCGGAGACACACTTGGCGCGGTGCTGAACGATCCCGGCTCGCAGGCCGTGGACCGCTTCATGACCTTCCCCTGGACCGGGGCGGGCGTCAACATCGACCGCCGCCACGACCGCAAGATCGCTGATGGCTGGGCCTGGTTCGGACCGCGCTGGAACACCCAGTATGGCGGCGAGCAGGTGCTTTCCACCACGCTCTTCCGCTTCTACCGGTCGATCGGCGGGGACGCGACCCAGATTGCCACGCAACGGCGTGCGGCCCAGACCACGGCTTTCCTGGTCTTCAAGGCCATCGGCCTCATGGCCGCGACAACGCAGTTCCCCGAGGTCTTCGTCGGCCACCTGCAGACAGCCGACAGGACGACGCCGTCGTTCAAGGGCATCCCGGGCGGCGCCTTGCACAAGGTCATCCGCTGGGCGTTCGAGAAGCAGGGCCTGTTCCAGCCCGGAGCCGCTCCCGGCCAGCCGACGACGGTGAACCGCGAAGGCAACCCGCCGGACGTGGACGTCTACATCAACGACGGACGCAACGGCGAATACACGTACCAGCCGAACCACTGGTCCTGCCAGGACATGTGGGTCCGCCGCCGCCCTGACGGAGGCCTCACCCACCAGAACCCGCTCGTCGGCTTCAGAAGCTACATGTATGTCCGGGTCAAGAACCGGGGCCTGCAACCGGCGCAGAATGTCAGGGTCGATGCCTACCACGCCCTGCCCGGCACCGGCCTTGCCTTCCCTGACGACTGGTCGGCGATGGACACGCCCACCTTGTCCGCCGCCGGGCCGCTTGCCCCCGGAGGCAGCGTCATCCTCGGCCCGTTCCGCTTTGTTCCCACCGTCGTCGGCCACGAATGTCTCATGGCCATTTCCCACGCCACCGGCGACCCGGGCAACGACACCACGATCCAGGGCACGATCCCCGAACACCGCTTCGTGCCCTTCGACAACAACATCGGCCAGCGCAACATCACCCCGGTCCGGCCGACCCTGCTCGACATCCTGAAACTCTTCGGCAAGCACCTCATCTGGGTCCGCAACCCGTTCAAGAAGACGGTCAAGGTCAAGATCGAGATCACCCTGCCGAAGTTCCTGCAAAAGCTGGGGTGGAAGCTTGCCATCAAGGCGCCAGCCGGCGGCAAGTTCGAGCTTGGTCCCCGCGCACAGCAAAAGGTCCTGTTCGTGCTGACCCCCGGCAAGGAGTTCGACGCCGACACCCTCAAGCGGTCGATCGACCGGAAGGACGACGAGATCCAGATCCGCACCCTGATCGACGGCGAAGTTTCGGGCGGAATGAGCTACAAGTTCGTCTTCACCAAGGAGAGCCGCGAGGATGACGACCCCGGCGAGCCGGACGACGATGACCCGCCGAAGGACGGCCCGCCGGACTGGCCGCCCAAGATCCCCGACCGTCCGCTCCGCACCCGCAAGCCGACGATGGAGGAAATCCTGAAGATCCTGCGCGGCGATGACGGCGAATCCGGGGTGCGCGGCGTCAAGACCATGCGGCTGGAAATCGACTTCGACGACTGACCGCAGGTGATCCGGGCCGGGGCCGATACGGTCCCGGCCTGTCGCTCCGACTCTCATTTCCCGAAGGCATGCACCATGGCCAGGACACCGTCCGCGACAGCGGAGCCGGGGCTTATCCCGATCCACGACATCCCGCCCACCGCAACCATCCGGCGCAAGTTCGCGCTCTTCCTCTGGACCACCACGGTCGTCCTTGTCCGCCATGCCGAACGCGGGGCCGGGGCCGACCCGGCCCTGACCGCCGCCGGACAGGCCCGGGCAGCACTTCTGGCCTCGATGTTGCAGGATGCGGCCCTGTCCGCCGTCTTCGTGACCGACACCCTGCGCTCGCGTCAGACCGGCACCCCGGCAGCGCAGGGCGCGGGGCTGATGCCGACGCTCTACAACGCCACCGACGCCGCAGCCCTTGTCGCCGCGATCCGCGCCAACCACGCCGGACGCACTGTCCTTGTGGTCGCCCATTCCAACACGGTCGACGATATCGCCACCGCGCTTGGCGCTGCGGGCGTGACCGAGCTGACCGATCCCCAGTTCGACCGCATGTTCGTGATCATGCGCACCTGGTGCGGCACCCGGCTTCTGCGCCTGCGCTATGGCGCGCCAACCCCTTGATCCCCCAGGAGGCCCCGCCATGACCCCGATCACCCGCGCCATCATCGTTCTTGACCAGACCAGCGGCTCCTTGCGCGAAGACGAGGACCGCCTCCTTGGCCTCGATCTTGCCCCCGCGTTGCACGACGCGGCCTCCGGCCTGTCCGGGATCGAGCTGATCCTGGCTGTCCCGGGCCTTGATGCGATGAAGGGTGGCGCAGGGCTTGCAGGCTTTGCCCCGGGCGGGCTGCGCATCGTGCCGCTTGGCCCCCTGGAATACGGCGGCGCAGGCCTGTCCGGTGGCGACCCGGCGACGGCGCTCGTCTCCGCCGACCGCCGCTTGCGCGGCGAGGCCCGGTCCGCAGGCTTCACCCCTGCCGCGCATCCGGCGCTGTTGCCGATGCTGGTACAGGGAG
The DNA here is from genome assembly GCA_040385165.1 of Pseudomonadota bacterium. Classification (GTDB taxonomy): domain Bacteria; phylum Pseudomonadota; class Alphaproteobacteria; order Rhodobacterales; family Rhodobacteraceae; genus Tabrizicola. The sequence continues at coordinate 263,766 of JAZKHX010000008.1, read as the reverse complement.
CAGCCCCGACGGCCGTCCGGATCGCAGGGCCACGCGACATCCTTCACCGCTTCGCCATCAGCGCCGGCGCGATCCCGATGCAGTTCCAGCCCTCTGCCGAAGGTTGGGCGCTCATCGCCCTCGTCGCGCCGAAGGCCCCGCCCGCCGCCGCAAGCCTCGGCCTCTCGGTCTTCCCCCTCGCCTATGATCCCGCGACCGATGACCTCGTCTGGGCGCGCATCGACGGCGAACCGGGCCAGCATGACGACCTCGTCCAGGCTCTCGCGGGCCGCCCGATCCTTTACAGCGAACCCGGTCAGGTGCTCATCGCCCTCAAGCCCGGCGAGACGGCCGAGGCGTTCCACCTGCACGGCGGCCATGGCCATGCCGAATTCCTGGCTCCCGATCCCGGCCTTCTCCAGCCCGCTCTGTCGGAAGCGGCCGCCTTCGCCGTCCCCGATGTCGGCAAGCTGCCCGAGATTCTGGAAGCGGTGGAGCTTGACCCCGAGATCAAGCGCATCCTTGCGACCATCCGCCCGCGCTGTTCGGTCGTCACCGCCAGCTACACCGCCGATCTTGACCGCTACACCGGCGTGACACCCCTTGATGCCGCAGGGGCCATCGTCTCGCGCCACTCCGCCCACCCCCACAACAAGCGCGTCGAGACCGCGCTGATCGCCGACCTCCGCGCGATGGGCTACTGCCCGTGGCGTCACAATTTCGTCCATGCCGGGGCGACGCATTCCAACATCATCGCCGACTTGCCCGGCCTTGGCCGCCTGCGCATCCGCCCCGACATCCTGGAGCGTTACCTGCGCATCCTGCGCGATGCCGGACCGCTGCCGCCGCCCGACCAATGGCTGCCGGGTCTGGACGGCCTGATGCCGCAAGGCGGCCTGTTCGACGGGCTGGAAGAGCTTCCCGATGCCACCGTCCGTTCCGAGATCGAGCGTGTCCTAAAGCTGCAACCCTGGTTCGCCTGGTGGAAAGGCCGCTGCCCCCTTCCCGGCTTCGGGGCCGGTCTGGTCATCGTCGGCGCGCATCTCGACTCCACCGCCGGGTTCGAGCCCGGCTACAACCCCGCGACCCATCCCGCGCCGGGCCGCGACGACAACGGCTCCGGCCTCGCCGCAGTGCTGTCCCTCGCCCGCCACTTCCGCGCCTATGCCGGGCGGCTGACCCACACGGTCCGCTTCGCTTTCTTCAACACCGAGGAATCCGGCCTCATCGGCTCCAAGGCCTATGCCGCCGCGCTCAAGGCGGCCCGCGCACCCGTTCGGGCGGTGATCTGCACTGACATGATGGGCTACAACTCCGACGCCAACCGCATCTTTGAACTGCACGCAGGCTACACCGACCCCGCGATCCGCGACCTCAGCGTGCCCCTGGCCGACCGCGTCGCCACCGCCGCCGCCGAACTTGGCCGTCTTGCGCCTGCGCAGATCTACAAGGGCACCAGCACCTCGGGCGGGCCGGACCGCAACGTCTATGACGGGGCGATCAACCGGTCGGACCACGCGGCCTTCCACCAGCAGGGCTGGGGCGCCGTGCTGGCCAGCGAGGATTTCTTTGCGAACCTCGCGACCGAGCCCGCCGCCGACGGCAATCCGAACTACCACCGCGCCTCGGACCAGACCACTGATCCCGCCTATGCCCGCGACATCGTCTGCGCTGTCGCCCGCGCCGTCACCCAGATCGCGCTGTAACCTTCGCTACGCCCGAAACCCAAGCGCCTCCCCTCCCCCTCGTGGGGAGGGGATGGGGGTGGGGGCACCCCGGCCAAAAGTAAAGGGCGCGTAAACACGCGCCCCCAACCCCTTGATTTCCCGCAGGTTGAAAACCTGTCCACCGTGGACAGCTACTTCGCCACCCGCGCATTCCGCGTCGCGATCAGCTTCAACCGAAGGGCGTTCAGCCGGATGAAGCCCTCGGCGTCCTTCTGATCATAGGCCCCGGCATCCTCCTCGAAGGTCACATGCTTTTCCGAGTAGAGCGAATGCTCGGACCAGCGCGCCACCGTCACCGCCCGGCCCTTGTAAAGCTTGACCCGCACCGTCCCGGTCACATGCTCCTGCGTCCTGTCGATCAGCGCCTGCAACGCCTCGCGTTCCGGGCTGAACCAGAAGCCGTTGTAGATCAGCTCGGCATAGCGCGGCATGACCCCATCCTTCAGATGCCCCGCGCCTGCGTCCAGCGTGATCTGCTCGATGCCCCGGTGCGCCTCCAAGAGGATCGTCCCGCCGGGCGTCTCGTAGACCCCGCGCGACTTCATGCCCACAAAGCGGTTCTCCACCAGATCCAGCACCCCCACGCCATGCCGGCCGCCGATCTCGTTCAGCCGGGTCAGGATCGTGGCCGGGCTCATCGCCTCGCCATTGATCGCCACCGCATCGCCCGCCTCGAAAGTGATCTCCACCATCTCGGCCTGATCGGGCGCTTCCTCGACCGGCACGCAGCGTTGCAGGACGTAGTTCGGGAATTCCTCGGCAGGGTTCTCCAGCACGCGGCCTTCCGACGAGGTGTGCAGAAGGTTTGCATCGACCGAGAACGGCGCCTCGCCGCGCTTGTCCTTGGCGATCGGGATCTGGTTCGCCTCGGCAAACTCCAGCAGCTTCGTGCGGCTGGTCAGGTCCCACAGCCGCCACGGCGCGATGACCTTGATCGCGGGGTCCAGCGCCGCCGCCGACAGCTCGAACCGGACCTGGTCGTTGCCCTTGCCCGTCGCCCCATGCGCCACCGCATCGGCCCCGGTTTCCTGCGCGATCCGCACCAGATGCTGGCTGATCAGTGGCCGGGCGATGGAGGTCCCCAGCAGATACTGCCCCTCATACAGCGCATTGGCCCGGAACATCGGGAACACGAAGTCCCGCACGAACTCCTCGCGCACATCGACGATGTGGATGTTTTCCGGCTTGATCCCCATCAGGATCGCCTTTTGCCGGGCCGGCTCCAGCTCTTCGCCCTGCCCCAGATCGGCAGTGAAGGTCACCACCTCGCAGCCATATTCGGTCTGCAGCCATTTCAGGATGATCGAGGTATCAAGCCCGCCCGAATAGGCCAGCACCACTTTCTTCGGCTTCAGCATAGAACAAGCTCCCTCGCGGTTTTGCTGGCGCTTAATCCCAAACGCCCCCAAGGGCAAGCAATGCCCTGTGCCCCTTACAATCGGCATACCAAGGCATTCCTTGCCACGGCCCCGCCCTTCCGGCATCTGGAAGGAATGACCCAGTTCAGCACCGCTGCCCGCCAAGCCACCGCCGCCCTGCGCGAGCTCTTCCCTGAGACGCCGTTGCAGCGCAACGACTTCCTGTCCGCCCGCTATGACGCCGAGATCTGGTTGAAGCGCGAGGACTTGTCGCCGGTCCGCAGCTACAAGCTGCGCGGGGCCTTCAACGCGATGCGCAAGGTTCGCACACGGCAGCCGGACCAGCTCCAGTTCGTCTGCGCCAGTGCCGGGAACCACGCGCAGGGCATGGCCTATGCCTGCCGCCATTTCGGCGTGAAAGGCACGATCTTCATGCCGGTCACCACGCCGCAGCAGAAGATCGACAAGACCCGGATCTTCGGCGGAACCAGCATCGAGATCGTGCTGACCGGGGACTATTTCGATCAGACGCTGGCCGCGGCGCAAGGCTGGTGCGCCGAGCGGCAGGCCCATTTCCTGTCACCCTTCGACGATCCCGATGTGATCGAGGGCCAGGCCTCGGTCGCGGTGGAAATGCTGGAGCAACTCGGCCGCGCACCCGATCTTGTGGTCCTGCCGGTGGGTGGCGGCGGGCTGGCTTCGGGCGTGACGGGCTACCTGCGCGAGGTTGCCCCCGCGACCGGTTTCCGCTTTGTCGAACCGCTTGGCGGCGCAAGCCTGACCGCCGCGCTGCAAGGCGGCGCACCCGCCAAGCTGCCCCGCGTCAACAGCTTTGTCGATGGCGCGGCCGTGGCGAGGGTCGGGGATCACACATACCGGATGCTGTCCTGGATCGACCGGACGGATGTGCTGCTTGCCCCGGAAGACCGGATCTGTGTGACCATGCTGGAGATGCTGAACCACGAAGGCATCGTCCTGGAACCGGCGGGCGCCCTGTCGCTGGACGTGCTGCCCGAACTGGCCGACGTGATCCGGGGCAGGACCGTGGTTTGCGTCACCTCGGGCGGCAACTTCGACTTTGAACGCCTGCCCGAAGTCAAGGAACGGGCACAGCGGTTCGCGGGGCTGAAGAAATACTTCATCCTGCGCATGCCGCAGCGCCCGGGCGCCTTGCGCGAATTCCTCAACCTGCTTGGCCCCGATGACGACATCACCCGGTTCGAGTATCTGAAGAAATCGGCACGCAACTTCGGCTCGGTCCTGATCGGGATCGAGACCAAGACCGCCGACGGCTTTGCCGCGTTCACCGCCCGCATGGACGAGGCCGGACTTGCCTTCCGCGACATCACCAGCGACGAGGCCCTGTCCGAATTCCTGATCTGACCGCCGGTCGGACGCAGCCGTTTCAGCCGCAGCCCTTCGGGTTGGCGGCTGCGCCTGCGCCCGTGCGCCCTAGAGTCTGTCTGACGCTGATAGAAGCGCCAAACAGCCTCCCGGTATCTCGTGGTCGCCTGTCTTTCGACAAAACTGGATTCCACTTTTGTCGGACAGGCTCTATGCAGCGCCCGCCTGGTTTGCGGCCAACCCGCCCAGCAGACCCGCCCGCGAGGCGCGCCAGACCGAGGCGACCAGCGACACATCGACGAGAGCCCCTTCGCCCGCTGCCGCCATGCGTTCGCCGTCCTGGCAGATCGCCGCCAGTTCCGACAGGCCAAGATTCAGCGCGCTGCCTTTCAGGAAGTGCAGCTGCCCCTCGACCTCTTCCGCCGCGACGCCGCGCAACAGGGCCTTCACGGCACCCTCCGCCTCGTCCAGGAACATGTCGGCCACTTCGGCAAAGCCGTCTTGGCCGATTTCGTCCTTCAGTTCGTCAACCCGTTTCCAGTCGATCATCACGCACCACCCGCATTCGGCTCCCACGGGCAGAGTGTCGCGCCGGCACCGTTAACAAATGGTCGCCGCAAGACCGCCAATTCCGGCGCATTTTAGCGTTCACCAGCCGTTAAGGCCTGCCGCGCAGGGTGACACCGATGAGGGGCAGGTGGATCCGTGTTTTCCGGCGCGATGAGGTTTGAATCAACGATGCAGGCGGCTGATGCGCCCCGCCATGTGCTTGTCGTCGATGACAGCCGGGCGCAACGCCATGTGGTGTCGATGCAGCTTCACCGCTGGGGCTACCAGGTCAGCGAATGCGACTCTGGGCTGGCCGCGCTGGACCTCTGCCGTGCGCGAGACTTTGACATCATCCTCAGCGACTGGATGATGCCCGGAATGACCGGGCTTGATTTCTGCCGCGAATTCCGGGCGTTGGGTCGGGAATCCTATGGCTACTTCATCCTTCTGACCTCGAAGTCCGAGAAGGCTGAAATCGCCGACGGGCTTGAGGCCGGGGCCGACGACTTCCTGACCAAGCCCGTCGCGTCCAACGAACTGCGCGCCAGGCTGCGCGCCGGGGAACGGATGCTTGCCATGCAGGCCGAGGTTCTGGCCAAGAACAAGGTCATCGTCGCGACCCTGGTGGAATTGCAGAAGCTTTACGATTCGCTCGACCGCGACCTGATCGAGGCGCGCAAGCTGCAGCAGACCCTCGTGCGTGACCGGGTGCGCGACTATGGCTGGTCGAAGGTGTCGCTCCTTCTGCGCAACTCGGGTCGCGTCGGCGGCGATCTGGTGGGCAGTTTCTCGGTCGATGCCGACCGGATCGTGGCCTATTCCATCGACGTCTCCGGCCACGGCGTCGCTTCGGCGATGATGACCGCGCGGCTTGCGGGCTTTCTGACAGGGTCGTCGCCGGACCAGAACCTCGCGTTCGGCAAGGGTGCGGATGGCACGCATCACCTCTTGCCGCCCGAAACGGTGGTCGAACGCTTCAACCGTCTGATGCTGGACGAAATCCAGGCCGAGCAATACTTTACCATCGCATATGCGGTGATCGACCGGGCGCGCGGCCTTCTCAGCCTGGTGCAGGCGGGCCATCCGCATCCGGTTCTGGTCCGGGCGGACGGCACGATGGAAAAGCTCGGGCAAGGCGGCCTTCCGGTCGGTCTGATCCCCGAAGCGACCTTTGATCGGCACGATCTGCCCATCGGTCCGGGCGACCGGCTGGTGCTGTTTTCGGACGGCTTCACCGAATGTCCCCTGCCCTCGGGCGATGACTTCGGTGAGGAGGGCCTTGCCGAAAGCCTGGCGAAGTCGGCGCATCTGTCCGGGTCCGACCTCTTGGAGGCGCTGGTCTGGGACCTGACCCAGCAGGCGGGCAGCGATTCGTTTCCCGACGACGTCTCGGGCGTCGTGGTCGACCTGCTACCGCACTAGGCCCGCCAGCATCCCCCGGTCCCCGGGATTGCCCAGAAGGTCAAGCGCCCGATGGACGGGTAGCCAGACGGCGGAATGTCCGACCTCGCTCGGCGGACCCAGACGACGCACCGGACGCCCCAGATAGACCGTGCAAAGCTTTTCCGCCCAGAGGTCGTATTCCGGCATGTAGGTGAACCGCCGGAACGCCCCCAGCCGCCGGGTCACCGCGATCTTCCAGCCTGTTTCCTCAAGGACTTCGCGGTGCAGGGCCGCGATCGGCTGCTCTCCCCTGTCGATGCCGCCGCCGGGCAGCTGGAACTCGGGCACGGGGGCTGCCTGGTGCGTGGCCAGGATATGATCCCCGCGCAAAAGCACGGCATAGACCCCCGGCCGTCGGGTATAGCGCTGCCCCGGCTGCACCGCTTCGCCATAGCGTCGGATCATCCCTGCCCCCTTGGACCTTCGGTTGCTCTGCCTATATAGGCGCGATATGCCAAGACTGGCAGCATCAGGAAAGCCCCCCAGGAAACTCCACATGACCACTGGTTCCCAAATCGCCTGGGACGACACCGTCCTGCCATTTCAGCTTGATGCCTCGGGCATCCGGGGCCGCGTCGCGCGGCTGGACGGGGTCCTGGACCAGGTGCTGAAAAAGCACGCCTATCCGTCCGTGATCGAGGCTCTGGTGGCCGAAATGGCCCTGCTGACCGCGCTGATCGGCCAGACCATCAAGCTGCGCTGGAAGCTGTCGCTGCAAGTGCGCGGCAAGGGCCCGGCCCGGCTGATCGCGACCGACTACTACGGCCCGACCGAAGATGGCGAGCCTGCGCGCATCCGCGCCTATGCCAGCTATGATGCCGACCGTCTGGACCCGACCGCCAACCCGTTTTCGCAGATCGGCGAAGGCTACTTCGCCGTGATGATCGACCAGGGCGAAGGCATGGTGCCCTATCAGGGTTTCACGCCCATCGCCGGCGGCAGCCTGTCGTCCTGCGCCGAGACCTACTTTGCCCAGTCCGAACAGATCCCGACCCGCTTTGCGCTTTCCTTTGGCGAAAGCGCCGAACCCGGGCGTCCCCTGCATTGGCGGGCCGGCGGCATCATGCTGCAGCACATGCCCAGCATCGGCGGCGTGGCAGCCGAGCAGGGCAGCGGAGAAGGCGGGCTTCTGACCCATGCCGATATCCTTGGCGGTGCCGAATCGGACAACTGGAACCGGGCCAATCTCCTCCTAGACACGGTGGAAGCGCTGGAGATGATCGGGCCGTCGGTCACGCCGACCGACCTTCTGGTCCGGCTCTTTCACGAGGAAAGCCCGCGTGTCTTCGACGCCCAGCCGGTGCGCTTTGGCTGTTCGTGTTCAGAAGACAAGGTGCGCAACACCATGTCGATCTACAGCCAGAAGGACATCGCCAAGATGACGACAGAGGCCGGGATCGTCACTGCCGACTGCCAGTTCTGCGGCGCGCATTACGAAATGGACCCCAAGACACTCGGGTTCGAGGCGAAAACACCGCAGGACACCCCGGTTCGATGAGCGTTCCTGTCGAGGTCCGGCTGGAAAGGGCGCTGCGGCTTGCGGCAGGGCCGTCCTCGGACTTCGACCTGAACCCCGGCATCCGCCCGGCTGCCGACAAGCCCCTGCGCCCGGCTGCCGTGCTGGTGCCGGTCTGGCTGCGGCCCGATGGGGCCGGGCTGATCCTGACCAAACGGTCGTCGCATCTCAAGCACCACCCGGGCCAGATCGCCTTTCCCGGCGGCAAGGTCGATGCGACCGACGCCGGACCGATGGCCGCCGCCCTGCGCGAGGCGCAGGAGGAAATCGGGCTTCCGCCCGACCGCGTCGAAATCCTCGGCGCGCTTCCGGTCCACGAAACCGTCACCGGTTTTGCCGTGACACCTTTCGTCGGCCTGGTTCGCGGTGACTTCGACGCGACCCCCGAAGCAGGCGAGGTCGAGGAGGTGTTTACCGTTCCCCTGTCGCATGTTCTGAACCCCGGCCGTTTCGCCATCGAGCGGCGGCAATGGATGGGCGTCTGGCGCCGCTACTATGCCGTGCCCTATGGCCCCTATTACATCTGGGGGGCCACCGCGCGCATCCTGCGGGGGCTGGCCGAACGGGTGGGCGAATGAGGGTTTCGGGCGACTGGCTTGACCATCCGGGGACGCAAGCCCTGTGTGCCGCGCTGGACTCTGCCGGTCACAGGGCGCTGTTCGTCGGCGGCTGCGTGCGCAACGCGCTGCTGGGTGAACCTGTCAGCGACGTCGACATCGCCACCGACGCGATGCCCGACACGGTCACCAGCCTTGCGGAAAATGCCGGATTCAAGCCCGTCCCCACCGGCATCGACCACGGCACGGTCACGGTTGTGGCGCAAGGCAAACCCCATGAAGTCACCACCTTCCGCCGGGATGTCGAGACCGACGGCCGCCGCGCCGTGGTGGCCTTTTCCGCCTTGATCGAGGAAGACGCCCAGCGCCGCGACTTCACGATGAACGCCCTTTACGCCGACCGGCACGGCACGGTGATCGACCCGCTGAACGGCCTGCCCGACCTGCAGGCCCGCCGGGTCCGCTTTGTCGGTGATGCCGAAACGCGCATCCGTGAGGACTACCTCCGCATCCTGCGCTTTTTCCGCTTTCACGCCGCCTACGGCGACCCCGAGGGCGGTATCGACCCCGATGGCCTTGCCGCCTGCGCCGCGCTGGCCGATGGCCTCGACGGCATCTCTCGCGAACGCATCACCGCTGAACTGCGCAAACTCCTGACCGCCCGCGACCCCACCCCCGCCGTCGCGGCCATGTTCCACGCCGGTGTCCTCGCGCGCGTTCTTCCCGGCGCCGACCCGCGCACCCTTGGGCCGCTCGTCCACCTTGACGCCGACGAGCCGTCCCGCTGGCTTCGCCGCCTTTCGGTCCTGGGGGGCGAGACGGAAAGTCTTCGCCTCTCCAAGGCCGAGGCCCGCGACCTCGCCGCCATTCGCGCAGCCCTTGCGACCACCGAGACCCCGGCGGCGCTTGGCTTCACCCTTGGCAAGCCCCTCGCCGCCGACGCCATCCTCGCCCGGGCCGCCACCTTCGGCGGACACCCGCCGCAAGACTGGCAAGTGCAGGTCCGGCGCGGTGCCGGGGCCCGCTTTCCGATCACCGCCGCCGACCTGATGCCCGCCCTGCAAGGCGAAGCCCTCGGGGCCGGGATGCGGCAGCTTCAGGCCCGCTGGCTTGCCTCGGACCTGACCCTGACCCGCGCGGACCTGCTGAAAGACGCGTGACAATCCGCCGCGATTCGGCTAAAAGCCGCAAGCCCAAGGAATGAGGAGCAGCATGGAAAACGGGATTTCGCCAAGACTCACCTGAGTTGGCCGATCCCGTCGTGGTGGCCGCTTGCAGGCACCGCTTCACCCCATCGCTGCATTTCTTCTTCCAGGGCTTCCCCAATGTTCCGTTTCCTTGAAAACCTCGTCGATCCCTATCAGCCTTATGTTGAACAGGACGCGCCCCCCACCCGGCTTTGGCCGTTCCTGAAGGATTACATCCGCCCGTTCAAAGGCATCTTCGCCGTGACCGCCCTCTTCTCGGTCGGCAACGCGGTGCTGGACGTCGGCATGATCTGGTATCTCAGCCGTCTGGTCGACCTGATGAGCGGCCAGTCCCCGCAGGCTTTCCTGCAGAACCACTGGACGGAAATTCTGGTCGCCGCGCTGGTGATCCTGATCGTCCGGCCCCTGGTCGCGGGCGGGTCGGTGGGCCTTTTGCACAACACGATCCTCACGAACTTCGGCACGATGATGCGCTGGCGGGCGCACCGGCATGTGTTGCGCCAGCCCGTCGGCTGGTTCGAAAGCGACTTCGCCGGCCGCATCGCCAACCGGATCATGCAGGCCCCGCCCGCCGCCGGGGACGCGGTGTTCCAGGTCTTCGACATGGCCGCCTTCGCCGCCGCCACCTTCCTTGGCGCGCTTCTGATGCTGGCCGATGCCGACCCCCGGCTGATGATCCCCCTGCTGATCTGGCTGGTCGCCTACATCGCCCTGATGCGCTGGACGATCCGCCGCGCCGGTCCTGCCGCCACCGCCTCCAGCGACGCCCGCAGCGCCGTGACGGGTCGCGTGGTGGACAGCTACACCAACATCCATTCGGTCAAGCTCTTCGCCCACCAGGATTCCGAGCTGAACTACGCCCGCGACGCCATCGAAACCGCCCGCAGCACCTTTCAAAAGGAAATGCGGATCGTCACCAAGATGGACATCGCGCTGACCTTCATCAACGGGCTGATGATCCTTGGCGTCTCCAGCCTCGCCCTGTGGCTCTGGACCCATGACCTTGCCACAGTGGGCGTCGTGGCCGGGGCCGTGGCGCTGGTCCTGCGGCTGCATTCGATGACCTACTGGATCATGTGGGCCTCGACCCAGCTGGTGCAGAACCTCGGCACTCTCGCCGAAGGGATGGAGACGATTGCCCAGCCCGTCACCCTGGTCGACAAACCGGATGCCAAGCCCCTCGCGTTCAGCAAGGGCCTTCTGGAACTGAAGGACGTCTCGCACCACTATGGCCGGGGGTTCGGCGGCCTCAGGAACGTCAGCCTGACCATCCGTCCGGGCAAAAAGATCGGCGTCGTCGGCCGGTCGGGTGCGGGGAAATCCACGCTGGTCAAGCTGATCCTGCGGTTCTACGACACCGAAAGCGGGGCGATCCTGATTGACGGGCAGAACATCGGCGATGTCACGCAGGAAAGCCTGCGCCGACACATCGGCATGGTGCAGCAGGACTCGTCGCTTCTGCACCGCTCGGTCCGCGACAACATCCTTTACGGTCGCCCGGAGGCCACCGAAGAGATGATGATTGCGGCGGCCAAAAAGGCCGAGGCGCATGACTTCATCCTGACGCTGGAAGACCCGCACGGTCGCACCGGCTATGACGCCCATGTCGGCGAACGCGGCGTCAAGCTGTCGGGAGGCCAGCGCCAGCGGGTCGCCCTGGCCCGGGTCATCCTGAAGGACGCGCCGATCCTGATCCTGGACGAGGCGACGTCGGCGCTGGACTCCGAGGCCGAAGCGTTGATCCAGGCTGCGCTTTACGGGGTGATGGAGGGCAAGACGGTCATCGCCATCGCGCACCGGCTGTCCACCATCGCCGCGATGGACCGGATCGTTGTCCTGGAAGACGGCGAGGTGGTCGAGGACGCCCCCCATGCCGAGCTTCTGCGCAAGGGCGGCCTCTACGCCCGCTTCTGGGAGCGGCAGTCGGGCGGGTTCATCGGGCTGGACGAAGAAGCCGCCGAATAACCTCGTCGTTCGACTTCGTCTCCTCCTCGGACAGTCGGCGAGGAGGGACAAAGTCCCCGACGAGCAGCCTCCCCGCCGGCCTGCCCTTGCTCTTTCCCGCCCATCGGCCTACCTCACCCCCATGAGCGCCCTTCAAAGCCTCGGCTCCCTCATCGACGCCTTCCGCCCCGCCGACGGCCCCCCGCCGCAACGGCTGGGTGCCTTCATGCGATGGTCGCTGGCCGGCTCCTGGCCGATGCTGGTCGTCGCCGGGATCCTGTCCTCGCTTGCGGGCGTCACCGAGGTCGTTTCGGCCCTGATCCTCGGCTGGGTGATCGACGCTGCCGTCAGCACCGGCCCCACCGGGTTTTTCGACCGGCACTGGACACTGATCGTCTGGTTCATTGCCTTCTACCTGATCATCCGTCCTCTGGCCTTCGCGATCTCCTCGGCCTCGAACAGCATCATCATCGGGCCGAACGTGATGCCGCTCGTGCTGTCGCGTCTGCACCGCTGGACATTGGGTCAATCCGTGACCTTCTTCGACAACGACTTCGCCGGTCGCATCGCGCAGAAGCAGATGCAGGCCGCCCGCGCCGTCACCGATGTCGCAACCGAAGTGATCAACACCGTCTTCTTTGCGCTGGCCTCGGTCATCGGCTCGGTCGTCTTCCTGATCGCCGTGGACATGAAGGTCGCCGCCGCCCTCCTGGTCTGGCTGGTGGTTTACCTTTTCCTGATCCGCTACTTCATGCCGATGATCCGGGTGAATTCCGCCGCCCGCGCCTCCAGCCGCGCCATGGTCTCCGGTCAGGTCGTCGACACGATCACCAACATCAAGACAGTCAAGCTTTTCGCCCATGCCGCTTTCGAGGACCGCGTGGCGCTGGACGCGATGGAGGTCTTCCGCGACCGCAGCCTCGAATTCGGCGTCATCTCCACCTGGTTCCGCTTTGCGCTGATGCTGCTGGCGGGCGTCCTGCCGGTCCTTCTGATCGGCGGCACGGTCATGCTCTGGCAACAGGGACAGGCGACGGCCGGAGACATCGCGGCGTCCGGTGCCATCGCGATGCGGATCGCGCAGATGTCCGGCTGGGTCAGCTTTACCCTGATGTCGATCTACACCTCGGTGGGCGAGGTCGAAGACGGTATGCGCACGCTTTCCGCCCCCCATACCCTGACCGACGCGCCCGGTGCCGCGGCCTTGCCCCGGGTCAAGGGAGAGATCCGGTTTGACGGTGTCACCTTCGCCTACGGACGCGAACGCGGCGGGGTGTCGGGGATCGACCTCAGCATCCGCGCGGGCGAGAAACTGGCCATCGTGGGCGCGTCCGGCGCGGGAAAATCCTCGCTGGTTTCGCTACTTCTGCGGCTTTATGACCCCGAAACCGGACGGATCAGCGTCGATGGTCATGACTTGCGGCAGGTCACGCAGGAAAGCCTGCGCCGTCAGATCGGCATGGTCACGCAGGAGACCGCGATGTTCAACCGGTCGGCCCGCGACAACATCGCCTATGGCCGACCCGAAGCCTCGCAGGACGAGATCATCGCCGCAGCGAAGGCCGCCGAGGCGGACGAGTTCATTGCCAGCATGATCGACCATCAGAACCGCAAGGGTTACGATGCCTTTCTTGGCGAACGCGGGGTCAAGCTGTCGGGCGGCCAGCGCCAGCGCATCGCCCTGGCCCGCGCCTTCCTGAAAGACGCGCCGATCCTTGTGCTGGACGAAGCGACCTCGGCGCTGGACAGCGAAGTCGAGGCCAGCATTCAGGACGCGCTCGCCAAGGTCATGCAGGGCAAGACCGTCCTTGCCATCGCCCACCGCCTGTCCACCATCGCCGCGATGGACCGGATCATCGTCATGGACCGGGGCCGCATCGTGGAACAGGGCAGCCACGCCGTCCTTCTGGCGCAGGGCGGCCTTTACGCCCGCTACTGGAACCGTCAGTCTGGCGGCTTCATCGGCACCGAAGACGAAGCGGAAGCGGCAGAGTGATCGTCACAATCGAACGGCTGGGCCACCTGGGCCATGGCATCGCGCCCGGTCCCGTCTTTGTCCCCGGCACCCTGCCCGGCGAGGTGGTGGAGGGCACGCCGGACGGCGACCGGCTTCTGGACGCCAAGATCATCATCCCCTCGCCCGACCGGGTAAAGCCGCCGTGCCGCCACGCCCGAGCCTGTGGCGGATGCCAGTTGCAGCACGCCTCTGATGCCTTCGTCGCCCGCTGGAAGCAAGAGGTGGTGCAGACTGCCCTTGCCGGGCAGGGCCTGACCGCGCCCATCCTGCCCCTGCTGACCTCACCCCCGAACTCGCGTCGTCGCGCCACCCTGTCAGCCCGCCGCACCAGATCCGGCGTCCTGATCGGCTTTCATGGCCGTGCCTCGGACAGCATCGCGGAAATCCCCGACTGCCAGCTTCTTGCGCCCGGCCTCCTCGCGGCCTTTCCCGGCCTGAAGGCACTGGTCACCGCCGGGGGCTCGCGGTCTAGCGAACTTTCCCTGCAGGTCACCCTCACCCGGGGCGGCCCGGATGTCACGGTCACGGGCGGCAAACCTCTCGACAGCGCGCTCCGCATGGACCTCGCCCGCCTGGTCGAAGCTCACGGTTTTTCCCGTCTGACCTGGGACGGCGAGACGGTGGCGCTGCGCGACCGTCCGGCGCTGACCGTCGGTCGGGCCAGCGTCGTCCCGCCGCCCGGAGCGTTCCTGCAGGCCACAGTCGAGGGCGAGGCCGCCCTCCTGTCTGCCGTCCGTCAGGCGCTCGGGCACCAGAAGCGGGTTGTCGACCTTTTCTCGGGCATCGGCACCTTCTCCCTTCCGCTGGCCGCGACGATGGAAGTCCACGCCGTCGAAGGCGATGCGGCAATGACCCAGGCGCTTGACCTTGCCGCGCGGAACACCCCCGACCTTCATCGCGTCTCGACCGAGGCCCGCGACCTCTTCCGCCGTCCGCTTGAACCCGACGAGCTTCAACCCTTCACCGGCGCCGTGATCGACCCCCCGCGCGCCGGGGCCGAAGCGCAGACCGCCTGCCTTGCCGCCTCGACCATTCCGGTGATCGCCGCCGTCTCCTGCAACCCGGTGACCTTCGCCCGCGACGCGAAGGTCCTGACCGGCGCAGGCTACCGTCTGACCTCGGTTCAGGTCATCGACCAGTTCCGCTGGTCCACCCATGTCGAGCTTGTCGCCCGCTTCGCGCGCGAGCCCTGACAGTTCCGTGAAGCTCCGCCCAGGACAGCCCGTCTAGCCAAGGCGGCCAGTTTCCTGTATCCATTGGAAAAAACAATGGCAGTCACAGGCGGATACGGGCATGCGCATTTTCAGGTTAGTTGCGATCCTCGTGATCGTGATCGGTCTTTCGGGCTGCGGCTCGAAGTTCCGCAAATATGACGGGCCGGAGGTCACCCAGATCCAGGTCTTCAAGGCTGACCGGAAGATGTATCTCCTCAGCAACGACAAGGTGCTGAAGTCCTACGACATCGGGCTCGGCTTCGCGCCGGTGGGCGACAAGCAGTTCGAAGGCGACGGCAAGACGCCCGAAGGTGCCTACCAGATCAGCTACAAGAACCCCGAGTCCGACTATCACCTGTCGCTGAAGATCTCCTACCCGAACGAGGCCGACATCGCCTTTGCCGAATCGCAGGGCAAGACGCCCGGCGGCGACATCGTCATCCATGGCGGCCCGAACAGGCCGACCAACAAGCGCGACTGGACCTGGGGCTGCATCGCCGTCACCGACCGCGAGATCGAAGTGATCTACTCGATGGTGAAGTCCGGCACGCCGATCTACATCATGCCCTGAGCCATGAAAAAGGGGGCCGCGGCCCCCTGATTGGCGCGAAATGACCGGGTCAGGTCCCGGTCACCATCGTCCACCAGATCTTGCCGCCCGGTTCCTGGAACCAGGCAAAGCCCAGTCGTGTCGCAAGGGGATCCATGATCACCGTGCGCGTATCCGGGTTGGCCATCCAGGATGCCAGCGTCTCCAGCTCGGTCTCGTAGGTCTCCGAGATGTTCTCGCCCAAAAGCCGCCCGGTGAACCCGCTGCGCTGCACCCGCACCAGCGGCGACGAGCCGTCCGAGCCGAAATGCCAGGGCCGGTTTTGCACCGACATGTCGCGCGAATGGGTTTCGGCAGCGGCGTTCAGGCTGGCATCGAAGGCCACCTGAGGCAGCGCCTTGGCCGCGCGCAGGGTGTTCATCGCGTCCAGAAAGCGGAAGGATACCTCGCGCGGGTCCGAGATGCGGTAGACACGCGGCAACGGCTTGCCGTCCGCGCCAACCTGCGGTGCGCTGGCCGTGCTGCAGGCCGCGAGTGTCAGGCCCGCGCCCGCCAGCAGAAATACACGTCTGATCATTCTGTCCACCAGTTCAGAGCCGGCTGTCGCGGCTGTCCGCGCTCTCCTTAGCGGAAGCTGGCGACGGGTTCAAACGGGCTTCTGCCCATCGGCGGATGCGGACACGCTTTTTTTCCGTCTCCGAATGGCGATACCCTTCTTTTCATCGGCGGATGCCGACACGCCTCTTGCCAATCGGCGGAAGCTGGCCGGTGGCTGATTTGCGATTTCCGCACAAAGCCGCTATACCGCGCGGAAACGCGGTTCTGAAGGAGTCCATGCCATGGCGAACGGTCATCTCAACCGTCGCGCAGTTCTGGGAGCGGCAGTCGGTGTCGCAGGTCTGGCGTCGCTGCCGGCTTTCGCGCAGGAAGGCACAACCGAGTTCACGCAACCCGTCTCGGCGTCGGTGCGCAGCAACATCTCCAGCTTCCGTATCCTGCAGTGGCAGGACTATTTCGACAACACGCGCAACGGCGCGATTCTTGCCGACACCACGTCGCGCGCGCTGCACTACTGGTCGGAAGACCAGTCGATCTACCGGCTCTACCCGACCTCGGTGCCGCTGTCCGAGGAGTTGACCCGCCGCGGACTGACCTCGGTCGTGCAGAAGGTCGTGAACCCGACCTGGCGGCCGACGGCCTCGATGCTGGAACGCAATCCGGACTGGCCCCGCGAAGTGGCCGGCGGCGCACCCGACAATCCGCTTGGGTCGCGCGCGCTTTACCTGGGCTGGACCTACTACCGGATCCACGGCACGCACGACACCCGCAAGATCGGTCGCCGCTCGTCGAACGGCTGCATCGGCCTCTACAACGAAAACATCGAAGAGCTGTACGAAATGGCGGTGGTCGGCACGCAGGTTCGCCTGATCTGATCATCGGACTATGGCTGAAATCAGGGGACCGCATGGCCGGATGGCTGTGCGGTCCTTATCTTGGTTTGGTGCTCGTTCCGACGGGTTGCGCCGTCGACTCCCTGAAACGCCCTGATGGGGAATCGCTCCGCGACTGCCGAATGCGGTTTTAGCAGTCGGCTGCTCAAGACTGACGTACCAGCCTCAAACGATAGTGGTATGGGGCCACCTCTTCGACAGCCACCTCGTCCCCGGCGCGCACCGCATGCTGTTCGAAGAATTCCCTGATCCACCCACGCTTGCGAAATAATTGCTTCACACCATCCAGGTCCGTCATGACGACAGTGCCGCCGCCCCAGTCGACTGCGATTTCACGACGGGCAGCTGAGGAACGGTTGGAACCGCCAATGACATCCGCCGGAAACCTGTCGAAGAAACCTCTGAGGTAGATATGGTCGTGGTCAATGTTGCCTTGTGTGATCACCGTCGTGCCGATTGGAACTGACGATCTTCGATGCACGGTCGGACCTGACGCAAGCTGAATGTGCTGAACTTCCGCAGCTTTGGCCACGCCAGCCTTCCTGACTTCGCAATCCTCGATCAGATCGAAATCTTCGTCATCCAAGGTGGAGATTCCACTGGTCTGCCCCCAATCCTGTGCGCGGGCGGGCTGTACACCTTCGGCCCGCAAGACGACTTCCGCGGCGGCGCGGGCATCCTCGCCAGCATCGTGGTGGTCGAACGTCAAGCCCAGATGCTGCTTAAGGCTTGCAAGTCCATGGCCGCCGTTGCCCCGCAACTCGGGCCAGGCGGCGCGCGCGATGCGAACGCTGTCCTGCCAGTCCCACTTCGGGATTGGCAGACCGTAGTGTCCACAAGCGGCAGCGATCGCGCCGCGGTCGAAACCCGAATGCTGGTAGACCGTCGCACCGTCCAGGGCGTCCCGCAGCACCGGCAGTACTTCGGCAAAAGTCGGCGAACCCTGCACTGTGCGGGCACTGATGCCGTGAAGATAGGTGAAGACCCAGCGATCCACCTGCGGGTCGACATAAGTCATCCACGTCTCGATGGAATTGTCCGGGCGCACACAGGCAACGCCGATCTGACAGATGCTGCCCCGGTCATTGTTTGCCGTCTCGACATCCAGCGCGAAGAAGCGGAACGGTCCCTTTGGAAAGGGGGCAACAGGCGACTGCCGGATCGACACGGGCCCCGAAGCTGGCATCGCAACAATGCCCGCCTTTGCTGCCAGAAAGCGCAGGCGCTGCCGTTCGACGGCTGCGAACTCCCGCGTGCCCCAACCAAGGCGGCGAAGCGTGGCGTCGACCTGATCGACAGGTTCATCATAGGCCTGCATTCCGCGCCGGTTCCAGGCCTTGAGCTGATCGGGAGCGAGGTCGATCACCTCTGCCTCAAGCTGTGCAATGTCCATGGTGTCGGGCAAGGCAAGCCAAACCGCGCGGCAATGATCGACGACGAATTCGTTCCGCAGCGCCTTGGCAAGGCCGCCATCAGCCTTGGTCATCGGATCCTTGCGGTCACGCCACATCCGGCCCACATTGTACATATGCGAAAAGTAATGGCTCATCCCCTCTGAACCCGTGCGGTGGCGCTGGTGGATGCGCTCGTGAAAGGACTGATCGCTCGAACGGGTCGAGCCGATGTAGCGAAGATCGCCACGGTGATCGACAAGCCCGTAAAGGCCGCGCGCATTGTCCGGCGCCTGGACTGTCGGAAGAGGAAAAGTCGCAAGCAGCGCGGCAAGGGCATCTTCAGCTGTAATGGTCATTCTGTCGTGGTGAATCCTTGCTGTGGGCCGCGGCTGGACCGAGATGACATGAAGGTCCGGAAAAGGTTAAGACCACCCTAATGAAATCTTTCAAATCATTGATTTTATATGGGAATAGTGGAGGTGTCCACCGTGGACACTCACTCCGCCCGAGGCAACCACCCCCCAAGATTCTCCTCGATCACCGCCACCAGCGCCGCGATATGGGCGGCATCATCATTCAGGCAGGGGATGTAGGTGAAGCTCTCGCCCCCGGCATGAAGGAAGGCCTCCCGGATCTCGCCGTTGATCTCCTCCAGCGTCTCGATACAGTCCGCCGAGAAAGCCGGCGCCATCACCGCGATCCGCTTTTTCCCCGCCTTCGCAAGTTCTGCCACATGCTCAACCGTGTAGGGTTTCAGCCACTCCTCGCGCCCGAAGACGGACTGGAAGGTGGTGTCGATCGACCCCTTCTCCCAACCAAGCCTCTCTCGCAGCAGCCGCGTCGTCTTCGCGCACTGGCAGTGGTAGGGATCGCCCTCCATCAGATACCGCTTCGGCATCCCGTGATAGCTGGCCACCAGGACGTCGGGCCGATGGTCCAGCCCCGCATAGGCCGTCTCGACCGACTTGGCGAGCGCGTCGATATAGCGGGGATGGTCGAAGTATTCCGCGACGGTCCGCACCGCCGGCTGCCGCTTTTCCTGCATCAGCGCGCGGAAGAACTGGTCGTTCGCGGTGGCCGAGGTCGCCCCGGCGTAGTGCGGGTAGAGCGGGAAGAACAGCATCTTCTCGCACCCCGCCGCGACCATCGCCTTGACCTTCGCCTCGGTCGAGGGGTTGCCGTAGCGCATGCAGAAGTCGACCATCACCTCGGCTCCGTGCCTCTCGGCCATCGAAGCCGCAATCGCGGCGGTCTGGGCCTTGGTGATCGTGAGAAGCGGGCTTTCGTTCAGCTCTTCGTTCCAGATCAGCTTGTAGTTCGCGCCCGACGTGAACGGCCGCTTCGACAGGATGATCAGCTGCAACAGTGGCTGCCATTTCCAGCTCGGGATATCGACCACCCGCTTGTCCGAGAGAAACTCGTTCAGATAGCGCCGCATCGACAAGTAGTCGTAGGCATCCGGCGTCCCGAGGTTGGCCAGCAGCACTCCGATCTTCGCCTGCCGGACCGCGGGATGGTTGGCGGGCGCATGGGCAAGCCGACCTTCGCCGGGGGGCACATCGGTCCCAGTCGCTGCTCCGGTCCGGGCATCCAGCATGGCGGTTCTTCCCATAGGTTCAGCGCGGGACATAAGGGTTGGGTCGGCAGCGTCAACCGTCTTTGGGCAGGGGGGCTTCGGGCACGCCCAGCGCCTCCGCCAGCCTCGTCCTGGCCGAACCCGGGCGCAAGGGCTGCTGCTGGCTTTCATGCGGAGCCCAGCCGGTCAGGAAGACAAGTTCGGCCGTCGCGGGCAGGCGACCGTCAGTTGTGGCGAAATTTTCGGCATAGACCGCGCCTGCCGCGGCAAGAATCCCCCGCCCGGTAAAGCGGCGCAGACGGCCCGCAAGCGCGTTCGTCTCGCCCGAGGCGCGGAGGTCGGACAGGAGCGCGGGGAAGGTCCGGTATTCGACGGTCTGCACCAGACTGTCGGCCACCGGCAGGGCAAAGCCCGCCCGCTGCATGAGCCCGCCCAGATCCCGGATCTCGCCCATCGGCACGACCCGGGGCGACAGGCCTCCGGTCACCCGCGCCTCTGCCTCGGCCAGTGCGGACCGCAACTCATGCAGACTGCGCCCTCCGGGCAGGACCGCGATCATCAGGCCATCGGGCCGCAGGGCACGGCGACACTGCACCAGCTGGCCCAGAGGGTCGTTCGCCCAGTGCAGCCCCATCGCATGCACCACGAGATCATGCGATCCGGGGGCAAGGGCCAGCACCTCGTCGTCCGGCACCTGCGCGGCATCAGGTCGCAAATCCCGCCAGAAGTCGGGAAATCCGCTGACCACGGCAGGCGCCGTAAACGTTCTATTAACCTCGCTGAGTCTTTCCTGAAGATCTGCGAGGGCGAGGCGATGCAGGAACATCGCCGCGTCATGGCCGGGAAGACGCCGGGCACGGGCGCGGTGGCGGGCAAGCGCCTCTCGGTCGGTCAGGGCAGGCGGCTGGGTCATCGACGGGACATTAGGAGGGCGGAATGGGAATGCAAGGCGCGCTGCAACTTCTGTATCCGCCGCAGTGCATTTCCTGTTCGGCCCCGGTGCAATCCGATTTCGGCCTTTGCGCCGACTGCTGGCGCGAGACGCCGTTCATCTCGGGCCTCGTCTGCGACCAGTGCGGGGTGCCCCTGCCGGGTCAGGACGCGGAGGAACGGGCGCTGTGTGACGATTGCACGGCGCTGGCCCGACCCTGGGACAGGGGGCGGGCCGCGCTGATGTATGCCGGCAACGGTCGCAACCTCGTGCTGGCCCTCAAACACGGCGACCGGATGGACCTTGCGCGCCCGGCGGCGGTCTGGATGACGAGGGCGGCGCGCCCGATCCTGATGCCGGGCATGCTGGTGGTGCCGGTTCCCCTGCACTGGATGCGGCTTTTCCGGCGGCGCTACAATCAGGCGGCGCTCCTGTCGCGGGCGATCGCGCGGTCTGCGGGGCTGGAACACTGCCCGGACGCCCTGCTGCGCGGGCGGTCGACCGGCAACCAGGACGGCAAGACCCGGGAGGCGCGATTTGCCAATCTTGTCGGCGCTTTCACCGTGCCGAAGGGGCGCGAGGACCGGGTCCGGGACCGGGACATCCTGCTGGTCGATGACGTGATGACTTCGGGCGCGACCTTTGCGGCGGCAGCCGAGGCGCTTTTTGCGGCAGGCGCGCGGTCGGTGTCGGTTCTGGGTCTGGCGCGCGTTGCGAAAGACGGGTGAATCCTTATATTCGGGCGCGAAAGAGGTGCCCCGATGCGTCCCGTCGAAATCTACACCACGCCGATCTGCCCCTATTGCGCGATGGCCAAGCGGCTGCTGCAAAAGAAGGGCGTCGCCTATTCCGAGATCGACGTCAGCCAGGACTCCACCCTGCGCGAGTCGATGATCCAGCGCGCGAACGGACGGCGGACCGTGCCGCAGATCTTCATCGGCGGCACCCATGTCGGCGGCAGTGACGAGCTGCACGACCTTGACCACGCGGGCAAGCTTGACCCGATGCTGGCCGGGTGATGCGGGCCGGGCTGGTCCAGCTGACCGTAACCGACGATCCGGTTGCCAATCTGCCGGTGACGGTCGACCTTGTCCGGCGCGCAGTTGCGGCCGGGGCCGGCTTTGTGCTGACGCCCGAGCTGACCAACGGGTTGTCTTCCAGCCGCGCCCATCAGCGGGCCGTTTTCCGGCACGAGGAAGCGGACGAGACGCTTGCCACCCTGCGGTCCGAGGCGCGGGACGCGGCTATCTGGCTTCTGATCGGCTCGCTTGGGCTGCTGACCCATGATGCCGACGGCCGCTTTGCCAACCGCAGCTTCCTGATCGCGCCTGATGGGTCTGTGGCCGCGCGCTATGACAAGATCCACATGTTCGACGTCAACGTCTCGGCGACCGAAATCTACCGGGAAAGCGAAGGCTACCGGCCAGGCACACGCGCCGTTCTGGCCGAAACCCCATTCGCGACCATCGGCATGACGGTCTGCTATGACGTCCGGTTCCCCGCGCTCTACCGGCGGCTTGCGCAGGGCGGCGCGCAGGTGATCACCGTTCCCGCGGCCTTCAACCACATCACGGGTGCCGCGCATTGGGAGTCATTGCTCCGCGCCCGCGCCATCGAAACGGGCTGTTTCGTCCTGGCCCCGGCGCAGACCGGATTTCACCCCGAAGCGAATGGCAAGGGCCGTCGCACCCATGGTCATTCGCTTGCGGTAGCGCCCTGGGGCGAAGTCCTGGCCGATGCCGGGACCGAACCCGGCGTGACGCTGGTCGACCTTGACCTTGCCCGCGTCGCGGAAGCCCGGGGCCGGGTGCC
Source organism: Pseudomonadota bacterium (assembly GCA_040385165.1). Lineage (GTDB taxonomy): Bacteria > Pseudomonadota > Alphaproteobacteria > Rhodobacterales > Rhodobacteraceae > Tabrizicola. The sequence continues at coordinate 241,196 of JAZKHX010000008.1, read as the reverse complement.
ATCACTGACCCATGACCGGGGCTTTGAGGGGCCATGAGCGGCGAAAAGGCGGATGACATCGCGGTTGCCCTCTTCGGTGAGCTGTTCATGGCCGACCAGCTGGCGCGCAACCGGATCTCGAAGGTCCTGCCCAAAGGGATGGAGCTGTCGCATTTTTCCGTCCTGAACCACCTGGCGCGGATCAATGACGAACGGACCCCTGCGCAACTGGCGCGGTCGTTCCATGTGACCCGGGGCGCGATGACCAACACGCTGGCCAAGCTGGAATGGGCGGGCCATGTCCACATCCGCCCGGATTGGGAGGACGCCCGGCAGAAGTTCGTCGCGATCAGCCCAAGCGGTCGGGCAGCGCGTGATGGTGCCGTCGCGAGCGTGGTGCCGCTGATTGCCGAGGTTGTCCAGTCGATCGGGCCCGACAAGGTGCGCGCGCTTCTGTCGGTCCTGCGCGAGCTGCGCGTCAGCCTGGAAGCTGACGGCGGCTGACGAACGCTCCGGGCGGTGCTGTCCCAAATGCCATAGCCGATCCGGTTCGCGCCGCGCGTCACCCGAAGCCCCTTGCCCTCTGCGCCGTATGTTCGCATAGACTGTGCCGACACCACGGGTCCGGTCACCATGCACATTTCGCCTCGTTGCCTGCTTGCTTTCCTTGCCGCCAGCACCGCGCTGTCCGTTGCGCCTGCCTTTGCGGAAAGCACGGGCACGCTGAACATGAACGGCGCGACCGGCCTCATCGACATGCCATCCGGCGAGGCACAGAAGGATGCAACCTTTTCGTTCAGCACCGCAGTTGTCGGGTCGATCACCCGCACCACGCTGAGCTTTCAGTTCAGCGAACGGCTGTCGGGGTCGTTCCGGTTCCAGACCTGGCGCGACTGGGCCACCGTGATTCCGGGTGACGCGACCGAGTCCGACCGCAGCATGGACCTGCGCTATCAGGTTCTGAAGGAAGGCAAGATCGCCCCGGCGCTGACGATCGGCCTGATCGATTTCACCGGGCAGGGACTCTTTTCTTCGGAATACATCGCGGCGACGAAGAATTTTGGCGACCGGCTGAAGGTCACCGCAGGCCTTGGCTGGGGTCGGCTTGGCAGCTATGGCGGGATCGGCTCGCCATTCGGCAGCAGGCCTGCCGTCAGCCCGACGGGCACGCCGAATACCGACCAGTGGTTCCGGGGTGAGGCCGCCCCCTTCGCCGGGGTGGAATACAAGATCAGCGACACCTGGACGTTCAAGGGCGAGTATTCCTCGGACGCCTATCTGGTGGAAGACGGCACCCGTGGCCTAATGGACCGCGACAGCCCGTTCAACTTCGGCTTCGAATACCAGCGCAATGCGAACATGCGTCTCGGCATCTATTCGCTGTATGGCTCGGAAGTCGGTCTGATGTTCCACGTCATCCTGGACCCGAAAAGCCGGATGTCGGGCGGTGTGATGGGCGCGGCCCCGGTGCCGGTCCTGGCCCGGCCCGCGCGGTCCGCCGATCCGGAGGCCTATGACGGCGGCTGGGTGACGCAACCCGACGCCGGACCGATCCTGCGCAAGAACCTGGCCAAGCGTCTGGCCGCGGACGGGATCGCGGTCGAGGACATCGCCTATACCGCAACGACCGTGCAGGTCCGCATCCGCAACGGCCGGATCGATGCCGGCACGCAGGCCGTGGGTCGAACTGCGCGGGCGCTCAGCCATGTGATGCCCGCCTCGGTCGAAGTGTTCGAGATCGTCCCCGTGGTCAACGGCATCGGGGCCTCGAAGATCACAATCCGCCGCAGCGACCTGGAAGGGCTGGAGTATACCGCCGACAACGCGTCCCTGCTGCGGGAGCGCATCACGGTGACCGATGCCGGGCCGGTCCCGGCCTATGCCATCGGCGATGAGGGCCTTTACCCGAAGTTCACCTGGAGCCTGCGTCCTGCGCTGCGCTTTTCCGAGCCGCTGAAGGGCGACATCGGCCTGCGGCTTTCGGCGACCTATGACATTGCGCCGGGGATGATCCTGTCCGGCTCGGTCTACAAGCAGATCGCCAGCAACACCGACCTTGGCACGCCGTCGACTTCGCCCCTGCAACATGTCCGCACCGACGCCTCGCGCTACACCGAGTTCGGTGATCCCACACTGGAACGGCTGACCTTCGCCTGGTACGGCCGACCCGCGCCTGACGTCTATTCGCGCCTGACCGTGGGCTACCTTGAACGGATGCACGCGGGCGTGTCGGGGGAAGTCCTGTGGAAGCCGGTGGACAGCCAGCTCGCCCTCGGGGCCGAGATCAACTATACCCGCCAGCGTGATACGGACGGCGGCCTTGGATTCGGCGAATACGATTATGACGTCGTGACGGGTTATGTCTCGGCTTACTACGACTTCGGGAACGGATTTCTGGGTCAGGTCGACGTCGGCAAGTATCTTGCGGGCGATTTCGGTGCGACGATTTCTGTCGATCGGGTCTTCGCAAACGGCTGGCGCGTCGGAGCCTTCGCGACCGTCACCGATGTCAGCGCCGCGGAGTTCGGCGAGACCGGGTTCGACAAGGGCATCCGCTTCACCATCCCGTTCAACTGGGCGCTTGGGACCGAGACGCGCAAGGGCTTTGGCGTGACGCTGCGGCCCGGATCCGGCGACGGCGGGGCGCGGGTCGACGTGAGCGGACGGCTGTACGAATCGATTCGTGATTATCACACCGATGGCCTTGATCCCGACTGGGGAAGGGTCTGGCGGTGAGATTGCGGAAGCGGCTGGCGTTTGCGACCATCGTCCTCGCCTTTCTTGCGGGCTGCGGCAACGACACCGGGGCCCAAAATCCTGTCGCGTCGGCTGTTGGCCAGATGGCCAAGGCCGGCCTGTCGAAGGGCAGGGGCGGCAAGGCCGCCGCCAGCCCCGCAGCGGCCCCGGCGAGCCGTCAGGACCTTGCCGCCTACGGCAAGCCGATCCTGCGGGTCCGGTCGGAACGGCTGGGGCAGGACGGGTTCCTGACTCTTGCCGACGCGAAGGCGAATGTCCTGACCTGGACCGCGCAAGGTCAGGCGACCTTTTCGCTGCGTGACGGCGTCCTGATCCAGACCCGCGGCCTTGGGGCCGATCTGATGTCGGCCGAGGCTCCGTCCCTTGCGCAACTGACGTCCGGGGCAAGCTACACCCGGGTCTATTTCTTCCTCGGCGAAGATGACCGGGGCACCCGGCGGACCTATGACTGCGTGGCCTCTGCCGCCGGGCGCGAACAGGTCACCGTCGTGGAGAAGGTCCATGCCGTCACCCGTGTCTCGGAGCTTTGCACCCGTCCGAACAGCAAGGTGGCGAACGAGTTCTGGATCGAGGGCAAGACGATTCGGAAGTCGCGGCAATGGGCCAGCAGCCGTGTCGGCTATGTCGAGTTCGAACGGGTCATTGACTGAACATTCAGGTCTTTCGTCTGATCCTGCCCCTCGGGAAAAAGCGAATATGATGCACAGGTCGCGCACCTTGGGGGAATCTGGCGGTATGCGCCCAGCAATCTCTGCGAGTCGCGACCCAGGTGGTGTAGACTGACGCCAGAAGCAGCGCCAACGAGGCCCGAATGAAAACCCTGATCGCACCTGTGCTGCTGGCGGCCGGCCTTGCGACCTCGGTTCAGGCGGGCGGCCTTGTGGTGGTGGTTGAAGAGCCGGAGCCCGAGGTCGAGGAGGGGGCCGCATCCAGCAAGGGACTCCTGCCCTGGCTGATCGTTCCGCTGGTCGTCTGCGTCGTCTTTTGCGGACCGGAAGAGCCCTGACGACTGACGGCGCTTTCAGTAGTCGCGCTGCAGATAGACGCCGATCCCGGTTTCTCCATCCGCGCCAAGACGGCCCTTGACGGTCAGCCCTTCGCGCAGGTCGAGGTTCAGGTTGATCCGGCTCTTGCCCTCCTGATCGACCTCGATCTCGGTATAGACATTGTCCGAAATGTATTTCCCGGCCTTCAGCGCCGCGGTCCCGTCCTCGGCTGTGGTCACGTCCAGATCGTCCAGCCCGAAGTTGCGCCGCAGGTTGCCCACCAGCCCCACGCCGCCCCGGCCGGCCAGAACCGCGACGGCATTTGCCAGTTGTGCGGCCTGAAGCGCCGAGATCTTGTCGATCGCCCGCCCGAACAGCAGCCGCGCCAGCACTTCCTCCTGTGGCAGGCCGGGGGACGAGGTGAACCTGACCACCGGATCATCTGCCGGGCCTTCGACGGTGACGGTGCTGGTGATGCCGTCGCTTTCGGTATCCGCCGCGATGCTGATCTGCGGGACAAGACTGCCCTCCAGCACGAGGTCCGCCCGCGACAGCACCAGACGGCGGCCCAGAATGTCGATCCGCCCCCGGATCAGGCTGAACCCGCCCGCAGGCCGGACATCCGCCGTGGTGCCCAGCAGTCGCAGTTCGCCCCCCAGTTCGGCATCGATGCCCCGTCCCCGGATAAAGACCCGCGCCGGGGCCAAGACCGTCACATCCAGCCCGATGGCCCGGCCCGCACCCGGAGACGCTTTGGCCCCTGCCGCGATCGCGGCCAGAAGCCCCGCCTTTCGCCGCGTGTCGCGCACCGAGGCGCTGTCGCGGAGGTGGCGGATCTCCACCAGGTCCGCCGCCGAGCTGAAGCCCGAAGCCGGGACCCGAACCTCGGTCTCGCCCAGTTGCAGGGCACCGGACAGCGTGGCCCCTCCGGCCAGCGGACCGCGAAGCGCCAGGTTTCCGCTGACCCGCGTCTCGTATAGCTCGGGGTCGTATAGCCGCAGCCCGTCCAGCGAGATCGAAAGATCCGCTTCTTGCCGTCCGTCCAGCCGGATTGGCCCGTCAACCCGCAACCTGCCGCCGGAAGACAAGCCCGAGGTCGCCGACAGTTGCAGCGTCCCTGCGTTCAGCTGACCGATGGCCTGGACGTCCTGCAACGACAGGCCAAGGTCCGGATCGGCGATCCGCCCGTCCGACAGCGTGACCCGCCCCGACAAGGACCGCATCGCAACGGGTCCGGCAAGCCGGAGGTCATAGCCGACCCGGCCCGACACCGACCTGGGCGAAATCAGCAGGTTTGCCAGCCCCGCCTCGCCCGACCCCGCAATCGCCAGATCGGCTGAGCGGAAATCGTTCGTGACCGTCCCGCTGACCTTTGCGGTGATCTGGCCGGGACCGGCGCCGCTCAGGACCAGCCGATACCCCCGGCTGTCCTGCGTCGCGGTCCCCGAAATCGTCAGCGGACCCGAGATGTCCGGCACGATCAGCCCCAGATTCGCCAGCCGCGCGTCAAGATCGATCGTCCGGACCGCGCCGTCGATCTCGCCGGTCGCGGATGCCTGCAGTTGCGGGTTCCGCAGCCGGGCCGAGCGCACCTGCACGACGCCGCCCTTCAGACCGAGGTCGATCTCCAGCAGGCTTTGCCCGGCCAAAAGCCGGTCCGCCTCGCGGTTGCCGATCCGCAGCGACAGACCCTGACCCGTCAGGGTGATGCGGCCATCCTGAGGGAGGCCTGCAAAGGCTGCGTCCAGCGTGACTGCCCCGCCAAAGCCCGGCCCCAGCACCGAAAGATCGTCCAGACTGACCGTCCCGGACAGGTCCGACCCCTGCGACGACAGACGGCCGCTGGCCTGCGCGGCCAGACCGCCCGCAGCCAGATCGAACGACCGCAATACAGTGCCCGTCTCGTCCCGCCGGACCGAGGCTTTCACAAGGGACGTTCCGGCCAGAAGCCGGTCGAGTTCGGCCTGGCCGAGGGCAAGCCCGGTTCCGTCGAACGTCACCTCGGTGTCGAAGAACCCGGACAGACGGCTGGCAGAACCCGCGATCTCCAGCCGCCCCGCCCCGCCAAGGCTTCGCCCCGCCAGCCGGGAAAACCGCGCGAAATCGGCTGCTTCCACCACAAGCCTGCCGCTGGTCAGGAAGGCCTGGTCCAGACCCTCGACCTGCAGGGCCCCGGACCCGGTCAGGCCCGCGCCCGCAAGCCGGATGTCGGACAGACGCAGCGCGCCCGTTCCCTCCAAGAGATGCAGGCGGACCGACCCGGCAAGATCGCTGCCCAGGGCTTCGGCCAGGGCCGCGTCCGCCGGGGCCAGTCCGCTGGCCTGCGCCTTCACGGTGCCGCCAAAGCCGATCCCGGCAGAACTGCGGCCCAGCCGTCCCGACCCTTCAACTGCCAGCCGCGCAATCTTCAGGTCTGCGCGGTCCAGCTCCTCGACCGTGACTGCACCTGACCAGCTGTCCGCATCGCCCTGCGCCGAAGTCAGCCGGAACATCGCCCGACCGATCCGGGTGCCATCCGCGAACGGCAGCGCGACCGGCGCACCGTCCGGCGCTGCGACGGTGCCCGAAACATCGACCCGTTCGGGCAGGCCATCCGTCGCGATCTCGGCGCTGCCGGTCAGCGCCAGCGACCGCGCAGCCAGATCGAAGCGGTCGATCACCAGCCGCCCCGCCCTGCTGCGCCAGGCGTCAAGCGTGAGACTGACCTCCGTCCCGAAGAAATCCACGAGGTCCGGGGCCAGAATCGGGGCAAGGTTTCCCGCCAGGTCCGCGCCCAGGCGATAGCCGCCGTCCTCGCTCCCAAGGGTCACCCGCCCTTGCAGACGCTTCTCGCCGTCCGTCGACAGATCGATGTCGGCGGCAAAACCGTCAATCGGTCCCTGACCCGAGACTTCCAGCCGCGTCGCGGGATTGCCCGGGATGTCGAGGAGGCCGACCACCAACCCGCCCGCTTCCTCTTCCGCGACCAGAGACAGGTCCAGCTCGCGGGTTGCGTTCGCATAGGACGCATCCAGCCGGATCTCGCCCGCCGGTCCGTCGCCGGTGCGGATCAGGTCCAGAAGCGCCTGCCCCTCGCCCCCCGCGAGTTGCAGCGACGCGGTCAGCGTTCCGGTCACGGCCTGACCCAGAACCTCGGGGCCGAGGTCGATCCGGTCCGCCGCGACGCGGTCGATCCTGATCGAGACCGGCAGCTCCGGCAGGCTGAAGCCCGAAGCCTCGGGCGATGGCGCATCCGCCGCAATGGGCGGGCGGACGACAATGATCTCGGCGGCAGACAGTTCGCTGACCTCGACCTCGCCGGACAGAAGTGCCGACCTGCTCCAGTCCAGTTCCACGCCCTTCAGCGTGATCCAGATGCCTTGATCGTCGGCAATGGTGATCTGCTCGACGGTGGCCTGCGACGACAGCGCGCCGGCAAAGCCGGTCACCGTCACCTGCCGCCCGGCATCTGACAACGTGTCTTCCAGAAATGCCGTCAGGTAGTCGCGGTCGTCCTCTTGCGCCCAGCCAGGACCGGCAAGGAGACAGAACCCTATGACCAGAGCCCGCCGCATCAGAACGACTGCCCCAGGCCGACATAGAACTGCACCCCGTCGCCGGTCGTGCCGCTGACCGGTGCGGCGACGTCGAATCGGATCGGACCAAGTCCCGTGTCATAGCGCAGCCCCAGCCCCGCCCCGGCATGGCTTTCCGACAGCGCCCCACTGAACCCGTCGATCCCGATGCTGCCCCAGTCGACGAAACCGACCACGCCCAGCCTGTCGCTGACCTTGGCGCGCAGTTCCAGCGACCCGGCCAGGAAATATCTGCCGCCGATCAGGAACTGCGGACCAAAGCCGCGCGTCACCGCAACCCCGAGCGACCGGTAGGGCTGCCCCCGCACCGTGCCACCACCACCTGACAGGAACAGATCGTCGCGTGGCGTTTCCAGCAGGCCCGAGCCCAGCACCGCCCCGGCTTGCACCCGTGCAGCGAAGACCAGTCGGCCTGGCTCACCCAGGCTGCGGAAGCCCCGGGCATCCACTGTCGCGCGCAGACCCGAACCTGTGGTCCCGAACCCGGCAAAGGGCTTGGCGGTCGCGTCAAGATAGAAGCCCGTGGTCGGGTTGTTGGCCACGTCGCGCTTGTCCCAGGTCACACCGATGGGCAACGAAAGGTTGCGGAAGGAGAACCGCCCGCCCGGGTCGCGCCCGTCAAGCGTGTCGTAGGTCAGCCCGACGCGCGCCGTCAGCCGGTCCGAAAGGACATGGCTGAACCGCAGGCCAAAACTGAAGGCGTCCAGCGCATAGTCGATTTCGTCTTCATGCGAATAGCTGAAGATCAGTCCCGCCGTGGTATCGGGCGACAGCGTCGCGGGCCGGTCCAGCGTCACCTCCAGCCCGTAATCGATCCCGCTTTGACCTGACCCGATGTTGGAGACATCTCCCTTCACCGCGAGGCGCTCCCCGCCACCCAGAAGATTTCGGTGCAGCCATGACGCCGACAGCGACACGCCGTCCAGGCTTGCGATCTCGACCCCCAGCGAATAGCGCCGGGGTTTCTGCTCGACCACCGTCGCGGTCGTGCCCAGAAGGTCCGGCGCGGTGATCGCGTCGTCCTCGGTCAAGGCGACCGAGGCGAAGATTCCGGTCCGCCGCAACCGTGTCTCGGCCCGGCGCAATTCGGTTTCGCTGAAAGTCTCGCCTTCGGGCAGCCCGGCGATCTTGCGAATCCGGCGCTCGCGCATCCGCTCGGCGCCCACGATCTCCATTCGGCCGAAGCGCAGGCGCGGCCCCGGGTCCAGCCGGACCTCGGCATCGATCCGCTGCGCCGCGTGATCGGCTAGCACCTCGTCGGCGGTGACAAAGGCCTTGGCATGACCTGCCTCGCGCCAGGCGGCAATCGCCACATCCACCGCCGTCCGCACTGCCCCGCTTTCCGCCACCGCGCCACGCTGAAAGGATCCGGGCAACTTGGTGCCCGGGGCCAGCGGAGCCACGCCGGCCTGACCAAAGCGGAACACGGGGCCGGGGTCCACATCGACGCGGATTGCCGAAATCGCGCGCGGAGCTTCCAGCGCCGGAATTGCCGCCGCCTCGCGGCCGTCGATCCGGATGCTGATGTCGACCGAATAGTAGCCCCTGGCGTAGAGGGCCGCCAGGATCCGCGCGTAGTCAGACCGCGCCGCCGCCAGCAGGTCCTGCGGATCGGTCTGCCCCTGCGCCTGCAGCGACCTGACCATCGAGGCCTCGCGCACTGCCTCGGTCAGGTCTTCGGACCCACCCGCGACCACGATGTCCAGCCGGTCCAGCGCCTGCGCCTGCGGGGCGGCAAGGCTCAGCATGGCTGCGGCGACGGCCATCCGCACCCGCATCCCGTTGCGACCGGCATTCATTCAGGCAAACCCCGTTGGCGGCAGACAGGCGGACTATCGCAGCTTGTTCCGACCCCTTCAATCAGGGGAAACCGGATGGGCGAAGTTGGGTTCCGCCATTCACGCGAGGTAGAGCATGTTTCGTCATCCCGCTGTGACACGGGACTGGCATCCCTGCGGAAAACCGGGGGACCTGCCATGACCGACACGACCTATGACCTTGAGCAAGCCTATCAGATCAACGGACCGGACGAAGCGCGCCGCATGTATGGCGACTGGGCACCTACCTATGACGCAGGTTTTGGCGCGGCCTGGGGCTACATCGCCCCGCGCGAGATTGCGGCGATCCTGAAAGGCGAGATCAGTTCCGACGCCGAAATCCTCGACATCGGCGCGGGAACCGGCCTTGTCGCCGAACACCTGCGCGGGTTGACGGTCGATGCGCTGGACATCACGCCCGAGATGCTGGACATCGCCCGACCCAAGGGACTGTACCGCAGCCTGATGCTGGCTGATCTGACCAAGACCCTGAAGATCCCCGACGAAAGCTATGGCGCGGTGGTCAGTTGCGGCACCTTCACCCACGGCCATGTCGGGCCAGAATGTTTCCCGGAGCTGCTCCGCATCACGAAGCCGGGCGCAGTCTTCGCCTGCGGCACGATCGGCCCGGTCCTCGACGGGGCAGGCTTCGGTTCGGAACTTGCCCGCATGGTCGCCCGTGGCAGGATCAGCCCGGTCGACTGGCGTGACATCCCGATCTACGAAGGGGCCGGGCATCCCCACAAGGACGACCGCGGGCTGGTGATGCTGTTCCGCAAGCTCTGACGCTTTCGCTTGCAGACTCGGGCGCGTCGTCCTATATGCGCTTCAATAGCTGCTTCCGGGTCCAAACCTGAAGCTACCGAAAGTCACGGGCGGGCCGCTGGGTCCGCTTTTTTGTTTCTGGAACACCATGTCCGATCTGATCGCCAAGACTGCCATCGACCGCCGCCTCGCCGACATCGTCGGCCCGGTGATCGAAGGGCTTGGGTTCGAACTGGTCCGCATCCGCCTGATGGGCGGCAAGACGCGCATCCTGCAGATCATGGCCGACCGCCCCGACGGCGGGATCGGCGTCGATGAATGTGGCGACATCTCCACCGCCGTTTCGGCCGTGCTGGACGTGGAAGACCCGCTGGAGGACAATTACGTCCTCGAAGTTTCCTCTCCCGGCATCGACCGGCCGCTGACCCGGCTGAAGGATTTCGAGATGTGGAAGGGCTGGGAAGCCCGGATCGAGACGACCGAGCTGATCGACGGCCGCCGCCGCTTCAAGGGCGATCTGGCGGGGGTCGAGGACGACGAGGTTCTGATCACCATCGAAGAAGCAGGCGAAGAGCTGACCATCGGGCTGAAGTTCGACTGGCTCTCGGATGCCAAGCTGATCCTGACCGATGAGCTGATCAGCGAAATGCTGCGCCAGAAGAAGGTGGCCGAACCCACCGACGGCCAGTTCGACGAGATCGAGGAAATAGACGGGGACGAGGACGGGGACGAAAGTCACGGGCCCACCCCCGAGACGAAACACTAGAGCGTGATGAGGAAAAGTGGATACCGGTTTTCCTCAAGGATCACGCGACAACTGAGAAACTAGGGAGAGAGACCCATGGCAATCACCTCAGCCAACCAGCTTGAGCTTCTGCAGACCGCCGAAGCCGTGGCGCGCGAAAAGATGATCGACCCGGATCTGGTGATCCAGGCGATGGAAGACAGCCTCGCCCGGGCGGCGAAGTCGCGCTACGGCGCCGAGATGGACATCCGCGTCAAGATCGACCGCAAGACCGGCCGCGCCAGCTTTACCCGCGTCCGCACCGTGGTCGAGGACGAGGCCGTGGAAAACCACCACGCCCAGGTGACCGCGAAGCAGGCCAAGACCTGGCTGGCCGACCCCCAGATCGGCGACGAGATCGTGGACGAGGTGCCCCCCGTCGACCTCGGCCGCATCGCCGCGCAATCGGCCAAGCAGGTGATCCTGCAGAAGGTCCGCGAGGCCGAGCGTGACCGCCAGTTCGAGGAATTCAAGGACCGCAAGGGCACCATCATCAACGGCGCCGTCAAGCGCGAGGAATACGGCAACGTCATCGTCGACATCGGCCGTGGCGAAGGCATCCTGCGCCGGAACGAGAAGATCGGCCGCGAAGCCTACCGCATCGGCGACCGCATCCGCTGCTACATCAAGGACGTGCGCCGCGAACCGCGCGGGCCGCAGGTCTTCCTGTCGCGCACCGACCCGCAGTTCATGGCCGAGCTGTTCAAGATGGAAGTGCCGGAAATCTATGACGGCATCATCGAGATCAAGGCCGTGGCCCGTGACCCCGGTTCGCGCGCCAAGATCGCCGTGATCTCGTACGACAACTCCATCGACCCGGTCGGCGCCTGCGTTGGCATGCGCGGCAGCCGTGTGCAGGCCGTCGTGAACGAACTTCAGGGCGAAAAGATCGACATCATCCCGTGGAATCAGGACACCGCGACGTTCCTTGTGAACGCGCTGCAGCCTGCCGAAGTCTCGAAGGTCGTGTTCGACGAAGAGGCCGGCAAGATCGAGGTCGTGGTCCCCGACGAGCAGCTTTCGCTTGCCATCGGCCGCCGCGGCCAGAACGTGCGCCTGGCCAGCCAGCTCACCGGCCTCGACATCGACATCCTGACCGAAGCCGAGGAATCGCAGCGTCGCCAGGCCGAGTTCGCCGAACGCACCAAGCTGTTCATGGATGCGCTCGACGTCGACGAGATGATGGCCCAGCTGCTGGTGGCCGAAGGCTTCACCAACCTGGAAGAAGTGGCTTACGTCGAGCTGGATGAGCTTCTGTCCATCGACGGCTTCGACGAAGGCACCGCAGGGGAACTTCAGGCCCGCGCCCGCGACTATCTGGAAGCGGCCAACGCCAAGGCGATGGAGAATGCCCGTGCCCTTGGCGTCGAAGACAGCCTGGTCAACTTCGAGGGCCTGACGCCGCAGATGCTGGAAGCCCTGGCCCATGACGGGATCAAGACGCTGGAAGACTTCGCCACCTGCGCCGACTGGGAACTGGCAGGCGGCTGGACCACGGAAAACGGTCAGCGCAAGAAAGACGAGGGGGTTCTCGAAAAATTCGACATGTCGCTTGAGGAAGCGCAGACCCTGATCATGACCGCGCGGGTCATGCTGGGCTGGGTCGACCCGGCCGAGCTTGAAAAGGCCGAAGACGACAGCGCCGAAGTCGACGAGGAGGCCGAGGCCTGATCTCAGGCCTCGGGGACACGCGTTGACGCGCGGCGGCCGGGAAAAGGACAGGGACGACCCCGAACGCAAGTGCATTGCGACCGGGGAAAGCCAGCCGAAGGCGGGACTGATCCGCTTTTGCGTCGGTCCGGACGGACAGATCGTTCCGGACGTCATGGGCAAGCTGCCCGGTCGGGGCATCTATGTTTCGGCGGACCGCGCGGCGATCGAGAAGGCGGCGAAGAAGAACCTCTTCTCCCGCGCGGCGCGTCAGCCCGTGAGGGTGCCCGAGGGTCTGGCCGATCTGGTCGAGACTTTGGTGCTGCAACGCACCATCGAACTCTTGTCGATGGCGCGCAAGGCGGGTGACGCGGTCACCGGCTACGAGAAGGTGAAGGACTGGCTGGTCAAGGGAACTGCGGTAACGCTGATCCAGGCCAGTGACGGGTCGGAACGGGGCAAGACCAAGCTGCATGCGCCGGATGGCGAACGCGGCTTTGTCGGCTGCCTTTCGGCTGGGGAAATCGGTTTGGCATTCGGGCGCGAACGTGCGATACACGCCGCGCTTGCCGCTGGCGGACTCAGGTCCCGTGTTGTAGAGGAAGCGGCAAAACTCGCCGGGCTGCGTGGGCAGACGGGCGGGGATGACGGCGGCGAGACCGCCATGAAGGATACGTAGGACGCATGAGCGATACTGACGGCAAGAAACCTCTTGGCCTTGGGGGCGCCCCCCGTTCCGGACAGGTGAAGCAAAGCTTCAGCCATGGCCGGACCAAGAGCGTCGTGGTCGAAACGAAGCGCAAGCGCGTGGTGGTTCCCACCGCCGCCCCGAAGCCGGGCACGCCCGGAGCGGGCCAGTCGGCTGCGCCCACGAACTACGGTGATCCGTCGAAGCGGCCCGCAGGCATCTCTGACGCGGAAATGGAACGTCGTCTGACCGCCCTTCGCGCCGCCAAGGCGCGGGAGGCCGACGATACCGCCCGCCGCGCCGAAGAAGACAAGGCCCGCGAGGAAGACCGCGCCCTTCGCCGCGCCGAGATCGAGGCGAAAGAGCGTGAGGATCGCGAGCGCGCCGAAGCCCTGCGCCTGAAGGCCGAGGAAGAGGACCGCGCCGCCAAGGCCGAGGCCGCTGCCAAGGTCGCCGCTGCCGAAGCTCGCAAGGCCGATGTCCTGGGCACGCGTGCCCGGTCGACGACGCCTCCTCCCGCTGCCGCGAAACCCGCCGAGCGGGCCGCCCCTGCTGCTCCGGCTGCGACCGAAGACGCGCGCGGCCCGGCCTCGGCCAAACCCGGTCTCTCGCCCCGCAAGACCGACCGCGAAAAGGACGACCGTGCCGACCGGGGCGCCAAGCGTGGCACCGGCGACGAAGGCCGTCGTTCGGGCAAGCTGACACTGTCAGACGCCATCTCGGATGAGGGCGGTCGCCAACGCAGCCTTGCCGCGATCAAGCGCAAGCAGGAAAAGGCCCGCCAGAAGGCGCTGGGTCTGGGCCACAAGGCCGAAAAGCAGGTGCGCGACGTGCAGCTGCCGGAAACCATCGTCGTCTCGGAACTTGCCAACCGTATGGCCGAACGGGCCGCCGATGTGGTCAAGGCCCTGATGAAGATGGGCATGATGGTCACGATGAACCAGCCCATCGACGCCGACACCGCCGAACTGGTGATCGAGGAATTCGGCCACAAGGCGGTGCGTGTGTCGGATGCCGACGTCGAGCAGGTCATCGACACGGTCAAGGACTCGGACGACAACCTGGCACCGCGCCCGGCGATCGTCACGATCATGGGCCATGTCGACCACGGCAAGACCTCGCTTCTGGACGCGATCCGCAAGACCAGTGTCGTCTCGGGCGAAGCGGGCGGCATCACCCAGCATATCGGCGCCTACCAGGTGAAGGCGGCCAATGGCCAGCTGATCACCTTCCTCGACACGCCCGGCCACGCGGCCTTCACCTCCATGCGCTCGCGCGGGGCCCAGGTGACGGACATCGTGGTGCTGGTGGTCGCAGCAGATGACGCCGTGATGCCGCAGACGATCGAGGCGATCAACCACGCCAAGGCCGCCAAGGTGCCGATGATCGTGGCGATCAACAAGATCGACAAGCACGAGGCGAACCCGCAAAAGGTCCGCACCGACCTTCTGCAGCATGAAATCGTTGTGGAAGCCATGTCCGGCGAAGTGCAGGACGTCGAGGTTTCGGCGAAGACCGGGCTCGGGCTTGATGACCTGCTGGAAGCGATCTCGCTTCAGGCCGAACTTCTGGAACTGCGGGCCAACCCGAACCGGGCGGCAAGCGGGGCGGTGATCGAAGCCAAGCTCGACGTGGGCCGGGGTCCGGTTGCCACTGTGCTGGTCCAGAACGGCACCCTGCGCAAGGGCGACATCTTCGTCGTCGGCGAACAATGGGGCAAGGTCCGCGCGCTGATCAACGACAAGGGCGAAACCATTGCCGAAGCCGGGCCGTCGGTTCCGGTCGAGGTTCTGGGCCTGTCCGGCACGCCCTCGGCGGGGGACACGCTGAACGTCGTCGAAACCGAAGCCCAGGCGCGCGAGATTGCGGACTACCGGATCAAGACCGCCAAGGACAAGCGGGCTGCGGCTGGGGCTGCGACCACGCTGGAACAGCTGATGGCCAAGGCCAAGGCCGACCAGTCGGTCGCGGAACTGCCGATCCTGATCAAGGCCGACGTGCAGGGCTCGGCCGAAGCCATCGTTCAGGCGATGGAGAAGATCGGCAACGACGAGGTTCGCGTCCGCGTGCTGCATTCGGGCGTCGGGGCTATCACCGACACCGATGTGGCGCTGGCCGAGGCTTCCAAGGCCCCGATCATCGGCTTCAACGTCCGCGCAAATGCGACCGCACGGGCTTCGGCGACGCAGAAGGGCGTGGAGCTGCGCTACTACTCGATCATCTACGATCTGGTCGACGACATCAAAGCCGCCGCTTCGGGGCTTCTCAAGGCCGAGGTCCGCGAGACCTTCATCGGCTATGCGAAGATCCTCGAGGTCTTCAAGGTGTCGAACGTCGGCAAGGTCGCGGGCTGTCTTGTCACCGAGGGCGTCGCCCGCCGGTCGGCTGGGGTTCGTCTGCTGCGCGACAACGTGGTGATCCACGAGGGCACGCTGAAGACGCTGAAGCGGTTCAAGGACGAGGTGAAGGAAGTCATCTCGGGCCAGGAATGCGGCATGGCCTTTGAGAACTACGAGGACATCCGTCCGAACGATGTCATCGAGATCTTCGAGCGCGAGGAGGTCCAGCGCACGCTGGAGTGACCGGGTCTGTCCACGGTGGACAAACGAGACTAGTCCATTCTTATCAAGGACTTGGTCGCGGGCGTTCAGGAAATATTAAGAAATGCGCCGGGCCCTTGGTCCGGCGTTTTCGCTTAGAGCCAGTCGCGCAGGATCGGGATCAGCGGCAGGTCGGCGGGGGGCATCGGGTAGTCACGCAGCTGGTTCGGCCTGACCCAGGCGAGCTTCTGGCCCTCGGTCGCGCGCACCGTGCCCTGCCAGCGGCGGCAGGCGTAGAGCGGCATCAGCAGGTGGAAATCGTCGTAGGCGTGGCTGGCGAAGGTCAGCGGTGCAAGGCAGGAGGCCCAGGTGTCGATGTCCAGCTCTTCCTTCAGCTCGCGGATCAGCGCGGCCTCGGGCGTCTCGCCGGGTTCGACCTTGCCGCCGGGAAATTCCCAGAGCCCTGCCAGTGACTTGCCTTCGGGGCGCTGCGCCAGAAGGACGCGGCCGTCGGGGTCGATCAGGGCGACGGCGGAGACGAGGATGACCTTCATGCGCGATCCTTGTGGGGTCCGCCCGGGGAGTTTCACACCCCCCGGACCCCCTGTGGGATATTTGGAGACGAAGAATGGCTAGGAGCGGTAGTCGGCGTTGATCTCGATGTAGCGGGAGGTCAGGTCGCAGGTCCAGACGCTGCGCTTTCCCTTGCCAAGGCCGAGGTCCACTGCGAAGACCAGTTCCTGTCGCTGCATGTAGGCGGCGCCGTCCTCTTCCTTGTAGTCCGGGTTCCGCCAGCCGTTCCGAGCCACCAGGATGTCTCCGAAGCGAATGGTCAGTCGGTCGCGGTCCGCCTGCGCGCCGGACTTGCCGACAGCGGCGACGATGCGGCCCCAGTTCGGGTCCTGCCCCGCGACAGCGGTCTTCACCAGCGGCGAATTGGCGATGGAGAAGGCGACTTTCGCCGCGTCCTCATCCGTCGCGGCTCCGGTCACGCGAACCTCGACCAGCTTGGTCGCGCCTTCGCCATCGCGGACCACCTGCAACGCGAGGTCGCGCATCACTTCGACAAGCGCGGTCTCGAAGGCCTTCAGCACCGTGCCTTTCAGCTCGGCCGCCCCGGACTGCCCGGTCGCGGCGATCAGAAGCGTGTCGGAGGTCGAGGTATCGCTGTCCACCGTGATCGAATTGAAGGTCGCATCGACGTTGCGCGAGAGCATCTTCTGCAGCTGGGGCGCCGCGATCTTCGCATCGGTGAAGATGTAGACCAGCATCGTCGCCATGTCGGGCGCAATCATCCCCGAGCCTTTGGCGATGCCGGAAATATGGATCACCCCGCCCTCGCCCTGCACGGTCGCGGTCGCGCCTTTCGGGAAGGTGTCGGTGGTCATGATCGCCTGGGCGGCCATTTCCACGGCATCTTCGGTCAGAGCGGCGACCAGATCAGGCACTTTTGCGGTGATCCGGTCGAAGGGCAGCGGTTCACCGATCACACCGGTCGAGGAGGAGAACACGCGGCTTGCCGGGACGCCAAGGGCCGAAGCCACGGCACCGGTAACGGCGGCGACGGCCTCGTCCCCGACCTTGCCGGTGAAGGCGTTGGAATTGCCCGAGTTCACGATGATTGCCGCACCCGTGTCCGCAGGCACCTTCAGGGCGAGCTTTGCCTGGCAGTCGCGCACGCAGCCCGAGCGGGTGGAAGACCGGGTGAAGACCCCGGCCATCGCGGTTCCGGGGGCAAGGCGCACCAGCATCACGTCCTTGCGGTTCTGGTAGCGCACCCCGGCTTCGACCGCCGCAAATTCGGCACCCTTGATCGCAGGAAGGGCGGGAAACCGGGCGGGGGCAAGCGGCGAGACCGGCTTCAGCGCCGCTTTCGCCGCTGTCACCGCGTCGCTGACAGCGTCGGCGACGGCTTCGGCGACCGGTGCCGCAGCGGCGGTCAGGCTGTCCTTCAGCTTGCGCACCCGCTTCTTCAGCGCCTTAACTTCGGACTTCCAGTCGGTCTTGGCCATGTCGCCCCCCCCGGTTTCGCCAGCCTCAGTCGATCAGCGTCGCTTTCTTCAGCAGCGCGGGATCCAGCGTCTCGCCGTCGCGGGTGACGGTCGCGCCCTTGGTCAGTTCCTCGATCTTTGCATTGATCGCGGTGTTCTCGACCTCGGCGGCCAGTTCGTCGCGCATCTGGTCCAGCGTCGGCTTGTCGGCCACGCGGGTTTCCTTGACCAGGATCAGGTGGAAGCCGAATTCGCTTTGCACCGGGCCGGTGACTTCGCCGACCTTTGCCGCGACGACCGCGTCTTCAAAGGGTTTGACCATCATGCCAAGGCCGAACCAGCCCAGATCGCCGCCTTTGGCGCCGGACCCGGTGTCGGTGGAATTGGCCTTGGCCAGTTCGGCGAAGTCCGCGCCGCCGGCGAGGTCGGCCTTCAGCTTGTCCGCCTCTTCCTGGGTCGCGACCAGAATATGCGCGGCGTTGTATTCGGTCTGCGGCTTGGCATCCTTGAAGCGGGCGTCATAGGCCGCCTGCAGTGCGGCATCGGTGACGGCCTCCTTGACGATGCCCTCGATGGCGATGCCGGACACCAGGCCCCGCTTGTCGTTGTCGAGGGTGGCAAGCGCCCGCGGCGACAGGTCGGGGATCGACTGGGCCAGGACTTCCTGCTGGATCAGCTGTTCATAGATGCCCTTGAACAGGACATCGTCGGGCAGCGACTGGTATTCTGCGGGCAGCGTCTCGCGGAGCGCAATCATGTGGCCAAGGGTGATGGTCACGCCGTTGACGGTCGCGACGACGGTATCGGCCGTTTCTTCCTGGGCGGAGGCTGGGCCGGACAGGGCCACCACAAGGGAAAGGGCTGACCAGAAGCCCGAACGTTTCGTCATTTTCACCATCTCCTGATCGGCGCGAACCGCCTGCTTAAGTTGACTATCCCGGGCCTTCCCCTTACATCGCGACAGTCGCGTGGAACGGGGCCGTCCGGTGTTCCCTTGCCCTTCTAGGGAAGGTGTCGGGGCCGGGCAAGTCCAAGGGTCACACGATGCTGTCAGAAGTCGCCCTTCGGGAGAAAACATGCTGGGACTGGGATCGCTCACGCGGAAGATGTTCGGGACACCGAACGACCGCAAGGTAAAGTCCGTCCGCCCGCTGGTGGCCGAGATCAACGCGCTGGAGCCGGAGTTCCAGGCGCTGACCGACGAGGGCATCATCGCCAAGACGCGCGAGTTCCAGAAGCGGGTGCAGGAGGGCGGGGAGAGCCTGGATGCGATCCTGCCCGAGGCCTTTGCCAACTGCCGCGAAGCTGCACGGCGCGCCCTCGGGCTGCGGGCCTTCGATGTGCAGCTGAAGGGCGGGATGTTCCTGCATCAGGGCAACATCAGCGAGATGAAGACGGGCGAGGGCAAGACGCTGGTCGCGACCTTCGCGGCCTATCTGAACGCGCTGACCGGTCGCGGGGTGCATGTCGTCACGGTGAACGACTATCTCGCAAAGCGCGATGCGGAATGGATGGGCAAGGTCTATGCGGCGCTGGGGCTGACGACGGGGGTGGTCTATTCGCACCAGCCGGATGCGGAAAAGCTGGCGGCCTACCGGTCCGACATCACCTATGCGACCAACAACGAGCTGGGCTTCGACTACCTGCGCGACAACATGAAGTCTTCGCTGGAGGAAATGGCCCAGCGTGGGCACTCCTATGCCATTGTCGACGAAGTGGACTCGATCCTGATCGACGAGGCTCGGACGCCCCTGATCATCTCGGGGCCCAGCCAGGACCGCAGCAAGCTGTACGAGGCGGTCGATGCGGTGATCCCGGGTCTGGCCGAGGATCACTACAAGCTGGACGAAAAGGCCCGCAACGTGACCCTGACGGAAGAGGGCAACGACGCGATCGAGGATCTGTTGCGCAAGGCGGGCATCCTGCCCGAGGGGCAGAACCTCTATGCCGCGGAAAGCACGTCCATCGTGCATCACGTCAACCAGGCCCTGCGGGCGCACAAGCTGTTCTTCAAGGACCAGCAATACATCGTCCGGGACGGCGAGGTGATGCTGATCGACGAATTCACCGGGCGCATGATGAAGGGCCGGCGGCTGTCGGACGGGTTGCACCAGGCCATCGAGGCCAAGGAAGGCGTCCAGATCAAGCCGGAGAACGTGACCTACGCCAGCGTGACCTTCCAGAACTACTTCCGGCTCTACGAAAAGCTGGGCGGCATGACCGGCACGGCGGCGACCGAGGCCGAGGAGTTCCGCGAGATCTACGGGCTCGGCGTGGTCGAAGTGCCGACGAACCGGGTCGTGGCCCGGATCGACGAGCATGACCAGGTCTTCCGCACCGCGCGGGAAAAGTATGACGGCATCCTGAAAGCGATCAAGGAAGCGAACGAAAAGGGTCAGCCGATCCTGGTCGGGACCACGTCCATCGAGAAATCGGAACAGCTTTCGACGCTGCTGCAAGCGGCCGGCATCGCGCACAACGTGCTGAACGCGCGCCAGCACGAGCAGGAAGCGAAGATCGTCGCCGATGCGGGCAAGCTCGGCTCGGTCACGATTGCGACCAACATGGCTGGCCGGGGCACCGACATCAAACTGGGCGGCAACGTCGAGTTCAAGGTGATGGAGGCCATCGCCGCCGACCCCGAAGGCGACCACGTCGCGATCCGCGCCCGGATCGAAGGCGAGCATGTCGGCGAGGAAGAGGCGGTCAAGCAGGCCGGTGGCCTGTTCGTTCTTGGCACCGAACGCCACGAAAGCCGCCGGATCGACAACCAGCTGCGGGGCCGGTCCGGGCGGCAGGGCGACCCGGGGCGGTCGGCCTTCTTCCTGTCGCTGGAAGACGACCTGATGCGGATCTTCGGGTCGGAACGGCTGGACAAGATCCTGTCAACGCTGGGGATGCAGGAAGGCGAATCCATCGTTCACCCCTGGGTCAACAAGTCGCTGGAAAAGGCGCAGGCCAAGGTCGAAGGCCGCAACTTCGACATCCGCAAGCAGCTTCTGAAATTCGACGACGTGATGAACGACCAGCGCAAGGCGATCTTCTCGCAGCGGATGGAGATCATGCAGGCCGACCACGTCGCCGACGTCGCAGCCGACATGCGGCATCAGGTGATCGAGGACCTGGTCGATCTGAACATGCCGCCCAAGTCCTATCCGGACGCCTGGGATACCGAGGGCCTGGCGACCGCCTGCCGCGAGATGCTGAATCTCGATCTGCCGATTGCCGACTGGGCCGCCGAAGAGGGCGTGGACCAGGCCGGCATCTTCGACCGCATCGTCGAGGCTTCGGACAAGCTGATGGCCGAGAAGACCGCCGCTTTCGGGACCAGCACGATGCAGAACATCGAAAAGCAGGTTCTGCTGCAGGCCATCGACAGCAAGTGGCGCGAGCATCTCTTGCGGCTGGAACACCTGCGGTCGGTGGTCAACTTCCGCGGCTACGCCCAGCGCGACCCGCTGAACGAATACAAGACCGAGGCTTTCCAGCTGTTCGAGGGTCTGCTGAATTCGCTGCGCGAGCAGACCACCCAGCAGTTGTCCCGCATCCGCCCGGTCACCAAGGAGGAGCAGGACGCCATGATGCGGCAGATGCAGGCCGCTGCTCCGGCTGCGAAAGTGGTAGAGGCCGCGACGGCGGCAGCCCCGGCGGCGGCGGTCGCGGCGGCGGCGGCTCCGGTGGCCGAGGCTGCGACCCGGCTGGCCGGTTTTGACGAGGCCGACCCCTCGACCTGGGGCAATCCGGGCCGCAACGATGCCTGCCCCTGCGGTTCGGGCGAGAAGTTCAAGCACTGCCACGGGCGCATCGCCTGAGGGAAGATCGCCTGACAATCCGGGCGCTGCGGGGTCCCCTGCGGCGTTTTTGCGGCCATTTCCAAGCATACCGTAAGCCTACCCAAATAATGCCATTTCTCCGCCCCGATTGGCCCCTAGCCGTAAACGGTGCGATTCTCGTGCCGGGGCACTGCCATGCTTTGGGGAAAGAAGGTTCTTCGGGTACTCGCTGCTGTTGCAGTCGCGATTGCGGCTGCGCATACGGCGGAAAGCCTGAAGGGACAAAAGTCCCAGCAGTCGCTGCTGCTGGCAGCCGAGCGCGCCGAGGCTGTTCCCGTGTCCGCCGCAGCGTCTTCCGGCAGCGCGGTTCCGGTGTCGGCCTCGCTGAGCGGATCGCCCCGTGATGCCTTGACCGGTCTTGTCGGGATCACCTCGGTTGCGGCGACGACATCGGCCGATCGGGGCGACCGCTGCCGTCCGTCGATGCAGCTGACGGCCGTGGCGGGCGCGATGATCCATCTGTCGCTGAGCGCGCCCTGCAACCGGGACGAACGCATTGTCGTGCGTCACTCCGGCCTGTCCTTTGCGACACGGACCCGCGCCGACGGCGCGGCCGCGATCCTGCTGCCGGCTCTGAAAGCCGATGCGACGGTTGCAGTCTACCTGGCCGATGCCCGCCTTGTGCTGGGCCGCGTCGCGGTGCCCGACATCACCGGCTTTTCCCGCTATGCGATCATGTGGGAATGGCCCGCCGAAGTGGAGCTGCGGGTGACTGACGGAGAAAAGGTGCTGATCGGGACGGCACCTTCGATCGGCGGACCCGATCAGCGCGTGATGTCGCTCGGATCGCCCGAAGTGCAGTCTCCGCTGATGGCCCGCGTCTATTCGGTGCGGGGCAACGGGCTTGGACAGGCGACCCTGACCGGAGAGCTGCGGATTACCCCGGCCTCCTGCGGGCGCACGTTGCGGCTCGAAACCGTCCAGTCGGCCAGTGGGGTCACCAGGGCCGAAGAGCGGGCGGTCGCGGTTCCGTTATGCGGCACCGCCGGCGACATTCTGCTGTTGAAGAATCTTGGCGCAACCCTGACACTCGCCGCCCCGAAGTAAGGTCCGGATTGGCGGTCGATGGATGTGAAGGCAGGGCTGGCGGCGCTGTGCGTCGCGGTGATGGTCGGTTTGCCAGCCACCGCCCAGGATGTGACTCTGGTCGCACGCGAGGGCGGCATCGTGCTGTCTGGCACCCTGCAAGGCTTTGACGGCGAGTTCTACCGGATCGACACCGCCTATGGTGCGCTGACCGTCGACGGCCAGGGGGTGATCTGCGAAGGCCCGGCCTGCCCCGAACTGGTTGCCCCGAAGGCCGTGATCCGCGTCGTCGGCGCGCCGGATGCGGCCCCCCTTCTGCCTGCCCTGATGCAGGCCTTCGCCGAAGCGCGCGGTCTGATCTACGAGCCCACCCCGGGCGACGATCTTGCCGCCCGCCTCCTGGATCCCGCCACCCGCAAGGACCTCGCCGAGGTCAGCTTCCAGCCGATGTCCCCCGATGCGGCGTCAGCGGCGGTCGCGGAGGGGATTGCGGACCTCAAGCTCGCCTTCCGGTCCGAGCCGGGCCTTGGCAGTCATTCCGTCGCGATGGACGCGCTGGTGGCCATCGTCGCGCCCGACAACCCGACGCCCGAGATCTCGACCGTCGATCTGGCCCGGGTGCTGACCGGCGAGGTGACGAACTGGGCCGGGATCGGCGGGCCGGACATGCCCATCGTGCTGCACGCGCTGGCACCCGACACCGATCTGCAACAGGCGCTGGCGGATCGGCTGGGGCAGGCCCCGGCAGCGGGAGTCCTGCATCCCGACCTCGCCTCGCTGGCCGCGGCCGTGGCGAAAGACCCCTGGGCCATCGCGATCTCGGGCCGGTCGGCGATCCTTCCGGCCCGCCGGATGCCCCTGACCGACAGCTGCGGCTTTCCGCTTCTGCCGACGACGCTGGCGATCAAGGCCGGGGACTACCCGCTGGCGCTGCCGGTGATGCTTCTGGCCGCCAAACGCCGCCTGCCGCTGATGACGCGCGAGTTTTTGTCCTTCCTGCGCTCGCCCGCCTCTGGCGAGGCCGTGGCCAACGCCGGGTTCATCGACCGCTCGGCCTCGCGCCAGCCGATGACGGCGGACGGATTGCGGCTGATCAAC
Source organism: Pseudomonadota bacterium (assembly GCA_040385165.1). Taxonomy (GTDB): domain Bacteria; phylum Pseudomonadota; class Alphaproteobacteria; order Rhodobacterales; family Rhodobacteraceae; genus Tabrizicola. The sequence goes on along the minus strand of JAZKHX010000008.1, from coordinate 217,707 downwards.
GCGATCCGGGGCGCGGGAGAGGATGTGACGCTGGACGATCTGAAGCGGCTGGCGGGGATCATGGACGGGGCGGATCGGTTGTCCTTCACCTTCCGGTTCGAGGACGGGTCGTCGACGCTGGATGCAGGCTCGCAGGACAGTCTGGTGGACCTCGCACAGCTGATCGCGGCGGGTCAGTTCCGCGACGAACGGCTGGTGCTGGCCGGGTTCTCGGACGGATCGGGGGCTGCCGAGGCGAACCTTGCGCTGTCGGTGGACCGCGCGGCGAAGGTAGCGCAAGAGCTTGCGGCGATCGCGCCGGACCTGTCCCCGGCGCAGATGCCGCTGGTCGAGGGCTTTGGCGAGGCGCTGCCGATGGCCTGCGACGAAACCGACATCGGTCGCCAGCTGAACCGGCGGGTGGAACTGTGGGTGGTGCCGGACTTCGCCCCGACCGGAACGCCGCCGGCGCTGGTCGCCACGCCTTAGAGCCTGTCCGACAAAAGTGGAAACCGGTTTTGGCAAAAGACAGGCGACCAGGGAGAAGCGAGAGTTTGTCTGGCGCTTCTATCAGCGCCAGACAGATTCTAGCCGAGAAACTCGGTCAGCGTCTGCCGGGTGCCAGCCGACCAGAGCCGGGACAGGTGCCGCGCGAAGGCACCGGCGAACCGGGCATCCTGACCGAGATCGCCGTAGACCGACGTCATTTCGAGCCAGGCCGCCGGGCGCGTTTTTGCCGCCTTGGACCGGGCGACCAGCGCCTCCCAGTCAGGATCGTTCGGCGGGATGTGCGTGCCGCTGTCGGTTTCGCCAAAACAGTAGCGGCACCACATCGCCGAGACGAGTGCCAGGCCCTCGACCGACCCGCCCGCCGCCAGGGCGTCGCGGATCGAGGGGACGATGAACTTCGGCTGGCGGTTCGACCCATCGAGGCAGAGCCGCCGCTCGGTATCCGCGATCTCGGGATTACTGAACCGTTCCACGATCAGACGGTAGTAGTCGCCAAGGTTGGTGTCGGGGACCGGGGGGATATAGGGGATGATCTCGTCCATCTCGACCTTGTCGAGCAGCCCCTTGATCAGCGGATTGGCCATCGCCTCGTGAACATATTCGATGTCCATCAGGCCGCCGGGATAGGCGATTGTCGCGTGGCCGCCGTTCAGGATGCGGATCTTCATCATCTCGAAATTGTGGACATGCGGGGTCAGGGTGACGCCGACCTTCTCGAAGGCCGGGCGGCCTTGCGGGAAGCTGTCCTCCAGCACCCATTGCCGGAACGGCTCACAGGTCACGGGCACCGGGTCATCCCCCAGCCCGAACGCCGCCGCCATGGCCCGTTCGCGCGGGCCGGTGGCGGGGGTGATCCGGTCCACCATGCCGTTCGGAAAGGCGACATTCGCCGCGATCCAGTCGGCCAGACCCGGATCGTTGATCGCGGCCAAACCCACCACAGCAGCCTTCGCGACATGCCCGTTGCCGGGAAGGTTGTCACAACTCATCACCGTGAACGGAGCCACACCCGCCGCCCGCCGCGCCTTCAAGGCCGCGATGATCGCGCCAAAGGCAGTCCGGTGCGGGATCGCGGCATCCGCGGCAATCTCGGGGTGCGAGGGGTCGAACTCCCCCGTCGCCGGGTTGATGAAGTAGCCGCCCTCGGTCACCGTCAGGCTGACGATCCGGATTTCCGGCCGCGACATCGCGGCGATCAGCGCGCCGTTGTCCGGTTCCACCGGCAAAAAGTCGATCATCGACCCGATCCGCCGCGCGGACTTGCCCTTGGGGTCAAGCTCGATCACCGTCGACAGGCAATCCTGATCGCGCAAGGCGTCCCGCATCCGCGCGTCGCCTTCCCGCACCCCGGCCCCCAGGATCGCCCAGTCGTGGTTCAGCCCCATCGCAAAGAGGTCGTCCAGATAGACGGCCATATGCGCCCGGTGAAAGTTCCCAAGGCCGATATGGACAATACCGGGGGTCAGTTTGGAGCGGTCATAGGCGGGAAGCTGGGGTTTCATCACTCAGGCCATCCAGTTGCCGCCGTCCACGCCGAAGCATTGGGCGACGATGTATTTCGCTTCCGGCGTGGCAAGAAAGATCGCCATGCCGGTCAGGTCTTCGGCGGTGCCCATGCGCCCGAAGGGCACGGCCTCACCGACTTCGCGTTTCTTCTGGCCCGGGGCCTTGCCTTCATACTTGGCAAAGAAGGCATCCACCCCGTCCCAATGCTCACCATCCACCACGCCGGGCGCAATGGCGTTGACGTTGATCCCGTGCTTGATCAGGTCCAGTCCGGCGGACTGTGTCAGCGAGATCACCGCCGCCTTGGTCGCGCAGTAGACCGCGACCAGACCTTCACCCCGACGCCCGGCCTGGCTGGCCATGTTGATGATCGTGCCGCCCTGACCGCGTTCAATCATGTGCCGCGCGGCGGCCTGCTGGCAGAACAGCGTGCCCGCGACGTTGACGGCGAACAGCTTGTCGTAATCGGCGCGGGTGATTTCCACGATGGGCGCCGCGCTGAAGAGGGCCGCGTTGTTCACCAGGATGTCCAGCTTGCCCATCTTGCCGATCGCTTCGGCGAAAGCCGCGTCGATGCTGTCCTGCCGTGTCACGTCCAGCGCTATGGCATGGGCCTTGGGTCCAAGATCGGCCGCCGCTTTCTGCGCGGCTGCAAGGTTGATGTCGGCAATCGCCACCTGAGCGCCCTCGGCCAGGTAGGCGCGGGCAAAGGCCAGGCCGATGCCGCGCGCAGCCCCGGTGATCAGGGCGGTCTTGCCTGCAAGTCTCATATCGCCAACCCGTTCGCGTCAAAGCGGTGAATCTTTCCTGCAGGGGCCAGCCGGACCCTGTCGCCGTGGCGGGCGTGAACCTCGCCCGGAGCGCGGACGGTCAAGGTGCCCAAGCCTTCGACCGCAACCTTCAGGAAACTGTCCGACCCAAGGTGTTCCGACAGGCCGACCACGCCCTCCCACGGGCCATCGCCCACGGTGATGTGTTCAGGCCGGACGCCGATGGTGTGGGCGTTGTGCTTGGCGGCCTCGGCACCCTCGATCAGGTTCATCTTGGGGCTGCCGATGAAGCCCGCGACGAACAGGTTGCGGGGGGTGTTGTACAGCTCCAGCGGAGCGCCGACCTGCTCGATCCGGCCCGCGTTCAGAACGACGATCTTGTCGGCCATCGTCATGGCTTCAACCTGGTCGTGGGTCACGTAGATCATCGTGGTCTTCAGCGACTGGTGCAACTCGCTGATTTCCTGCCGCATTCCGACGCGCAGGGCGGCATCAAGGTTGGACAAAGGCTCATCAAACAGGAACGCCGCCGGTTCGCGCACAATGGCCCGCCCGATGGCTACCCGCTGGCGCTGGCCGCCTGACAGCTGGCCGGGGCGACGGTCAAGGTAATTGGCCAGGTTCAGCACCTTTGCCGCGCGTTCGACACGGCGGTCCTGTTCCGCCTGGTCCATCCCCGCCATCTTCAGCGGGAAGGCGATGTTCTTGCGCACCGTCATGTGCGGATACAAGGCGTAGCTCTGGAACACCATCGCAAGGCCGCGCTTGGCCGGAGGCAGTGCCGTCGCATCCTTGCCGTCGATGTCGATCACGCCCGAAGTGGTATCCTCCAGCCCCGCGATCAGGCGCAGCAGCGTGGATTTCCCGCAGCCCGAGGGGCCGACGAAGACGACGAACTCGCCGTTTTCGATGGTCAGGTCGATGCCGGGGATGACGTCGACTTCGCCGAACGCCTTGCGGACCTTGGTCAGTTGAATCTTGCCCATCGTTCCCTCACTTCACCGCGCCAAAGGTCAGGCCACGGACGAGTTGTTTCTGGCTGAACCAGCCAAGGATAAGGATCGGCATGATGGCCATCGCCGATGCCGCCGAAAGTTTCGCGTAGAACAGACCCTGCGGTGCCGAGAAGCTGGCGATGAAGGCCGACAGGGGGGCCGCTTTGGTTGTCGTCAGGACGATGGTCCAGAACGCCTCGTTCCAGGCCAGGATGATGTTCAGAAGCATGGTCGAGGCGATGCCGGGCAGCGCCATCGGGGTCAGGACATAGACGATCTCGCCCCAGAGTGTGGCCCCGTCCATGCGGCTGGCTTCCAGGATTTCGCCGGGGATTTCCTTGAAGTAGGTGTAAAGCATCCAGATGATGATCGGCAGGTTCATGAGCATCAGGGCGACGACCAGGCCGATCTTGGTGTCGATCAGGCCGGTGCGCTGGAAGATCAGGTACAGCGGGATCATCACGGCGACGGCAGGCATCATCTTGGTGGACAGCATCCACATCAGAAGATCCTTGGTCTTCTTGCCCGGCACGAAGGCCATCGCCCAGGCCGCCGGAATGGCAAACGCGAGGCCAAGCAGGGTCGAGCCGACCGACAGCACGACCGAGTTCCAGAAGAACCGGGGATAATCCGACCGCTGCCAGACCTCGGCGTAGTTCTCCAGCGTCCAGTCGGCGGTGAAAAGCTGCGGCGGGGATGCGACGGCCGAGGCTTCGGTCTTGAAGCTGGTCAGGATCATCCACAATACCGGGAAGAAGATGATCAGGGCCACGGACCATGCGGCCAGGGTGACAAGGAACTTGCGGCGGGGGGTTACGGCGCGTGCCATGCTTGATGCTCCTTCAGGCGTCCAGATGTCGGCCAATGCCGCGCATCAGGAAGTAGGCCACGATATTGGCCAGGATCACCGCGATGATCCCGCCCGCTGCTGCGCGCCCGATGTCCTTGGCCGCGATCGCCTGTTTGAAGATCATGTAGGGCAGCGTGGTCGAGGCTGACCCCGGCCCGCCCTGGGTGGTGGTGAAGATCTCGCCGAAGATGCCCAGAAGGAAGATCGTCTGGATCAGGACGACCACGGTAATGGCGCGGGTCATGTGCGGCAGGATGATGAAGCGGAACCGGCTGACGGCGGAAGCCCCGTCCATCTCGGCGGCCTCAAGCTGTTCGGAGGACAGCGATTGCAAGGCGGTCAGCAGGATCAGGGTCGCGAAGGGCAACCATTCCCACGCCACGATGAAGATCACCGAGGCCATGGGGTAGTTCTCCATGAACAGGATCGGCTCCATCCCCAGCCCCTGGGCGAAGGACGCGAACATGCCGTTCTGCGGGTGCATGAACAGGTTCTCCCAGATCGACGCGGCCACCGGGGGCATCACGAAGAACGGCGAGATGACAAGGATGCGTAGCGGGCCCTGGCCCCAGACCGGCTGGTCGATGAGGAGGGCGATCAGCGTGCCAAGGACGATGGTGATGATCAGGACGCCGCCGACCAGCAGCAGCGTGTTCGAGATCGCCAGCCAGAACTCGGGCGAGTTGATGAACCAGGTGTAGTTGCGAAAGCCCGTCCATCCCGTGCGATCCGGCGAGATCAGGCGATACAGCCGGAAGGAATAGTAGATCGTCATCGCCAGCGGCACGATCATCCAGATGAACAGGACGAAGACCGAAGGGGCGACCATCAAACGGGCAGCAAGACGTGAGGACTGCGTAGCCACGGGCGTCTCCGATTCAGATGTGAAGCTGACCAAGTTGCACGGGTTACTGCCGGGCAAACCCCCCGCAGCCTTGGGACCTGCGGGGGAGAGAGTAGGGAACCCGGCCCCGTGTGGGGCCGGGGTCTGCGGTCTTACTTGATGTAGCCGGCGCTGGTCATTTCTTCCACAGCCAGAGCTTGCGCTTCGGCCAGGGCCTCATCAACTGTCTTCTGCCCGGCCAGAGCCGCCGAGAAGATTTCACCGACCGAGGTCGCAAGACCGGCGAACTCGGGGATCGCGACGAACTGCACGCCGACATAGGGCACCGGCTTGGTGGCCGGGTTGGTCGGGTCAGCCGCGTTGATCGAGTCGATGGTCATCTTGGCGAACGGCAGGGCTGCGTATTCCGCGTTGGAATACAGCGAGGTGCGCGTGCCCGGAGGTGCATTGCGCCAGCCTTCTTTCGACGCGACAAGGGCGATGTAGTCCTTGTTGGTCGCCCAGTTGACGAAGGCCTTCGAGGCTTCCTTGGCGTCAGACGAAGCCGGGATCGCCAGAGACCAGGCCCAGAGCCAGTTCGCGCGCTTGCCGAGGCCGGCATCGGGGGCCAGGGCGAAGCCGACCTTGTCGGCAAACTCGGACTGTGCCGGGTCGGTCAGCGAACCGGCCGACACGGTGGCGTCCATGCGCATCGCGCACTTGCCTTGCAGCGACAGCGTCAGGTTCTCGTTGTAGCCGTTGTTCGACGCGCCGGGCGGACCGTATTTGGTCAGAAGCTCGACATAGTCGGTCATCACGGCTTTCCATTCCGGCTGGTCGAACTGGGGATTCCAGTTTTCGTCGAACCAGCGCGCGCCATAGCTGTTCGCCATGGTGGTCAGGAAGGCCATGTTCTCGCCCCAGCCGGCCTTGCCGCGCAGGCAGATGCCGTAGATGCCGGCCTCGGTGTCGGTCATCGCGGCGGCAGCAGCCTTGATGTCGTCCCAGGTCGGGGCGTCCGGAATGGTGATCCCGGCCTTTTCAGCCAGGTCCTTGCGGTAGTTCACAAAGGACGATTCGCCATAGAACGGCGAGGCGTAAAGGTTGCCGTCAACGGTCAGGCCACCACGGATGGCGGGCAGAAGGTCGTCGATGTCATAGTCGGCAGGAAGGTCGTTCAGGCTTTCGAGCCAGCCCTGCTTGGCCCAGATCGGAACCTCGTAGGTGCCGATGGTGATCACGTCATACTGCCCGCCGCCGGTGGCGATGTCGGTGGTGACGTTCTGGCGCAGGACGTTCTCTTCCAGCGTCACCCACTCGACCTTGATGTCGGGGTTCTTGGCATAGAAGTCATCCATCAGGCCCTGCATGCGGACCATGTCGCCATTGTTCACGGTGGCGACGGTAATGGTCGTCTCGGCCATGGCCGCGCCCGAAAGCGCAACCAGAGCCGTTGCGCCCATAAGGGCGCGAAGCGTCTTGGTCATGTAATCCTCCCTGGATCAGCGTATGAGCAAATCATCGCCTACTGGGTAAATGCTCACACTTGGGCCAGAGTCGTCAAGCCCCCTCTTCCGCCGCACCTGCGAAGGTCAGCTGCGGGCCAGCAGCGCCCGGGCGCTGGGTTCGTCTGTCACCAGGCCATTGATGATGTTCGATTTTATTGCCGCATGGATCGCGGGAACCTTGGATGCACCCGCAGCAATCCCGATCGAGGGCCGATCCAGTCCTTGCGAAACCCGCACCCCGCCGGTCCGCCGGTTGGTCCCGAGGTCGAGGTAGCGCCCCTCCGAATCGAAGACCCAACCCGCAACTTCGCCCGCGGCCCCAGCGGCCTGCATCTCGTCCAGTTCGGCGCGGCTGACAAAGCCATCGGCCAGAAGCGGCGCGTCGTTCGACATCTGCCCGACGCCGACAAAGACCACATCGGCAGCCATCGCCAGCTCGACCACCTTCTGCACCGGACCGAGCCGGTGAAAGGCCGCGTTCTCCTCGGGCGTGGGGCTGATCACCGGCACCGGCATCGGATAGTGCGGCGCACGGACCTTGTCGGCAATCCGCATCACCACATCGAAGAACGACGCCGAACCATCCGGCGCAATGTTCCCGATCAGCGACACCAGCCGGTGCTGCGGCGCCTCCATCTCGACCATCGCGTCGACCATGCCCCGCATCGCCCGGCCTGTCCCCAGCGCGATGACCAGCGGCTCCGGCATGCGCAGAAAGCGCTCCAGCTCGGCCGCTGCTGCCGGGGCAATCGCGCGCACCGGGTCGCCGCCCTGCCCGAGCCCCGGAGCGACCCGCACCCGGTCAAGCCCGAAGCGGTCGCGAAGGGCGGCCTCGAGATCAAGGCAGGTGCCGATCCGGTGGTTCAGGCGGACATGGATCAACCCTTCGGCCATCGCCCGGCTGACCAGACGCTGCGCCCGCTGGCGGCTGACGCCAAGCTCGGACGCGATCTGGTCCTGCGTCATCCCCGCGACATAGTAAAGCCAGCCCGCCCGGGCCGCTTCGTCCTGCAGTGTCGGTTCGACGCTCATGCCGGTTGCCTGGCTGATCTAAGGGTGGGCGCAATCTGGAAGAAGTCGGAAAAGCTGACAAGCCTGCGGTGCGGGCGGGCGTCGTCGGGTTCCGGCGGGGCGTCCGGGCCAAGGTGGCTGCCGCCGACAAAGCGCCAGACCGTCATCCCGGCCGCGATCCCTGCACGGATGCCGGTCAGGCTGTCCTCGATCACCAGCGTCCGTTCGGGACTCGCGCCCATCCTGTCAGCGGCAAGGAGAAAGAGGTCCGGCGCGGGCTTGCCTTTCGCGACGAGGGTCGAGGTGTAGACCCTGTCGCCGACCAGCGATGTAAGGCCCACCAGTCCCAGCGAAATCTCCACCCGGCGCGGGCTGGAGGACGTCGCGACGCAGAAGGGCACGCCGATCTGGGTCAACACCTCACGGACATGCGGGACGACCTTCAGCTCTTGCCGGAAGGCTGCAAGCAGCGCCTCGCGGTAAAGCGCCTCGAAGTCCGGCGGCAGGTCCAGCCCGAACTCGCGCCGGATCGTCTCCATCACGACGGGGTAGCTGCGGCCAAGGAAGTTGCGCTCGACGTAAGGAAGGTCGATCGCCAGGCCCAGCCGTGACAGCTCGGCCACCAGCATCCGGGCGCTGATGATCTCGCTGTCGATCAGCACGCCGTCGCAGTCGAAGATGACAAGGTCGAACTCGCTCATGCGTTATCGGTAGCGCAAAGGATGAGCTAAAGGTAGCCCTGTGAGCGAAAGCTCAACTCGCGGCTTTTGCCGATGATCAGGTGGTCGTGCAGGGTAAGGCCCAGGGCTTCGCAGGCGTCCTTGACCTGATGGGTCATCGACAGGTCGGCGTCCGAAGGCGTCGGGTCGCCCGAAGGGTGGTTGTGGACCAGGATCAGGGCGCTGGCGTTCAGCTCCAGCGCGCGCTTGACGATCTCGCGCGGGTAGACGGGGACGTGGTCGACGGTGCCCTTGGCCTGCTCCTCATCGGCGATCAGCACGTTCTTGCGGTCCAGGAACAGGACGCGGAATTGTTCCGTTTCCCGGTGGGCCATGGTGGTGTGGCAGTGATCAAGAAGCGCGTCCCAGCTGGACAGGATCGGCTTCTGCATCACCCGCGCCCGCATCATCCGCTGCGCGGCGGCTTCCATCAGCTTCAGCTCCAGCACCACGGCCGGACCCGCGCCCTTGACCATCTGCAGACGCGCCGGGGAGGCCGTGATGACCCGGTTGAAGTCGCCGAACGTGTCGAGGAGAAGCCGCGCAAGGGGTTTTACGTCCTGCCGGGGAATGGCGCGGAAAAGGACCAGTTCGAGGAGTTCATAATCGGGCAGCGCCGCGCCGCCGCCGTGCAGGAACCGGTCGCGCAGGCGCTGGCGGTGGTCGGCGATATAGGACGGAAGCCGCCCGGTCAGCGCCTGCGGTTCCGCCTCATCGGCATCCCCCGCAGGCGCGACCAGGGGCAAAAGTGGCTCGTTGAAGGACCTGACCATGGCATAAGGATGCGCAGGTCATGGTTGAAAAACGGTTAACGTGTGCTGCCCGGAACGCCTCCTCGTGCGACTTCGTCTTCTCGTCGGAACTGCCCCAGCGAGGAGTGTGACGCAAGTGCTCGACGAGCGGCCCGGTCAGCCCTTCATCCCGTCCCAGAAACCCTTTACCTTCGAGAAGAACGACGTCCCTTCCGGGTTGTTTTCCTCGCTCAACTTCTCGAACTCGCGCAAGAGTTCCCGCTGGCGGGCCGTCAGGTTCACCGGGGTTTCCACCGCCAGCTCGATCACCATGTCCCCGGTGTTCGATGACCGCAACGCGGGCATCCCCTTCATGCGAAGCCGCATCTGCTTGCCCGACTGCGCGCCCGCCGGGACCTTGACCCGCGCCTTGCCGCCGTCGATCGTCGGGACCTCGATCTCGCCACCCAGCGCCGCCGTCGGCATCGACACCGGCACGCGGCAGAACAGATGCACCCCGTCACGCTGGAAAAGCGCGTGTTCCTTCACCTCGATGAAGATGTAAAGGTCGCCATTCGGCCCGCCCCGGAGCCCCGCTTCGCCCTCACCGGCCAGCCGGATGCGCGTGCCGGTTTCCACCCCTTGCGGAATGTTGACCGACAGCGATTTCTCGCGCTGGATTCGGCCCTGGCCGCCGCAGGTCCGGCAGGGGTTCTTGATGATCTGGCCCATGCCGTTGCACTGGTGGCAGGTGCGCTCGATGGTGAAAAAGCCCTGCTGCGCCCGGACCTTGCCCATGCCGTTGCAGGTCGGACAGGTGACGGGTTCGGCCCCGCCCTCCGCCCCGGAGCCATGGCAGGTGTCGCAGGTCGTCGAGGTCGGGACCGAGATCGTCTTCTGGACGCCGGTATAGGCTTCCTCCAGCGATACCCGCATGTTGTAGCGCAGGTCGGACCCCCGCTGCGCGCGCGAGCGGCCACCACCGCCGCCGCCGCCACGGCCCATGAAATCACCGAAGAGATCCTCGAACACGTCCGAAAACGCGCTGGCAAAGTCCCCTTGCTGGCCATAGCCGCCGGGACGCTGGCCGCCGCCCATGCCGCCTTCAAAGGCTGCATGGCCAAAGCGGTCATAGGCCGCCTTCTTCTGTTCGTCCTTCAGGACCTCGTAAGCCTCGTTCACTTCCTTGAACTGGGCCTCGGCCTGCGGGTTGTCGGAATTCCGGTCGGGGTGAAGCTCTTTCGCCTTCGCCCGGTAGGCCTTCTTCAGCTCGTCGGGCGAAGCGCCCTTCTTTGCCCCGAGAACCTCGTAATAGTCGCGCTTTGCCACGGCAAAATCCCCAATGGGAACCGGAGAAGGGCGGTCCGTTGCCAGACCGCCCCTTTTCCCGACTCCGGCGGCTTACTTCCGCTTGTTGTTGCCCAGGTCCTCGAAGTCGGCGTCGACGATGTCATCGTCGTCCACTGGCCGCGGCTCGTCGTCCTTGTCGCCACCCTCCGACTGGCTGGCCTTGTAGATCGCCTCGCCCAGCTTCATCGCGGCTTCGGTCAGGTTCTGGATGCCGCCCTTGATCTTGCCGGTATCCTCGCCTTTCAGCGCGTCTTCCAGCGGGCCCATCGCCAGCTCGATCGCCTCGACGGTGGACGGATCGACCTTGTCGCCATGCTCGGCCAGCGACTTCCGGGTCGAGTGCAACAGGCTTTCGCCCTGGTTCCTGGTCTCGACCAGCTCGCGACGTTCCTTGTCGGCTTCGGCATTCGCCTCGGCGTCGCGGACCATCTTCTCGATCTCGTCATCCGACAGACCACCCGAAGCCTGGATGGTGATCGCCTGTTCCTTGTTGGTGCCCTTGTCCTTGGCTTTCACCGACACGATGCCGTTGGCGTCGATGTCGAAGGTCACCTCGATCTGCGGCACGCCACGCGGGGCGGGCGGGATCTGTTCCAGGTTGAACTGGCCCAGCATCTTGTTGTCGGCGGCCATCTCACGCTCGCCCTGGAACACGCGGATCGTCACCGCGTTCTGGTTGTCCTCGGCGGTCGAGAAGACCTGGGACTTCTTGGTCGGGATCGTGGTGTTGCGGTCGATCAGCCGGGTGAACACACCACCCAAGGTCTCGATGCCCAGCGAAAGGGGCGTCACGTCCAGAAGCACCACGTCCTTGACGTCGCCCTGAAGCACACCGGCCTGGATCGCAGCACCCAGCGCCACGACCTCATCCGGGTTCACGCCTTTGTGGGGCTCTTTCCCGAAGAACTTGGTCACTTCTTCCACGACGCGCGGCATCCGGGTCATACCGCCGACCAGCACGACCTCATCGATGTCATCTTTCGACACACCGGCATCCTTCAGCGCGGCCATGCAGGGCTTGATCGACTTCTTGATCAGGTCCTCGACCAGGCTTTCCAGCTTCGACCGCGTCAGCTTGACGACCAGGTGCAGGGGCTGCCCGGTGTTCTTGTCCATCGAAATGAACGGCTGGTTGATCTCGGTCTGCTGGGACGACGACAGCTCGATCTTGGCTTTTTCCGAGGCCTCCTTCAGCCGCTGCAGCGCCATCTTGTCCAGCGTCAGGTCGACGCCATGCTCTTTCTTGAACTCGTCGGCGAGATACTGGACGATGCGCATGTCGAAGTCTTCACCGCCAAGGAAGGTGTCGCCGTTCGTCGATTTCACCTCGAACAGGCCATCGTCGATTTCCAGGATGGTGATGTCGAAGGTGCCGCCGCCAAGGTCGTAGACGGCGATGGTCTTCGATTCCTTCTTGTCCAGACCATAGGCCAGCGCGGCCGCCGTCGGTTCGTTGATGATGCGCAGCACTTCGAGGCCAGCGATCTTGCCGGCATCCTTGGTGGCCTGACGCTGGGCGTCGTTGAAATAGGCGGGCACGGTGATCACGGCCTGGGTGACCGTTTCGCCCAGATAGCTTTCCGCGGTTTCCTTCATCTTCTGCAGGATGAAGGCCGAAACCTGCGACGGAGAATATTTCTCGCCCCGGACCTGAACCCAGGCGTCGCCGTTGCCGCCATCGACGATGGAATAGGGGACAAGCTTCTTGTCCTTTTCCACTTCGGCATCGCCCAGGCGGCGCCCGATCAGACGCTTGACGGCGAAGACGGTGTTCGCCGGGTTGGTCACGGCCTGGCGCTTGGCGGGCTGGCCGACCAGGCGTTCGCTTTCCGTGAAGCCGACGATCGAAGGCGTCGTGCGCGCGCCTTCCGAGTTCTCGATCACGCGGGGCTGCGAACCATCCATGATGGCGACGCAGGAGTTGGTGGTCCCGAGGTCAATACCGATGACTTTGGCCATGTGTGTATCCCTTTACTTCAGGCGATGTTCCGGCAGGGACCCTTGATAATCAGGCATCCCTACCATGAGAAAAGACGTCAGGTCTGGCGGCCCGGCGCCCGTGTGAGGCGTATATAGGCAGGCGTTTTCGGGCCTGCAACGGTCGGCGCGCGCGGTTTGCGGCGAATCTTCCGGGATGATGCGGAAAATGCGGGCATTCCCCGGCCGGATTATGGCTGTCCCGGCCCCCGGCAGCCTGCAACGTGCGGACCGCCGGGGCGCGTCAGGACGGAATCACCCGCAACAGGCGCGGGACGGCTGGCGGCATGGCACCGACCCCGGATCAATGCCGCTTGTTCCAGCTGGCCGAGGCATGCTGGCGGGTGAAGAACTCTGCCATCAGGCCGATCATGATGCAGACCAGCGCAAAGTAGATTGCATACTCGAAGTTGGTATAGCGCGGCGTGTAGTTCAGGAAGACATAGCCGCGTCCCTGGTCGATGGTGTGGAACAGCGGGTTCCAGTCGAACCAGTCGCGGCGGTTCGGTGCCAGATTGTTGGCCAGGACCATCTTGCCCGAAGCGATGACGTTCGCCCGCTGATACAGTGTCTTGATGATCCCCACGCCCTCGGGCTGCCAGGGCATCGCCGACAGGAAAATCATGCCGATGCCGATGCCGGCGAACCAGGACAGAAGATACATCCCCAGCATGCCCACCGGCTGATCGATGGAGATCGGGGTAAAGGCGGCATGATAAACGAACAGGATCACCGAGGCAGCCAGGGTCTGCTGGTAAAGCGAGCCCAGCGCCGCCCCCATGATCGAGATGATCGGGTTCATCGGCGCGTGCATCATCATTGCCGAGGTCGGACCGTCGGCCGACGCGACCGCGCCGATGGCCTTGATGTGGGTCATGAACATGAAGACGCCCGACATCACATACAGCATGAAATCACCACGCACCGCCACCCGGCGCATGCCGAACAGGCTCATCATGAAATACATGACCAGAAGCATCAGCAGCGACTGCACGATCGCCATCACAAGCCCGAGGACGGCGTTATGGTTCGACTTCCGCAAGGTGCGCACAGCCGCATGATAGATCAGCTCCAGGGTTTCAAACCCCCGGCTGATCCAGGACCGTTCATAGTGCTTGTGCCGGAACATCGGGCCTTCCTAGGTCAGGTGCGGCAGTGTGCAACAGGAAATCTTGCCGTTCCGTTGACGACAAAGGATAAGGGCGCGCGAACCGATGATCAATCGCCCCGGGGGCCGGAATGGATTTTGCAACACTGATGCCGCTTTTCCGCCACCTGGCGCTGGAAGCGGGCGACCGGATCATGCAGGTCTATAGCGGCCCCGATTTCGAGGTCCGGGCCAAGGGCGACGCCTCGCCCGTGACCGAGGCGGACGAGGCCGCCGATGCGGTGATCTCGGCAGGCCTGCGGGCCGCTTTCCCCGATATGCCGCTCATCACCGAAGAGCAGGCCGCCTCGCACGCCCTGACCGCATCGACCTTCTTCATCGTCGATCCTCTGGACGGCACCAAGGAGTTCATCCAGCGCCGGGGCGATTTCACTGTGAACATCGCCCTTGTGCAGGACGGGGTGCCGACCCATGGCGTCGTTTACGCCCCGGCCAAGGGCCGCTTGTTCTACACCCGCCCCGACGGCCGGTCGGTCGAGGAAACCGGACCCTTCGGCCCCGAGCCCGGCCCCCTGACGCCCCTGAAGGTCGCCACACCCGACACTGCCGCGCTGATGGTCGTGGCCTCGAAGTCCCACCGCGATCAGGCAACCGACGACTACATCAGCCGTTACGCCGTCCGCGACATGACCAGCGCGGGATCGAGTCTGAAGTTCTGCCTTGTGGCGACGGGTGAGGCCGACCTTTACCCTCGTCTTGGCCGCACGATGGAATGGGACACCGCCGCCGGCGACGCCGTGCTGCGGGGGGCCGGCGGCCAGGTCGTGAGGTTTGACGACCACCAGCCCCTTGGCTATGGCAAGCCCGGCTGGGACAACCCGTTCTTCATCGCCTTCGCCCCCGGAGTGGTGCTGAAATGAAAACCCTCATCGCCATCCCCGCCCGCCATGCCTCGACCCGCTACCCGGGCAAACCTCTGGTCTCCCTGCGCGGTCCGGACGGTGAAAAGACCCTGATCCGACGGAGCTGGGAAGTCGCGGTCGCGGTCCACGGTATCGAGCGCGTCGTCGTAGCGACTGACGATGACCGCATCGCCGACCACGCAGGCGGCTTCGGGGCCGAGGTGGTGATGACCTCGTCCGATGCCCGCAACGGCACCGAACGCTGCGCCGAGGTGGCGGCCAAACTTCCCGGTCACGACATCATCGTGAACCTGCAAGGCGATGCGCCCCTGACCCCGACATGGTTCATCGAGCATCTGGTCGAAGGCCTTGCCAGGGCCCCCGAGGCCGACATCGCCACCCCCGTCCTGCGCTGTGACGGCCGTGCCGTCGCGGGCTTTCTTGCCGACCGCCGCGCGGGCCGCGTCGGCGGCACCACCGCCGTCTTCGGCACGGGCGGCAGGGCGCTCTACTTCTCCAAGGAAGTCATCCCCTACCTCGGACGCGACTTCGCTCCGGACGAACCCACCCCCGTCTTTCACCATGTCGGCGTCTACGCATACCGCCCGGCGGCCCTTGCCGCCTATCCGTCCTGGCCCATCGGCCCGCTGGAAACGCTGGAAGGGCTGGAGCAGCTGCGCTTTCTGGAAAACGGTCGCAATGTCCTCTGCGTCGAAGTCGAGGCCCGGGGACGCCAGTTCTGGGAACTGAACAACCCCAGCGACGTTCCAATCATCGAGGCCATGCTCGCGGCAGAGTCGAAAGCCTGAAACCCCGGCAGAAAGCAGCGTATTGTCGCCGGATTGTCGTTTTTTGCTGCGCGTGCCGGATGACTGGTGCAGTTTACGAATATTGCCGCGGCACTGCCTGCTTAAAGTCAGAATCGGCTGCGACCTGAATTGAGCCCGAAACATTTACCTGTAGACCAGACGTGGTTAGGACACACCCATGAAGACCAAGAAGATCACCAAGGCGGTATTCCCGGTGGCGGGCCTTGGCACGCGGTTCCTGCCGGCGACGAAGTCGATCCCGAAAGAGATCATGACCCTCGTCGACCGGCCGCTGATCCAGTATGCCATCGACGAAGCCCGCGCTGCCGGGATCAAGGAATTTATCTTCGTGACCTCGCGCGGGAAATCCGCGCTGGAGGACTATTTCGACCACGCGCCGGAACTGGAATCCGAGCTTCGGCGCAAGAACAAGACCGACCTTCTGGACATCCTGAAGGACACCAACATGGACAGTGGCGCCATCGCCTATGTCCGGCAGAACCGCCCGATGGGTCTGGGCCATGCCGTCTGGTGCGCCCGTCGCCTGATCGGCAACGAGCCCTTCGCCGTCCTTCTGCCCGATGACGTGATCGCCGCCGACAAGCCCTGCCTGCAGCAGATGGTCGAGGCCCATGCCGAAACCGGCGGCTGCATGGTCGCCGCGATGGAGGTCGCGCCGAAGAAGACCTCCAGCTACGGCATCCTCGACATCGCCGAGGACGATGGCCGGATCGTGAAGGTGAAAGGCATGGTCGAAAAGCCGAAGCAGGGCGACGCCCCGTCGAACCTGGCGGTTATCGGTCGTTACATCCTGACGCCGCAGGTCCTGACCAATCTCAACAAGATCAAGCAGGGCGCGGGTGGCGAGATCCAGCTGACCGACGCCATCGCGCAGGAAACCAGAAAGAAGGGCGGCGTCTTCGGCATGCGCTTCCAGGGCCAGCGCTATGACTGCGGCTCGAAGATCGGCTTTCTGCAAGCCACCGTCGCCTTCGGCCTGTCACGCCCCGAATTCGGCGAAGAGTTCGCACGCTTCCTGAACGACCTGACCGCAATGCAGAAGGCCGCGCAGTAGGCTTGGCCTCTCCGGGTGCGACCTCGCGCGGTGCATTCCCCCGGGGCCTGCCCTCTGCCTGCGCCATAGGCGAAAGGCCGGTCGCGCCCCATGGCCTGACCGGCGTGCTTCTGGCACTGAAACTGCGCACGCGCCGACAGCTGCTTTTGTTGCGCGCCGTCCGCAAGCGTCGCGAACTGGCCCCGGTGATCGACCGGACCGCCCGGATCGCTCCCGGCGACGTGCTGTGTTTTCTCTGCATCCGGAACGAGGCCCACCGCCTGCCGCATTTCCTGCGCCATCATCGCGGGCTGGGCGTGCGGCATTTCCTCGCTGTCGACAATGCCAGCACCGATGGCTCGGACCGTCTGCTCCTCGATCAGCCCGACGTCTCGCTCTGGCAGACCGGGGCCAGCTACAAGGCCTCGCGCTTCGGGATGGACTGGCTGACCTGGCTTCAGATGCGGCACGGGCATGGCCACTGGTGCCTGACGCTGGATGCCGATGAGCTTCTGGTCTACCCCTACTGGCAGACCCGCCCCCTGCAGGCCCTGACCGGCTGGCTGGAGACGCAGGGCCGCGACAGTTTCGGCGCGCTGACGGTGGACATGTATCCCGAAGGCCCGGTGTCCGCAGGGGCCGTCCGGCCCGAGGATGATCCGATCCGCCATCTGGCCTTCTTCGACCCAGGCAACTACCAGGTCCAGGTCCAGCCCCGGATGCGGAACCTTTGGATCCAGGGCGGTGCCCGTGCCCGCGTCTTCTTTGGCCAGACCCCCCGGGGCGCGCCGACGCTGAACAAGACCCCGCTGGTCCGCTGGCACTGGCGCTATGCCTATGTGAATTCGACCCACAGCCTGCTCCCCCCCCGCCTGAACCAGGTTTATGCAACCGATGCTGGAGAGCTGACGTCTGGGGTGCTATTGCATACGAAGTTTCTACCTGAAGTCACACAGCGCGCGGCCGAGGAGAAGGTCAGGGGCGAGCATTTTGGCAACTCTGTCCAGTATGCTGCCTACTACGACCGGCTGACCGCCGACCCGGTCTTGCTCTGTGCGGCGTCCACCCGCTACACCGGCTGGCGGCAGCTGGAGGCGCTGGGCCTGATGTCGCGGGGCGGCTGGATATGACGGGGCGTGACATATGGGCCTGACAACGCTCATTCGCCTTCGGACCCGGCGTCAGTATCTGCTGGCCCGCGCGTTCCGTCGCCGCCGCCAGCTGACCCCGGTCCGGGACCGCACCGCCCACCTCTCTGCCCGGCCGATCCTTCTGTTTTCCACCATGCGGAACGAACGGGTGCGGCTGCCGTATTTCCTGACCTATTACCGCCGCCTCGGGATCGACCACTTCCTGATCGTCGACAACGGCTCGGACGACGGCACCCGCGAGTATCTGGCCGAGCAGCCCGATGTGTCGGTCTGGACCACACCGGACAGCTACCGGCGCTCGCGTTTCGGGATGGACTGGCTCATGCACCTGCTGCGCCGTCACGGCGACGGCCGCTGGTGCCTGACGGTCGACGTCGACGAGTTCCTCGTCTACCCCTACTGCGAAACCCGGCCGCTGCGTGCGCTGACCGACTGGCTCGACAGCGCCGAGACCCACAGCTTTTCCGCGATGATGCTGGACATGTATCCCAAGGGCGCGATGCACGAACAGCCCTACCGCGAAGGGCAGAACCCCTTCGAGATCGCCCAGTATTTCGACAGCGGCAATTACATCCATTCGCGAAACGCCACCTATCGCAACATCTGGATCCAGGGCGGTCCCCGGGCGCGGCTGTTCTTTTCCGACCGTCCGAAACTCGCCCCGGCAATGAACAAGACCCCGCTGGTGAAATGGGACCGCACCTACGCCTATGTCTCGTCCACCCACATGATGCTGCCCCGCCATCTGAACCTGACTTACGACGATCAGGGTGGGGAACGCCCCTCCGGCGTCCTGCTCCATGCCAAGTTTCTGGATACTTTCGCCGCCAAGGCCGCCGAGGAACTTGCCCGCGGCCAGCATTATGCCCAAAGCGAGGAATACCGCGCCTACCGCGAGGGGATCAGCCGCGAGCGTGATCTCTGGTGCAACTGGAGCGAAAAGTATGTCAACTGGCGGCAGCTCGAGGTTCTGGGCCTGATGTCGAAAGGAAACTGGGCGTGACGCCCCCGACCTACAAACTCGGAGTCGTCATGCTGTGCCACGCGTCGCTTGACCGTGCGGCACAACTGGCCCGGCACTGGGCGCTGCACGGCTGCCCCGTAGTGATCCACGTCGATGCGCGCACCCCGCAGGATCAGGTCGACGGGCTGCAAACCGCGCTTCGCGATCTGCCCGACATCCGCTTCTCCTCCCGCAGCCCTTGCGAATGGGGCAGCTTTGGCATCGTCCAGGCCACCCTTGACGCGACGACCCGGATGCTCGCCGACTTCCCCACGGTCAGCCATGTCCTCCTCGCCTCCGGCTCCTGCCTGCCGATCCGCCCGGTCGGTGCCTTGCAGGCCCACCTCGCGGATCATCCCGATACCGACTTCATCGAAAGCGTCACCACTGCGGATGTCGGCTGGACGGTCGGCGGCCTGAACGAGGAACGTTTCACCCTGCGCTTTCCGTTTTCATGGAAGCGCCGGCGCCGCCTGTTCGACGGCTATGTCACCCTGCAACGCGCGCTGCACTTCCGCCGTCGCTTGCCCTCGGGGCTTGTCCCGCATCTGGGCAGCCAGTGGTGGTGCCTGACCCGCCCGACGCTGCAGGCGATCCTGTCCCACCCCGACCGGCCCCGGCTTGACCGCTATTTCCGAAGGGTCTGGATCCCGGATGAAAGCTATTTTCAAAGCCTTGTCCGCCAGGTTTCCGGCCGCATCGAAAGCCGGTCCCTGACCCTGTCGAAGTTCGACTACCAGGGCCGCCCGCATGTGTTCTACGACGACCATCTGCACCTCTTGCGGCAGACCGACGCCTTTATCGCCCGCAAGATCTGGCCACAGGCCGACCTTCTTTACCGCACCTTCCTGACGCCGGACGGCGACCGTGCGCTGGCCTCCGAACCCAGCCCCGGCAAGATCAACCGGCTTTTCGCCAAGGCGGCGGACCGCCGCGTCAAGGGCCGCCCCGGCCTTTACATGCAAAGCCGCTTTCCGGTCCGCGCCCGCGGCGGCACCCAGTCCGCCGCGCCCTATGGCATCTTTTCCGGTTTTTCCGAGCTGTTTCAGGACTTTCAGCCCTGGCTGGAACGCGCGCTGGATGCCCGGGTCCACGGCCATCTCTTTGCTTTCGACCGCGTCGAATTTGCCGGGGGCGAAAGCATCTTCAAGGGCGGCCTGTCCGACAGCCCCACCCTGCGCGACTACAATCCGCGCAGTTTCCTGACCAACCTGATCTGGAACACGCGGGGCGAAACGCAGTGCTTCCAATTCGGCCCCGCCGACGAACAGGACATCGCCGCCTTTATCGCCAGCGACCCCAACGCCACGGTCTTCGGCATTTCCGGCGCCTTCGCCGTGCCGCTCTGGCGCTCGGGAAGCAGCGCCGCCGAGGTTCGCCCCGAAGCCGCCCGGCTGCAGAAGGTGGAATCCGATTTCATCGCCCGATTGAACGGCCCCGAGACGAAAGCCCGTGTCCACCTCTGGTCGCTGGCCGAATTCATCGAAAACCCCGCCGAGCCGCTGGAGCAGCTTGTCGACCTTCTGAACCCGCGCGCTGCGCACCGCGTCGCCGACCTGCCGCAGTTCCTGCCGCTTGCGGGCTTCGGCACCTTCCTGCAAGACCTGCGCAATCAGGGCATGGCTCCGGTCCTGATGGGCGACTTCCCCTCCGACGCCGAGCTTGCCCGACCCGAACAATCCTACACCCGCCCCCGGATCGTGCGCTGACATGCCCCGCTTCCGCTCTTTCGTGATCTTCGCCGAAATGCGCACCGGGTCCAACCTTCTGGAAGCGAACCTGAACGCGCTGCCCGGCGTCCACAGCCACGGCGAGGTCTTCAACCGCTACATCATGGGCAAGAAAGACCGGACCGAGATGTTCGGCATCACGATGGAGGAGCGCGACCGCGATCCCCGGCCCCTGCTGCACAAGCTGCGGACGGAAACCGACGGCCTGCCCGGCTTTCGCTTCTTCCACGACCACGACCTTCGCATTCTGGATGATGTCCTGCCTGATCCTGGTTGCGCCAAGATCATCCTGACCCGGAACCCCCTGGAAAGCTATGTCAGCTGGAAGATCGCCCAGGCGACCGACCAGTGGAAGCTGACCAATGCCAGACGGCTGAAGACCGCCAAGGTCTACTTTGATGTGCCGGAGTTCCTCAAGCATCTGCAGGACATCCAGGCCTTCCAGCTTCTTCTGTTGAACGCCCTGCAGACAACTGGCCAGACTGCCTTCTATCTTGACTACGACGACCTTGGGTCGGTCGAGGTGATGAATGGCCTCGCCGCCTTCCTCGGCGTCGAGGCGCGGCTGAAGTCGTTGGACGACACGCTGAAGAAGCAGAACCCCGGTCCGCTGGAAGACAAGCTGGAAAACCCCGAGGCCCTGGCCGAGGCCATAGCGGCGGTGGACGTCTTCAGTCTGGGCCGCACCCCCAGCTTTGAGCCGCGCCGCGCTGCCGGGGTGCCGACCGCCTTGGCCTCTGACGCGGGGCTCCTGTTCTTCCCGGTCCGCTCTGGCCCCGAAGCCCCGATCCGCGACTGGTTTGCCTCACTGGGGGATGTTCAGGACGGCTTCGAGCAGAAGTCGCTTCGCCAGTGGAAGCGCCAGCATCCAGGCCAGCGCAGTTTTACCGTGATCCGACACCCGCTGCTGCGCGCCTATGCCGCCTTCCGCCGCAAGATCGTGCTGGGCGAAGCGCCGGACCTGCGCCGGATCCTGATCAACGGCTTTCTCGCCGAACTGCAGCCGCCGGGCGAACCTTTTGCCACTGTCGAAGCCGAACGCGTCGCATTCCGCGTCTTCCTGACCTATTGCCGTCTGGCGATCGGCGGGCAAACCGGTGCCCGCGTCGATCCCAGCCTCGCCAGCCAGACCGCGATCTTGCAGGGCTTTGCCAGCTTTCACCCGATGGACATCGTGATCCGCGAGGATCGGCTGGCAGCCGGGCTGGCGTTCCTTGCCGCCGAGGCTGGCGTTGCCCCACCGGTCAGGATTGCCCCGGACCCGGCGGAAGCCGCACTTCTTTCGATCTGCGACGACAGCCTGGAAGACGCCGCCGCCGAGGCCTATGCCCGCGATTATCTTGGGTTCGGCTTCACCCGCTGGGGAGGCTGACCGTTTAGGCCGCTTGCGGTGCCCGCGCCTCGGTCAGGATCGCATACAGCTTTGCCGGGTCCGAATTTGCCCGCAGCTTGGCAACAACCGCCGGATCGCGCATCGTGCGGCTGACCAGCGCCAGCGCCTTCAGATGGTCGACCCCGGAATCCTTCGGCGCGAACAGCCCGAACACCAGGTCCACCGGCTGCCGGTCGACGCTGTCATAGTCCAGCGGCTTTTCCAGCCGCAGGAAGACCCCGATGATCCCTTTCAGGTCTTCCAGCCGCGCATGGGGCAGGGCGATGCCATGCCCCACGCCGGTCGGTCCCAGCGTCTCGCGTTCCTGCAAGCCGTCGATGGCTGCCGCCCCGCTCAGGCCATAGGCTTGCGCCGCGATCTCGCCCAGCTCCTGAAACAGCCGCTTTTTCGAGGTGAACTGTCCGACCACGCGAACGGCGCCCGGGACAAGTAGCTTGGAAAGTTCCATGAGACGGCGATGATCCTGCGCGATTGCGGCGCTTTACTTGCTGTTGCGAGGGTCGATCCAGCCGATGTTGCCGTCGTCACGACGATACACCACGTTCACGCCCCCATGGCCTTCGTTCCGGAACACCAGCATCCGCTGGCCTGCAAGCTCCATCTGCATCACGGCCTCGCCGACGGTGATCGAAGGGATCTTCGTCTCCATTTCGGCGATGACCACGGGCTGAAGCGTTTCGGGCTCAACGTCGTCGGCATCCTCGGTTCCGGCGAGGATATACGAGGACGCCCCGCCGAATTCAACAGGGCCCGAGCGGTTGGAGTGGTGGTTGCGGATGCGCCGCTTGTAACGGCGAAGCTGCTTGTCCATCTTCTCGCGGCTCGACTCGAATGCCGCATAGATCTCGGCCGCATGGCCCTTGGCCTGTGCGGTCAGGCCGGTGGACAGGTGAATCACCGCCTCGCAGATGAACTCATGCGCAACCCGCGAGAAAACCACGACACATTCCGTCGGGCGTTGAGCATACTTCTCAACCACTTCGCCCATTTCCGCCTTCACATGGGTCTGAAGAGCCTCACCGACGTCGATCTGTTTTCCACTGATCTGGTAGCGCATGACCTCTCCTTTTCGCATGCTGACAGGCGCGCCCCGGTCATCGCCGGCGCGTCCGTCCTTCCGGTATTGGGTAGATACAACGTCGCGTCACACCATTTCTGCCGGGTGGAAACACCGCAGAATGCCGACCGGAGACATGGTCATGAAACGCGCTCATTGCAGGTATTTGGCGCTACCCGAAGCCGGGTTGTCAACCGAATCGATTGGTGCCGGACCCCGCCCCGCCTAGACGATCCGGAAGTTCTCGCCCAGATAGACCCGCCGAACGGTTTCGTCCCGCACCACCTCGTCCGTGGTGCCCGACATCAGCACCCGACCGTCATGCAGGATATAGGCGCGGTCGACGATTTCCAGCGTTTCGCGGACGTTGTGATCGGTGATCAGGACGCCGATGCCGCGTGCCTTCAGGTCATGCACCAGGTGGCGGATTTCCCCAACGGCGATGGGATCGACCCCGGCAAAGGGTTCATCCAGGAGAAGATATTTCGGGTCCGCCGCCAGACAGCGCGCGATCTCCACCCGCCGCCGCTCGCCTCCCGACAAGGCAAGCGCCGGTGTCCGCCGCAGGTGGGTGATGGAAAACTCCGACAGCAGTTCCTCCAGCCGTTCCCGGCGCTTGTGCCGGTCGGGCTGGACGATTTCCAGCACAGCAAGGATGTTGTCCTCGGCCGACAGGCCCCGGAAGATCGACACTTCCTGCGGCAGATAGCCGATCCCCAGCCGGGCCCGGCGATACATCGGCAAGGCGGTCACGTCCTTGCCATCGATCAGGACCTGGCCGCCTTCCGGCATCACCAGCCCGGCGATGGAATAGAAGCAGGTGGTCTTGCCCGACCCGTTCGGCCCAAGCAAAGCCACCACCTCGCCCCGGCGCAGGTCCATGCTGACATCGCGGATCACCGGGCGCTTCTTGTAGCTTTTCCGCAGGCTGCGGATCTGCAGCCCGGCCGAGCCGTCCGTCACCGTGAAGTCGGGGCGCGCCACCATCAGTTGCCCCCCGGCACGAAGGTCGTCGTCACCCGACCCTCCATCACCCCGGACCCGTCCTTGAGGTTGATGGTCAGCTTCTGCCCCGCCATCGCCGAGGGTCCCTGCGTCAGAAGGACATCGCCCGACAGCACGATCACCCCACTATCGATGGTGTAGACAGCCCCCTGCGCCTCGGCGGCGTCGCCAAGGTTCGTCACCACCACTCCGCCGGACGCGACAAGTTCCTGGATGTCGTTCTTTTCGGTTCCGTAGGTGACCCGCACCTCACCAGCGGCAAGCTTCATCTCGCCCTGCGTCACGACAACATTGCCGCTGAACACCGCCGACCCGTCGGCATTGTTCACCGCCAGCTGATCGGCCTGCACCTCGACCGGCAGCGTGGTGTCCTGGTTCAGGTCGCCAAAGGCGATCTTCTGCTGCGCGCTCGCCGCCGTTGCCGACAGCACCAGCGCAAATGCGAAAGACCGGAACGTGAATGTCATGCGTGAAACCTCTGCAGCCTGTTAGCCGCCGGGCTGGTATACCAGCCGGACCGCACCCTTGAAAACCAGAACATAGGCGCCCGGGGTCCGGGCATCCTGACCTAACACCATCCGGTCGGCACGAATGTCGCCTGCCGGGCCTGTCGCCACGACGGCTGCGCGGCTTTCCAGCCCGGTCCGGTCGAGCCTGGCCGCCACTTCCGCCGTCTCCAGCCGGTAGCCCGACGAGGTGGTCACCGTCACGCCGCCCGACAGGATCACCTCGCGCGTCCCGTCGCTGATCACGGCCGAGCCCGCCAGAAGTTCGGTCCGCGCCCCATCCGGCGTGTCCAGCGCCAGCTTCAGCCCTGCGGCCGTGGCCGAAACCCCCTCGGCCGCCGGGCGCGCCTCGTCGGCGGACAGCGTCAGCGCCGATCCGTCCGAGGTCGTGCCCGCATAGGTCGGCGCGGTCATCCGCGGTTCCCGCGCAAGGTCCTCGACGTCAACCTCGGCATAGGGCAGCGCCGCCTCGGGGTCGATCTGCCGGGCCACAAGGAACAGCGTCGACAGGATCGCAAGCGCCGTCAGCGGCAGGGCGACCTTCAGCCAGCCCACCACCCGCGTATGCGTGTCGGCCCGCGCCATGGTCACGCGACACCGGCGCGCAGGCAGTCGTGGACATGCAGGATGCCGATGGGCTTGCGGCTGTCCGGGGCCATCACCAGAAGGCAGGTGATCTTGCGGTCGTTCATCAGGGCCAACGCCTCGCCCGCCAGCGCCTCCGGAGCGATCGTGCGCGGGTTGGCGGTCATCACTTCGCCCGCCTTGCGCAGCATAAGACCCTCCAGATGCCGCCGCAGGTCGCCATCGGTGATGATCCCTGCCAGATCGCCCTTGGTATCGGTCACGCCCACAACACCGAACCCGCGCCGGGTGATCTGGAGCAGAACCTCGCCCATGCCGAGGGTATCGGCCACCAGCGGCGGGTCGTCGTGCATCAGGTCGCGCACCCGCAGCAGCCGAGCGCCCAGCTTGCCGCCGGGGTGGAACATGCGGAAATGATCCGGCGTGAAGGCACGATGCTCCATCATCGCGACGGCCAGCGCATCGCCCAGCGCAAGCGTCATCGTGGTCGACGAGGTCGGCACGATCCCCTTTTCGCAGGCCTCGGGCACGTCGGGCAGCACAAGGCCCACTGTCGCCTGTCCCATCAGCGTCGACCCCGCGCGTGCCGTGACCGCGATCAGCGGAATGGCAAAGCGCTTGGCATGGGCCAGGATGTCGGCCAGTTCGGGCGTCTCGCCCGAATTCGACAACACGATCAGCACATCGCCTTCGGCCACCATGCCAAGGTCGCCATGGCTCGCTTCCGCGGGGTGGACGAAATGCGCGGGCGTGCCGGTGCTGGCGAAGGTTGCCGCGATCTTGCGCGCAATATGGCCGGACTTCCCCATGCCCGAGACGATGACCCGCCCTTTGGCGGCCATCAGCAGGCTGACAGCCCTGGCGAAGCTCGCGTCCAGAGCCTCGGCCAGAAGGCTCAGGGCCTCCGCCTCGCGGCGGATCACCCGGCGACCGGTGGCCAGAAGATCAGTGGAGGAAGATGTCATTGGTGTCTTCCCAGCCCAGAAGGTCCAGTTCGGCCCGGGTCGGCAGGAAGTCGAACAGCCGCTGGGCAAGGTCGAGCCGGTCCTCGCGGATCAGCCGCGCCTCAAGTTCCGCCTGAAGCGCGTGCAGGTAAAGGACGTCCGAGGCCGCGTATTCCTTCTGCGCCTCGGTCAGGGTTTCCGCGCCCCAGTCGCTGGTCTGCTGCTGTTTCGAGACATCGACGCCGACCAGGTCCGCCAGCAGGTATTTCAGCCCGTGCCGGTCGGTGAAGGTGCGGATCAGCTTCGAGGCGATCTTGGTGCACCAGACCGGTGCGGTGGTGACGCCGAAGGCCTGTTTCAGGGCGGCAATGTCGAAACGCCCGAAGTGGAACAGCTTCAGCGTGCCGGGGTCGGTCAGCAGCCGTTCCAGGTTCGGCGCGCGGGTCTGGCCCTTCCGGATCTGCACCAGATGCGCGTCGCCCGTGCCGTCCGACAGTTGCACCACGCAAAGCCGGTCGCGACGTGGATCAAGGCCCATGGTCTCGGTATCGATCGCCACGACAGCGCCAAGGGTAAGACCGTCGGGCAGATCGGCATTGTAAAGATGAATGGCCAAGACGAACTCTCGTTTCCGGATGCAGCCCCCGGATTACGCCCGCCGCCCGGAAGGGTCAACTGCGGTCCGGGACCGACAGCCTCTTGCCGCCCAGCAGCAGTCGTATTGCCTGCCCGCTCCCGCGCCGCACACCCGCTTCCCGTGCTGCGACAAGGCTTCGTGCCGCCCAAAACCTGCCTCGCCGCCCGGCAGCCGCCCTGCCATCCGCCGGTTCCCTTGACACACGCCAGTTGACCTGCTGCCCAGCCGCCCCCGCGTTGCCTTTCAACCCACGGATTGCCCACCAGCCTTCGCCCGGCCTCAACTTCCCATGCGGCCAGCCGCACAACCGCTGCTCGCCCGAGGCCCTTCCGCCTACCTGCCCGCGAGGTTTCGCGCCGTCCGCCAATGCGCCTTCCGCTCCACCGTTTCCGGGCCAGACTTCCCTAGTGCCGCCACGCCGCACGGCGCTGCCTGGCATCCGTCTTGAACGGCGGGCCCGGTCCGCGACCTTCCGCCAAGGCTGGCGTCTGGTAAACACATCCTTGCTGTCCACACCTAACCCTCTGATTTCGCCAGGGGCGTGACTGCGTTCCACGGTGGACAGCCCGTCGGCCCCGGTCAGTTCACGACGAACTCCGCATGCAGAGCCCCCGCGGCGTTGATGCTTTTCAGGATGTCGATCATGTCATACGGCGCAACCCCGAGCGCGTTCAGCCCGGCCACCACGTCGGCCAGGTCGGTCCCGCCCCGCACCTCGGCAAGCCCGGTCCCGTCCTTGGCGATCTCGGCGCTTGATCGCGGCACCACCACCGTCTCCCCTTCCGCGAACGGGTTCGGCTGGACCACCATCGGGCTCTCCTCGACCCGCAGGGTGAGGTTGCCCTGCGCCACCGCAACCCGGCTGATCCGCACATCCGCGCCCATCACGATGGTCCCCGACCGCTGGTCGACCACCACCCGGGCGCGCGTCTCGGGCTCCACCCGGATGCCCTCGATCCGGCTCAGGACATGCGCCGGAGAGCCCAATCCGGTCGCGGCGATGTCGACCGCCACCGTGCCCGCATCCTGCATCAGGGCCACGCGCGCGCCAAACTCTGCATTGACGGCCTTCTCGATCCGCTCTGCCGTGGTGAAGTCGGCGGCCTTCAACGCCAGCCGCAACACCGGCAGACCGGCAAAGTCGAACTCCACCTCCCGTTCGACCCGTGCGCCGGACGGGATGCCCCCAGAGGTCGGCACGCCCTGGGTCACGCTGGCAGCTTCGCCCGTCGCGCTGACTCCGCCCGCGATGATCGTCCCCTGGGCCACCGCGTAGATCTGCCCGTCCGCGCCGTTCAGGGGGGTCATCACCAGCGTGCCGCCAAGCAGGCTCTTTGCGTCGCCGATGGCCGAGACCGTCACGTCGATCCGCGCGCCCGCGCGGGCAAAGGGCGGCAGCTGCGCGGTGACAAAGACCGCCGCCACGTTCTTCGGCCGGAACTCCTCGCCGGTGACATTGGCCCCAAGCCTTTCGAGGAGGTTGGCCATGATCTCTTCGGTGAACGGCGCGTTCCGCAACCCGTCCCCGGTGCCGTTCAACCCGACCACGAGCCCGTAGCCCACCAGGTCGTTGCCGCGAACCCCGTCGAACTCGACCAGGTCCTTGATCCTGACCGGTTCGGCCAGGGCCGCGCTTGCGGTCAGGATCAGGGCCAGTAGAAAGCGGATCATCTGAGATACTCCGTAAGGCTGAGGCGTGAGACGCGGGCGGTGACGAGGTAGAGCGATTCGAGCTGCGCCCGGACAGTTTCCAGCCGGGTCGCCGCCTCGTAGGGATCGACCGAGCCGATGTCGGACCGCAGGATGCCCAGGGCGGTTTCCTCGGCTCCGTTGCGCGTGCGGGCGGTTTCGATCTGCGCTTCGACCGTGCCGATACGGGCCGAAAGCGTGATCCTGCCCTCCTCTCCGCGGGTGAGGTTCTGTCCGGCGGTCGCAGCCAGACGCGCGCGTTCGGACGGATCGGCGGCAAGCGCGCCCCGGTCCAGAAGGGCGGCCATCGCGAGGCCGGCCAAAGTGTCGCGGATCGCCGGGTCCATCGCCGTCGTCGAAAGGTCGGCGGCTTCGCCCGGCGCGATCGGGGACGGGGAAAGACCCACGCCGCCCTGGTAGAAGGCGCCGAACCCGAGCGGGTCGTTGAACCATGTGGTCACCGCTGCCGCCACTTGCCCCGCCGTCGTCGCCCCGGTTGCTGCCGTTTCCAGCGCCGTCAGGATGTCATCCGCCGATCCAAGCGGCGCGGTGTCGGTCGCCTGCCCGGAAAACACTGCGCGACCAGAGGCTTGCGTATTCAAAAGCCCGACTGCCGAGGCAAGCCGTCCCCTTGCATCGGCCGCAAGCGTGTTGACCTGGGCCGGCGTCGAGACATCGCGCGCGCCCATCAGCGCGGTCGAAATCCCGCTTGCCAGTTGCGACAGACCGGCGATTGCCGATTGCTGTGCGGCAGTGTGGACCGCGGCGTCGGTCGCCGTCGACCGATACGCCGCAAGCCGGGACAGGCTGGCATCGATGGCCAGCAAAGGCGCGAAATCGCCCCGCGTCTTCGCGCCGATGTCGGAATGTTTGCCGCTTGCCACCTCTTGAGCCGCGCGCTGCACCTGGCCACGCAGATCCGCCCCCTGACGCGCGAGGATGTTCACAAGACTTGCGTCGCCAACCGAGACCCGCATCATCCGTCCAGCCTGATCAGAGTGTCGATCATGTCGGCCACAGCCTGGATGACCTTTGCATTGGCGGCGTAGTTCTTCTCGATCACCAGAAGCGCTTGCATCTCCTGGTCGGTATCGATGCCGTTCTGTGCTTCAAGATCGCTTAGCGCGGTCAGTTTGGCCGCGGCGAAACTCCGCTCGGACTGCGCTGAAAGCCGACTTGCCGAGACATCGGACAGAAGATCGCTTGTCAGGGTGGCAAAGCTGCGGGCTCCGGCGGTAAAGCCGGTCGAAGACAGCGGACGCGGGCCGGTCAGGGCCGTTTGCAATGCGGTCAGAAGCGTCCCGTTGCCGGGCGGACCCTCGGCCAGCGCGCCCAGCCCGTCGCGCAGGCGGAAAAGCGCGCCGCCCCGGGCTGGATCGGCAGCTGCGTTCAGGGTCAGGCGTCCGGCAAGACCCGCCTCGTTCAGGGGATCGAACGCGAGGCCCGCATCGGTGAACAGGCCCGGCGCGCCCGGTGCCAGTGTCGGATCGACCCCGGCAGAGGCAAACCGTTCGACCAGATCGCGCGCGACGGCATCAAGCTTGCCCTGTGCCGACACGGCGAGGTCGTCGCGCACGGCAAACAGCGCCCCCAGCGTGCCGCCAAGGATCGGGCTTGCCGACCCGGCCGTATCGTAGGGACGCCCGTTGATGGTGATGCCCGACAGCCCGCCCAGGGCCTGCGTCATCTCGGGCGTGATCGTATGGGTCGCGGAAAAGCCGAAGGTTGCGGGCGAGCCGTCGAGTAGCGGCGCTCCGCCCACGGTGAACAGCGCGATCTGGTTGAGATCCCTGGGAATTTCGCGCACCGGCACGATGGCCGAGATCTGGTCGACAAGCCGCTGGCGTTCGTCAAGAAGCGCCGAGACATCGCGCCCCGCCCCGGTGAAGGACCGCAGCTCGACGTTCAGCTCTTGCAGTTGCGCGAGGGTGGCGTTGAGCCGCCCGACCTCTTCGCCGATCCGCCGGTCGGCGGTGGCGCGGGCTGCCTGAATGTCATCGGTCGCGGCGGCCAGCCCGTCGGTGAGCGATCTGGCCGTCGCGGCGATCGCCCCGAGACGCGCCGGCGAGTCCGGGCGGCCTGCCGACTCGACCAGCGCCTGATCGAAAGCCGCGAGCCGGGCGGAGAGCGACCCCGCGCTGTCGGGCGTGCCAACAGCCTGTTCCAGCCGTTTCAGGAATTCGGCCCGGACATCGCGGTCACCGCCGCCGGCCTGCGCGATCCGGCGTTCGCCCAGGAGATAACGGTCGACATCGCGGGTGACGCCAAGGATCTGCACCCCCTGCCCCTGTCCGGCCAGCACCGCCGCGCCAAGGCCGACCTGGCGGCGGGCATAGCCGGGCGTCGTCGCGTTGGCCACGTTCGACGACAGAATCTCGGCCTGTCGCGCGTTGGCCGAGAGGCCGGACAGGGCACCGGCAAGGGCGGAGGTGACGCTCATCGCCGGTTATCGCTTGATGTTGGTGGTTTCCTGCAGCATCTCGTCGACCGTCTGGATGACCTTGGCGTTTGACGAATAGGCCCGCTGGGTCTGGATCAGGTTGGTAAGTTCCGCCGCGACATCGGTCTTCGACCCCTCGCGCGAATAGCCCTGGATGGAGCCGGTCGGTCCAGAGCCCGCGTCCCACAGGAAGAAGGAACCGGAGTCGGGTGAAACCTGGTAGGTCTGGTTCGAGAGGGACACGAGGCCGTTCGGGTTCGGCACGTCGACGATCGGGATCTGATAGAGTCGCCGGGTGAAGCCCGTGTCATAGGTGGCGTTCACATAGCCCTTTTCGTCCACCTCGACAGTGGTGAGGTTGCCCACGGGCGAGCCGTTCTTGGTGATCGAGACCGGAGCGAAGTTGTCGGACAACTGGGTCAGCCCGTTCGGGTCGCCCAGGCGGCCAATGCCGACGGTCATCGGGCCGCCATCGACGGTCAAAGCCAGGGTGCCATCGGCCGGGTCATAAGCCCCGCCCGACACCACTGAGACCGAGGCCAGCGTACCACCGGCACCGCGCGAATCATCGAAGGTCAGGCTGTACTCGCCGATCAGGGCGTTGTTCGAGGCGGAATCGCGGATCTGCATCGTCCACTGGTTCGAGGAGCCGGTTCCGGGAACCACCGGAATGAAGGTGACCTGAAGAGACTCCGAGGTGCCGAGGTTGCCGAAGTATTCGACCGACAACGGAGGTGGAACGGCGGTCGACCCGGCGACGGTGTAGGTCGCGGGCAGGTTCACCCCGAGGTTCATCGTCGTGGTCGGATCGCCTGCCGTCTGGTTGGTGTTGATCACGATCGGCACCAGGCCCGAGATCGTGTCGCGCGGATTCGACGGAATGGTGCCGTCCGCGTCCGCGGGCCAGCCCAGCAGCACAAGACCCGAGTCGGTTTTCATCACGCCGTCCGCATCCGTCCGGAAACTGCCGGTTCGGGTCATCAGAAGCGGCGTGTCCGACAGGGCATTGCCAAGCGACACTTCGTTGATCACCGGCAGCATGCCGCGCCCGGCAATCGCAAGGTCGAGGGGATTGCCGGTCCCGACCAGATCGCCACGTTCATCGATCAGCCGCACGGTCGAGGCGCGCACGCCACCAGCCGAATAGGTGCCAGCCCCCCGCGAAGAGGTGATCACCATGCTGGTAAAGTCGGTCGAAGCCCGCTTGTAGCCGAAGGTCCCCGAGTTCGCGATATTGTCCGAAATCGAGGCGAGCCGGGTCGCGTTGGCATTCAAGCCCGAGACACCCGCACTGAGCGAGGAGGAAATGGTCATGTAAAAGCGCCTTTCTGCTGCTTCGACTCCTGTGGGGCCAAAGCTGCACGAAGGCCGCTTAACACGGGCCTAACGGATAAAAGTTGAACGACTATCTGTCGCGGCGCAGCAGGATCACCTCAATGCGGTTGTTGCGCTCTGCCGCCGGATCGGCCACGGCCGGTTTGCGATCCGCAAAGCCCGAGATGCGCTGGACCCGGGCCGGATCGATGCCCGAGGCCTCAAGCATTTCCCGCGACGCCTGCGCCCGCAGGGCCGACAGATCCCACACCGGATTGTCGATCAGCGTCACCGGAAGGGCGCGCAGATGGCCGCTGAAGGCGATTTCGTTGGTGGTGAGGTTCAGAACCCCGGCCAGAAGGTCGGCGAGCGCAAGTGCTACCGGAGAGGGTTCGGCGGTGTCGCCCAGAAACAGCGGCGCCCCGGGCAGATCGAAGATCTCGATCACCAGCCCCTCGTCGGTGACCTTGGTCACGACGTGACGCAGGAGCTGTTCCATGGTGTTGCTTTCGCCGCCGCGGGCAATCAGCGCCTTTTCGACATCCTCAAGTTCGGACTGCGACCGGCCCTCGCCCGACGCACCCTTTCCGGCCTGCTCGCCGGCCTGATCCGCCGAAGCCGTGGCCGTCTTGCGATCCATCGCCCCCGTGCCGGTATAGGCCATGGTTTCTTCGGAAAAGACGCTGTTGCCGCCAAAGGCACCATCGCCCCCGCCCGAGATGCGGTTCACCGGGATCGTCGGATTGAAGTAATCCGAGATACCCTTCCGTTGCTTTTCCGTCGTCGCGTTCAGCAGCCACATCAAAAGGAAGAACGCCATCATGGCGGTCACGAAGTCAGCGTAGGCCACTTTCCATGCCCCGCCGTGGTGGCCCCCGCCACTGATGACTTTCTTCCGCTTGATGATGACTGGCGCCGCATTGCTTTGCGCAGCCATTCCACATCACCCTGGTCCGATACCCGGGACCAGTTCTAAGGGGTCAGCATTTACAGGCGCTTAGCCGATTGGGTTTTAGGGGTTTTCCGCAGTTCCGCCACAGTCTGGGCGTCAGGCCGTCAGCCCGCGCCAGGCCGAAAGGGCCGCCTGGGTGCCATCGCCTTCGATGACGCCGAGGAGAAGCGCCTCCTGCAACCGGGCGCAGACCAGGCTGTGGCCATCGATCAACGTGACCCCCAGCATGAGGCAGATCGGATCGCCGGGCCGGGCCGACATCAGGTCAAGCTGCCCGATGACTGCCTCACGTTCATCGTCCAGAAAGCCCCGCAGATGCGAGACCATCTCTTCCGGGCCCTCGCTGTGACCGTCGTCGTCTCCGCCCTGAACAAGCCAAGCCACCAGAACCGGGCCGACGCCTGCGGCGAAGTCGCGGATGCTGCGGCCCGAAAGCTGGGTCGCCATGCTGTCCGGCGCAGGCGGCGCGATCTCATCCGGGTCCGGCAAGGGTTCTCCAGGGCCGATGTCATTCAGGTCGATCAGCAGCAGGTCGGCCAGAAGCGCCACGGGCAAGCCGACGCTGACCTGCTCCGCTCCCCTGCCGACCGGGCCGGAAATCACCCGGAGTTCCTGTCGAGGGGCGGCAACCGCCTGGAGCAGCTTGATGAGATCGTCCTTGTGTTCATCCTCGAGGACTTCCGCGCCAAGACAGCTTTCGGCACCGCGCAGGCCGTGGCTGGCGGTAAGCCGCAACACGCGGCGTCCGGCAACGTCCAGTGTCAGCGCGGTCCCCGCCGAGGACACGAATTCCAGCGAGCGGGCAAGCATCGTCTCGTTCACCGCGCGCAGAAGCTGGGCCACCGGGTTGCGGTCCTGCGGGTCGGAAATCACCCGCGCACCACCCGACAGCACGCGAATGTCCGCCTGCAGGCTGGAAAGCCGCGCGAGGATCGGAAATGTGCCCTTGTTCAACGGATTGCCCGACCCCCGTCACCCACCATGGGTGATGCCCTCAAGCGTTTCGCGAATCTTGGGCAGAAACGCGGCAAGGTCAATGCCGGGATCGCAGATGCAACACAGCGCGTCCGCAGGTTCCGTGTCGGACCGCAGGAACAGGCGCAGGCTGCCCGGTCCCATCACCACGGCACCATGTGGTTCGCCGAAGGCCTCGACGGACAGGGAAAACAGGGGGTCGTCAAAGCAGGCCCGGGCCTGGTCGCACAACTGGTCGAGGTGTTCCTGAGTCACCGGCATCGGGCCCGCGCTGGACAGGATCATGCGCGACGAGAGGTCGGCAAATGCCACGAGCCGGGCCTGCGGAAAGGCCTTCACCATCGACCCGAGACTTTCCGCCACTCCCATCCCGGTGCGGCCTTACGAGGACTTCAGACGACCGACCGGATGGCTGTCGCCCGATCCGACATACTGGTCGGAAAAGGTGACCAGCGTCGGGCCGGAGTCGGCGGTCGGGCGTTCGGTGCGCAGCAGGCGTTCGGTCTTTGCCTCGACCCGGCGCGGCTGGATCTTGAAGACGGGCGTATTGCGGACCATCATGAGCCGCTCGAAGGTCCGGGCGATCAGGCTTTGGCCGACTTCAGTCTCGTCCGCCGGATCGGGCTGGATCGCGGGCTTTCCCGCGTCACCGGGTTCGGGGTGGCCCTCGTCGATGATGCGGTGAACGATGTCGAACAGCGCCCGGGAGAAGGCGTCGGCACCGCTTTCGATCCATTTGCTCTCGTCATGCTCGGCCCGCATCGCCTGCAAAAGCGATACCGGGAACACTTCGGCGAACAGGCCCTCGGTTTCCTGGACCACGCGCTTGACCACCTTGGTGCGGTCGCTTTCGCCGACGATCTTGTCGAACCGTGTCACCAGAAGCAGGCTGTTCTGCCGCATCTCTTCCGGGAAGTTCGACCAGACCCCGGCCTCGGACTGCCGCCACGCCTGGGTCGCATGGGTACACCAAAGCACGGCATCCGCCAGGTGCGCCATCCGCTCCCACACTTCCGACGACATCGACGGGTCCGAAATCCCGGGCATGTCGATCAGGTCGCAATAGCGCAGGATGTCGCTTTTCATGAAGATGCGGATATGCTCCGTCGTCTCCAGGCTGACCTGCTCCAGCTCGGCCAGGTCAAGGTCATAGGCGTGACCATCCAGACCCATCGTATAGGCGTCGTCCGGGCCATAGGACAGCCAGACCGGCGGAAGCTGCGTTGCCGTCACCTTCTCAAGCAGCGGCCTTGCCCCCATCAGCACGTTGCACAGCGTGCTTTTCCCGGAACTGAATTCGCCCATGATGGCGATGCGGGGCTTGCGGGTCAGCGGCATTCCACAGGTCCTTTCCTACCCTTCACACAGCTAGTCGGCATAGATCGCCAGTTCGTCCATGATCGAGGTCAGGCATTCCTGCCGGTCCTCCCAGGCGTTGACACCGAACAGTTCCTTCATCTCTTCCATCGAGATTTCCGAGCTGGCCAGCGCGCTCATCAGCAGCTCGCGCTGTTCCTGCAGGAAGTCGCGCAGGGTCGACTGGGTCCGTTCGCGGAACAGCCCGATCTGGATCGTCTTCAGGTCGTTGATGATCGGGTCGGTCTCGGCGCGGATCAGCTTGTTGAAGTCCTGCGCAAAGGCCTTGTAGCCCCGGCGGCGCTGCCACCAGCCTTTCCACCAGCCGACCTGCAGGTCCAGTGCGATGGTCTGGCCCAGGTTGATCGGCGGCGGGATGTAGGACACGACCGGCGTCTCGATCTTGAAGCCTTCGACCGTGATCGAGAACGTCTTGCCGTAAAGGTCGGCGATGTGAACCGCCGTTTCGTTGTTCACCTCGGCGGCGATGGCGTGCATCTTCTTCAGCACGACCTGATAGCTGGAACTGAGCAGCATCCGCAGCCCCAGCGGGCTGTAATGCCAGGTCGCATCCTCGCCGTTCGCCTGCAGATGTTCGATCAGGCTGTTCGTCGCCCGGTCGAGGAAGCGTTCATAGCTCTGGTCGATGCGGTTGGTGAAGTCCTTGCACACGTTGTTGGTCATGTGCGTCAGCTTCTCGACCGCGCCAAGCTCGATCTTGCGCAGCTCGGCGTCCAGTTGCTGCGGCGTCATGGTCCGGTTCAGCTGGCCGTCCGATTCCAGGATGCGGACCTGATCGACCACGTCCAGCGATTGCGCCAGGTTCAGCGCCTGACGCGAGGACTTCTGCAGCGCCTCGCGCACCGGGCCTTCGTACATCCGCTGCCCAAGCGCATCCAGCAGTGCCGGAACGCCCGAAGCGTGCCAGACCAGCTGTTCCGCCGACCAGCTCTCCATCTTGTCGGCAAAGGCGGCGCGGGTCCAGTTGATCGCCGACTCGGTCGAGTCGTCGGTCATCTCGTCGATCTTGCCTTCCAGGACCGCGTTCGCCCAATGGGCCGAGCCGTAGATGATGTCGATATCCGGCGGCGCGTTGTTTTTCTCCAGCGTCTCCAGGATCGCGCGGTGAATCTCCGGGACCTGGTTCGCAGGGTCGGGAAGTTCGTCGATCCGGTTGACGAAGATGATGATCTCGCGCGACTGGCGGTGGGCGATCAGGCGGATCAGCGCCATGTCCATCGTCGTCAGGGCCTGGTGGGCCGACAGGACCACGATACAGGACCGGCTGTCACGGACGGCGTTGATCGTGATCTGCTCGCGCATCATGAACGTGTCGTTCACGCCGGGCGTGTCGCGGACGCACAGCTGGACCGGGAAATCCTCACGCTCGATATACAGGTCCGCCGACTTGGTGATGTCGGTAAAGCGGCCCTGTTCGGCCCCGCCCGAGTCCTCATCGCCGACGCAGACATAGCGGCGCAGAAGCTGGTCATCGACCGTGCCGTAGCGATGCTCGGTCCCCAGAAGCATCTCGAACTTGCGGCCCAGCCGCGCTTGCGCCTTCTCGCGCATCTGCACCACTTGCAGGCGCAGCTTTTCAAGCTCTTCGTCGGCACCGGCCCGCGCCGCCAGCTGGCCGATCCGGCCGCCGTTCGACACCAGCTTTTCCCACTCGGCGTTGTCGAAGAACTTGAACTTCGCCTTCACGTTCAGCTCGGGCGACGGCGTGTTGATGTGCAGCGAGGTGACGACCGAAGTCCAGGGGTTCACGTCCGTCGGCAACAGGTTCGGCGCGCCGATCATCGCGTTCAGAAGCGAGGTCTTGCCCGCCTTGATCTGGCCGATCACGGTGACCGAGGGCTCGACCTCGCGCACCTGGCTCATGATCCGGGTGACCTTCTTGGCCGTGTCGGGGTCGGCCATGGTCACGAAATCGCGCAGCACGTCCTCGAACTGCTTGATCGCATCGGCAATCCGGCCAAGGCCGGGAAAGTTGCGTTTCAGCGTGACCTCGGGCTCTTGAGCGGCACCACCGTCAAGGTCATCCTCGTTTTCAGCAACCGCACCGAGTGCCATGTTCACCTCATACTTGCGGGCATGAACCGTCTAGGGCGAACGCCGCAAGACAGAAGTCCCCGCAATAATGTCATAAGTTTGGAAAGTGGTCCCAATTGGGCACATTCTTGACGATTCTACGCTCACAATGGCGTCACACAGCCCGCAATGTTTCCAGTTCGCGTCTAAGTTGCAAGAGCAAGGTCAGCGCGTCGTCGGCGGGGGCGTGACCTTTCTCAAGCTGCATCAACATGATGAGGTCCAGCACTTCTCCGAGGTCGCTGTTGATTCGGCGCATCGCGTCCGACCGACCCCTGGACACCACGGCGATCAGTTGTTCACCCGTCTCGCGCGCATGGTCAAGAATCATGTCGACCGGCACCTTGGCCTCGGGGTCTATCTCGCGCTCAAGGTCTGCCGAGCGGGCCAGGATCACTGCCACCGCCTCGTCCGCCAGGCCACGGTCACTGCCGATCTCCGGCCCGGGCGCTGCCGCTTCGGTGGTAGCAGGCGCAGCCCGGGCCGCGATCCGGGGGCGTTCGCGGCGGGGTGCTGCATCTTCGCTTTCGACACGACGCTCGCGCATCATGATCGCGCGCGGGGTGAATTGCGCCTCGTCCGCCGCAGGCGGGGCTGCGGCTGCAACAGGGGCCGCTGCCGCTGCCCTGGCCGACGCGGGCAGCCGTGAAATCGGCGTCATGCGCGGCTGAGCGGGCGGCGGAGCCGGGGCCGTCGGCGCAACCTCGCGCGCGGCGTCCCGCGCGGCTGCGGGGCGACCGAACAGCTTGGGGCGCTCTGCCGGGACGACCGGCTTTGGCGGGGGCGGCGCTGCGTCCTGGACCGGTTCGGGATCCCGATCAACCGCCGCGTCCTCGACCGCCTCGGCTGCAGCCTCCGCCGCCGCTCCGTCGCTCTCGTCTTCGTCCGGCTCGGGATCGCTCTCTTCCGCCTCAGCCATCTCCTCGGGGCGGGCCCGCAACGAAGACAGGTCCGGCAGCGGCGCGCCACGGACCATCCCTGCCGCTGAATCCCGCGCCGCGCCGAAAAGCCTGGGCCGGTCGGCTTCGGGATCTTCGGCGGCCGGCTCTGCAACCGGGCGCGGCGTCACCGCGCGTGGAGCCCGTTCACGCGGTGGCGAGGGGCGTTCCGGCGTTGCGGTGATATTGGCCAGCATCCGCGCGACATCACCGTCTTCGGCCGGAGGCTGCGCACCCGCCCGGGGCCGCCGCACTGGCTCGGGCGGCGACGGCGGCTCCGGTGCGGGGACCGCTGCGTCCAGCTCTGCCTTCGACTTCCAGGTCGACCGCATCGGCACCATCGGCGCCGGGGCCGATTCGCCGTCCGAGGCGACCCGCTTGATCCGGTCGGCAAAGCGCTTGCGCGACGCGGGCTCCTCGGGTTCTGCGGGGTCGAGCGCGATCTCGATTGCGCGCGCGGGCCGGTCCTCTGGCTCGTCCTCCTGCCCGAGGTCGTCTTCCGGCTCGTCGTCGGCCGGAAGATCGGCCTCGACTTCGAGGTCATCTTCCGCCTCGGAGGTGTCCGGCTCCTCTTCGTCGGCGGTCTCGGGTGCAACATCTCCGGTCGCGCCTTCGTCGACGGGGTCAGGCAGCGCCTCGTCGACGAAGGCTTCGGTGACGTCCGGGTCCGGCGGCGGGGTCCAGGCCTTTGGGGCCTCTGCCGGTTCGCCCGGCTCGGCAAACCGGCGCGCCACCAGCTCGCTCGCCTCGACATGCCGCGCCAGCAGAAGTTCCGCCGTATCGGTATCCGCGCGTCGCCCCGACTGGACCCGGGTCTTGATCGCCGCGATCACCGCCGTCGCACCACTGTCGCGGAAGAGGTCGCGGTTCACCGGGCCGCCTGCGGGCACTGCCGCCCGCGCTTCCTTGGCCGAGATCGACAGGATCTGGCGGAATTCTTCGCCCGCGCGCAGCTCGACCCGGTCGTGCATCGCCGAGGCCTGCTGCCGGCTGCCCAAGAGATCGACCTTGGTCAGGAACATGAAACTGTTGTCCTTGACGGCGTCCGGCAGGCTTTCCCAGACCACCTGCTCTTTCGGCAGATAGGATGTCGTGCACCAGATCACGATGTCCGCGCGCTTGCTGGCCCAGGTCGCGGCGCGTTTCTGTTCCGCCTCGACCGGCCCGGCCGACACCTCCAGCAGGCTGATCACCTTCAGCGCCGCAAGGTCCATTTCCAGCGTCACCAGCGCCGGGGCCAGCGCCAGCACATCGGCCAGATTGCTGCCGGGCAGGATCTTGGTGCTGCCGTCGGTGAGGGTGCAGATCATCCGCGCCACATCGCCATACTGCACGATGATCGTCGGCAGGCGCAGGGTCTCTGGCACCACCACCGCGCCGACCAGAAGATTCAGGATCGAGGACTTGCCCGATCCCGGCAGGCCCAAAAGCGCGATCCGCGCCGGACGCTCCAGCCGTTCGATCAGGCGTTCCGCAGCCTCTGCCGGGCCGCCGGCGGGCAAGAGCCCCCGGTCGAGTGCGCGGCCAAGCCGCTGGGCGACTGTCAGTTCCTCGTCCGGGTTTGCCATATCTTACTTTATGACGGTGACTCGCCGTGGCCGCAACCTGACTGGTGACAAATCCTCGACCGTTGGATCGGGGTTGCTTTCTTGCACCTCTTGCAAAACCGGACGCGGCGACCGTGCGACCCTCGGTTCCGGCAAAGGCAATGGCGTCGGGGCCTGCGCCGGAGCCATCGCGGGCGGCATTGCCGGGGCCAGAACCGGTCTCGGGGCGGGCACGGGGGTCGGCACCGGCTGGGACAGATGGTCCGGCGCGACCGTGGTCAGCCGACGCGGCCGCGCTACCGCCGTCGACGGCCCGCGCGGACGCTCCTGCACGGCGCGGACCGAGGCGTCGTTCACCTTGATCACGGTAAAGCTGATGTTGTCCTGGTCCGGATCATCCAGTCGGACAAGCTCGTCCAGAAGCCGTTCGGCGATCTCGGTAGACCTGGCCTTGCGATAGCGGTTCAGCACCTTTTCGATCTGCGCGTTGGTCAGGAACTGAACCCCGTCCGAGGCGCAGAGGACGATATCGCCGGCCTGCAGCTCGAACGGGCGGACCGGGCAGTCGATCTTCGGAATCCGCGTACCCATCAGGACCGAGATCAGGCAGTTGCGGTCCGGGTGGTTGGCGGCAACCTCCGGGTCCATCAGACCCGACTTCACCATGAAGTCGATCTGCGGCGCCATCGAGTGATCTTCGTTCAACTGCGACAGCTTGCCGCCGCGGAGCAGAAACAGCGGCGAGTCGCCGATCGATATCCACCACAGCCGGTTCTCCACCAGCGCGGGCACGACCAGCGTCGCCCCCATACCCTCGGTTTCCGGATGGCTGCGGGTATGCTGGCGCAGCGTTTCGTTCGCGAAATCCGCCACGTTGCGCAGGATTTCCGGTGCCCGCGCCTCGAACGAATGCACGTCCGCGAAATGGAACTTCAGTTCACTGAAGACTTCGGTCAGGATGATCTTCGACGCAACGTCGCCCGCCGCATGGCCACCCATGCCATCCGCCAGCACCACGAAGCCGGCCTCGGCCCCGACCGGGAAATCGGCAGTGATCGCGTCTTCCTGATAGTCGCGAGCGCCCTGACTGATCCCCGAGGCTACGTCATAGCGTGGCTCACGCGATCGCCATATCATTCGCGTCCCCCTCGGAGTCGACTGCCGACCAATTGAAGTCAGCGGTACACAACACTTTCAGCACCAAAGTCGTCTCACCGATCTGAATCTCGTCGCCATCGCCCGCAACGGACGTCGACAAGAGGGGTTTACCATTCAGCCGCACCAGGTTCGACTTGCCGCCGTGCCCGATGTGGAACTGATGTGACATCGGATCATAGGCGATCGCCGCATGATGCTGCCGCGAAATCGCCATGTCACCGAAATCCAGCGAAATGGTCTGGTCCGAGCCGCGCCCGATCTGCGACACGCCCCGCATCACCGGGAAGGCCGCGCCGCGGCCCGGCCCTTCCTTGATCACCAGCCAGCCCGTCGGATACATCACGACGCCCGACTTGTCGCCCGGCTCGATGGAGTCCTCCATCCGGCCTTCGTCGAACAGCGGCACGACCGATGCCGGTTGCGGCTCGAAGCCGAGAACGCGGGTCTTGGTCCGCGTCGCACGCCGGCGTGCGCCCGCATCGGCAGAAATCTCGCGCGCGGGGGTCGGAGCCGGAACCGGGGCCGGAGCCGCAGGTTCGTCTTCCATTTCCCAGATGTTGACCCTTGGCGTCGGGCCTTCCTTGGCCACCACGGCGCTGTTGGCGGTCTGGGTCAGAACTTCGGGTGTGCCATCGGACAGCTTGGGAAACCGGCCCGCAGCCGGGCCGTTGCCCTTGGCGACCGACTCGATTGCGGCCTTGGTGGCCTTGATCTGGTCGGCTTCGCTGCCCGTGAACCGGGCACCGCGAGATGCCTTGGAGTTCCGACGAAACAGCCAGTCGAAGAATTTCATTTTTCCCACTCCACCCCGGACATGATCCCCCCGGGTTTCCTCATCATCATCCAGCAACGGTTACCAAGGCCTCAACGGGCTTGCCGTGACCTGTCCCCCGGCACCTGCTTTGCCCTCACTCCTGACCGCGTCGCTCCACGAGCCCCATCACTCGCCTAGCTGATGAGTTAAGCAGAGACTTTGTCCAAAAAATGATCCTAATTCGGTCATTTCGCGGATCAAGGTATTCCAGGCGTCAGGATAAGCGGCTGACGACAAAATCTGCAAGCTCGGACAGAATGTCGCGAAGGGAATGCACGGGCAGGTTGACCAATGCCGACTTCGCCCGATCGGCCCAGGCCACAGCATCGGCCCGGGCGGCAGATATTGCGTCATGGCGGCGAAGAATCACCATGGCCTGTGCCAGATCGCCGTCGCGCTGGTCGCCCTTTTCGATCACGCGAACCCAGAAGGCGCGCTCCTCCGCGTCGGCCCTGGCGACCGCCTTGATCACCGGCAGCGTCAGTTTCCTTTCGCGGAAATCATCGCCGGTATTCTTGCCGATCACGGCGTCGGACCCGCCGTAATCCAGTATGTCGTCGACGATCTGGAAGGCAATTCCCAACGCATCGCCGTAATCGCGCAAGGCCGTCACCTCCGCCTCGATTGCGCCCGAAATGATCCCGCCCACTTCCGTCGCCGCCGCGAAAAGGGCCGCGGTCTTGCCCCGGATGACCTGGAGGTAGATTCGTTCGTCCGTCTTCAGGTCCTGCGCGGCGGTAAGCTGCAGCACCTCGCCCTCGGCGATCGTGGCCGAGGCGTTGGCCAGGATATCCAGCACCCGCAGGTTGCCGGTCTCGACCATCAACTGAAAGCTGCGCGAGAACAGGTAGTCGCCGACCAGGACGCTGGACTTGTTGTCCCACAGGAGGTTCGCCGTCGGCCGACCGCGCCGCCGGTGGCTTTCGTCGACCACGTCGTCATGCAGCAAGGTGGCGGTGTGGATGAACTCGACCGTCGCGGCCAGCTTGACGTGGTCGCCTCCGGTGTAGCCCAGCATCCGCGCCGCCGCGAGCGTCAGGAGCGGCCGCAACCGCTTGCCCCCGGCCTCGACCAGATGCGCGGTCACTTCGGGGATGCGGGGGGCGTGTTCGCTGGCCATCCGCTGCCGGATCAGCGCATTCACCGCAGCCATGTCCTCGGCCAGCATGGTGCCCAGCTTGTCCTGCGGTGTCACCACCTTCTGCACCGCACCTTCGCCTGCCCCGTCCATGCTGTCCTTGCTGCCCTTGCCCCGCACGTCCGGCGAGAGTAACCCGATCCCATGAAGGAACTTCTGCGCACAACCGACCCCACGGTGATCGCCTTCGCCACGGTCCTTCTTGAGGGCGAGGGTATAGCCGCCTTTCCGCTGGACGTCCACATGAGCGTCCTCGACGGCAGCCTCGGCATCTTGCCGCAGCGCCTGATGGTCGCGGATCAGCATCTCTTCCGCGCGACAGCCATCCTGCGCGACAACGACGTGCCGCTGGGTCGCTGATGTTCGCCGACACCGAGCTTTCCGACGACAAGTTTCTCTGCGGCCGGCTGAGTCTTCTGCAGCCGGTCAAGGGCTACCGTGCCGCGACCGACCCCGTGCTTCTTGCCGCTGCCTGTCCGGCCGAACCCGGGCAGGGCGTGCTGGACCTTGGCTGCGGCGCGGGTGCGGCGGCGCTGTGCCTGGGCCGCCGGGTGCCCGGTCTTGCCCTTGCCGGGCTGGAGGTGCAGCCCGCCTACGCCGACCTTGCGCGCCGCAATGCCGTTCGGAACGCCATCCCCGTCGAGGTGCATGAGGGCGATCTCACCCGGATGCCCTCCGCCCTGCGCCGCGACTTCGACCACGTCATCGCCAACCCACCCTACTACCCGCAGGGAGGCAGTCCCTCGCCCGTCGTCGCCCGCGCCCGCGCGATGCAGGTCGACACCCCCCTGGCAACCTGGGTCCAGGCCGCGACCCGCCGCCTGCGCCACGGCGGCTGGCTGACCTTGATCTGCGGGACGGACGGCCTGCCGGAAGTCCTTGCCGCACTGCCCCCCAAGCTCGGTTCGGCCGCGGTCCTGCCGCTGGCCCCGCGCGAAGGCAGACCCGCGCTCCGGGTCATCGTGCAGGCCCGCAAGGGTGGCCGCGCGGCCTTCCGCCTGCTGGCCCCGCTGGTCATCCACCAGGGGTCTGCCCATGACGGCGACCGCGAAAGCTATACCCCCGCCGCCAATGCCGTCCTGCGCGACGGCGCCGACCTTCTGGCAGCGTTCCGCTGAATTCTCCGCATCAATCTGTCACAGGCCCGTAACAGGTGATGACACGACTCGGGTTTCGTGCTGCACTCGGGGCGTGAACAACCGAGGAGGACGACCATGACGATCGCATCGCATCTGGTGGAACTGCGCAGAAAGCATGAAGCTCTCTCGGAAATGGTCGAGACGGCCCAGCGCAGCCCCGCGACGGATGCCCTGAAGATCGCTGACCTGAAAAAGCAGAAGCTGCGTCTGAAAGAGGAAATCGAGCGGCTCAGCCACTAGTCCCGTCCGGCGCTGGCTCTTGCTGCCAGCGCCGCACCCGCCGTGATCAGCATCGCGGCGATGGCGATTGTCCATGTTGGCTTGGCGATGCCCGCCGCGACCAGGGCGAGCGTCGATAGAAGTGGTGCGGCATAGCTTGCCACTCCCAACAGCTGGATGTCGCCGCGCTTCATGCCGATGTCCCAGGTAAAGAACG
Source organism: Pseudomonadota bacterium (assembly GCA_040385165.1). Classification (GTDB taxonomy): domain Bacteria; phylum Pseudomonadota; class Alphaproteobacteria; order Rhodobacterales; family Rhodobacteraceae; genus Tabrizicola. Next base: position 173,104 of record JAZKHX010000008.1, on the reverse strand, counting down.
CGGCCCCCACCGGCCCCACGCCAAGCGCCAGCACCGAAGCCCATCCCATCCCGTCCTTCGGCCAGACGGTTTCCTCCAGCATCAGATGGCTGACGACCGACAGCGCCGCAGTCGCCAGGCAGAACACCGTCACGCTTTCCGTCGGCACGGCCCCCAGCCGCCGCGACAGCACGGAATACCCGGCCCAGGTCACCGCGCAGGCGAAAGCCAGCATCAGACCCAGCGCCGAACCGCTTGCATCGCCGCCCCGGCCCAGCACGATCACGGCCGCCCCGGCAAAGGCGATCAGCGCGCCAATCACATGCGGCAGGCGCAGGCGTTCTCCCGGCAGCAGCCCGGACAGCAGGACGATGAACAGCGGCCAGAGATAGGCGATCAGCCCGGTTTCGGCCGTAGGTGAAAGCCGGAACGCCGTGAAATACAGGAAATGATAGCCGAACAGCCCCACCGTCCCGAAGACATAGACCTTCCAGCTTACCCCCAGCAGCTGACCGAACCCGCGCCGCGCGGTCCAGACAAGCCCGATCAGCCCGCCGATCCCGAAACAGATCGCGTTCAGCAGCAAGGGCGGCACCGGCGCGCTGCCGATGGTGAACAGCGCCAGCAGCGACCACATCAGCACGGCGGTAAAACCGATCAGCGTTGCCCGTCCCTTGGTCACGTCTCTCTCCCACCAGCGTTCGGGCTGCTTAACCGCCCTCCTGTCGAAGGAAAAGGGCCGCCCCGAAGGACGGCCCCGGAAGCTCGTCGATGACTTCGTCACTCCTCGCAGGATGCACCGACGAGAAGACGAAGTCGCACGAGGAGGGGTCAGACGAAGAACTGCCCGCCGTTCGCGCTGATCGTGGAGCCGGTGATGAAGCCTGCATCCTCGGAGGCGAGGAACACCACGATCCGCGCGATTTCCTCGGGCTCGCCCAGACGACCGACCGGGATCAGCGGGATGATGCGTTCGTTCAGCACCTTCTCGTCAATCGCCTTCACCATTTCGGTGGCGATGTAGCCCGGGCAGATCGCGTTGACGGTGATCCCGGCCCGCGCGCCCTCCTGCGCCAGCGCCTTGGTGAACCCGAGGTCCCCGGCCTTGGCCGCCGAATAGTTCGCCTGCCCCGCCTGGCCTTTCTGGCCGTTGATCGAGCTGATGTTGACGACGCGCCCGAACTTGCGGTCGCGCATCCCGGGCCACAAGGGATGGGTCATGTTGAACAGGCCCGAAAGGTTGGTGTCGATGACCTCTTTCCACTGTGCGGGCGTCATCTTGTGGAACATCCCGTCGCGCGTGATCCCGGCATTGTTCACCAGAATGTCGACCGGGCCAAGATCGGCCTCGACCTTCGCCACGCCCGCCGTGCAAGCCTCGTAATCCGCGACCGACCACTTGTAGGTCGGGATGCCGGTCTCCTTGGTAAAGGCGGCGGCGGCCTCGTCGTTGCCGGCATAGTTCGCCGCAACCTTGTATCCCGCCGCCTTCAACGCGACCGAAATCGCGGCGCCGATGCCGCGCGACCCTCCGGTGACCAATGCAACCCGTGCCATCGTGATTCTCCTCCTCCAGGTATGCTGTTGTATGCCCTTGAAATCCTGTTACCGAACCACCGGTTGATGCGCAAGATTATTGCGCGGTCAGGGGGCAAGCTCTGGCGTCAGCACGCCCTCGTCCTGGCCCAGCCGACGGCAGTAGGCGATCCAGTCCAGATTGGATTTGACGGATAGCAGCCGTTCGATCCGGTTTTCCCAGCGCGGCTCCAGATAGACCATGATCGACGCGACATCCGTCTCCGGCTCGGCCTGCCCCGCGTCGCGCGCCGCCTCGACGGCCCGGGCGCGGAAACGGATCGCGGCGGCCTCGGCGGCCGCGATCTCATCGTCCGTCACCTTGGCATAGCCCCGCGACAGGGCGACCGACCGGAACACGGCGCTGCATTCGGCCAAATAGGCCCAGCGCGGCGGGTCTTGCGCCTGGACGGGCCAGGCGGCCAGCACAAGGCAGACCACCCGGACCGCCCGCCGCATGTCAGGCGCGTTCCAGGCACATGGCGACACCCATGCCGCCGCCGATGCACAGGGTCGCAAGGCCCTTCTTCGCGCCGCGACGGCCCATCTCGAACAGAAGCGTGTTCAGGATCCGTGCGCCCGAGGCCCCGATCGGGTGGCCGATGGCGATCGCGCCGCCGTTCACGTTCACGATCGACGGGTCCCAGCCCATGTCCTTGTTCACCGCGCAGGCCTGGGCCGCAAAGGCTTCGTTCGCCTCGACAAGATCAAGATCGCCGACCTTCCAGCCCGCCTTGCTCAGCGCCTTGCGGCTGGCATGGATCGGGCCGACGCCCATGATCGACGGATCGAGGCCCGCCGTCGCATAGGACGCGATCCGCGCCAGCGGGGTCAGGCCGCGCCTGGCCGCCTCATCGGCGGTCATCAGGACCACCGCCGCCGCCCCATCGTTCAGTCCCGAGGCGTTTGCCGCCGTGACCGAGCCATCCTTGGTGAAGGCCGGGCGCAGCTTGGTCATGGCGTCCATCGTCGCGCCATGGCGGATGTATTCGTCCTGATCGACCACGATGTCGCCCTTGCGGGTCTTCACCGTGAAGCCGATGATCTCGTCCTTGAACTTGCCGGCCTTCTGCGCCGCTTCCGCCTTGTTCTGCGAGGCCAGCGCGAACGCATCCTGCATGTCGCGGCTGATCTGCCACTGGTTCGCGACATTCTCGGCGGTCTGGCCCATGTGGTAGCCGTTGAAGGCGTCCCAGAGCCCATCCTTGATCATCGAGTCGATGAAGTTGAGGTCGCCCATCTTCTGCCCGGCGCGCAGATGCGCGACATGCGGGGACAGCGACATCGATTCCTGCCCGCCCGCGACGATGATCTTCGCGTCGCCCAGCTGCACATGCTGTGCACCCAGCGCCACGGCCCGCAGTCCCGAGCCGCAGACCTGGTTCAGGGACCAGGCGCTCGCTTCCTTGGCCAGCCCCGCCTTGATATGCGCCTGCCGCGCCGGGTTCTGGCCCTGGCCCGCCGTCAGCACCTGGCCAAGGATGGTCTCTTCGACCTCGGCCTTGTCGATCCCGGCCCGGGCCACCACGGCCTCGATCACCGCGGCACCCAGATCATGCGCCGGAGTGTTGGCGAACGCGCCGTTGAAGCTGCCTACGGCGGTGCGGCCCGCCGCTACGATTACGACATTGGTCATTCCCGGGTCCTCTCCCAAAGCGTCAAGTCCTGCGGTGACGGCAATTAGGCCTCACGCCGCGTCAATCATGGCCTAAGGGCAACTTGCTGCAAGCGCAAGACGGATGGTTGCGGAGGGCAGTTTCCTGCATGGTCGCGACCGGGCGCAAGCCTTCGGATCGGCCCGGCTCAAGCCCGTGCGGGTCGCATTGTCGGACCGGGACGTGGCGATCCTGCGGTGTGGAGCAGACGGACCCTTGCCGCCCTAGCCGCCGAAGTTCGGCCGCCCGTGCCGGAACGCGCGGAAATCCGGCGTCACGGTCGGCGGACCGAAGAGATAGCCTTGCAGACAGCCCACCCCGGCCTCGCGCAGCCAGTTCGCTTCGCCTTCGGTCTCCACCGCCTCGGCGACCACATACATCCCCAGTTCCTGCGCCATCGCGATCGCCGCCCGGGCCGCCGACTTTGCGCCCGGCGAGCGATCCACGTTCTTCACCAGGCTGCCGTCGATCTTGGCGATCTCGAAGTCCATTTCCTGCAACAGCTTCAAGGCCGTCATTCCGGCCCCGAAATCGTCCAGCGCGAAGACGATGCCCTTTTCCCGCATCTCGGACATGAACGGCTTCAGCACGTCGGGCACCTGAAGCGCCGAATCCTCGTTGATCTCGAGGATGAGGTTCGCCCCCAGACGCGGCGTTTCGGTCAGGGCGCGGTTCAGGATCTCCAGCCACGGGCGATAGCCGACCGACCGGGCCGACATGTTGATCGACACCCGGATCTGCGGGTTCCGCTGCATTGCCATCAGGCCCAGTTGCAGGGCCGCGCAGTCGATTTCCCGCCCCAACTGCCGCTGTTCGACCGCCGCCATGAAATCCCGCGCCGGAATCACCTGATCACGCAGGTTCAAGAGGCGGATGAAGCCCTCGAAGAAGCCGATCAGGTTGGGATCAGAGGCATAGACCACTGGCTGAAACGCCAGCCGCATCCGCCGGTCCTTCAGGGCCGAGGCGACCATCGCCAGCGTGTCGCGATCCTGCGCCGAAATCGCTGCGCTCAACGGGCTGGACAGCGCCGGATCGCGGTCGAACTTCGACGACTTCCGTTCCTTCATGTAACTCATGCACAACCCCCGGCCGACGCAGATCTCTGTCGACACCCTAGCCCCGCATCGGTAAACGGAAGGTCAACGGTCACATTTTGTTCTAATCCGTCCCACCGCAAACCCGCAGGCGACATCATGGAAAATGCCGAAAACTCGACGCGATGCCCCTGGTGCGGCTCGGACCCGCTGTATCAGGCCTACCACGACCACGAATGGGGCCGCCCCGAGCGCGACCCCCAAAGCCTGTTCCAGCTTCTGATCCTGGAAAGTTTCCAGGCCGGCCTGTCCTGGATCACCATCCTGCGCAAGCGCGAAGGCTTTCGCGCGGCCTTCCAGGGTTTCGACCCTGCCGTGATCGCGCGCTGGGGCGAGCCCGAGGTCACCCGCCTGCTGCAAGACCCCGGCATCGTCCGCCATCGCGGCAAGATCGAGGGCACGATCCGGGGCGCGCAAGCCTTCCTCAGGATCGAGGCTCGCGGGGGCTTCTCGCCGTTCCTGTGGTCCTTCACCGGCGGCAAGCCCATCCAGAACCGCTTCGCCCTGATGGCCGATGTGCCCGGCCACACTGCCGAATCCGCCGCCATGTCAAAGGCGCTGAAGGCCGAGGGCTTCAACTTTGTCGGTCCCACGATCACCTACGCCTTCATGCAGGCCGCAGGCATGGTGAACGACCATTTCACCACCTGCCCACAGCATGCCCCCTGCGCCGCGCTGGCCTAGGCTCTTGGCGTTTCCGCCCCGAAGGCTCATATAGACGCCGAACATCACTGCTGAGGGCACCATGCTGGGTCTGGGCGAAACACCGCAAGCGCAAACCGATCTGATCAAGGACGCGACCGAAGCCAGCTTCCTGGCCGACGTGATCGAGGCCAGCCGCGAGGTTCCGGTCATCGTCGATTTCTGGGCCACGTGGTGCGGGCCGTGCAAGACACTGGGGCCGATGCTGGAATCCGCCGTCAAGGCGGCGGGCGGCAAGGTGAAGATGGTCAAGGTCGATGTCGACAAGAACCAGCGCATCGCCGGGCAGTTGCGCATCCAGTCGATCCCCACGGTCTACGCCTTCTGGCAGGGCCAGCCGGTCGATGGCTTCCAGGGCGCGGTCCCGGCGTCCGAGGTCAAGGCCTTCATCGACCGCACCGCCGCTCTCGCCGGTGACGGCGGCCTTGCCGAAGCCATTCAGGCTGCCGAGGACATGCTCGCCGAAGGCGCTGCCGTCGACGCCGCCGAAACCTTCGCCGCGATCCTCGGCGAGGATGCCGAGAATGCCGTCGCCTACGGGGGCCTTGTCCGTGCGCACCTGGCTTTGAACAACCTCGACCAGGCCGCAGGACTGATCGCCGCCGCCCCCGCAGGCATCGCCAAGTCCAAGGAACTTGACGCCGCCCGTGCCCGGCTGGAACTGGCAAAACAGGCCGCCAATGCCGGACCCGAGGCCGAACTGCGCGCTGCCGTCCAGGCCGACCCGAACAACCATCAGGCCCGGTTCGATCTTGCCGCAGCCCTTCTGGCAGCCGGAAACCCGAATGAGGCGGTCGACGAGCTTCTCGAACTGTTCCGCCGCGACCGCGAATGGAACGGGGGCGCCGCCAAGACCCAGCTCTTCACCATCTTCGAGGCGCTGAAACCGCAGGACCCCATCGTCCTGGCCGGGCGTCGCCGCCTGTCCTCGATGATATTTGCCTGATCCCTGATGCGGGCTACCATATGCCCATGATGACCGCAGCTGACCTGCCGGATACCATTCCGGTCTTTCCGTTGCCCGGGGCGCTCATGCTTCCCCGGGCACGTCTTCCGCTCCATATCTTCGAGCCGCGCTATCTGGCGATGATCGAGGATTGCCTGAAGACAAAGCACCGGCTGATCGGCATGATCCAGCCGCGCGAAACCCCCGCCTCGGAAAAGCGCGCCGGGGAAAAGCGCCTGCAAGCCATCGGTTGCGCGGGCCGCCTGACCGGGTTCTCAGAAACCGAAGACGGGCGCTACATGATCACGCTGTCGGGAATCTCGCGTTTCCGCGTCAAAGAGGAGGTGCAGGGCTTCACCCCCTATCGCCGCTGTCTGGTGGACTGGGCCCCGTTTGGCCGCGACCTCGGACCGACCGAGGAAGACCCCGGTTTCCGGCGCGACGCCTTCATGGCCCTCCTTGGTCGCTACTTCACCAAGCTGGAACTGTCGACCGACTGGCACGGCATGAAAGAGGCCGATGCCGAGCTTCTGATCAACTCGCTGTCGATGCTCTGCCCGTTCACCCCCGAAGACAAGCAGGCGCTCCTGGAGGCTCCGACACTGGTGACTCGGCGCGAAACCATGGTCACCCTGATCGAATTTGCCCTGCGCGGTGGCGCCGACGAAGAGATCCTGCAATGAGCGACCCCGCCGACCGCCGCATGCTCGAAGCCCTCGTCTGCCCCGTCACCCACGCCGTCCTGACCTATGACGCAGACCGGCAGGAACTGATCTCGAAGGCGGCCCATCTTGCCTTCCCGATCCGCGACGGCATTCCGGTGATGCTGGTCGGCGAAGCGCGCGAGCTGGACTAGAGCCTGTCCGACAAAAGTGGACTCCGGTTTTGTCGAAAGACAGGCGACCACGAAACACCTGGAGGCTGTTTGGCGCTTCTATCAGCGTCAGACAGACTCTAGGCGCGGCTTCTCACCGGGACGTGCGGACAGGAAAGCTGCGGACAACCGTTAAGAAACGGTGAATCGAATCTTTCAACGTATTGAACTCATTCAATAATGCGCAGATGTCCACCGTGGACATATCGGCCTTATCGACGGCGGTCGTCCTCGTCTTCGTCGTCATCATGGCTGTCTGCGGGCAGGTTGAAGAAGCTCTCCGCGTCCGAGAAGTCTCCGGCCGGGCTGTCATCCTTCTCCTCGTCGCCGAAGACCTCCAGCCCCGACAGACCGGACGGCATCCGCGCGTCCGGGGCCATGCCAAGCGACTGCTCGGTCGACACCAGCTTGCGCCGCTCGTCGTCCGACATCACGGTCCCCTCGGCCGCCTTCTTGCGGGCCGCAGCCTGCACGGCGGCATCAAGCTCGGACTGCTTGCACAGGCCCAGCGCCACCGGGTCGATGGGCTGGATCTGACCGATGTTCCAGTGCGTCCTCTCGCGGATCGACTGGATCGTCGGCTTCGTGGTGCCCACCAGCTTGCCGATCGCGCCGTCCGACAGTTCCGGGTGGAACTTCACCAGCCAATAGATCGCCGCCGGGCGGTCCTGCCGCTTCGACAGCGGAGTATACCGCGGCCCGCGCCGCTTTTCCTCGCCCACGGCGGCGGCGTTGAACTTCAGCTTCATCCGGTAGAGGGGGTCAGCCTGAGCGCGGTCGATCTCGATCGGGTCGAGCTGGTTGTTCGCGACCGGGTCGAATCCCTTGACCCCGGTCGCCACATCGCCATCGGCAATGCCCTGCACCTCAAGCTCGTGCATGCCGCAGAAATCCGCGATCTGCGCGAAGCTGAGCGTCGTGTTGTCCACCAGCCAGACGGCAGTGGCCTTGGCCATAAGCGGTTTCGACATCGGATCTCTCCTTTACAAACCTTCCCCGGGCCGGGAAAACGGCGGCGGGCTGTCGCCCGCGAGTTCCACGTTTTCAGGGAATTCAGGCGACCGTATAGGGCCGATTTGCAAGAAGGGAAAGCGGAAATGCGCCTGATCCTGTGGACCATTGCGGCTTTATGCTGGGCCGGGGCAGCGCGGGCCGAGGGCGAGCGCGCCGGCGATTTCGACTATTATGTGATGTCGCTGTCGTGGTCAGCCGCCTGGTGCGCGCTGGAGGGCGACGCCCGCGACGATCCGCAATGCGACACCGGTAGCGGGTTGACCTTTGTCCTTCACGGGCTCTGGCCGCAGTTCGAGTCCGGCTGGCCCTCGTACTGCCGCACGGGCGAACGCGACCCGTCCCGCGCCGAAACTGCGGGAATGGCCGGCATCATGGGCGGGGCGGGTGCGGCCTTCTACCAATGGAAGAAACACGGGCGTTGTTCGGGCCTGTCGGCGCAAGCCTTTTTCCGGACTGCGCGGGATGCCTATGACCGGGTCGTCCTTCCCACCGTGTTCAAAGATGTGTCGCGGCCCCTTACTCTGCCGGCAACGGTCATCGAAGACGCCTTCCTTGAGTCGAACCCGGGTCTGGCACGCGACCAAATCACCATCACCTGCAAGGATGGCCTGATCCAGGAGGCGCGGATCTGCCTGACGCCCGATCTCGACTTCCGTCGCTGCGGCGGTGACGTGATCCGCGATTGCAGTCTGAAAGACGCGGTTCTGGAACCAGTTCGCTGAATGGTTGGGGGCGGGATCGGCAACCTGAAAAGCAACCGTTGAGGGGAAGTTTGGGGAAAACTGCTTTGTCAAATCGTCGGTGCCCTTGGCGTCTGGGGAAGCGCCTGCAGGCCAGAGTCATGGATCGAAACATCCGATCCCGCCTGACACAGGTTTACCAAACGTCACTTGGCTTTGCGCGTGAAGAAAGCGTCAATCGGGACCGAAGTTCCTTCGGGTAGGGAATACCTTACGGATTCACCCGCAGCACGATCTTCCCGACATGCCCGCCGGACTCGAGCCGCCAGTGCGCGGCAGCGGCCTCTGCCAGTTCATGTTCGCTGTCCATCACCACCCGGACCGCGCCGCGTTCGATCATCGGCCAGACCTCGGCCTCGACCGCGCGCGCGATCCTTGCCTTCGCAAGGTCGGATTGCGGGCGCAGGGTCGACCCTGTGAGGGTCAGGCGGCGGGTCATCATCTCGGCGAAGTTGAGGGTGACCTTCGGGCCTTGCAGGAAAGCGATCTGCACCAACCGCCCATCATCGGCCAATGCCTTGATGTTCCTCTCGATATAGGGGCCGCCAACCATGTCGAGGATGAGGTTCGCGCCACCTCCGGCTTTCATCGCGGCGACAAAATCGTCGGTCCGGTAGTTGATGGCACCTTCGGCACCAAGCGACCGGCAGACTTCGCACTTGTCGTCCGACCCCGCCGTGGTGAAGACCCGGGCACCCAAGGCGCGGGCAATCTGGATGGCGGTTGTCCCGATCCCGCTGGTGCCACCATGGACCAGAAACCTTTCGCCCGCCTTCAGGCCCCCGCGCATCACCACGTTCGACCAGACGGTAAAGCAGGTTTCCGGCAGGCAGGCGGCGTCGCGCAGCGACAGCCCTTTCGGGACCGGCAGGGCGTGCGCGGCCTGCGTGGCGACGTATTCGGCGTAGCCACCGCCGGGCAGCAGGGCGCAGACCTGATCACCGATCTGCCAGCGGGAGACCCCGGGTCCGACTTCGACCACCGTCCCCGAACACTCCAGCCCCGGCAGCGGCGAGGCCGAAGGCGGCGGCGCATAGGCCCCTGCCCTCTGCAGCGCGTCGGGCCGGTTCACCCCGGCATAGGCGACGCGGATCACGATCTGGCCGTGTCCTGGCACCGGCACCGGAACCGAGGCCGGCGTCAGGACATCCGGCCCGCCCGGCGCGGAAATCTCGATGGCGAGCATGCTGTGCGAAAGGGTCATGGAATCTTAGCCTTGATGTCTGCCCGGCAGATCGTCCGGTCGTTGTGGGGCACGAATGCTTGCGAAAAGCTTTCCGGGGCCGGCCAGGAATGCCTTGCCCAGAGGATTCTCGCGAAAACCGGCCTTCAGCTTTTCGATCTGCATCACCTGATCGATCCGCCGGTCCAGAAAATCCCAGGTCGAATGGTGTTCCGACGAATCATCGCCCAGCCAGTAAAGCACCGTGGCCCCGTAGACGCCCGAAAGGGTCGCCCGCTTGGTATACCAGTTCACGTCGCCCGAGGTATCGCCAAGCGCCGTCCAGATCGCATCTGCCGTGCCCCAGATCGCCCGGGCCCCGTCGGCTGCATGGTGGGGGAGCGAGAACAGCGTCGTTCCCCGGCGCACCAATTCCCGGTCGGCCAGCGCAAGACGAAGCTGAACCGCCCGGCCGATCCGGTCACGAAAGCGCAGCGCGGAAAGATCGGTTTCCGCCAGTTGAGCCACCATTTCGGCATCGCCCCGGGCGTGGTAGGCCAGCGCCAGATCGACGCCACCCCGCGGAAACAGCGACCGTGCCAGGCCCTTTGCGATGCCGGTGTCGGCGCAGGCGGCGGCCAGGGTCTTTTCCGACCAGCCGTCGAAAGGCACATGCGCCTGGGCCGCGTCCAGCAGCGCCGTCTTCACCTGATCCTCAGCCATCGCACGCTCCCTCCCTCTTGGTGGACAAGCCAGCCGACCTTTGTTATACGCCGCGAGCCTGCACAAGACAGTGCAACTCTAGCTTAGGAAGGTGGTGACAACCACATGCAGGTCAGCGTCCGCGACAATAACGTCGAACAGGCTCTCCGTGCCCTGAAGAAGAAACTTCAGCGTGAAGGCGTGTTTCGCGAAATGAAGCTCAAGCAGCATTTCGAGAAGCCCTCCGTCAAGAAGGCACGCGAACAGGCCGAAGCGGTCCGCCGTGCAAGGAAACTTGCCCGGAAGAAGCTTCAGCGCGAAGGCGGTCTCTAAGACGTCAGCGACACTGGGGAAGCGATTCCCGCCCGATCAACCCCCGCGCCCCTGGCCGGGGGTTTTTCATTTCCCGCAAGGTCGATCACGCCCGCAACTTCAGGTTGCAAGGCAACATTGTGGCGGCCCGGTGTTGCAACTTGGGCGGGCGTCAACAATCTATTTCCATTTGTTGCCACATTTAGCAGTTCTCCGACACGGTCTGCTGCCCTAGACCTTACACATGATGATGATCGAGCTTCGCAAACAGCCCCGTCAGGACCGCGCCCGCGCCAAAGTCGACGGGATCCTTGCCGCAGCGGCCGACCTTTGCTCGGGCCCGGGCCTCGATGCGCTGACGACCAATGCCGTCGCCGCGCGCGCCGGGGTGTCGATCGGCTCGCTGTATCAGTATTTCCCCGGCAAGGCCGCACTTCTCGCCGCCCTGATCCGGGCGGAACGTGCGAACCTGCTGGAGGCGGTTGAGCGGATCGTCTGTTCCGACGCGGCGCAAAGCCTGACCAAGCTGGTGGACGAGCTGACCGTAGCTTCCGTCGCGCATTATCTGGAGCGTCCGTCCCTGTCCCGGACGCTGAGCCTGGCCCAGTCGCAGCTTCCGCCCGACCCGGCTGCCGACGAGTTCTCTGACCGGATCACGGTTCTGATCGCCGCCCGGCTGGAAGAGCTTTCCATCCCAGGGCCCGAAACCACGGCCCAGGACGTGCTGGCGATCCTGCGCGGCATGATCGACGCGGCAGGCGCCACGCAGGTGCCCGACCGCTTGGCCCTGACCGATCGCACCCGCCGGGCGGTGCTGGGATATCTGCAGGCCGCCTAGAGTCTGTCTGACGCTGATAGAAGCGCCAGACAGCCTCCAGGTGTTTCGTGGTCGCCTGTCTTTGGACAAAACCGGAGCCCACTTTTGTCGGACAGGCTCTAGACGGCCAGCGCGGTCGTCTTCACCACGGTCCGCAGCGCGAAGCTTGACTGCATCTGGCGCACCCCTGGCAGGCGGCTCAGGAACTGGCGGTGAATGCGGGCGAAATCCTCGGTGTCTTCCGCCATCAGCTTCAACAGATAGTCCGCCGTTCCCGCCATCAGGTGACATTCGAGGAGGTCCGGCACTTTCGCCACCTCGCGCTCGAAGGCGTCCAGCAGGTCCTCGGCCTGGCTCTGCAAGGTGATCTCGACGAAGACCGTCGTCATCCGCCCCATCCGCCGGGCATCCAGAAGGGCCACATAGCCCGCGATCAGGCCCTCGTCCTCCAGCCGCTGCACCCGGCGGTGGCAGGCCGAAGGGGACAGGTTGATTGCCTCGGACAGCTCGGCGTTGGTGATCCGCCCGTCCTTTTGCAGCACGGTCAGGATGCGACGGTCGGTTGCGTCAAGGTCCGGGGTCATGAAAGATTCTGCGGTGTTGGGGGTCATCTGTCGAAGATGCTACGACGCAAGCCCTGATCCGCCAACCAGAATTCAAAGTATCGCCAGAAATTCGGTTCAGGATTGCCCTATTGGGACCAGGTGCCGCAGGGAGGAAAACCATGAAGATCGGATGCCCGAAAGAGATCAAGCCGCAGGAGTTCCGCGTGGGCATGACCCCGGACGCCGCGCGCGAGGCGGTGGCGCATGGCCACAAGGTGATTGTCGAACGGAACGCCGGTGTCGGTGCGGGCTTTTCGGACGCCGACTACAAGGCGGCGGGCGCAAGGATCGTAGATACCGCTGAGGAGGTCTTTGAAAAGGCCGACATGATCGTCAAGGTCAAGGAACCGCAGGCCGTCGAACGCAAGCGTCTGCGCGAGGGTCAGGTTCTGTTTACCTACCTGCACCTCGCCCCCGATCCTGCCCAGACCAAGGACCTCCAGGCCAGCGGTGCGACCTGCATCGCCTACGAGACGGTGACGGATGACCGGGGAGGTCTGCCGCTGCTGGCCCCGATGTCCGAGGTCGCCGGTCGTCTGGCCCCGCAAGTGGGTGCCTGGACGCTGCAAAAGGCCAACGGTGGGCGTGGTGTTCTCTTGGGCGGCGTGCCGGGTGTGTCGCCTGCCAGGGTGCTGGTGATCGGCGGCGGAGTCGTCGGCACCCATGCCGCCAAGGTCGCCGCCGGGATGGGCGCGGATGTCACCGTTCTTGACCGTTCGATCAACCGCCTGCGCTATTTGGACGATGTATTTGGCGGGCAGTTCAAGAACGCCTACGCCAGCGCCGGCAACACCATCACCCTCGCCCGCGAGGCTGACCTGATCATCGGCGCGGTGCTGATCCCCGGAGCGGCCGCGCCCAAGCTGATCTCGAAAGCGCAACTGAAAGAGCTGAAGCCCGGCGCTGCCCTGGTGGACGTCGCCATCGACCAGGGCGGCTGTTTCGAGACCAGCCGGGCGACCACCCACCAGGACCCGATCTACGATGTTGACGGGATCATGCACTACTGCGTGGCAAACATGCCGGGCGCGGTGGCCCGGACCTCGACCCAGGCGCTTGGCAACGCGACCATGCCCTTCATGATGGCGCTGGCCGACAAGGGCTGGAAAAAGGCCTGCGCCGAGGACCGGCACCTGCTGGCCGGTCTGAACGTCCATGCCGGCAAGCTGACCTACGACGCCGTGGGCGTGGCGCTGAACCTGCCGACGATCTCCGGGGCGGATGCGCTGAAGATCTGAAGCGGCGAGATCGCCGCGAACCAGGGGCGGCCTTTCTGGGAGGCGCTCCAAGGGCAGATTGGGCCTGTCGCCTGTGAGTCTGGCGACTTCGTCCCAAAAGCCGCTGGCAATCGCCTGACATGCGAACGGCCCGCGAGATCGCTCTTGCGGGCCGCTGTGCGGAAGGCTTCGACCTTACTTCTTCAGCTCGGCCAGAATGTCCTTCAGCAGGTCATTGTCCGAAGGACCAGCCGGCACGGCCGGAGCTTCTTCCTTCTTCGGCATCGCAGCGTTGGCGGCTTTGACAAGCAGGAACACGACCCAGGCGATGACCACGAACTTGATGATGGCCGTGACGAAGTTGCCGACGTTGAACTTGGCGTCGCCGATCGAGAAGCCCCAGGCCGAGAAGTCGACCCCGCCGATGATCATGCCGATCAAGGGCTGAATCAGATCGTCGACAAGCGAGGTCACGATGGCAGTGAAGGCCGCGCCGATGATGATACCGACGGCGAGGTCGAGGACATTGCCCTTCATGATGAAGGCTTTGAATTCGTTAATCATTTCACGGTTCCCTTTTGCTTCGCCTTCCCTTGGTGGCAGGCGCTCTGTTTGCAAAGGCACACTGGCCCGCGCGAACTATTGCACACGGCCATGCAATTCGGCACGGGGAAATTTCCCAAAAAAGCCACAATCGATGCGATCACGCACGAAAAAGCCGACCGCTACCTTACGCGTCGCGCGGTGCTGCGGCCCGCCGCAGCCGGTCGTTGATCGCAAGGCCGAGGCCGGTCTCCGGGACCGGAGCAAAGCCGATGCGGCCACCCGGGCCGGCCAGACGATCCGCTTCGCGCAGCAGGGCAAAGAGCCGGGCAGCGGCCTCGGCCAGATCGCCGGTTTCTGACAGGCTCAGTGCCCCTTTGACCGGGCCGAACCCGACCAGAATCTCGCCAATTGCCGCGTCGGTCGCGTTCAAACGCACGGCTGCACGCGGTGCGTAATGCGACGCAAGCTGCCCCGGCGCAACCGGCTGGCCCTCGGACGTCCCCCGGCCGACCGGCTGGCCCAGCACGGCCTCCAGGGCCTCGACCGGGACTCCGCCGGGGCGCAAAAGGGCAGGCTTTGGATCGGCCAGGACGATGCTGCTTTCCAGTCCGACCTGACAGGCTCCGCCATCCAGAACTGCCGCGATCCGGCCCGCGAGCCCGTCCAGCACATGCCCGGCCTCGGTCGGCGACACGCGACCCGAAGGGTTGGCCGACGGGGCCGCCACTGGCCCTCCAAATGCCCGCAACAGCCGCTGCGCCAAGGGGTGCGCCGGAACCCGTACCGCCACGGTCGCCAGACCTGCGGTGACCAGCGGCGAAATCCGCGCCCCGGCCCGCAACGGAAGGACGAGGGTCAGCGGCCCCGGCCAGAACGCAAGCGCCAGCTTGCGCGCGTTCGGGCCGACGTCGGCGATCGCCTCGGCTGCCGCCAGATCCGGCAGGTGGACGATCAGGGGATTGAAGCCCGGACGTCCCTTGGCGGCGTAGATCCCGGCCACCGCCGCATCCGACCGTGCATCGCCGCCCAGGCCGTAGACCGTCTCGGTCGGGAAGGCGACCAGTCCGCCGGCCGCCAGCAACTGCGCGGCCTCGGCGATCCCGGCGTCATCTGCGGCAAGAGTTCGGGTCATGGTGACGCAGCGTCCAGCTTGATGGCCTTGGGGAATGGAATAGCCTTGGTCCGGGCCGTCCATAAGCCAGCCCCCCGGTTTTGCCAAGCTGTGTCCCCAAGGAGTCCCTCATGCCCTACCGCGCTCCCGTCAAGGATATACGCTTCATCCTCGACAACATCGTGGGCTTCGCCGAGGTCGCCGCCACCGACCGTTTCGCTGCCGCGACGCCCGATCTGTCCGACGCCATTCTGACCGAGGCAGGGCGACTGTCCACCGACGTCCTCGCCCCTCTGAACCGCAGCGGAGACGATCACCCCGCGCGGCTGGAGAATGGTGCCGTCGTGTCTTCCCCCGGGTTCGCCGAGGGATACCGGGCGATTGCCGAAGGCGGCTGGGTGGGCATGGCTGCCAGCTCCGATCATGGCGGCCTGGGTCTGCCGATCTCGCTTGCGCTCGGCGTCGATGACATGATGTCCGGTGCCTGCCTTGCACTTCATCTGAAGCCGCTTCTGTCCAAGGGCCAGATAGAGGCGCTGGAGCATCACGGGTCTGCCGAGCAGAAGGCGCTGTATCTGCCGAAACTGACATCGGGCGAGTGGTCGGGCACGATGAACCTGACCGAGCCGCAGGCGGGGAGCGATGTGGGTGCGCTGCGCTCGAAGGCCGTGCCGAACGGCGACGGGACCTTCGCGGTTTCCGGGCAGAAAATCTTCATCACCTGGGGTGACAGCGACCTGGTGTCGAACGTCTGCCACCTGGTTCTTGCGCGCCTTCCGGACGGGGCCGAGGGCACCAAGGGGATCAGCCTCTTCATGGTGCCGAAGTTCATCCCCGATGCCGCCGGGAATCCGGGCATCCGCAACAGCCTTCGTGTTGTCAGTCTTGAACACAAGCTGGGCATCCACGGCAGCCCGACCTGCGTGATGCAGTTCGACGGGGCGACGGGATGGTTGGTCGGGGCACCGCACAACGGACTGGCGGCGATGTTCACGATGATGAACAATGCCCGCCTGTCGGTCGCAGCGCAGGGCGTAGGGGTGGCGGAAGCCGCGCTTCAGCATGCGCTGGCCTATGCAAGGGACCGGAGACAAGGGGCTGCCCCTGTCGCGGGGTTCGGGACCATCATCGACCACGCCGATGTCCGGCGGATGCTGGCAACCATGCGGGCCGAAGTGTTCGCGGCACGGTCGATCGCGCTGTCCTGTGCGGTGGCGATCGACATGGCCACGGCAACGGGCGGGGCCGACTGGAAGGCGCGGGCCGCGTTCCTGACCCCGATCGCCAAGGCCTTCTGCACCGACATCGCCTGCGAGGTCGCGCATCAGGGGGTGCAGATCCATGGCGGCATGGGGTTCATCGAGGAAACCGGCGCTGCGCAGTTCCTCCGGGATGCCCGCATCCTGCCGATCTATGAAGGAACGAACGGGATTCAGGCGATGGACCTCGTCGGTCGCAAGATGGCTGACGGGGGCGAGGCGGCGTTCCGGCTGATCGACGAGATGCAGCGGGGTGCCGAGATGGCGCGCGCCAGCCTCCCCGATCTCGCGGGCGACGTCTGGGCAGCGGCCGAGGCGCTGCGGGAAGGAACCGAGGCGCTGCTCGCCCTGCCTCTGAACGATCGCTTTGCCGGTGCGGTGCCGTATCTGCGGGCTTTTGCGCGGGTGCTGGGGGGGCATACCCATCTGAAGGCAGCCCTGGCCGATCCGGGGCGAACGGCACTGGCCCGGGTGATGATCCGGCGGATTCTGCCCGAGTATGCCGCGTGCCTCGCAGAGGTGCGGGAAGGCGCGGCGGGGCTGTATGATCTGGATACCGACGACCTTGCGGCCTAGACTGTCCACGCGGGACAGACCCTTTCAAGTGCATGATTTCAAGGACTTGCCTGTGGCCATTCAGGGCTTGTGAACCTTGTTTGCCGGTCCCGGTGCCCTTCAGGGGGAACGGGACTGTCCTGACCACAGGTATGGCCAAGGGTCAGATTTCCTTC
Source organism: Pseudomonadota bacterium (assembly GCA_040385165.1). Lineage (GTDB taxonomy): Bacteria > Pseudomonadota > Alphaproteobacteria > Rhodobacterales > Rhodobacteraceae > Tabrizicola. The sequence goes on along the minus strand of JAZKHX010000008.1, from coordinate 156,060 downwards.
CTCGGGGGGAAGATTCATCATCTGTTGCCTGGTCACGCCGAGATGCGACGCCGACCAAGGCGGTCAGACACCCTTCGCGTTCCGTCAAAGGATAGATGTCCTTACCCCTGATAGCGGGTAGTGGTGCCCAGAAGAGGACTCGAACCTCCACGCCTTGCGGCGCTGGTACCTGAAACCAGTGCGTCTACCAATTCCGCCATCTGGGCACTGATGGGCGATGTAACGGTCCGATTCGGCAGAGTCAACGGCCCGCCCGCGAAAATTCGACGGGCCGGTTTGGCCTTGCCCGCACGGGCTGCCACCGCTATTGATCCGGCAGGATTCCGGTGCCTTTCGGCACCTTCGGGAGGGCGCTGAGATGAGCAAGCTGGTCACCATTCTTGGCGGTTCGGGCTTTGTCGGACGCTACATCGCCAGGGCCATGGCAAAGGAAGGCTGGCGGGTCCGCGTCGCCTGTCGGCACCCGAACGAGGCGCTGTTCGTCAAGCCCTATGGCGCGCCGGGTCAGGTGGAACCGGTCGCCTGCAACATCCGCGATGACGCCAGCGTGCGGGCAGTGGTCCGGGGGGCGGATGCGGTGGTGAACTGCGTCGGCACCTTCGACCGCGGCGGCAGGAACAACTTTCAGGCCGTGCAGGCCGAGGCTCCCGGCAGGATCGCCCGGATCGCCCAGGCCGAAGGCGTGCAGGCGCTGGTGCATATCTCGGCGATCGGCGCGGACAGGAACAGCCCCTCGATCTATGGCCGGACCAAGGCCGACGGCGAAGCCGCAGTCACGGCGGCCTTTCCCGGGGCGGTGATCCTGCGACCTTCGGTCATCTTCGGGACCGAGGACGGGTTCTTCAACCGCTTCGGTGCCATGGCAGCAATGGCCCCCATCCTTCCGGTCGCGAAGGCTGGGACGAAGTTTCAGCCGGTGCATGTGAACGATGTGGCACAGGCAGCGGTGAAGGGCGTTCTGGGGCAGGCCGCCCCCGGCGTCTATGAACTGGGCGGGCCGGAGGTGGCCAGTTTCCGCGACCTGATGCAGAAGATGCTGGGCGTGATCCAGCGCCGCCGTCTGATCCTGAACGTGCCGACCGCGATCATGAAGGTCACGGCATTCGGCTTTGACATGCTCGAGGCGGTGACGCTGGGCCTGATCAAGAACAGGATGATCACCCGCGATCAGCTTCACAGCCTGAGCGTCGACAATGTCGTCGCCGAAGGGGCAAAGGGCCTGGCGGATCTTGGAATCTCTCCCACGTCGATGGACGCTGTGCTGCCGGAGTATCTCTGGCGCTATCGCGCGTCGGGCCAGTTTGCCGCGATCAAGGATTCGGCGAAGAACCTGAAGAAGGCGTAACGGCTTGGACCAGACCCTGACGGCTGCCTTCCTGGGCCTTCTGGAAGGGTTGACCGAGTTTCTGCCGGTGTCTTCGACGGGGCATCTCTTGCTTGCCGGGCATTTCCTCGGCTTCCAGTCAGACGGGCGGACCTTCGAGGTCGTGATCCAGCTGGGCGCGATCCTGGCGCTGACGTCGGTCTATGCCGGCATGATCCTGCGGATCGCCTTGCGGGCGCGGCATGACCTCGCGGCGCGGCGGACGATCGTCTCGCTGCTTCTTGCCTTTCTGCCGGCGGTCGTGGTTGGTCTGCTGGCGCGGGACTTCGTCAAGACCGTGCTGTTCGAGACTCCCGTGTTGATCGCCATCATGCTGATTCTGGGCGGTTTCGTGCTGCTGGTCATCGACCGGAAAGCTCCGTCGCCGATACACTATGATGCCACGGCTCTGCCGTTCGGAAAGTCGCTGGCCATCGGGGTCTTTCAGTGCCTCGCCCTGGTGCCCGGCGTGTCCAGGTCGGGGGCGACCATCGTCGGCGCGATGCTGCTGGGGGTCGAAAAGCGGGCGGCGGCCGAGTTCTCCTTTCTCCTGTCGCTGCCGACGATGGGCGCGGCGGTGGCCTATGACCTGTTCAAGAGCCGGTACATGCTGGACTTCGGGGCAGTCTGGGATATCGCCATCGGGTTTGCGGTGGCGTTCGTGACGGCCGTTCTCGTCGTGCGATGGGTCCTGAGCTACATCAGCGGGAACGGCTATGCCCTGTTCGGCTGGTGGCGAATCATCGTCGGAAGTGCCGCTTTGGTGGCAATTTTGCTCGGGTTCTAGCGTGGTTTGGAAGCTTTGCTGACCTATATTCGGCGAAAATAGTCAGCTATCCTGTCTCATCCGTTGAAAAATCTACATTTAGGTAAGCACTGCTGACTTTTATTGCCGGATCATCCAAGGTATCCGGACGGTCCCGGATGAATTTGCGAGGGACGTGAGCAATGGCCACGCAGAAGATGCTGAAGTTCGTCACCGTCGGCAAGGAAATGCCCGAGAAGCGTGACGCATCCTCGCGCGCGCAGGATTTCCACGAGATTTATCGCGAGTACGCAGATCGCAAGGCCGCCGAGCAGTCCAGCCGGTGCAGCCAGTGCGGCGTGCCCTATTGCCAGTCGCATTGCCCCTTGCACAACAACATCCCCGACTGGCTGAAGCTGACCGCCGAGGGCCGGTTGCAGGAGGCCTACGAGATCAGCCAGGCCACCAACACCTTCCCCGAAATCTGCGGCCGCATCTGCCCGCAGGACCGGCTGTGCGAAGGCAACTGCGTGATCGAGCAATCGGGCCACGGCACCGTGACCATCGGCTCGGTGGAGAAATACATCACCGACACGGCCTGGGAAGAGGGCTGGGTCAAGCCGATCCGTCCCCATGCGGAACGCGCCGAATCCGTGGGCATCATCGGCGCGGGGCCGGGGGGCCTTGCGGCGGCGGACATGCTGCGGCGGCAGGGCGTGCAGGTCACGGTTTATGACCGCTATGACCGCTCGGGCGGGCTGCTGACCTATGGCATTCCCGGCTTCAAGCTGGAGAAGGACGTGGTGGAACGCCGCAACGCGCAGCTGGCGGAGGGGGGCGTGAACTTCGTCCTGAACTGCACCGTGGGCGAGGATATCACCTTTGACGCGATCCGGGGCCAGCATGATGCGGTGCTGATCGCCACGGGCGTCTACAAGTCGCGCGACATCGAAGCGCCGGGCGTCGGGGCCAATGGCATCGTGAAGGCGCTGGACTACCTGACGGCCTCCAACCGCCATGGCTTTGGCGACGATGTGCCCGAGTTCGACAACGGCGAGCTGAACGCGAGCGGCAAGCGCGTGGTGGTGATCGGCGGCGGCGACACGGCGATGGACTGCGTGCGGACGGCGATCCGGCAGGGGGCGCTGTCGGTCAAGTGCCTGTATCGCCGGGACCGGGCGAACATGCCGGGCAGCCAGCGTGAAGTGCAGAATGCCGAAGAGGAAGGCGTTGAGTTCGTGTGGCTTTCCGCGCCGAAGGGCTTTACCGGCGGGGTGGATGTCGACGGCGTGATGGTCCAGAAGATGCGCCTTGGCGCCCCGGATGCGACGGGACGCCAAAGCCCCGAGATCATCGAAGGCGCCGACTATGTGGAGCCCGCCGATCTGGTGGTGCAGGCGCTGGGGTTTGAGCCTGAGGAGCTTCCGATCCTGTGGGGTGTGCCCGAGCTGAAGGTCACCCGCTGGGGCACGATCAAGGCCGACTTCCGCACGCACGAGACCAGCCTGCCGGGGGTCTATGCGGCGGGCGACATCGTGCGGGGGGCAAGTCTTGTGGTCTGGGCGATCCGCGACGGGCGCGAGGCAGCCGAGGCGATCCTGGGTTATCTGTCCCAGACCGGGGCGGTGGCGGCGGAATAGTGAACGGATGGTTAAGCGTCTTCCAATCGTCTTCCACGCGTCTTCCCTCCGTCTTTACGTCTGGAAGACGCTCAAGAAACCAAGGGTCAGCATATGTGACCTTCTTCAAGGTGAAACAGCGATGCGGAAGTTCCTGATCCTTGCCAGTCTGACTGCCGCGGCCGCCCCGGCATTGGCCGGCACGTGGGCTGCACCGGAAGGCTGCGAGGTCTTCATGACCGTGCAGTCCAAGGCCTGCCGCGTGTCGCATTACTATCGTTGCGGCGGCGATGCGCCGGGCGACCAATGGCGGGTGGACATCGATCAGGAGGGGCCGTTCTTCTATTCCAAGATCGACAGCGAGGGGCAGTGGATCGAAAGTTACGACCCGATCAAGCAGACGCTCGACCCCGCCCCTGCCGATCCGGCCAGTTTCTCGGAGCTTCTGGCAAGCGGCGTGGATACCTGGGATTTCGGCCTGACGAAGGCGGACGGCACGGGGACGCGCGCGGCGGGCTATGACCGGTTGACGGGAAAGACCGTGCTGATCGACGGGATCACCCTGAGCCAGACCGAGGTCGAGTTCACCGAATACAGTCGCGATGGCACGGTGCTGCGCCAGTCCCGCGGAAACGAATACGCACACGCGGACTGGCGGCTGTTCTTTGCCGGACCGGGCGAGACGGATCTGGGCGACGGGAAGTGGCTGCCGATCGATGGCAGTCCGGTGGACTTCGTGTTTCCGGGCGAGGACGGTTTCCTGTCCAACCAGCCGATCTACGATTGCGACGCGCTGTCGGCAGCCCTTCCGGTCTGGAGGGTTGCCGATGGGCCTTGAACGCGAGGGTGGTTGCCTCTGTGGAGCGGTGCGGTTCACGGCGCGGCTGACGGGCACGGATTTCGGCGTCTGTCATTGCCCGATGTGCCGGAAATGGACCGGGTCGGCCCTGCTGGGGATGACGGTCCCGACAGCGAATGTCGACTGGAGCGGGGCCGAGCATATCGCCAGGCGACAGTCCTCGGGCTGGGGCGAGCGGGCGTGGTGCGCCGACTGCGGCTCTCCGATCTGGTTCAGGGTGACGGTGGACGGGCCCTATGCCGGGAACCTGGAGCTGCCGGTGGGCCTGTTCGACGATGCGAACGGGCTGACCATGACGAACGAGATCTACATCGACCACAAGCCCGACAGTTTCGCGTTTGCGGGGACCGGTCGCAACGTTTTGACGCGAGCGCAGTGCGTGGAGAAATTCCCGCTGCTGGCCAGCGAATGAGAGGGGATAGCCATGACCAAGTATGACGCCGCATGGGTTGCCGCCCAGGAAGCAAAGCGCGCCTGGCTGGACGCGAACGGGCTTTACAAGACCGAGGATGAGCATTCGTCCTGCGGCGTGGGGCTGGTGGTCTCGATTGGCGGCAAGCCCAGCCGCAAGGTGGTGGAGAACGGCATCAACGCGCTGAAGGCGGTCTGGCACCGGGGCGCGGTGGATGCGGATGGCAAGACCGGCGACGGGGCGGGCATCCATGTGCAGATCCCGGTCAAGTTCTTCTACGACCAGGTGCGCCGGACGGGGCATGAGCCGGATACGCAGAAGCTGATCGCCGTGGGGCAAGTCTTCCTGCCGCGCACGGACTTTGGCGCTCAGGAACGCTGCCGGACCATCGTCGAGACCGAGGTCTTGCGGATGGGGCATTACATCTACGGCTGGCGGCATGTGCCGGTGGATGTCTCGGTGCTGGGCGACAAGGCCAACGCGACGCGGCCCGAGATCGAGCAGATCCTCATCCGCTGCGAGAAGGACGTGGATCAGGAGCAGTTCGAGCGCGAGCTGTACATCATCCGGCGGCGGATCGAGAAGGCGGCGACGGCAGCGGGCATTCAGGGGATTTATCTCTGCAGCCTGTCCTGCCGGTCGATCATCTACAAGGGCATGATGCTGGCCGAGCAGGTCGCGACCTTCTACCCCGACCTGATGGACGAGCGGTTTGAAAGCGCGTTCGCGATCTACCACCAGCGCTATTCGACGAACACCTTCCCGCAATGGTGGCTGGCTCAGCCGTTCCGGATGCTGGCCCACAACGGCGAGATCAACACGCTGAAGGGCAACGTCAACTGGATGAAGTCGCACGAGATCCGCATGGCCTCGAACAACTTCGGCGAGGCTGCAGAGGACATCAAGCCGATCATTCCGGGGGGGACATCTGACTCGGGCGCGCTGGATGCCGTGTTCGAGGTGCTGGTGCGGTCGGGCCGTAGCGCTCCGATGGCCAAGACGATGCTGGTGCCGGAAGCCTGGTCGAAGCAGACTGTGAACATGCCTAAGGCCTGGGCGGATATGTATTCCTACTGCAACTCGGTCATCGAGCCGTGGGACGGTCCCGCCGCTTTGGCGATGACCGATGGCCGTTGGGTCTGCGGCGGCCTGGACCGCAACGGGTTGCGCCCGATGCGCTATGTGGTGACGGGCGACGGGATGCTGATCGCGGGGTCGGAGGCCGGGATGGTGCCGGTCGATGAATCGACAATCCGCGAGAAGGGCGCCTTGGGGCCGGGGCAGATGATTGCCGTCGATATGGCCGAGGGCAAGCTCTATCACGACGTTGAAATGAAAGACAAACTGGCCGCCGCGCAGCCTTATGGCGAATGGGTGGGCAAGATCGTCGACCTGAACAGCCTGCTGCGCGACATCCCCGAGACGCAGAGCTTTACCGGCGGCGAGTTGCGCAAGCGGCAGATCGCGGCGGGGTTCACGCTGGAGGAGTTGGAGCAGGTTCTGGCCCCGATGGCCGAGGACGGGAAGGAAATGGTCGCCTCGATGGGCGATGACACGCCGCCTGCGGTGCTGTCGTCGGTCTATCGGCCCCTCAGCCACTACTTCCGGCAGAACTTCAGCCAGGTGACGAACCCGCCCATCGACTCGCTGCGCGAAGGGCGGGTGATGTCGCTGAAGACCCGCTTCGGCAACCTGCGCAACGTGCTGGACGAAAACAACAGCCAGACGGAGATTCTGGTCCTGGAAAGCCCCTTCATCGCGAACCGTGAGTTCGACGTGATGGTGCAGCGCTTTGGCGATCAGGTCGCGTTCATCGACTGCACCTTCCCGGTGGGCGAGGGGCTGGATGACTTGCGGCAGGGGCTGGAACGCATCCGGGCCGAGGCTGAGGATGCGGTGCGGTCGGGGGCCGGGCAGTTGGTCCTGACGGATGAGCATCAGGGACCGGACAAGGTGGGGATGCCGATGATCCTCGCCACCTCGGCGGTGCATAGCTGGCTGACGCGCAAGGGGCTGCGGACGTTCTGTTCGATCAACGTCCGCAGTGCCGAGTGCATCGACCCGCATTACTTTGCCGTCCTGATCGGCTCGGGCGCGACGACGGTGAACCCCTACATCGCGCAGGATTCCATTGCCGACCGGATCGACCGGGGGCTGCTGGATGGGTCCCTCACCGATGCGATGCGGCGCTATCGCGACGCCATCGACGCGGGCCTGCTGAAGATCATGTCGAAGATGGGGATTTCGGTGATCTCCAGCTATCGCGGCGGGCTGAACTTCGAGGCGGTGGGTCTTTCCCGCGCGATGGTGGCGGAATACTTCCCCGGCATGCAGTCGCGGATTTCCGGCATCGGCCTGACGGGCGTTGAGCAGAAGCTGGAGGAGGTCCACCGCAAGGGCTGGCTGGGCGGCGCGGATGTGCTGCCCATCGGCGGCTTCTACAAGGCGCGGCGGTCGGGCGAGAAGCACGCCTGGGAAGCGCAGACGATGCACATGCTGCAATCGGCCTGCGACCGGGCGTCTTATGATGTGTGGAAGCAGTACAGTGCCGCGATGCGGGCGAACCCGCCGATCCATCTGCGGGATCTCTTGGACATCAAGACGCTTGGGAAACCCGTTCCCATCGAGGAAGTGGAGTCGATCACCTCGATCCGCAAGCGCTTTGTCACGCCGGGCATGTCGCTGGGGGCGCTGAGCCCCGAGGCGCACAAGACGCTGAACGTGGCGATGAACCGGATCGGCGCGAAGTCGGATAGCGGCGAAGGCGGCGAGGACCCGGCGCATTTCACGCCGGAGCCGAACGGGGACAACCCCTCCGCCAAGATAAAGCAGGTGGCGTCGGGGCGCTTTGGCGTCACGGCGGAATATCTGAACGCCTGCGAGGAGTTGGAGATCAAGGTCGCGCAGGGTGCCAAGCCCGGCGAGGGTGGCCAGCTGCCGGGGATGAAGGTCACGGCGCTGATCGCGCGGCTGCGCCATTCGACGCCGGGGGTGACACTGATCTCGCCCCCGCCGCACCATGACATCTATTCCATCGAAGACCTGGCGCAGCTGATCTACGATCTGAAGCAGATCAACCCGCGCGCCAAGGTGACAGTGAAGCTGGTGTCTTCCTCGGGCGTGGGCACGATTGCGGCGGGGGTGGCCAAGGCCAAGGCCGACGTGATCCTGATCTCGGGCCACAACGGCGGGACGGGGGCATCTCCGGCAACGTCGATCAAGTACGCAGGCCTGCCGTGGGAAATGGGTCTGACCGAGGCGCATCAGGTGCTGGCGATGAACAACCTGCGTGAGCGGGTGACTTTGCGCACGGACGGGGGCCTTCGCACGGGTCGGGATATCGTCATGGCGGCGATGATGGGGGCCGAGGAATACGGCATCGGCACCGCCGCCCTGATCGCGATGGGCTGCATCATGGTGCGGCAGTGCCAGTCGAACACCTGCCCGGTGGGCGTCTGCACCCAGGACGAACGGCTGCGGGCGAAGTTCACCGGATCGGCGGACAAGGTGGTGAACCTGATCACCTTCTACGCGCAGGAAGTGCGGGAGATCCTCGCGTCGATTGGCGCGCGGTCGATGGACGAGATCATCGGGCGGGCGGACCTGCTGACGCAGGTCAGCCGTGGGGCTGCGAACCTTGATGACCTTGACCTGAACCCGATGCTGATCAGCGTCGATGGCGCGCGGGCGATCACTTATGACCGCACCAAGCCGCGCAATGCGGTCCCGGACACGCTGGACGCCGAGATCATCAAGGACGGCCACCGCTTCTTTGAAGACGGCGAGAAGATGCAGCTGTCCTATGCGGTGCGGAACACGCACCGGACCATCGGGACGCGGGCCAGCAGCCATATCGTCAAGAAGTTCGGGATGCGGAACGCGCTCCAGCCGGACCATCTGACTGTGAAGCTGAACGGCTCCTGCGGGCAGTCGCTGGGGGCTTTCTCGGTGCGAGGCCTCAAGCTGGAAGTGCAGGGCGACGCCAACGACTATGTCGGCAAGGGGCTGTCAGGCGGCACGATCACGGTGCGTCCGCTGATGTCTTCGCCGCTGAAGGCCGAGGAAAACACGATCATCGGGAACACCGTGCTTTACGGGGCAACCGACGGGTTCCTGTTCGCCTCTGGTCGTGCGGGCGAGCGGTTCGCGGTGCGGAACTCGGGCGCTTCGGTGGTCGTCGAAGGCTGCGGGTCGAACGGGTGCGAGTACATGACCGGCGGTGTCGCGGTGATCCTGGGCCGGATCGGCGCGAACTTCGGGGCGGGGATGACGGGCGGCATGGCCTATGTCTACGATCCCGAGGGCGTGGCCGAGGATTTCATGAACCTCGAGTCGATCCTTGCCCTGGCCGTCGGCCACCCGCATTGGGAGATGCAACTGAAAGGCCTGATCGCCCGGCATCATGAGGAAACCGGCAGCCGGATCGCGGAGCGCATCCTGTCGAACTGGGACAGCGAGCGGTTGAACTTCCTGCAAGCCTGCCCGAAGGAAATGGTCGACCGGCTGCCCTATCCGCTGTCGGACGAGGTGGCGAAGGTTCCGGCAGAGTAACCGGGGGTGCCCCGGCCCTGATCCGGGGCCTCCCTTGACACACGAGGCCCCGGCTCAAGGCCGGGGTGGGTATTCTGTCAATCCTCGGACGACTTGGCCCAGAGGTTGATGTCCTTCTCCTCGGAAATCGCGTCGATCCGGGCCAGTTCATCAGCCGTGAAGTCGAGGTTGCGGATCGCGCCGACGCAGTCCACCACCTGTTCCGGCTTCGACGCGCCGATCAGGGCGGTGGTGATGCCACCGTTGCGCAGGACCCAGGCCAAGGCCATCTGGGCCAGCGTCTGCCCCCGCGCGGCGGCCATGTCGTTCAGCTTTTTCACCGAGCCGATGGCCTTTTCCACAACGGACGGGTGCAGCGACTTGTCCTGCGTCGCGCGGCTGCCCGCCGGGATACCGTTCAGATACTTGTTGGTCAGGATGCCCTGCGCCAGCGGGACAAAGGCAATGGAACCGACTTCCAGGTCCTTCAACGTGTCCTTCAGACCGTCGGTTTCGACCCAGCGGTTCAGGATATTGTAGCTGGGCTGGTGGATCAGCAGGGGCGTTCCCAGTTCCTTCAGGATCGCCACCGCCTCACGGGTGCGCTGAGAGTTGTAGCTGGAGATGCCGATGTACTGAGCGCGGCCTGACCGGACGATGTGGTCCAAGGCACCCATGGTTTCTTCCAGCGGTGTGTCGGGGTCGAAGCGGTGCGAATAGAAGATGTCGACATAGTCGAGGCCCATCCGCTTTAGCGACTGGTCGCAGGAGGCGATGACGTATTTCCGGCTGCCCCATTCGCCGTAGGGGCCGTCCCACATTTCGTAGCCCGCCTTCGACGAGATGATCAGTTCGTCCCGCAGGGAACGGAAGTCGGTTCTCAGCAGTTCCCCAAAGGCTTCCTCGGCGCTTCCGGGGGGCGGGCCGTAGTTGTTGGCAAGATCGAAATGGGTGATGCCGTGATCGAATGCCGTGCGGCAGATCGCCTGTTTGGTGGCGTGGGGCGTGTCGTGGCCGAAGTTGTGCCAGAGGCCAAGGCTGATCGCGGGGAGCTTCAGGCCGGAGTGTCCGCAGCGATTGTAGATCATGCGGCTGTAGCGGTCGGCGGCGGGGGCGTAGGTCATGGGGCTTCTCCTGTTGGCGCTATCATGCGCCGGTGAGCGACCGGCTTCAAGTTGCGTCGGGCCGGATTCCGGGGGATGCTGGTGGCATGAGGCAGCTTCGGCAGGTCTGGGATTTCATGGCGGCGGTCTGGCTTCGGGTGGGCGACGGGCATTTCGGCCTGATTGCCGCCGGAGTGGCCTTCTTCGCGATGTTCGCCGTCTTTCCCGGCCTTGCTGCCGCCGTGGCGGTCTGGGGGCTTTTCGCCGACCCCGGGGTGATCGCAGGCTATCTGGCGGTGGCCGAACGCTTTCTGCCGCCCGAGGCGGGAACGCTGATCCACGATCAGGTGATCGGCCTGATCACCGCACCGCGCACGGCTCTGCAATGGACGACGATCCTGTCGCTGGCCATCGCGCTCTATTCGGCGCGGGCGGGGGTTTCAGCTCTGGTGCAGGGGCTGGATGTGGTCCACCGCTCGCAACCCCGCGGCTGGGTCAGGGGCTGGGCGGTCGACTTCATCCTGACCGGCGCGCTGATCGGGGCGCTGTTCGTGGCGCTGGTCACCGTCGTCGTTGTGCCGATCCTTCTGTCCTACGTCCAGTTCGGCACGTTCGAGGCCTGGCTGACCAGCGTTCTGCCCTTTGGCGCGATGTTCCTGCTGGTCGTGACCTGCCTGTCGATCCTGTATCGCTTTGGTCCGAACGTGCCGGGCGGGTTCCGGTCGCCCTGGATCACCGTGGGAGTGCTGGTCGCGGCCGTCGCCTGGGCGGGCGTGTCGATTGGTTTTTCGGTCTATCTCGCGAATTTTAACAGCTACAATGCCATCTACGGGTCCATCGGCGCCGTCATCATCCTGATGATGTGGCTTTACCTGTCCGTCTGGGCCGTGCTGCTGGGTGGCGCGATCAACGCCGAGCTGGACGCGCGGATGCGGCGCTGATCAGGCCGCCCGGAACGCCGCCGCCAGCGGTTCGGGCAAGGTGAACTCCTGAACCGCGCGGGCGCGGGCATCGGCAGACATCTTCCGCGCGGTCTTTTCCACGATGTCGAGCACCGAGGCCGCGTCGCGCCCGGCGGCGAAGTCGGCGAAATACCAGCGCAGGAAGACAAAGCAGATGACGTCTTCCAGCGCCTGCACCTCGGGGTCGCGCTTGAGCCCCTCTTTCCGCAAAAGCACACCGACCCGGTCGCAGTCCGCCGGTGAGTAGCCTGCCTGTGCCATGATGCCTGCCACCCGGTCCGCATGCCGCCGGGCCTGCTCGCGCCGCCAGGCAAGGTAGCCGGCCTTGCCTTCCGGATAGTCGGCGCGGGGCAGAAGCCAGCGTTCGACATGCTGGCCGCGCGCCGCGATCCGCAACACGTCCGAAGCGTCCGGCACGAGGCGGGCCAGCTCTGCGCTCATCCGTTCGCCATAGGGCAGCGCCTCGGCCTTGGGGTCGGCGGCATTGGCGGCGTCGATCAACGAAAGGGCATCTTGCAGCCGGTCTTGCATGGTTTTCCATCCCCTCGTCGTCCGAACCTGTTGTGCAGGATGATCGCAGGCACCGCAGGATGCAACCATCTGCCACCGATCCCGCATTCGCCCAAAGTGCAGGCAATCTGCCCGCGAAACAGGCATTTGACCGCCCGGCATCTTGCTCGCGCCGGACGGGCACCGCTGGCTGGTTGCCAGCGCCGACCGACAGGCGCCTTGAAGGGGCATGGCGAAAAAGCTGTCGATTGTCGTGGTGGAAAGGGACCGTGACCGCGCGCTGACCATCGTGGATGGGCTGCGGGAAGCGGGAGACATGGACATCATCGTCATCGGCGACGAAATCGGCCTGGCGCGAAAGATCGCGGCACGAAACCCGGACCTGGTCCTGATCGACGCGGGCAACCCCTCACGCGATGCACTGGAGGAGCTGACGCTGGCCAGCGCGCCGATGCAGCGGCCGGTGGCGATGTTCGTCGATGAAAGCGACGGCGCGCTGACACGGGCGGCAATCGAGGCCGGGGTGTCGGCCTATGTAGTGGCGGGCCTGCGCGGCGACCGGATCAAGCCGGTGCTGGATGCGGCCATCGCGCGGTTCCACATGATGCAGAAGATGCGGGTCGAGCTGGCCGAGACCCGCCGCGCGCTGGAAGAGCGCAAAGTGATCGACCGGGCCAAGGGCATCGTCATGCGCGCGAAGGGGATCGGCGAGGACGAGGCCTATGCCCTGATGCGCAAGGCGGCCATGGATCAGGGCCGCAAGGTCGCGGACGTGGCGCAGGCGCTGGTCACGGCGGCGGAGCTGCTGAAATGACCGTGCCGATGCGTCTGGGTTTCCTGCCGCTGGTCGATGCCGCCCCGCTGATCGTGGCCGAAGCCATGGGATTTGCCGAGGAGGAAGGCCTGGCGCTGGATCTGGTCGCCGCGCCCAGCTGGTCGGCGCTGCGCGATCTTCTTGCCGCGGGCCAGGTCGCCGCTGCCCAGATGCTGGCCCCGGTGCCGGTGGCCCTGGCGCTGGGACTGGGTGGACCCGCGCGGTTCGAGGTGCTGTCGGTTCTGAACCTGAACGGAAATGCGGTCGGCGTGTCACGGGCCCTGGCGTCGCGGATGGCGGGCCATGACTTTGCGTTGACCGATGCCCGGGCGGCAGGGCATGCCCTGCTGCGGGCGGCGGGGCCCGGGTTGCGGATCGGAGTGCCCTTCGCCTTCTCGATGCACCGCGAGCTGGTGCATTACTGGCTGGACGGGCTGGGCACGGTCCCCCCGGCGCGGCTGGAGATCGTCACGGTTCCACCGCCGCTGATGCCGGATGCGCTGGCGGCGGGCGAGATCGATGCCTTCTGCGTCGGCGAGCCGCGCGGCTCGGTCGCGGTGGAGCGCGGAGCGGGCGTGCTGCTGTTGCCGACCTCGGCCATCTGGGCGGCGGCACCGGAGAAGGTGCTGGCCACGCGCGCGGGATGGGCCGAGGTCGAGCCGGACCTTGCCGGTCGCCTGATCCGGGCCATCTGGCGCGCCGGGCGCTGGCTGGGCCAGGCGGCGAACCTGTCGGTGGCCAGCGAGATCCTGGCCGCGCCGGGGCGGCTTGGGGTGTCCGCCGAGGTGATCGAGCGGAGCCTGACCGGGCGGCTGGTGATTTCGCCGGACGGGCAGGAGCGGAGAATCCCGGGCTTCCTGCGGTTTCATGACGGCGCGGCGGGCTTTCCCTGGCGCAGTCAGGCGGCCTGGATCGGGACGCGGCTGGCGGCACGGCACGGGCTGGACCTCAGGGCAGCGCAGGCGCAGGCGGTGGCGGTGTTCCGCAGCGATCTTTACCGGCTGCATCTTGGCCCGGCTGGGGCGGACCTGCCCGCGGCCAGCGCCAAGGTCGAAGGGTCTCTGGCGCAGCCGACGCCAGTGTCCTCGTCCCGGGGCAGGCTGATTCTTCCACCCGACCGCTTCTTTGACGCTCAGGTCTTCGACCATGGTCTGCCTCAGTGATGAAAATTTAGGCGCTGCACTGCGGCATAGGGAAAATTGGTCATTCCAGGGCGTTGCCAAAGCAGAACTGGATTGACGCCGCGCCGCAGCATGGCATTCTGACCTCAAGCGCCGAGGCAACGGGGTCTCAACCGCGCCATCCCAGACATCGGGAAAGCCGAGCAATGCCGCTCGATCCATCGTCACTGTGACGAAGGGTCTGGCGGCTTTTTCCATTTCAACGCCCGTCTCGGGCCACGAGGAACCCAAAGCCATGACACGCCTCTCCGCCCTCTTGATCACGAGCTGCCTTTCGCTGCCCGCCTTCGCCGAAACCCCCGGCATCGAGAAGGACGAGCTGACGCTGGGGTTCATCAAGCTGACCGACATGGCACCCCTGGCGATTGCCAAGGAGAAGGGGTTCTTCGAGGAGGAGGGCCTGTTCGTCACGCTGGAAGCGCAATCGAACTGGAAGGTGCTTCTGGACCGGGTGATCGCGGGCGAACTCGACGGCGCGCACATGCTGGCGGGCCAGCCGATTGCGGCAACGATCGGCTATGGCACGGCCGGGGCGGTGGTGACGCCGTTCTCGATGGACCTGAACGGCAACGCGATCACCGTGTCGAATGCGGTCTGGGAGGAGATGAAGGCCAACGTGCCGATGGCGGATGGCAAGCCGGAGCATCCGATCAAGGCCGAGGCGCTGAAGCCGGTGATCGAGGCCTATGCCGATGCGGGGACGCCGTTCAATCTGGGCATGGTCTTCCCGGTCTCGACCCACAATTACGAGCTGCGCTATTGGCTGGCCGCAGGCGGGATCAATCCGGGTCTTTACAGCCCGGACGATGTGTCCGGCCAGATCGGCGGGGATGTCCTGATTTCCGTGACGCCGCCGCCGCAGATGCCCTCGACGCTGGAAGCCGGGACGATCCTTGGCTACGCGGTGGGCGAGCCCTGGAACCAGGCGGCGGTGGCCAAGGGCATCGGCGTCCCGGTTATCACCGATGCCGACATCTGGAAGAACAACCCCGAGAAGGTGTTCGGTCTGACGGCGGAGTTCGTGGAGCAGAACCCGCAGACCACGCTTGCGCTGACCAAGGCGCTGATCCGCGCGGCGATCTGGCTGGACGAGGGTGACAACGCCAACCGGGCCGAAGCGGTCGAGATCCTGTCCCGCGCAGAATATGTCGGAGCCGATGCCGCAGTGATCGCCAACAGCATGACCGGCACCTTCGAGTTCGAGCCCGGCGACAAGCGCCCGGCCCCCGATTTCAACGTCTTCTTCCGCTACAACGCGACCTTCCCCTACTATTCCGACGCCGTCTGGACCCTGACCCAGATGCGCCGCTGGGGTCAGATCGCCGAGGCCAAGCCCGACGGCTGGTATGACGAAACCGCGAAGTCGGTCTACAAGCCTGACATCTACAAGCTGGCCGCCGAGGCGCTGATCGCCGAAGGCAAGGCGACTGCCGACATGTTCGACTTCGACGAAGACGGCTACCGCGAGCCGACCGCCGATTTCATCGACGGGGTGGCCTACGACGGCAAAGCGCCCAACGCCTATATCGACAGCCTCGTGATCGGTCTGAAGGCCGACCAGACGGTTGTCGGTGGCGAAGTGACGAACTGAGGGGGCGGGGATGACGATGCTTGACCCTGCCGTTGCAGCGAAGCCTTCGGCCTTGGCACCCGGACCGGCAAGGTTTCCGGCCTTCGTGACCAAGGCCGACCCCTGGTTCCGTGTGCTGGGGCTGGCCTGGCTGACACCGGCGCTGCGCCTTGCAGGTGGCGACAGCCCGAGATCCCAGCTGAAGGACCTGTGGCGGCTGGCCGTGGTCCCGATGCTGGCGATTGCGGGTTTCCTGATGCTCTGGGCCTGGGCCGCGCCGAAGGTCCAGACCTCGCTGGGCGCGATCCCGGGGCCGGTGCAAGTCTGGGAGCAGGTCGGCGTGCTGCATGCCGACGCGCTGGCCGAAGGCGAGAAGGAGGCTGAGTTCTACGCCAAGCAGGCCGAGAAGAACGCAGCGCTGGTGACCGAGGGCAAGGCGAATGAGGTGAAGGACCGCACCTACACCGGCAAGCCAACCTATTACGAACAGATATTCACATCGATTCAGACGGTGTTCTTCGGCTTCCTGTTGGCAACGCTGGTGGCGGTGCCGCTGGGCATCCTGTCGGGCATGTCGCCCACTGCCAATGCGGCGATTAACCCGCTGGTGCAGATCTTCAAGCCAGTCTCGCCGCTGGCCTGGCTGCCCATCGTGACGATGGTCGTGTCGGCGCTATATGTGGGCGACGGGAGCCTGTCGAAAAGCTTTGTGATCTCCGCGGTGACGGTGACGCTGTGTTCGCTCTGGCCGACACTGATCAACACCGCGCTGGGGGTGGCGAGCATCGACAAGGACCTGGTGAACGTAGGCCGGGTGCTGAAGCTTTCGACCTGGACGAAGGTGACGCGGCTGGTGCTGCCTTCGGCCCTGCCGCTGATCTTTACCGGGCTGCGGCTGTCCCTGGGCGTGGGCTGGATGGTGCTGATCGCGGCGGAAATGCTGGCGCAGAACCCCGGCCTTGGGAAATTCGTCTGGGACGAGTTCCAGAACGGGTCGGAACAGTCGCTGGCGCGGATCATGGTGGCGGTGTTCACCATCGGGATCATCGGCTTCCTCTTGGACCGGGTGATGTTCGCGCTGCAACAGGCCTTCACCTTCAGCGGAAAGCGGTGACGCGATGGGTATCCTTGAACTGAAGGCCGTGTCGAAGGGCTACGGCGAAACCCCGGTGCTGAAGCGGCTGGACCTTGACGTGCAGGAAGGCGAGTTCCTCGCGATCCTCGGATTTTCCGGCACCGGCAAGACCACGCTGATCAATCTGATGGCCGGGCTGGAGCTGCCCGATGCGGGCGAGGTTCTGTTCCGGGGCGCGCAGGTGACCGGGCCGGGGCCGGAGCGGGGGCTGGTGTTCCAGTCCTATGCGCTGATGCCCTGGCTGACAGTGGCGGGCAACATCGCGCTCGCGGTGGATGCGGTGTCCAAGGGATCGAAAGCCGAGCGCGCAGTGCTGGTGGCGAAATACATCGGGATGGTCGGGCTGGCCCATGCGGCGGACCGGCGACCGGCGGAATTGTCGGGCGGGATGCGGCAGCGGGTGGCGGTGGCCCGGGCGCTCGCGATGCAGCCCGAGGTCTTGCTAATGGACGAACCCCTGTCGGCGCTGGACGCGCTGACGCGGGCCAATGTGGCGACCGAGATCGAGGCGATCTGGGCCAAGGAAAAGCGCACCGTGGTGCTGGTCACCAACGACGTGGACGAGGCCTTGGTGCTGGCCGACCGCATCCTGTGCCTGAACCCGGATGGGACTTTGGGGGCAGCGTTCCAGGTGGACCTGCCACGTTCGCGCGACCGGGCTGCGATGAACGACGATCCGGCCTTCAAGGCGCTGCGGGCCGATGTGACGGCCTATCTCATGGACGTGGGGATCAAGGGCAAGGTCGAGGGCAGCCGCCTGCTGCCCGCCGTGACCCCTCGCCATGCCCTGCCGCGCGCCTATGCGGCAGCGGCGAAAAGCTTCACCGACGACCGCTACCTGCAGTTCTCGCAGCTGCACAAGGTCTATGCGACCCCCAAGGGTCCGCTGACCGTGGTCAAGGATTTCAACCTGACCCTGAAGAAGGGCGAGTTCGTGTCCCTTATCGGCCATTCCGGCTGCGGCAAGTCCACGGTCCTGACCATGGCGGCAGGGCTGAATGACATCTCGAAGGGCGCGATCAAGCTCGACGGCATCCACGTCGAAGGCGCCGACCCGGAGCGTGCGGTGGTGTTCCAATCGCCCTCGCTGTTCCCCTGGCTGACGGCACGGGAGAACGTGGCGATCGGGGTGGACCGGGTCTACCCCAAGGCCACGCAAGCCGAGCGGCAGGATGTGGTGGAATACTACCTTGAGCGGGTGGGGCTGGCCGACGCCATGCACAAACCAGCCGCCGAGATGTCGAACGGGATGCGCCAGCGGGTCGGCATTGCCCGGGCCTTTGCCCTGTCGCCGAAACTTCTCCTGCTGGATGAACCCTTCGGGATGCTGGACAGCCTGACGCGCTGGGAGTTGCAGGAAGTGCTGATGGAGGTCTGGTCGCGGACACAAGTCACCGCGATCTGCGTCACGCATGACGTGGACGAGGCGATCCTTCTGGCCGACCGGGTGGTGATGATGACCAACGGTCCGGAGGCGACCATCGGCAAGATCACCGAGGTCAGACTGCCCCGCCCCCGCACCCGCCGCGCCCTGCTGGACCACCCCGACTACTGGCACTACCGCGCCGAGGTTATGGGCTTTCTGGAGGAATACGAACACGGGCAGCGGACGAAGAAGGAGGCCGCGTGATGAAGCTGGTTGTCATCGGGGCCGGGATGGCCTCTGGCCGGATGCTGGAGCAGCTTTTCGAGGCGGGGTTCTCGGGTGAGGTCACGCTGTTCAACGGCGAGCCGCGCGGGAACTACAACCGGCTGATGCTGTCGCCGGTCCTGTCGGGCGAAAAGACCTATGCCGAGATCGTCACGCATGACGACGGCTGGTATGCGGCGCATGGCGTGCATTGCCGCTTCGGCGAGCATGTGACGAAGATCGACCGCGAGCGGAAGGTCGTGGTCAGCAAGGGTGGCGAGACGCCCTATGACGCGCTGGTGATCGCCACAGGAAGCGCTCCGTTCATCATTCCGGTGGCGGGGAAGGACCTGGCCGGCGTCTGCACCTACCGCGATCTTGAGGATACCAACGCAATGATTGCGGCCTCGAAACCGGGGGCCAAGGCGGTGGTGGTCGGCGGCGGGCTGCTGGGGCTGGAAGCGGCGGCAGGGATGGCGGCACGGGGCGCAGAGGTCACGGTCATTCACCTGATGGGTCACCTGATGGAGCGGCAGTTGGACCCCTCGGCAGGGTATCTTTTGCAGAAGGATCTGGAGCGGCGGGGCATCCGCATCCATTGCAAGGGAGCGACGAAAGCGATCCTTGGCAAGGACCGGGTCGAGGCGGTGCTGCTGGAAGACGGCACGGTCTATGACGCCGATCTGGTCTGCATGGCGGTGGGCATCCGGCCGGAAATCCGCATCGCCACCGACGCGCATCTGGAGATCGGGCGCGGCGTGGTGGTCGATGACCAGATGCGGACCAGCGATCCGGCGATCTATGCTTTGGGCGAATGTGTCGAGCATGAAAAGCAGCTCTTCGGGCTGGTTGCCCCGCTGTATGATCAGGCCAAGGTGCTGGCGGCGACGCTGATGGGCGCGGAAGCCGCGTTCAAGCCGGTGCAGACCGCGACCAAGCTGAAGGTCACCGGCGTTGATCTCTTCAGCGCGGGCGATTTCGCCGATGCGCCGGGGCGCGAGGACATCGTGTTCCGCGATCCGGGGCGGGGGGTCTACAAGCGGCTGGTGCTGGAAGGTGACCGGCTGATCGGCGCAGTGATTTACGGCGACACTGGCGACGGGGCCTGGTTCTTCGACAAGATCAAGACCGGAGAGGATGTCAGCGGCTTCCGCGAGACGCTGATCTTCGGCCCGGCCTTTCAGGGAGGTGCCCAAGCGGACCCTCTGGCAGCCGTTGCAGCCTTGCCGCCTGAGGCGGAAATCTGTGGCTGCAACGGCGTCTGCAAGGGCAAGATCACGACGGCTGTCCAGGGCGGAGCGGTGACGCTGGAGGCGGTGCGGGCCCAGACCAAGGCCAGCGCCAGCTGCGGCACCTGCACCGGGCTGGTGGAAAAGGTGATGGCGCTGACGCTGGGCGACAGCTTTACCGCCAACGTCAACCCGGCGATGTGCAAATGCACCGATCACACGCATGAAGACGTGCGGCGGTTGATCAAGTCGGGGGGCCTCAAATCCATTCCGGCGGTGATGCAGGAACTGGGCTGGAAGACCGTGGGGGGCTGTGCAAGCTGCCGTCCGGCGCTGAACTACTACCTCCTGGCCGACTGGCCGATGGAGTATCAGGACGACCGGCAGAGCCGTTTCGTCAACGAGCGCAACCACGCGAATATCCAGAAGGACGGCACCTATTCGGTGGTGCCGCGCATGTGGGGCGGGGTCACAACGCCTGCCGAACTGCGCGCCATCGCCGATGCCGCGGACCGCTATGCCGTGCCGATGGTCAAGGTGACCGGGGGCCAGAGGATCGACCTTCTGGGCGTGAAGAAGGAAGACCTGCCCGCGATCTGGGCCGATCTGAACGCCGCCGGAATGGTGTCTGGCCACGCCTATTCCAAGGGCCTGCGCACGGTGAAGACCTGCGTCGGGTCCGAGTTCTGCCGCTTTGGCACGCAGGATTCCACGGGTCTTGGGATCAAGCTGGAGAAGCTGCTCTGGGGGTCGTGGACACCCGCCAAGGTCAAGCTGGGCGTCTCGGGCTGCCCCCGGAACTGCGCGGAATCCACCTGCAAGGACATCGGCGTCGTCTGCGTCGACAGCGGTTATCAGATCAGCGTCGCCGGGGCTGCGGGGCTGGAAGTGAAGGAGACCGAACTACTCTGCACGGTCCCGACCGAAGCGGAGGCGATGGAGGTGATCGCGGCCTTCACCCAGCTTTACCGGGAGAACAGTCGCTATCTGCACCGGATCTACAAATGGGTGGCGAAGGTCGGCCTTGACTGGTGCAGGGACCAAATCGCCGACCTTGCGAACCGCCGCGCGCTGTATGACCGCTTCATGCTGTCACAATCGGTCTATCAGACCGACCCCTGGGCCGAGCTGGGGACGCGTCCCGCAGACTGGGCTCCGATTGCCGATCTGACACTGAGGGCCGCCGAATGACCGCCATGATCGACATCGCCGCGCTGGACGACATCCCCCGGCAAGGTGCCCGGGTGGTCAAGACCGATGCGGGCTGCATCGCCATCTTCCGCACCGCCGACGACCAGGTCTTTGCGCTGGACGACCGCTGCCCGCACAAGGGCGGACCCCTGTCGGAAGGGGTCATCCATGGGGCCCAGGTGACCTGTCCGCTGCATGCCTGGGTGTTCGACCTGTCGACGGGCCTTGCGCAAGGGGCGGATGAAGGCTCGGTGCAGACCTATGCCGCCCGGACGGAAGGCGGACGGGTGTTTCTGGACGCCACGTTCCTGCGGCGACGGACGGCAGCATGACGGGGCGGGTCCGAAGCCTGCCTGCGGGCGAGGTGCGGTCGACCTGCGCCTATTGCGGGGTGGGCTGCGGCGTGATCCTGACGCCGGACGGCGCGGGAGGTGTATCGGTGCGGGGTGACCCGGACCATCCGGCAAATTTCGGGCGACTGTGTTCCAAGGGTTCCGCGCTGGGAGAGACCGTTGGGCTGGAGGGACGGCTGCTGGCGCCCCGGGTTTTCGGGCAGGAGGTCGGCTGGGGCGCGGCGCTCGATGTCGTGGCCAGGCGGTTTCAGCGCACGATTGCCGAACATGGGCCGGAGTCGGTGGCGCTTTACGTCTCGGGCCAGTTACTGACCGAAGACTACTACGTCGCGAACAAGCTGGCGAAGGGCTTCTGGGGCACGGCGAACATCGACACCAACTCGCGGCTCTGCATGGCCTCGTCGGTGGCGGGGCATCGGCGGGCCTTTGGCACCGATACCGTGCCGGGCCAGTATGAGGATCTGGAACTGGCCGATCTGGTCGTGCTGGTGGGGTCGAACCTCGCCTGGTGCCATCCGGTGCTGTTTCAGCGACTGTCGGCGGCCAAGGCAGCGCGGCCCGGGATGAAGGTGGTCGTGGTGGACCCGCGTCGCACGGCAACCTGCGAGATCGCCGATCTGCATCTGGCGATTGCTCCGGGCGGCGATGTGGCCCTGTTCAACGCGCTGCTGGCCGAGATCGAGGCGACGGGCTGTGGTGACCCGGACTTCCTGCGCAACGTGGCGGGGGCCGAGGCCGCGTTTGCGGCGGCGCGGGGCAGTGACCCCGCAGCGATGGGTCTTTCCGAAGCCGACCTGAACGCCTTTCTTGGCCTGTGGTGCGCGACCGAAAAAGTCGTCACCGTCTATAGCCAGGGCGTGAACCAGTCATCGCATGGCACCGACAAGGTGAACGCGATCTTGAACTGCCATCTGGCGACGGGGCGGATCGGGCGGCCGGGGATGGGGCCGTTCAGCGTCACGGGCCAGCCGAACGCGATGGGCGGGCGCGAGGTTGGCGGACTTGCCAACATGCTGGCCTGTCATCTGGAGATCGAGAACCCGACGCATCGGCAAGCGGTGCAGGGGTTCTGGGCCGCGCCCGCGATGCCGGACAAGCCGGGGCTGAAGGCCGTAGACATGTTCCGCGCTGTCGGGGACGGGCAGATCAAGGCGATCTGGATCATCCATACCAACCCCGTCGTGTCGATGCCTGAGGCCGATCTTGTGGCCGAGGCGCTGCGGTCCTGCCCGTTCGTCGTCGTGCAGGATGTGACCGCCGACACCGACACCGCGCGGCTGGCGCATGTCCTTTTGCCCGCGACAGCCTGGGCCGAGAAGGACGGCACGGTCACGAATTCGGAACGCCGGATCAGCCGCCAGCGCGCGGTGCTGCCCAGCCCGGGACAGGCGCGGGATGACTGGCGCATCCTGGCCGAGGTCGCAGGGCGCATGGGCTGGACGGATGCCTTTGGCTGGGACACCCCGGCAAAGGTCTTTGCCGAATACGCGGGCCTGTCCGGCGTGGCAGGCCAGTTGGGAAGCGATTTCGACATCTCGGACCACGCGGGCATCGGCGAAAGCGAGTATCGCGACCTGCGCCCCTTCGTCTGGCCGGCCAATCCCCGACAGCGGGGAGGACGGTTCTTTGGCGCGGGGCGGTTCCATACCGCGGGTGGCAAGGCGCGGATGATCGCCGTCAAAGCGCCGATGCCACAGGCCCAGGCCTTCCGTCTAAACACCGGCCGCATCCGCGACCAGTGGCACACGATGACCCGGACCGCCAAAAGCCCGCGACTTTCGGCGCATCTGGCCGAGCCGTTCCTGGAGCTGCACCCCACCGACGCGCTGCGGATCGGCGTCACGACCGCCGATCTGGTCGAGGTGTCAAACCCCCTCGGTCGGGCCATCCTGCGCGTGCTTGTCACTGATCGCGTGGCCCCGGGCCAGCCCTTCGCACCGATGCACTGGACCGGCGAGACGGCCTCGCTTGCCCGGGTGGACGCGCTGGTGGCCGCGAATGCGGACCCGGTCTCGGGCCAGCCGGATCTGAAGGGGGCGACGGTCGCGCTGCGCAAGTTTGCTGCTGCGTGGCATGGCTTCGCCGTGTCCGCGCACCCGTTGCGACTTGAGAGCGCCTATTGGGCCAAGGTCCGGGTTCAGGGCGGCTGGCGCGCGGAAATGGCTGGGGAAAGCCAGCCGGAGGACTGGGTCGCGGCGGCACGGGTAATGTTCGATCTGCCCGAGGCCGAAGTCGCGACTGTGATCGACCGGGCAAGGGGCCTGGCGCGGGTGGCGTTTCATGGCGATGGCAGGCTGCTGGCAGCGCTGTTCGTAGCCCCCGGACCAGTGGCACTGGCCCGTGACCAGTTGACCGCGCGGCTGGGTGAGGTTGCCCCGCAGGACGCGCTGGCCGGACGGGCCGAGGCCAACCGCCCCGATCCCGGCCCGACGGTCTGCGCCTGTCTGAATGTCGGGCTGAACACGATCCGCGAGGCGATCGGGACCGGTCGGGCGCTGACCGTCGCCGCCCTGGGCGAGGCGCTTGGGGCCGGGACCTCCTGCGGATCCTGCCGTCCCGAGCTTGCCGGGCTGATCAGCCGGTTCCGGTTGCCGGTCGCTGCTGAATAGGACGACCGGGGCCTTCCGCGCGCCGGGCCGCAGGCCCCAAGGCAGGCCAACCGGACATGCGGTCGATCCCCGCCCACCGGCCAAAGGGGAAAATCCGCAGCCGTTGCGCCAGAAGGCCGGTCCACACAGATCGACGCGCCAAGGCGAGGGGCCGTCGCGTGCCGGTCATTCGACAAGTGCGGGTTCCACTTCTGCCGGACAGGTCGCAGCGCCTCTCGCCCGGATACTGGCGCGCTGGATCGGAGGCACGGGCTGCACAACGCGGGTCCATGCCCAAGCATCGCCGCGTGGGTAGCAGCCGTGGGAAGCTGGCCCGTGCATCGGTCCGACCCGTCCAAAGTGTCGCACCGCAGGCCGCTTTCGGTGCCCGGACCGCATGAAAAGCGCCGCCAAGGCACAGGGACATCCGGGATCGTGACACCCGCAGCGCGCGCAGGTCAGTCGGGTGGCTGCCACAGTTCGATCGGCGTGCCCTCTGGGTCGTGGATGCGGGCAAAGGTGCCGTAGCTGCCGTCGCCATCCCAGTCGGGCCGCGTTTCCACGGCGATGCCTGCGGCCAGAAGCTGGCGCACAAGACCCTTCAGGTCATCGACGCGCAGGTTCAGCATCCATTGCCGGTCGGCGGCAAAGTAATCCGTGTCGGCCTTGAAGGGCGAAAAGACCGTCGGCCCGGCCTCTTGCATCCAGACGGCGACATCCGGCTGGGTGATGCCGAGGTGCGCGTGATACCAGTCGTTCAGCTCGGCAGGGTCCCGCGCCCGGAAGAAGATCCCACCGATGCCCATGACCCTGGCCATGTCCGCCTCCCGCAGCAAAAGGGCCGCCTTCCGGGCGACCCTCTCATGATTCAGGACGGGCGCAAAGCCTTAGCCGTTGACCACGTCCTTCAGTGCCTTGGCGATGGCGAACTTGACCTGCTTGTCGGCGGGCTTGGTCATCGTCTCCCCCGTGGCGGGGTTGCGGACCTGACGCTCGGGGCGGGCCTTGCAGGCCACCTTGCCGAGGCCGGGGATCGTCACGGTGCCGCCGCTGGCAACTTCGCGCGACACGACCGCAGCGATCGCGTCCAGCGCGGCGTTCGCGGTCTTCTTGTCTCCGCCCATGGCTTCGGCAACGGCAGCCACCAGTTGGGTCTTGGTCATCGGTTTGGACATTGGATCATCCTTCGTTGTTATTCGCTTGGTGTCATATGCACGGTTCAGCCCGCGCAAAGCGGGCATACCACCCCCGGTTTCAGGGCCACGGCCCAGACACACGGTTTAAGGGTCAAAATCAACCCCTGAACCACCAGACTGCACCATTTGACGGCTTTTTCGCGCCTTCAGAGGAACGCGGTTTCCTCGAAAGAGCGCAGTTTCCGGCTGTGAAGCCTCTCGATGGGCGTTTCGCGAAGCCGTTCCATCGCGCGGATTCCGATCTGCAGGTGGCGGCTGACCTGGGTCTTGTAGAAATCCGAGGCCATGCCGGGCAGCTTCAACTCGCCGTGCAGCGGCTTGTCGGAGACGCAGAGAAGCGTGCCGTAGGGGACGCGGAACCGGAACCCGTTGGCGGCGATCGTGGCGCTTTCCATGTCGAGCGCGACGGCACGGGATTGCGACAGGCGACGGACCGGACCGGACTGGTCGCGCAGCTCCCAGTTGCGGTTGTCGATGGTGGCGACGGTGCCGGTTCGCATGATGCGCTTCAGCTCGTAGCCTTCCAGCTGGGTGACCTCGGCCACGGCCTTTTCCAGCGCGATCTGGATTTCGGCAAGCGCCGGGATCGGGACCCAGACCGGCAGGTCGGCGTCCAGGACATGGTCCTCGCGCAGGTAGGCATGGGCGAGGACGAAGTCGCCAAGGCTCTGGCTGTTGCGAAGACCCGCGCAGTGGCCAACCATCAGCCAGGCGTGGGGCCGAAGGACGGCGATATGGTCGGTCGCGGTCTTGGCATTGGAGGGCCCTACGCCGATGTTGACCAACGTGATCCCGTTCCCGTCTGCCCGTTTCAGATGGTAGGTCGGCATCTGCGGCAGCTTATCGGAAGGGTGGATGGTGCCGTCCGGCGTCGAGATGATCTGGTTCCCGGTCGCGACAAAAGCGGTGTAGCCCGAGGCCGGATCACCCAGGGCCGTGCGGGCGTAAGCCTCGAATTCGTCGACGTAGAACTGGTAGTTGGTGAAAAGGACGTGGTTCTGGAAATGCGTCGGATCGGTCGCGGTGTAATGCGCCAGCCGGGCCAGCGAATAGTCCACCCGTTGCGCGGTGAAGGGGGCCAGCGGCGACGAGCCGTCATCATAGCGGGTCATCACGCCATTGACGATGTCGTCGTTGGTCGTGACCAGGTCCGGCACGTCGAACACATCGCGCAGCGAGAAGTCCATCACGCCTTCCTGCGGGATGGCGACCGCACTGCCGGAAACGGCAAAATGCACCGGCATGGGGGTGTCCGAGAGACCGATCTCGACCGTGACGCCGTGATTGCGGACCAGAAGCTCGATCTGCTGGATCAGATAGTTGCGAAAGAGGTCGGGCCGCGTCACCGTGGTCGCATAGGTGCCCGGCGCGGACACATGGCCGAAGGCAAGGCGGGTGTCGACCTGGTCGAAGCTGGTCACGGTCAGCCGGATTTCCGGGTAGAAGGCGCGGATGCGGCGGCCCGGATGACCCGTGGCGACCGTGCGCAGGAACTGGTCGGACAGGAACTCCGTGGCAGAGGTGTAGAGCGCCTCCAGCCGGTCGACGGCGGCGGCGGCGCTGGTAAAGCTCTCCATGGCCGGGGCTTCGGGGCAGAGAAGGGAAGTCTGGGCGTCGTCCTGCATCACGGGTCCTGCGGTTGATCCGGCATATAAGCCGAAACCCGGGGGGGTAAGCAAGTGAAGCCCGTGTGACAGGGGGCCATCGCCTGCGGGAAGGCCTTGCGTCCCGGGGTCCGCACCCCGATAGTCCGGCGCATGTCGACGCTGCTTTCCCTTGGCCATGGCTATTCCGCCCGCGCACTTGCCCGCCGTCTGGTTCCGCAAGGGTGGCGGGTGATCGGCACCACGCGCAACCCGGCCAAGGCCGGCGCCTTTCGGGCCGAAGGGGTGGAGCCCCTGATCTGGCCCGCCGATCTGGCCGAAGCGCTGTCCAAGGCCACGCATATCCTGTGTTCCGCCGCGCCGGATGCAAAGGGCGACCCGTTCCTTCAGGCCTGGCCCGGGCTTGCGCAGGCCAAGGCCGGATGGGTGGGGTATCTTTCCACCACTGGGGTCTACGGCGACCATGACGGCGGCTGGGTGGACGAGGCCACACCCCTGACCCCGCAATCCGACCGGGGGCGGCAACGTGTGCTGGCCGAAGGGCAATGGCAGGCGACCGGCCTGCCGCTGCATGTCTTCCGTCTGGCAGGGATCTACGGGCCGGGACGCGGGCCGTTCGAGAAGGTGCGCGACGGCACCGCCCGGCGGATCATCAAGCCGGGGCAGGTGTTCAGCCGCATCCACGTCGACGACATCGCGCAGGTGCTGGAAGCCTCGATGCGCCAGCCGAACCCGGGCTCGGCCTACAATGTCTGCGACGACAACCCCTGTCCGCCGGAAGAGGTGATCGCCCATGCCGCGCGGCTGCTGGGCCTGCCCGATCCGCCCGCCGTGCCCTTCGCAGAGGTCGAGCCGACAATGACGCCTATGGCGCGCGGCTTTTACAGCGAATCAAAGCGCGTCCGGAACGACCGGATCAAGGTCGAGCTTGGCGTCCGGCTTCTGTATCCCGACTATCCGGTCGGACTTGCAGCCCTTCTGGCCGAAGATCAGGGCTGACCAGGGCAGGTCACTCGGCGGCCAGATCGCGGGGCTGGCTGACCAGGATCGCTTCCGTCACCTCGGACAGGGCCAGCGCCGCTGCGCCATGCGCCCAGAGAAGGTCGCCCCAGGCATGGATCTCGATCGGCGGGCGGGGTCTGCCGGTGTCGATCGCCAGGTTGTCCATCTCGGCCAGGGTCTCGGCGGCATAGAGATAGTCGTAGCGCATCCTTTCGCCGGACAGGATGATCAGCGCCGGATCGAACAGGTTCACCACGTTCGACAGGCCCACGGCCAGATACCGGCCCGCGCGGCGGAAGATCGACTTGGCGGTCGCATTTCCGGCCTTGGCATGGTCATACAGGCTTTCCAGAAGCACGTTGATCGGCTGGCTTTCCTTGTGCCCCCAGTTCAGGGCGGTCGCGGCTTCCCGCGCCAGCGCATAGTCAGCGACATAGGCCTCAAGGCAGCCCCGCTGGCCGCAGCGACACAGCGCGCCATCAAGCTGGACCTTCATGTGGCCCAGTTCCATCCCCAGCCGCTGCGCGCCGCGATAGATGCGGTGGTTCATCACGAACCCCATGCCGACCCCGTGTTCGATGGTCACCACGGCAAAATCCGACAGGCTGCGCCCGGCGCCGAACCACAGCTCGGCAAGGGCGACAAGGTTCGCGTCGTTGTCGATACAGACCGGCAGCCCAAGCCGCCGGGAGGCTTCCGCGGCCACCGGCACCAACCGCTCGGCCAGGATCGAGGACCACAGGACCGTGCCTTCCGCGCAGTCGACAAAACCCGGCAGTCCGATCCCAACCGCAGACAGCGCGGAACGCTCGACGCCGGCCTTGGCGCAGACCCGGTCCAGCAGAGTTTCGATCACCTCCAGGATTTCGGCCAGCGGCATGGGTCCGGGCCTGCGCGGGATCGACTCGTCGGCAACGAGCTTGCCCGCGAAATCGACGACCACGGCGGTATGCTCGCGGTCGGACAGTTTCATTCCCGCAACGCGGTGCGCATCGGCCCTGACCCCCAACGCCACTGCTGGCCGCCCACGCCCGGCGTCACCGTCACGCGGGGCTGCAACCTCTTCAATCAGACCGGCCTCGATCAGTTCCGAAGACATCGTGGTGACCGATGCCGGGCTGACGCCGAGATCCTTGGCCAGTTGCACCCGGGGAATCAGGCCCGCCGCCCTGACAAGTTCGAACACCTGCTGGCGTAGCGGACGCTGGCTTTCGGTAAGTGGCGGGATCAGGGGTCCGACACCCTTGCGCCCCTGTGACTCCTCTGGCTTGATGGACTTCGGCGACATTTCTTTGCTCTCCGAAGTAAAACGCCGGTGTTCAGTTGATCTTGCGCCTGCAGAATGCTGCACGGCAGCAGAATCGCGCCGCTTCCTGCGGCGGTTCCAGATTCCTTCAGTAAATTTATTTTGACAACTGAAATTATCATCGTCATTTTCGTGCCGTTCCGGCGAATCTGCCGGACCGGCCCGCAGAGGCCGATCCATAGGGAGGATACATATGCGTACCGCAATTCTCGCCGCCATCGTGGCGGTGACCGGTTTCTCGTCGGCTGCTCTGGCCGAAGGCAAGAAGATCGGGGTTTCGTGGGCCCAGTTCCAGGAAGAGCGCTGGAAGATCGACGAAGCCGCAATGAAGGCCGCGATCGAAGCTGCCGGCAACGAATACGTCTCGGCTGACGCCCAGTCCTCGGCCGAAAAGCAGCTGTCGGACATTGACGCGCTGATCGCGCAGGGCGTGGACGCCCTGATCATCAACGCCTGGGACAAGGACGCCATCGGGCCGGCCATCGAGAAAGCCGCTGCAGAAGGTATCCCGGTCGTCGGCTATGACCGCCTGATCGAAGACAACCGCACCTTCTATCTGACCTTCGACAACGTCGGCGTGGGCCGGATCATCGCTCAGGAAGTCTTCAAGGTCGCGCCGAAGGGCAACTACGCGATCATCAAGGGCGATCCCGGTGACCCGAACGTCGGCTTCCTGCGTCAGGGCATGGAAGAAGTCATCGGCGCGGCTGTTGCCTCGGGCGACATCGTGATCGTCGGCGAAGCGAACTCGGACGGCTGGAAGCCCGAGAACGCCCAGAAGAACATGGAGCAGATCCTGACCGCCGCCAACAACAAGGTTGACGCCGTCCTGTCGCAGAACGACGGCATGGCTGGCGGTGCTGCGGCTGCACTTGCGGCGCAGGGCCTGAACGTTCCACTGGGTGGCCAGGACGGCGACCTTGCGGCGATCAACCGCGTGGCGCGCGGCACCCAGACCGTCTCGGTCTGGAAGAACGCGCGTGACCTTGGCAAGGCCGCCGGCGAGATCGCTTCGGCGATGGCCGAAGGGACCGCGCTGGACGCGATCCCGGGTGCGACCAAGTTCTCGGGCGGCGAAAAGGGCGTTGAAATGAACGCGATCCTGCTCAACCCGACCCCGATCACCAAGGAAACGCTGAACCTGGCGATCGATGCGGGCCACATCACCAAGGAACAGGCTTGCGAGGGCGCGCTGCCCGACGTCGCGGCCTGCCAGTGATCTGACACGACCGGCGCCGTCCCTCGGGGCGGCGCCAACCTTTTCATTCTCTGGCTCGACTGTTGCCCGGTTCGGGCGTAATGCCGCGCATCCTGCGCCCGGTCTTGCCACAGCCCCATCCCTCTCAGGCTGGACGAGGACATGACCGCAACACCCCAATCCCCGACGACAAATGCGCCCAACGACGGCGGGTTCACCCGCTTTCTCCGCGCGACCGAGATCGACCCCCGACTTCTGGGAATGGTCGGCGCGCTTCTGCTGATATGGGTCGCCTTCGAGGCCTATTCGACCTTCGTCCTTGGCCGCCCGTCGCTGCTCCTCGGCGCAAGCCAGGCCGAAGCGAACGGCTTTCTGACCCCCCGCAACCTGTGGAACCTGTCAGTCCAGACCGCCTATATCGGCATCATGGCCACGGGGATGGTGCTGGTCATCATCACCCGCAACATCGACCTTTCGGTCGGCTCGATCATGGGCATGGTCGGGATGTACATGGGCCTGTTGCAGGTGGAATACCTCACGCCCGCGCTTGGGCTGGGGCATCCGGCGATCTGGATCGTCACGGTGATCTTCGGCATCGCGATGGGCGCGCTGATCGGGTGTTTTCAGGGCGTGCTCATCGCCTTCCTTGGCATCCCCTCGTTCATCGTCACGCTGGGCGGCCTCTTGGTTTGGCGGGGTGCAGCCTTTCTGGTAGCCGGTGGCAAGACCATCGCGCCGCTGGATGATACCTTCTCCCTGATCGGCGGCGGGTCCTTCGGCGCGCTGGGCAAGACCGGCAGCTGGATCTTTGCGGTCATTGCCTGCGTCTTCGTCGTCTGGGCCTTTCTCAATGGCCGCAGGGCGCGCAAGACGCACGGCTTTGCGCTGCGCCCGGTCTGGGCCGAGACATTCGTGATCGGCCTTGTCTGTGCGGTGATCATCGGTGCCGCAGCGATGGTCAACAGCTACATCTGGCCGAAGGGCAACATCGAGAAGTATTACGCCTCGGTCGGGCAGGAGCTGCCGGAATGCGCCAAGGACAGCGACACGATCTATGAGGGTGTCTGCGCCAGCTTCGGCCACGGCTTTGCCTATCCGGTGCTGATCCTGATCGCCGTGGCGATCTTCATGACTATACTGATGACCCGCACCCGGTTCGGCCGCTATGTCTTCGCCATCGGCGGCAACCCGGAAGCGGCGGCCCTGTCGGGGATCAACACCCGCGCCATGACGGTGAAGATCTTCACCCTGATGGGCGGTCTGGCCGGGATCGCCGCCGTCATCGGCGCGGCCCGCCAGAACAGCGCCACCAACGCGATGGGCAACCTCGACGAACTTTACGTCATCGCCGCAGCCGTCGTCGGCGGCACCTCGCTGGCTGGCGGCGTGGGCACGATCTACGGCGCGATCATCGGAGCCCTGATTCTGACCAGCCTGCAGACCGGCATGGTGCTGATCGGCTTCGGCGACGGGTCCTACCAACGGATCGTGATCGGCGTGGCGCTCGTCCTCGCCGTCTGGCTCGACATCGTTTATCGCAAACGCATCAAGTAAGGGGCTGATATCATGGTAGACAGAACCGGAACCCCGCTTGTCGAACTGCGCGACATCTCGATTTCCTTCGGGGGGATCAAGGCGGTCGATCACGTCACCGTCGACCTCTACCCCGGCGAAGTCGTGGGCCTTCTGGGTCACAACGGCGCAGGCAAGTCGACGCTGATCAAGTGCCTGTCGGGGGCGTATCAGAAGGACGCAGGGCAAATCCTGATCAACGGCCAGGAGGTCGAGATCAAGGATCCCCGCGACGCGCGCGCGCAAAACATCGAGACGATCTACCAGACGCTTGCGCTGGCCGACAATCTGGACGCCGCCTCGAACCTGTTCCTTGGCCGGGAACTGGTCGGCCCGATGGGCTTCGTCGACGAATCCAAGATGGAGGCCGAGACACGGAAGATCATGGGGCGCCTGAACCCCAACTTCCGCAAGTTCAACGTGCCGGTGAACATGCTGTCGGGCGGCCAGCGCCAGTCGGTCGCCATCGCCCGCGCGGTCTACTTCAACGCGAAGATCCTGATCATGGACGAACCCACCGCCGCCCTCGGCCCGCACGAGACGCAGATGGTGGCCGAACTGATCCAGGAGCTGAAGGCGCAGGGTCTTGGCATCTTCCTGATCGAGCATGACATCCACAACGTCATGAAACTGTGCGACCGGGCCTCGGTGATGAAGAACGGTCAGCTGGTCGGCACGGTGAACGTGAACGAAGTCACCGACGACGACATCCTGGGGATGATCATCCTGGGCAAGAAACCCGCGCATCTGGCTGCATGATGTATATCGGACTGGACCTTGGCACTTCCAGCCTCAAGGGAGTGCTGATCGGCGATGACCAGGCCATTCTCGCCGAAGCCACCGCCCAGTTGACGGTCCAGCGGCCGCATGAAGGCTGGAGCGAACAGGCCCCATCCGACTGGATCAACGCCGCCGAGACGGTCTTCGATCGGCTTGCCGTGCATGGTCTGGGTGCAGTGCGGGGCATCGGACTGTCCGGTCACATGCATGGGGCGACGCTGCTGGATGCCGCAGATGAAGTGCTGCGCCCCTGCATCCTTTGGAATGACACCCGCGCCCATGTCGAGGCAGCAAACCTGGACGCGGACCCGAAGTTCCGGACACTGTCGGGGAATATCGTCTTTCCGGGCTTCACGGCCCCAAAGCTCGTCTGGGTGCGTCAGAACGAGCCGCAGATCTGGGACCGGGTGGCCAAAGTCCTGCTGCCGAAGGATTACCTGCGGCTCTGGCTGACGGGCGAGCATGTCGGCGAGATGTCCGACGCTGCGGGAACCAGCTGGCTGGAGACGGGCAGGCGCGACTGGTCGGACGACCTGCTGCAAGCCACCGGCCTCGACCGCAGCCACATGCCTTCGCTGGTCGAAGGCTCGCAGGTTTCGGGTGAACTGCGTGAGGCGCTTTCGACACGCTGGGGCCTGCCGAAGGGCGTGGTCGTGGCGGGCGGAGGCGGCGACAACGCGGCGTCCGGCGTCGGCGTGGGCGTCGTGCGCGCGGGCGAGGCCTTCGTCAGCCTGGGCACCAGCGGCGTCCTCTTCGCCGCCAATGACGGCTATCAGCCTGACCCGGCGACGGCGGTGCATACGTTCTGCCATGCCCTGCCGGACACCTGGCACCAGATGGGCGTGATCCTGGCGGCAACCGATGCGCTGAACTGGTATGCGCGGCTGGTGGGGACCGATGCCTCGACCCTGACGGGCGAACTCGGCGCGTTGCAGGCCCCGGGCAAGACGCTGTTCCTGCCCTATCTCGGGGGCGAGCGGACGCCGCTCAACTCGGCTTCGGTGCGGGCGGCCTTTACCGGGCTGGAACATGCGACCGACCGGCAGGCGGCGACCCGTGCCGTGCTGGAAGGCGTGACCTACGCGATCCGGGACAGCCGGGATGCGCTGGCGGCGACGGGGACGCAGCTGAAACACCTGCTGGCCGTCGGGGGCGGATCGCGGTCCGACTACTGGCTGAAGTGCATCGCCACGGCGCTGGACTGCCCGGTGCAACTGCCTGTCGCCGGCGATTTCGGCGGAGCCTTCGGCGCGGCACGGCTTGGCCTGATGGCTGCGACAGGTGCCGGGGCCGAGATCGCCACCCTTCCCCAGATCGCCCGGGTGATCGACCCCGACGCCACATTGAAAGACGCATTCGACGCGGGGCACGCCCGCTTCCGCGCCGCCCAGACAGCCATCAAGGACCTGACATGACAGACTTTTTCAAGGGTATCCCAACCATCAAATATGAAGGCCCTTCGTCCACCAACGAATTCGCCTTCCGCCACTACAACCCCGACGAGGTGATCCTGGGCAAGCGGATGGAGGATCACCTTCGCTTTGCCGTCGCCTACTGGCACAGCTTTGCCTATCAGGGGCACGACCCCTTTGGCGGCCAGACCTTTGAACGCCCCTGGTTCGGCGAGACGATGGCCCTGGCGAAGATGAAGGCCGATGTGGCGTTCGAGATGTTCGACATCCTCGGCCAGCCCTTCTACTGCCTGCACGACGCCGACGCGCGGCCCGAAGGTGCAACTTTCGCCGAAAGCCTGAAGAACCTGAACGAGATCGCCGATTACCTCGGAGAGAAACAGCAGAAGCACAAGGCAAAGCTTCTGTGGGGCACGGCGAACCTCTTCAGCAACCGGCGCTGGATGTCGGGTGCGGCCACGAATCCCGACCCGGACGTCTACGCCTATGCCGCCGCGACGGTGAAGGCCAACATGGATGTGACACACCGGCTTGGCGGGCAGAACTACGTCCTCTGGGGCGGGCGCGAGGGGTATGAGACGCTGCTCAACACCAACCTCAAGGCCGAACGCGACCACGCCGGCCGCTTCCTGCAGCAGGTGGTGGACTACAAGCACAAGATCGGTTTCAAGGGCGCCATCCTGATCGAGCCGAAGCCGCAGGAACCCTCGAAGCACCAGTATGACTATGACGTGGCCACGGTCTACGGCTTCCTGAAGGACTTCGGTCTGGAAACGGAAGTGAAGACCAATATCGAACAGGGCCACGCGATCCTTGCCGGCCATTCGTTCGAGCATGAGATTGCCACGGCCGCCGCACTGGGGATCTTCGGGTCCATCGACATGAACCGGAACGATTACCAGTCCGGCTGGGACACCGACCAGTTCCCGAACAACCATGCCGAAAAGGCGGTGGCGTTCTACGAGATCCTGAAAGCGGGCGGTTTCACCACCGGCGGCGTCAACTTCGATGCCAAGATCCGTCGGCAGTCGCTGGATCCCGAAGACCTGATCCTCGGCCATGTCGGCGGGATGGACACCTGCGCCCGTGCGCTGAAGGCGGCAGCGGCGCTGATGGAAAGTGGAGAGATGGAGGCCGCCGTGACCGCCCGCTACGCTGGATGGGGAACCCCCAAGGCGCAAGCGATGCTGAAGGGCAGCCTTGAAGACGCCGCCGCGCGGGTCACGGCCGAAAAGCTGGAGCCGCAACCGAAATCCGGTCGGCAGGAGCGGCTGGAAAATCTCTGGAACCGCTACGTCTGAGGCAGGTGCGGCGGGAAAGAAACCCCGCCCCGGGCCTGACCCGGGGCCTCATGGGCCAGGGACTGCGGCAGTAGATGACGAGGTCCCGGGTCAAGCCCGGGACGAAGTTTTTTGTTCAGACGCCTTCACCACCCTCCCGCGGAAGGAGCCGCCCTTGGACCAGATCGACCGCATCCTTTCCGCCCCGCCCTTCAAGCTTGACGGCGCGGGGCGCGATTGGGTGCGGTCTACTCTTGCGGGCATGACCGAGGCCGCCAAGATCCGGCAGCTGTTCGTCCATATCTGTTTCGGCACCGGGCCCGAGGTGGTGGACCGCATCTCCGCACTTGCGCCTGCCGGGATCACCAAGTTCTTCGGACCGGACGGCACCGCCGAGCTTGACACGCTGGACGCCCTGCGCGCCGCAGCCCCCGTCCCCTATCTGGTCAGCGCCGATCTGGAAGGCAGCCGGATGAGCCTGCCCTTCGGGACCGAAGTGCCGAACCCGCTGGCGCTGGCGGCGGTGGATGACGTGCAGGCATCGGAAACCATCGCGCGGATCATGGCGGTCGAGGCCCGGGCGGTGGGGATCAACTGGTCCTTCACGCCGGTGATCGACATCAACGCGCTGTTCCGGTCCCCCATCGTGGCGACCCGGGGGCTGGGATCGGACCCGGCGCGGATCAGGGCGCATGCGCTGGCCCATATCCGCGGGTTGCAAGCCGATGGGTTGGCGGCGACCGTCAAGCACTGGCCGGGCGAAGGACATGACGACCGCGACCAGCACCTTGTGACCACGATCAATCCTCTGTCCGTGACCGAGTGGGACGCGACGCATGGCGCGCTGTATCGCGCGGCCATCGAAGCCGGGGTGATGGCCGTCATGTCGGCGCATATCGCCTTCCCGGCCTATGTGCTTGGCCGTGACCCTGACGCCGGGCTGGAAGCCTGTCGCCCGGCATCGGTTTCGTCCCTGCTCAACCAGACCCTTCTGCGCGGCGAACTGGGTTTCAACGGGGTCATCGTCTCGGACGCGACGCCGATGGCCGGCTTCGGTGCCTGGGCGCATCGGGACGTGGCTTTGCCCGAGGTCGTGTCCTCGGGCTGCGACGTCATCCTGTTCTCGGACGAGCCCGAGGCGGACATCGCCCGCATCGAGGCCGCGCTGGCGGACGGGCGGCTGACCGAGGCCCGGCTGGACGAGGCGATGATCCGCGTTCTGGGCCTGAAGGCGGCGCTGGGGCTGCACAGGACCGGACGGCAACCGGCCGACCGTGCCCGGCTGTTCGACCCGAAGAACGCAGCGACGGCAAAGACCATCACCGCCCGCGCGCCGACGCTGGTCAAGGATGTGCGGGGCCTTCTGCCGCTGTCGCCCGACCGGCACCGCCGGGTGCTGGTCTATTCCACAGGGATCGTCACCCCGCTGCATGGGACGGGGCAGGAGATGATCCTGCCGGACCTTCTGCGCGCCGAGGGCTTCGAGGTCACGCTGAACCGGCCCGATGCGCGGCACGATCAGCGCGACTTCGATCTGGTGCTGTTCCTGATGGGCGAAGAGACGCTGCTGACCCGAGGCCGGATCTTCCTGGACTGGAACCGGCTGACCGGGGGCATGTTCGGCGCGATGGCGCGGCACTGGCATCAGGTGCCCACTGCGCTGGTGTCCTTCGGCTACCCCTACTACCTTTATGACGCCCCGCGCATGCCCTGCGTGGTGAACGCCTATGCGACGATGGACAGCATGCAGCGCGCGGTGCTGGACTGTCTTCTGGGGCGCGCTCCGTTCCTGGGGCAAAGCCCGGTCGATGCGTTCTGCGGCCTGCCCGACGCACGGTTCTGAAGTCGTTTCAGACCATTGCAGTCCCTTCGGCATGACAAAGCCGGACCATGAGGTCGAGGTCCGCCATGTCGCTGTCGGTCTGTCTCCGGGTGATCCCGACCGAGCCCGACAGGTATCGCGCGCCCGTCGGAAGCTCGACCAGGTCGCCCCGCTCCAGTTCCTCAGCAACCACCCCGCGCGAGATGAACCAGACCGCGTCCGAACCGGCAAGGATGCCCCGACCGACGGCCAGGGCGACAGTCTCGAAGGCCGGGCGCAGGGACAAGAGGCCAAGCGAGGCCAGGTAATCGTCCACCGCACGCCGGATCAGTGCGCCTTCGGGTGGCAGGATCACCGGCACGGTCGCCAGCACCTCTGCCACCGGCAGCCGGGCCAGGGGGTGACCATGGCGGGCCGCAAGGACCACTCCTTCCTCGTAGAGATGCGCGAAAGACAGCCCCGCCATGTCAGTCGCTGCAGGCATCCGGCCGATCATCAGGTCGATGCCCCCGTCGCGCAAAAGCCGCATGAGATAGGAATGCGGCCCCGTCTCTATCTTCAACACTGTCGCAGGTCGCACCTCGCGAAAGCGCAACGCGACGCGCGGAAACAGGCGCGTGGCCGCCGTGGGCAGGATGCCGACGCGCAACGTGGCGACACGGGCATCCGGTCGCAGCGCCGCAGCCCCCGCCTCCAGCGCCTGCAGGCCAAGGCTGGCATGGTGGCGGAAGGTCGCGCCCGCTTCGGTCAGCACAAGCCGTCGCTTCTCCCGGCGGAAAAGCGGGGTTGTCAGCAGGTCCTCCAGTTCGGTCAGCGTGCGGCTCAGCGCAGGCTGGCTGATCCCCTGACGTCGGGCTACGGCGGACAGGTTGCCTTCGGCAGCGATGTCCAGAAACGCACGGAGATGGCGCAGCTTGATCGCGGGATGTATAACCTTTGGATTATGTTCCATGGCCCATTTTGCATTATGCAGACGTTTTTTCACCGGTTAAGTTATGGACATAAGGAGATGCGATGCAAGCTTTGACCCGCCCCTATGGCGTGCTTCATGTGCAGCTGGACGGCCCCGAGGCCGCCTCGCCTGTCGTCTTCGCCAATTCGCTTGGCACCGATCTGCGGCTGTGGGACCAGGTTCTGCCCTTGCTGCCGCAGGCCTGCCGCTTCATCCGGTATGACAAGCGGGGACACGGCCTGTCGGGACTTGGCGGGGGAAAGACGCTTTCAGATCACGTCGACGACGCGATTGCGGTGATCGAGACGGTGGCGCGGGGGCCGGTGGTCTTTGTCGGCCTGTCCATCGGCGGGTTGATCGGGCAGGGCGTAGCCAGCCGCCGTCCCGATCTGGTGCGGGCGCTGGTCCTGTCGAACACGGCGGCAAAGCTCGGGACGGCCGAGGCCTGGCACGCGCGGATCGCCGCGGTCGAGGCTGGCGGGGTGGAAAGCATTGCCGACGCGATCATGGAGCGCTGGTTTGCAGCACCCTTCCGCGCGACGCCCGGGTGCGCGCTGTGGCGGACGACGCTGGCGCGGACGTCGGCGCAGGGCTACGCCGCCGCCTGTGCCGCGCTGGCCGATGCGGACCACCGTGCGCCGACCTCGGCCCTGCGTCTGCCCGTGCTGGCGATTGCAGGGTCGGAAGACGCCGCCACGCCGTCGCAGGTCGTGCGCGATACGGCGGCGCTGATCCCGGGCGCAGCCTTCCATGAAATCGCCGGGGCGGGTCATCTGCCGCCGGTCGAAACTCCCGAAGCCTGGGCAGACCTTGTCGCCCCGTTCCTGAAGGCGCATGCCAATGGCTGATCTTGCGAAAACCGGCATGGCGACCCGTCGGAGGGTTCTGGGTGACGCACATGTGGATCGGGCCGAGTCCGCCAAGACCGCCTTCGATGCCCCGTTCCAGGCTCTGATCACCGATGCCGCCTGGGGCCATGTATGGGCGCGCGACACGATCAGCCTGCGCGAACGCAGCATGCTGACGATTGCTCTGCTTGCGGGCCTCGGCAACGACCACGAGCTTGCCATGCACATCCGCGCCACGGCCAACACCGGCGCAAGCGAGGCGGATGTGATGGAGGCGCTTCTGCATGTCGCGATTTATGCGGGCGTGCCGCGTGCCAATCAGGCTATCAAGATCGCCAGGGAAACCTTTGCCGACATGGCCACCGCACCGACTGGAGAGGTCAGATGAAACCCGCCGAGTTCCACCAGCGCGACCGGCTTTGGCAGCCACAGGCACATGTGCCCGACTACAAGACCAGCGTTCCCCGCAGCCCGCGGCTGGCGATGCTGTCGCTGGAAGGCTCGCTGTCCGAGATCACTGGGCCGACCTTCGGGCACAGTGACATCGATCCGATCGACAACGACCTGATCCGAAACTTCGCCAAGACCGGTGATCCGGTGGGCGAGCGGATCATCGTGCATGGGCGCGTGCTGGACGAAAACGGCCGGCCGGTGCCCCGGACGCTGGTCGAGATCTGGCAGGCCAATGCGGGCGGGCGCTACCGGCACAGGAAGGACAGCTACCTTGCGCCCATCGACCCGAATTTCGGCGGCTGCGGACGGACCCTGACGGACGAGGACGGGTTCTACTGCTTCCGTACGGTCAAGCCCGGAGCCTATCCCTGGCGCAACTGGGTGAACAACTGGCGGCCCGCGCATATCCATGTCTCGGTCTTCGGCAGCGCGTTCAGCCAGCGGCTGATCACCCAGATGTATTTCGAGGGCGATCCCCTGATCCGTCAGTGTCCCATCGTCAACACGATCACCGACCCGCGCGCCATCGACCAGCTGATCGCGCCGCTGGACCTGAACGCGGCGATCCCGCTGGATTGCCTGGCCTACAAGTTCGACATCATCCTGCGAGGGCGGCGGTCAACGCTGTTCGAGAACCGGCCGGAGGGGAACTGAAATGCCGCAGCCGTTGACCTATTTGAAGGAAAGCCCGTCCCAGACCGCCGGGCCATATGTCCACATCGGCCTTGCCCCGGGGGCGGCAGGCTTTTCGATCTTCCGTCACGAGCTGGGCCAGGACATCGCCGGACCGGATGCCCCGGGCGAGAGGATCCGCGTCGAAGGCGTGGTGCTGGACGGCACCGGCGCTCCGGTCAAGGACGTGCTTCTGGAGCTTTGGCAGGCGGATGCCGCAGGTATCTATCCGCACCCCGAGGACCCGCGCCACAGGGATTGCGCGCCGGGCTTCCGGGGCTGGGGGCGGGTGATCTCGGACTTTGACACCGGCGTCTGGGGCTTTCAGACCGTCAAGCCGGGCGTCGTCCCGGGCCGCAACGGTCGCCCGATGGCCCCGCATGTCAGTCTGTGGATCGTCGCGCGCGGCATCAACATCGGGCTTCAGACCCGGATGTATTTCGAGGACGAGGACAACAGCGCCGACCCGGTGCTTGGCCTGATCGAACAGGCCCATCGCCGCGAGACGCTCATGGCCCGGAAGGTCGGCCCCGGGCACTACCGCTTTGACATCCGCCTTCAGGGCGAGGGCGAGACGGTGTTCCTCGATGTCTGATCCCTGCATCATCTGCGTCGCCATCACCGGCTCCCTGCCGACCAAGGCGAACAACCCGGCGGTTCCGATCACCATTGCCGAACAGGTCGAGTCCACGCAGGAGGCGTTCGAGGCCGGGGCCACCATCGCCCATTGCCATGTGCGGGACGACGAGGGGAAACCCACCTCGGACCCCGAAAGGTTCGCCCGGCTGCTGGAGGGGCTGCGCACCCATTGCCCCGGAATGATCGTGCAGCTGTCGACCGGCGGGCGGTCCGGCGCCGGGCATGCGCGGGGCGGGATGCTGCCGCTGCGGCCCGACATGGCAAGCCTTTCGGTCGGGTCGAACAACTTTCCAACCCGGGTCTACGAAAACCCGCCCGATCTGGTGGACTGGCTGGCCTCGGAAATGGTGACCTATGGCGTCAAGCCCGAGATCGAGGCCTTCGACCTGAGCCATATCCTGAAAGCGCATCAGATGTGGCAGGCTGGCCAGATCACGGACAAACCCTATGTGCAGTTCGTGATGGGGGTGAAGAACGCCATGCCCGCCGACCGCGACGTGTTCGACTTCTACATCCACACGGTGAAGCGGCTGTTCGGACCCGATGTGCAATGGTGCGCCGCCGGAATCGGACCGGCGCAGTTCGCGCTGAACGACTGGGCGGTTGGTTCGGGCGGGCATGCGCGCACGGGCCTTGAGGACAACGTGCGGTTGGACCGCGACCGGCTTGCCCCGTCGAACGCGGCGCTTGTGCGTCGGGTGATCGACCTCTGCGACCGCTATCAGCGCCCGGTGGCGACCTGGCAACAGGCCCGGGCGATCCTTGACCTTGGCAAGGCAGCCTGACGGACATGCCCGCAAGCCCCGCAGATTCCGCGATCTACCGCCGGCTCCTGGGCGATGACGAAACGGCGCAGCTTTTCTCGGACAGCGCCGAGGTCAGGGCGATGCTTCTGGTCGAGGGCGCGCTGGCCCGTGTGCAGGGCGATCTCGGTCTGATCCCGGAGACGGCTGCAGCCTTCATCGACCGGGCCGCGCGGGAAGTGGTGATCGATCCGTCGGCACTGGCAGCGGCGACGGCGCAAAACGGCGTGCCGGTGCCGGGTCTGCTGGCGGCCTTCCGCAAGGCGGCCGAGGCACCCGAGCCGATGCAGTATC
Organism: Pseudomonadota bacterium; assembly: GCA_040385165.1. Taxonomy (GTDB): domain Bacteria; phylum Pseudomonadota; class Alphaproteobacteria; order Rhodobacterales; family Rhodobacteraceae; genus Tabrizicola. The sequence goes on along the minus strand of JAZKHX010000008.1, from coordinate 114,433 downwards.
TGCACTGGGGCGCAACCAGCCAGGACATCATGGACACGGCCCTTGCCCTGCGGCTGCGGCGGGTGCTGGACCTGTGGGCGGCACGGCTGGACACCCTGCTCGGGCGTCTGGCCGGGCTGGCAAGCACCCACGCCGACCTGCCGATGGCCGCGCGCACCTATGGGCAGGTGGCGACGCCGACGACGTTCGGCGCGGTGGTGGCAGGCTGGGGCTGGCCCCTCTTGGGCTGGCGCGATGACCTGCCCGGGCTTCGGGCGGCAGAGCTGCAAGTGTCGCTGTCGGGCGCGGCGGGAACCGGTTCGGCCCTTGGGCCAGAGGCTCTCCAGGTTCGTGCGGGGCTGGCGAAGGCGCTTGGGCTGGCCGATCCCGGGCATTCCTGGCACGCCGATCGGTCCGGCATGTCGCGTCTGGCGGGATGGGCTGCCGGGCTGGCGGGATCGCTGGGCAAGATGGGCGAAGACCTTTTCCTGATGTCACAGTCCGGGCTTGCCGAAGTCTCTCCGGGTGGGGGTGGCGGGTCCTCGACCATGCCGCAGAAGGATAATCCGGTCGGCCCATCGACCCTGGTGGCTTTGGCGCGGACGGTTCAGGGATTGGCGGCAACGCTGCAAGGGGCCGCTCTGCACCGACAGCAGCGCGACGGGGCGGCCTGGTTCACCGAATGGCTGACTGTGCCGCAGCTGTGCATCCTGACGGCGCGCGCCCTTTCGCTTGCAGGTGATCTGGCCCGGGATCTGCATCCCGATGCCGCCGCCATGGCGCGCCCGCTGTCCGAAGGCTCCGGGCTGATCCATGCCGAAACGCTCAGCTTTGCACTGGCCCGGCAGATGCCGCGACCCGACGCACAGGCGCGCCTGAAAGCCCTGTGCGCCGAGGCCGTTGCAGGCGGTGCATCCTTGCCCGATCTGATGGCCCGTGATTTTCCGGGCACCGACTGGCTTGCCGTCCTGCGGCAGGCAGGGACCGGCCAGTCCCCGGCCGAGGCCCGCGCCTTTGCCGCCCGCGTCACGACCCCCTAGACCGGACCATCGCCACGGAACCGCTTGCGGCTTTCCCTCGGATCGTGTCTACATCAAGTCTGCACGATAATCATTCCAGATGAGGCCCCGATGCGGTGGAAGAAGACGCTGCAAACCGTGGATGTCCATTGCGAGGGCGAGATCGGCAAGGTCATCACCTCGATGACGCTGGACGTGCCGGGGGCGACCATGCTGGACAAGCTGGTGCATCTGAACACGGACGATGACAGCTTGCGCCGCATGGTCTGCCTTGAACCGCGCGGCTTTGCCCAGATGACGGTGAACCTGCTGCTGCCGCCGACGCGCCCCGAGGCCGACGCAGGTTTCATCGTGCTGCAACCGGACCGGGCGCATCCGATGTCGGGGTCGAATGCGATCTGCGTCACGACCGCGCTGCTTGAAACCGGCATGATCGCGATGAAAGAGCCAGAGACAGTCCTGACGCTCGACACCGCAGCCGGGCTGGTGACGGTGACCGCCTCCTGTCGGGATGGCAAGGTGACCTCGGCTTCGATCAACACCTCGCCGTCGTTCGTGCAAGACCTGGACCTGGAGGTTGAGACGGCAGAGTTCGGCCGGATCAAGGTGGACGTGGCCTTTGGCGGTTGCTTCTACGGGCTGATCGACGTGGCTCGGGTCGGGCTGACGATCGAGCCCGGGAACGCGCAACGGCTGATGCGGGCGGGAATGTCGATCCTCGACGAACTCATGTCGAAGGTGCCGGTCCGGCACCCCGAACTGCCGCAGATCAACCAGTTCTCCCACGTCATGTTCCGCGACATCCAGGGCGACACCGTCCGGACCTGCACCGTGCTAAAGCCGGGCCGGGTGGACCGGTCCCCCTGTGGCACCGGCTCCTCGGCCAATCTTGCCACCATGCACGCCCGCGGGCTGGTCAAGGTGGGCGACGTCCTGACCTCCAGATCCATCATCGGCTCGACCTTCAAGGTGGAACTGACCGGCGAGACGAGGGTCGGCACCCGTCCTGCCGTCCTGCCCCGCGTCACCGGACGAGCCTGGATCTACGGCTTCTCGCAGATCGGGCTTGATCCGACCGACCCCTTCCCGCGCGGCTTTGCCCTGTCCGACACCTGGGGCCCCAACGTCGACGAGATCCTGTAGCTTCCAACTCAGATTGCCCGATCAGACGTCAATCGCCGTGACTGCCCCCACGGCGCAAATGCTGCCGGTGCGGCGCGACTGGATCGCCGCGAAGGCCAGGGCAAGGCTTTCCAGGTTCTCCTCTGCCCCGTTCGCCGGTTCGCTGCCATCTTCGATCGCCACCAGAAGCGCGCCCATCGCCCCCCGGAAGCCGTCGTTGAACCAGGTGCCGGAAAGCTGCGGTCGGGCGATCCCGGCAGCGGTGGTCAGTGTCACCGCCTGTTTGCCAAGGTCGGGTCCGTCGCTGACCAGCGTGCCCCTGGTGCCGGTGATGGTCGTGGTGTCGCGCGCGCCGTAAGGGGTGGCCCCATCGAAGACCAACGAGGCCTGCCCGCCCTCCATCTGCACCAGCACCTGCGCCAGAAGCGGCACTCCTGCCGTCTGACCTGTCGCCATGCCTGCCATCGCAAAGACGCTTTGCGCCCGACGTCCGGTAATGCTGCGCAGGAAGTCGAACCAGTGGATGCCGAAATCATACAGGATCAGATCCTCGATCCGCTCGAACTCGGTTCCCGCAATCCAGCCGTGGTTCCAGTGAATGCTGACATGGGCGCCGATGACGTCGCCAATCAGGCCTGCCCGCACCGCCTCGCGCATCCAGGACAGATGCGGTGCCCAGCGGCCGTTCTGGTTGACCGCAAGCTTGACCGCCCGGTCCCGCGCAAGGGCTACCAGCCGCCGCCCGTCCTCCAGATCCAGAACGAGGGGCTTTTGCGACAGCACATGCTTGCCGGCATGAAGGGCCGCTTCGATGATCGGCAGCCGGTCGGCGGGATGCGGGGTAATGTCGACCACGTCGATGGCCGGGTCGTCCAGAACGTCCTGCCACCGGTCGGTGACACGGGCACGGAGGGCGAACTCTGCCGCCCGGGCCTCGGCTTTCGACCGCGAGCGGTTGCAGATCGCCGCCACCTCCCACCCCGCCGTGCGATAGGCATCAAGGTGGGCACTGACGATGCCGCCCGCCCCGATCACCCCGATCCGGGGCCGGTAGGCGCGGGGCATCGGCGGCTGATAGGGCAGGTCGGGTGCTGCGACCTCGGCCAGGGCGGTCGATTTCAGGGCATAGCTGTCGGCGTCGGGTGCGCTCATGGGATCAGCGGCAGGCTGCGCTTTTCGCGGGCGGACCGGGCCGCAGTGTCGACGATGCGCTGGCCGATCAGGCTGACGGCAGGGTCAAGAGGTCCGGTCAGCGGCTCGCTCCGGGTGATGCAGCCAAGGACGTATTCGATGGCGTTGCGGCCTCCGGGCGGCAGCGGGTCTGCCGGGATCGGGATTGGCTCGGGGTTCGCGCGGGTCTGGACGGTGACATGGTCGGCATAGTCCCAGCTGGCGATGGTGCCCTCGGTTCCGACCAGGATGAACCCGCATTTCGGCTGCGGCTGGATCACCCAGGGGTCGGTGAAAGTGCCCCAGCGGGTTTCCATCTTCGACAGGCCTTTTGCATAGCGGCAGATGGTCACGGAGTGCTGGTCGACCTCGATCCCCGGCGTCTCATCCGTGACGCAGGTGACTTCCAGCGGGGCCTCGCCGTTCCGATACCAGGTGCCGAGGGTGGCGCCGTAGCCCAGGTAATCCAAGAGGCTGCCGCCCCCGGAGGCGCGTTTGTACCACCAGGAGGTCGGCTTCTGCTGCTCGACTTCTTCGCGGCTGACCTCGATCTTGTCGGCCACGTGATACAGCGGCCCCCGGTTGCCGCCATAGGAGTGGATCTCGATCACCTCGCCGATCATGCCCTCGTCCACCAGCCTTTTGGCGGTGATGTGGCTTTCCACCCAGCGCAGCGGCCAGTTGATCGCCAGGTATCTGCCGGTGGGCGCGACGGCGTCGATCATCGCGTGGGCATCGGCGACCGAGGCGGCGAAGGGCTTTTCGACGAAGACATGGACGCCAAAGGCGGCGAGGCGTTTCGTGTAGTCCGCATGGTTCGCGGTGGCAGCGCAAAGAATGGCAAGGTCGGGTTTCGTGGCGGTCATGCAGGTGTCGAAGTCGGTGAACACCCTTTCGGCGGGAATGCCGAACGTGTCGACGGCGCGCTGCATTGTGCGGCGGTCCGGGTCGAAGATGCCGGCGATCTCGGCGTCGGGGTGGTCATGCACGCAGCGCAGCAGGTCGCCCATGTGCATGTGGTCAAAGCTGATGCCGACGATGCGGAACTTTGCCATGATAAGCCCTTTCAGCTGCGTTCGGTCAGACGGATGAAAAGCGCGGTGACCGCCAGGATGATCAGGCCGAACAGGATGCGGCGCCCGCCCTCGGGGATCTGCATCAGCGTCAGCATCGAGGTCAGCACCGTCAGGATCAGCGCGCCGACGATGGTGCCGCCATAGCCGCCCCGCCCGCCGAAGATCGAGGTGCCGCCGATCACCGCTGCGGCGACCGAGGGCAGGTCGAGGGGCAGCGCCAGCGACAGCGAGGCGGTCTTGATCTGGCCAAGATAAAGCAGGCCGGTGATCCCGGCGATCACGCTGGACAGGGTGTAAAGCGTCAGGTGGACCTGCCAGACGCGGACGCCCGACAGCCGCGCGGTGGCCTCGTTCGCACCGATGGCGTAGAGCAGGCGGCCAAACCCGCTGCGGCGCTGCGCCCAGATGATCAGCGCGGCGAAGGGGATGAACAGGACCAGACTGTTCGGCAGGCCGAAGCTGCGGCCGGTGCCGAGCCAGAGGAGAAAATCGGGGATCAACACTCCGGTGGCGATGACATAACGCTGGTAGACGAGAAGGCAGCCCGTGGCGATCAGCGCCGTGCCCAGCGTCATGATCAGCGGGTGGACGCGGCAGATGGCGATGCCGAAGCCGTTGACGAGGCCGATCAGAACGGCGCTCGCCAGTGCGATGGCGAAGGCCGGGGGCACTCCGATCAGCGGCGACAGGGTAGCCGTCAGGTAGGCGGCGATAGTGGCCACGGTGCCCACCGAAAGGTCGATGCCGCCGGTCAGCATGGTCAGCGTCTGGCAGGCGGCAAGCATCGCCAGCGGGATCGCGATCTTCAGCGTATTGCTGGCCCAGAACATGCTGAGGACGCCGGGGTTCAGGACGGCCAGCACGGCGACCAGCAGGATCAGCAGGCCGATCAGCGGCAGGAGCGGCCGGTCGACCATCAGGCGGCCAAGGCGGTTCAGCGCGGTGGGGGTGTCGGTCATGGTCATTTTGTGCGCCCCCGCGTCGCAAGAACCGCGCCGAACATCACCACGGCGACCATGATCGTGCCCTCGATGATCGCGGCAACGTTGGGGTCGACCGAGAGAAGCGTCAGGTCCATCCGCACGGTGCGCAGGATGAAAACGGCGAGGATCGGTCCGACGATGCCGCCCCTGCCGCCCCCCAGCACCACGCCGCCCAGCACCACCGCCGCGACCGAGGCGAGGAGGTAGGGGCCAGGGATCGGTTCGCCGATCCCGGTGCTCATGGTGACTGCAAGCCCGCCAAGGGCAGCGAAGAGGCCACAAAGGGCGTAAGCGATGATGCGGGTCTGCCCGACGGGCACGCCCGAGCGGAAGGCCGCAAGCGGGTCGGAGCCGATGGCGTAAAGCCGCAGGCCCAGTTTGGAGCGGCGGATCGGAAGCCAGATGAGCATGGTCACCATGGCCAGGAAAACGACAGCCCGGGGGAGCCAGACCAAGCCGGGGACACCGCCTGCCGACAGTGCGCGCAGCCAGGCGGCGGCGGCACCTCCGGGCGCGTTCAGGATCAGAAGGGCCACCCCCTGCCAGACGAAAAGCATGGCGAGGGTGACGACGATGTCGGGAACTTTGGAAACGACGATCAGAACGCCATTGATCGCGCCCATCGCAAGGCCGACGATAAGGACGCCGAGGACGATCACCACGGATTGCGCGTCCGTTGCGCCATCCATAAGCACCGCGCCCGTGACGCTGGCGACGGCCATCATCGCGGCTATGGACAGATCGATGCCCCCGGCGATCACGACGATCGCCATGCCCACGGTGGCCAGCGCAAAGGGCAGCGCCGCGCGGGCCAGGCTGTCGAGGCCCGAAGCGCCGAATCCGGGCTGGATGATCTTTGTCGCCAGAAGCAGGGCCGCAAGCAGCACGGCAAGGCCCAGCGTCCAGGCGTTCGCGTCGATCCAGCGCTTCATGACCGGCCCCTGGCTCGGGACGTGGCACTTCCATCCTCTTCCCACCGGAGGGGCGGGGCATGTGCGGCAAGGATGAGAGGCGTCCACTTCATGCCGGTGCCTTTTCGGTCAGGCCGTAGGCCGCGCGCATCAGGGTCGCCTCATCCGCGTCCCGGGCGTCGATGATGTCCACGACGCGACCGTTGAAGATCACCACCGCCCGGTCGCAGGCAAGCCGGATCTCGGCAAGCTCGGAGGTGTAGAACAGGACCGCCGCCCCTTGGTTGGCCAGGTCGCGCACAAGGCCGTAGATCTGCCGCTTGGTGCGGATGTCGATCCCGCGCGTGGGGTCGAACAGCAGCAGCGTCTGCACTCCCTTGGCGATCCAGCGGGCGATGGTGACCTTCTGCTGGTTGCCCCCCGACAGCCTGCGCACTTCGCCCTGCGCGCGGGTGTCGATCTGCAGCGTCTCGATGGCCTGGGCGACCCTTGTGGCCTCCTCACCCATCCGGATCGCGCCCCAGTTGCGGACGTCGGCCAGAAGCGGCACCGCGATGTTTTCGCGGACCGAACGGGACATGAGGAGCGCATGCGCCCGGTCGCCGGGAACCAGCGTCAGCCCGGCAGCGATGGCGTCGGCGGGGTGAGAGAAGGACCTGGGGTTGCCGTCCACCTCTACCGTCCCCGCGCTGGCCTTGCGGTTCCCCGCCAGCACGTCAAACAGCTCGTCCTGGCCCTGGCCTTCCAGCGCGACAACGCCCAGAACCTCGCCCGCGTGAAGGTCAAACGAGACATCGGTCAGGCGGGTGCCGGTCTTCAGGCTGCGGACACGAAGGCGCGGCGTCCCGGCGGCTTCCGGCGTCACGGCGCGCGCTTCGGCGACGGCCGCAGTGACGGCTCCGCCCAGCATCATCTCGACAATGCGCTCCTCGATCCCCGGCTCGATCTTCACATCGCCCACCGTCTGCCCGTCGCGCAGCACGGTGGCCCGGTCGCAGATCGCCGCGATTTCCGTTAAGCGGTGCGAGATGTAGATGACCGACCGTCCCGCGTCGGCCTGGGCGCGGACGACCTTCAGGACACGGTCCACCAGATCGGTCGGCAGGGCGGCGGTCAGTTCATCCAGCAGCAGCACGTCAGGCTCGATGGCCAGCGCGCGGGCAAGGTCCACGATGCGCAGCGACGCCAAAGGCAGCGAGCGGATCATCGCCTCGGGCGAGAGGTCCGGCAGACCCAGTTCCGAGACCCAGTGCCGGAACGGTTCCACCCCCGTATCGCCGAGGCGCAGGTTGTCGGCGACCGAAAGGTCCGGGATCAGCGAGGGCTCCTGGTAGACCGGCACCAGCCCCCATTTCCGCGCTCCGGCAGGGTTGGCGACGGCACTGTCGCGGCCCCTGATCTTCACATGGCCCGCATCGGGTTTCAGGACCCCGGTCAGGATCTTGACGAAAGTGGATTTCCCGGCCCCGTTCGCCCCCATCAGTGCCACGACCTGTCCCGGCCCGACCCGCAGCGAGGCGTCCCTCAGAGCCTGCACCGCGCCAAATCGCTTGGCGACGCCCGTGGCGTCTAGAACGGCGTCAGGAACTGCCTCGGCGGCATCCGGCATGGCGGGCTTTCAGTCAGGGGAAAGCGACCCCCGGAGGCAATCCCCGGGGGCCGGATTGAATCAACCGGGCTGGCCTATTCGCCCGGGCCCTTGCAGGCGATGATCTGGTCCATCGTGTAGCTGGTCCAGCCATCGATCGACACCGAAACCGGCCATTCCGGCGACAGGTTCGGGTTGGCCGCCGCTGCAAGCTTGGCCTTGCCCTCGTCGGTCACGTTTTCCCACAGGGCCGGGTTCACCAGCACGGTCTTTTCGGCCGGCATCTTGCCGTCGAGGATCTGGATCGCCAGCGCCACACCCGCGCCACCGACCGAGCCGGGGTTGGTCACGGCAGCACCCTGAAGGCCCTCGACCGACGAGAGCTGGCCCACGAAGCCCGCATTGTCGGCCCCGACGATCGGCACCAGCGGCGCGCCGGATTCGACCATCGCATCAACGATCACGTTGTCGATGCCGCTCGTCCAGATGCCCTGGAACGGCACGCCCGCCGCGATGATGTCGTTGATCTGCTGCTTGCCCTGGTCCTGCTGCCAGCCGGTGAAGACTTCCTGAGCCACGGTGATGTCCGGGAACTCGGCCATCGCCTTCTTGAAGCCGACATCGCGGTCGTTGTCAGCGCCCGCACCCGCGGCCCCGCGCATGTAGACGACGGCCCCCTTGCCGCCCATCTGCTCGAACAGCCACTTCGCGCCAAGATAGGCGTATTCGGTCTGGTTGTTCGACAGGATGTAGGCCGAAGGTTCCGTCACCGCCTGATCGACGGCCACCACGACGATGCCCGCATCGGTCGCTTCCTTGATCGCCGCGTTGATGCCTTCGGCGTTCGACGGGTTCACGACGATCGCGTTCACACCCGCCTGGATCAGGTTGCGGATGTCTTCCAGCTGGCCCGCCGCGTCGGTGTTGCGGTGGGCGATGTTCAGGCTTTCCACCTTGCCCGAAGCCAGCGCCTCGGCCTTCATCGCGCAGACCATCTGCTCGCGCCAGCCATTGCCCTGCACGGTGTTCGAGATGCCGATCTTGTAGCCTTCGGCGGCAGCCATCCCGGCCAGACCAAAGGTCAGCGCGGTTCCAAGAAGCAGTCGTTTCATCGTGATCCTCCCAGATCGTTGGTTGTCGTTGGGTTACTTGACGTAGGGGCGCAGGATGTCCCGCGCGAGTGCGAAGCCGCGTTTGATTTTCGCGTCGGAGCCTTCAAAGCTGCGGTCTTCGTGTTCGATGATGATCGGGCCATCGTAGCCCGCCCGGTAAAGGTTGGCGAAGAAATCCGGCCAGTCAACCTCTCCCAGTCCCGGCATGCGGGGCACCTGCCAGCCCATCCCCGCCGAAAGGATGCCGTGGTCGTAAAGCCCGTCGCGGTCGATCATCAGGTCCTTGGCATGGACATGCACCATGCGCGGCCCGAACTCGCGGACAAAACGCCCGGCGTCGATCATCTGCCAGACGAGATGGCTGGGATCGTAGTTCATCCCCACCGCGTCGCCCCAGGTCTCGAAGATCCGCCGCCAGATGCGGGGTGCATAAGCGATGTTGTGCCCGCCCGGCCATTCGTCATTGCTGAAGATCATCGGGCAGTTCTCGAAGGCCAGCGTCACGCCATTTGCCTTGGCATGGGCGACGATGGGGGTGAAAATCTCGACCGCGCGGGTCCAGTTCTGGTCTACCGTCAGGGTCCGGTTGCCACCGACGAAGGTGTTGACAACCCTGACGCCCATCAGCCCGGCGGCGGTGATGACTTTCTTGAGGTGGCCGATGACGGCGTCCCGATGGGCTACATCGGCGTGAAGCGAGTTGGGATAGTAGCCAAGACCCGAGACCGTCAGTCCCTTGGCCTTCAGCATCCCCATGATCTCTCCGCCCCGTGCGGCGGACATGTCCTCGATCGGCAGATGCGCTGTCCCGGCATAGCGCCGCGTCTCGCCCCCGGCTTGCGGCCAGCAGGCGATCTCCAGAGCCTCGAAACCAGCGCCGGCGGCATAGTCGGCGACGGCCTCAAGCGGCGTGTCAGCAAATGGTGCGGTCAGAATCCCCAGCTGCATCCCGGTCCCCTCACCCTACCCTTTTGCCACGTCGACCCAAGCTCCGCGCGCCGCGCTCGCCAGAACAGCGTCGCAAAAGAGCATTTCGGTGTGGCCGTCCTCGAAGGTGGCCCAGGTGGACTCCGGGCCTCGTCCCCCGCGCGCCGCGTCCCGGTAGACCTGGCTGAAGAAGGCGGCCCAGGTGTCGGCAAAGCCTTCGGGGTGCCCGCCGGGCATGAAGGCGGCGGCGGCTCCGGTCGGGTTCATCAGCGACGGGTCGCGCAGGAGGACCTGGTTCGGCGCGTCGCGGTGGCCGATCCACAGGTCCTCGGGGTGTTCGGCGGACCAGGCGGCCGAGGCTTTGGAACCGGAAATGTCCCAGCACAACAGCCCCCGCCGCCCATGGCTGACCTGGCTGGTGGACATCATCCCCCGTCCGCCGTTGCCATAGCGCAGAAGGATGGTGGCGGCGTCGTCCGTCTCGATCTTCCGCGTCTCGGTGGAACCCTTGGAGGTGGTGAACGTCTCTACCGGGCCAAGGGGTTTCTGCCGTTCAGGGATGAAGGTCGCAAGGTCGGCCATCACCGACACCGGCTTTTGGCCCGTGACAAAGTTCGTGAGGTCCACCCAATGCGTGCCAATGTCGCTGACCGAGCGCAGCGGGCCGCCCTCTGCCGCCTCCAGCCGCCAGTTCCAGTCGGTGTCCTTGGCCAGCCAGTCCTGATGGAAATGCCCGGTGATCAGTCGCAGATCGCCCAGTTCTCCCGCCCGCATCATGCCATGGGCATGCTGGTTCAGCGCATAGAACCGCGTGTTGTAGCAGACCGCCGCGACCTTTCCGCTGGCCCGCGCCATCGCCACCATTTCCGCAGACTGTGCCGATGTCATGGCCAGCGGCTTTTCGCAAATCACATGCTTGCCTGCCGCCAGGATCGCCTTCACCTGTCCGTAATGCGCCACGTTGGGCGAGGTGACATGCACCACCTGCACCGCCGCGTCGGCGAGCAGTTCGTCCAGCGACCCGTAAGCTTTTGCGACACCTAGGGCCCGCGCCCGGTCCGCCCCCCGCGCGGCGCTGGACCCCAGGACGCCCACGACAGGAATCCCCAGCCGCCGCAAAGTGTTCAGATGTACCGTGCCGATAAAGCCGGTGCCGACAACTGCCGCGCCGATGGTGGAAAGGTCAGGCAACGGAATACCCCCCGTCGATGGCAAGGCAGGTGCCGGTCATGAAGCCTGCGGCCTGCGAGGCAAGAAAGAGGACCGGCCCGACAATATCCTCCGGCTCGCCCCAGCGGCCCATCGGGGTCCGCAGGTTCACGGCGGCGACATGGGCCGGATCGGTCCGGCTGCGTGCGGACTGCTGGGTGACGATGAAGCCCGGAGCCACAGCATTGACCCGGATGCCATCCCCCGCCCAGGCAATCGCCAGCGACTTCGTCAACTGCACCACCGCCGCCTTCGAGGCCCCGTAGGCGGGGTTCTTCGGGCTGCCGAACATCGCATACATCGAGGCGATGTTGATCAGCGCCCCTTTCGCGGCTTTCAGCTGGGAATGGAACGCCGCGGCCATCCGGAAGGTGCCGTGCAGGTTCACGTCGACGACATGCGCGAAGAAGTCCGGCACCAGTTCCTCGCCCCGCGCCGTGATCGCGGCGCAGTTGACCAGAACGTCAACCCGTTCATGACCCGCGGCAAAATCCCTGACCGCCGCGCCGTCCGTCACATCAAGCTGCGTATAGCCGAACCGGCCGGCATCTTCCGCCGCAGGCTCTGCCTCTGCCCCCGTGATCGCGACCGTCGCGCCCGCATCCTGGAACGCCCGCGCAATGGCCGCACCGATTCCGGCCCGGCTGGCACCGACCACCACGACTTCGGCTCCGGCAAAGTCGAACCGGCTGTGCATCATCAGGCCCTCCCCGGGGCATCCTTGGCCAATCGCCGAGTCGATGCAAAGGATTTTTCATTTTTCGGATTCTGAGTGGCTTCAATCGTGCCCAGCCTGCGCCCCAGCCCCACGATCATCGCCTGCGCCACCACCATCGCCGGGATCTGGCTGCGGAAATGGCCCAGCCGTGCCTCGTTGACATACAGGACATGCGTCGCCAGCCCGGCGACCGGGCTGAGCGCATTGTCGGTGATCGCCAGCACCCGGTGGCCCCGCGCGACCGCCAGCTTCACGACCTCCACCGTCTCGGGCGTGTAGTCGTCGAAGGTCATCGCCAGAAGCGTATCACCCGGTCCCATCGCCGAAACCTGCATCCCGCGCATGGCCCCCAGATTGTCGATCAGCTGCGCCCGCCGCCCGATACTGCCCAAGCCGTAGACCGTATAGGCCCCCAGCCCGAAGGCCCCCCGCGCCGCCGCGACATGCACGACCTCCGAGGTGGCCAGCACGTCGACGCAGGCCTCCAGCTCTGCCCGGTCCAGCGCCTCTTCGATCCGCATCAGCGATTGCACCGCCGCCTGCACGAAACTGCCGAACACCGTGCCGGGCTGGTCCAGATCACTGTCGCCAACGCCCGACAGCCGTTCCGCATAGGGCAGTCGCGGGCCCAGAAGCCGCTCGCGGAACACCAGTTGCAGGTCCGAGAATCCCTGGAACCCCAACTCCTTGGCAAAGCGGGTGATCGTCGCGGGCGGCACTCCGGCCAGGTCGGCCAGCCGGACCAGCGTGGACACCGCGACCTCCTCGGGGTGGTTCAGAAAGAACTGCGCCACCTGCGACAGCCGCTTGGACAATCGCCCCGACCGCGCCACCAGCGCCGCCCGCAGCGCCTCGAAATCACGCGGCGGTGCCGGGTCGGTCATATCGCCCCCGCCACTTTCTGCTCGAAGTCGATCACCGCCCCGCTCATCGGGATGGAGGCCTCCGACAGCAAGAACACCGCCAGACGCGCACATTCTTCCGCCCTGACAAGGCGGCGCAGCGGTTGGGTTTCTGCAACCTTCGCCTCCCAGTCCTCCCCCAGAAGGGTAGCCTGTATCCGATGCTCGGTCGCAGTCGCGACCCATCCCAGGTTGATCCCGTTCACCCGGATGCGGTCGGCCATATGGGCATTGGCCGCGTTCTTCGTCAGCGTCGCCATCGCTCCCTTTGTGGCCGCATAGATCGCCAGGTCCGGAATGCCGCAATGGGCGTTCATCGACAGGATGTTGACGATGGCCCCCGCCGCCCTGCGCCGCGTCATGTCGGCGATGGCGGCCTGCATCAGCAGGAACCCCGCCCGCGCATTCACCGCGAAAAGCTGGTCCCAGATCTCGGCGCTGCCCGTCACGAAGGACCCCCGTGTGGTCAGCCCCGCCGCGTTGACCAGCCCGTCGATCCGACCGAAGCGCGCAACCGCCGCCTCTGTAACCTCTGCCGCCGCCGCGCTGTCGGCAAGGTCCGCAACCACGGTCCCGACCGGACCTTGCAGGCCGGAGGCGACCCGGGACAGTCCCGTTGCATCCCGGTCGGTCAGCATCAGCCCGCCAACGCCTTCGGTCGACAGCATCCGGGCGATGGCGGCACCGATGCCGCTTGCCGCCCCGGTGACGATCACCACCTGTCGCCCCAGCCCCAGCTCCATCCGCAGCCCCCTCCCCGCACGCCCGCACATGGTGCCGCCCCGCGTCGCGTCAGGGAAGGCCCTTTCTGGTGTTGCCTGATCTTCCCGTCTGGCGCGGAAGCGGTCAGGATGCAGGGGAAACAGATCGGGGCGGACGTGATGCGGAATGGTGGTCAGCTGTTGGTGGAATGCCTTGTGGCCCTGGGGGCGACCAAGGGGTTCGGCGTGCCGGGCGAAAGCTATCTGGCGGTGCTGGATGCGCTGCATGACACCCAGGGCACGCTCGATTTCGTGCTGTGCCGCAACGAAGGAGGGGCCGCCTTCATGGCGGCGGCCTGGGGCAAGCTGACGGGCCAACCGGGGCTCTGCTTCGTCACGCGCGGGCCGGGGGTGACCAACGCATCGATCGGCATCCACACCGCGATGCAGGATTCCGCGCCGATGATCGTCTTTGTCGGCCAGGTCGGCACCGACATGCGGGGCCGCGAGGCGTTCCAGGAAATCGACTACCGGGCCGTCTTCGGCACGATGGCGAAATGGGCGGTCGAGATCGACGATGTGGACCGTATCCCCGAGATCCTGGCGCGGGCCTGGACGACAGCGATCACGGGGCGGCCCGGCCCGGTGGTGATTGCCCTGCCCGAGGACATGCTGACCAGCCTGTCCGGCTCGGCCCCCCTGACAGCACCGGCTCGGGTTGCCGAGCCCGCCCCGGATGCCGCGACCGTGGCAGAGGTGCATGCGATGCTTGCGGCAGCCCGGCGGCCCCTGATCCTGATCGGCGGCTGCAACTGGACCGGGGCCGGGAAGGCCGCACTCCAGGGTTTTGCCGAAGCCTCCGACATCCCCGTTGTCGCGGCCTTCCGCTATCAGGATCAGTTCGACAACTTCTCGCCCTGCTACGCGGGCGAGGCCGGAGTGGGCATGCCAGCCCATGTGAAACGCTTGATCCGCGAGTCGGACACAATCCTGGCGATCAATGTCCGCTTTGGCGAGATGACCACCGATGGCTACACGCTTCTGTCCGTCCCGGTGCCGGCGCAGCGAATTATCCATGTCCATGCCTCGGACCGGGAGATCGGCAAGATCTACCAGCCCGCGCTTGGCATCCAGGCCGGCCCGAACGCTTTCGCGGCGGCGCTGGGTCCGGTCCGGGGCGGTTGGGCAGATTGGCGCGCCGGGGCGCGAGCCGACTGGGAAGCGGGATTCAGCCTTGGTCCGCAACCGTCGCCGGTCGACATGGGCCTCGTCACCGCCCATCTGCGCGAAGTGCTGCCCGTTGACGCGATCCTGACCAACGGGGCGGGGAACTTCACGGTCTGGCCGAACAAGTTCTACAAATTCGGGCCGAAGGCGCGGCTGCTGGCCCCGCAATCGGGGGCGATGGGCTACGGGGTTCCCGCCGCGATCGCGGCAAAGATCGCCTTCCCCGACCGGACCGTGGTCTGCTTTGCCGGAGACGGCGATTTCCAGATGACCTGTCAGGAGCTTGGCGCAGCGATGCAGGCCGGGGCGCAGCCGATCATCCTGATCCTGAACAACGGCACCTACGGCACGATCCGGGCGCATCAGGAACGCACCTATCCCGCACGGGTGTCGGGGACGGATCTCGAGAACCCGGATTTCACCATGCTCGCGCAATCCTACGGCTTCCATGCCGAACGGGTCGCACGGACCGAGGATTTCCCCGCCGCCTTCGCACGGGCCCGTGCCAGCCGGACCGGCGCGGTGCTGGACCTCGACATCTCGCCCGAGGCTCTGACTCCGCGGCAGACCCTGTCCCAGATGCGCGACGCGGCCCTTGCCGCCAAGGACCGACCCTGACCGGCAGGCCGGACCGGGTGCCGCGACCACGCCCTATCCGATGCGCCTGCCCTGGACCCACGCGCCCCGAAGCGCCCCGGCCTGGCCAATCCTCGCGACCCGGACAAGGTCAGCCCGGCACCCGACCTCCAGCCGCCCGCGATCGGACAGTCCCACAGCCTCGGCCGGAGCCGACGTGACAGTCGCCACCCCGCGCGCGACATTGCCCCACAGGTCCCCCAGCATCAGCGCCGCCGACAACAGCGACGATGGCACGTAGTCGGACGAGATGATGTCCAGCAGCTCGGCCTTCGCCAGATCCAGCGCCGCGACATTGCCGGAATGGCTGCCGCCCCTGACAAGGTTCGGGGCTCCCATCATGACCTTGATCCCCAGCGCGTTGCAGGCCTGCGCCGCCTCGACCGTGGTCGGGAACTCGGCGAAATGCGCGCCATGTCCGGCCGACCGCGCGACATGGGCTGCCTCGGTATCATCGTGGCTGGCCAGGACTGCCCCATAGCGACGGGCGGCAGCGACGGCGGCGGCCTCGTGGACCGACCCATACCGGGCCGACAGCGCCTTTTGCGCCGCGATATGGCCATCGAACTCGGCCTCGCTCATCCCGTGCTTGCCCATGACGTATTTGCGCAGTTGCGTCACGTCGCGGAACTGCCGTTCGCCCGGCGTATGGTCCATCAGGCTGACGATGCCGATCCGGTCCTCGGGGCCGAACTTGTCCAGCTCCTCGACCAGGGTTTCCGAACAGACTTCGGCCCGCAGGTGCAGGAAATGGCTGATCTTCAGCGCAGCCTCTGACCGCAGGCCAAGGATTTCGTCCGCCAGCGCCCGGGCGTATTCCCCGTAGTTTGCCTTGGCGTTCGACACGACAGACCCCACGCGCAGCGCGTCGAAGACGGTGGTGATCCCCACACTGGCCAGTTCCGCGTCATGCGCGATGATCGCTGCGGCATGGGGCCAGTCGACCTTGGGGCGCGGCTCGATATGGCGCTCCAGATTGTCGGTGTGCAGCTCGATGAGGCCGGGCATCACCAGATCGCCGCCACAGTCCTCGGCCCCGTTGGGCACGGCGCCGCCCGCAGCGATCCCGGCGATCCGGCCGTCCAGCATCCGCACCTGTCCAAGCAGGGTCTCGTCCGGCAAGACGAGGGTCGCATTGGCAAGGATGGTCTCAGTGGTCATGTCGTCCTCGATTGACTTGCGTTCCGCGACGCGCTGGCTTCTGCTGACATCAACCCGTCACGCCAATGTGACAAAGCCCGGCTACCCCGGCCGCCATGCACCAGATGAACCGTTACGCCGTCTATTTCGCCCCGCGTGAGGGAGCCTTTGCCCACCGCGCGGCCGAATGGCTGGGCCGAAGCCCCGAAACCGGCCAGGCCGTGCCGCAACCCGTGCTTTCGGGCATCGGCGATCCCCATGCCATCACGGCCGATCCAAGGCGCTATGGCTTTCACGGCACGTTTCGCGCGCCGTTCCGCCCGGCACCGGGCGTTGGCGACACGGTGATCCGCGACCGGGTGGCCGCACTTGCGGCGCGTCTTGCCCCTGTCGCCTGCGAAGGGTTGCGGCTGGAGGTTCTGCACGGATTCCTGGCCCTCATCCCGCTCGGATGCGAGGCGGCGCTTCTCGATCTGGCGGCCGCAGTTGTCGAGGGGACCGACGACCTTCGCGCATCGCTGACCGAAGCCGAAATCGCCCGCCGCCGCCCGGACCAGCTTTCCGCCCGCCAGCGCACCCTGCTCGACCGCTGGGGCTATCCCTTCGTGATGGACGAGTTCCGCTTTCATCTGACACTGACCGACCGTCTTGCCGAACCCGCACCGGTCCTTGCGGCCCTTAGTGCCCATTTCGCCCCTGTGCTGCCACGCCCCTTCCGGATCGAAGACCTTTGCCTCTTCGGCGAGGACGCGGCGGGCAATTTTCATCTCTTGCATCGCTACGCCCTTACCGGCTGAAGCACCGCCAGCAAGCGGCTGATGCCGATCTCGGGCGAGCGGTCGTTCACCACGGTCCGGAAGGCGATCCCCGCAGGCATCTCGAAAGCGGCGCGCGTCAGGCGGGCGCGGATGTCCTCGGCAGCTTCGCGGCCTCGTGCGGAAAGGCGCGCGGCCAGGACAACGGGCGGCGCCGTCACAAGGATCACCGTCAGGCCGGGAAACACCCGCACCGCTTCGGGCAAGGCGGCTCGGCTGCCGTTGAAGATCAGGTCGCCGGGGCCTGCGACCTCGGCCTTGGGGATGCCGTAGAACAGCCCATGCGCCGCCCACGTCAGGGCAAAGTCGCCGCGCATCTGGCGGTGGGCAAAGTCTTCGGGCGCAACACCCTCGAAATCCTCACCCCCGGCCTCGGTCGGGCGGGTGATGACCCGGCGCACCAGGCGCAGGTCGGGACGGGCGGTCAGGACACCCCGGATCAGCGTGTCCTTGCCCGCACCCGAGGGCCCGACGATGGCGAAGATCATGCGGCAAGCCCGGGCGTGAAGCCGGTTACGTCGACCAGCCGGTCGCAGACCCGTGCCCGCGCGCCCTCGTCGTGGAAGATGCCCAGGACCGCCGCCCCACCCACTTTGGCCTCCTCGATCAGGGTCAGCACGACCTCGCGGTTCGCGGCGTCCAGGCTGGCGGTGGGTTCGTCCAGCAAAAGCGCCGGATAGGTCTGGGCGAAACCCCGCGCGATGTTGACCCGCTGCTGCTCGCCGCCCGAGAAGGTGGTGGGCGACAGGGACCACAGCCGCTCGGGGACGTTCAACCGCCTCAGCAACCTGGCCGCCCGGTCGCGCGCCTCGGCAACCGGGATGCCGATCGCCAAGAGCGGCTCGGCCACCACCTCCAGCGTGGGAACGCGCGGCACGACGCGCAGGAACTGGCTGACATATCCAAGCGTGTGACGGCGCAGCGCGATGATCTCGCGCGGTTCGGCCGTGGCGACATCGGTGTCGCCGACCATCAGGCGGCCCCCGGCGGAAAGATAATTGCCATAGACCATGCGCATCAGCGTGGACTTTCCCGCGCCCGACTGGCCGGTCAGGCCCACACACTCGCCCGGGCTGACGCTCAGGGCTGCCTTGGCCATGACCGGAATGACCGTCCCGCCCTGGTTGTGAAGGATAAAGGACTTGGACAGATTCTCGATACGGATCATAGGTTTACACCTGCAGGACTGACGAGACGAGGAGCTGCGTATAGGCGTGCTGCGGATCGTCCAGCACCTGGTCGGTCAGGCCCTGTTCCACCACGCGCCCCGACTTCATCACCATCAGCCGATGCGCCAGCAGACGGACAACGGCAAGGTCGTGGGTCACGATGATGACGGATAGACCCATGTCGCGGACAAGCCCGCGCAAGAGGTCTAGCAACCGCGCCTGCACGCTGACGTCCAGACCGCCGGTCGGTTCGTCCATGAACACGAGGCGCGGCCCGGTCACCAGGTTCCGCGCGATCTGCAACCGCTGCTGCATCCCGCCGGAGAAAGCCGAGGGCCGGTCGTCGATCCGGTCAGCGGCGATCTCGACCCGGCCCAGCCAGTCGGTTGCCTTGCCGCGGATGTCGCCATAGTGCCGCGCGCCCACGGCCATCAGCCTTTCACCCACGTTTCCGCCCGCCGACACACCCATCCGCAGCCCGTCGCGCGGGTTCTGATGGACATAGGCCCAGTCGGTGCGGCCAAGCCTGCGCCGTTCCGTCTCGGACATCGCCAGAACGTCGCGGCCATCATAGGCAATGCGACCGAGGTCCGCACGCTGATGTCCGGCAAGGCAGGACAGGAGCGTCGACTTGCCCGACCCGCTTTCACCGACGACCCCCAGCACTTCGCCAGGCCAGAGGTCAAAGCCTACGTCCGCGCAGCCGATGCGTGGGCCGTAGCGTTTGGTCAGGCTCTCGACCTTGAGGAGCGGCCGGTCGGTGGCCACCAGCGTTTCCATCATCGTCATTCAACGCCCTCCGGCTCGGGCGCCCAAAGCCGTCCCTTGTGTCCCCTTGCCCGCCGTCCGGCACAGAAATCCGTGTCGGAACAGACAAACATCCTGCCGCCTTGATCGTCCGTGATCACCTCGTCGAGGTAGCTTTCCTTGGCGCCGCAGAGGTCGCAGTCATGCGGAGCCTTCGAGGTCTCGAACGGGTGGTCGTCGAAATCGAGGCTTACCGCCTCGGTCCAGGGCGGCAGCGCATAGATCCGCTGCTCGCGCCCCGCGCCGAACAGCTGGATCGCCGGGCTGCACGACAGCTTGGGGTTGTCGAACTTCGGGATGGGTGAGGGGTCCATCACATAGCGCCCCTCGACCTTGACCGGATAGGCGTAGCTGGTCGCGATCTGGCCGTGGCGGGCGATGTCCTCGTAAAGTTTGACGTGCATGAGCCCGTATTCTTCCAGCTCGTGCATCTTCCGCGTCTCCGTCTCGCGCGGTTCCAGAAAGCGCAGGGGTTCCGGGATCGGGACCTGGTAGACGAGGATCTGGCCTGCGGTCAGGGGCGTTTCCGGGATGCGGTGGCGGGTCTGGATCACGGTCGCCTCGACGGTGGCTTCCGTGACAGCCACTCCGGCCGTGCGCTGGAAGAAACGGCGGATGCTGACAGCATTCGTGGTGTCGTCCGCGCCCTGGTCGATGACCTTGAGGCGGTCGTCGGGCACCAAACAGGCTGCCGTCACCTGCACCCCGCCGGTGCCCCAGCCGTAGGGCATCGGCATCTCGCGGCTGGCGAAGGGGACCTGGTAGCCCGGCACGGCGATCCCCTTCAGGATCGCGCGCCGGATCATCCGCTTGGTCTGTTCGTCGAGATAGGCGAAGTTGTAGGCCCCGGCGTCAAGATGTTCGCTCATTCCGCCGCCTCCCGCAACGCCGTGGCCTCGCTCCGCAGCTTGCGGACCAGCTCCAGCTCGGCCTGGAAGTCGACATAATGCGGCAGCTTGATGTGTTCGAGGAACCCGGTCGCCTGAATGTTGTCGGCATGCATCAGGACAAATTCCTCGTCCTGCGCCGGGGCCCCGGTGAAGTCCTCGCCCAATTCCTTCCAGCGCAGGGCACGATCCACCAGGCTGACGGCGATCGCCTTGCGTTCGCTCTGGCCCATGACCAAACCATAGCCGCGGGTGAACTGCGGCGGCTCGGTCCTCGAGCCCTTGAACTGGTTGACCGTCTCGCATTCGGTCAGCTCGATCTCGCCGATCTCGACCGCGAAACCCAGCTCCGGGATGTCGACCTCGACGGCGACACGGCCGATCCGCAGCTCGCCCACGAAGGCGTGCGTCCGGCCATAGCCGCGCTGGGTGGAATAGGCCAGCGACAGGACAAACCCTTCGTCCCCCCGGGTCAGGGCCTGCAGGCGGAGGGGGCGGTCGGCGGGCAGCTCCATCGGCTCGCGGGTCAGGTCGGGGGGCGTGTCATCGCTGGCCAAAGCCGTCTCGATCAGCCCGTCGCGGTTGAGAAAGCTGGTGACATGCGGGACGCGTGAAGCCCCCCCACCCCAGCCCTCCCCCACGCGGGGGGAGGGAGGCGCTTCGGGGGAGGTGCCTTCCGGAACGGGAACCACACCCTCGGCCATCAGCGCAAAGTCCAGCAGACGGTGCGTATAGTCGAAAGTCGGCCCCAGCACCTGTCCGCCCGGCAGATCCTTGAACGTCGCCGAAATGCGACGGTCAACCGCCATCGCCCCGGTATCCACCGGGCGCGCGGCAGCAAGGCGCGGCAGCGTGGTGCGGTAGGCGCGGATCAGGAAGACCGCCTCGATCAGATCGCCGCGCGCCTGCTTGATCGCCAGCGCGGCAAGGTCGGGGTCGTAAAGCGAGCCTTCGGCCATCACCCGGTTCACCGCCAGCCGCATCTGCTCGCGGATCTGCGGGATGGTCAGTTCCGGCACGGTGGGGTCGCCCCGGCGTTCCTCTGCCAGCCAGCCATGCGCATTGTCGATGGCGCGCTCGCCGCCCTTGACCGCGACATACATCAGATCTTCTCCACTCGGGTTGACCTTGGCAGACCGGCGATCCTGTCCTGGGCGGTGAACAGCGTGTCGAAGCCCAGCGGGAACAGCGCCCGGTTGGCGTGGAAGGCCGCGGTCTCGGGCAGGTTCAGCCAGGTCGCCGTCTCGATCCCCGGTCCGGTCAGGGCGGGGCCATGGTTCACCAGCCGATCACATTCGACGATCAGCGTGGCGGACCTGTCGGGATAGTCGGGCTGCCCGATCCGGAAGCGCGTGACGGGATGCAGGGCCTCCCAGGTGCCGACGGCGAAGTCCGCTTCTTCCGCCCGGGCCGGCGGTGCGCCGACATGAAAGGCAATCCAGTCGCGCACGGCCGGGCAATCGGCAGCGCCGGCAAGGTGAACCCGCGTGGTCGGGTCCGCCAGAACCAAAAGCGCCACCCCGGCGGCAACCGACAGGGGGGCTGGCGGAGTTGCGCCTGACACCCGGCGGATCATGCCGGGTCTGGCAAGGGCTTCCAGAATCTCGCGGAAGGCGCGGGCGGACTGGACCGGAGCCTCGGCAAATCCCCCTGACAGCGCGTCGGCGATCACTTGTCCTCTCCCCGGACCATGGTGAAGAAATCGACCTTGGTGGCCGCGGCCTTCGCACCGCGCGCCGCACGGGCGGCCTTCGCCTCCGCGACCAGCGGATAAAGCACCTCTGCCATCAGTTCGGCAGCCCTGTCGGTCTGCATCAGCGCATCCACCGCCGCCGCGCGCAGCGCATGGTGCTTGTCGCGGCCCTGCACCCAGGCATGCCCGACCTCGCCGGTCGCCAGCTGCACCGAGGCGCGGGTGACGGTCATCTCGCCCAGGTTGAACGCCGCCCCCGTGCCGCCGACCCTGCCCCGCACCATCACTGCGCCGATCTCGGGCTGACGCAGGACCTTGTGCGGCGGCAGGTCGGGAAACAGGACTGCAAGATGCGCAGGCGCGGCCTTGGCAAGTGTCGCCATCCAGGTCTTGCGGGCCAGCGGGGACAGGTCAGTCATCGGGATCTCGACAGGTTGACGGGGTTGTCTATCTATCTATACAACTATACAAATACTACCTGACCGGGTCGATATGGCCAACCGGAGAGTTGTGAATTTTTCATGACGGGAGAAGTGCTTGCCCAAGAACGCCCTCTGGTCCGCCATCGCGGCCACCCTGAGTTCGGAAATCGGCGCGGGGCATTACCGCCCCGGCGACAGGCTGCCGACCGAAGCCGCACTGGCTGCCCGGTTTGGCGTGAACCGGCATACGGTCCGCCATGCCCTGGCCGCCCTGTCCGACCGGAGCCTCATCCATTCCCGGCAAGGTGCGGGCGTATTCGTCACGCAGCGCCCGACCGACTATCCCCTTGGCCGCCGGGTGCGGTTCCGCCAGAACGTGCTGGCCGCCGGGCAGACCCCCTCGCGCCGGATCAGCCGGGGTGAGACCCTGCCCTGCGACGCCGAGGAGGCCCGCGCCCTGCGACTTGGTCCCGGTGATCCGGTGCATGTCGTCGAAGGCATCTCGCTCGCCGACGATCAGGCCATCGCTGCCTTCCGCTCGCTGTTTCCGGCAGCACGGTTTCCCGATCTGCTGCACACGGTCCGCGAAACGGGTTCAATCACGCGGGCGCTCGCAGCGGCGGGGCTGAACGACTACACCCGCGCCGAGACGCGCCTGACGGCCGAGCTTGCCGACCCGGTCCTCGCCGCCGCCCTGGGTATCCGCGCCAACGGGCCGGTGATGCGGACGGTTGCGCTGAACATCGACCCTGACGGCGCTCCGGTGGAACTGGGCACCACCTGGTTCGCGGGCGAAAGGGTCACGCTGACGGTGGCGGATCAGCCCTGATACTTTTCCAGGAAGGCCTCGGCCTGCAACGCGCGGAAATCCGTCAGCGCGGCGCGCAACCGGTCATGCGGCCAGTCCCACCAGGCCAGCGCCATCAGCCGGTCGGCCACGCCGGCGGCAAAGCGGGCGCGCAGCGGCTGGGCCGGGATGCCCGCCATGATCATGTAGGGCGGCACATCCTTCGTCACCACCGCGCCCGAGGCGATGATGGCCCCGGCCCCGATCGTCACCTCTGGCTTGACGATCACGCCGTGGCCAAGCCAGGTATCCGGCCCGATCAGGGTGCGGCGGCCGGCACGCAGGGCCAGGAAATCGGCGTCATCGGGAATGTCGTCCCAATAACTGGTCGACCGATAGAGGAAATGGTGCAGGCTTGCATGGTCCATCGGATGATCGGTGGGACCGATCCGCGTCATCGCCGCGATGTTGGCGAATTTGCCCACCGTCGTATTGGCGATGTCCGACAGCCGGTCGCAATAGGCATAGTCCTCGAAGGTCGAGTTCAGCACCCGGCTGGCTTCGCCCACTTCGCACCAGGCCCCGAAGCCGGAGTTGACGATCAGGCACCCCGGATGGACGAGGGGTTCGGTCGCGGAAAGCCTCGGCATGTCAGCTGCCCTTGATCAGCTTGCGCCGAAGCCAGCCCGAGAGGCTGTCCATCAGCGTGACCATCAGGACGATCAGCACCATGTAATAGGCGACCTCCTCCCAGTCTTTCTGGGTCTGGATCGCCTGGGTCAGAAGCAGCCCGATCCCGCCGCCGACGATGGCTCCGATGACCGTCGCGCTGCGGGTGTTCGATTCCAGGTAGTAAAGCACCTGTGAAAGAAGGACCGGCGTGATCTGCGGGATGACGCCGAAGCGCGCGCGCAGCACGCTGTTCGCTCCGGTGGACTGTATGCCTTCGACCTGGCGTTCGTCGATGTTCTCCAGCGCCTCCGAGAAGGTCTTGCCGAAGGTGCCGGTGTCGGTCAGTGCAATCGCGATCGCGCCGGTCATCGGCCCCGGCCCGAAGGCGCGGGACAGGATGATGGTCCAGATCAGGCCGTCGACCCCGCGGATGAAGTCGAAGACGCGCCGGGCGGCAAAGCGCAGCGGGCCAAGCGGATTGAAGTTGCGCGCGGCCAGGAACGACAGCGGCAGCGCCACCAGGGCCGCGGTCATCGTGCCTAGGAAGGCCATCAGGATCGTCTCGAAGATCGCCCAGGCGACGTCGCCGTGCCGCCACATCTTGTTGGTCCAGAATTCCCCGACCATGTAGCCAAGGTTCGTGCGCTCGGGGTCGATCCGGTCGCCGCTCACCGCAAGCCCGGCCAGTTCGACGAGCCCTTTGCCGTAGAACGGGCTGTCGAGGGTGAAGAACCACAGCTCCCAGCCCGGCTCGTATCTGAAGGTCTCGACCTTCGAGCGCGAATAGCTGAAGCGTCCCGCATCGGTGGTAACGGACACCTTGTTTTCCGCGACAGAGATCCAGTCGGGGATCGGCTCGGGTGCGGTCAGAACCGGCTTGCCGTTTTCGGGGCGGATGTCGATGGTGCCGTAGCCCGGAACGACCATGCGCGCGCCCGCTGCGTCATAGGTCACGATATGGCCGCTGCCGAGGTCGATCGTCGTCGTGCTGCCGTCGATCTTGACCCAGTCGGGAAGCATGCCCTCGGGATAGGTGCCCCTGGCTTCGCCTTCGATGGCCACGACCACGGTGCCGGTCCCGTTGTCGCGGGTGACATGGGTCTTGTGCGACCAGAAGTCGGACAGGAGTATCGCGGCATTGTCAAAGCGGGCGCGCTGCGCGAGACCCGCAAGATCAAAGCTGATCGCGGCATAGATGAGATAGGCAAGGATCACCGCCGGGATTGCGAAAGCCAGACGACGCTTGCGGGAGAAGGTTGCGGTGACGGTATCGGCAAGGTCGAAGGAAGCTGTGGCGTCGGTCATGTCAGATCCCCTTCACCAGCCTGGTGCGATAGCGGTCGGAAACCTGGTCGATGACCACGATGGCAAGGAAGAGCAGCAGGAAAATCGCGACAACCTCGTCATAGCGGCCCTGACCCCATTGCATCGCAAGTTTCAGGTCCTGGCCGATGCCGCCCTCGCCGACGAAGCCCAGGATGGCGCTGGCGCGGACGTTGATCTCGAACCGCAGCAGCGCATATGACAACCAGTTCGGTGCGACCTGCGGGATCACCCCCAGCCACATGCGCTGCGACCAGCTGGCGCCGACGGATGCCAGGCCCTCGACCGGCTTCAGATCGGCGTTTTCGGCGACCTCCGAAAAGAGCTTGCCCAAAGCCCCGCCCGTGTGAAGCGCAATGGCGATGACGGCCGGAACCGGACTACCGCCGAGGACGTAGATCAGAACCAGGGCGATGACGATTTCGGGGATCGCGCGAAGGCCGTCCATCGTGCGGCGGAAGACCGGGATCATCGCGGGCCAGCGGGCCAGGCCGCGCGTGGCCAGCAGCGACAGGGACATGGCAGCCAGCGCGCCGAGCAGCGTGGCGACCGCAGCGATGTTCAGCGTCTCGATCAGTGCCGGAACGTGGGCGAAGAAGATTCCGGGCAGGTTGGACCGCTTGGTCCAGGCCTCGGCGAACACTTCCGAGGGAAAGTCGAAGACCTGAGGCAGACCTTCCAGGAAACCGCCGGCATTGCGGTCCTCGGCCAAGGTCCAGCCCGAAGCCATGAGAGCGACGAAGACGACAAGCAGGATGCCGCCATACATCCGCTTGCGACGGACCATGTCGAGATAGGCCTCGCGACCGTTGGACAGATCGGGGCGCTGGCCCGGCGTCGGTCCGAAAGCAATATCGACCATCCGGTCCCCCGCAGCAAAAAAACCGGGCCCCCGACGAAGGGGGCCCGGCGGGTCGTCATGAAAACTTACATGCCTTCCTGAAGCTTGCGGGCGGCGAGGATGCCGTCATAGGCGGAATGTTCCACCGGAATGAAGTCCTTGGCATCGCCTGCCGCGACGGCGTAGGCGCACGCCTTGTCGGTTTCCCAAAGGTCGGCGGTCAGGGCCGTGACCTTGTCCTTCACGTCCTGCGGCAGGGCCTTGCGGACGACCATCGGGCCTTCGGGGATCAGCGCCGAGCGCCAGATTTCCACAAGGTTCGACATGTCGACGAGGCCGGCGTCAGCCGCCTTGCGGAACGCGCCCGAGTTGTAACCGTCTTCCCAGTTGCCCAGGCCGTCGGCCCAGGACACGCCCGCATCGAAATCGCCGTTTGCGACGCCGACGATGGTCTGCTCATGGCCACCGGACATCTTCACTTCCGCGAAGTAGTCCTCCAGCTTGCCGTATTTTGCGGTCAGCTCTGCGCCGGGGACCAGGTAGCCCGAAGTGGAGTTCGGATCGGCGAAGGCGAAGACCTTGCCCTTGGCCTGATCCATCGAGGTGATGCCGGTGTCCTTGCGGGTAAAGCCGATCGAGTAGTAGCCGGTCGAGCCGTCCATGTTCTGCTTGGTCAGCTTGACTTCCACCGCTTCGGGGTCGGTCAGGTAGATCTTTGCATAGGCCGAAGCGCCCAGCCAGGCATAGTCCAGCGAGCCGCCGAGCAGACCCTGGATCACGCCGTCATAGTCGGCGGGGGTGAACAGCTTGACCGGAACGCCAAGGGCTTCTTCCATCTTGGCGCGGAAGCATTCGTTGGAGGTCAGACGGTCCTGGGCATTCTCGCCGCCAAGGATGCCGATGTTGAATTCCTTGATCTCCTGGGCGAAGGCCGAGGAGGCGATGACGGCGGTCAGGGCCGTTGCAGTCAGCAGCTTTTGCATGGTCTCTCCGTAGATTGAGCGCGTGGGGTTTGGTGGGTCGGGGTCACGACAGCATGAGGTCCGCATAGGACCGGTCAGCGGTGGTGTCGGCGGGGATCGAGGTCGATGTGGCGGCCTCGTTGAACGTGTCATCCGCGCCGTAGATCTCGCGGGCGACTCCGGTGGACAGCTGGTCGGGCGTGCCGTCAAAGACGATGCGGCCATCGCGCATCCCGATGACGCGATCACAATAGCGCCGCGCCGTGTCGAGCGTATGGAGGTTGGCGATGACCATGCGCCCATCCTCGACGTTGATCTGCTTCAGCGCGTCCATGACGATCTGCGCGTTCATCGGGTCAAGGCTGGCGATCGGCTCGTCAGCCAGGATGATCTTGGGGTCCTGCATCAGGGCCCGGGCGATGGCCACCCGCTGCTGCTGGCCTCCCGACAGGGCCTCGGCCCGTTTCGGGGCTTGTTCGCTGATGCCAAGGCGGTCGAGGATGTCGAGCGCCTTCAGGATGTCGGCACGGGGCCAGAGGTTGAACATCGTCTGCAGGGTGGAGCGGCGGTTCAGGATGCCGTGCAGCACGTTCGAGGCGACATCCATCCGGGGCACGAGGTTGAACTGCTGGAAGATCATCGCGCATTGCGACTGCCAGGCCCGCGCCTCGGCACCCTTCAGCGCCAGCACATTCCTGCCCTCGACAAGAATCTCGCCGGAGGTGGCGTCAAGCAGGCGGTTCATCATCCGCAGCAGGGTGGATTTGCCGGCTCCGGACCGACCGATGATTCCGACGAAGGCCGGGCGATCGACAACAAAGCTGATGTCGTCGACGGCAGCCTTCCGGCCGAACATCCGCGTCACGGCTTTGACTTCCAGCATCATCGCCCCCCGGCTATCCTTGCAAGAGGTGCTACCTGTCCGTTGTGACGACCGGTCAACGCTGGGGTGAAGCTTGTGTGACAGTTCCCCGGTCACCCGTTGCGCGGATCAGAGCGCGGGTCCGGCCGGGTCAAGTGCGGGCAAGGGCCGGATCGCGGAATATCCGCCCCGCCCCGCGACCCAGGTGCGCACGGGCGCGGGCGCGTGACCTTCGGGCCAGTCGAGCAGGACAAGATCGGCGCGCAGACCCTGGGCGATGCGGCCGCGGTCGGTCAGGCCCATGGCTTCCGCCGGGTTCCGCGAGACGAGGTTCCACAGCACTGGCAGGGGTGCCACGCGGTCGGCGCTCAGCCGCACCATCGCGCCCAGCATGGCCGGGTAGAAGTAATCCGAGGCCAGGATGTCGCACAGACCGCGCCCGATCATCTCGGCCGCCCCCGGGCTGCCAAGATGGCTGCCGCCGCGCATCGCGTTCGGGGCACCCAGCACGATCCGGTCGCCAGCCTCGCGCGCGGCCAGAAACACCCGCTCGTGCATCGGAAACTCGGCCACCCGCGACCCGAGGCCCCGATAGTAGCGCCGGGTCTCGGCCTGGCTGTCGTCATGACTCAGCATCGGCACGGCCTTTGACCGCGCCTCGGCCGCCACGCGCGCGATATGCGCCGGGACATCGGCGCGCCGGTCCCAGACCCTGCGGATCAGCTCGGCATAGTCCGCAGCCGTCACCTGCGCCCGGCGCGCCTGATCCTGCATCTTCTTCAGAAAGCGCGGATCGTCGAAGGACGTGACCGGATAGGGGGTCATCTGATCGAAGGGCCGATCCTGCACCGGAATGTCGTAGTGCAGCAGCATCGACGAGGTGTGGTCGTTGAACGCGAGCGACGGGCGCTCGTGCCCCGCCAGAACATGCGCGATCAGTGGCTCGGCCTCATGGCAGAATGTCTCCCAGCGCAGCTGCAGCCGGTTCTCGGCGGTCAGGCGCGGACGCAACGCCTCCAGTGCGCCGACGATCTTCCAGCCGGTCTCCACGCTGCGCAGGCCGGGCTCCCACGACAGGGTCAGGGCGTGGTAGGCCGTGGCAATCCCGTTCGCCGCAAGCTGCCGGTCGGTGTCCAGCAGCGCGGCTTCGACCGGGACCACGACTCCGGGCCGCGGCATGACCTGTCTTTCAAAGGCGTCGCCATGCACGTCGACGAAGGCCGGGGCCAGCACGCGTCCCTGCGCCGGAATGACGCGCGCCCCGTCGCGCGCCACGTCGATTCCCGTGATCCGGCCACCCTCGATCCTGACCGAGGCCGTCTCGACCCGGTCCTCAAGGATGACGCTGGCACCTTCGATCAGCTCGGCAGTCATGCCAGACGCTCCGCCAGCAGATGCCAGTGCCAGGAGCCGGGCTTTTCGTGCGGGCGGTCGAACAGCGTGAAGACTTCAAAGCCCCAGAGCAGCGACAGAAGATCCGGGGCCGCGCAGAAGTAATGCGGATGGATCTTGTCGCCCGGACCCTCGAAGACCCAGGTATTGCGGCTGATCTCGCGGCCCTTGGCGCGGGCCTGCTCGACCGGCAGGCGGCGGGCGGACAGCATGGTGGCCATGAAACTGCCACCGGGACGCAGGACGCGGGCGATTTCCGACAGGGTGCGACGGACAACCGATTCGTCGCCGTGGTAGACGACGTTCCAGGCAAGCACATGGTCAAAACTTGCGGGCTCGAACGGCAGGTCGGTCATCGCCGCCTGAACCGTCTCGACCGTCAGGCCTTTGGCGAAGGCAGCCGCGGCGATGGCGGCGGTCGAGGCCTCGGCGGCGTCCAGCGCCGTGACCCTGTGGCCCAGCTCGGCGAAAGCCAGCGCGTGACGTCCCAGCCCGGCTCCGAGGTCGAGGATGCGCGACCCCGCGGGCAAGGTGCCGGCATGGTCCACGGCCCAGGGTTCCGGCATCGCCCAGGGCGAGGCGGCCCCGGCGTTCTTCCATTCGTCGTTCCAGTAGCGATGGGCGGTGTCTGTGGACGACCGGATCATATCAGCTTCCTCCGGATCCATCCCGATCCCTGTTCGACGGCGATGACAAGGGCCAGCATCATCAGGATGATCGCAAGCGCCTCGTCGTAGTTGAAAAGGTCGAAGGCGACCTTGAGGTCGACGCCGATGCCGCCCGCGCCGACAAGCCCCAGGGCGGCAGAACCGCGCACGGATTTCTCCAGCGCGAACAGCGAGGTGGCGGTGAACGACGGCAGGCAGGCCGGGATTACAGCAGATCCGATGACTCCCAGCCGCGAGGCCCCGATGGCGCGCAACGCGTCCTGCGGGCCGGGGTCGGTCTCCTCCATCGCCTCGGCGAAGAAACGGCCCGCAAAGCCGATCTTGTCGACCATGATCGCCATGACTCCTGCCGCAGGGCCAAGGCCGACGATGATGATGAAGACGATCGCCCAGACAAGGTCGGGCACCGTGCGGAACAGCGCGATCAGCGCACGCGCTGCATGGCGTATCAGCGGATGCGGCGACAGCCGGTCGGTGGCAAGGATCGCGAAGGGCAAGGCGAGGATCAGGCCAAGGAAGCAGCCTGCAACGGCCATCTGCAACGTTTCCAGAAGTTTCCAGCCGATGGGCACGATCCGGGTGAAATCCGGCGGGAACATCCGGGTCAGCATGCCCGACGGCGCAAACAGCCGGGCAACGCCACTGACCAGCTTGTCGGCCGCGGGCGCCGTGGACGCCAGCGAGGTGACGACAAGGGCCAGCACAGCCAGAAAAGCCGCATACTCGACGACGCTGCGGCTCTGGAAGCGCGAGGGAGCAACCGGCGTCATGCGGCGCAGGCCGCATCGAAGAAGTGCCGCAGACCTGCTGCATCGGCCCGGTCTGTGGGCAGATCCAGCGCGATCCGACCCTCGGCCAGACCGAGGATGCGGTCGGAATAGCGCAGGGTGTGTTCCAGCCGATGCGAGATCACCAGAAGTGACAGGCCCTCCTCGCGGACAAGGTTGAGCAGGAGCGACATGACCTCTTCCCCGGTCTGGGGGTCAAGGCTGGCATCCGGTTCGTCGGCCAGGATGAAGGCCGGCCGCTGCATCAGCGTCCGGGCAATGGCGACGCGCTGCTGCTGGCCGCCGGACAGGCTGTCGACGCGGACCATTGCCCGGTCTGCAAGGCCCACCCGGGCCAGGCAGGTCATCGCCGCGGTGCGCACGGGCGCGGGCGCCAGCGCCTGCGCCCAGGCGCGCGGGCCGGACATCCGCGCCTGCACGCCGTGGATCACGTTCGACAGGGCCGACAGGCGGGGAACAAGGTTGTGACGCTGCCAGACGATGCCGACCTCGGCGCGGAACTGTCGCAGGGCGCGCGGGGCAAGGGCGGGCACGTCGCGGCCCAGCATCCGGATCTGGCCCGAGGACGGCTCTATCAGCCGGACAAGACAGCGCAGAAGCGTGGATTTCCCCGACCCGTTCGCCCCGATCAGCGCCGTCGCCTGGCCGGGAGCCAGCGCGAAATCGAGCCCCCGCAGCACCTTGCGGCCTTGGAAGTCCTTCGTCAGACCCGATACGACAAGGACCGGCTCTGCAAGGACAGAGCCGGTCAGCGCACGCGGGACAAGCGGCGCATTCATGCCTGGATCACTCGCCGACGAATTCGGTGAACTCGGTGATGCCGATGTTCTTGTACATCTCGCGGACCACGTCGTAGTCGGCATCGGTCACGGTCGGGTTGAACCTGCCGCCGATGTATTTCGCGTTCTCCTCGGTCGATGTCAGCGCCGCCAGGATCGCTTCGCCCTTCTCGGCGAAGGTCTTGCGCACGGTTTCCACCACCTCGGGCGAGACCTTGGCCGAAGCAAGCAGGATGTCGTCCGGCAGTTGTTCGCCCTTCACCAGCACGCGGAACTTCTGGTCCGGGAACTTTTCGGTGATGCTGTCGATATGGGTGCGGTTCAGACCGATCCCGCCGATCTCGCCCCCGATCAGCGCCTCGACCGCGACGTTGCGGTTCAGAAAGACCGGCTCGTAATCCACAGCGTAGGTCAGTCCGGCCTTGGCCAGAAGATCGACCGGACCAAGGTGCTGCGAGGTCGAGCCGATCTCTCCGAACGAGATCTTCTGCCCCTTCAGGTCCGCTGCCGACTTCACCGGGCTTTCGTCCAGCACGACGACCGTCGAGTAGTAGTCCGGGCGAACCCAGGTCACGACCGGCTGGGCATCAAGACGGGCGTTGAAGACGACGTATTCCGCCGGGCCGGTCAGCACGAAATCGACCTGATCGGCGGCCATCGCCTCGACCGCCACGGTGCGGCCCGAGACCGGAAAAGAACTCGACCTTCAGGCCCGAGGCGGCCTCGAACGCCGCTTTGAACGGTCCCATCTCGCGCTGCAGCGCCTCCATCCCGTCGATGTCGGTGACGGCAAAGCGGATGGTCTCCTGCGCGGCCAGCGGGGCGGCGGCGATCAGGCCCAGGGCGACAAGGCCCGAGGTCAGCAATGTGTTCATGGGTGCGATCCGGTGATGAGGTTTCGGTTGCGGACCGTCTAGGCCATCCGGATGACAGTTCCGCAACGGAAGGGTCATGGTTTTGTTACGGGGCCGAAGTCGGCCCGGACTGGCGCTCGAAATCGCCGGCCGGAAGCCTTGTCGGGCGCCAGGACCAGGACGATCCGTTGCCCGAGGACAGCCGGACAGGGTCAGGCCGTGCCATGCAGCAGAGCCTGGGTGCGGTCGGTCTGCGCTGCCCTTGCGCCGGTGTCGATCCGCGCCCCGGTCGCGGCGTCGAAGAGATGGGTCTGGTCCGGATCGAACGCGACGCCGACCACGGCGCCCGGCACAAGGGCGGGACGCGCTTCGGTCAGCAGGCTGAAGGGGATGTCCTCGAACAGAAGGTTGCACAGACGCTCGGCCCCCAGTTCCTCGATCATGTCGACACGGGCGTCGAACAGGCCCTGGCCGGCCGGCACCATCCGGGCATGTTCGGGCCGGATGCCGACCTGCACCATCAGGCCGTCCCGCGGCTCTCCCCCGCCCGGCAGAGGCAGAAGCGTGCCGTTTTCCAGCACGACCCCCCGCCGCGCCGTACCGATCTGACCCGGCAGTATGTTCATCGCCGGACTGCCGATGAACCCTGCGACATAGGTGCTTGCCGGGCGGTCATAGATCTCCGACGGGGTGCCGACCTGTTCGATGGTGCCCTTGTTCATCACCACCAGCCGGTCGGCCAGCGTCATGCCTTCGTGCTGGTCGTGGGTGACGAAGACCGATGTCGCCTTGATCTGGTTGTGGATGCGCCTGATCTCGTGGCGCATCTGGACCCGCAGCTTGGCGTCGAGGTTCGACAGCGGCTCGTCGAACAGGAACACCCTGGGCGAGCGGATGATCGCGCGGGCCATGGCGACACGCTGGCGCTGGCCGCCCGAAAGCTGCCCCGGCTTGCGGTCCAGAAAATCGCCCAGCCCCACCGATCCGGCCGTTTCGGCCACCCGCGCCAGCCGTTCGGCCTTGGGCACGCCCGCCACCTTCAGCGCGTAGCCGATGTTTTCGGCCACCGTCATGTGCGGATACAGCGCGTAGTTCTGGAACACCATGGCGCACCCGCGTTCGCGCGGTTCCAACTTGTTCACGATCTCGCCTCCGATGACGATCTCGCCCGCCGTGATCTCCTCCAACCCGGCGATCAGGCGCAGCAGCGTGGACTTGCCGCAACCGGACGGGCCCAGGATGACGACGAATTCGCCATTGCGGATGTCGAGGCTGACCCCCTCCATGATCGTGGTCTTGCCATAGGTCTTGGTGACGCTGCGGATGTTGATCTCGGCCATTTGCGCCTCATTTGTCGGTGTTGATCAGGCCGCGCACGAACCAGCGCTGCATGAGAATGACGATCAGGATCGGCGGCAGCATCACGACCTGCGTTGCCGCCATCGCAAGCTGCCAGGTCGGGGTGCCGCCGCCGGTGGTCATCTGGTCGGGGACCAGGTCGGACAGCTGGACGACAACCATCCCGTAGTTGGCCCGGTCGGTGACGACCAGAAGTGGCCAGAGATACTGGTTCCAGGCGTAGACGAACATGATTGTCGCCAGCGCCGCGATGTTGGTCTTGGACAGGGGGATCAGGACATCCCACAGGAACCGCAGCGGCCCTGCACCATCCATCCGGGCGGCCTCGACCAGTTCGTCCGGGATGGTCAGGAAGAACTGGCGGTAAAGGAACGTGCCGGTGGCCGTGGCGACGAGGGGCAGGATCAGGCCGGTGTAGGAATTGAGGAGGTTCCACTCCAGCGCCACCTCCACCCCCGAAAGGCTCGTGATCAGCCATGACATCCCGGTCCAGTCCATGATCGTCTGGAACGGCGTCAGCGCGTTGGCGGCAACGGCATAGGTCGGGACGATCCTCACCTCAAGGGGCAGCATCAGCGTGATGAAGATCATCCAGAAGATCAGCATCCGGCCGCGGAAGTTGAAGAACACCAGCGCGAAGGCGGTGATGCAGGCCAGGGTGATCTTGCCGACGACCACACCCGTCGCAACGACCAGCGTGTTCACGAACTTTGGCCCGAAGTCGGACAGCGCCCAGGCCTCGCGCAGGTTCACCAGAAGCTGATCCCCGGGCCAGAACTCGACCGGGGCGCTGTTCACCTCCTGCAGGGTCAGCGTCGCGCCGACGAATGCCAGCCAGACCGGCACGAGGATCAGGATCAGCCCGAAGGCCAGGATGGCATGGGTCGCGATGTTCAGAAGCGGCGTGCGTTCGATCATCTGGCGGCCCTCAGGTGTAATGCACGCGCCGCTCGACATAGCGGAACTGCACGAAGGTCAGCGCCATGACGAGAAGCATCAGGATGATGGATTGGGCGGCAGCGCCCGAGTAGTCAAAGCCCCGGAAGCCGTCGGCATAGATCTTGTAGACCATGAGGTCGGTCGCCCGGAACGGTCCGCCCCCGGTCAGTGTGTCGACGATACCGAAACTGTCGGTGAAGCTGTCGGTGATGTTGATGACGAGGAGGAAGAAGAAGGTCGGCGTCAGCAGCGGCAGTTGCAGGTCCAGCATCCGGCGCAACGGGCGCGCGCCGTCCATGGCGGCCGCCTCGGTCAGGCTGCGGGGAATGGATTGCAGCGCGGCCAGAAAGAAGACGAAGCTGTAGGCCACCTGCTTCCAGGCCCCCGCGATGACGATCGCGGTCACCGCCTGCCAGGGGTATTTCGACAGGTCCCACCAGCCCGGAGCGATGGTGTTGATGTAACTGAAGATGCCCGCGCCGGGATTGAAGACGAACTGGAACGCCAGGCCAACGGCGGGGGCCGCCACGGCATAGGGCCAGATGATCGCGACGCGGTAGGCGCGATAGCCGGCAAGCTGGCGGTCAACGAAGATCGCCAGCGTCAGCGCCATCGACATCGCCAATACCGTGGTCGCCAGTGCGTAGATCACCGACACCCTGACCGAGGCCCAGTAATACGGGTCCGACAGCACTTTCCTGAAATTCTCGAGCCCGACCCAGGTATTGCCGCCACCCCAGGGCTGTTCCAGCGTGAAGGCCCAGTAAAGCGCCTGCGCCGAGGGCCAGTAGAAGAAGACGAAGATGATCAGAAGCTGCGGCGCCAGCAGGGCGGCAGCGATCCAGCTGAACTTGAAATAGGCGCGGCGCATGGGACCCCCGGAAAGGAAACGGGACGCGACCGGACCGGCCGCGTCCCGATTGGCATGTCAGGGGAAGGATTTGCCTGCGTAGGTCTGGGCAAATCGCGCCAGCTGCTCGTTCCCACGGGCGACGGCCGTGTCCAGCGCCTCCTTCATCGTCTTCTGTCCGGCCAGAGCGGCCTCGACCTCAGCCTGCCATTCGGCGCGGATCTGGATCATGCCGCCCAGACGGATGCCGCGGGTCAGTTCGGTCGGCTCGGTCCAGGTGAGCGACTTCATCGCGATGTCGCGGTTGATGTAGGGCGCCTTGTCGTAGAAGCCCTCGGCCTTCAGCGCCTCGTAGGTCGACTTGGTCACCGGGATGTAGCCCGAGTTTTCCAGCAGGAACTGCTGCTCCGGCTTCGTCGCCAGGAATGCAAGGTACGAGGCCGCCGCCTTGTATTCCTCGTCGGTCTTGCCCGAGAGAACCCACAGCGACGCGCCGCCGACAACGGTATTCTTGCGCTCCACACCTTCGTAGGTCGGGATGATCTGCACGTCCCAGGCGAAGGACGGCTTCAGCTTGCTGATCGTGTTGTGATCCGCGATCGACGAGAAGAAGACCGAGCATTCACCCTCGACAAAGCTGTCGCGCGAGGTCTTGCCCGCAGCCTGGGTGCGCAGCAACGCGTAACCGTCGGTCAGCCAGCGCTGGATGTTTTCCATGTGCTTGACGTGCAGCGTGGTGTTGAACAGAAGCTCGGTATCCAGCCCGTCATAGCCGTTGTTGTTCGACGCCACGGGAATGCCGTGCGCCATCGAGAACTGTTCGAGGTCGATCCAGGACGACGGCGCATAGGCCAGGCTGCAGGCCTGTCCCGACTCCTTCAGCTTGACGAAGGCCGCTTCCATGCCTTCCCAGGTGATCGGGGCTTCGGTGATCCCGGCCTTTGCGAACTGGTCCTTGTTGAAATAGTAGACCGGGGTCGACGAATTCCACGGCATCGAGAAGAACTCTCCGGACTTCGACGAATAGTAGTTGGCGATGCCGGGAAAATAGTCGGCCCAATCGACGGTGACGCCGGTGTCGGCCATCAGCTTGGTGACCGGGTAGAATTCGCCCGACAGCATCAGATCGGCGGTGCCTGCGTCGAAGGACTGCAGGATCGTCGGGTGCTTTCCGGCGCGGAAGGCGGCGATGGTGTTCTGCACGGCCTTCTCATAGCCGTCCTGGCCGACACAGACGGCCTCGTACTGGTCCTGACTCGCGTTGAAGCGGTTGCAGGTTTCGGCCACGACGGCACCAAGATCGCCGGTCAGGCCATACCAGTATTCGAACTTGGTCTTTTCGGCCGAAGCCGAGCCGGCCGTGGCGGCAAGCACCAGTGCGGCGGTCGCAAGTTTCTGGGTCATCTTCCCTGTCTCCGTATGGATGGGCTGCTGCAGGTGCAGCGCGGCATCGTTATGCGGGGATTCGATGACGGAAACGCGACAGTCTGTTAATTAAGTGTTTTTTATCAATTACTTAACAGAATTGCACTCAGCCCCGCCGGATCGGGTCCGGCAAGGCAGGGTCGCTGTCAAGTCGGTTGCCCGGACCCAGAGTCTGTTTGGCGCTTCTATCAGCGTCAGACAGACTCTAGTGGAACAGCCCCCGGGCCAGCGTCAGGTGGCGTTCGCCATGGTCCTGGAAATGGACCGTCACCCCGTCCCTCGAAGCCAGCACCACGGCCATCTGCGCGGGTCCCTCCAGTTGCCGCTGCACACCCGGCACCCCCGGGACATGCGGCGAAACCGAATAGTGCGATCCGGCCAGAGTGGTCATCGGGATGCCGCGCCAGACTGCCGCCGTCGGCAGGTGGACGTGCCCGGCGATGACCTGACGGACCTCGGGATGGCGCAGCAGGACTGCCGCGTAGTCCTCGGCATTTTCCAGGATGATCTCGTCCACCGGCAGGGACAGCGGGTTGGCATGGTGATGCTGCACGATGATCACCGGTCGATCCCTTGCATCATCCAGCCGCTCGGCCAGCCAGTCGAGCCGACCCTGACACAGCCGTCCGCCCACCAGCCCGGGCTCGGTCGTGTCCAGCAGGACGATCCGGTGACCGCCCGCGTCGATCACCCGCGAGACTCGGCCTTGCGGATCGTCGAGGTCCGGCCCGAACACCGACAGAAAGGCCGCACGGTCGTCGTGGTTGCCCAGCGTGATATGCACGGGCATCGGCAGCCGAACCAGAAGGTCGCGCAACTGGGTGTAGGCCGCGACCTCGCCCTGGTCGGCCAGATCGCCGGCCAGCAGGACGAAGTCCGCATCCGCATGGTCGCGCAGGATGACCGCCATTGCCTCGGCCAGCCGCGCGCCCGTGTCCAGCCCGTTCACCGGCACACCAGGCGGTCCAAGGTGCAGGTCCGACAGAACGACGAACTTCAGCGCGCTCATTCGGCAAGATCCAGCGATTTGAGATACTGCGCCGACGGCAGGACTCCCGCCTTGTCACGCAGTTCCAGGATCAGCCGCGGGTTGGCCCCGGCCTGCGCGATGGCCGGGAACACCGACTGCCACAGGATCGTGCCATGCCCGATCTGCCAGTGCCGGTCCGCAAAGCCGTCGGCGTCCTGCAGATGGATGTGGCCCAGACGCGACCCGGCGGCGCGGATGAAGAAATCCACCGGTGGCGCGCCGGTCGACACATGGGCGTAATGCGCGTGGCCTGTGTCGACCGACAGCTCCAGCGCCTGCCAACCCAGCGCCTCGCACAGCATGGCGCGGTCGGCCGGCTCCACGTCCTCGATGTTTTCCAGAACGAAGGTCACGCCCATGTCCTCGGCCCGCTTCAGCGCGGCACGCATCGTGTCACGGGTTGCCGACAGCATGCGGTCGGTATCGGCGGGATACAGGCCGCGATGGTTGTAGCCCCATGTGGTGAAAGGCGAATGGATCACGACATGCCTGCCGCCGACCGCCGCGCAGACATCGAGCGCCTGATCCATCCTGCGGGCGACGATGCGACGCACTTCGGGATCGTAGGACGAGATCGTGAAGCCCCAGAACGGCCCGTGGATGCCCCGGCGACCCTGATGGCCGTCCAGAAGCCGATTCACCTCGGCGGCCAGACCCGTCCAGTCGCCGTCCAGCACTTCGGCGTCGACGAAATGCTGCAATTCCAGATCGCGCGGGGCTTCGCGCAGCCAGTCGATATGGTCGGGCAGGCTGGCGCGGTCCAGGGCTGCGCCAAGAATCGGTAGCGTGGTCATGGTCTGTTTCCAATGCGAGATGTCCAGACAGACTGGTCTGCTTCCGCGACACTCACATTGAGGTTTGATCACAATCTGACGACCATCTTCACCCCTTCGTTCGGGAGTTTCGACACTGGCTCCCGGCCACGGCGGGACAAGGGTCAGGTGCCGCACTCGCGTGACACGATCGTCACTGATTGCAGCTCTCCCAAACTTCGGCCGCATCGTCGCCGACGCGCGTTCCGGGCAAGAAGGCTCAGGCCGCCAGCCGGACCATCCGCTCGGCATCCGCAGTCACCACTTTCGCCCGCGCGGGGCGGGCCATGCAGCGTTCGACCCAGTCGCGGATCAGGGGATCGTCCGGAGTTGCCTGCGGGAAGAAGGCATAGGGCCCATGCACCAGGAGGTCCGCGGCGGAATAGCTGTCGCCAAGAAGCCAGGGACCCCGCTCCAGGGCCGCCCGCAGGCGGGCCACAGCCGCCCCGTGGTCGCGGAAGGTTGCCTCCAGCCAGGGATGGGTTATCCCGGCACCCTCGAAGATCACCACCGGCTCCAGCACGCCCTGATACCAGGTCAGCCAACCGATAAAGGCCCCCCAATCGGCCGAGCCGACCAGCGGTGCCATCCCGGTGAGGGGAAATAGTGTCGTCAGATGCAGCATGATCGCCGCGCGTTCAGTGATCAGCCGCCCGTCGTGCAGCAAAGCGGGCACCTTGCCATCGGGATGCGGGTTTGCGGAATCGCGTTGGCCGGTGCCATCGACACGGGGGATCGTGACTTCGCGGATGTCGATCCGATCCGCGATTCCCATCTCTTCGATCAGGACCATGATCGACGACGACCGGCTTTGCGGGGAATGAAACAGGGTCAGCATGACAATCTCCTTTGCTTGTTCCTGCCACCGGTCTACCCTTCCGGTCCTGTCAGAACCTGTCAGGATGTCATGTCGAAATCAGACCGCCTGTTCCGCTTGCTCTCTGCCTTCCGGATGCTCCCGCAGCCGGTCACAGCCGCCCGCCTGGCCGACGAAACCGGCGTTTCCGATCGCACGATCTACCGCGACATCCAGTCCCTGCGGGCGGCAGGGGCGCTGATCGACGGCGCGGCCGGGACCGGCTACACCCTGACCGAAGACCCCGCCCTGCCGCCACAGATGTTCACCCGGCTCGAAGTCGAGGCGCTGGTCCTTGGTCTTGCCGAGGTCGCCCAGTCGGGGGACCCGATGCTCGCCCGCGCCGCGGCCGAGGCTCAGGGCAAGATCATCGCCACCCTGCCCGACCGGGTGCAGCGCCAGGCGATCCACGCCGTCAGCCGGTCCTACCGCTACGATCGCCGCACCCCGGCCCCGCCGCACCTTCAGCTGCTGCGCGAGGCCGCCTGGGACGAACGCGCCGTCGACCTCACCTACAGCGACAGCACGGGCCAGCAGACCGCGCGCCGCATCTGGCCGCTTGGCACGGTGTTTCTGGACCAGGAGGTGCAGGTCCTCGCCTTCTGCTGTCTCCGCCAGGACTTCCGCCGCTTCAAGGTTGCGCAGATGGCCGATGTCCGCCTGACCGACGAAAGCTTCCGCCCCCGCCGTGTGCCGCTGCTCCGCGCCTTCCTCGATCAGCTGCGGGGCAAGCGTGAAGCTGCCTCCCGCGCTTGAAAGCCGTCGAATCCGCGTGATACCGTCTGCCGGCACGCCCGAGGTAGGCCCGATGACCGACGCCCCCGCCATGCTTGACCCGACCAAGAAGCCAGCCGGGGCGATGACCATGGTCTACAAGGACTATTATTTCCTGCAACGCTGGGTGGACTACTACGGCCGCCAATTCGGACGCGAACACCTCTACGTCCTTTCCCACGGCAGCGACCCCGAACACGACCGCATCTGCAACGGTGCCAACGTCATCCACCTGCCCCGCGACCCGACGCTCTGGCGGATGGAAAGGCGGCGCTGGGGCATCAACAGCCAGTTCTCCGCCGGGATGCTGCGCTATTACAACTGGTTCATCGTCGGCGACGTGGACGAGGTGGTGATCGTCGACCCCGCCGTCGCCCCCGACCTGGTCACCTACCTTGGCACCTACACCGGCAAGCGCGTCCCCGCCTCGCTCTGTCCCTTCGGGATCGAGCTGATCCACAACCCCGAAGCCGAACCCGAACCCCTTTCCGACGACGCCACGATCCTGTCGCGCCGCCGGGTGTTCCGCGCCAACGCCAACTACGCCAAGCCCTGCGTGTTGCGGAAGGAAACCGGCTTTACCATCGGCGGCCACGCCAACAGCCACCAGCCCCGCGTGCTGGACCCGCACCTCTACCTCTTGCACCTGCGCTTCTTCGACTACGACATGGTCACCGAACGCCTAGCAGGCCGCAAGGACATGCGCGCCACCATGGCCGGGGACCGCGACCTGAAGGATGTCGGCAAGGCCTGGGGCAAGGACCTGGAGACCTTCCTCGCCC
Organism: Pseudomonadota bacterium; assembly: GCA_040385165.1. Classification (GTDB taxonomy): domain Bacteria; phylum Pseudomonadota; class Alphaproteobacteria; order Rhodobacterales; family Rhodobacteraceae; genus Tabrizicola. The sequence continues at coordinate 73,465 of JAZKHX010000008.1, read as the reverse complement.
TGTCCAAACGGGTTGCCGAACGCGAGGACGCCGATCTGCCCGAGTTCCGCAAGCGCATGATCGACGAAGAGCAGCACCTGCATGACGGCAAGATCACCTTCTTCGGCGGCGGGCGCACCAAGTCGCTTTTCCGCCTTCCCGACCGCTTCGCTTCGGTCTTCTGAGACCGCCCAAAGGACGCCCAATGGACCTGAACCGCCGCCCCGTCGCCTCGCTCTGGATTGGCGAAAGCCTGCACTACGTCAACCAGCTGTGCCTCAAGTCGCATCTGGTCATGGGCCACCCCGTCACGCTGTATTGCACCGACACCGTCCGCAACGTCCCCAAAGGCGTCGAAGTCCGCCCCGCGTCCGAGATCATGGACATCGACCGCGCCATCGTCGCGGAAACCTCGGCCTCGTTCCTGTCGAACGTCTTCCGCTACAAGATGATCGCCAAGACGGGTGCCATCTGGATCGACTGCGACGCCTACTGCTACCGCCCCTTCCCCGAAGGTCAGGACCACATCTACGCCGGCCACGGCATGCGCGGGGCGCTGAACTGCGGCGTGGTCGCCATGCCGAAGACCGGTCGGCTGATCGACAGCCTGCTCGACTACTACGACAACCTGCCCGACTACCCCGCCTGGTGGGGCAACCGGCAGAAGCGCAAGATGGACAAGCTGGACCGCGCGCTGCCCAAACCCGTCCGCATCTACCAGACCGAGCGCACCGCCTTCGGGCCGCAGGCCTTTACCCACTTCGCGGGCGTGACCGGCGACATCGACAAGGCGATGACCGCCGACACCCTCTACCCGGTGCCGTTCCAGCTGAACGACGTGTTCTACGACCCACATTCATCCGTCGAAGGCCACTTCACTGACGCGACCCTGTCGGTCCACATCTACACCAACGCCGCCCGCCCCTGGTGGCGCAAGAACCCGCCCCTGAAGGGCAGCTACATCGCCCGCATGTGCGAACAGCTCGACATCGACCCCACCGCCGCGCTGGAAGAATGAGCTTTACCCGCCAGACCAGCCCGCATGGGTCACTGGTGGTGTTGTCCACCATGAAGGACGAAGGGCCTTTCGTGGTGGAATGGGTCGCGCACCACCTGGCGGTCGGCTTTACCGAGCTTCTGGTCTACACCAACGATTGCTCGGACGGCACCGACACGCTTCTCAAGCGGCTTCAGGCGCTGGATACCGGCGTCCATCACCGCGCGAACGTGATTCCGAAAGGCATCAAGCCCCACCCCTCGATGCTGAAACACGCCGCCGAGGAAGCGCTGATCCTGAACGCGGACTGGGTCCTGGTCATCGATGCCGACGAATTCATGTGCGTAAACCATCCCTCGGGCACGCTGGACGGTCTGGTGGCTGATCTCAACGCGATGAACGTTCATGCCATGGTGATGACCTGGCGCATTTTCGGTTCGTCCGGCGTCCGCGACTGGTCCCGGCAGCCGATCACCGACCAGTTCACCCGCGCCGCACCCGAGTTCTGGAACAAGGGCTGGGGCACCAAGACCATGCTCCGCTTCGATGCCGAGTATCAGAGGCTGGGGATGCACCGCCCGGTCATCAAGGAAAAATTCCGCGAAACCGACTACCCGGACACCCAGAACTGGGTGAACGGCTCGGGCCGCCCGCTGGAAGAATGGTTCAAGTTTCGCGGCTGGCGCTCGATCCGCCGGACGGTGGGCTATGACTGGGGACAGATCAACCACTATGCCATCAAGTCGATGGACGCCTACACGCTGCGCAAGTTTCGCGGCAATGCCAATGGCAAGCTGACGAAATACGGCTCCGACTACTGGTCGCTTCAGGACCGCAACGAAGTCGAGGACCTCAACATCTCCCGCTACCGCGACCGGCGCAACGCGATCATGGCGGCGCTGCTGCAGGATGACGAAGTGCGCAACCTGCACGAGGCTGCCCATGCACGGGCCGAGGCGCGACTGGCCGAGATCCGCCTGTCTCCCGATTATCAGGTCATGGTCGAAGACCTGATTGCCGGTTCCACCGTTCCGATCAGCCAGGTCGTCGCCAAGCCGCCAAAGCTGCGCGACAAAGAGGCGGTCATGGCGGTCCAGACCAGGCTGGAGCAGCGCCGCAACGCCCAGTCCAAGGAAGACCGCCGCACCCCGCCCCCGCCCGGCTGGGGCTCGCCCTTTGCTTCGCCCTATGTCTCCGGCTCCGCCGACCTCTCCGCCGACCTCCCGCTGGAACTGGTGGAAAACCAGACCCTGAGGATCCCGCTCGATCCCCGCATCTTCACCGCCGCCTCGCTGGAGGTGCTGAAATCCGGCAAGTTCGACCGTCGCCATGCCCGCAACATCGGGGGCTTCCTCACCGGCTGCACCCGGCTCCTGGACCTCGACTGCGGCATCGGCTTCGTCGCCCTGCGCGCCAGGGCTGCCAACGCCGATCTTCAGGTCACCCTCCACGAGGAACGCCCCTCCCTCCTGACCCTCTCGCGCCGCATCGCCGCGCTGAACTTCCCCGAGCCGACCGGCATCGCCTGGTCGCAGGCGACCCTCAACCCCGACGGCATCTGGTCCGGCTTGCACAACCTCCTCGCAGACGCTCGGCCCGAAGTGATCCGGCTCTCCGGCCCTCTCCTTCCGCCCGAGGCGTTCGGCGAAGCGGCCCTCACCGGTGTCCGCCGCATGCTGATCCCCTTCCTCGACCCGTCCGAAGTCAGCGCCGCCCGCCAGAAACTCACTCCGGGCCTCGCCGCGCTCGGCTTCACCGAGGACGTGAACGGCGAGCCGAACGGCACGATCTACCTGCGCCGCGAATAATCCATTCCGCATTTGCGCTTTTACCTAATACTCCCGCCGGAGGCGTCCGCCGCCTCTGCAAGCTCTGCCATCACAGCTCAGGAACCGCACCGTCCCCGATTCTCGCACCCCTCACATCACGGTTAACGCCCGGCGCTGCCATACAGGTGCCCGACGGATGCCAGACAGAAAGCAGACCGAAAGCAGACCGAAATTGGTCCGCCATTTCAGTGGATTAACACCCAGCTCTCCGGCCATTCTGCGACACTCCTTCACCATTCCCTAACCAAAGCCCCCTTGCACCCCCGGCGCATTCCCCTATGTTCCCCCTCACCTCGGGGTGCCCGTCACACGGCTGAGATGCGCAAGCGAACCCGTCGAACCTGAACCGGATCATACCGGCGGAGGGAAGGTGCATGGGTTCTCCATCCCCGACCATTCCGTCGCAACATGGAGAAAACGATGCAAAAACAACTCCTTGCTGCGGGCCTTCTGACCATCGCAACCCCTGCGCTGGCCGAAATTCCCGTTCTTACCGTCCTGACCTACGACAGCTTCACTTCGGAATGGGGTCCCGGCCCGGTGGTGGAAAAGGCGTTCGAGGCCACCTGTGCCTGCGACCTGCAATTCGTCCCCGCTGGCGACGGCGCCGCCCTCCTCGCCCGGATCCAGCTGGAAGGGGCCGCCTCCGACGCCGACATTGTCCTTGGCCTCGACACCAGCCTCACGGCCGCCGCAACCGCCACGCAACTCTTTGCGCCACATGGGAAAAATCCTGCACTCAACCTGCCGGTCGACTTTGCCGACCCCATTTTCCTGCCCTTCGACTGGGGCTGGTTTGCCTTCGTCTACGACAAGACCAAGCTGGCAGAGGCTCCGGCAACCTTCGCGGAACTGGCGGCCTCCGACCTGAAAATCGTCATCCAGGACCCCCGCTCCTCCACCCCCGGCCTCGGCCTGCTTCTTTGGGTCAAAGCGGCCTATGGCGACAAGGCCGCCGACATCTGGAAGAGCCTCGCCGACAACATCGTCACCGTCACCCCCGGCTGGTCCGAGGCTTACGGCCTCTTCCTCGAAGGTGAGGCGGACATGGTGCTGTCCTACACCACCTCGCCCGCCTACCACCTGATTGCGGAAAGCGATGACACCAAGGCTGCTGCGCTGTTCGATGAAGGCCACTACATGCAGATCGAAGTTGCCGGGAAACTGGCCGCGACCGACCAGCCGGACCTCGCGGACAAGTTTCTGGACTTCATGCTGAGCGATGCCTTCCAGTCCGTCATTCCGCAGACGAACTGGATGTATCCCGCGGTCACCTCGTCGGCGGGCCTGCCCGAAGGGTTCGATGCGTTCCGCCCGGCAAACTCGCTCCTCCTCTCTCCGGACGGGGCGCTTGCCGCCCGTGACCCGGCGATGGCCGAATGGCAAGCCGCGCTCGCCCGTTAAGGCTGGCGGCACCAGCGCTGGCAGTCCTGCTGCTGGCGCTGGTCCTGGCCCCCGTCGCCGCCGTGGCGTGGCGCGGGGCGGGCCTTTCGCTTGGCCCGGCGGACTGGTCCGCCACCCGGTTTTCCGTCACGCAAGCCCTTCTGTCCGCAGCCTTTTCCACGCTCCTCGCAATTCCCGTCGCTCGCGCCCTGGCCCGTCGTCGCTTTCCCGGTCGGGGCCTTCTCATTACCCTGATGGGTGCCCCCTTTCTTTTGCCTGCCGTTGTCGCGGTGCTTGGCCTGCTCGCGGTCTTCGGCCGCTCGGGTGTCCTCAACACCGCCCTCGCTGCCCTCGGACTGCCGCCGATCTCGATCTACGGCCTGCATGGTGTCGTTCTGGCGCATGTGTTCCTCAACCTGCCCCTCGCGACCCGGATGATCCTGCAGGGCTGGCTTGCCATCCCCGCCGAGCGCCTTCGACTGGCGCAGTCCCTCGGCTTCGGCCCATCCGAGACGTTCCGCCACCTCGAAGCCCCCATGCTCCGCGAGGTGCTGCCGGGCGTCGCGATGGTGATCCTGGTGATCTGCCTGACCAGTTTTGCCGTCGTGATCACGCTCGGCGGAGGGCCCGCGGCCACGACGATCGAGCTGGCGATCTACCAGGCGGTGCGTTTCGAGTTCGACCTTGGTCGCGCGGCCTCTCTGGCAGCCCTGCAACTGATGCTCGGCGGGCTGGCCGCACTTGCGGTGGTGAGGTTTGGGCGCCCCGCAGGATTTGGCGCGGGGCTGGACCGCGACTTGCCGCTTTTCGCTCCACCCGGTTGGCGGCGCCTGAGTGATGCCGTTGCCCTGGCCGCGGTTGCAATATTCCTCGTCATGCCCCTTGGCGCCGTGGCCCTGCGAGGTCTGCCCGGCCTGGCTGACCTGCCACCCTCGGTGCTGCCCGCTGCCGGACGGTCCGTCCTTGTGGCGCTCACCTCGGCCCTTCTTGCCATCGCTGCCGCTCTGGCGTTGGCGCTGGCGTCGTCCAAGGGAACCCGTCCGGTGATCGAGGCAGCGGCGACCCTGCCGCTCGCGACCTCGGGTCTTGTGCTTGGCACCGGACTTTTCCTGTTGATCCAACCGTTTGCGCAGCCAATGGCCCTGGCCTTGCCGGTCACTGTCCTGGTCAACGTGGCCCTTTCCATGCCGTACCTCTACCGTATCCTCTTGCCCGAAACCCGAGCCCTCCAGGCAGATTACGGTCGCCTCGCCGACAGCCTGTCGCTTGCCGGCTGGTCCCGCCTGCGCTGGCTGATCCTGCCGCGGCTGGCGCGCGCCCTGGGCTTTGGCACCGGGATCGCAGCCGCTCTGTCGATGGGCGATCTTGGCGTGATCGCGCTTTTCGCGGGCGAGACGCAAGCCACCCTGCCACTGGTCGTGAGCCAGCTGGCCGGAGCCTACCGGACGGAGGCCGCAGCCTCGGCCGCACTGATCCTTGTTTCCCTGTCCTTCGCCCTGTTCTGGGCTTTCGATGCCGGAGGCCGCCGTGCTGCAGCTTGACCGAGTGACCTATGCGCAACCGGGCTTCCACCTGACGGCCGACTGGTCGGCGGATCCGGGCAGCCGGATCGCGATCATGGGGCCGTCGGGTGCGGGCAAGTCCACGCTGCTATCCATGATCGCCGGATTCCTGCGCCCTTCGGCCGGCACGGTGCGCTGGATGGGGACCGATCTGGCGACCGTGCCGCCGGGTGATCGACCATTGACCATCCTGTTCCAGGACCAGAACCTCTTTCCGCATCTGACCGTCGAGCAGAACCTGGGTCTTGGTCTGCGCCCTGATCTCCGGCTGTCACGCGCCGAGCGCGACCGGGTGGGAGACGCGCTTGCACGGGTCGGACTGAAGGGCCTTGGTGACCGGCGACCGGCGCAGCTGTCCGGCGGGCAGGCAAGCCGGGCGGCACTTGCCCGCGCGCTCATCCGCGCCCGGCCGATCCTGCTTCTGGACGAGCCCTTCGCCGCCCTTGGACCTGCGCTTCGCCAGGAGATGCTGGACCTTGTCCGTGAAGTTGCGGACCGGACCGGTGCGCTGGTGCTGATGGTGACGCACGACCCGGCGGATGCGCTGGCATTGAAGGGCGAGATGGCCTTCGTTGCTGACGGCCTGGTCCACCCTCCGGTCCCGACCGCCGCGCTTCTTGCCCACCCGACGCCGGCCGTTCAGGCCTATCTTGGCCTGAAATAGGAAAACCCCGCCTTTCGGGCGGGGTTTATCGGGTCGGTCTTGCAGGAAGGATCAGGCTAGCTTCTTGCCCTTGACCCCGGCCCAGATGCGCTTGTTGGTGAGATACAGCAGCGTCGACAGCAGAATAAGAAACATGACGCTGACGAAGCCCGCGTTCTTGCGGTCCATGAGTTTCGGCTCGGCAGCCCACATCAGGAACGAGGCCACGTCCTCGGCCATGTTGCTGACCGTGGCAGGGCGACCGTCAGCAAAGGTCACCGCGTCGTCCGACAGTGGCGGGTACATCGCGATCCAGCCTGACGGGAAGGCCGTGTTCTCGTAGAGGGTCGAGCCGAACTCTTCCTTCTCCTCGCCGGTATAACCGGTGAGGATCGAATAGATGTACTCCGGCCCACCCATGCCGCGGAAAAGCTGGCTCAACCCGGTGCCGTAAGGTCCGTGGAATCCCGCGCGCGCCTTGGCCATCAGCGACAGGTCAGGCGCGCCCGCCCCGGTGTTGGCCGGGAAATTGTCGGTCGGGAGCGCCTCGCGATCCTCACCGGTGTCCTTGTCGGTCACGGTGAACTGTGTGGCATAGGCCCGGACCTGATCCTCGGGGATGCCGGGCCCGCCTTCGTCGGACAGCGTGCGCAACGGGACATACTTCAGCCCGTGGCAGGCGGCGCAGACCTGGGTATAGACCTGTAGCCCGCGCTGCAGCTGGAACTGGTCGAACTTTCCGAACGGACCTTCATGGGCAAAGGTCACATCCTTTATCTTGGGTGCCGCCTCCTGCGCCGGGGCCATGCCCGCGGCCATGACCAGAACGGCTGTGGCGATGAGTGCGATGTTGCGGAACATTGTCGGTTTCCTCTCACTCCGCCGGATTGGCTTTGGAGCCGTAATGGTCATTGAAGTCTTCCTCGATCGTCGCGGGCTGGGCCAGCGGCTTCTCGATCACGCCCAGAAGCGGCAGAATGATCAGGAAATACGCGAACCAGTAGGCCGAGGCGATCAGGCTGATCGTGGCATAAGGCTCGGAGGCAGGTCTAGCGCCGCCCCACATCAGCACGATGAAGTCGATCACCAGAAGGGCGAACCACCACTTGAACATCGGACGATAGCGTCCCGACCGCACCGAAGAGGTATCCAGCCAGGGTGCCAGCGCCATGACGGCAATCGCCCCGAACATCGCCAGCACGCCGAAGAACTTGGCGTCGATGATGCCGAAGGACAGCCAGTTCGCGGCGATCACCACCCAGACATCGGCGGTAAAGGCGCGGAGGATGGCGTAGAACGGCAGGAAATACCATTCCGGAACGATCTCGTTCGGGGTGACCAGCGGATTGGCCTCGATATAGTTTTCCGGCGCGCCAAGATAGTTGGGCATGAAGCCGACCACGGCGAAGAACACGGCCAGGATCACCGCCAGCCCGAACAGGTCCTTGATCACGAAGTAGGGCCAGAACGGGAGGGTGTCGCGCTGCGCCTCCTCCTTGGACCCGCGACGGACCTCGACACCGGTCGGGTTGTTGTTGCCGGTGGTGTGGAAGGCCCAGATGTGGACAGCAACCAGCGCCGCGATCACGAACGGCAGGAGGTAGTGCAGGCTGAAGAACCGGTTCAGCGTTGCGTTGTCCACGGAAGGGCCGCCCAGCAGCCAGGTCTGGATCGGCTCGCCGATGCCGGGGATCGCGCCGAACAGGCCGGTGATCACCGTGGCGCCCCAGAACGACATCTGACCCCAGGGCAGGACGTAGCCCATGAAGGCTGTGCCCATCATCAGAAGATAGATGATCATGCCGACGATCCAGGTGATCTCGCGCGGGGCCTTGTAGCTGCCATAGTAAAGGCCGCGGAAGATGTGCAGGTAGACCGCAAAGAAGAACAGAGATGCGCCGTTGGCGTGCAGGTAGCGGATGAAGTACCCGCCGTTCACGTTGCGCATGATATGCTCGACGGACGCGAAGGCCATATTGACCTGCGGCGTGTAGTGCATCGCGAGGATGACGCCAGTAACGATCTGAAGTCCGAGACAGAAGGTCAGGACGATACCCCAGATCCACATCCAGTTCAGGTTCTTGGGCGTGGGGATCATGATGGTGTCGTAAAGCAGCCCGACAATGGGAAGGCGGCTGTGCAGCCAGCGCTCACCCCCGGTCTTGGGCTCGTAATGGTCGTGCGGAATTCCGGCCATGGTTCTGATCCTTACCCAAGCTTGATCATGGTTTCGGTTTCGAAGACAGCCAGCGGTATGTCCAGGTTGCGGGGCGCAGGCCCCTTCCGGATCCGCCCGGCCGTATCATAGTGCGAGCCGTGGCAGGGGCAGAACCAGCCACCGAATTCACCGGCGCCATCGCCCAGCGGCACGCAGCCCAGATGGGTGCAGACCCCAACCATCACCAGCCATTCGCCCGCTTCGTCCAGACTGCGGTTCTGGTCGGCGGCATCGCTGTCAGGCTTGTTGGCATTTTCCGATTTCACGTCGACCAGATCGGTCAGTTCGGTCGCACGGGCTGCCTCGATCTCTTCTGCAGTGCGGCGGCGGATGAAGACCGGCTTGCCGCGCCATTTCACCGTCAGCTGGGTGCCGACCTCGACCGCCGAGACATCGACCATGATCGACGCCAGCGCGCGGGTGTCGGCCGAGGGGTTCATCTGGTTGACCAGCGGCCAGACAGCGGCCCCTGTGGCCACTACCCCGGCACCCGCCGTTGCGTAGTACAGGAAATCCCGCCGAGTGCCTTCGCCGGTGCCTGCGTGATCGTCTGCGTGGGACACGAGATCTTCTCCCCTTTCAGGTCGGTGGATGCCGACCCATATGACCTTAGGGGCAATGGAAAACCAAGCCCCGACGGCCGGTGTTTAGCCAAGGCGGCCCGCCTCGTCCAGCGGACAAAGCCGCGCAGGGCCGCATTTCTGACGGGCATGCCCGTCTGTGTGTCGCGGCAGACGCGGGTTCGGGCTTCGGCGTCAGACTTCGGGCGCGGTGGCGCGCATCGCAGGACGGTCGGCGAAGGTGGCATACCAGGCGGCAAGCGCGGGGTGGTCGGCGCGCCAGACACGCCCGGGATGCCGGAGATCCAGATAGCCCAGCGCGCAGCCGATGGCGATCTGGCCCATGTCCGGGGGGCCGGACAGGTGACTCATCCACCGTTCCTCGACGGCGGCGAGGGCGCGGGCGATCTTGCCCCACTGGGCGTCGGCCCAGTCCGGAAAGCGGAAAGCCTCGGGACGGACGTGCATTTCGTAGCGCATCAGGACGGCGGCCTCGGCGATGCCGTCGCCGGTTGCTTCGAGGACCAAGCTGTCCCAGAGACGCGGGGCGGCGGGGTAGAGATGGGCCTGCAGCAGGTCGTCGAGGTAGCGGGTGATCACCCGGCTGTCGTAGAGCGTGGGGCCGTCGGGGCGTTCCAGCGCGGGGATCTTGCCCAGGGGGTTGCGGTCGACGGGCATCGTGCCGGGGTCGAGCGGGGTGCCCGAGGCGGGGACCAGCGTCACGCGGTCGGTGGCCCTGGCTTCGTGAAGGAGGACCATCACCTTGCGGACGAAGGGCGAGGCGGGAGAGTGGAAAAGCTTCACTCCTTCCGCTCCCGCAGACGAAGGCGGGCCATGAGGCCCGCGTCGATTTCGTAGGATCGGCCCCGGAAGCGGACCACCCGGAGGAGGCGGGCGGTCGCGTTGGTCTGGCGGTCTTCCATCCGGTCAGCCGGGCGGTGGACCGACAGGCCCTCGCCCAGGTCATCGAGCGCGTCCTCGGCCCGCTGGTCGGTGCGGCCGGGATGGCTGGCGGAGCGGACCCAGCGAGAGACGGCCCAGGTTGTCGAGGCGACGAGGCCGAGACGGACGGCGAGGGGGATCAGGGGGGCGAGGGGAAGGGGCATGGCGTCCTCCGGTGCAGGGAGAAGTGTAGGGGCGGAGGGGGCGGGGTGTAAACGGGGCTGAATCTGTCCACGGTGGACACTCCCCGCAAGACACATGTTTTCAATGGGTTGGCTGCAGGCGGTAACGAAATCTTAACGGGTGTCCACGTTTCCGTTGGCGAGCCATTCATTGACGATCTGCGCAAGCAACTTGGGTTGGTTACCGAACACCCGGTAATTGGTAAACGGAAGGGTCTCCGAGGGATTCTCCAGCTGCACTTCCATCTGGAAAAGCGTGTCCAAGCCGTCGGGGGTCTCTTCAACGCGCCCCCCAACGACACGATCGAGGTCGTAGATTTCGGTGGTCTTTCCCCTGATCGAGCGACGTTCCCGCGTTAGTTGCCGCTTCTCGCGGTCAAAGATCAAACGGTCGTGTCTCAGAAGCAGGAGGCCGAGCAGGGTCGGCCAACCGATAGCCAATGCCCCAATCAGCGTCTCGCGCATCGTCAGTTCAATGGTGGCCGACGCGCCGAGGCCCACGATGCAAGCAACACCGATGCCATAGAAGATGAAGCCGTTGAACCAAGGGCTGTCTTCCAAAACGAGCATACTCTCGCCGCTCTGGACAACCTTCATGGCAGGTCGCGCATCAGTGCCGCGATTTCCAGTGCATTCGCATCGCCGTGCGCCAGCGCATTGGCCGCGCGGGCACGCACTTCGGGCGTCTTGTTCTGGTTCAGCTTCCAGGTGCCGTCGACCGAAGTCACGGTGAAACGGAAAGGCAGGATCATCCGCATCATCCGGGGCATCGCGCCTGGCGTCATCTTGGCGCTGGTCCAGGGTCGCTTGCCGGCGATTCGGGTCTCGTGTTCGGCGGAAAGGGCATCGACGTGGGGGCGGAGCGCGTCCTCGGGCAGCGGTTCGAGAATGCCGCGCAGGTGGACGGCGACGTAGTTCCAGGTGGGAACCTGGTCGGGGACCTGATCGTGCGGGCCATACCAGTCGGGCGAGATGTAGGCATCCGGACCTGCCACGGCGAGCAGCGCGGGCACGGGAAGCCCGGCCCGGGCAATGGGGTTCGAGCGGGCGAGGTGGAGGTCGGCGAAGCTTGCGTCCGCGTTCAGCAGGAAGGGGATGTGGGCGGCCAGCGGGCCGTTTGGGCCGTTCACTGACAGGAGGCCAAAGCCGCGGGCGCGAGCGAAGGCGAGGTTCTGGTCGCGCGGGGATTGGCGGAAGGCGGGGTTGGGGTGCATGGCTGATACCTTCACGGCGCGTCTGTCATGGACAAGACAAAATCCTTCTAAGGATTTTGCAAATCTTTTCGAAAAGATTTGGCGCCCGGCAGGGCGGCATCAGGGCTTTTGACCGGCCCCGGAGGCATCCTGCCCCCGGACCCCCGGGGAGTATTTGGAAAAGGGCAAATGGCCGGGTCTTGAAGGGCAGGCAACGGAAAAGGCCGCCGAGGTTTCCCCAAGCGGCCCTTGTATTCTGTCGCTCGGTGCGCAGCCTCAGCCCTGGCGGGCCTTGTAGCGCTTCTGCGTCTTGTTGATCACATAGACGCGGCCCTTGCGGCGCACGACCTGGCAATCGCGATGACGCGTCTTCAGCGAGCGGAGCGAGTTCGCAACCTTCATCGATCTTCTCCTTGTTCGCGGCGCGTCTGCGCCAGTGAAAACAACGTGCCGCCCTTGCGGGAGGCGGTGAATGGTGGGCGGTACTGGGATCGAACCAGTGGCCACTACGATGTCAACGTAGTGCTCTACCGCTGAGCTAACCGCCCACTTTGGCCAGATGCCGCCTGCCCCATGCCCGCTTCCGCCGAAACGAAAAGGACGCGGGGCGAACCGCGTCGGTCGGCTGGGTCTATACTGACAAGCGCCGAGGGCCGCAAGGGGTTTTGGCTTTCGGCAAACTGCGGCTATATCGATGGGAAGCAGACGGAGTGCGCCCCTTGTCGCGGACCGAGACCGAGGCCTTTGTCCTGACCCGCCCGGCGCGCCGGATATCGCCGCTGGTCTTTGCCTCTCCGCATTCGGGACGGGACTACAGTGCCGGTTTCCTGGCGCAGGTGGCTTTGGACCGTCGGTCGATCCGGTCGTCGGAAGATGCCTTTGTCGACCAGCTCTTCGACACGGCGCCCGACCTGGGCGCGCCCCTGCTGGCCGCGCGGGCGCCGCGGGCGTTCATTGACCTCAACCGGGCGGCGGACGAGCTTGATCCGGCGGTGATCGAGGGCATCGCCCGGGCCCCGCACAATCCCCGCATCTCGTCCGGGCTGGGGGTGATTCCCCGCGTGGTGGCCGGGGGGCGGGCGATCTATCGCGGCAAGCTGGCATTGCCTGAGGCGGAGAGCCGCATCCGGCGGTTCTGGCATCCCTATCATCAGGTGCTGGCGGCACTGGTCGAGGAAACGCGGGCGGCTTTTGGCCAGGCGGTGCTGATCGACTGCCATTCGATGCCGCATGAGGCGATCGAGGCGCATACCCGGCCGGGCCAGCCGCGACCCGAGGTGGTGCTGGGCGACCGCTATGGCGCGACGGCGGGACGCGAGGTGATGGACCGGGTCGAGGCGGCCTTTGCGTCGGCCGGGCTGCGGGTGGGGCGGAATGCCCCATTCGCGGGGGCCTATGTGGCGCAGGCCTATGGCCGCCCGTCGCGGGGCGTGCATGTGGTGCAGGTCGAGATCGACCGGGCACTTTATATGGACGAGGTGCGGGTGGAGCCGCTTGCCGGGTTTGCCGGGTTTCGCGATCTGATCGCTGGCGTGGTGGCCGAACTGGTGCAGCCTCCGGGCGTGGCGTTGGCGGCCGAATAGGGCGGTCATTCCGGATGGTTTTGCATCCTGTGAGGTGCTAAACTGGTGTCATCAATCTTACCGCAAGGGAGAGAGCGATGCGCAACCTTGCTTTGCTTGTTGCCCCCGCCTTCTTATCCTGACTGTCCCGTCTTTCGCGGAGGATTGCTGGATGACAGTTCCTGATGCCGTCGCGATGCCCACTCCAGTGAGCAGCGGTCTGGCTGACATAAACGGGATCAAGATGTATTACGCCACCTTCGGGGCAGGTGATCCGGTTCTGCTTATTCATGGTGGGTTGGTTCATTCTGATCTTTGGGCGGCTGAGATCGCCGATCTTATGGCGGATCATCTGGTGATCGTCGCCGACAGTCGTGGGCATGGGCGGTCTTCCCGCACGGCGGAGCCATTTGGCTATGATCTGATGTCATCCGACTATCTGGCACTGCTGGATTTTCTGAAGATCGGCAAGGTTGATCTGGTCGGCTGGTCAGATGGCGGGATCATCGGGTTGGATATTGCGATGACCCATCCGGAACGGCTGAAATCGGTCTTTGCCCAAGCCGCCAACATCACCACCGACGGGATAGACCCAAGCGTGGCGCAGAATGCTGTTTTCGGGGCCTTTATCGGCAAGATGGCGGGGGACTACGCCAGAATGTCGCCGACACCGGACCAGTTCGACGCCTTTGTCGCCCAAATTTCGGAAATGTGGGCGACACAACCGAACTGGACCAATGCACAGGTTGCTGCCATCTCGGTGCCGGTGGCCGTTGTGACCGGGGAATATGACGAGGCGATTCCGCGCGCCCATACCGAAAAGATCGCCCGGCTGATCCCGGGGGCGAAGCTGGTGATCCTGCCGGACGTCAGCCATTTCGCCCTGTTGCAGGCCCCCGATGAATATCCGGCTGCCATTCGTGCCTTTATCGTCTAGCGCAAGCTTCGGCCCTTGATGATCGCCTCGGCACCGAACTTGGCGCGAATGGCGTCGGTGGCGCGTTCGGCGGCGGCTCGGCGGGTGGCTTGGGGGTCGAGGAGGTCTTGGCTCAGGTCGGCTTGATCCTCGGGGGCGAGGTCGGAGATGCCGACGCCGATCAGGCGGAAGGGGCCTTGGGTGCCAGCGTGGTCGAACAGGTCGCGGGCGGCGCGGTAGATGCGGTCGGTGAGTTGGGTGGGGTCGCTGAGGGCGTGGCGGCGGGTCACCAGCTGGAAGTCGCCCTTCTTCAGCTTCAGCGTCACGGTGCGGCCGGAGAGGCGCTTGGCCTTGGCGCGGTCGGCGACTTGCTCGGACAAGCGCCAGATGTGGCCGTCGAGGAGGTCGGGGTCGGAGGTGTCCTCGAAGAAGGTCGTCTCTTTCGAGATTGACTTGAGTTTTTCGTCGCGGTTCACGCGGCGGGTGTCGAGGCCCCGCGCCAGATGCCAGAGGCGGTCGCCCATGGACCCGAAGCGGGCGCCCAGATCGGCGCGGTCCCAGCGGAGGAGGTCGGCGATGGTGCGGATGCCGGCGGCTTCCAGCGCGGTCTGGGTGGCTTGGCCGACGCCCCAGATAATGCGGACGGGTTTTGGTTTCAGGAAGGCCTCGGTTTCCGCCTTCCCGATGACGGAAAAGCCACGGGGTTTGTCGAGGTCGCTCGCGATCTTGGCGAGGAACTTGTTGTGGCTGAGGCCGATGGATCCGGTCAGGCCAAGCTCATCCTCCATCCGTTTCGTCAGGCGGGCGAGGAGGACGGCGGGCGGTGCGCCGTGCAGGCGGGCGGTGCCGGTGAGGTCGAGGAAGGCCTCGTCCAGCGAGAGGGGTTCGATGGAGGGGGTCAGGTCCTCCATCATCGCGCGGATGGCGCGGGAGGCTTCGGTGTAGGCGGGGAAGCGGGGTTTGACGACCACGGCCTCGGGGCAGAGCTTCAGGGCCTGGAACATCGGCATGGCCGAGCGGACGCCCTTGATGCGGGCGATGTAGCAGCAGGTGGAGACGACGCCTCGGGTGCCACCGCCGACGATGACGGGCAGGTCGCGCAAGGCGGGGTTGTCGCGCTTTTCCACCGAGGCGTAGAAGGCGTCGCAGTCCATGTGGGCGATGCTTAGGCCGGTCAGTTCGTCATGCGCGACCATGCGCGGGGACCGGCAGGACGGGCAGCGCGGGGTTGCCGCGTCGGTCAGGGTCAGGCAGTCGCGGCAGAGGCTTGGCATGATGGCGCAAGGCTACCACGCTGGTCGCGGGCTGTGGAAGGTGTGGACGGAAAGCGGTTGACCTTCCCGCAACCTGTCCGTCCTATCCTGAGCCGAGACACAGGACCCGTTTCGCGCATGACGCACCCGTATGAGACCCTGCCCGAGGACCGTTTCTGGCGGACCGCCGTTGCGGAGCGGGATGCGCTGGAGATCGCGGGGCTGTGGAAGCCCAAGCATGCCATCGCGCGGCGGACGCGGATCGTGACGGCGGGGTCCTGCTTTGCGCAGCATTTCTCACGCGCGCTGGTGGCGCGGCGCTATCGCTGGCTGGATTATGAGCCGGGGCCTGCGGGCCTGACGCCCGAACAACGGAAGGATTACCATTACGGGACCTTCAGCTTTCGGACCGGCAACATCTACACGCCGAAGATGCTGCTGCAGTGGCTGACCTGGGCTTTGACCGATGCCGCGCCCCCCGATGAGGTGTGGGAGAAGGACGGGCGGTTCTACGATCCGTTCCGGCCGGGGGTAGAGCCGGGCGGGTTTGTGAGTGCGGAGGAGCTTTACGCCTCACGCCGGGACACCTTGTGCGCGATTGCCGAGGCGGTGCGGGGCGCGCATGTGTTCGTCTTCACCATGGGGCTGACGGAGGCCTGGGCGGACAAGGCGACGGGGGTGGAATATGCGGTCTGCCCGGGGACGATCGCAGGGGCGTTCGACGCCGAGGCGCATCAGTTCGTGAACCACGGGTTCGGGGCGCTGATGGGCGACATGACTGCGGCCTTGCGGCTGATGTTCCGGGCAAACCGGCGGTTGATCGTGCTGCTGACGGTGTCGCCGGTGCCTTTGACGGCGACGGCCTCGGGGCAGCATGTGCTGACGGCGACCAGCCATTCCAAGTCGATGCTGCGCGCCGTGGCGTCCGAACTGGTGCAGACCCAGGCGCGGGTGGATTACTTTCCGTCCTACGAGATCATCACCCATCCGGCCTATCGGGGCCGCTTCTTTGCGCCGAACATGCGGTCGGTGTTGCCCGAGGGGGTGGACCATGTGATGGCACAGTTCTTCCGGGATCAGGCGGTGGCGTTTGGGGGGGAGGTGGCGGTGGCCCCGGTGCCGGTGGTTCCGCAAGAGGAGCCGGAGCCGGAGCTGACCGAGGCAGAGGAGTTGCGCTGCGAAGAGGAGATCCTGGCGGCGTTCGCCAAGGATCAGCGGCATGGCTGACCTGCCCCGGTTCTGCATCTTTGGCGACAGCCATTACGCCTGCCTGCGTCAGGCCGAGGCGGAAGGGCTGGCTGATCTGTCGGGGGTCGAGCTGGAGTATTGGGGTCACGTCGGCAGCGGGTTCCGCTTTCTGGAGGTGCGCGACGGCGCGGTGCATCCTGGCGACGACAAGGTGGCGCGCAGTTTTGCCCGGTTCAATGCCAAGCGGCGGCTGGTGCTTCCGGCGGCGGACTTCGACGCGATTCTGGTGATGGGCGTGCGGGTCTATGTCTGGCGGCTGTTCGTCTCGACCTTGCGGGCGCTGGAGTCCGGGCCGTTCCTGAGCCAGGGCCTGATGCGGCGGATGCTGGTGGACGGGTTCCGCTGCCAGGTGGGCTATCAGGTGACGGCGGGGCTTGCCGCGACCGGGACGGCGCGGATCTTTCTGGCTCCGGTCGCCTACTACACGGAAAACCCCGAGGTTCTGGGCGAGTTTGTGACGCCGGGCATGCAGCGGCTGATCCCCGAGCGGCTGCCCGAGTTCTGGCGCATCTTGCAGGAGGCCGCAGCCGAGGATGGGATCGACCTGGTGCCGCAGCCGGACGAGACGGTGACGCAGGGCATCTTCACCGGGGCGGGTTATGCGGTGGCGGATCATCTGGCGAAGGCGGATTATGAACACCGGAACGCAAGGTATGGCGCGGTGATCCTGTCGCGGGTGATGCCGGTGGTCCGCGGCCTTGCAAGGCGCGGCTAGGCAGGTGGGGTTGCGGTGGCCGGGCGCGCTGGGCAAGATGGCGGGACGAAGGAGGCGCGATGCTTGAGATCGCTGCAAGACTGCCGCCCGGCGCGCTGATCGGGGGCGACGAGCGCCTGCTGGCCGAGGCGGTCTTGCGCACGGGCGGCGCGCGCTTTGTCGCGCGGGAGGCCGACATGCGCCGGACCAACGGCAGCATCACCGGCTGGCGCGAGCAGCATGGCGCGGTCGAGGCGGTCACGGCGGGGCCGAACAGCGGGAACAGCCGGTTTCAGGCGGGGCCGCCGGGGGCGGTGGTCTGTCAGGACGGGGTGAACTGCGGGTTCACCCTGCCGGGCTTTGCGCCCGAGGTCGAAGCCTTCACCGTGGCGGTGGTCTTCCGGTCGGAGGGCGAGGCGAAGACGCTTGCCTCGATTTCGACGGGACAGGCCAACAACATGATCTTCCTGACGGAAGGGGATGGGGTGCTGCTGGCCAAGGACCGGCAGAACACGATGGAAGTGTCGCTGCCGGTGGTGGGCGTTCGGCAGGCCAAGGTGGCGTTGCTGGGATTTGATGGCCGGTCGCTGCGGCTGGGTCTTGGGGACCGGGAGGCCGTTGTCAGCGGGACCATTCCCGGGATGGCGCATCCGGCGGATTTCTTCATCGGCTGCCGGTCGAACCGGGCGGGGCTTGCCAAGACGCTTGGCGGCTCGCTGCTGCATGAGGTCATGTTCTGGCCGGATCGCTGTCTTCCCGGGTCAACCGATCCCGAGGACCGGGCCGCCTTGGCCACGTTGAATGCCCATGTCCGCTGGACCTACTGACACCGGGGAGGAGGCTGGGCCTCCGCTGGACGTGCCGCCCGAGATGGGGCTGGACGACGGCGCGGGCGCGCGTCGGTTCCTGATCCGGGGCGACCACGCGAACCTGTGGTTCGAGGGCGGACGTGGTGACGCGCTGGTCGTGTCGTTCGACAATCTGGCGACCATCGACGAGGGCTGGCCGCGCGGCCCCTGGGCCTGGAAACGGCTGGAGCCTTTGGGGCATTCGGTGCTGGGCGTGCAGAGCCACGCCAAGGACTGGTTCCGCCAGCCGACAGCGCCGATGCTGCTGCGGGCGTTGGAGGAGCTGGGGTTCTTCCGGCGGTTCCGGCGGGTGGTGTTGACCGGGGCCTCGATGGGTGGTTTCGCGGCGTTGAACTTTGCGCCGCTGATCCCCGAGGCGCGGGTGCTGGCGTTCTCTCCCCAGTCCACGATGAACAAAGTGATCGCGCCGTTCGAGCAGCGGTTTCCCTTTGCGGTCCGAAAGTCGAACTGGGAGGGGATGCCCTATCTCGATGCCGCCGCCGCCGTGCCCTATGTCAGGCGGGCGGTGGTGGTCTATGACCCGATGGTGCCCGAGGATCGCGCCCATGCCGCCCGGCTGGCGGGGCCGAACGTGCAGGCGCTGCGGGTGCCGTTCAGCACGCACGAGGCGATCCGGGTCATTCTGAAGACCGGGACCTTTCCCCTGCTGATCGATGC
Organism: Pseudomonadota bacterium; assembly: GCA_040385165.1. Lineage (GTDB taxonomy): Bacteria > Pseudomonadota > Alphaproteobacteria > Rhodobacterales > Rhodobacteraceae > Tabrizicola. Next base: position 54,778 of record JAZKHX010000008.1, on the reverse strand, counting down.
GCTGGTGGACGGCGACGGGGCCGGGCTGGAGTTCTGGCAGGCATACCGCGCTCGGCGGGGCGTGACCAAGTGGCAGCGCGCCGTGCTGGCGGCGGCGGCGAACCGGGGGCGGCAGGGGCTGGTGATCCGGGCGGCGGATGCCATGCTGCGGCTTGGGGCGGACTTGCCGGACGAGGAGAAAGTCTTCATCCGCCGGGCGCGGCGGGCGGCGGTCAATGCCCGGAAGTCAGCGGTGGGATAGGCTTTTGTTTCGGCCTCATGCTATGCGGGGTCGGACGGGCAGGAACGGCAGGATGGACCAGACACGCGGCCGGATGATGGCGATGACCATGGTGGGCGGGGATCACTTCTTCCTCGCGCGCTGGGTCGAGTATTACGGTCGCCAGCTGGGCCGCGAGAACTGCTTTGTCCTGTCCCACGGCGGCGATCCCGAACACAAGCGCATCGCGGAAGGCTGCAACGTCATCTATCTGCCCTTCGACGAAACCCGGAACTGCTTCAACCAGCGGCGCTGGCAGATGCTGTCGCGGCTGACGAGCGGCTTCACCAATTTCTACAACTGGGTGCTGGTGGGCGATGTCGACGAGATCGTCTGCGTCGATCCGGCGGTGTCGGACAGTCTACCGGATTACATGGAAAGCCTGGTGGTGAAGGGTGGGCCGCGGGTGATCACTCCGTTCGCGATCGAGATGGTCCACAATCCGGCGCTGGAGACCGAGCCGATCACGCCGGGCCGCAACATCCTGGACGTGCGACGCATCTTCCGGCTGAACGCCAACTACGCGAAGCCCTGCATCACCTGCGACAAGATCGACATCGCGCCGGGCGGGCATTTCGCCAATCACCCCAGGCTGCATCTCGACCCGCATCTTTACCTGTTCCATCTTCGCTTCATCGACCACGACATGACCGAAGCGCGGCTTGCCAGGCGGCGCGAGCAGCGGGTGATCCAGAGCGGCGAGTTGGGGGAAGTGGAGCGCGAAAAGACCGGCTGGGATACCGCCTGGGAGACCTACAAGGCGCTGTCGAAGGAAAAGCCGCGGGCGGAGACGGTGGACTTCCCCGAGTTCCGGCAGGAAATGGTCGAGGGCTGGCGCGAAAAGAAGGTGGTCTACTTTGCCCCCGGCGGCGCGCGGCCCAAGGGGGTCTACCGCTTGCCGGACCGTTTCAAGGCTTTGTTCTGATGGCTAAAAAACCGATCCCTTCCGAAGGCGTGATCATCCGTGCCGAAAACGGCGACGTGATCCGCTATGACGAGACCGGGCTGATCCTGCGGCTGTCGGACAAGGTGATCGCCGACATCGCCGCACGGCTGGAGCTGAAGCCGCAGATTGCGACGACTGATGCCTTGCCGCTGCCGGACCTGCCGCCGGATGTCGATCTCTGGGCCCCCCGGCGCGAGGGGGACTGGGTATTCTTTCAGGCCAACATGCCGGGGGCCGACGGTCCGCGCGGATACCGGCGGCATGTGTCGGGCGGGGCGGTGATTGCCGAGGCGCGGGGGCCGCTGCTGGCCGTGCTGGGGATTGGCGGGGCGCGGGCGGGCCTCGGTTCGCCCGGTCCGGCGCGGTTCCCGTGGCATGTGCTGGCACCGAGCGACGACATCGGGGCCGTGGGGCAAGGTGGCGAAGGCGAGGCCGTTGCGACAGCCGAACTGGCGCCCTTGCGGGAACTTACCGTCGAAGCCCTGATCGCTGATGATCTGCTTGCCCGTCGACGGACAGCCCACCTATCCCTGCCCCTGATCCTGGTCCGCGCCGAAACCGACACGTCTTCGACTGCACATGATCTGGGGATGGGGCTTGCGGTCGCGAACCTCGAACAGGCTTGCGCCAACCTGAAGGCGGCGGCGTCCCGCCTTGGAGTGGGGGCGCAGGTGCTGGCAGTCGTCCTTGACTACACGCTTGAGGATCTTGCGGGCGACGGCACCGCCTACCGTGACGGCATGATCGCCCTGATGGAGCGTGTCACCCGGGGCCTGGCCAGACAGGGCCTTGCGCGTCCGGTCTTCGTCGCGGCCTTCGACTGCGGCACGCAGAACGTGACCCGGGGGCCGGGACTTGATGGCCAGTGGGAGCTGTCCTGGAATCATGGCGATCACAAGTTGGTCTTTGCGGCCCCTTCGTATGCCTTCCAGATCGACGACACCGGGCGGTTGACCGATGCGGGGCGGCTGGAGAAGGCGCGGCTTCTGACCGAGGCGTTTCTGGCCGTGCAGGGCGGCGGAAAATGGCTGTGTCCGACGATCCAGCTGGCGGAACGGACGGGCCATGACATCCGGCTGATCTGCGAGGCGCAGGAGGCACTGCTGATCGACAAGGACGATCCCTTTGGCGCGGGAAAACTTGCCGGCTTCGCGCTGGAAGGGGTGACGAACGGGGCGGTCATAACCGGCATCGAGGTGGACAAGGCCGATGCGCGGGTGGTGCTGCTGCGCTGTTCGGACCGGCCGGAAGGCGAAGTTTTCGTGACCTACGCTCATGCGACGGAGGCGGGGACGGGCCCCTATCCGGCCAACCGGGGGGCCTTGCGGGGCGATGTCGGCGCGGGAACGCTGTTCCGTTGGGCCTTGCCCGCACGGCTGAGGCTTACGGGCGGCTGATGGGTTTCGACGCGGACAGCATCCGGGACGACAGCATCTGTGTCATCTGGGTGGATGACATGATCGACGTCTTCACCTGGCGCGAGACGTTCGGGATCACGATCCAGACGCCGAACCTGGACCGGCTGCTGAACGCCGGGGTCCGCTTTGGCAATGCCTACGCGACGATCCCGCTTTGCGCGCCGTGCCGGGCGGAACTGGCGACGGGGCTGTCGCCGTTCCGCACTGGCCTCGTGGACCTGAACCGCTTCTGGCGTCAGGTGTTGCCGCCGGAAAAGGCCTGGGCCTATGACCTGCGGCGGGCCGGGTTCTACACCTTCACCACCGGCAAGGTGGACGCGACCTACAAGCCGATGCCGGAACGCTATCGCCGCGTGCTGTTCCACGAAGACGCTCTCGCCTTCGACAGCGGCGGGCGGGAGAAGGTGAAACACTACCTGGACCGGGGGCCGGGGATCGCCGGGATCAATCATCCCGATGACGACGGATCGCAGGACAAGCTGTTCTACGACTTCACCGTGGCGCAGAACGCGATTGATTTTCTTGGGCGAGCGGACCCGAAGCGGCGGCATCTGATCCAGCTGGGCTTCAAGCATCCGCACTACAATCTGGAATGCCCGGACCGGTTCTACCAGCTTTACGACCCCGCGCAGATCCGCTGGCCCGACATCGCGGCACCGGAGGATTACTACGGCCCCCCGCCCGGTTTCGCGGTCTACGAGGCGGCTTATATCGCCAACGGCAACTGGACGCCGGAGAAGGGCGGGGATGATGGCTGGCGGCAGGTGGTGCGGGCCTATTTCGCCGCGATCAGCCATGTCGATCACGAGATCGGGCGGTTCCTCGACGCGCTGGAGGCTTCTCCGCTGGGGGGGAAGACCACGGTGATCTTCCTGTCGGACAACGGGTTCAACCTTGGGAACCACGACAGCTTTCACAAGATGAGCCAGTGGGATTCGGCGGCGCATGTGCCCTTGGGGATATGGTCGCCAAGGATGACCGAAGGCCGGGTAGTGGACCTGCCGGTCAGCTTGCACAACTTCCCCAAGACGGTGATGCAGTTGGCAGGCCTGCCGCCGCGCCCGGACTGGACCTCGGGGCAAAGTCTGCTGCCGCTTGTCGACCCGAGTTTCGGGGAATTCGACACCACGAAATCGCCGATCACCTCGGTCTTCGGAACGCTGTCGGTGCGGCCCTCTATCGAGGGGTTCAGCCAATACCGCTATTTCCGCTATCCGAACGGGGAAGAGCATGTCTACGACGTGGTCGCCGACCCGGGAGAGACCGAGAACCTGATCGCCACCGCCCCCATGGACGTGCTGCGGGGCGAGCTGGTGAAGGGGGCGCTGGACCTGGGCCTGGACCTGCGGGGGTTCGAGAACCCGGCGGATGGCGTGAACGCGATGATGGCGGTCGATGGGTCCGTGGTGCTGGAAAGCCAGCGGGGCAACGACAACTATTGGGCCTATGGGGCCGAGGCTGAGAAGATCAGGGAGTCGAAGGACGGCGGCACCGACACGCTGTGGTATCTCGGCGGTCCTGACGGCTATGTGCTGCACTGCCCGATGAACGTGGAGAACATCCGCATCGCCACGGTGCTGGCGCGGCACGAGGATGCCGAGGCCGCCAAGAAATCGCCCCGCACGATGCGGATCGTCGCCCATCCCGACAGCCCGATCCATTTCGAGACGACCGAGCGGGTGATGGTCGATGTGCGCGGCTCACGCGGGAACGACGTGATGATCGGGCCGAAGTATGGTGGGGCCACGTTCCACGGTGGCGAAGGGGACGATGTGCTGCGGGCGATTTCGGTGTCGGAAAGCTCACGCCATTTCTTCTACGGTGGCGCGGGGAACGACCGGCTGGTCGGCGGCGGCGGGCGCGATGTGCTGGACGGCGGCACGGGTGACGACACGATCATCGGCATCGCGGCGCGGAACCGGATTTTCGGCGGGCACGGCAATGACGAGATCCATGACGGCGACGGCTCGTCGGTGGTGCATACCGGGCCGGGGCGGAACAAGGTGCGGCTAGGGGGTGGGAATGACACGGTGCATGCGGGCACGGGGATCAACCTGATCGACCCGGGGCCGGGGGCGGTGGTCTTCGTGCTGGCTTATGGCGGCGTGACGCATGTCGGCCAGTGGCGGGCGGAGCAGGTCTATGATCTGACCGGCTGGCCGAAGCCGCCCCAGATCACGCGCCGCCCGGATGGTCTGGTGGACGTGACGCTTGGGCTTTCGGTGTTGCGGATCGCCGGGGTGCCCGGCGACCACGATGTTTCAGCACAGATCAGGCAGGCTACTCTGCCACCTTGACCGCCGTGCCGTGCCCGTCGTCACCGCCGCGCGTCTTCCACAGGGAATAGACGATGCCCGCCGCGATGATGCCGATGGTGATCGCCAGCGACAGGTAGGGGTCGAACTTGCCGAAGAAGTAGCTGTAGAAGCCCTTGAGGCCGATGAAGATCAGCACCACGGCCAGCGCATACTTCAGGTAGTGGAAGCGATGCACCAGAGCGGCCAGCGCGAAGTAAAGCGCGCGCAGACCCAGGATCGCCATGATGTTCGCGGTGTAGACGATGAAGGTGTCGGTTGTGATCAGGAAGATCGCGGGCACCGAGTCGACCGCGAAGATCAGGTCGGCGAAGTTGATCACGATCAGCGCGACGAACAGGGGCGTGGCGAACAGGACCAGCTTGCCCGTCGTGGGGTGCGGCTGACGGACAAAGAACTTTTGTCCGTGCAGGTCCTTGGTCACGTTCATGTATTTCGCGGTCAGCTTGACCACCGGGTTCTTCGACACGTCGGTATCGCTTTCCGGCACAACCAGCATCTTGAGGCCGGTGAAGGCCAGGAAGGCGGCAAAGACCAGCGTCACCCAGGCGTAGTTCGAGATCAGCTCGGCCCCGATGGCGATCATCAGCCCTCGCAGGATGATCACGCCGATGATGCCCCAGACCAGCGCCCGATACTGGTATTTCCGGGGAATGGCGAAGTAGCCGAAGATCAGCGAGATGACGAAGACGTTGTCGATCGAGAGGACTTTCTCGATGATGTAGCCCTGGAAATAGGCGGCGACCGGGTTGGTGCCGTCGCTGGTGACCAGCGTGCCGTTCGACCAGGCCCACCAGATGTAGCCTCCAAACAGGATGGCAATGAAGATGTAGAAGGCGGAAAGCTTCAGGCTTTCGGCCACGCCAAGCTCGTGGTCGTCCTTGTGCAGGACGCCGAGGTCGAAAATCATCAGCGTGACGACGATGCCCATGAACATGAGCCACAGCCAGACCGGCTTGGCCAGAAATGTCAGGAAGAGGAATTCCATCCCCGTTTGCCTCTCATTTATGCGTCGAGAGGTCAGCCTTGGTGAGGGGCAGAGTGCCGGGCATGACATCGAGCGCGATTTCTCGATGCGGTCCGACATCACGACAGGTGTCGTCAGAGGGGCCCGGCCCGCACGTGGTAGGTGGGGCCGGGGTGCGGCATTTCAACCCCCGACGCGGCGCAAAATTCACGGATGCGTGATTCTTCTACGCAAGCGGACGGATTTTCCGTCGGGCGAGGGCTTGTGACACAGGCCTTGCGGCCTGTATGCCCGTGTCCAAGCGAGGATAAGCCCCATGAGCCTGAACACCTTCGGACATCTTTTCCGCGTCACCACCTGGGGCGAGAGCCACGGGCCGGCGATTGGTTGCACGGTGGACGGGTGCCCCCCTGGCGTGGCGCTGGCCGAGGCGGATCTGCAGCCCTGGCTGGACAAGCGCAAACCGGGGCAGAACAAGTTCACCACCCAGCGCAAGGAGGCGGATGAAGTCCGTATCCTGTCGGGCGTGTTCGAGGGGCGGACGACGGGCACCCCGATCCAGCTGATGATCGAGAACACCGACCAGCGGTCGAAGGATTACGGCGAGATCGCGCAGTCGTTCCGGCCGGGACACGCCGACATTACCTATCACCAGAAATACGGTATCCGCGACTATCGCGGCGGCGGGCGGTCTTCCGCGCGCGAGACGGCCAGTCGGGTCGCTGCAGGAGGGGTGGCGCGGGCCGTTCTGGCAGTTTTGGTGCCGGGGCTGAAGATCACCGGCTACATGGTGCAGATTGGCACCAGGACCATCGACCGCAGCCGTTTCGATGCGGCGCAGATCGAGCAGAACCCCTTCTGGGTTCCCGATGCAGAGGCCGCCGTCGACTGGGCCGAGTATCTCGATGCCCTGCGCCTTGAACACAACTCGGTCGGCGCGGTCATCGAGGTTGTCGCCGAAGGTGTCCCTGCGGGCCTTGGCGCGCCGCTTTACGGCAAGCTCGACAGTGATCTTGCGTCCGCGATGATGTCGATCAACGCCGTGAAGGGCGTGGAGATCGGCGAGGGGATGGCGGCGGCCGCGCTGACCGGGGTCGAGAACGCCGACGAGATCCGCATGGGTCCGGACGGGCCGGAGTTCCTGTCAAACCATGCGGGCGGCATCTTGGGCGGGATTTCGACCGGGCAGCCGGTGGTGTGCCGGTTCGCGGTCAAGCCGACCTCGTCGATCCTGACGCCCCGGCAGACGATCACGGCGGGCGGGGCCGAGGTGGACCTGATCACCAAGGGCCGCCACGACCCCTGCGTCGGCATCCGAGCCGTCCCGGTGGGCGAGGCGATGATGGCTTGCGTGCTTCTGGACCACCTGCTGCTGGACCGGGGCCAGACGGGTGGCGCAAGGGGCAGGATCGGCTGAACGCTTCCCAGACTTGCGGTTTTGCGGCATCCTTGCGGGCAGGACAAAGGGAAGGGACAGCCATGGAATTCCTCAATGTGATCGCTGCGGCGCTGGCCGCCTTCGCCTTCGGGGCGGTCTGGTACATGTCGATGTCAACGCCCTGGATGGCCGCAGCCGAGATCAGGCTCGGGCCGGACGGACGCCCGGCAAATGCCGGCGACAAGATGCCCTTTGTCATTGGTCTGGTGGGGATGCTGCTGGCGGCAGGCATGATGCGCCATATCTTCGGCATGGCCGCGATCGACACCATCGGCAAGGGCGTGACGGCGGGCCTTGGGATCGGCGCGTTCAGCGTGATGCCCTGGGTGGCGATGAATTACGCCTTCGGCCAGCGCAAGTTCATGCTGACGGTGATCGACGGAGTCAATGTCATCGTCGGCTGCGGGATCATCGGGCTGGTGCTGACGTTGTTCTGAAGCCGCCCTGATCGGCTGAACCCCCACGACCGGGCATGGGGATACCTGTCTTGACGTCTGCGGCCCGGACGGAAAGGCTTTAGGTCCCGCAGTAGGAGATGAGCCCGTGAAACAGACGCTGCTTCCTGCCAGGGCTGATGCCAAGTCCCCCGCAGGTGCCGATATCCGTTTCATCATGGACGGCACCACGGGCAACATGATTCACAGCACCGTTCCGCCCGGTCAGATCAACCGAGCGACGGTTCATGCAACGGTCAGCGAATTCTGGTTCGTGCTGGACGGGCAGGGCGAGATCTGGCGCAAGGATGCGACCGAAGAGCGGGTGACGTCGCTAGTTCCGGGCACGTCGATCGACATTCCGGTGGGCACAGCATTCCAGTACCGCAACGTCGGCGAGGGACCCTTGACCTTCATCTGCATCAGCATGCCGCCCTGGCCGGGAGACAGCGAGGCCTCGCATTTGACGGGGGCCTGGCAACCCACGATCTGAGAGATGAGCCAACCGGCCCGGACTTCGGCGTGAAACGGCTGTTCCGTCCCGGAAACGGGCAAGACAGACCAAGGGAGCGCGAGAGAATGAATGAAGGGCCCCGCACCCCTACGGAACCCTCCATCCAACCCACGCGCACACCCCGAAGCACCGCGTGATCTGTATAAGGGTCCCGGGCGTCCTGCCCTGACTTCATCTTCATGCCCCGAATCCTCTGGCCCGGGCAAGGCGCGAGTGCCGAAGGTTTTCGTCAAATGCGACGGGAGAATGCTGAAGGCCCGCGCCTGATGGCACGGGCCTTTGCGGCGTCCCGGCTGGCGGGTGTCACTTGTAGGCGGATTCCTTGCCGAAATGCTTGACCAGGAGATAGTAGAACACGGCGCGGAGCTTGCTGCGCTCGGATTTGCCATAAGTGTCGACGGCGGCATTGATGCCTTCCATCAGGGCGGGCCCGTCCTTGAGGCCCAGCTTCTTGATCAGGAAGTTGGCCTTGATCCGCTCCAGCTCTTCCTTGTCGGAAGCAGCGACGGTCGAGGCGTCGTTGTCATAGATCGAAGGGCCGCAACCGATCGTGACCTTGGTGAGAAGCGCCATATCCGGCGTCACCTTGCACTTGTTTTTCAGGTCATCGGCGTATTTCGCGATGAGGTCGTCTCTCTTACCCATGATATCCTCGTTCCTGGAACCTGTCCCGTTCCGCCTTGTGGGGGCGGAGACGGGGCGAAGCTTACGGGAACCGGGCCAAACGGCAACGGGAAAGATTGTCGGGCATTCCCCGCAAACCAGCGCCTGCGGGGATGCACGGGATCAATAGCGGTAATGCTCTGACTTGAACGGGCCATCGACCTTGACGCCAATGTAGTCAGCCTGCTCCTTGCGCAATTCCGTCAGCTTCACGCCGATCTTCTTCAGGTGCAGGCGGGCCACTTTTTCGTCCAGCGCCTTGGGCAGGATATAGACGCCGGGGGCGTAGTCCTGGCCCTTGGTCCACAGTTCGATCTGGGCGAGGACCTGGTTGGTGAAGGAGGCCGACATCACGAAGGATGGGTGGCCGGTGGCGTTGCCGAGGTTCAACAGGCGGCCTTCGGACAGAAGGATGATGCGATTGCCCGAGGGCATCTCGATCATGTCGACCTGTTCCTTGATGTTGGTCCACTTGTGGTTCCGCAGGGCGGCAACCTGGATCTCGTTGTCGAAGTGGCCGATGTTGCCGACGATCGCCATGTCCTTCATCGCGCGCAGATGTTCGATGCGGATCACGTCGCGGTTGCCGGTCGTGGTGATGAAGATGTCGGCGGAAGCGACCTCATCTTCCAGCAGGGTGACTTCATAGCCGTCCATCGCGGCCTGCAGCGCGCAGATCGGGTCGACTTCGGTGACCTTCACCCGGGCGCCCGCGCCCCGCAGAGACGCGGCCGAGCCCTTGCCCACGTCGCCATAGCCGCAGACGACGGCGACCTTGCCGGCCATCATCGTGTCGGTGGCGCGGCGGATGCCGTCCACCAGCGATTCCTTGCAGCCGTATTTGTTGTCGAATTTGGACTTGGTCACGCTGTCGTTGACGTTGATCGCCGGGAACGGCAGCTGGCCGTTCTTGTGCAGGTCATAAAGGCGATGGACGCCCGTGGTGGTTTCCTCGGACACGCCCTTGATGGCCGCCTTGGTCTTGGTGAAGAAACCGGGGGTTTCCTTCATCCGCTTGGCGATCTGCTTCTTGATCACCTCTTCTTCCTCGGACTGCGGGACGGGGATGATCTCTTCCCCGGCTTCGGCGCGGGCACCGAGCAGGACGTAAAGCGTCGCGTCGCCGCCGTCATCCAGGATCATGTTCGCGCCCTCGGGGAACATGAAGGAGCGGTCGAGGTAATCCCAATGCTCGGTCAGGGTCTGGCCCTTCACCGCAAAGACCGGGATGCCTGCGGCGGCGATGGCGGCAGCGGCGTGATCCTGGGTCGAGAAGATGTTGCACGAGGCCCAGCGGACGTCGGCGCCCAGTGCCACCAGCGTCTCGATCAGCGCGGCGGTCTGGATGGTCATGTGCAGGGAGCCGACGATCCGCGCGCCTTTCAGCGGCTGCGACGCGCCAAACTCCTCGCGGCAGGCCATCAGGCCCGGCATCTCGGTTTCGGCGATGGTCAGTTCCTTGCGGCCGAAGTCGGCCAGCGCGATGTCCTTGACGATGTAATCCTTCGCCATGCTGGCGCACTCCTTGATCCTGGGATGCGCGGGCAGATAGCATTGATCGGTGACACAGACAACAAAGGCCGACCGATGAAACACCCCCGCGCCTGGCAACGGATGCTTTCAGGGCGAAGGCTGGACCTCCTCGACCCGACGCCGATGGATATCGAGATCGAGGACATCGCGCATGGCCTTGCCTTCGTCGCGCGCTGGAACGGGCAGACGCAGGGGGACTGGCCCTATTCGGTGGCGGAACATTCGTTGCTGGTCGAGGAGATACTCACCCGCACCAGCCCCGGCATCGCGCCGCGCTGGCGGTTGGCGGCGGTGCTGCATGATGCGCCGGAATATGTGATCGGCGACATGATCAGCCCGGTGAAGGCGGCGGTCGGACCGGGATATGGCGAGCTTGACCAGCGGTTGACGGCGGCGGTGCATCTGCGCTTTGGCCTGCCTACCGTGCTGCCCCCGCCGATCAAGAAGGCGATCAAGACCGCGGACAAGGTTTCGGCCTGGCTGGAGGCGGTGCGGATCGCGGGGTTTCGCGAGGCGGAGGCCGACAAGTTGTTCGGACGCCCGCTGCCGGAGGTCATTCACCGGCTGGAAATACGGCTTCGTCCGCCCGCAGAGGTGCGGGCGGACTATGCGGCGACGGTCGCGCGGCTTCTGGCCGCCTGCGATTGACGGGAACAGCGGCCCGGCATCAGCGACCCTGGGTCCGCAGGTAGTCGGCAGTGTGCAGACCCTCGATCTCCATGAACTCGCGCGGGCCGCGGCGCTGTTCGCGGCGGGGCAGGTGATCCTCGGGCAGGCGGCCCAGGCGCGAGGCGATGAGCAGGGCGTCGGCGAAGATATTCAACATGGCCTTTCTCCTTCTTGGCGGTCGATGATCTCTTTTGCCATGAAAGTGGCTGTGATACGATTCAATAGCCCTGATGTATTGTTAGGTGAACTATCATATGGCGACCGACTGGCGGAGCATCCCTTCCTTGACGGCGCTGCGCGCTTTCGCGGCGACGGCCGAGCTTCGCAGCTTTTCCCAGGCGGCACGTGTGCTGAACGTGACCCATGCCGCCGTGGCCCAGCAGGTCCGCGCGCTGGAAGAACAGCTCGGTCGTCCGCTGGTGCAGCGCGAGGGGCGGGGGGTCAGCCTGACAGCGGATGGCGAGCAACTGGCCGAGGCGCTGGGCGAAGGTTTCGGCGCGGTCCAGCGCGGGCTGGAGGCCCTGCGCGCAGGCGAAGCCGACCGCCCCGTCCGCATCACCCTGACCGCAAGCTTTGCCGCGCAATGGCTGATGCCCCGGTTGCGCGATTTCTGGGACCGCAACCCCGAAATCGGCCTGTCCCTGCATCCCGACAGCAAGGTCGTCGATCTGCACCGCGAACGGATGGACCTTGGCATCCGCTATGGCAACGGCGACTGGCCGGGCGTCGAGGCGGTCTACCTGACCTCGGCCCGGATGGTGATTGCCGGGGCGCCGTCGCTGATCGGGGACCGGACCCGCCTGACGGTCGAAGAGATGGCTGGAATGGAGTGGATTCTGTCACGGACCTGGCCGGAACAGGACGCCTGGCTGCGTCAGCTTGGACTTGCCCCCGAGGCGCTGAATCGCACCGACATCAACAGCGAAGAGCTGGCCATTGCAGCCGCACGGCAGGGGCTTGGACTGGTGATCGAAAGCGTGGCGCTGATCGAATCGGACGTGGCGGAAGGCCGTTTGCGCATCGTGCATGAAAGCCGCGACAAGCTTCCGGCCTATTTCGTCGTGACTTTACCCGGGCCAAAGCGGGCTGCGGCCCGGGTCTTCCTGAAGTGGCTCAGGTCCCAAAGCTGACGATCAGATCGCCATGTCTTCCGGCTTCTTGCCTTTGGCCAGCGCCTCGGAGAACCAGCGCGGCTTGCGACCACGGCCCGACCAGGTGTCGGCAGCATTCGCGGGATTCGCATACTTCGCCACCGAAGGCGACCGCTTGCGGGTTGGGGTGGCACCGGTCAGTTCGGCAAGCGAAAAGCCCTTGGACTTGGCGATTTCATCCAGCTCTGCAAGCAGGTCCTTCTTGCGGCGGTCTTCAAATCCCGAAATCGCTTTCGCTACCTGCGATTGCAGATCCTTCAGCTCTTTCAAGGATAGGCTATTCAAGTCGACTTTCAACGTCTGATCCCCCTCGGATAAAGACGCCCCTGTCCTAGGCTCAATACCGGAATCGCGCAAGAAGTGTTAATTACTTCGGGCTGCGTTTTGCAAGAATGCGCTGCAAGGTGCGGCGGTGCATCGAAAGCCTGCGCGCGGTTTCCGAAACATTCCTGTCGCACATTTCATAGACGCGCTGGATATGTTCCCAGCGAACGCGGTCGGCTGACATCGGATTTTCAGACGGCTCCGGCAGATTTCCACCCCGGGCGAGCAGCGCGTTCGTCACGTCATTGGCATCGGCGGGCTTGGACAGATAGTCGATCGCGCCGATCTTCACGGCCGCAACAGCCGTCGCAATGGCACCATAGCCCGTCAGCACCACCACGCGACACGAGGGGCGCTTTTCGTGCAGCGCCTCGATCACTTCCAGACCGTTGCCGTCTTCCAGCCGCAGGTCGACCACGGCATAGGCGGGGGGGCGGGCAATCGCCTTCGCCCGCCCTTCGGCCACACTTTGCGCCGTCTCGGGCAGAAACCCGCGCTTCTCCATCGCTTTGGCCAGGCGCTTGACGAATGGCTCGTCATCGTCGACCAGAAGAAGCGTTCGGTCCGGGCCCAGGTCGGCGGCAAGGTCTTCGGTCATTCGGTGTTCCTGCTTTCGGGTCGGGCGTCAGAGCGCAGCTTTGCCTGCCTCGACAAAACAAGCAACGCTTTCCGCCATCTGGCCGGATGTAATCTCGCGGCGGAGGAAATCCACAAAACCGGCGCCTGGCAACATCAGATAGGTGAAGGTCGAATGGCCCATCAGGTAAAGTTCGTCGCCGGTATCGCGCCTTGCGTAGAAGGTCTTGTAGGCCTGCGACGCCGCCTTTACCTGATCCGCACTGCCGGTCAGCACTTCCGCTTCGGAGACGGATTGGCCGGCCGTGTTCACCAGCGTGAACGGGCCGCCGATGTCTCTCCCGGCGACCTGACCCTGACGGCAGTCGGCAAGAACGTCGTCGCCCCGGTTTGCCAGCACATACCAGGCCGCGACCACAAGAAAGACCCCGAGGGCCACTCCGGCATGACGCTTGGTCATGGCTGGTCCCCTGTCCGACGGGTCGCATTGATCTCAGAAGGGGCCGCCCCTAACAATGGCCAATCCGGAAGAGGGACATCAGGTCACAGCATGGCAATTCTGGCCACCAGCTTTCAGGCCCGCGATGCCGGGACGAACTGGGTGCGGCTGCGCACGCTGATCGTCCTGCGCTGGATGGCGGTGGCCGGTCAGGTTGCGGCCATTCTGGTGGCAAGCCTGGTCTACGGGCTGGACCTGCCGCTTGGGCTGACGGCGCTGGCGGTCGGCATGTCGGTGCTGGCGAACCTTCTGCTTGTCATGCTGTTCCCGGAGAACCGCCGCCTGACCGAAGCCGAGGCCTTCTTCACATTGCTGTTCGACCTTGCGCAGCTGTCATTGCTGATCTTCCTCACCGGCGGTCTGACCAACCCGTTCGCGATCCTCGTGCTTGCTCCGGTCACCATTTCCGCCAGTGTCCTGCGCCTGCGGTCGACGGTGGCGCTTGGCGCACTGGCGATCCTGGTGGTGACGGCCGCCGTGTCCTGGCACGTTCCCCTGCGATTTGCCGACGGGGAGGCCCTGGTCATTCCGCCGTTGTTCGCCTTCGGCTTCTGGCTGTCGATCGTGATCGGGATCCTGTTTCTGGGGCTGTATTCCCGCCGGGTGGCGACCGAGATGCGGTCCATGTCCGAGGCGCTTCTGGCCACCCAGATGGCCTTGGCGCGGGAACAGAAGCTGACCGACCTTGCCGGGGTCGTCGCTGCCGCCGCGCACGAGCTGGGGACACCGCTTGCCACGATCAAGCTGGTCAGCGCCGAGCTGATCGACGAGCTGGACGGACATCCCGAATTGCAGGAGGACGCGCGGCTGATCCGGGCCCAGGCCGACCGCTGCCGCGACATCCTGCGCGACATGGGGCGCGTCGGGAAGGACGACCGTCACATGCGGCAGGCTCCCCTGTCCGCCGTGTTGCGAGAGGCCGCCGAGCCGCATCTGTCTCGCGGCAAGCAGGTCGAATTCGCTTTCGCGCCCGTTCAGGACGGTGCCGCGGAGCAGCCCCTGGTCTTGCGGCGGCCCGAGATCATCCACGGGCTGCGCAACCTGGTGCAGAACGCTGTCGACTTCGCCCGGGCCCGGGTCTGGGTCGAAGGCGAATGGACGTCGCGGCAGATCATCGTCCGGATCACCGACGACGGCGAAGGCTTCCCGCCGAACCTCATCGGCCGCATCGGCGACCCCTTCGTGCGCGCCCGACGGTCCGATCCCGAGGCCGCAAGTCGCCCCGGCTACGAAGGCATGGGCCTTGGCCTCTTCATCGCCAAGACGCTTCTGGAACGGTCGGGGGCGGACCTGTCCTTCGCCAACGCGACCGACCCCTTCCAGGCTCTCGAGGACCGGCCGCTCCGGTGCGGTGCCGTGGTCGAGGCGGTCTGGGACACAAGCGCCATCGTGGCCCCGGCGACACCGGGCGGGCTGGGCGAGAACCCCCGCATCGCCGAGTAAGGCGCGATTAACCGGCAATTAACTCTTCCGCGCCTAGCGTTCGTTAAAGTTGAGTCCTTTTTGGGGGCATTGCGTTATGGGCGAACTGGCGATGGCTTTGGGGATGGTGCTGACCGCGATGCTGGTTGCGCTGTCGGCGCTGGCAGTGATGCAGGCCTGGACCAGCCACCGTTCGGCAAGGGTGCCCAGCATCTTCGATGCAACTCCGGCGCGGGTCGCATTCCTGTTTGACGGCGAGCGGCTGGTCGACGCCTCGCCGTCCGCCCGGGCGCTGTTGCCGGAAGGCGAGGACCAGCGCGCCTGGGGGCGGTTGATGGCGCGCTTCGGCCCCGAGTTCCCGAACCTTGCCGAACGCCTTGCGGTGCTGCCCCGGACCGGGCAGGTCCAGATCTCCTCGCAGCCCGGCACGACGCCGCCCCTGGTCCTGAAGGCCGAGCATATCTCGGGTCTGACCCGGCTGACCGTCGATGGCGGGCAGTCCGAGCCGAGATCGGGAACCGGAGACGCGGCCTCGGCAGCGGCGCTTCAGCAAGAGGTGATGGCCCAGCGCGCCGTCCTTTCGCGCGCTCCGGTGCTGATGTGGAAGGAATCGGTCGACGGGTCGGTGATCTGGGCGAACCACGCCTACCTGATCCGCGCGGTCGAGCTTTTGCCCGAGGGCGAGGATCTGTCCTGGCCCCTGCCAAGACTTTTCGACCGGCCCGCCACGCTGTCCACCCGCCTGCCCCGATTGAAGCTGCAGATGCCCAGCGGCGCGGAGTGGTATGATCTTGTCCGGATGCCGCAGGCCGACGAGACCCTGTGCTACGCGCTGGCTGCCGACAAGGCCGTGCAGGCCGAGACCTCGCTGCGCGAGTTCATGCAGACCCTGACCAAGACCTTTGCCGACCTGCCCATCGGCCTTGCGATCTTCGACCGCTCACGCTGCCTGCAGATGTTCAACCCGGCCCTTGCCGATCTGACGACCCTTGCGCCCGAGATGCTGATCGCGCGGCCTTCGCTGAACGCCTTCCTGGATGCGATGCGCGCCAAGGCGATGATCCCCGAACCGCGTGACTACCGCAGCTGGCGCAAGCATCTGGCCCGGCTGGAGGAAGAGGCGTCGATGGGCCTGTTCGAGGAAACCTGGAGCCTGCCCGGCGGCCAGACCTATCGTGTCATCGGCCGCCCGCATCCGAACGGCGCGCTCGCGTTCATGTTCGAGGACATCTCGCACGAAATGTCGCGCACCCGCCGCTATCGCGCCGATCTGGAACTGGGCCAGTCCGTGATCGACGCGGTCGAGGATGCGGTCGCGGTCTTCTCGCAGGGGGGGCAACTGGTGATGTCGAACCACGCCTATGCCCAGCTGTGGCAGCACGACCCGCAGGTCCTCCTGTCCGAAGCGAGCATTGCCACCCTCTGCGCCTGGTGGCGCGACCATGCGGCGCCCACGCTCTTGTGGGACGATGCCACCGACTATGTCAGCAGCACGGGGGACCGCGCGCCCTGGGAAGGCGATGTCCGGCTTCTGGACGGACGGCTGGTGTCCTGCCGGTTCCGCCCGCTGACCGGAAGTGCCACGCTGATAACGTTCCGTGTGCAAAGCGCTGTCACCCTCTCGACCGTCCGGGACATGGCACATCTGGGGATGCTGACCGCGTAAGGCTTGCGGCGGCTTCCCGAGCCGCCGTCGCCTTTCCTTCACCAAAACCGGATTCCACTTTTGTCGGACACGCTCTAGTGTCGCGTCATGCCTTCTTCCGCGACGTCCCGCACGCTTGATCTGCCGACCGAGACCCAGACCAGGGTCCTGGGCCGCAAGCTGGCAGAACTTGCCCGCTCCGGCGACGTGATCCTTCTGGAAGGCCCGATCGGCGCGGGGAAAAGCAGCCTGGCCCGCGCCTTCATCCGCGCTCGCCTCGGGGCAGGCGAGGAGGTCCCCTCCCCCACCTTCACGCTGGTGCAGGTCTATGACGACCACGGCACCGAGATCTGGCACGCCGACCTTTACCGCCTGACCCACCCGGACGAGGTCTGGGAACTGGGCCTCGACCAGGCTTTTGCCACCGCGATCTGCCTTGTGGAATGGCCGGACCGGCTGGGAAGCCACCTGCCGCCCGATGCCCTGCGCATCCGGCTGATGACAGTGGGCGACGGTCGTCAGGCGCTGGTCTCGGGGGGTCGCGCAGGGCTGGCGAAGGCCTTGGCCGATGGCTGACCGCAGCGCGGAGCTGACCGCCTTCCTGTCCCGGCATGGCTGGGAGCAGGCCGTCCGTCGGCATCTGGCGGGCGACGCCTCGGACCGGCGGTATGAACGGCTGCGGCTTGGGGCGGCGACAGCGGTCCTGATGGACAACCCGCCCGGCGGGGCGGACGATCCGCTGGCGTTTTCCGCCATGGCACGGCATTTGCGCGGGCTTGGCCTGTCCGCCCCCGCGATCTTGGCCGAAGATCCCAAGCGGGGGATCCTGCTTCTGGAAGACCTTGGCGACGACATCTTTGCCCGGCTGGTCGAAGCCGATCCGTCCCGCGAGGCCGAGCTTTACGCCGCCGCAGTCGACACGCTTTTGCACCTCCAGGCCGCCCCGCCGCCCGGGGATCTGCCGAACCTTGCCGCCGAAGATTGGGCGACTGCCGCCGGTTTCGCGCTGGACTGGTATGCCTTCGCCGCGACAGGGAACCGCCCGGACCCGGGCCCGTTTCACGCCGCCCTGACGCGGGCGTTGCAGACCCATGCCGATGGCCCCCGCGTCCTGATCCTGCGCGATTTCCATGCCGAGAACCTGCTGTGGCTGCCGGGCAGGCCCGGGATCGCGCGCGTCGGACTTCTGGACTTCCAGCTCGGGCAGCTTGGCCAACCGGGCTATGACCTGGTGTCGCTGGTGCAGGACGCGCGGCGCGACGTGTCATCCGCGACCGAAGCCCGGATGATCGCGCGGTTTGCCGACACCTCGGGAACGGACCCCCGGGCCTTTGCCGCCCACTGCGCCACGCTCGGCGCGCAACGAGCGCTGCGCATCCTTGGCGTCTTTGCCCGGCTGTGCCTTGTCGGGGGCAAGCCACGCTATCTGCCGTTGATCCCCCGGGTCTGGACGCAGTTGCAGCAGAACCTTGCCCATCCGGCACTTGCCGAACTGCGCGCGGTCTGCGACCGGGTGCTACCCGCCCCGACCCCCGACCTCTTGCTGAAGATCGAGAGCCAATGCCCCCCTATCCCTTCCCGCTGATGCTGTTCGCCGCCGGGTTCGGCACCCGGATGGGGGCGCTGACCAAGGACCGGCCAAAGCCGCTGATCCCGGTCGCGGGCCGGGCGCTGATCGACCACGCGCTTGATGTCGCCATCGGGGCCGGGGTGGGCCGGATCGTGGTGAACACCCATTATCGCGCGGACCAGATCGCGGCTCACCTTGCCGGTCGCAGGGTTGCGATCAGCCACGAGGACGACCGCATCCTTGAAACCGGAGGCGGTCTAAAGGCTGCGCTGCCGCTTCTGGGCGAAGGACCGGTCGCGATCCTGAACAGCGACGGCATCTGGGCCGGCGCGAACCCACTTAAGACCCTGGCCGCCGCCTGGGATCCCGACCGGATGGAGGCGCTGCTTCTGCTTCTGCCGCTGGAAAGGACCCGAGCGCACGGCCCGAAGGGCGACTTCCGCGTCGACTCCGACGGTCGTCTGTCGCGGGGCATGGGCGGCGAGGATCATGTCTACATCGGCGCGCAGATCATCGATCCGGCCCGGGTCCGCAGCACAACCGAAGATGTCTTTTCCCTGAACCGGACCTGGACCCAGATGATCGCGGCAGGCACGGCCTTTGGAGTCCTTCACGCCGGCGACTGGTGCGACGTGGGCCACCCGGAGGGGATTGCCGAGGCGGAACGGCTTCTGCACGATGCCCGGCATGACTGACGCCCCCACCCTTTACGCCCTGCCGCCCGGCGTGGACTTTCCCGCCGAACTGGTGGCCGGGCTCATGGAACTGGTGAAGGGCAAGCCACCCGAGGCGCTGGCCCGTGTCACGCTGCTCCTCAACACCCAGCGGATGCGGCGACGGGTCATCGAGTGCCTCCAGGCCCGGGGCGCGCTTTTGCTGCCGCAGATCCTTCTGGTGACCGAAGTTGCGGCGCTGTCCGACCTGCCCTTGCCGCAGCCTGTCTCACCCCTGCGGCGCCGGCTTGTGCTGTCGGTGCTGCTTGACCGGCTTCTCGCCACCGGCACCACGCATTTCCCCCGCGCGGCGCTTTACGACCTTGCCGACAGTTTGGCCGCGCTGATGGAGGAGATGCAGGGTGAAGGCATCGCTCCGGACCGCATCGCCGGACTGGACGTCGCCAACCACTCGGCGCACTGGGCACGGACCAAGGCCTTCCTTGGCATCGTGACCGAGGCGCTTTCGGGCGACGCCCCGGACGCAGAAACGATCCTGCGGCGCGCTGTTGCGGCACTGGGGGACGATTGGGCGACCACGCCGCCAGCGGACCCGGTGATCCTGGCCGGGTCCACGGGGTCGCGCGGGACGACCGCGCTTCTGATGCAGGCCGTGGCCCGGCTGCCCAATGGGATGGTGGTGCTTCCGGGCTACGACTTCGACCTGCCACCCGAGGTCTGGGACGGCATGGACGACGCCCTCATCGCCGAGGATCATCCGCAATACCGCTTTCGCCGGGTGATGGACTTGCTGGGGTGCGGTCCGGAGGCCGTCAGGCGCTGGACGCTGACCGAGGCCCCCGATCCCCTGCGAAACCGGCTGATCTCACTGTCGCTTCGGCCTGCGCCGACCACGCATCAATGGTTGGCCGAGGGGCCGAAGCTGCCTGACCTCGCCCTCGCAACCCAAGGCCTGACCCTGATCGAGGCCGCAAGCCCCCGGTCAGAGGCCGTCGCCATCGCCCTGATCCTGCGCAAGGCGGCCGAGGAGGGCACGCGCGCGGCCCTGATCTCGCCCGACCGCAACCTGACTCGCCGGGTGACGGCGGCGCTTGACCGGTGGGGCATCCGGCCCGACGATTCCGCCGGGCGTCCGCTTGCGCTGTCGGCTCCCGGCAGACTTTTGCGGCAGACGGCTGCCCTGTTCGGCCAGAAGCTGACGGCCGATGCGCTTTTGGCGATTCTCAAGCACCCGCTGGCCTTTTCCGGCCTGGGGCGCGGCCCGCACCTGGTCCTGACCCGCGAATTTGAACTGCACCTGCGGCGGAACGGTCCGGCCTTCCCGAACGCCGACAGCATCCGCGACTGGGCCGAAAAGTCGGGTATCTCACAGGCCGACAGCTGGGCCGGGATCGTCGCGGATACGCTGTTCGGGCACGAGACTGTCGATAGGCAGACGCTGGCCGATTTCCTATTGCGGCACCGGCAGCTGACCGAAGGGCTGGCGGCAGGTTTTGCCCCTTCCGGAAGCGGCGACCTCTGGGACAAGGCCGCCGGAGAAGCCGCCTTGAATGCCGTCAGCGAACTGGAGGCCGAAGCCGAAGCTGCCGGGGAAATGTCACCCTTCGACTATGCGGGCCTTTTCCTTGGCGTGTTGCAACGCCATGACGTGCGCGAGACTGAAAGCGTCCAGCCCGGGATCATGATCTGGGGCACTCTGGAAAGCCGGGTGCAGGGCGCCGATCTGGTGGTGCTTGGCGGGCTGAACGATGGCATCTGGCCCGCCCAGCCGCCCGCCGACCCCTGGCTGAACCGCGCGATGCGCAAGGAAGCGGGGCTTCTGTTGCCCGAACGCCGTATCGGCCTTGCGGCGCATGACTACCAGCAGGCTGTCGGTGCGCCGCGCGTGATCCTGTCGCGCGCCAAGCGGGGGGCCGAGGCGGAAACCGTGCCCTCGCGCTGGCTGAACCGGCTGGTGAACCTGATGGATGGGTTGCCCGACCGCAATGGCCCCAAGGCGCTGGCTGCGATGCGGGACCGGGGCGACGACTGGCTTCGGCTGGCCGAAGCCTTCGATCAGGCCCCTGAAGTGCCCGCAGCCAAGCGTCCGTCGCCACGCCCCCCGGTTGCCTCCCGCCCGCGCAAGCTGTCGGTCACCGAGATCAAGACCCTGATCCGCGATCCCTATGCGATCTACGCGCGGCACGTTCTGAAGCTGAAACCGCTCGATCCCCTGCGCCCCGAAGCCGACCCCCGGTTGCGGGGTGTGGTGCTGCACGAGATCCTGGAGATCTTCCTGCGCCGGGGTGGCGGCGACCGTGGGACACTGATGGCGATTGCCGACGCGGTCCTTGCCGAACGGGTCGCATGGCCTCTGGCGCGCACGATTTGGCACAGCCGCATCTCGAAAGCGGCAGATGCCTTCCTTTCCTTCTCGACTGCAACCGGGGGCGAGCCGGTGCTGCTGGAAGAAAGGGGTGCCATCCAGCTTCCCGGACTTGACTTCACCCTGACCGGAAAGCCCGACCGGATCGACCGGCTGGAGGACGGGCGGCTTCTGCTGATCGACTACAAGACGGGCGCGCCGCCAAATCCGAAGCAGCAAGAGAAGTTCGACAAGCAACTGCTTCTGCTGGCGGCGATGGCGGAAGGAGGCGGCTTTCCCGGGCTGAACGCGGAAGAGGTCGACCGCGTGATCTACGTCGGCATGAAGGCCGACGTGAAACCTTCCGAGATCACCCTGAACCCCGGCGCGGTCGCCGAGGTCTGGGCCGAGTTCGGCAAGCTGATGGCCAGCTATGCCAACCCGACCCAAGGCTATACCGCCCGCCGCGCGATGGAGAAGACAACCGACAAAAGCGACTACGACCACCTGTCGCGCTTTGGCGAATGGGACGGGACCGACACCCCGGTGTCCGAGGTTCTGGCATGACCCTGTCCGAAGCCACGCTGCGCCAGATCACCGCCGCCGATCCGGCCCGCAACACCTGGCTGTCGGCAAACGCCGGGTCGGGCAAGACCCGCGTCCTGATCGACCGGGTGGCGCGGCTGTTGCTGAACGGCGTCGAACCGCAGCACATCCTGTGCCTGACCTACACCAAGGCTGCCGCCTCCGAGATGCAGAACCGGCTGTTCAAGCGGCTGGGCGAATGGGCGATGAAACCTGACGCCGACCTGCGCGGCGCATTGGCCGACCTGGGCGAGGGCGAAAGCCTGCCGCAGCACCTGGACCGGGCGCGCCAGCTGTTCGCCCGCGCGATCGAAACGCCGGGCGGGTTGCGCATCCAGACGATCCACAGCTTCTGTGGCAGCCTTCTCCGGCGCTTTCCGCTGGAGGCCGGGGTGTCGCCGGGCTTTGTGGAAATGGACGACCGGGCCGGGCGGCAGATGCGGGCCGAGATCGTCGAGGAGATGGCCGATGGTGCGCAGGCCCCCGTGGTCCGCCGCCTGACCGAAGTGCAGGACGGCGAAGATTTCGGCAAGCTGGTAGAACAGATCGCCCGCCACCGTGCCGGATTTGCGCCGCCCATGGATCAGGTCGCAGTGTGGCGGCTTTTCGGGCTGCCTCCCTCCTTTACTCTGGGCGACATTCTTTCCGACGTCTTCTTCGGGGATGAAGCCGTGTGGATGTCCGGTGTCGTGGCAATCCTCGCAAACGGATCGAAGACGGACGCAAAAGCCGCTACGTCCCTGCAATCGCTGGACTTGCGCGCGCCGACATCGTCAACCCTCATGGCTTTGGAGGATTGCCTTCTGAACAAGGATGGCAGCACGGACCCCTCCAAGCATTTTGCCGCAAAGATCGGAAGCTTTCCGACAAAGGATACCCGTCCGCTGCTCGGCAATCTGATCGACCCGCTGAACAACCTGATGGCAAGGGTCGAGGCCGCGCGGGCAAGGCGTGTCGCGCTGATGGCCGCCGAAAAGACGCTTGCCCTCCACGACTTCGCTGCCGTCTTCCTGCCGGAATACGAACGGCGCAAGGCTGCGCGCGGGCTTCTGGATTTCGACGACCTGATCCTGCGCGCCAAGGCGCTTCTGACCGACCCCTCGCTGGCCGCCTGGGTGCTGTATCGGCTTGATGGGGGCATCGATCACATCCTTGTCGACGAAGCGCAGGACACCAGCCCCGAGCAATGGCATCTGGTCGAGGCACTGGCCGCAGAGCTGATCGCGGGGGAAGGCTCGAACAGCCGGAATCGCACGCTGTTCGTCGTCGGTGACAAGAAGCAGTCGATCTATTCCTTCCAGGGGGCCGATGTCGCCGCGTTCGACCGGATGCGCGGCCATTTCGGCGCGCGGCTGGCCAGCGGGCCGGGGCTTGCGGAAAGCGTGCTGGAACATTCCTTCCGGTCGTCGCGTGCGATCCTTGACGTGGTCGATGCGACCTTCACCCAGGACCAGCAGGCGGCGCTTGGCGGGGGGTCGCATCACCTTGCCTTCAACGACACCCTGCCCGGCCGCGTCGATGTCTGGCCGGTCGAGCAACCGCGCGAGGCCCCCGACACCGGTCCCTGGTACGAGCCCGTCGATGCCGCCCATCCCGAAGACCCCCAGATCGAGCTGGCCCGCAAGATCGCCGGCTGGATTCGCGACCGGGTCGAAGGTGGCGAGCAGATCCCCCTGGTGCCCCGCGACGACGGCCCGACGGAACGTCCGATGCGCTATGGCGATGTGCTGATCCTCGTCCAGCGCCGGTCGCCGCTGTTCCACGAGATCATCCGCGCCTGCAAGGCCTTCGGACTGCCCATTGCCGGGGCCGACCGGCTGAAGCTGGGCGGAGAACTGGCGGTCAAGGACCTCGGCGCACTTCTCGCCTTTCTCGACACGCCCGAAGACGACCTGTCGCTGGCCACCGTCCTGCGATCCCCGCTGTGCGGCTGGACGGAAGGTGACCTCTTCCGCCTTGCCAATCCCCGCAAGGGCTATCTCTGGGAAGCCCTGCGTGAGCATCCGGGCCACCAGGACACCCGCACCTTTCTGGATGACATGCGCGGGCAGGCCGACTTCCTGCGCCCCTACGACCTGATCGAGCGCGTGCTTCACCGCCATGACGGTCGGCGCAAGCTGATCGGCCGTCTGGGTGCCGAGGCCGAGGACGGGATCGACGAGCTTCTGAGCCAGGCCCTGTCCTACGAGGCACTGGAAGTTCCCAGCCTGACGGGATTTCTGGCCTGGATGCAAACCGACGATGTCGAGGTCAAGCGACAGCTGGACGGAGACGGCGACCGGATCCGGGTGATGACGGTCCACGGCGCAAAGGGGCTGGAGGCCGAGGTGGTGATCCTGCCCGACACCTGCGACCGGTCGCCCCAGGACCGCGACCAGTTGTACCGGCTGGAGGGCGGCCCGCCGGTCTGGAAGGTCGCGAAAGAGGAAAGCCCGCCGCTGATCGCTGCCGAACGCGAGGCACGATCCAGCCGCGAGGCCGCCGAACGCCTGCGGCTGCTTTACGTCGCGATGACCCGCGCGCGGTCCTGGCTGATCGCGGCCGGGGCGGGAAAGACCACCCAGGCGGACGGCTGGCACACCCTGATCTCTGCCGGCGTTGCGGCAACGGGCCGGGTGGAGACGCTGGACGGTGGCACCCTGCGCCACGGTTTCGGCCTCTGGCCGGAGCGCCTGCTGCGAGACAGAGCCCGGCCCGTGCCGCCTGTCCTGCCAACCTGGACCGGCACACCGGCGCCGGAAACCCTCCGTCCGGCAAGGGTTCTGTCACCCTCGGACCTTGGCGGGGCCAAGGCGCTTTCCGGTGAACCGGAGGCCGAGGCCAAGGCGCGCGGCACGGCGCTGCATCTGCTGCTGGAGCGTCTTCCCGGCACCGCCCCGGACAGCTGGCCCGCCCGCGCTGCCGCCCTGATCGCCGATCCAGCCCTTGTTGCCGATGCCCTGAGCCAAGTGCGAGCCATCCTGGGCGACCCCGCCCTGGCCGCGCTCTTTGCCCCGGACACGCTGGCAGAAGTCACCGTCACCGCCCCCTGGCAAGGCTGCACGCTTTACGGGTCCATCGACCGGCTGGTCGTCACACCCGACCGCGTCCTGATCGTTGACTACAAGTCGAACACCCTGATCCCGGACCGGGCCGAGGCGATCCCCGAAGGCATCCTGCGCCAGCTCGGGGCCTATGCCCACATGGTCGCGCAGGTCTACCCGGACCGCCGGATCGAAAGCGCCGTCCTGTGGACCCGTGGCCCGATCCTGATGCCCGTCGATCCCGAGATCGTGAGGCAGGCCCTGCAGCGAACCACGATCCCTTGACGTTCCTGCCCCGCATACATAGCTTCTTTCCCTGACCAATTCCCCAGGAGACCCGCCATGGGCGCAGCTACCGTTGCCGTTTCGGACGCCACCTTCGATGCCGAGGTGCGCAAGTCGCCGATCCCGGTCGTCGTGGATTTCTGGGCCGAATGGTGCGGCCCCTGCCGCCAGATCGGCCCGGCCCTGGAAGAGCTTGCCACGCAATATGCGGGCAAGGTGAAGATCGTGAAGGTCAACGTCGACGAGAATCCCGACAGCCCCGCCACCCTTGGCGTGCGCGGCATCCCGGCACTGTTCATGTTCAAGGACGGTCAGGTCATCTCGAACAAGGTCGGTGCCGCGCCGAAGGCCGCACTGGAAAACTGGATCAAGTCGGCGATCTGATCCAGGCCGACGCCGGATCATTGCAGCGCCCGGCCTTGCCAGAGGCCGGGCGTTCTGCATTCTGGCCGGATGACAACTCTCAACGTCCTCCTCCTCGGCGGGACCGGCACTATCGGCAGGGCAACCGGCGTGGCATTGCGGGCTGCGGGACACAGAGTCACCGCCCTGATCCGCCCCTCCGCCGACGCCAGCGCATTGCCCGGTTGCACCCTGTTCCGGGGCGACGTCACGCCTGACAGCCTTGCCGCCGCCATGACCGGCATCGATGCCGTCGTCTCCTGCCTTGCCAGTCGCACTGGGGCGCCCGCCGATGCCTGGGCCGTGGATCACGGTGCCAACTCCTCTGCACTGAAAGCCGCCGTCGCGGCAGGGATCCGCCACTACGTCCTCCTCTCGGCCATCTGCGTGCAGAAACCGCTCCTCGAATTCCAGCGCGCGAAACTTGCCTTCGAGGCCGAACTTCAGGCCGCGCCTCTTGACTGGACCATCGTTCGCCCCACGGCCTACTTCAAATCCCTTTCCGGTCAGGTTGCCCGTGTCCAGCAGGGCCGCCCGTTCCTCGTCTTCGGCGATGGCAGGCTGACCGCCTGCAAGCCGATCTCGGACGCGGACCTGGGCCGCTACCTGACGCTCTGCCTGACCGACCCCGAAAAACGCCACCGCATCCTGCCGATTGGCGGCCCCGGTCCGGCGATCACCCCCCTTGACCAGGCCGCGATGCTGGAACGGCTGACCGGTCGGCCGGTCCGGATCAGGCATGTTCCCCTGGCGCTGATGAATGGCATCGTCGCCCTGACTTCGGCGCTTGGCCGCTTTTCGCCCCGCCTTGCCGCCAAGGCCGAACTGGCCCGCATCGGCCGCTACTACGCGACCCAGTCCATGCTGGTTTGGGACCCCGCCCGTAACCGATATGACCCCGACGCTACCCCCGAATTCGGCACGGAAGGGCTGGAGGACCACTATGCCGCCATGCTGAGGGGCGACGTTGCCGATGACCGCGGGGCGCACGCGATCTTCTGACGACGCGCCAACGCTGTCCTTTCAATCGCAAGTGTTTTCCTGTAAGGCCCGCGCCATCTGAGACGTGAGGCCCGCCCCCGGGGCCCGTGCGAAGGATTTGGGGGATCGGCGGCAATGGGGCCGCCAGACATCGGGGGCACCGGCAGGGGCCGGACCTCCAGAGGAAACGATACATGTTCAATGTGACCAAGAAATCGATCCAGTGGGGCAATGAAACGCTCACTCTGGAAACCGGGAAAGTTGCGCGCCAGGCCGATGGGTCGGTGATCGCGACGCTGGGCGAAACGCAGGTGATGGCCAACGTGACCTTTGCGCGCGCCGCAAAGCCGGGCCAGGACTTTTTCCCCCTGACCGTTCACTATCAGGAAAAATACTACGCAGCCGGCAAGATCCCCGGCGGCTTCTTCAAGCGTGAAGCGCGTCCGTCCGAGAAAGAGACGCTGACCTCGCGCCTGATCGACCGGCCGATCCGTCCGCTGTTCGTCGAGGGCTTTCGCAACGAGGTGCTGGTCATGGCGACCGTGCTGTCCTGCGACCTCGTGAACGACCCCGACGTCGTGGCGATGATCGCGACCTCGGCGGCGCTGACCGTTTCGGGCGTTCCGTTCATGGGCCCGATCGGTGCGGCCCGCGTCGGCTTTGTCGATGGCCAGTATGTGCTGAACCCCGCGATGGACGACATGACGCAGCTGCGTCTGAAGCCCGATCAGCGGCTTGATCTGGTCATCGCTGGCACCAAGGACGCCGTTATGATGGTCGAATCCGAAGCTTACGAGCTGACGGAAGAGGAAATGCTGGGCGCTGTGGTGTTCGGACACGAACAGATGCAGCCGGTCATCGACCTGATCATCGACTTCGCCGAAACCTCGGCGAAAGAGCCGTTCGACTTTGCACCGCCCGACTACTCGGCGCTGTATGCCAAGGTCAAGAAGGCCGGCGAGAAGCAGATGCGCGCCGCCTTCGCGATCCGCGACAAGCAGGACCGCACCAATGCCATCGAAGCCGCGGTCGACGCGATCAAGGCCGCGATGAGCGAAGAAGACCAGGCGGACGCCAACCTCTACCCCGCGATCAAGAAGCTGGAAGCCGCAGTCCTGCGCGGCGATGTCGTGAAGAACGGCACCCGGATCGACGGGCGCGACACCAAGACGGTGCGTCCGATCATCTCGGAAACCGGTGTCCTGCCGCGCGCGCATGGCTCGGCCCTGTTTACCCGTGGTGAAACGCAAGGTCTGGTCGTCACCACGCTGGGGACGGGCGAGGATGAGCAGATCATCGACGCGCTGAACGGTAACTACCGGTCCAACTTCCTCTTGCACTACAACTTCCCGCCCTATTCGGTCGGCGAAGTGGGTCGCGTCGGTTCGCCCGGTCGCCGCGAGATCGGCCATGGCAAGCTGGCATGGCGCGCGCTGCAGGCGGTTCTGCCTGCGCCGACCGACTTCCCCTACACCATCCGCGTCGTGTCCGAGATCACCGAATCGAACGGTTCGTCCTCGATGGCGTCGGTCTGCGGTGGCTCTCTGTCGATGATGGACGCAGGCGTGCCGCTGAAGGCTCCGGTTGCGGGCGTCGCCATGGGTCTGATCCTGGAAGACGATGGCAAGTGGGCCGTGCTGACCGACATCCTGGGCGACGAGGATCACCTCGGCGACATGGACTTCAAGGTCGCCGGGACCGCTGCGGGCATCACCTCGCTGCAGATGGACATCAAGATCGCCGGCATCACGCCCGCAATCATGAAGCAGGCTCTCGCCCAGGCGAAAGACGGTCGTCTGCACATCCTGGGCGAAATGTCGAAGGCGCTGTCGGCTCCGCAGGGCTTCAGCGAGTATGCCCCGAAGATCGAGACGATGCAGATCCCGACCGACAAGATCCGGGAAGTCATCGGCTCGGGCGGCAAGGTCATCCGCGAGATCGTCGAGGTTTCGGGTGCCAAGGTCGACATCAACGACGACGGCATGATCAAGATCGCCTCGAACGACCAGAAGGCCATCAAGCGCGCCTACGACATGATCTGGTCGATCGTGGCGGAACCGGAAGAGGGCCAGGTCTACACCGGCAAGGTAGTGAAACTGGTCGACTTCGGCGCTTTCGTGAACTTCTTCGGCAAGCGCGACGGTCTGGTCCACGTCTCCCAGATCGCCAACAAGCGCCTGAACCACCCGAACGAGCTGCTGAAGGAAGGCCAGGAGGTCAAGGTCAAGCTGCTGGGCTTCGACGACCGCGGCAAGGTCCGCCTTGGCATGAAGATGGTCGACCAGGAAACCGGTGAGGAAATCGCCGAGAAGAAAGAAGAAGCCGCCGAGGGCTGAAGCCTTCCGGTTCGCTGATGGCAGGCCCCGGGGGAAACCTCGGGGCCTTTTTCATGGCGTTACGTCCAATCCGCCCAATTCGGCCAGCAGCCGCACGATCTGGTCCAGCCCCTTGCCGCTGCGCAGGTCGGCCAGCACGAAGGGCTTGCCCGCGCGCGCCCGGGCGGCATCGGCTTCCAGCAGCGCAAGGTCCACGCCGACATGGGGGGCAAGGTCGGTCTTGTTCACCACCAGAATATCCGACCGCAACAATCCCGGCCCCTTCTTGCGCGGGATGTCCTGCCCGGCGGCGGTGTCGATCACATAGATCGTCAGATCGGCCAGTTCCGGCGAGAAGGTCGCCGCCAGATTGTCGCCGCCGCTTTCGATCAGGATCAGGTCCAGCGCCGGATGCACGGCGCGCAGGTCGGCAATGGCCGCCAGGTTGATGCTGGCATCCTCGCGGATCGCGGTATGCGGACAGCCGCCGGTTTCCACCCCCCGGATCCGGTCCAGCGGCAAGACCTGAGCCCGCATCAGGAACTCGGCATCCTCGCGGGTGTAGATGTCATTGGTGATCACCGCCATCGACAGCTGCGGGGCCAGAACCCGGGCCAACGCGGCGGTCAGCGTGGTCTTGCCCGCGCCGACCGGGCCGCCGATGCCGACGCGGAGGGGTCCGTTGGGGGACGTCATGACCGGAAGATCCTCGTTTCCATATGTTCCTGCGCCATCGCCGCGATGTCCGCGCCGGGGGTGAAGGTGAACAGCGCGTCCTCACCGGCCCCTTCTGCGCGTCCCGCCGCATCCGCGATCACCGGGGCCAGCGCAGCCAGAATGCGTTGCGCTTCACCCTGCCCCAGCGGCATGAACCGCACCGCGACCGACAGAAGTTGCGCGGCCAGCGATTGCAGGAACAGGCCCAGCACCTCGACTTCCGGGACGTTCAGCGCCGACGTTTCCCGCGCGAGCGCAAGCACATAGGGCAACTCGGTGGATTGCGGGTCGGTCAACGCCCGAAAGCCGCGACCCAGCTCTGCGGCCTCCAGCCGACGTCCCGGGGCGGGAAGGTAGGCGTCATAAAGCTCGGCCAGCCCCGCAAGATCCGCCTCCGGTTGCAGACCCATCGACAGGAACACCGCGTCGGCAAAGCCCGAACCGCGCTCGATCACCGCCGCCACCCAGGCCTCCATCTCTGCTCCGTCCTGCACCCGGCCCGAAGCGATCGCCCACTCCAGCCCCTGAGAATGCGCGAAGGACCCGATGGGAAAGGCAGGCGACAGGATCTGCGTCAGACGCAGGCGATCAAGGTCAGCCATGATGCGCCAGGGGGAAGCCATGCGGCCCGTGGTCATGCCCCAAGGTCCGGCCATGACCATAGGCCCCACCTTCGGGGCGGAACGGTCCGATCACCCGCGACAGGCTGGCCCCAAGGCCTACCAGCATCGCCTCCAGCACATGATCCTGACGGATGACCAGATGGTCGGACTGCACCTCACAGGGCGTATGCCGGTTGCCGATGTGCCAGGCCAGCCGCGCCAGGTTCGGCCCGGTCACCCGCACCACGGGTTCGTCCGCCGCCCGAACCTCGATCCGCCGCCCATCGTCGGTTTCCAGCGCATCGCCCGGATCAAGGTTTGTCGTCTGCGCCAGGTCAACCATCACGGCCTCCCCGGCATCAGTCACCAGCCGCTTTCGCCGCAGAAAGCGTTCGTCATAGGACAAGGTCACCGTGGCAGCGGCGCCTTGCCATTGGCCTTTGGGCAGATGCGTGCGGGCAGGCAAGGGGAACGGCATGTCAGTACAGGAAATAGCGTTGTGCCAGCGGCAGTTCAGTTGCCGGGGCGCAGGTCAGCAGTTCGCCATCCGCGCGGACCTCATAGGTCTCGGGATGCACCTCGATCTGCGGCATCGCGTCGTTCAGCTTGAGTTCGGCCTTCGTCACCGACCGCGTTCCGGTAACCGCCACCAGGTCCTTGCGCAGGCCAAGCTGCGCACCGATCCCCGCCGCTGCGGCTGCCTGACTGACGAACAGCACCGCGCCGCGTTCGACCGACCGGCCAAAGGCCCCGAACATCGGGCGCGAATACACTGGCTGCGGCGTCGGGATCGAGGCGTTGGTATCCCCCATCTGCGCCATGGCGATGGTTCCGCCGACCAGCACCATCTCGGGCTTGGCCCCAAAGAACGCGGGCGACCACAGCACCAGATCGGCGCGCTTGCCGACCTCGATGCTGCCGACGTGGGCACTGAACCCCTGCGCCAAGGCCGGGTTGATCGTGTACTTGGCGATATACCGGCGGACGCGGAAATTGTCGTTGTCCCCCGTCTCCTCGGCCAACCGTCCGCGCTGCTGGCGCATCTTGTGCGCGGTCTGCCAGGTGCGGGTGATGACCTCGCCCACCCGGCCCATCGCCTGACTGTCCGACGAGATGATGCTGAAAGCGCCCATGTCGTGCAGGATGTCTTCCGCCGCGATGGTCTCGCGCCGGATGCGGCTTTCGGCGAAGGCCACGTCCTCGGGGATCGAGCGGTCAAGGTGGTGGCAGACCATCAGCATGTCGAGGTGTTCCTCGATGGTGTTGACCGTGTAGGGCATCGTCGGATTGGTCGAGGAGGGCAGCACATTCGGGTGGCTGACGACCTTGATGATGTCGGGCGCATGGCCGCCGCCCGCGCCCTCGGTGTGGAAGGCATGGATCGTGCGACCCTTGATCGCGGCAAGGGTGTTCTCCACGAACCCGGATTCGTTCAGCGTGTCGGTGTGGATCATCACCTGCACGTCCATATCGTCGGCGACCGACAGGCAGCAGTCGATGGCGGCAGGCGTGGTGCCCCAATCCTCATGCAGCTTCAAGGCGCAAGCCCCGGCGTTGACCATTTCGACCAGCGCCTCGGGGCGGCTGGCATTGCCTTTGCCGGACAGGCCGAAGTTGATCGGAAAAGCGTCCAGCGCCTGCAGCATTCGCCCGATATGCCAGGGGCCGGGCGTGCAGGTCGTCGCCAGCGTGCCATGCGCGGGGCCAGTGCCGCCGCCCAGCATCGTCGTCACGCCCGAATGGAGCGCGTCCTCGATCTGGCCGGGCGCGATGAAGTGGATATGCGCGTCGATGCCACCCGCCGTCAGGATACGCCCCTCGCCAGCAATGACCTCGGTGCCCGGGCCGATGATGATGGTGACACCTGGCTGGGTGTCCGGGTTGCCCGCCTTGCCGATGGCGTGGATCAACCCGTCGCGCAGGCCGACATCGGCCTTGTAGATGCCGGTCCAGTCCACGATCAGCGCGTTGGTGATCACCGTGTCCACCGCCCCGCCCGCACGCGGGACCTGGCTTTGTCCCATCCCGTCGCGGATCACCTTGCCGCCGCCGAACTTGACCTCTTCGCCGTAGGTGGTCAGGTCACGCTCGACCTCGATGATCAGGTCGGTGTCACCCAGCCGAACCCGGTCGCCTGTGGTCGGGCCATACATGGCGGCATAGTCGGCACGGGCGATGCGGTGGGCCATGGCGTTCCTTCACGGGGTTCCGGGGCCGCGACGGGCAAGGCGCTTGGCATTCGCGCTGGTCCGGCGGC
Organism: Pseudomonadota bacterium; assembly: GCA_040385165.1. Classification (GTDB taxonomy): domain Bacteria; phylum Pseudomonadota; class Alphaproteobacteria; order Rhodobacterales; family Rhodobacteraceae; genus Tabrizicola. Next base: position 22,250 of record JAZKHX010000008.1, on the reverse strand, counting down.
TGATGGGTTTCAGGGCGTGATCAGCGATGACGGCGGGCGACTTGCCCTGCATCGCCGCTCGGGTGGCAGAAATGGCCGACTGCTGCACGGCGTCCAGCTTTTCGCTGACCATCCGGGCATTTTCTGATGGGGTGACGCGCCACATTCCGGCCATGCCCAGCATGCGCATGCCGATCACCATCTGCGCCTCGGCCAGCATTGTCGCGGTCCGGATCGACAGGCTCATCATCTGTATCGGGGTGGGGAACATCGGGTTTCCTTTCGGGCTGTGTCAGAACAGCCTACAGCGGTCCCATGACAGCTGCGTTGAACCCGTAGACATGGCGACGACCAAGGATCGGAACAAGCCGCACCTCACGCGATTGCCCCGGCTCGAACCGCACCGCCGTCCCCGCCGGAATGTCCAGCCGCTGCCCCCGAGCGGCCTCGCGGTCGAAGGACAGGCCCGGATTGGTCTCGGCAAAGTGGTAGTGGCTGCCCACCTGCACCGGCCGGTCCCCGGTGTTCGCCACCATCAGCACGGTGACGGCTGCGCCCGCGTTCAGCTCGATTTCACCCCCGGCGGCAAGGATTTCCCCCGGGATCATTGCGGGCACAGGAGTTCGGGACATCGGACCTAGCCTCTCTCAGCGGATCGGGTGGTGGACGGTCACCAGCTTGGTGCCATCGGGAAAGGTGGCTTCAACCTGGACCGAGTGGATCATCTCGGGCACGCCAGCCATGCACTGATCGCGGGCAATGACATGCCCGCCCGCCTGCATCAGGTCCGACACGCTGCGCCCGTCGCGCGCGCCCTCGACGACGAAATCGGTGATCAGCGCGATGGCTTCCGGATGGTTCAGCCTGACGCCCCGCGCCAGCCGCCCGCGCGCGACCATTGCGGCAAGGGACACCAGCAACTTGTCCTTCTCGCGCGGGGTCAGGTTCATGGCATCACTCCCTGCATCTGCCAGACGCGCGGCAGGGGGCGACCGGTGAGCCGTGCCATTGCTGCGCCAAGGTATAGTTTCAGCGGCCATGGCTCGGCCGCCACCGCCCGCAGGATGCAGCGCCCGTTCCAGCCGGAGATGCCCACCTGCAGCCCGTCCGGCACTGGCAGGGCACGCAACGCATCCGCTGCCGCCTCGCGCCCCTGTCCACAGACCGCCAGCGTCGCGAAGGCCGCTCCGCCGCCCAGCACCGCCGCGCCCTTCGCAACCGCCAGCGCCGCCTGATCCAGCCGCAGCTGTTCCACCCACAGGGGCCGCCCCGCCAGACTGACCCGCCGCACATCCGTCAGCCGTGCCGTGCGCGGTCGCTCGCCCATCGCGCGTCGCCCCAGAACCACCATTTCCAGCATCAGGCAGGTCGCACCTTCGCCGAGGTCGATCTCCGTCCGACGCTCCAGATCCGAGCCTTCAAAGAGGATCGTCTCCTGCGGCAGCCAGGCGAGGTCCGCCCCCGCCCCCGCCGTCATCGAAACCGTCAGGCCCGCGGGCCTTTCCGGTGCCAGATAGGCGCGCTCGGCAGTCTGGGTCGTGGCCTGCACCCGCGCCTGCGCACCGAGGGTCAGCGCAAAGCCGATCCGGTCGCCCGAGGTCAGCCCCCCCGAGGTGTTCAGGAACACCACCTCCGGCCGGTCCGGCGCGAACCTTGGCAGCATCGCCCGGGCCGAGCCTTCCTGCGCCAGGTCCACAAGCCGGGTTACCGGCCCTTTCAGGTCCAGACGCACCGCAGCCCGCCCGAAGGCGCGCTCGGTCAGAAGACGAGGGGCGTGATGGTCGCGCGGCATGATCGCGAAAAGTCTAGGAAGCGCGGGGTCCAGTCGGCAATCCGGATTGGCCCTATGGCAACCGGGGCCGGGACCATCGCTGGCTCCCGGCCCAGAATGTGCCGTTTCTTTGTGCGGTTCGCCCGAAATTCGGGCGCTTTCTTCAGGCCTTTGCGAAACGCAGATAGGGCAGCTTGATGTCCAGCTCGCCAAAGCGTTCCTTCGCCTGCTCGTTGTTCAGCGCAAGCGCCACGATCACGTCCTGCCCGGGCACCCAGTTGGCCGGGGTGGCCAGCGGCACGCCATCGGTCTTCTGCACGGCGTCCAGCGCGCGCAGGATTTCCGCGAAGTTGCGCCCGATCGACATCGGATAGGTCATCGACAGGCGGATCTTCTTGTCCGGCCCGATGATGTAGACCGTCCGCACCGTGGCCGAGTTGGCGGGTGTCCGCCCTTCGGTCGGCAGGTAATGGTCGGCGGGAAGCATGTCATAGGCCTTGGCGACCGTGAGGCCGGTGTCGTCGATGATCGGGAAATCGGCAGGCGCGCCGCCAAAGGCCTCGATGTCGCGCTTCCACTTGCCGTGATCGGACACCGAATCCACCGACACGCCGATCACCTTGGTCTTGCGCTTGGCCCATTCCGGGGCAAGCTGCGCCACGGCGGCGAACTCGGTGGTGCAGACCGGCGTGAAGTCGCGCGGATGGCTGAAGATGATGCCATAGCTGTCGCCCAGCCAGTCGTGGAACCTGATGGTTCCGGCCGTGCTTTCGGCGGTGAAGTCGGGGGCGATGTCGTTGATGCGGACGGCCATTGGAACCTCGTCTGGGTTAAGTGTCTGCCTTTCCCGAAGATAGCCGAAACGGAACAGGGTTTCATCCCCTTGCGTCCCCGGCAGGTCAAATAGGAACAGGGTTCGGTCCGCGACCAGGGTGACAGAACGGACATTCCGGGCAGAGTGCCTAGAGTCTGTCTGACGCTGATAGAAGCGCCAAACAGTCTCCAGGCGTTTCGTGGTCGCCTGTCTTTCGACAAAACCGGAGTCCACTTTTGTCGGACAGGCTCTAGTCGAAGGTGCCCGTCACCCGCCCGAACAGCATGAAGGCCCGCGCCGTGCGGGTATCGGCAAGCTCGGCAAGTTCGGCGTCGGTGGCGTTCGGCTCGAAGACGGCGACCGTCTTGTCGAAGGAGCGCAGGAAATGGTGCGCGGCATCCCGGAACACCGGGTCCGACTTCATCCGCGCGGCAGTCAGTGCCAGCGAGGCGCGGTCGCGGATGCCGCCCAGCGCGGCGATGGACCGGCCCCGCTCGCCTGCCGCAAAGCGCCGCCACAGCTCGGGGTGGCAGAGGTCGGGCTGCAGATCGTCGACGTAGATGCCGTCCTGACTGAGCAGCGTCAGAACATCCTGCGCCGCGCGGATCAGCTTGGACGAGGTCCGGTCCTCCAGCGCCAGACGCAGGGCGCGAAAGCCCTCCTTGTCCTCGGGCGTTTCCGGGAATTGCAGCGCGCGGATGAAGTTCGAGACCGACAGGGGCGGGCGCAGATCCTCGGCCGGGGTGCCCAGAGCAAGCGTCGGCTCCTCGACGGTCGGCTCGGCCTGGGGCGTCGCCAGGGCGGCCTTGCGATCCGCCGAGGGCACCGACAGCGATACATCCCGGCGCGAGGAGAAGGTGGCCAGCACCGATTCCGCCTGCCGGGTCGAGGCGGCGATCTCGTCGATCTTGCGTTCCACCGAAGGCTTCAGCCCCGAACCCTGCGCCTGACCCTGCGCCTGCACATAGCTGGACCGCATCGCATCGACGGCAGCCTGCAGGCGCCTGGCTTCGGCCCGCAGTTCGCGGATCGACCGCAGCGTGATGACCACGGCCCAGATCAGCGCGATGGGCAGGAAGACCATCAGCAGGGTCATGATCAGACCCAGCGTGCGCGTCTCGCTCCCGGGGGGAGTGACCAGCACATAGACCAGGATCAGCAGCACCCAGAACAGGCTTAGCGCCACGCCTGCGATTTCCATCCCGCGCCGGGGAGGATCGTTCAGCTGTGCCAAAGGCCCGGACCCAAGCCCGCTATCATCCTTGGCCAAGTCATTCGCCGGTTTCACCAGGGCGCCCCCGGATCAGATATAGCGGATTTTCAGGATTTCGTAGGACCGGGTTCCTCCCGGGGTCTTCACATCGACGGAGTCGCCTTCCTCTTTCCCGATCAGGGCGCGGGCCAGCGGCGAACGCATGTTGAGAAGTCCATTCTCGATCTCGGCCTCGGTCTCGCCGACGATCTGGTAGGTCTTCTCTTCGTTGCTGTCTTCGTCGACCAGCGTGACCGTGGCACCGAACTTGACGGCACCGGACAGCTTCGTGGGGTCGATCACCTCTGCCAGCGACAGCGATCCCTCCAGCTCCTTGATCCGGCCTTCGATGAAGCCCTGCTTTTCCCGTGCCGCGTGATACTCGGCGTTCTCGGACAGGTCGCCATGTTCGCGGGCTTCGGCGATGTCCCGGATGATCGCCGGACGGTCGACCGTCTTCAGCTGTTTCAGCTCGGCATCCAGCGCGTCGAACCCACGCCGGGTCATCGGGATCTTTTCCATCGTCATTCCATAGTAAAAGAAGAAGTCACGGATCGAGGCACGATCCATGACTTCCGGATTTGGTGGACTTACCTCACCCGATGAGGCCCGCAAATGCAAGGGGCATGCCGCGGGCAGTCGGCGGCCTGTCGCCGGGAGAACAGACCGTTTCGCCGGGCCCGGGTCCTGTCGCCATGATGTTGCGTCACGGTTGACCTCGGTTCGTCGTTCCGGCAACAGGGATGCCGCAAGAAGCCAGCGTTTCAGGGCCGGGAACGTGCCGCCCGGGGAAGGACAAGCGATGACTGCGATCCAGCGCGAAAAGATGGACTATGATGTCGTGATCGTGGGTGCGGGGCCTGCGGGCCTGTCAGCGGCGATCCGCCTGAAACAGCTGGACCCGGATCGGTCGGTCGTGGTGCTGGAGAAGGGGTCGGAGGTCGGGGCGCATATCCTGTCCGGCGCGGTGCTGGACCCGTCCGGGCTGGACGCGCTGCTGCCGGACTGGCGGTCGATGGACGCGCCGATCAAGGTGCCGGTCAGGGAAGACAACTTCTACCTCCTCGGCCCCGCCGGAAAGGTCCGCATCCCGAACTGGCCGATGCCGCCCCTGATGTCGAACCACGGCAACTACATCGTCTCGATGGCCAACGTCTGCCGCTGGATGGCGGGTGTGGCCGAAGGTCTGGGCGTCGAGATTTTCCCCGGCATGGCCTGCTCCGAGCTGGTCTATGACGGCGACACCGTGGTCGGCGTGGTGGCCGGCGAATTCGGCCGCGACCCCCAGACCCGCGAACCCGGCCCGACTTATGAACCCGGGATGGAGCTGCGCGGCAAGTATGTCTTCCTGTCCGAAGGCGTGCGCGGCAGCCTCGCGAAAGAGGTGATCGCGAAATATCAGCTTTCCAAAGGCCACTGCCCGCAGAAATTCGGCCTCGGCATGAAGGAAATCTGGGAGATCGACCCGGCCAGGCACCGCGAGGGCACCGTCACCCACACGATGGGCTGGCCGCTTGGCAAGAACGCGGGCGGCGGGTCGTTCATCTATCACCTGGAGAACAATCAGGTCTATGTCGGCTTCGTCGTCCATCTGAACTACGAGAACCCCCACCTTTATCCCTACATGGAGTTCCAGCGGTTCAAGCATCACCCGATGGTGGCCGAGCTTCTGAAAGGCGGCAAACGCGTCGCCTACGGTGCCCGCGCGATCAGCGAAGGCGGCTGGCAGTCGATCCCGAAGATGGTCGCGCCCGGCGTCGCCCTGCTGGGATGCACGGCGGGCCTGGTGAACGTCCCCCGCATCAAGGGCAACCACAACGCCATGCTGTCCGGCAAGGCCGCCGCCGAGGCCGCCCATGCCGCGATCACCGCAGGCCGTCAGGGCGATGAACTGACCGGCTACGAAACCGAAGTCCGCACCGGCGCCATCGGGAAAGACCTGAAGAAGGTCCGCAACGTCAAGCCCCTCTGGTCGCGCTATGGCCTGACCGCCAGCCTGATGGGCGGCGGCATCGACATGTGGCTGAACACCGTGGGCCTCACCGCCTTCGGCACGCTGCGCCACAAGAAATCCGACGCGGCCGCCACCGGGCTGGCCAAGGATCACAAGCCGATCGACTACCCGAAGCCCGATGGCAAGCTGTCGTTCGACCGGCTGACCAACGTCGCCTTCTCCTTCACCAACCATGACGAAGCGCAGCCCGCCCATCTTGTGCTGAAGGACCCTTCGGTCCCCATCGCCGTCAACCTGCCGAAATTTGCCGAGCCTGCCACCCGCTATTGTCCTGCTGGGGTCTATGAAGTGCTGGGCGAAGGCCAGGACGCGACCTTCCGGATCAACTTCCAGAACTGCGTCCACTGCAAGACCTGCGACATCAAGGACCCCAGCCAGAACATCACCTGGACCACCCCCATGGGTGGCGGCGGGCCGAACTACCCCAACATGTGACGGCTCACGAAAGCTTGTCCTGTTCTGCGGGGCCCGGCCGCAAGGTCGGGCCCCGCCACATTGCACGACAGCGCCAGCCGGGCTACCCTCCGCGCACCACGGTAGGAGAAGCCCATGCGTTCCGTCATTTCCCGCACCCTGACCGCCCTTGCGCTGGCGGCAGTCCTGGGCAGCCCGCTTCGGGCCGATGACGATGTCGACAGCGGCGCCTATCTTGCCGCCCGCATCGCCGAATCCGAGAACGACTTCCGCGCTGCGGCGAACTGGTATGGCCAGGCCATCACCGCCGATCCCGGCAACCCCACGCTGCTTGACGGCGCCATCCTGGCCGAGATCGGAGTCGGCGATTTCGCGCTTGCCATCGACGCCGCCAGGAAGCGCGGCGCGATCGAAGGCGAGCCAAGCCAGCTGGCCGAGCTTGTGCTTCTCGCCGACGAAGCGAACCGCGAGGATTACGCCGCGATACAGGCCGCATCGGCGGCAGGGCGCGACGTGGGCGATCTGGCGAACCAGCTGATCCTGGCCTGGGCCAAGGTCGGCGAGGGCAAGATGTCCGAAGCGCTCGAGGCTTTCGACGCGGTGACGAAGACCAAGGGCTATGAGGCCTTCGGGTATTTCCACAAGGCGCTGGCGCTGGCTTCGGTCGGCGACTTTGAAGGGGCGGACAACATCCTGTCGGGCAAGGCCGCCGGTCCCATCATGGTGATGCGGCGCGGAGTCTTTGCCCACGCCCAGATCCTGAGCCAGCTTGAACGCAACGCCGATGCCATTGCCCTTCTCGACCGCTCGTTCGGGACCTCGCCCGACCCCATCGTCGATGCTGTCCGCCTCCGGTTGCAGGCGGGCGAGCCGATCCCCTTCGACACCGTCCGGACCGCGCGCGACGGGATTGCCGAGGTGTTCTACTCGATCTCGACTGCGCTGAACGGCGAGGCGGACCCGGTCTATACGCTGCTCCACCTGCGGATCGCGGGCTATCTGCGTCCGGATCATTCGGATGCGCTGTTGCTGACGGCCGATGTCCTGCAGAATCTGGGCCAGAATGACCTGGCAAGCCAGACCTACACCGCCTTCGCGCCCGGGGATCCCGCCTTTGTCACGGCCGAAATCGGTCGGGCCGGAGCGCTGCGGGCACAGGGCAAGGCCGATGCCGCCATCGAGGCGCTGCAGACGCTGGCACGCGCGCATGGCGACCTGGTCAGCGTGCAGTTCGCACTGGCCGACATGCTGCGCGGCGAGGATCGCTTTGACGAGGCCGAAGTGGCCTACACCGCGGCCATCGAACTGACCAAGGCGGCGAAAACAGAAGACTGGGTTCTCTATTTCTACCGCGGCATCGCCGAGGAACAGTCGAAGGACTGGGCCGGGGCCGAAGCCGATTTCCGACGCGCGCTGGAGCTGAACCCGACGCAGCCGCAGGTCTTGAACTATCTTGGATACGGCCTTGTGGACCGGGGCGAAAAGCTGGACGAGGCGCTTGGCATGATCGAAAAGGCCGTCGCCGCCGACCCAGAACAGGGCTACATCATCGACAGCCTCGCCTGGGCCTATTTCAAGCTCGGCCGCTATGCCGAGGCGCTGGAACCGATGGAGCGCGCCTCGCTTCTGGAGCCGGTTGACCCCATCGTCACCGACCATCTCGGCGATGTCTACTGGATGAACGACCGCAAGCTCGAAGCCCGTTTCCAGTGGCGCCGTGCGCTGTCGTTCGAGCCGATCGAAGCGGATCGGGCCCGCATCCAGCGCAAACTTGAAGTCGGGCTCGATGCCGTGATGTCCGAGGAAGCGGCGGGCACGGCTCCGGTCAAGGCCGCCGAGAATGACAACTGACGCGGTCTGCGAAACTGCGCCTGCCAAGATCAACCTCTGTCTCCATGTGACCGGCCGCAGGCTGGACGGCTACCATCTGCTCGACAGTCTGGTGGTCTTCGCCGATGTGGCGGACCGGATTTTCGCAAGCCCGGCCCGGGGGTTGTCTCTGGTCGTGGCCGGACCGGAAGGGGCCGGCCTTCAAGCGGAACCCGACAATCTTGTGCTGCGCGCCGCCCGGGTCATGGGCGCCAAGGATGCGGCCCTCGTTCTCGACAAGCGGCTTCCGGTCGCCTCGGGCATCGGGGGAGGCTCGGCCGACGCCGCCGCCGCCCTGCGCGCCCTTGCTCGGCTGACCGGCCTGCCCCCGCCGTCAGAGTCCGAGATCCTGCAGCTCGGCGCAGACGTTCCGGTCTGCCTCAAGGGCCGCCCGGCCCGGATGACCGGCATCGGCGAGCATGTGGCTCCCCTGCCGCCGCTGCCGCCGCTGTCCTGTGTCCTGGTCAACCCGCGCCTGCCCGTGCCGACGCCGCAGGTCTTCGCGGCGCTGCAATCGCGCACCAACCCGCCCTTGCCTGACCCGCCGCCTGCGGCTCTGCCAACTGCCGAAGCCTTCACATCCTGGCTTGACCTGCACAGCCGGAACGACCTTGTCTCCCCCGCCCGCCTGGTCGCGCCGATCCTTGCCAAGGTGCAGGCCGCACTGGAGGACACGCCCGACTGCCTTCTTGCCCGCATGACCGGGTCTGGCGGCACCCATTTCGGCCTTTACGCGACGCCCCATGCGGCCCGCACCGCCGCCGGTGTTCTGCGGGCCGCGCATCCCTTTTGGTGGATCGAAAGCGGCCGGATCCTCGATTGATCTTCAAGCCTGCGGGGCAAGGCTATGGGGCGATCCGTCCACCGCCCTGCCGCGCGTCCCGAGCCCGTCCGGCAGAAGCGGACTCTGGTTCTGTCGAAAGGCAGGCGACCATGGAACACCGAGAGGCTGACCGACGCGTCTGTCTGCGTCTCTACCTGCGTCGGAAAGGCTCTACGGGCCGCGACTGGAAATCCTTAACAGATCCTGAATGCCCGCGCACAAAGCATTGATTACATGAGGTTATCCAGGAATGTCCACCGTGGACATCCTTGCGCCTCCCGTCAGAAATAGCTTCTGACCAGCGCCCCCGAAACCAGTGCCCAGCCGTCGGCCACCACGAAGAACACCAGCTTGAAGGGAAGCGACACGACCGCTGGCGGGACCATCATCATACCCATCGACATCAGGATCGCAGCGACGACGAGGTCGATGATCAGGAATGGCAGGAAGATCATGAACCCGATCTCGAAGGCGCGCTGGATTTCCGACAGGAGGAACGACGGAACCAGCAGAGACAGAGGGGCATCCGTCGCCGTGACAGGGCTCGTCGAGCGCAGGTCCTGCAAGGTTTGCAGTGTCTCGGGATCGACCCGCAGCGCCATGAAGACCCGGAACGGCGCGATGGCGGCCTGCAGTCCGGGACCGACCTCCAGCGTCCCGTTGGTCATCGGTTCGATCCCCTTGACCCAGGCTTCGGTGAAGACCGGGTCCATCACGAACCAGGTCAGGAACATCGCCAGGCTGATGATCAGCATGTTCGGCGGAGCCTGCTGCAACCCGATCGCCTGCCGCAGGATCGACAGCACGGTGACGATGAAGGGAAAGCAGGTCACCATCACCGCAAGGCCGGGCACGATCGACAGGACCGTGACCAGCAAGAGAAGCTGGACCGACCGAAGCGACAGCGACCCGCCGCCCGCGCCGCCAAGGTCGATGGACATCTGTTGCGCCAGTGCCGGTCCTGCCAGCAGCGTCGCCGCGACGGTCAGACCGGCAAGAAGCCTCACAACCCGCCCCGCAGGTTGGCCACCTCGGTCAGCCGCACCGCGAGCTGCCCGGCGTTCTCGCCCTCCATCTCGGTCAGCTCACCCCGGGCGATCAGCCGGTCGCCGACGTAAAGTTCGACCGGATCGTCGACCCTGCGGTCCAGTTGCAGGACGGCGTCCTTCGACAACCGCAGCAGGTCGCGCACCAGGGGTCGCGCCCGGCCGACCGAGATGGTGACCTCGATGGGCACCTGGCTGAACGGGTTGGTATCGGCAATGTCTTCCATGACAAGTCCTCAGCTGTTGAGGTTGAAAAACGCCCTGACGGCGATGGCGATGTCTGCGGTGACCTGCGACAGGTCCACCTTGGTTTCGGTCGGGCCAAAGCGGATGTAGACTTGGCCTTCGGGCAGCGACGGTTCCTCGTCGATCTCCATCGGCAGGCCCGTGGCCTGGGCAACCAGATCCTCGATCTGGCCGCGCACGGCCGGATTGAGAACAAGGATCAGCGGCGCGTCCGCAAGGTCGTCTGCAAGCGGCATCAGCGCCTCGAGCACGGTCGGAGCCAGAGCCTCGCGCGCGATTTCCGGCAGCAGGCGGTCGACCATTTCCAGGATCAGCGGTCGGATCGCCTGCAACACATGGCTGCGGGCGTCCTGAAAGGTGAAGGCAAGGCTTTGCAGGTTCCGCGCCAGATCGGCCCGGATGCGGGTCTGATCGCCCTGCTGGGCCGCGACGGCATCGTCCCAGCCCGCCGAATAGCCTTGCTCGAACGAGGCAACCTTGGCCTCCTCGACCGCCGTCGCTTCGACCAGCGGCTGCAAGCTGCCATCCGCGGCGGGGACGGTATCGAACACTTCCAGACGAAGGGAGGGCATCAGGCGCGCTCCTCTTCATGTTCCATCCAGCCGCGCAGGATCTCGATCGACTCGGTCTGGCGTTTCTCGATCAGGCGGCGCAGCCGGGCGGCCGGATCCTCCTCACCCGCCTCACTACCGGCGACGTGGGTCACATCCCGTCGAACATCGGCGAAGGACCCGTAGTCAAAGCCGTCATCCACCTCGCCGTTGAGGGCGACACTGCCCGGCAGCATTGCCGCTGGCAGGGCCAGCGGAGCGTTGGGTGCAGGCAGGGCAGGCCGGGCGGCAGAGGTCAGGACCGGACGGATCACGAACAGCCCCAGGACAAGGGCGACCACCGCAAGGACCGTGGTCTGGATGATCGTCATCACGTCCAGCTGACCGATGGGCGGAAGCAGGCCAGCGGTCGCCTCGGTGCCTCCCGGGATTGGAAGTTCCTGGAATTCCAGAGATTTCAGCGTCAGGACATCCCCGCGCGCCTCGTCCAGGCCGACAGCGGATGCGACGAGCTCGCGCAAGGTCGCAAGCTCGTCCTCCGGACGGGCCGACCAGGTCCGCGTGCCATCCCCGGCTACCGTCACCAAGCCATCCACCATCACAGCGACCGTCATCCGCCGCACAGCGCCCGGGCTGCGCAGGATCTCGCGCGAGGTTTCGGACACCTCGTAATTCAACCGCTCGCGCGTTTCGGAGTTCTGGCTTCTGCCCTGTCCGCCCGCTGCGGAGTCGCCTTCCGGCAGGTTCGAGGCCACGGTCACCGCACCCCCGGGTTCGCTGCTGGAGCCGGTGCGCTCTTCGGTTTCCGACGAAATCGCCACGCGGCCCTGCGGATCGAACTTGCGCTCGGTGATCGCCTCGCGGTCGGAGTTGAGGTCGATCGACACTTCGACGATCGCCTTGCCAGCGCCAACCCGTGCGGCAAGCAACCGCTCGACATTGCCCTTGATCGCAGCAGCGCGGTCCGCGGCATCGCCCGTGTTGTAGTCCTGCGTCTCCTGGCCGCCGATCAGCCCGGCGACCGTGTCGATGATCTGCACCGCGTCCGGAGTCATGCCTGCAACCGCGCTGGCCACCAGATGCCGGATCGCCCGCGCCTGCGCCTCGTCCAGACGGCCGGACGACGTGGTCAGCGTGACCGAGGCAGTGGGCTTCGCATCGGGCTGGAAGGCACGGGTCGGCGCGCTGGCAATATGAACCCGGGCCGCCTTGATCTGCGGCATCGCAAGAAGTGTGCGGGCAATCTCGCCTTCCTTCGCTCGCCAATAGGCGGCATCGAACATCTGCGAAGTGGTGCCGAAGCCTGAAAGCGTATCCAGAAGCTCATAGCCGCCGCCACCTGCCGCGGGCAGTCCTTCGGCGGCCAGCGCCATCCGCAGACTGTCGCGCTGCGCCACGTCGACCAGGATCGAATCACCCTGGACCTCGTAAGCGACGCCGCGCTGGTCAAGCGCCGCCACCACGTCCCCCGCCGCAGCAGGCTCCAGCCCGGCGTAGAGGAGGCCCATTTCCGGCTGGCCTGCCATCCGGCTCAGGCCAAGGACGGCTGCGAACATCGCCACGGTCGCGCCCACAACGATCATGCGGCGGCGAAGGTCAAGCGAGGTCCAGATGGCGATCACGTTCTGCAAGGCGATTCTCCGGCTCCGGCGTTCTGCCGTGGCCTCACCTTTCTCCGGTTCGTCTTAACAATCGGTTAGTGACCTTTGGCCTATGGTTGCCTTGTCCGGAGAACGGGTCCCCAGAAGCGGAGTGTGAACATGGCGACGGCGGAAGCCACACTGGAAGAGGTTCCGAAGAAGCGGTCGAAGAAGCCGCTGCTGATCGGTCTCGTGCTGGCGCTGGTGCTGGGCGGCGGCGGATTCTATGCGGCGTTTTCCGGCCTGATTCTGGGCGGCGGTGATCAGGCCGGTGAAGAGACCGCTCCCGGACCGCTGATGGGCGTGGCCTTTGTCCCGCTTGAGACGATGGTGATCTCGCTTGGTCCCGATTCGGGAAGCGAACATCTGCGCTTTACCGCCCAGCTTGAGGTCGTCGATACCGCAGCTGCGGATGTGACGACCCTGACACCCCGCATCCTCGATGTGATCAACAGCTACCTACGGGCCATCGACACCGCATCGATCGAGGATCCGCAGGCCATGGCGCGGCTGCGGGCACAGATGTTGCGCCGCATCCAGGTCGTCACGGGCGACGGCAGGGTGCGCGATCTTCTCATCACCGAATTCGTTCTGAACTGAAGGCAAGACCATGGACCTGATCTCTGACATGCTGCTTGTGGCGGGCTCGTTCGGGGCCGCCGTCTACTGCTACGTCCTGTCGAGCCGGTTGAAGAAATTCACGACGCTGGAAAGCGGCATGGGTGGTGCGATCGCCGTCCTGTCGGCGCAGGTGGACGACATGACGGTCGCGCTGGACAAGGCGCGGGGTGCCGCAAACGGCTCTGCCGAAAGCCTTGAGGCGCTGACCGCGCGCGGCGAGGCGGTCGCCCGCAAGCTGGAGCTTCTGGTGGCCTCGCTGCACGATCTGCCGGACCCCGCCGCTGCCCCGGCTCAGTCCCCGCGCCCATCCGTGGCCGAGGAACCGGACGAGGAACGCCGCCTGCGCTTTGTCCGCCGCCGGTCGCCCCGTGATGCCCTGGAGGCCGCAGAATGAGCCGCCGTCGATTCGGTCACGGCGCATTGTTTGTCGTGGCGATGCTCTTCGCCTCGTCAGGGGCCTTGCGCCTCGGGTCTGGGATCGGAGCGGCCTTGGCAAGGTCCGATGCCGAAGGGCCTTCCACGTCGCCAGAGCCCGCCATCCGTGAGATGCCCAGCGCCCTGTCCGCGGCCCTGTCTTTGCGCGAGGATCGCATCGCCGCGCAAGAGGCCTCGATGAAGGACCGTCTCGCTGCCCTGGCACTCGCCGATGCTGCGATTTCCAAGCGGATGGAAGAGCTGAAAGCGATCGAGGAAGAGCTGAAGGCAACCCTTGCCGTGGCCGACGGTGCCGCAGAGGAAGACATCCAGCAGCTGACCGCAGTCTACCAGGCGATGAAGCCAAAGGATGCCGCAGCCCTGTTCGAGACGATGTCGCCCGAATTCGCCGCCGGCTTTCTGGGCCGCATGCCGCCTGAATCGGCGGCGGCGATCCTGTCCGGCATGTCTTCCGAAGCCGCCTACGGCATCAGCGTGATCGTCGCCGGACGCAACGCCAATGTCCCCAAAGACTAGACCGCCGGTCAGAGAGTCTTAACCAGCTGCCCGGATACTGGCCGCACCAACAGTGAAATAGGACTTACCATGCTCGGCCTCGTCGGCATTGCCGTTATCCTCGTCATGGTCTTCGGGGGCTATGCTCTGGCCGGCGGCAAAATGGGGATCATCCTCAAGGCCTTGCCGTTCGAGATGATCATGATCGGCGGTGCCGCTGTCGGGGCCTTCCTGATCTCGAACGACATGGGCGGGGTCAAGCAGACAATGCGAGACGTCGGCAAGGTCTTCAAGGGACCGAAATGGAAGACGGACGACTACCGCGATCTCCTGTGCCTGCTGTTCGAACTGATCCGCCTTGCCCGCGCGAACCCTGTCGCGCTGGAGGAGCACATCGAATCGCCCGAGAACTCGGCGATCATCGGCAAGTATCCCCGGATTCAGCACGACCACGAGGCGATGGAACTGATCTGCGACACGCTCCGTGCGGCCTCGATGAACTACGACGACCCGCATCAGGTCGAAGAGGTGCTGGACAAGCGGATGGAGGCGACGCTGCACCACGCAATGCATTCCAGTCATGCCCTGCAGACCGTGGCTGACGGATTGCCCGCGCTCGGAATCGTCGCCGCAGTTCTGGGCGTGATCAAGACCATGGGCTCGATCGACCAGCCGCCGGAAGTGCTGGGCAAGATGATCGGCGGCGCGCTGGTCGGGACATTTCTTGGCGTCTTCCTGGCTTATGGGCTGATGGGCCCGTTTGCCGCGCGGGTGAAGACGGTGGTCGAGGAAGACATCCATTTCTACCAGCTGATCCGCGAAGTATTGATCGCGAACCTGCACCGCCACCCGGCCAACATCTGCATCGAGGTGGGGCGCCAGAACACGCCGCACCAGGTTCGCCCGGGCTTCGGCGAGCTTGAAGAAGCGATGCGCAACCTCAAGCAGGAGGCGGCATGATCCGTAGGCTTCTGGTGTCGATGTCCCTTGTCGGACCGGTCTCGGCCGAGCCTGTCCGCGTCTATTCCGGTGAACATGGCGATTTCACCCGCCTTGTGGTCGAGCTTCCGTCGGAGGCCGGCTGGACCGTCGGTCGCACGCCCGAAGGCTATGCTTTCTCTGTGTCAGGCCCGACACGTCCCGACTACGACCTTTCGGCGGTCTGGCAAAGGATCGCACGATCCCGTGTGACTGCACTGGACGCCGATGCCACCACGGGCACGCTCAGGCTGACGCTCGGCTGCGACTGTTTTCTCTTTCCGTTCGAGTATCAGCCGGGTGTCGTCGTTCTTGACATCAAGCCAGGCTCCGCACCAGAGGGTTCGGCCTTCGAGGCCGCCTTCGTTGACCAGGCATTTGTCACGCGTCCTTCGCCCGGGACCACGACAGATGCAGGCTACGACTGGCTATCCCGTCCCTCCGGGACCAGCACGCGGCGTCAGGTCGCAAAGCTCCCGCTGCCGCTTGCGACCGGCGAAGTATCGCTGGAACCGATCCGTGACGCCCTGCTGCAACAAGTTGCCCGCGGCGCGGCCGATGGCGTCGTGGACATGGCACTCCCCCTTCCGGACCGGGCGGCTCCGGTTGCCGACGCGGACACCTTGCCCTGGTCCAGCATCCGGATCGGCGAGCGTCCCGGAATTCTGGTCAGCGACCCCGATGCCTATGTCGAAGGCATGTTGCCGGCTGCGACCTGCGCCGCGGATGACGATCTTGATGTGGCCGCATGGGGCCGGGGCGGGACGCCGAATGACCTCCTTTCCGCTGCCCGCACGGGCCTCTACGGCGAATTCGATGCTCCGGTTCCCGAGGCCGTGCTTCGGTCGGTCCGGCTTCATCTCTATCTCGGTTTCGGTGCAGAGGCCGCGCAACAGGCGGGTCTTCTGGATCAGGAAAGCGAGGAAGGTCCACTGGCGCTGTACCGGTCGATGGCGCGCCTGGTGGATGGAGAAAGCGACCCGGACACGCCCTTTGCCGCCATGCTCGATTGCGACGGAGCGGCAGCCCTCTGGGCGGCGCTTGCCAGGGACCGGCTGCCTGCCGGTCCGGGCGTGAACCGCGATGCCATCCTGCGCGCATTCCTGGCTTTGCCTCCTCACCTGCGCAGCTATCTGGGAAGCCCGCTCGCCGAGAAGTTCCTCGCCCGGGACGATGCCGACGCCGTCCGGGTGATCCGGGACGCGATCAGACGCGCTCCAGATGCCGACGCAGGGGCCGTGGCTCTGCTCGATGCCGAACGCGACCTGCAGTTTGGTGATGCAGCCGCTGCCCGGAACCACGCACTCGAGGCTGTGGCCCTCGACGGCAATCAGGCCGAGGCCCTTGTCGCGCTCGTCGAATCCCATTTCCGCCAGCTTGAACCGATCGGTTCCGACGTTCCGGATGCACTCCTGGCGCTCCGGGGCGAGACAAGCGGAACGGCTCTCGCAGGGGCCATCGACCGCGCGCTCGTCCTGTCGCTCGGGTTGTCCGGCCAGACCGAGGCTGCGTTTCTTGAGCCGGCTGCGACGGGCGCCATACTCGTCGATCTCTGGCGTGTCGTGCTGGATCGCGCGACCGACGATGACTTTCTGCGGCTGGCCGTGCTTCCCGAGGGGTCAGAGACGCCCGACCTTGATCCCGGCCTTGACCTTGCCATTGCCAACCGGCTTCTCGCGCTGGGCTTTCCCGACGCGGCACTTATCTGGACCGGCCCGGTCCTGGCCACGGACGAACCGGACCGGCGTCTTGCAGCCGCAAAGGCCGAGCTTGACCGTCGCAACGCGCGTCGCGCAGTCGATCTTCTATCCGGATTGCAAGGGACCGAAGCCGCGACGCTGCGGGCCAGGGCGCTTGTGCAACTCGATGAACTCGCTGCCGCAGGAACCTTGCTCGCAGCGGCGGGTCAGACCGATGCCGCGCTTCGGACTTCGTTGTGGCGGGGCGACTGGTCGAACCTCGATCCGACAGCCCCCAAGGCCTGGCAGGCAGCGGCAGGTCAGACCGAGCCAGCCCTGACCGACACCTCTGCCGGCCTCCTCGGCCGTGGCGCGGAGGCCGTGGCGGCCAGCACAGCCTCACGCGCCGCCATCGAGGCGCTGCTAGGTTCAGTCGCAATACCGGGCGGCGGATGATTGTCGGTAACCAGCGGGAAAGATTCGCCCGCTAATCTTCTGTGAAACCCAGGCAGAACGCACGGGTACATCGGCATGAACAAGGAATCAGATGCCCTTCGCCCAGTCGCGTCAGTTTCTCTTCGGCCTTGCGTTGGCCGGACCCTTTCTGACCCCGGCTCAGGGATTTTCGCGCGGCGATCCGGCTGCCCTTTGCCGCGATGCCGCAGCCGAGGCTTCGACCGAAACTGGTGTGCCCTTCGACGTTCTTCTCGCCGTTTCGACTGTTGAAACGGGCCGGAACGACCAGCCCTGGCCCTGGACCGTGAACTTCGGTGGCGAGGGGCGATGGTTCGACAGCGCGGCGGAGGCCGCAGCCAGCGTCGATCAGGCCCTGCGCGACGGGGCGACCAACATCGACCTTGGCTGCTTTCAGCTGAATTACCGCTGGCATGCCAATGCGTTCGGCTCGATCGAAGACATGCTGGACCCGGAACGGAATGCCACCTATGCAGCCGAATTTCTGTCGCGCCAATACGCAAAGACCGGCGACTGGGCGCTGGCCGCCGCCGCGTATCATTCGGCAACACCGGAGTATGCCCGGGCCTATCAGGGAAAATTCGAGGCGACCTATGCGCGACTGGCCTCAGGCGACGTGCCGTATACGCCCCAAGCTGCCCGGACCGCAACGGCACGAAGTAACGGATTTCCGCTGCTTGTTGCCGGGACGGGAGGCCTGAAGGGGTCTCTCTTTCCGGCGGTTGCGGGCGGACGTCCGCTGATCGGGACTCCATGATGCCAAGCGGATTCTCACTCCAGTCGATCTTCAGACCGACGATTCTTCTGGCAATCGGCCTGATGGCCGTGATCGTGATGATGATCCTGCCAGTCCCGGCCTGGATGCTCGACATCGGCCTTGCCGTATCTTTCGCACTTGCGATCCTTATGCTGACCGTCACCCTCTTCATAAACCGGCCGCTGGAGTTCTCGGCCTTCCCGACCATTCTGCTGGCCTCGCTTCTGTTGCGGCTGGCGCTGAACGTGTCTTCGACCAAGCTGATCATCGGCGAGGGCCATACCGGAACCGATGCGGCAGGCGATGTGATCGAGGGCTTCGCCCAGTTCATCATGGGCGGCGACCTGATCCTTGGCCTCGTCATCTTCATCGTGCTGCTGATCGTAAATTTTATGGTGATCACCAAGGGCGCGGGACGCATGGCCGAGGTCGGCGCCCGTTTTGCACTGGACGGAATGCCCGGGCGGCAGCTTGCCATCGACGCCGACATGTCAGCAGGCGCCATCGATCATGCCGAAGCGAAATTCCGACGCGAACAGGAACTGGCCGAGACAAACTTCTTCGGCTCGCTCGACGGAGCGTCGAAGTTCGTCAAGGGAGACGCTGTCGCCGGACTGCTGATCACGGGCCTCAACATCGTCGTCGGGCTGATCGTCGGAATCTTCGTGCATGGGCTCGATGCGAAAACCGCCTTCGAGACCTATACGATTCTGACCGTCGGGGACGGCCTGGTCAGCCAGATCCCCGCCGTCATCATTTCCGTGGCCGCCGCCTTGCTGCTTGCCAAGGGCAGCGAGAAGGGAGCGGCCGATATCTCGTTCTTTGCACAGCTCGGCCGCTATCCCGGCGCGCTTGGAACGGTCGCAGGGCTGATGGCTCTCTTCGCGCTGATCCCGGGCATGCCGTTCCTGCCCTTCATGCTTGCGGCGCTTGCGTTGGGCGGCCTCGCATTCCTGAAGTCACGCCAGTCGGATGCCACCGCGCAGACCGAAGCTCCGACGCTGGAGCCGCCCAAACCCAGGTCGATCGGCGATGTCCTGGACTTCGATGACATCCATATCGAGTTTGCGCCGAACCTCGTGGCCATGGTGCTTGATCCTGCCACCGGCCTCGACAGCCGGATTGCCAACATGCGCAACCATGTGGCCACTGCCTTCGGGTTCATCCTGCCCGAGATCCGCTTGACCGACGAAAGCGCCCTGCCGGCCGGGCAGTACCGCATCCGCCTGCAAGGGGTCGAACGGGTCTCGGACCGGCTGTACCCGGATCGCGTCCTGGTCCTGTTGACCGAAGGTACCCCGGCACCGGACGGGCTTGACGCCCGCGAGCCGGTCTACGGAGCGCCGGCCCGCTGGATCCGTCCCGACCAGCAGGAAGATGCGGCTCTTTCCGGTCTGACGGTGGTCTCGTCGACCGAGGTTCTTGCAACCCACCTGCTTGAGGTCCTGAAAGCGAACCTGTCACGCCTACTGACATTGCGCGGCCTGCGGCGCCTTCTGGATGAGTTCGTACGGCTCTCCGACCCTGTCCGGGCCGAGGCGAACCGGCGATTTCTGGACGAACTTCTGCCCGACAAGGTCCCGCTGGACCTCTTGCACGCCGTTCTCCGGCTGCTTCTCGACGAACGGGTGTCAATCCGCAACCTGCCCCTGATCCTCGAAGCCGTGGCCGAGGCCCGTTCGCTCGGCACCCCGGAGGCGATCTGCGAACATGTCCGGCAGCGCCTTGGATTTCAGATCATCGCAGAGCTGAAGCGCCCCGACGGCTCGATCCCGCTGATCCAGCTTGCCCCCGACTGGGAGAAGACCTTCGCGACCTATCAGATCGAGGGCGACCGCGGTCAACGGGACGTGGCACTCCCGCCCGAGCTTTTTGCACGTCTTGCCAATGGGTTGACTGACCGTGTCAATCGTGCTGCCGAAACGGGTGTCTACCCGGCTCTCGTTACCTCGGTCGGTCGCAGGCGTTTCCTGCGGACAGTCGTGCAGGCAAAAGGTCTGCAGATGCCGGTGCTGTCCTATGAGGAGATCAGCACCGACGCCCGCCCGGCACTCCTTGGTCAGGTGCCCGCGTGAACGGGATCATCGCCGGGCTGGCGGGGCTGCTCGACCTTGCGGAAGGGGTCGCCTGGGCGGCGGCCCTGGCCTTCATCCGTATCGGAGCCCTCGTGGCACTGATGCCGGGCCTTGGGGATCCCGCCGTTCCGCAGCGAGTGAAGCTGGCGCTGATCGTTGCCTTCACCCTTGTCGTCGCTCCGCTTCTGGCCGACCGCACGTCTGGGATGGAGCCTTCCTTCCTCGTGCTGGGCGGCGAGGCCATTGCCGGTCTCGTTCTCGGCATCGGGCTGCGGCTTTTTCTGGTCACGCTGCAGACCGCCGCCGCAATCATCGCCCAGGCGACAACGCTGTCACAACTCTTCGCGGGCAGCGCACCCGATCCGCAACCCGCGGTTGGCAACCTGTTCCTGATTGCCGGCATCGCGCTTGCAATGACCGCCGGGTTGCACGTCCGCGCGGCCGAACTGGTGATCCTGTCCTATGACATCCTGCCCGCAGGCGGACGACCGCTGGCGGCCGACGCGGCGGACTGGAGCCTTGCCCTCATCAGCCGCACCTTCAGCCTGGCCTTCATGCTTGCCGCGCCCTTTGTCATCGCATCGATGCTCTACAACCTTGCGCTTGGAGCGATCAACCGGGCGATGCCGACGCTGATGGTGTCGATGGTCGGCGCCCCTGCCCTGACCCTTGGGGCCCTTGCCCTGCTTGCGATCGCGACCCCGATGATCCTGTCCGCATGGCTGGCAGCCTTCGGTGAACATCTCGCCCAGCCTTTCGCCGCAGCACCATGAGCGGCGGCGAGGAGGACAAAGCCGACAAGGAACACGAGGCCTCCCAGCAGAAACTGGACCAGGCCCGCAAGGACGGCGATATCCCAAGGTCGGCCGATCTGCAGACCGCAGCGGCCACGGGTGGCTTCCTGCTTGCGCTGTTCAGTTTCGGGGCCTGGGCCATCGAGCGCGCCGGGACCGCAGGCATGGTCATCCTTGACCAGGCCGACAGTCTATCGGCCCTGGCCACGGCGGGTGGCGGCGGCATCGTTGGCGGGCTTGTCCTGAGCCTTGCCGCCCCGCCCCTTGCCCTGCTCATGGTCGCTCCGGCTCTGGTACTGGCCCTGCTGATTGCCAGCCGCGGCTTTCTCGTGGCCCCGAAGAAGATTGCGCCAAAGCTCTCGCGCATCTCGCCCCTGGCTGCCGCGAAGCAGAAGTTCGGCCTTGAAGGCATGGTCGAGTTCGGCAAGAGCACGACCAAGCTCTGCCTCGTGTCGGTGGTCCTCTACTACCTGCTGGCGAACCGACTCGAGGACATCCTCGCCAGCCTCTACCTCAGCCCGGCAATATCGGCGACCCTGATGGCGCGGATGGTGCTGGAGCTTCTGTTCATCCTGTTCCTGATCCAGCTTGCGCTGGGCGGGGCGGATTACCTTTGGCAAATCCATCAGCACGGCCAGCGCCATCGGATGTCGCGCAAGGAAATGATGGACGAGTTCAAGGAAAGCGAAGGCGACCCACACCTGAAGTCGGCGCGGCGCCAACGGGCGCAGGAAGTGGCGACCAACCGGATGCTGACTGACGTGGCAAAGGCAGATGTCGTCGTGGTCAACCCGACGCACTATGCCGTCGCGTTGAAGTGGGACCGCAAGAAAGGCGGCGCGCCGATCTGCGTGGCCAAGGGGGTCGACGAGATCGCAGCCAGGATTCGTGAGCGTGCGGCGGTCCACGGCGTACCGATCCACAGCGACCCGCCCACGGCCCGGGCGATCCATGCGTCCGTCGAGATCGGCCAGGAAATCCGCGTGGAGCATTACCGTGCGATTGCCGCCGCGATCCGCTTTGCCGAGGCGCTTCGTCGAAAGGCTCGAAAAAGATGAGCAAGGCCAAGGATGTATCCCGTCTCTCCGAGCTTGCCCAACTGATGCTTGACCACCGGCTTGGCCAGTTGCGCGCAAGTGCCGATCAGCTGGAGCAAAGCCGGATGCAGCTCGGTGCGATCAACCGGGCGGGAGATCCTGCGGATCTCGATCCGGTCATGGCAGCCAGGGTCGGACTTGGATACGAACGCTGGGCCGATGTGCGCCGGGCCGAGCTGAACCTGGTCATCGCGCGCCAGACTGCCGCCTGGCTTGGCGCACAAAGCGAGGCCCGGACTGCCTTCGGTCGGGTGCAGGCGCTGCAAGGGGTGGCGGAGCGGCTGAAAACGCTGCGCTGATCGGAAGAGGACCGACCTGGCGCGGGCATCCGTCTCGGCCCGATCAGTCGGTCAAGGTGGCAATTCGACCCGCTGACCTGCCACGGGTCTTTCATCCAGCCACGAGCGGAGCCCGGTGGTCATTTAC
>JAZKHX010000007.1:0-166878 GCA_040385165.1 Pseudomonadota bacterium | reverse complement strand
TACCCAAAGCAGCCGTCAAGCCTCGCCGCATAGGGCCTCAACGTCGCGCTTACGAACATCCTCGCCCCTGGTGGTGCTCTAAACATCTGTATTTCGATGATCGGTTGTCGGGTTTCGTTTGCGGGGACGAGAGCATACCAAGATACGTCTTTCGGAGAAAAACGTGTTTTGAGGTCGAAAAGGGAAACCTTTGTCAACCCTGGTCCTCAGAAAGCCCTTAATTTGTTGGGTCCGAGGTTTACAGACGACAACCTTCTAGGCCCTTCGGACAACCTCAACGTTTACCACTTTGGGCCTCGGAAGGGGCCTCGGAGCCCGTTTTGGGCCGGAAAGGTTGTCATCGAGGCTCGAAAAGGTTGTCACATTTGCCCGCGGTCAACCCGGTGGTAAACCCTACGCTGTCGCGTCAGCGGCTACTTTGGCGAGATTGAACGCTTCGTTCGCTACCTCGGGGGTCGTGAAGTAGCCCAGGTGAACTGTCTTGCCCGACAGCCTGATCGTCGCCTTGAACTTCGACGGACCGCGTATGTGGACACCGGGGTAGGGGTTCGTCGGACCGCGCGACACACAAGTTGTTGCAGTAGCTCTTCGCGGACCCAGTAGAGCCGTCAGCTGTTGCAGCCTTTCAGTCTCGAGGTTCCCAAGCACGCGAAATGATGGATAGGGTGCCTTAGTAGGCCTCCGTGTGGTCTCCGGTTCGAAAGCTGCGTGTTCCGGCTCCTCTGTCTGGTCGAGCCCTTCGACGGGCCTTCGCCGGGTTTCGTTTGCTGAGATGAGGCCATAGCGAGATCGGCCTCTCGGAGAAAAAGTGATTTCGAGGCCCAAAGTGTCTCATGTTGTCTTATGACGTTTCTACTAGATCCAAGAAAACAAGGATTTTCGTGTGACAGACGTCACATCAAGGGACCGATGTGTCGCATGTTTTCGGGGTCTGGTGTTACACGTTTGGGGTCTGCAGGGGTGTTTCGACCCAGATTATGCGACACTCTTCCCCTATGATGTGACACATCGACCCCTCATGTTACCTGCGTGTAACACCCTCTCCGGCTCTCCGAGACGTCTAGGCGGCCGTCTGACGCTTCTACTCCTTGGCCGCGACGTAGCCTTTGAAGGCCTCTGCCTCGGTGTCAAAGACGCCTAGGTGCTTGTTGGTGGAGTCACTGGTCACTGGGTCTTTCACCCGGATCATCGCACTCCAACGAGAGCCGATCAGCTGAATGCCTCTGCGAACTGGCGGTCCCTGCATCGGCTTTGGCTTGGGTTGCCTCGGGGAGGGCCATCTCAACATAGCTGGCATAGCTACGTTCGGCTGCAATGCCGAGTTGGTAAGCCGAGAACGCAGTCCTGGCAGGATCAGGGGCGCGCGCCCGCGACCAGTTCCCACCGCCCATCCAGCCGCGCTGCCATGCGGTGGACCGCTCCGATGAAGGCCCCATGGCCCCCACCGACCCATGCCCAGTTTCAGCTTCACGTGCCGATCCTCGGCTTATGGCGCAGAACACCGTCTATCCGGTGAACGCGGAGGCCATCAGGCGGACCGGTCCGACAACATCGTCAGCGGCCGGATATCGACTGGGCAAGCCAGCAGGCGGTCAAGCTGCGAAAACAGCGGCAGCAGGTGCGGCATCGCCAGATGAGCATCCAACGCCGCCCGGTCGGTCCAGTTCTCGTAGAACACGAAGACGCAGGGGTCGACCGCATCGACGTGGAAGTCGTAGTTGATGCAGCCTGCCTCGGCCCTGGTGGGGGTCACCTGGGCGGTCAGCAGGCTTGCCAGTTCTTCCCGGGTCTCTGGACGGGCGGTGACGGTGCCGATGATCGTATACATGGGTCAGGCCCTTTTCTGACTCAAGGCAACGGCGAGGATGATGATCCCGCCACGCGCGATCAGTTGCTGGCTGAATTCCAAGCCCATCAGGATCAACCCGTTGTTGATCAGCCCGATCATCAGCGCGCCAACGATGGTGCCGATCACCGTGCCCTTGCCGCCGAAGAGGCTGGTTCCACCCAGAACCGCAGCTGCGATGACGGAAAGCTCGTCGCCTTCACCTAGCTGGAAGCGGCCTGATTGCAGGCGTCCGGCATAGAGCATCCCGGCCAGCGCGGCAGCACACGAGGAGAGGACCAGCACCCGGAACTTGATCGACGCCGTGTCGATGCCGGAATAGCGCGCCGCTGTCTCGCCTCCACCTGTCGCCAGCACCCGGCGGCCAAATCCCGACCGGCGGAGTGCGACATGGCCGACGCCCGCAATCAGCGCGATCCAGAACAGGAGCACCGGGATCGGTCCGACGGAGCCGCCACCGAAGACCCAGGAATAGCCTGGCGACAGGATCGGGACGGCGGCGGTGTCAGACACCCACATGGCCACGCCTTTGGCGATGCCCATCATGGCGAGAGTGGTCAGGAACGAAGGGATGCCGATCTTCGTCGTCAGCCAGCCGTTGAACATGCCGACGGCAAGCCCCGTCGCCAACCCGGCGAGGATGCCCCCCACCGGCCCGGCAACGGCGATGGCCATGGCGACCGTAACGGTGGCAAGGCCCGCGACCGCCCCCACGGACAGGTCGATTTCGCCCGCCGACAGGACGAAGGTCATCGCCACGGCCATCACGGCGATCATAGCGGTCTGGCGGACGATATTCAGGAGGTTGTTGGGGTTCAGAAATCCCTTGTCGTTCAGCGTCAACGCGAAGACGAGGAAGATGACTACGAATCCGATGTAGATGATGTTCTGCCGCCAGTTGGCGAAGAAGCCCCCGGCAGGGGCGGTTGCTGCATTAGCCATGGACGGCCTCCTTTGTGGTCAGGGCTTTCTGGATTTCCACCTGAAGGCGGCGCTCGGCAGCCTGCAGGGCATGTTCGGGATCGGCCTCGGCCGGATCGTCCAGATCGGCGCGATCCAGCAACTGGTGCGCGCGACCGTCCGCCATCACGAGGATGCGGTCGCAGGCGGTCAGGAGTTCGGAGAGCTCGGACGAGATGATGATCACGCCCTTGCCCGCCTGGGCAAGATCGCGCACTAGGCGGATGATCTCGGATTTCGAGCCGATGTCGATCCCCGCTGTGGGTTCGTCCAGGATGAGTATCTCGGGTTCCGTGGCTAGCCACTTGCCGATCACAACCTTCTGCTGGTTGCCACCCGACAGGGTCGACACCGCATTGTCGCGGCTGGCGGTCTTGATCGAAAGGCGGCCGATCATCTGATCTGCAAGGGCACGCACGCGACCCCGGTCGACAATCCCACGCGGCGAGATGCGGCCGATCACCGCCATCGCCATGTTGTCCGCGACACTTTGCGCCGGGATGATCCCTTGAGTCGCCCTGGCCTCGGGGACGAGGGCCACGCCCTCGCTGATCGCATCGGAGGGGCGGCGGATTGCCACCTTGCGCCCCTTGATGCGGATTTCGCCGGCGACCGCAGGCTCGACACCCGCAATCACCCGCGCAAGGGCCGAGCGGCCCGAGCCGAGAAGCCCGGCGAGGCCCAGCACTTCGCCCCGGTGCAGGGTCAGGCTGACGTCTTCGGGCTTGTGCGGGCCGGTGACGTGGGAAAGCTCCAGCAGCACATCTCCACGCGAGACCTCGCCCCGCACGACATCGGCCAGCCCCTTGGACCGCTTGCCAACGATGTGTTCGATCATGGTGTCGATCGGCAATTCTGACAGTGGCGCGGTGATGACGTGCTTGCCGTCGCGCAGGATGGTGGCTCGGTCGGCGATGCGGGCGATTTCGTCCATGCGGTGGCTGACGTAGACGATAGCCACGCCTTCGGCTTTCAGCTTGCGCAGGAATGTGAACAACCGTTCAACATCGGACACCGCCAGTGCCGTGGACGGTTCATCGAGGATCAGAACGCGCGCCTTCTGGCTGATCGCCTTGGCGATCTCGGTCAGCTGCTTCTGCCCGGCCCCCAGATCGCCCACCAGCGCCTCAGGATCGACCTGCACCTGCAGCATGTCGAAGATCTCTCGCGCGCGGCGGACGGAATCCGCGTCGTCGATCAGCCCTCGCGCGTCACGGGCCTCGCGGGTCAGGAAGACGTTCTGCGCAACGGTCAGCGTCGGGACCAACGACATTTCCTGAAAATTCATCGCTATGCCCGCCGCCCGCGACGCCTCGGGCGTGTGGGTGGTCAGGGGCGTCCCTGCCACCACGATATCGCCCTCATCCGGAACATGGACGCCGTTCAGCACCTTCAGGATGGTGGATTTCCCCGCCCCGTTGCCACCCAGAAGGGCATGGACCTCGCCGGCGCGAACCTCGAAGTCCACACTATCCAGCGCGCGGATGCCGCCGAAGGATTTCGAGATCCCGGTCATCTGCACGGCCAATGGGGCGGGGGCGGTCATTCCACCCGCTCCCACTTGCCGGTTTCACCAGACCGCAAGAGCGCGTCGGCGACGAGTTCGGTCAGAAGCCCGTCCTCGAAGTTGGGGCTGGGCTGCTTTCCAGTCGCAATCGCGGTGAACAGATCGAAGCATTCGACGATCTTCGTTTCGGAATAGCCGATGCCAAGGCCGGGGATAGGCCAGAGCCCCCCGCCATAGGGATGTGCCGGGCCGGTGTAGACGGTGCGGAAGCCGCGCGCATCGGCTGGATCGTCGGCGAACATCACCTGCAGTTCGTCGCGGCGTTCGTAGTTGAAGTGGATCGATCCCTTGGTGCCGTGAATCTCCAGCGTGATGAAGTTGTTGCGGCCCCAGGCGTTGCGCGTGGCCTCAAGGCTGCCGATGGCCCCATTGCTAAAGCGCACCATCGAAACAACCTCGTCATCCACATCGACGGCTGCGCGTTCGGCACCAACCGATTTCTCGGAAGCGCCTAGCTTGTCGACGCCGCCCTGCTGCATGGGTCGCGTGGTGACGTAGGTCCTGGTCATCGCGATCACTTCGGCGATGGGGCCGACAAGGTAATGCGCAAGGTCGACGACATGGGTGGCAATGTCGCCCACCGTGCCCGACCCCGCGATCTTCTTCTGGAACCGCCAGGAGAGGGGGCCATTCTCATCCGCCGACCAGTCCTGCAGATAGGTGCCGCGGAAGTTCAGGATGCGGCCGATGCGGCCTTCCTCGATGTATTTCTTCGCCAATGCCACGGCCGGGGTGCGGCGATAGTTGAAGGCGACCATGTGGATGATGCCGGCGGCCTTTGCCGCTTCGGTCATCGCGCGGGCCTCTTCCACGGTGCGGGCCAGGGGCTTTTCGCAGATGATGTGCTTGCCCGCCTTGGCCGCCGCGATGGCGATCTCGGCATGCACGTTATTCGGCGTGCAGATGTCGACCACGTCGATGTCGGGCCGGTTGACCACGGCGCGCCAGTCGCTGGACGCCTCGTCAAAGCCGAACCTCTGGCGGGCGGTTTCAGCGGCACCATCGGTGAGGTCGACCACCACCTTGCGATGCGGGATGGCCGGGGCGGGCCAGAAGAACATCGGCATCGAGGCATAGGCCATGGCGTGCGCCTTGCCCATGAACCCGCCGCCAATCATGGCAACGTTCATCACTTTGGTCATTGTCCGACTCCGGGAATGAGGATGGTGGACCTTCGCGGGCAGGGAGCAATCGCCACCACGAAGGCCCGGATTGCGCGCGAGGGGGCCAAGGCCACCCCGCGTGCCAGGATCACTGCATCGAGGATTTGATGTTGTCGGTCGCCTCGGTCGAATAGACCTGCTTCCAGGCCTCCAAGAGGTTGTCTTGGCTAACCGGCAGCGCCGGTAGTGCCACAAAATCGGGCGCGTCCTTGTCCAAAAGGGCGTATCCAGCCAACTTCGCCTCGACGACGCCCGCGTCATACGGACGCTGAGCCCCGAGACCCTTGATGAATCCGCCCTGCGCCATGCTGATGGCGACGTTTTCGCCAAGGTCGACAGTGGTGATGATCAGGTCATCTCGGCCGTTCGCCCGCGCGGCGGCCATCACGCCCTCGGCAGGCACGTCCCAGACCGCCCAGATGCCCTTGAGGTTCGGGTTCGCGGTCAGCATTGCGCCCGCCGCCTTCTCGGCATCGCCCGAAAAGTCCGGCCCGCCGATCCCCTGCTCGTCCACGATGGTGATGTTCGGGTAGTCGCTGGCGATGGTGGCCTTGAAGGCGTCGTAGCGCTGCTTTGTCACGAAGAAGTCGGCGGCATGGAACACCAGCCCGATTTCCCCGCCGTCAGGGCCAAGCGCCTTGGCCATCAGATGCGCAGCGGCAACGCCATTGCCGTAGTTGTCAGCCGAGACGACCGAGACATAATCGGTTCCCGGCACAAAGCCGGTGGGGATGTTGTCCATGAAGATCAGTTTCGCCCCGGCCTCATTCGCTGCCCGATAGGCGGCGGCAGTGGCGGTCGGGTCGGTCGGGATCGATATGATGATGTCCGGCGCCTGGGCCATGATGGTTTCCAGATCGCTGACCTGCTTTTCCGGCTTGAACCCGGCGTCGGTGATAGCGATCACCTTGATCCCCATCGCGTCGAACTGGGTCTGCAACCCGTTGATCTGCGCCCGGCTCCAGTCATTGCCGCCGTAGTGCATGACGATGGCAGCGGTCGCGCCCATCTCCCTGATCTTTGCCAGCTCCTCGTCGGTCAGCACGACGTCCGAGGCGGGCGAGGGATCTTCGCCACTTGGTCCCTTGGACAGGACCGTTTCCTGCAGTTTGGCAAGCGCCGCATCCGGATCGGCAAAGGCCGGGGCGCCTAGGCCCATCACCAGCGCAAGCGCGGTGGCCGAGCCCATGAGGGTTCGTCTGGTAAACATCTCGTTCTCCTCCCAGAGAGTTGGCGGGGCTAACCGCCGTTGGTGGGCAGGGCGTCAACCCGCGATTGCCCGGTTCAGGTAAGTCATGCTTAGCCGCGCCCCTTCGGCGGGGTCGGACCAGGCATCAAGCTCGGTGCAGACCCAGCCGGCAAAGCCGATATCCGTCATCGCCTGCAGGATCGGCCCGGTCGGCACATCGCCGCGGTCGAGCGGGGTGAACGCGAAGGGGTCGCGCTGGAATCCCTTGAGATGGACATAGGAGATGCGGGCGGCGTGATTGCGGATCAGCTGCGCCGGGTCGCCCCCTGCGGCGGCGAGATGCGCCGTGTCGGGGCAGAAGTCGATTGCGGTCAGGTCGAAGATCTTTGCCACTTCGGCCGGGCCTTCGACGATTGTCGACAGGTGCGGGTGGTAGTGCGCCCTAAGACCCCGCGCCTCGGCCAGCGCCTTCACGCGATCCAGCGCGGCACCCAGCTTGTGATAGTCCGGCTCTTGTGTGCCATCAAAGCGCTTGGCCCCGCCGCCCACCACCAGATGCGGCGCGCCAAGCTCGGCGGCGCGGTCCGCAGCGCGGGTCACCCGGGCCAGTTCCTCGGGCAGGATGTCGTCGAAGATGAAATTGCCGCCAGCATAGGTGGCGACCAGCTCCAGCCCGTTGTCAGCCAGCATCTTGCGCATCTCGGCGACCGAATGGTCGAGCAAGTTGCCGTCAAACATCTCGACCCCGGCATAGCCCGCTGCGGCGATCTCGGCACAGGCGCGATCCATGTCACCGAAGGTGCGATAGGCCAGCCTGGAGATGGAGGTGACGCCCACCGCGTCTCCGCCGAGGCCACCCCAGCAATTGGCGTGATAGGCCAGCTTCCATGCCGTCATCGGTATCCCTCCCCCTCGCGGCCCTGGGGCAAGGTGTCCTGCCCGTTCCGCCGATCCGTCCGGCCTCCTCTGACCGTGGCACTGTCGTTAAGCCGATATTCGCCATGGGTCAATATTATTTCTGCATAAGTTTTTCTACTTCTGCCTTTTTACTGCAAAAGTTTTTCCTTGAACGGCAGAAGTGCCGCCTTTATCTCTGTTCGCACCCTTCAAGGACCGTCGTTTGCCCCTGATCGACCCCCTCCCCAGCGAATCGGCCCAGCCACGCGGCAAGGGACGTCCGCGCACGGTGGAAACGGCTGCGCCTTCACTGGTGGAGCTTCTGAACTTCGTGCGCAGTGGCGCGGCAAACACGCGGCAAGAACTGGAACGGCAAAGCGAATTTGGCCGTGCCGTGGTGGCCGACCGGCTGACGATGCTGGGCGAGTTGGGACTGGTGGACGAAAGCGAACTTGGCACCGCGTCGGGCGGTCGCGCGCCACGCCTTGTTCGCTTTGCGGCCCGCCGGGCCTCGATCCTTGTGGCCACTCTGGACCAGACCGCGATTGGCGTGGGCGTCGCAGACCTGTCAGGCAACCTCTTGACCGAACATCACGAAGCCGGCGACCTGACCGTGCCTCCCGAGGTGCTGACCGACCGGCTGACCGCCCTGTTCCGCTGGTCGATCGAGCGCCACACCGTGCCGGGCGACCTTTGGGGAATCTCGCTGTCCGTCCCCGGCACGGTCCAGGGCACTGCGGACCAGGAATTTCTTGCCACCACCCCGCCGGTCCTGCCCTCCTGGGAAGGCTTTCCGCTGGTCGAGACACTGACCCGAGCCTTTGGCGTTCCGATCTGCATGCGCTCAAGTGTCGAGACGATGACCGTCGGCGAGTTGCATGCCGGTGCGGGGATCGGATTGCGGAACATGCTGTTCGTCAAGGTCGGCCGCCGCATCGGAGCCGGGATCGTCTGCGACGGCCAGCTTTACCGGGGTGCCCACGGCGCGGCGGGGCTGATCGGGTCGCTGCCAGTCTCTGCGGGCGGGCGCAGCGGCACACTGGACGCGATGGCCGGATCGGATATGATCCAACGCGAGGGGACGGCCGCCGCCCTTGACGGGCGCAGCGCCGTTCTTGCCGAGATCTTGCGTCGCGGAGGCGAGATCACCGCCATCGAGGTGTCTCAGGCCGCACAGATGGGCGACGGCGAATCCGTGGCCACTCTGACCAGGGCGGGGCGTCTGATCGGGCAGGTGGTTGCCACGCTGGCGAATGCGTTGAACCCCGAACTGATCGTTCTGTCCGGGTCAATCGTGCAGACGAACGACATCCTTCTGGCCGCGCTTCGCGAAGCGGTCTACGGCGCCTCCCACCCCTTTGTGACCCGTGACCTGCGGATCATCCGGTCGCAGATGGGCAGTTCCGCCGGGCTGGTGGGTGCGGCAAGAGTTGCCTCGGAGGCGCTGTTTGCGCCGGGTTTCCTGAAGGACTGGGTGTTGCAGGGGAATCCCTTGGCCCATCCCGACCTGTCTGCGCTGCAGGCCCGGCTGGCGGCCGACACCTCCGTAAGGAGCGCCCCGCCCGTAGCGCCCGCGTTCCGGAACGGAAAGGAATCCCGCGCATGACCATTTCGGGCCTTGGCCCCCACGGCGAAAGAGCCGCTCCGCCGGAGCGCGTCAGCCTTCTGCCCGACGACCGCGCTGCATCGAAGGCTTCCGGCTGGCGGGTGGCCGTGGTCCTGCACACGATGGACAGTGACTGGGCCAAACAGCTTCTTGCCGGAATGGTCGGCATCCTGGGAGATTGCGGGGTAGCTGTTGTCGATGTGGTGGATTGTGGATTCTCGCCCGAGCGGCAAGTGACAGAACTTGACCGCCTGATCTCGCAGCGACCCGATGCCATCCTGTCGCTGCCTGTCGCAAACGAGCAGGTTGCTGCAGCACATGCACGGGTCTCGGGGGCCGGCATCAAACTGGTGCTTTTAGACAATGCACCCACCGGATTGCTTCCCGGCAAGCACTACACCGCGTTGGTGTCTGCTGACAATTTTGGCCTGGGCAAGATCGCCGCTGCTGGTCTTGATCCCTACCTGTCCCAAGGTGCCGAGGTCGGCGTTCTGGGGTTCGCCGCCGACTTCTTTGTGACGAACGAACGCGAAATCGCGTTCATCAAGTGGTTGCAAGCCAATCGAGCAGACGTCCACGTCCATGTGGCGCGCTTCGACCGGATTGACGAGGCCGCCAAGCTTGGAGAGGGTCTGCTGGCGCAGCATCCCGCTCTAGCCGGACTGTTCGTGGTCTGGGATACCCCTGCGCTTGCATTGGTGGCGCGGCTTGAGGCAACCGGACGATCGCTACCCATGGCAACCGTCGATCTTGGAGAAGGCGCGGCCATCAACCTCGCTATGGGCCGGTCAGTCAGATGCATAGCGGCACAACTTCCTTTTCAGCAGGGCATCGCCGCAGCACAGACCGTTATCCTAAGTCTGTTGACCCGCCCAGTTCCGGCCTGGATAGCCCTGCCTGGACTAAGTGTGACGCGGGACAACGTGGTCGAAAGCTTCCAGACTGTATGGCGCCAGCCAGCGCCAAAAGAAGTCATCCGTGTCCTTGGGCTGGCCGATTAGGCAGAACCTTGATTCTTTTCCGTAGGTCCACGGGTAGGTCTGCCATCCGCCGCGTTGGAACTTGACTTTATCTGGCACGGAATTGCTCGGATGCGTTTGCCATCCATGATAAAGCCAAGTCTTGAGCAGAGAGCCCCCCCCGCGCAGCCTTAGATCACTATACTAAGTGTATTGCGGCGCGACTGAGAGGCAACTTTGGGCCGAAACCGTCGTCTGGCAAACGTCGGGAGCGGAGGATTCGTCCATCCCCGACCGGCTGGGGCAAAGAGCATCCCCATCGAGGTAAGCACGCTTCTCTAGGACTTCGGTTGCGCTGAAGTCCCAAGGCTCACCATTCAGTCCCCACCCGACTACACCACTGCACGCAGGTAAGTATCTCATGTGACTAACTTCATGAGAGACGACATGACCAACCCCTACCAGAACACTGCGACCGCGCGACTCATTGCTGACCGTATCCGCGACTTGGCGCACAAGAAGACCCAAGCGGAGATCGCCAGCGAGGCCGGCTTCCCCAACGCCAACATGATTACCTTTCTCAAGAACGGTCGGAACAAAGTCCCACTCGACCGTGTGCCGTCCCTCGCGAAGGCGCTGGAGGTTGATCCGGCTTACTTGATGCGTCTGGCACTCGACCAAGCTGTCGGCGCGACCGCAGCGAAGGCGATCACCGACATCTTCGGAACGCCCGCGACCGAGAACGAAAATGGCTGGCTGCAAGAGCTGCGTGATGCCTCGGACAACAGCGACCCGCGGATCACGGCCCGCTCAAGGGCGGTGCTGCGCGGAATCTTCGGGAAATGAGTTCAGAGGAGGACGACACGGTCTTCACATTACCTGCGGCTCCGGCGGGACCGTGGGACCACCTGACGAAGAACGAGCAGACCTGGATCGAGTTCATTCGCGTCATCTCCAGCGGCTCCGACCCCAGGGTGACGCCGGCCAGGGTGCGAGCGCTGCGCGTTCTCCTCGATACGACGTGAATCGGGGATGGGCGATTTCTCTGCCGTTCCCCGTTTCCCGACAGCGATCCCCGATTGCTCCTTCAGTTGCCATGCGCGGTCGAAAGTGGCACCCTCTGTTGTCGCGGCGCGAAGAAATCCGGTGCCAGAATGAACGCCTGCCAGCGTGCCAGAATTACTCGTAACATATTGTTTTTTAATATACAGTCGAGAGTTCAATCCTCTCTTGCAGCACCACCTTTTCCCCTCACCCCGGACTGTCGCGCATCATGCGCCTTTGCACGCGGCCAATGGAGGTTTGCGACCTTCGGCTGCGCAGGTCGGCTGGGCCGTTCGGCGGTGACTCGGCCCCCACATGCGCTGTCCTTGCGACTTTCCAGATGGTTTTTCGACCTGTAACCTGCCGATATGACGAATAATCGCATTTCGACCGACGCCCCCCCTCCGATCCTGCGGCGCCCGGATGCGCCTACGCTGCGGATGAGCTTCGTCATCGTGCCGCGCTTCAACATGGCGACGCTGATCACGATGATCGAACCCCTGCGCGTGGCGAACTACCTTGCCAGCCAGCCGCTTTATCATTGGGAGATCCTGTCGCCCGACGGGACCGAGATCCCTGCCTCCAATGGGCTGTCCATCACGGCCCAACCGCTTGACGACCGCAACCGGCGCGGCGAGACGATCTTCGTCCTCGCCTCATGGGGGGCCGAGGATTATGCCAACCGCGACCTCATCGGCTGGCTGCGCCGTCAATCGCGCGAGGGCGCGCGCCTCTGTGCGGTCGAGCTTGGCTGCTATCCGATCGTCAAGGCCGGGCTGATCCCGGCGGCAAGGCTTGCGACCCACTGGTCCTGGGCCCCGGGCTTCCAGGAACGCTTTCCCGAGGTGCCGCTGGTCGAGCAGCTCTATACGCTGGACGACCCGGTCCTTACCTGTGCGGGCGGCATGGCCGGGGTCGACCTGATGCTGCGGCTGATCGCGGACCGGCACGGCGAGGGGATGGCGGGCGAGGTCGCGGATCAGATCCTCTACCAGCCGGTCCGCCCGCCGACAGCCCCGCAGCGCCGCAGTCCGGGACCGGGCACCGACCAGTTCTCGCCAACGCTCCGCCAGGCCATCGCCCTGATCGAGGCCAACATCGCCGACCCACTTGCGGTCCCCGACATCGCCGACCGGCTTGGCCTCTCGCAACGCCAGCTGGAACGGCAGTTCCACCGGGCCCTGGGCTGTTCCGTGGTGCAGTTCGGCACCCTCGTCCGGCTGCAGCACGCCCGGGTCCTGTTGATCGCGACCAAGCTTTCAGTGCGCGAGATTGCCACCGCCACGGGCTTCAACGCGCTGTCCCACTTCGCATCCGCCTTCCGCAAATGCTTTGATCGCCGCCCCAGCGACTACCGCCAGGGCTGGGCGGCCAGCGAGGCGACCCCCTCATGGCCCGGCACCCTCAGCGCCTATATCGAGACGCTGCGCCAACGCACCACCCGCGCCGTCCGGGACGGGTCCTCCTCGTTCGACTTCGTCTCCTCGTCGGAGGGTCCCAGCGACGAGAAGCCGAAGGCGCACGAGGAGCCAACCGTCAGGCGAAAGCCGGGATGACCTCTTTGCAGAACAGTTCCAGCGACCGCTTCTGTTCCTTCAGCCCCAGGCCCAACGAAGCATAGTAGATGAATTCATCCACCCCGATCGCCTCATACATCTTCAGCTTGGCGATCACCTGATCCGGCGTGCCGAACATCAGGTTCCTCGACAGCATCTCCGGGTCATACTCGGCCCGGTTGCCCAGCTGGTCGAACGGGATCGACTTCGGAAAGCCGTTCTCGACATCGCCCATGTTCTTGAACAGGTTCTCGAACTGGGACAACTGGCGTTGAGCCGCGCGGACCGGGACCATCCAGTCCTCTTTCCGGTCATACAGCGCCGTGTGCCGCATCATCGCCATCACCGGGCGCTTCGCTCCGGGGTTGTTCGCCACCGCCTCGTTCAGCCGGTCCATGTAGGCCTGCGCCTCGCCCATGTCCCGCGTCAGCGGCCAGGACTGGATGTTGCAGCCATGCTTGACCGCATAATCGTAAGTGATCGGGGCCCGTGCCGCGACCCAGACCGGAACCTCCTTCTGCAAAGGCTTCGGGCAGGAGGTCGAGGCCGGGAACGACCAATGCTCCCCTTCATGCGCGTAGTCGCCCTTCCACAACTCCCGGATCACCGGCAGCATTTCCTGCATATACCGCCAGGCGTCGGTCTGCTTCAGGCCCGACCGCATCCGGTCGAACTCGCGCTGGTAGGCACCCGAGCCGATGCCGAACTCCAGCCGTCCGCCCGAAATGAGGTCGACGAACGCCGCCTCGCCCGCCGCCTTGATC
Source organism: Pseudomonadota bacterium (assembly GCA_040385165.1). GTDB lineage: Bacteria > Pseudomonadota > Alphaproteobacteria > Rhodobacterales > Rhodobacteraceae > Tabrizicola. The sequence goes on along the minus strand of JAZKHX010000007.1, from coordinate 153,327 downwards.
GGGTGCCAGTAGGGCGCGGCGATCACCGCTGTCCCTAGGCGGATGGTGCTGGTATGCTCGGCCCACCAGGTCAGGATCGAAAACGGGTTCGGCGCGATGGTCATCTCCAGCGCGTGATGCTCGGCCGCCCAGGCGATACGAAAGCCGCCCGCGTCGGCCATCTGCACCATCTCCAGCGTGTGCTTGGCCACGTCCTTCATGGACAGCGTATCGTCGATCCGCTCCATGTTGATCGCCAGATGAAATTTCATTTCAGTCTCCCTAGATCAGCGCATCACGAAGGGGTTGGCGATGGGCTCGGATGAGGTGTTGACCCAGATCGTCTTGGGCCGGGTGTAGTCGTACAGGGCCTGGAACCCGCTCTCGCGGCCGTAGCCCGAGCCCTTGACGCCGCCGAAGGCCGCGATGGGCGACACGGCGCGGTAGGTGTTGACCCAGACGATCCCGGCGCGGATCGCTTTCGCCACCCGCATCTGCCGCGCGCCGTTCAGGGTGAAGACGCCAGCGGCCAGGCCGTGCTGCGAGCGGTTGGCAAGCGCGATGGCCTCCGCCTCGTCCTTGAACCGCAGCACCGACAGGACCGGCCCGAACAGTTCCGTATCGACGATGGTCAGATCGGGCGAGGGACAGTCGACAATCGTCGGCTCGTAATATGTCCCGCCAAAGCTGGGCTGCTTGCCCCCGGTCAGGACGCTCGCCCCCTCCTGAACCGCCAGTGCCACCTGAGCCTCGATCAACCGCACCTGAGCCTCGGTGCAAAGCGGCCCCATCTGTGTCTCGTCCGCCAGCGGATCGCCGATCCGGATCGCCTGCGCCGCCGCCACCAGCCGCGCCAGAAACACCTCCGCGACGGCCTCATGCACAATCAACCGAGACCCCGCCACGCAGCTTTGTCCCGTCGCCCCGAAGATCCCCGCCACGCAACCGTTGACCGCGCTTTCCAGGTCCGCATCCTCGAACACCACAAACGGAGACTTTCCGCCCAATTCCAGCGACACCTCCGCGAAATTCTCGGCCGAGTTCCGCAGGATATGCCGCGCCGTTTCCGGCCCCCCGGTGAACGACACCCGCGCGACGAGGGGGTGCGAGGTCAGCACCCGCCCCACCTCGCCATGGCCCGAGATGATGTTCACCACCCCCGGCGGAAACCCCGCCGCCTCGATCAGCCGCCCGAATTCCAGCATCGGCACCGAGGCGTGTTCCGACACCTTCAGGACCACCGTATTCCCGGCTGCCAAGGCCGGCCCCAGCTTTACCGCCGACAGGAACAGTTGCGAATTCCACGGCACCACCGCCGCCACCACGCCCAAGGGTTCGCGGTTGGTGAAGACCAGCATGTCCGGCTTGTCGATCGGCAGCACCTCACCCGCCAGCTTGTCCGCCGCACCCGCGTAAAAGTGGAAGAACTCCGCGATATACTTGGCCTGCCAGCGCGTTTCCTTCAGCATCTTGCCGGTGTCGAGGGTCTCCGCCCGCCCCAGTTCCTCCGACGCCTCGGCCAGCAGGTCCCCCAGCTTGCGCAGACACTTCCCCCGCGCCGAGGGCGTCATCGCCCCCCACGGCCCCGCCAACGCCCGATCCGCCGCCCAGACCGCCCGGTCCACGTCCGCCGAAGTCGCCTCCGGCACCTCGGCCCAGATTGTGCCCGTCACCGGGGACACCGACGGGAACACCGCCCCGTCCGAGGCCGCAACCCACTCCCCGTCGATCAGCATCTGGCACTGTCTGATCTCACCCATGCCCATCCTCCACGGCTTCTTTCCTGTCATGCCGCCCCGCACCTCCCCATGTTTCCGATTTTTCGCCAAAGACTGACGAAAAATCGCAACTATGGCGCAAGCGGGGATGGCATTTCGGACGAACCACGGGAGAGGACACCCATGCCCAAGGAAATCATCGGCGGCCCGCTTACGATCAACGGACGGCAGCTTTCCCTGTCGAAAGCCGTCCGCGCCGGTGACTTCGTCTTCCTCACCGGCCAGGTCCCGATGGTGGACGGGCAGGTCCTGACCACCGGCAGCATCGAGGACCAGACCCGCGCCGTCCTGGACCGGATCACCGAAACCCTCACGCTGGCCGGTTGCACGCGCGACGATGTGGTGAAGACGATGGTCTGGCTGAAAGACCGCGGCGATTTCCCCGGCTTCAACGCGGTCTACGGCGGCTACTTCCCGACCAACCCGCCCGCCCGCTCGGCCCTCATCTCCGACTTCCTCGTCGACATCCGCGTCGAGGTCGAGGTCATCGCCTGGAAGCCGGTCACATGACCCCGGCCCGACCCGACCCCCACGGCACCGCCTATGACCTGACGGGCCCCGAGGACGCCCCGGTGGTCGTCCTGATCCACGGCCTCGGCCTGACCCGCGCGGTCTGGCAATGGATGCTGCCGGACCTGCACAGGTTCCGCGTCGTGACCTACGATCTGATCGGCCACGGGCAATCGGCCGCCCCCAAAGGCCAGCCCAGCCTGAAAGACCTCGCCGACCAACTCGCCGCTCTCCTCGATCGCCTGAACATCGACCAGGCCGCGCTCGTCGGCTTCTCGCTTGGCGGCATGGTCGCCCGCCGCTTCGCGCAGGACTATCCGCAAAGAACCACGGCGCTGGCGATCCTGCATTCCGCCTATCGCCGGTCGCCGCAGGCGCAAACCGCCATCGAGATCCGCGTGACCCAAGCCGAAGCCGAAGGCCCCGCCGCCACCGTCGAGGCCGCCCTGAAACGCTGGTACACCGACGCCGCGCGCAGCACCCGGCCCGGCCTGATGGACCTGACCCGCCAATGGGTCCTGGCTAATGACCCCAAGGTATACCCCAAACTCTACCGCATCCTCGCGAATGGCGTGGATGAAGTCAGCGCCCCCCAGCCCCCGATCACCTGCCCGACCCTCGTGCTGACCGGCGACGAGGATCACGGCAACTCGCCGGAAATGTCTGCCGCCATCGCCACCGAAATCCCCCGGTCGCGGCTGGTGATCCTGAAAGGCCTGCGGCACATGGCGCTGGCCGAGGACCCGCCCGCCGTGAACCGCCCCGTCCGCGATTTCCTGACCGAGGTGCTGACATGACAGAGATCGACCCGCGCGCCCTGCGCAGTGCGTTTGGCGCCTTCGCGACCGGCGTCACCGTCATCACCACCCGCCAGCCCGACGGCACCCCGCGCGGCTTCACCGCCAACAGCTTCACCTCAGTCTCGCTCGACCCGGCCCTGCTCCTCGTCTGTCTTGCCAAGACCGCCCATTCGGCGGATGTCTTCGCGGCGGGCCCGCATTTCGCCGTCAACGTGCTGTCCGAGGATCAGAAGGCCGTCTCGGGCCTTTTCGCGTCGCGCGCGGCAGACAAGTTCGACCAGTGCGCCTGGACGCCCGGAGCCGCAGATGTGCCGCTGATCGACGGTGCGCTCGCGCAGTTCGCCTGCGCAAACCACCAGCTTGTCGATGCCGGTGACCATCTGATCCTGATCGGTCGTGTCCTCGATTTCGCAACGAACGAAGGGCAGCCGCTCGGCTATTTCCGGGGCAATTACTTCTCCATCGGCCTTGAGCGTGACCTCGCCGAAGCCGCCGCCGCGGCCAAGGGCAGCCGCCTTGGTGCCGTGCTTGCCTGCAATGGCGGCGTCCTGCTGAAGGCCGATGCGCAGGGCACCCTAAGCCTTCCGCTCGCCCCCACCCCCTCGCTCGACAGTCTCACATCAAGCCTTGTCGCCCGGGGCCTGATCCCGCAGATCGATTTCGTCTACGCGGCCTTCGACGACCGCACCACCGGCGGCCACGCGATCTATTACCACGGGCAGGTTTCGGGCACCTTGCCGCAAGGCTACCGCATCCTGCCGCTTGCCGACCTCGCCACGGCACCCCTTGCCAATCCGGCTGAGGCGCAGATGCTGTCCCGCTATGCCGAAGACTTCAGGAACGGCAGCTTCTCGATATACCACGGCACCGAAACCTCGGGCCAGGTCCGCCAGATCAGCGCCACATGAGAAAGGAACCGCACCCCATGTCCCTCCCCGAGCTTCGCAAGTTGGTGACCTATGACGAGGATACCGTGACCGACGGCGGTCGTGCCTGCACCCCGCCCTTGCGCATGATCGCCGTCGCCGCGGTGGTGACGAACCCCTGGTTCGGGCGGGGCTTCGTCGAAGACCTCTCCCCCGAGATCAGGCGCATGGGGCCGGTCCTGGGCAAGCTTCTGACCGACCGGCTGATCAGGCTGGCAGGTTCCGGCGACGCGATCGAGGCCTATGGCAAGGCGGCCCTCTGCGGCACCGCCTGCGAGCTGGAACACTGCTCGGCCCTGATCCACACCCTGCGCTTCGGCAACTTCTTCCGCGAGGCGGTGGGCGCGAAGACCTATCTCGGCTTCACCAACACCCGCGGCCCGGCCAACACGCAGCTTCAGATCCCGCTGATGGACAAGCACGACGCGGGCCGCCGCTCGCACTACCTGACGGTCCAGTTCTCTGTTCCAGACGCTCCCGGCCATGACGAGCTGGTCATCGCCCTTGGCGCGTCGCTTGGGGGCCGCCCGCATCACCGCATCGGCGACCGCTATCAGGACCTGAAGGAGATGGGCGGCGAAGTGGACAACCCGGCGGGGGTGTGACGGCCCTCCTCGTTCGCCTTCGGCTTCTCGTCGGTCGGTTGCAGAGACGAAAGCGAGGAGGAACGAAGTCCCCGACGAGCGGGCTGTCAGAGGGTTAAGACCACCCTAAAGTCCACAAACAACCCCTTGAAATCGTTCAGACGAAAAATCTGCCCGGCGTGGACATCACCCGTTGAACAGGAAGTGCAGCACGTCCCCGTCCTTCACTTCGTAGGTCTTGCCCTCGACCCGGAACTTGCCCGCTTCCTTCGCGCCCGCCTCACCCTTCCCCGCGACATAATCGTCGTAGGCCACCGTCTCGGCCCGGATGAAGCCCTTCTCGAAATCGCCGTGAATCACCCCCGCCGCCTGCGGGGCGAGGGTGCCCCGGGGGATCGTCCAGGCCCGCGCCTCCTTCGGCCCGACGGTGAAATAGGTCTGCAAACCCAGAAGCGCGTAGCCCGCCTTGATCAGCCGGTCGAGGCCCGCCTCGTGCAGCCCCATCTCTTCGAGGAACATCGCCGCCTCGTCTTCAGCCAGCTGCGAGATCTCCTCCTCGATCCGGGCCGAGATCACCACCGACGCCGCCCCCTGCGCCGCCGCCAGTTTTGCCACCCGGTCGGACTGCGCGTTCCCCGAGGCGGCCGAGGCCTCCTCCACGTTGCAGACGTAAAGCACCGGTTTCGCGGTCAGAAGCTGCAGCATCCGCCACTGCTTGCGGTCGTCTTCGGCGATCTTCAGGGTCCGGGCGGGCTTGCCGTCGCTTAACGCCGCCAGCGCCGCCCGGAGAAGCCGGTCCTGATCCAGCGTGTCCTGATCCCCGCCGCGCAGCTTCTTGGCCAGCGCGGTCAGTCGGCGCTCGACCGATTCCAGATCGGCCAGCATCAGTTCGGTCTCGATGGTCTCGGCGTCGGCGACCGGGTCGATCCGGCCTTCGACATGGGTGATGTCGCCGTCTTCAAAGCAGCGCAGCACATGGGCGATGGCGTCACATTCGCGGATGTTGGCGAGGAACTGGTTGCCCAGCCCCTCTCCTTTCGAGGCCCCCCGCACCAGTCCGGCGATGTCGACAAAGGTCATCCGCGTCGGGATGATCTGCTTCGACCCGGCAATCGCCGCCAGCTTCTCAAGCCGGGCATCGGGGACCGCCACTTCGCCCACATTCGGCTCGATCGTGCAGAACGGAAAGTTCGCCGCCTGCGCCGCCGCCGTGCGGGTCAGCGCATTGAAGAGGGTGGACTTGCCCACGTTCGGCAGCCCGACGATGCCCATCTTGAAACCCATCATGCCCTCCATTGGCGGTGACGCGCCTTCTACGGGGCGGGCGGGCCGGGATCAAGGTTCCGCCGCCCATTGATTTCCCCCGCCCCGGCATGGCAGATGGAGCCGATCAACGGGGGACTGCAATGACACGGATCGACGACACCTTCGCGCGGCTGAGAGGCCAGGGAAAGAAGGCCTTCGTCGCCTATATCATGGGCGGCGACCCCAATGCGGAAACCAGCCTTGCCGTGATGCAGGGCCTGCCCGCCGCGGGCGTCGACGTGATCGAGCTGGGGATGCCCTTCACCGATCCGATGGCCGATGGCCCGACGATCCAAGCCGCCGGTCAGCGCGCGCTGGAAGGCGGGATGACGATGGACAAGGTGCTGGCCATGGTCCGCGCCTTCCGGGCCGGGGACAAGGTGACCCCGATCGTCCTGATGGGCTACTACAACCCGATCTATTCGCGCGGCGTTGACCGCTTCCTGAAGGACGCGACCGAGGCCGGGATCGACGGCCTTATCGTCGTAGACCTGCCGCCCGAGGAAGATGACGAGCTGTGCATTCCCGCGCAGAAGGCCGGGCTCAACTTCATCCGTCTTGCCACGCCCACGACCGATGCCAAACGGCTGCCCAAGGTGCTGCAAAACACCAGCGGGTTCGTCTATTACGTCTCAGTCACCGGGATCACCGGGGCCGCCGCCGCCGTGGCCACCGATGTCGCCCCCGAGGTCGCGCGGATCAAGCGGTCGACCGACCTGCCGATCATCGTCGGCTTTGGCATCAACACCCCCGACCAGGCCCGCGCCATCGCCAGTGTCGCGGATGGCTGTGTCGTAGGCTCGGCCATCGTCAAGGACATCGGGGCAGGGGTGCCGGTGGCCGAGGTGCTGGCGAAGGTCAAAGCCTTGTCCGACGGCGCACATTCGGCCTGAACCGCCGACCCCGACCTCTGGTCAGACCTCCGGCGCCTCGCCCTCGCGCATCCGGTCCATGACCGCGCGCAACTCGGCCAGGACCGGCAGCACCTGCGCCAGCCGGTCAGCCGGATAGGCGGCATTCAGCGCCGCCATGTCGGGCCCGATCCCGGTGATCGCCTGCAACCGGAACCTGCGGCCCGCCTCGGTCAGGAAGACGCATTTCGACCGACCGTCCCGGGCATTGGGCCGCAGTTCGACCAGCCCGTGACGATCAAGCACCGAAAGACTGTGGGTCATCGAGGTTTTGGGCACCTGGAAGGCCCGGGCAAGGGCAAGCGGGGTCTGCCCGTCCCTGACCCGCACCAGATGGTTCAGCACTGCAAACTGCGGCAGGTTGAACCCCGGGGGCAACCGCGCCTCGAACAGGGAGCGGCTGAGTTGCGCCAGAATCCCGACCTCGTTGAAGAAGGCGAAAAACGTCGCTTCCGGGGGCGGACCTTGGTCAGCCATTCAGGATCTTCTCCTCCAGCGGCCAGCGGGGGCTTGGGGCCACTTCGGGCCCATAGCCGATACGCGCCAACATCTGGACCGTCCCACCTTCCGTTGCAAGCGTCGCGTGCAGGTCTGCACGGATCCGGGACATCTCGGGATATTCCTGCAGCGCCTGGCTTAGCGGCTGGAACGCCACCCCCTCTGCCGTGGCCGCGAGGTTCACCCGCAGCCAGTCCGCGCCGGTGGCAATCTGGTCGGGGCGCGCATTGCCCTGCGTCACCAGCCAGACATGCCCCATTGCCGTGTCCGTATTGGCAAAGACCGCGTCCAGCCCCGCTTGATAGCCCTGCGACGACGGGTCGAGCAGGCTGTCCCGTGTCATCAGCCCGGTTGCGCCCAGCACCTCGAACAGCGGGCCGGTAAAGTCGATCCCGTCGGGACTCGCGTCCACCTCTGCCCGGCCGATGCGGAAAAGATCGACCGACTCCTTGTAGGTGTGCGGGGTTTCGATTTCGATCCGCAGCGCCTCGTGGGTCAGTTCGCGCCACTGCCCGACTGCCTTAGGCGCGACCGTCCCGCCGAACCGGGCGGTCGTGGCGACGGCAAGCTTTTCCAGAACCGCTTCGGCCAGGGGGCGGGTGGTGTCGTAAGGCTCCTTGTTCGACCGCCGGGCCTGGGTGTGGACGAACAACGGGTCCGGGATGACCGACGGGTCCGGGGTGAAGACCGCGCGCGCGACCGGGCGTGCGTCAAGCCTCTGGTCATCAAAGCCCTCAGGGAACGGCGTGATCGTCACCCTTTGGCCGTCATGGCTTGCCGCCATCCGCATCAGTTCCAGAAAACAGCCAAGGCCGATGGTGATCTGCCGGCTGAAAGGGTCGGTGTGCGGCAGCAGCTTGGTCGTATCCACATGAAGGGTCACCACCCCGTCCTCGCGCAGGTCCACCAGCCAGGGTTGCCGGTTGTGCGGGTTCGGGGCCAGCAATGCCCAGGACAACGCCCGATGCCGCGCATCCTCGCCCTGACCCGCGCGGCCCCAGGGCAAGAGGGCGGTCTGCGGGCGGCGGGATGCGACGGCGCCAAGCGAGGCAGTGGCGGCAAGGATGACGCCGCCTCCGATCAGGGCCAGGGTGCGACGGCGGGACAGGGTCATTGCGGTCTCCTATTTGAAGCGATATCGCACTATGTAGTGCAATATCGCATTAACTGCAAGCCCGCATTCCCGTTGCGCCTGCATCAAGTAATTGGTAACACAAGCTTACCAATCTGCTGGAAGGGACCGCGCCAATGCCCGTCATCACCTGCATCGAGGACCTCAAGCGCCTGCACCAGAAGCGCACGCCCAAGATGTTCTGGGATTACTGCGAATCCGGCAGCTACAGCGAACAGACCTTCCGTGAGAACAGCTCGGACTTCGCCAAGCTGCGCTTTCGCCAGCGCGTCGCGCGCGACCTGACCGGCCGCAGCCTGGAAAGCACGATGGCCGGCCAGCAGGTGTCGATGCCGGTGGCCCTTGCGCCGGTCGGTTCCACCGGCATGCAGCACCCAGATGGCGAGATTCATGCGGCACGGGCGGCGGCCAAGGCCGGAGTGCCCTACACGCTGTCCACCATGTCGATCTGCTCGATCGAGGATGTGGCAGCGGCCAGCCCCGAACCCTTCTGGTTCCAGCTTTACGTCATGCGGGACGAGGATTTCGTCGACGCGATCATCGAACGCGCCCGCGCTGCAAAGTGCAGCGCGCTGGTCCTGACGCTGGACCTGCAAATCCTGGGCCAGCGCCACAAGGACCTGAAGAACGGCCTGACCTCGCCGCCGCGTCCGACGATCCCCAACCTGATCAACATTGCCACGAAACCCCGCTGGGCGTGGAACATGCTGAAGACCCCGCGCCGCCAGTTCCGCAACATCGTCGGCCATGTGAAGAACGTGCAGAAGCTGTCGGACCTGACCGCGTGGGCCAACGAACAGTTCGATCCAAAGCTCGACTGGTCCAAGGTCACCCGCATCCGCGATCAGTGGAAGGGCAAGTTCATCCTCAAGGGTGTGCTTGACGCCGAGGACGCGAAGATGGCCGCCGATGCCGGGGCCGACGCGGTGATCGTGTCGAACCACGGCGGGCGGCAGCTGGACGGGGCGCTGTCGTCGATCCGGGTGCTGCCTTCGGTGGTCCGGGCGATTGGCGACCGGACCGAAGTCTGGATGGACGGCGGCATCCGGTCCGGACAGGACGTGCTGAAGGCCCTGGCCCTTGGGGCAAAGGGCACGATGATCGGCCGCGCCTACATCCACGGCCTTGGCGCGATGGGCGAGACGGGCGTGACCAAGGCGCTGGAGGTGATCCGCAAGGAAATGGACGTCACCATGGCGCTGTGCGGCGAACGCGACGTGAAGAGCATCGGCCGCCACAACCTCTTGGTCCCGGAAGACTTTGAAGGCCGCTGGGCCTGACCGGACCGCTCCTCGATGACTTCGTCACTCCTCGCTGGCCTCGCGAGGAGAAGTCGCAGACGCACGACGAGCGGCTTGCAATTTGATCAAATTCCGGCGCATAACCGCAGCGACGTTCCCCGGGGCCAGCCCATGTCTGCCGAAACCATCGCCGGAATCCGCTCTGACCGCCTTGCCACCTTTGCCGCGCGCGAGGCGGCGACCTACACAACGGCCCGTCCGAAGGCCCTGAAAGCCCTGAAGAACGGTGCCGACGTCTTCCTCGGTGGCGTGCCGATGCACTGGATGGCCGACTGGCCGATGCCGCATCTGCCGCTGGTCGCCAGGGCCCGGGGCGCGCGGATCGAGGACATCGACGGGATCACGCTTGACGACTTCTGCCTCGGCGACACCGGGTCGATGTTCGGCCATTCGCCTGCCCCTGTGGCAAAGGCGATCCGCCAGCAGGCCCGGCGCGGCCTGACCTACATGCTCCCGACCGAGGCCGCGCTGGAGGCCGGGCGCCTGCTGACCGACCGCTTCGGCCCCTTTCGCTGGCAGATCGCCACCACCGCGACCGACGCCAACCGCTTTGCGCTAAGGGTCGCCCGCGCGATCACCGGCAAGCCCAAGGTCCTGGTCTTCAACGGCTGCTACCATGGCACGGTGGACGACACCTTCGTCGGCCTGAAGAACGGCAGGACGGTCAACTCTCCCGGCCTTCTGGGCCAGGTGAGCGACCTGACGCAAACCGCGGTTGCCTGCGAATTCAATGACCTGGCCGGGGTCGAGGCCGCGCTGGCCAAAGGTGACGTCGCCGCCATCCTGACCGAACCGGTGATGACCAACTCCTGCATGGTCCTGCCGGAAGCCGGGTTCCATGACGGGTTGCGGCATCTCAGCCTCAAATACGGCGCGCTCCTCATCATGGACGAGACGCACACCATCTCGTCCGGCCTTGGCGGCTACACGCGCGTGCATTCGCTGCGCCCCGACATCTTCGTCGTCGGCAAATGCGTGGCCGGGGGCATGCCGACCGCCGTCTGGGGCCTGACTGCGGACACCGCGAAGCGCTACCATCAGGCGGACGCCAAGCGCGAGCCCGGCCGCACCGGCATGGGCACCACGCTGTCCGCCAACCCGATGCAGTTCGCCTGCCTGGTTGCCAACCTCTCCGAGGTGATGACCCCGGAAAACTACGCCCATATGGAGAAGCTGGCCGAACGCCTCTCCAGCGGCCTCGCGAGGATCATCGACAAACACCGCGCGCCTTGGCACGTCGTCCGCGTCGGCGCTCGGGTGGAGTTCATCTGCGCCCAAGGACCGTTGAAGAACGGCACCGAGGCCGGTTTCGCCCACCAGCCCAAGGTCGAGGCCGCGATCCATACCGGCCTGATCAACCGGGGCACGCTCATCGCGCCCTTCCACAACATGATGCTGGTCAGCCCGGCGACGAAGAAGGCCCAGGTCGATCGCCTGCTCGCCAATTTCGACGCCATCCTGACCGACCTATTCAAGGCCTGACCCATGCCCCAGACCAGCCCCTCCGGTTCCACCCCCACCGAGGCCGAAGCCTTCCTCGCCGCCCATCCCGAGATCGAGGCTTTTGACATTATCCTGCATGACGCCAATGGGATTGGCCGGGGAAAGATCATCCGGCGGCATGAGCTTTTGTCTTTTTTCAACAATGGCCGCCATCTGCCGATTTCCATCCTCGGCCTCGACATCTGCGGCGAGGATGTCCACGAGACCGGTCTGATCTGGGACCAGGGCGACGGCGACCTGCGCGCCTGGCCGATCCCAGGCACGCTGAAACCCCTGCACAACACGACCCCGCCGCGCGGCGAAGTGTTCATGTCGATGTACATGCTGGACGGCGCGCCGATGACCAGCGACCCCCGCCATGCGCTGCAGCGGCAGGTGGACCTTCTGGCCCAGGACGGCCTTCACCCCGCCGGGGCGTTTGAACTCGAATTCTTCCTCCTCGACCCAGAACGCGGCCCCGATGGCAAGATGCAGCCCGCCCGCGACGTGCTTGACCGCCGCGCTTCGCGCAAGACCGAGGTCTATTCCGTCGACCACCTGCACGGGATGCTGCCCCTGTTCAGCGACATCTATGCCGGGGCCGAAAAGGCCGGAATCAAGGCTGAAACGCTCATCTCCGAATACGCCCCCGGCCAGTACGAGCTGACCCTGCACTACCGGGAAGACGTGATGCAGGCCGCCGACGACCTGATGCGGCTGAAGCGGATCGTCCGGGCCCAGGCCCGCGCGCATGGCGTCGTCGCCTGCTTCATGGCCAAGCCGAACGAGAATTACGCGGGCTCCGGCATGCACTTCCATGTCTCGCTTCTGGACGATGCGGGCCGGAACGTCTTTGTCGAGAAAGAGGAGGGCAAGTGGAACCCCGCGATCCTCAACGCGCTTGGCGGCCTGAAACAGACCATGGCCGAATCCATGCTGGTCTTCGCGCCCCACGCGAATTCATGGCGCCGCTTCGCAAGCCAATCCTACGCGCCGGTTTCGCCGACCTGGGGCGTCAACAACCGCTCGGTCGCGCTGCGCATCCCGGCAGGGGACATCAAGGCCCGCCGGATCGAGCATCGCCCGGCCGGCGTGGACGCGAACCCCTATCTGGTGGCCGCGACCGTGCTGGCGGGCGTGCGCAAGGGGATGAAGGACCAGATCGACCCGGGACCGGAAACCACCGGCAACGGCTATGAGGACGAGGGCAGCGCCGCGATCCCGACCGACTGGAAATCCGCCATCGACGCGGCGAAGCGCTCGACCTTCCTGCAGGACGCGCTGGGGGAAGACATGCACCGCACCTTCACCGCGATCATGGCGGCCGAATATGCGCGGGTGATGCGGACCGTCAGCGAAGTGGATTTCGACCTCTACCTGCATACGGTCTGACGGCCCTGGGGCCAGATTCCCTGAGAAGGAAAGTCGTCACGATCCTTGCTCAGGGATTCTGGCCCCCGGCCCAGTGGCAGGCCCCCGCACAGACCGGCACGCCCCGCGCAATCGCCGCCGCGATGATCCCCGGCACCCGCGCGTCGAGGCCGACCGGCGGCAGGATGCGCCCCCGGAACCCCGCCTGAGCCAGAGCCGCAGGGATGTCGTCGCTGACATGCCCGCCCTCGGCTGCAAAGAACGGCAGGCACACACCATCCCGCCTGTCGAGGCTTGAAAGCTGCGGCTCCTGGTCGATGAACCCGACCGCGACCTCCGCCCGCGTCCCAGCCGCGATCCGCCCCGCCACATGCCGCGCGATGTCCGACGGGACCGGGGATTTGAACGACCCATGCGCCGCAAGGATCACCTCGCCGGCACCCGCCTCGCGCACGAGCGTTACGCAGAGGTCATGCAGCGCGGGGTCGCAGCCAAAGGGTTCCAGCACCCCCCAGCCGACCGCACCGGCCTCGGCCAGCCGCTTCGGGATCTGGACCTTGGTGAACCAGCCCCCGGCCATGAACATCGGGAAGACCACGCCCCCCGACCGGCCCGCCACGGCCCGGGCGATCGCCCCGTCCTCGGCCAGCGTCGCAGCACCCACCGTCCAGCCGGGCAGAAGCGGCTGAACCTGTGCGGCCAAAGCCTCCAGCGCGGCCCCGGCCGGGCGGGGGTCGGAGGGCTGGCCGTGGGCGACGATCAGGGCGTGCTTGGTCATGACAGTCACCCTGACGCAGCGCGCGCCGGGGTCAAGCCCGCACCTCAGGGCATCCGGCTGGCAATATAGCGGGCGAAATCGTAGTTCGGCCGTTCCAGATGGCTTAACGCGCCGGGCGCGGACATCCCCGCACAGAGGCCCTGCCACACCCGCTCCACGCAGCCCTTGTCCTCGACATTCACGTCATCCAGCAGCGCCTTCACGCTGGCCAGATGCCGCCCGGCGTCGGGGTCGTCGCACCATTCGGCGCTCATCCCGCCGCCGAACAGCACTTTCACCGATCCCGGTCCGTCCGGCGCAAGCGACAGATACCAGAAATACCCCGGCGTCAGCGTGATCAGAAGCGCCGGGTAGATCGCCAGAAGCCAGGTCACCCGCCGCTGGTCGCCCTGCAGGTCGGTGTTGGACGGATGCGCCAGCGCCAAGGGGACCGAGTCGTTCTTGACGATCCAGTGGTGGTTGAACGCCTCTTCGCCCGGCGGACATTCCATCTGATTCAGATCGCAGGACCCGCCGATGGTCCCGGCATGGCAGACCGGCAGGTGGTAGCTTTCCATGAAATTCTCGGCCAGCACCTTCCAGTTGGTGTCCCAGCGGAACTCTTCGCGGAAGACCTCGCGGTAGTCCTTCATCGGCAGGTGGCCGACCAGCCGGTCCACCCCCGCAAGCCGCTCGGCCACTGGCGGGGCATCCGCGGACAGCGTCACCATGATCCAGCCCTGCCAATCCTCGACCCGGACGGAGGGCAGTTTCACGTCCTCGCGGCAGAACGCCTCGTTCCGCGCCATCGCCGGGGCACCGCGCAGGCTTCCGTCGAGGTTGTAGGTCCAGGCGTGATACGGGCAGACGATGGACCGCACATTCCCCCGGCCTTCCAGCAGGGTGCTCATCCGGTGGCGGCAGACATTCGACATCCCGCGCAGAACGCCTTCGCGATCACGCAGGATGACCACGGGCTCGCCCGCGATCTGCATCGTCAGATAGTCGCCGGGGTTTGGCAGTGCCTCGACCCGCCCCGCGCACAGCCAGTCTTTCGCGAAGATATGCTCCTCCTCGGCCTTCGCGAAGGCAGGCGAGGTGTAGACCGACTTCGGCATTGCCCGGGCACGCTCGAACGGCACCAGGACATTGGCGCGCAGTTCGGCTATGGCAAGCGAAGGATCGTGCTGGGTCATGCGGCGCCTCCTGTCCGGACTTTGCGCCTATCACGCCGCCCGTTCCATTGGAAATCCGACATCACCCGGGAAAATGCGCCCTGATCGCCTTGGCAAAGGCCTCCGCCAGAGCCGGATTCGCGTCGGCGTCGTAGTGGATGCCGTCAACGGCCGAGACTTTGACCACCTGCCCCGCATCCAAGAACGGAACCCCTGCCCGCGCGGCCGCCGCCTTGATCTCTGCCGCCAGAGCGCGCGACTTTGCCGCACCACCTGCGAACATCCCGGCAAGGCAGCCCACCTCGATGATCGGCGGCGGCGCCACCAGCAGCACCCCCGGAGCCCCGTTCTCCGGCCCAGCCCCCGAAGCAAGGATCAGCCGGGCCAGCCGTTCCAGCGAATGTGCGATATCGGTGGCATTGACCGAAAAGCGTTCCTTCAGGTCGTTGGTGCCAAGCATCACCGCAACCACATCCAGCGGCCGGTGGCTTTCCAGAAGCGCCGGCAGCACCGTCAACCCGTTGCGATGCGCACCTTCCACCGGGTCGTCATGGACGGTGGTGCGGCCGGGATGGCCCTCCTCGATCACCTCCCAGTCCGGCAGATGCCGCCGCAACCGGCCCGGCCACCGCTCATCGCGCCCGAAACGGGCGGAAACGCCCAGCTCCGGCATCGGAACCGTGCCATGGGTGTTGCTGTCGCCAAACAGCAGAAGTGTCCGCATCCGTGCCTCCCCGTTTTGGCAAGGATGTACCGGTTTTCCCTGCGCCGTGAAGAGCTTTCGCCGACACCGCCCTCCGAATTGCTGATTGACGTACATCAGGGGCGGCCCGATAGTCCGCAGAAAGGATCCGGAAGTTTCGTCATGCGGCCTACAGTCATCGATATCGCGCGTGAGGCCGGGGTCAGTCTTGCCACCGTGGACCGGGTTCTGAACGCGCGGCCCGGGGTTCGGGACAAGACGATCAAGGCGGTGAACGATGCGATCGCGCGGCTGGGCTATGTCCGCGACCTGACCGCGGCAAACCTGGCGCGCAGCCGGTCCTACCGGATGGCAGCCGTTCTGCCCGACACGGAAAGCCAGTTTGTTCAATCGCTTGCGCTGGCCCTGAGCGACGCAGGCCAGGTCGCCGCTACCACCCGGATCGAGCTGACCCTTCTCCGTTTTCCGCCCGAGGACCCGCACGCTCTTGCCGCACTTCTGGCAGGGCTGCCTGACAGCGGCTATGCGGGCGTGGCCCTGATGGCGCCGGAAACCCCGGTGCTGCGCGACGCCGTGCGCGGCCTGCGTGCCCGGGGTCTGCCGGTCGTGGCGCTGGTATCGGACCTGCCGAATACCGGGCGCGACCACTTCATCGGCATTGACAACCGCGCAGCGGGCCGGACGGCCGGGGTGCTGATGGGCCGGTTCCTCGGCGGCGGGCCGGGGCAGGTGCTGGTCCTCGGCTCGTCGCTTCTGGCCCGCGACATGGTCGAACGGCGGCGCGGTTTTGACGAGGTGATGCTGCGCGACTTTCCGGGACTTGACGTGCTGCAATCGCTGGAAACGCATGGCTCGGGCCGGACCCTGCGTCAGGTCGTGACCGAGATGCTGGCCAACGTGCCCGACGCCCGCGGGATCTACGCCATGGGCGACGGACAGCGCGCCTTGACCCAAACCCTTGAGGAGCTGGGGCTTTCCAGCAAGCTGACGGTGATCTGCCACGAACTGACCCCCCATGCCCGCACGGCGCTGGAGCGCGGCGAGATCACCGCGGTCATCACCCAGAACCTGGGCCACCTGGCCCGGTCGACACTGCGCGTGTTGCGCGCCAAAGCCGACAACCAGCCCCTGGACGCGGGCCAGGAGCAGATCCGAATCGAGATCGTCCTGCGCGAGAACCTGCCGCCCCGGCCGGACAGCTCGGTCGATTCGACCCTGGAGACCACCGAAGCTGCCGCCTGAGGCCCCCGCTCAAATCGCTTTGAAACCGGTCGCCGCCGCATATTGAGGTACGCACCTCAAAAATGCTTGCCAGCCTCCCTGCGCCATGGCTATGGTGACGGCAATCCAAGAAGGCCCGGCATCCGCACGGGTCCGCCATCACCACATCGGGAGGACTGCATGAAACGGAAGATACTCGCCGCAACTGCGGCGCTTGGGCTGGTCGCGGCCGCTCAGGCCAATGCGCAAGCCAACGAACTCACGCTTTGCTGGGCGGCCTGGGATCCGGCCAACGCGCTGGTCGAACTGTCCAAGGACTTCGAGGCGCAGTCCGGCACCAAGATGAACTTCGAGTTCGTCCCCTGGCCCAACTTCGCCGACCGCATCCTGAACGAGCTGAACTCGGGCGGTCAGCTCTGCGACCTTCTGATCGGCGACAGCCAATGGCTGGGTGGCGCGGCCGAAAACGGCTGGTATGTGAAGCTGAACGACTTCTTCGACGCCGAAGGCATCAGCATGGACGATTTCGCCCCCGCGACCGTCTATGCCTATTCGACCTGGCCGAAGGGGACCCCGAACTACTACGCCCTGCCCGCGATGGGCGATGCGAACGGCTGGTTCTACCGCAAGGACTGGTTCGCCCGTCCGGAAATCCAGGCGGACTTCAAGGCCAAGTATGGCCGCGACCTGGCCGAGCCGAAGACCCAGAAGGAACTTCTGGAAATCGCCCAGTTCTTCCAGGGCCGCGAGATCGACGGCAAGACCGTCTACGGCGCCTCGATCTTCACCGAACGCGGGTCGGAAGGCATCACCATGGGCGCGACGGGTGCCCTCTATGCCTGGGGTTTCAAGTATGAAAACACTCCCGGCAAGTATGACATGGAAGGGGCCGTGAACTCGCCCGCTGCCGTGGAAGCCCTTGAATTCTACAAGGAGCTTTACAAGACCGGCACCCCGCCCGGCTATGACAACGCCTATATGGAACAGTCGCTGGACGCGTTCAAATCCGGTCAGGTGGCGATGGCGATGAACTGGTTCGCCTTCTTCCCCGGCCTTGCGGCGGACCCGAACGTGGGCGGCGACAAGATCGACTTCTTCGTGAACCCCGCGCAGAACGTCGCGGCCTCCACCCTTGGCGGCCAGGGCATCTCGGTCGTCGCCAACACCGACAACATGGATGGCGCGCTGGCCTATATCAAATGGTTCGCCCAGCCCGAGGTGCAGAAGAAGTGGTGGGCTGCGGGCGGCTACTCCTGCAGCAAGGCGGTGCTGGAAGACCCGAACTTCGTCAACACCGCCCCCTTCGCCGGCGACTTCCTTGAGGCGATGGGCGGGGTTCAGGACTTCTGGCAGGAACCGGCCTACGCCCAGTTGCTGCTGGCGATGCAGGAACGGCTGCACAACTACGTCGTGGCCGACCAGGGCACCGCAAAGGAGGCGCTTGACGGGCTGATCGCCGACTGGACCGAAGTCTTCCAGGACGAAGGCAAGCTCTGACCTCGGTTTCCCCCGCGGTCCTGATCCGGGGGGCCTGCTTCATCCGCAAAGACCCTTCCCCCACTCTGGGGGAAGGGTATGGTACGGGGGCTTCCAGTCCCCTGCCGTCCCACGGGATCACCAGATGACCAACCCCATCGACATCGCCGCCCGGAACACGCCGCCCCGGATGGCGCGCAAGGTCCGCGGCCTTTCCGACCGCGCGATCGCCTGGATCTTCGTGGCCCCCACGATCTTCCTGCTTCTCGCGATCAACATCTTCCCGCTGATCTGGACCGTGCGGCTGTCCTTCACCAACTTCGCCGCCAACCGCCCGGGGCGCGAGGTCGAATGGGTCGGCCTTCGGAACTACACCCGCATCCTGACGGACGAGGGCACCTGGGCCACGATGCAGACCACGGCGCATTTCCTGATCTGGACCATCGTGCTGCAGGTGATGATCGGCTTCACCCTCGCCTGGCTGATCAACCGCAAGTTCAAGGGCAACGACCTTCTGACCACGCTGATCGTGCTGCCGATGATGCTGTCGCCCGCCGTGGTCGGCAATTTCTGGACCTTCCTCTACCAGCCGCAGATCGGGCTGGTGAACTATGTGGTCGAGCTGGTGACCGGAACCCCGGCAAGCAGCTTTTCCATGCTCGGCCCCGGAGGCCTGGCCCCCTGGTCGATCATCATCGTCGACACCTGGATGTGGACGCCCTTCGTGATGCTGATCTGCCTGGCGGGCCTGCGCTCGATCCCCGACTACATCTACGAGGCCGCCGAGATCGACCGCGCCTCGAAATGGCGGCAGTTCTGGACGCTCACCGTGCCGATGGTGTTGCCATTTCTCATGTTGGCGGTGCTTTTCCGCGGCATCGAGAACTTCAAGATGTTCGATATGGTCAATTTGCTGACCGGCGGGGGGCCGGGGAACGAAACCCTCCTCACCTCGATCGACCTCAAGCGCGAGGCCTTCGAGAAATGGCGCACCGGCTATTCCAGTGCCTACGCCATCATCCTGTTCGTGACCGTCTTCGGCCTGGCCAGCATCTACGTCAAAGCCCTGAACAAGGTGAAGGAACGGTGATGACCGAACATCCGACACCCTCGAAACCTCGTCCCGGGCTTGACCCGGGACCTCTGACCACCGCCCGCGCTGGCGCATCCCCGAGGCCCCGGGTCAAGCCCGGGGCGGAGATCACAGGAGCCCGGACATGAGCGCCTATTCCGTCACAGAACCCTCAAAGGCATCGAAATGGGTCGCGGGCGCCCTTGTCGCGCTTTACACCATCATCACGCTTCTGCCGCTGGTCTGGATCATCTCCACCAGCTTCAAATCCGGGTCCGACAGCATCTCCTACCCGCCGAAGGTGGTCTTCGAGCCAAGCCTTGAAGGCTACGTCAACCTCTTCACCACCCGCACCCGCATCGCGGCAGAAGACTTCGCCAAACTCCCCCCGCCGGAAACCTGGATGGACGAGATCGTCCGCGATCAGGGGATGGTCATCGCCGGACCCTCGCGTTTTGGCGAACGCTTCCTGAACTCGGTCATCATCGGCTTCGGGTCCACCGCGCTGTCGATCTTCCTCGGCACGCTGGCCGCCTATGCCTTCTCGCGCTTCAAGGTGCCGCTGAAGGATGACCTGCTGTTCTTCATCCTTTCGACCCGGATGATGCCCCCCATCGCCGTCGCGATCCCGATTTACCTGATGTACCGCGAACTTGGCCTGTCGGACACGCATGTCGGCATGATCCTGCTTTACACCGCCGTAAACATCTCGCTGGCTGTGTGGCTGCTGAAGGGCTTCATCGACGAAATCCCGCGCGAATATGAAGAGGCGGCGCTGATCGACGGCTACACCCGGTTCCAGGCCTTCCGGAAGGTCGTGCTGCCCCAGGCCGCCACCGGCATCGCCAGCACGGCCATCTTCTGCCTGATCTTCGCCTGGAACGAATACGCCTTCGCGGTCCTGCTCACCTCGGGCAACGCCCAGACCGCCCCACCCTTCATCCCCACGATCATCGGCGTCGGTGGCCAGGACTGGCCCGCCGTGGCCGCAGGTGCGACGCTGTTCCTCCTCCCGGTGATGATCTTCACCATCCTGCTGCGCAAACACCTTCTGCGCGGAATCACCTTCGGGGCGGTGCGCAAATGACAGATCCCCGCATTCTCTGTCCGAAAATATCCCCGCCGGAGGCTCCCGCAGCCGGCGTCGGGTGCCTCCGGCGGGGATATTTAGAGACAGAAAATGGAGCTTTGGCATGACCGCGTTCCTTTCCGGCCTTGTCCGCCTTCGCCGTGGCCCGTGGGAACTGCTTGCCACCATCCTGATCGCCCTGGGCGTGGTGATGCTGATGCAGCCCTTCTTCCTCTGGGCCTACACCTGGTCCTTCCTCGTGACCCTCCTCGGCACCGTGATGTTCATCATCACCAGCCATTTTCCCGAGTGACATCCCCGATGCTTGAAAAGCTGTCCCCCATCCTGCCCGCCCGCGACATCCCGGCGACCGAGGCGTTCTGGCAGCGCCTTGGCTTTCACACCGTCTATATCGACCCCGAATACCTCTTGATGAAGCGCGAGGGGGCCGAGGTGCATTTCTTCCGCCACGCTGACCTCGACCCCTTCAAATGCGATCACGGTGCCTACTTGCGCCCCTCTGACATCAACGCGCTCGACGCCGAATGGGCCGCCCTTGGCCTGCCTCCGGCCGGTATCCCGCGGCTGGAACGGGCCACCGACAAACCCTGGGGCATGCGCGAGCTGGCGCTTCTCGACTTGAACGGCAACCTCATCCGCGCCGGGCAGGAGATCCCCCTTGGCTGAAATCGTCATCCGCAACCTCCGCAAGGAATTCGGCGCGTTTACCGCCGTGCAGGGCTCCAGCTTCACCATCAGGGACGGCGAGTTCTTCATGCTCCTCGGCCCCTCTGGCTGCGGCAAGACCACCACGCTGCGCATGATCGCCGGGCTTGAACTGCCGACCTCCGGCGAGATCCTGATCGACGGCGAGGATGTCTCGATGCGCCCCGCCAGTCAGCGCGACATCGCCATGGTCTTCCAGATGTTCGCGCTTTACCCGCACATGAACGTCCGCAAGAACATCGCCTATCCGCTTGTTTCCCAAGGCGTCCCCAAGGCCGAGGTTCAGCGCAAGGTCGCCGAGGTCGCGAAGATCCTTCGCATTGACCACATGCTGAACAGCCCCGTCGGCGGGTTGTCAGGCGGCGACCGCCAGCGCGTCGCCCTTGGCCGCGCCATCGTCCGCAACCCCAAGGCCTTCATGATGGACGAACCTCTGGGGGCCCTCGACGCCGAGTTCCGCGAGATCATGGCCGAGGAACTTCGCGCGCTGCACGACCGGATGCACGCCACCACCGTCTACGTCACCCACGACCAGCTTGAGGCGATGCAGATGGGCGACAAGATCGTGGTGATGAACCACGGCGTCGTCGAACAGTTCGGCACCCCGCAACAGATCTACGACCACCCCGCAACCCTGTTCGTCGCCGAATTCATCGGCAGCCCGGCGATGAACTTCCTGCACTTCGACGGCACCGCCACCCCCGGTGCCACCACCGTCACCCTCGGCGACACCCACATCTCTCTCCCGCGCCTTGAAGAACCCGCCACCGGCAAGCTCGTCCTCGGCGTCCGCCCCGAGCATGTCACCCTCTCCGACACCGCCCCCCTGCGCGGACGCATCGAGGCCACCGAATACCTCGGCACCACCCAGATCGTCACCCTCTCCACCCCCTTCGGCCCGGTGAAGGCGCGCACCCCCTCCACCACCCCCGCCAGACCGGGGGACCTGACCGGCCTCGCCCTTGCCTCCCCCCGCCTCTCGCTGTTCGACGCCATCACCGGCCGCGCCCTGCGCACCGCCGCCAATGCCGGGGTCCATCATGGCTGAGGTCACGCTGTCCAACCTGTCCAAATCCTATGGCGCCAACCAAGCCCTGCGGGACGTCACCCTCACCATCCCGACCGGGGCCTTCGTCGTCCTCCTCGGCCCCACGGGTGCGGGCAAGACCACAACGCTGAGACTGATCGCCGGGCTCGACAAACCCGACGCCGGAGACATCCGCATCGACGGCCAGTCCGTCCTCCAGGATGCCCCCGCCCAGCGCGACGTGGCGATGGTCTTCCAGCAATACTCGCTCTACCCCCACCTCACCGTCCGCGACAACCTCGCCTTCCCCCTCCGCTCCCCGATGATCGCGCTGCCCGAAGCCGAGATCGCCAAACGGGTGGCCGAGGTGGCCGAGGTCCTCCGCATCCCCCACAAGCTTGACAACAAGGCCACGGCCCTGTCGGGCGGCGAAATGCAGCGCGTCTCCATCGGCCGGGCGCTGGTGCGCAACCCCCGCATCTACCTGATGGACGAACCGCTCTCCTCGCTCGACGCCAAACTCCGCGCCGACCTGCGGATCGAGCTGAAACGCATCCACCACGACCTCGCCGCCACCTTCCTCTACGTGACCCACGACCAGATCGAAGCGATGACGATGGCCACCCATGTCGGCGTCCTCGACCACGGCAAACTCGTCCAGTTCGGCACCCCGCGCGAGATTTACGAGGCCCCGGTGACGGCCTACGTCGCCTCCCGCCTTGGCCAGCCGCACATCAACCTCCTCCCCGCCGACGCCTTCCCCGGCGCGCCCGCCAATGCCGCCCAGATCGGCCTTCGCCCCGAACACATCCAAGTCGGCGAAGGCCAGCCCGCCACCATCACCCGCGTCGAACACCTTGGCGACCAGACCCGCCTCCACCTCTCGCTCGGCCCCCACAACCTCATCACCCTGACCGAGCCGCACACCGCCCTGAAACCCGGACAGACCCTCAACATCCGCCCGCTGAACCCCCTTTGGTTCGACGCCAGCGGCAGCCGCATCTGAAAGGCCAACCCCATGAAACAGTTCATGAACGCGCGTGAAAGCCTCGTCACCGAAGCGATCGACGGCCTGCTCAGAACCTCTGGCGGCAAACTGGCGCGGCTCGACGGCTACCCCCACATCCGCGTCGTCGTCCGCACCGACTGGGACCGCTCGAAGGTGGCGCTGGTATCGGGCGGCGGCTCCGGCCACGAACCCTCGCACGCCGGGTTCGTCGGGCTGGGCATGCTGACCGCCGCGGTCTGCGGCGACGTCTTCGCCTCGCCTTCCGTCGATGCCGTCCTCGCGGGCATCCTCGCGGTCACCGGCAAGGCGGGCTGCCTCCTGATCGTCAAGAACTACACCGGCGACCGCCTCAACTTCGGCCTCGCCGCCGAACGCGCCCGCGCCTTTGGCCTCAAGGTCTCCATGGTCATCGTCGACGACGACATCGCGCTGCCCGACCTGCCACAAGCCCGCGGCGTCGCAGGCACCCTGTTTGTCCACAAGATCGCAGGCGCGATGGCCGAATCCGGGGCCGACCTCGACACCATCACCGCCGCCGCGACCCAGGTCATCAAGGGCGCGATCTCCATCGGCATGTCGCTCGATACCTGCACCGTCCCCGGTTCGCCCAAGGAAGACCGCATCGCCACCGGCAAGGCCGAACTTGGCCTCGGCATCCACGGCGAAGCCGGGATCGAACAGGTCAGCTTCACCGGCGCGCGCTCGGCCATGCAGATGGTCGCCGAGAAACTCCTGCCCCACACCGGGAGCGGGGACCACGTCGCCCTCCTCAACAACCTCGGCTCCACCACACCGTTGGAGATGTCGATCCTCGCCGAAGAACTCGCCCGCTCTCCCCTCGGGCCCCGCGTGAAATGGATGATCGGTCCCGCCCCCCTGATGACCTCGCTCGACATGCACGGCTTTTCCGTCTCGCTCCTCCCCGTCGACCACGCGCAGGTGACCAGCCTCGCCGCCCCCGTGGCCCCCCACGCCTGGCCCGGCCTCTCCCCGTTCGGAGCCGTTGCCGTGAAGCCCCTCCCCGACGGCCTCGCCCCGATCCAGCCCGTCCCCAGCGCCCACCCCGCCCGCCGCGCCCTGATTGACCGCTGCTGCAAGGCCCTGATCGCCATCGAATCCGACCTGAACTTCCTCGACGCCAAGTCCGGCGACGGCGACACCGGCAGCACCCTCGCCGGGGCCGCCCGCGCGCTGCAATCCGCCCTCGACCGCCTCCCCCTCGCCGACCCGACCCAGCTTTACCGCGCCATCGGCATGGAGTTGTCGCAGACGATGGGAGGCTCCTCCGGCGTCCTCCTCGCCATCTTCTTCGCCGCCGCCGGTGATGCCTCAGCCTCCGGCAAAACCTGGATCGGAGCCCTCACCGCAGGCCTCGACCGCGTGATGCAGGTTGGCGGAGCCGCCCCCGGCCACCGCACCATGATCGACGCCCTGGCCCCCGCCCTCGCCGCCTTGCCCCAGGGAGTGTCCGCCGCCGCCAAAGCCGCCCGCGAAGGCGCCAACGCCACCGCCCAGATGACCCGCGCCAAAGCAGGCCGCGCGAGCTACCTCGCCGCGGACAAGCTCAAGGGGCACAACGACCCGGGGGCAGAAGGGGTCGCGCGGTTGTTCGAGGATTTGGCGCGGGGGTGAAGTACCAACGCTAAATTCGGCGTGCTAGAGTGGGTTCATCCTCTTTTTTTTGGGCCGCTATCTCTCATATGATTTGGAATCATCTATGGGAAGGTCCAAGAATTGAACGCCGTCATTGACCGCTTCTTCTCACAGTTCGACATTCTGACAAGCCGCGTCACTGGATCAAGAGAGCAAGATTTCTCAAGGAACTTGAGAAGCTGGCTTGCATGCATTGACTCAGCGCCTCCCCCCCTCGGCGCAGAAGCTGCAAGACTTAGCTCATTGCAGACTTGGATGGACGTCGAGCGTGACGTCCTAAATCCCCCCCGTGGCATGGCTGGGTCCGGTCGGCTCAACTGGTCCGACAATGATGACCTTCGCATGTCAGGGCAAATTGCCTTGTTTCGACGCCTTGCCTCGGGCGAGTTGGACGCAATGAACTTCGCATTCGACTTCTTTTACAGCGGCGACAACAACATCACACGCACCATTCAAGATATGTCGGATCAATTGTTTCGTCCGCTTTCCGAAGACCTTAGATTGTGGTTCGATGAAATAGCTGATTTGGCTAAGACACCGGAAGATGCTGAGATACCTGCCGCTGACCGCGTTGTTGCGCTTGATCATAACTCTCGGGGCTACACTGAAGCGATCCAGAAAATTGCTGATTTAGAGGAAGCACTTCGCGCAAGCAACGCAATAGATTCGGACGAAAAGGCAAGGGTGAAGGCGGAAATCGAGTCAGGTAAAATCCTGCTCGCCGCTCCGCGTACCCGCCTGGGTGCCGTTAAGGCAGTCTTGTTTGCTTCGGTGGTTTGGATCGCCGACAACTTCGCTGGGGGTGCGCTGGGTGAGATTGCCGGAGCCGCAGCTCGCGCGATCGCGACGCTGCTCGGCTTTCCTCTCTAGCATCTTGGTCTGACCACATCACCAAGTTGCCTCCATGTGCTTTGGAATGCCTAGACTAAATCTCCCCTTTCCCTCCCCAAATATCCCACGGGGGTCCGGGGGTGTGAAACCCCCGGCCGCCAGCCACAAGCCCCACGTTAGCCGTCCGCTACGCGATATCCTCATGCAGACACAGGATATTTCCCTCGGTGTCGTTGAACCACGCCGCCTTCTCGGACCCCAGCACGCAGACATGTTCCACCGTCTTGAACCCCGGCAGGTCATAGTCGGCGAAGACCACCCCCCGCCCCTCAAGCTCCAGAATCGAGGACCTTATGTCCTCCACCCGAAAGCTTAGCGCGGTGTGTTCGGCCTTGGTCCCCTCGGGCTTCGGGAACAGCGCGATCTCGGTTCCGCCGCAGTAGTAGACCACCTTGCCGTCCTGCTTCTCCTCGCCCGACGGCAGGGCAAGGGCACGCTCGTAAAACTCCCGCGCTCGGGCAAGATCGCGAACCGGAAGCATGACTGTCACCTGTTGGGAATTGAGTTGCATGGCACCCCCCTCGCCTTGGCTCAGACCCCGCGAGACTACGCCTCTCCGCGATTCTGTGCCAGCGTTCCGGCAGGGTCTTGGGGCCCGCCGAAACGCCAGCCCCAGGCGCCCCCTCTCCCCTCGGGGGAGAGGGTCGGGGTGAGGGGAAAACCACCCGTTAACAGCCGGTAAACGCCCACGCCCATCCCCCTGATCGCAAACGGAAATCAGAAACTGTCCACCGTGGACACTACCCCTCCCGCACCGCGACGTTCTGGTCGATCAGATACCGCTGCGACAAGGGAATCGCCGCGGCCCCCAAGGCCCGCGCATCCGCCCCGACCGTCCCCTCCCGGATGACCGGCGGCTCGATCCCAGCGAGGTCCAGCCCCAGCAGCGCCCCTTGCGTCCGCCGCACCATCTCGGCCCGGACCGTCAACGGCATCCACCCGTCGATCAGCACCGCCCCGATCTCCAGCAGGGCCGCCGCCGCCAGCGTTGCCTGCGCCAGGGCCCCGGCCGCCTGATCCAGCCAGCGGTCCAGCACCGGCGGGGACACATCCCAGCGGTCATGCTGGCTCCACAGATGATCCGAGGTCTCGCCCGCCGCTTCCATCGCCTCGGCCAGCACCGACATCGAGGCGAGGTCGATCAGCCGCCGCGTCCCGCCTCCCGGCGCGGGCACCTGGATCGACCCCACCGCCGCCGCGTTCCCGGTGCGCCCCAGGAACAGCTGGCCGTTCATGACAAGGCCGCCCCCGATGAAGGTCCCGAAGTAGAAATACAGGAAGTCCTTCGGCCGCTCTCCCGTTCCGAAGATCAGCTCCGCCCCGCAGGCCGAGGTCGCATCGTTCTGGACGTAGACCGGCAGGCCCACCACGGCCCCCAGCTCGGCTTCAAGGTCGCGCGTTCTCCAGGCGTCCATCTCGGACTGCGGCGCGCCGATGATCGACACCCAGTTCCACAGCTGGAACGGCATCGCCACGCCCATCCCCATGATCCGGCCCCGCAGCGCCACGGGCAGTTCCCCTGCCAGCGCCGGGGCGGCCTCCCGCACGAAGCCGATCACGGCGTCCGGCGTGGGGTAGCGGTAGACCTTCCGCCGCGCCGCCCGCATCCTGCCCCGGAAGTCGGTCAGGACCAGATCCGCCGACCGCCGCCCGACCTTCAGCCCCAGAAAGAACGCCCCCTCCGCCGCCAGCGATATCGGGATCGAGGGTTGCCCGACCCGTCCCCGCACCGGCTCGCCCCGGGCAAGTAGCCCGTCCTGCTCCAGCCCCCGCATGATCACGCTGACCGTCTGCGCCGAAAGGCCCGTCATCCGCGCGATGTCCGACTTCGCCAGCGCCCCGTGCTGCCGGACCAGCGACAGCACCAGCCGTTCGTTGTGGTCGCGCATGCCCGACTGGTTGGTGCCCCGCAGGACGGCTGCCTCGGGCGGGCTGCGGTCGGGCGAGGCAAACTGCATGGCGACAGCTACCCCCTTCAGCCCGCCGGGCCGATCACGCCCTTGCGCAGAATCACGTTCGCGAACAGCGCCAGCTCGCTGGTGGCGACGATCGCATGGGCCGCACGGATGCGCGGATACAGCGCCTCGCCGGACAGCGGAACCGCCTGCACCCCGGGTGCCATCCGCGCGAACAGGGCGTCGATCTGGTGGTGAATCTCGCCCCGCTGCGCCGGATCGTTGTTGAGGCTTGCGCGGAACAGCGCCGCAGGCACCGCCCGGTCCAGCGGCATGACCGTCAGGACGGCTTCGACCACGGCCAGAAGCCCGTGCCCATCCGCGCGCACCAGCCGCCGCGCATGGTCGACCGCCGGGTAGTTCCCGTCCACGATGGCGATCTCGTCCCCGTGGCCCATGGCCCGCAGGGTCGACAGAAAATCGGGCCCCAGGAGGGGCGGAATACCGATCAGCATGGCTCTCCTCCCCCTGCATTTGGGCGTACCGGACCAAACGGCCGATACAGACCTGCCCCGGCCACATCCACGCAGACTGGAGACGGAAGCTGGCCCTGTCAATAATAAATCAGAGTGATTTAATTATCTTGACGCCGCAGAGGGAATCGGCTTTTGTTGGTCCTGGCGCAGCGTCCAGCCGGTCCTGTGCGCAGATTGCTGAACCGGGGGCACCAACGCCCTCACCTTGGGAGGAAGACCAATGAAACTCATGACCAAAGCCCTTCTGGGCGCTGGCGCGCTGGCGCTGATGTCGGGCATGGCCTCGGCGCAGGAACTTGCCTGCCTGATCACCAAGAACAACACCAACCCGTTCTTCGTGAAGATGAAGGAAGGTGCCGAGGCTGCCGCCGCCACCGCCGGCCTCGAATTCCAGGCCTATGCCGGCGAAAAGGACGGCGACGCCGCCCCGCAGATCACCGCGATCGAGAACTGCGTCGCGGCTGGTGCCAAGGGTATCCTGATCACGCCGTCGAACGATTCGGTCGGCCCGGCTCTCAAGGACGCCCGCGCTGCCGGGATCCTCGTGATCGCGCTCGACACCCCGCTGGCCGATACCGAAGCCCAGGACATCACCTTTGCCACCGACAACTTCGAGGCGGGTCTGCTGATCGGCAAATGGGCTGCCGCGACGATGGGGGAAGGTGCCGCGACCGCCAAGATCGCGATGCTGGACATCAACAAGGACAACATCTCGGTCGACGTGCAGCGTGACACCGGCTTCCTCGTCGGTTTCGGGATCGAAGTGCCTGACCTCAGCGTGATGGGCTCGGAAACCGATCCGCGCGTCGTGGGCCACGAATCCTCGGATGCGAACCCGGAAGGCGGTCTCCGCGCGATGGAAACGCTGCTGGCCAAGGACCCGGACATCAACGTGGTCTACACGATCAACGAACCCGCTGCCGAAGGGGCCTACCAGGCGCTGAAGAACGCGGGCAAGGAAGGCCAGGCGATCATCGTTTCGGTTGACGGCGGCTGCCCGGGCGTGGCCTCGGTCAAGTCGGGCGTCATCGGTGCCACCTCGCAGCAGTATCCGCTGAAGATGGCCTCGCTCGGCATCGAGGCGATTGCCGCCTATGCCAAGGACGGCACCAAGCCGACCGTCACCGAAGGCCTGTCGTTCTTCAACACCGGCGTGAACCTGGTGACCGACAAGCCGGTCGACGGCGTCCCGTCGATCGACTCGACCAAGGGCACCGAACTCTGCTGGGGCTGATCGGCCCCTGACAAGTGCTTGATTACTGGAAGGGCGGCTTTACAGTCGCCCTTCTTCATAAGCGGTGCCGGAACCGGCACCGGCGTCATCCGGGGGGGGAAGACCGCACATGGCAAGCGAAGACGCGCCGACCAAGACCATCTCTGATTTCGAAGCGACTCTGACCAAGGCCGATACGGCCGTCGCGAGTTTCGAGAAGGATGACAAGACCCTTGTCCACAAGCTGCGCAACTTCCTGCGCCGCAACCCGACCATGATTCCCGCACTGGTGCTGGTGCTGTCGATCCTGATCTTCGGCCTGATCCAGCCGCGCTTTCTGGGCATGGGCGCGCTGTCGACCGTGCTGAAACAGGTCACCGTGACCGGTTTCGTCGCCCTGGCGCAGACGCTGATCATCCTGACGGCGGGCATCGACCTGTCGGTCGGCGCGATCCTGGTCGTCTCGTCCCTGGTCATGGCCAACCTTGCGGTCTTCTCGGGCGTCCCGATGATCATCGCCGTGCTGATCGGCATTGCGCTGGGTGGCGTCATGGGCGCGGTCAACGGGCTTCTGGTCACTCTGATGCGCCTGCCGCCCTTCATCGTGACCCTGGGCACGCTCTCGATCTTCGAATCGCTGAAGCTTTGGTATTCCCAGTCGGAATCGGTGCGCAACGTCGACATCGAGGCGAATGCGGCGGGGCTGCTGTTCTTCGGCAAGGGCTTCAATGTCGGCGGTGCCAGCGTCAGCTACGGCGGCATCACCCTGATCCTTCTGGCAGCCCTCCTGTGGTATGTGCTGAACCACACCGCCTGGGGTCGGCATGTCCATGCCATCGGCGATGATCCGGATGCAGCCCTTCTGTCGGGTATCAACGTCAACCGGACGCTGATTTCGGTCTACACCGTCGCCGGGCTGATCTGCGGTTTTGCCGCCTGGATCGCCATCGGCCGGGTGGGCTCGGTCTCGCCCATCGCCTTCGACACGGTGAACCTCGCCTCGATCACCGCCGTGGTGATCGGCGGCACCTCGCTTTTCGGCGGGCGCGGGTCGATCATCGGCTCGGTGCTGGGTGCGATGATCGTCGGCGTCTTCATCACCGGCCTGTCGCTGGCCGGCGTCGACGACTACTGGCAGAAATTCGCGGCGGGATGCCTGGTGATCATCGCCGTCGCACTTGACCAATGGCTGCGGAGGGCTTCGCAATGACCGCCGACGTGAACGGAATGACGCCGATCCTTCAAGCGAAGGGCCTGATGAAGCGCTATGGCACCGTGGTCGCGATGAGCGGTGCCGATTTCGAGCTGATGCCGGGCGAGATCTGCGCCGTCATCGGCGACAACGGCGCGGGCAAGTCGACGCTGATCAAGGCGCTGTCCGGCGCGGTCACGCCCGATCACGGCGAGATTCTTCTGGACGGCAAGCCGGTCCATTTCCGCAGCCCCGACGACGCGCGGGCGCTGGGGATCGAGACGGTCTACCAGAACCTCGCGATGTCGCCGGCGCTGTCGATCTCGGACAACATGTTCCTTGGGCGCGAATGGCGCGCTCCGGGCATCATGGGGTCGGTCTTCCGCAAGATGGACCACGCCCGGATGCAGAAGTTCGCCCGCGACAAGCTGTCGGAACTCGGCCTGATGACGATCCAGGACATCACCCAGCCGGTGGAAACGCTCTCGGGCGGTCAGCGGCAGGGTGTGGCCGTGGCGCGCGCGGCGGCCTTCGGGTCGAAGGTGGTGATCCTGGACGAACCGACCGCCGCCCTTGGGGTCAAGGAAAGCCGCCGGGTGCTGGAACTGATCCGCGACGTCCGCGCGCGGGGCATCCCGATCATCCTGATCAGCCACAACATGCCGCATGTGTTCGAGGTCGCCGACCGCATCCACATCCACCGCCTCGGCCGCAGGCTCTGCGTGATCCGCCCGCAGGACTATTCGATGTCCGACGCGGTTGCGTTCATGACCGGGGCGAAACTGCCCGAAGGCGTCACCGAAGCCGTTTGACCCGTCTTCGGCAGCAGTCGACCGGCGTGGCTGCCGCTGCATTTCCTTCAGGTGGCCCGCGGGGGCCAGGGTCTGTCGCTGCGTCCGACCCGCCGTCTGGTGCCTCCGGCGGGAGTATCTGCAGAAAAGAGCAAATGCAGGATGGCTTTCTGCCTCGGGCTTGCACTTTTCCGCAAATACTCCCTGCGGAGCGTCCGCCGTCCGCGACCGGATGCACGGATGCACGGATGCAGGACCGGGGCCTGTCAGCGCCGTCCGGACGGGGTTCCGCTGCGGCGGGGAGGTCCGCCCCCGACACCTTGTCCGGTGCATCCCGGCCGCCCCCGAGGACGGCTGCCCGCTGCAAGAGACTTGCCCCGGCTGGCGGCAACCGGCTATGGACACAGGGAGTCTTGCCCGACAGCCCGCTTGCGTCGGACCGCACCGCCCGACAAGGACGCCCCAAGAATGTCACTTGCCCTGATTGCGGTCCTGCCTTTTCTCGGCGCATTTCTTCCCGGTCTTTTCCTGCGCGCCGGGCGCAATGCCTGCGCCCTGGCCACCGGTTCGGTGACCACGCTTGCCCTTCTGCTGCTGGCTTCCCAGGCCCCCGCCATCCTGCGCGGCGAGGTGGTCCGGACCCGGATCGACTGGCTTCCGTCCCTTGGCCTCAACGCCAACTTCTTCCTCGACGGGCTTGGCCTCCTGTTTGCGGGTCTCATCCTCGGGATCGGGCTTCTGATCATCCTCTATGCCCGGTTCTACCTGGAAAAATCCGACCCGATGGGGCAGTTCTACAGTTATCTCCTGCTGTTCCAGGGCGCGATGCTGGGGATCGTCCTTTCGGACAACATCTTGCTGCTCCTCGTCTTCTGGGAGCTGACCTCGCTCTCCTCCTTCCTGCTCATCGGCTACTGGAAACATCTGCCCGAGGGCCGCCAGGGCGCGCGGATGGCGCTGGCGGTGACCGGCGGCGGCGGCCTCGCGCTGATTGCCGGGATGCTGATTCTGGGGAACATCGCCGGCAGCTACGACCTGACCGCAATCCTGCAAGAGAGGGACCTGATCCAGGCGTCGGAGTGGTATCTGCCCGCGCTGATCCTGATCCTTCTTGGTGCCTTCACCAAGTCGGCGCAGTTTCCGTTCCACTTCTGGCTGCCGCATGCCATGGCCGCGCCGACACCGGTTTCGGCCTATCTCCACTCGGCCACGATGGTGAAGGCGGGGCTTTTCCTGATGGCCCGCCTGTGGCCGGTGCTGGCGGGGACGCCCGAGTGGTTCTGGATCGTCTCGACCACGGGCCTTGTGACCATGGTCATGGCCGCGATGATCGCGTTCTTCAAGGATGACCTGAAGGCGCTTCTCGCCTACTCGACCGTAAGCCAGCTTGGCCTCATCACCATGCTGCTGGGCTTTGGAACCAAGGCTGCCGCGACGGTTGCGGTGTTCCACATCATCAACCACGCCACCTTCAAGGCGGCCCTGTTCATGACTGCGGGGATCGTGGACCACGCAGCGCACACCCGTGACCTGCGCCGCCTTGGCGGACTGCGGAGAATGATGCCGATCACTTTCGGCATTGCCCTTCTGGCCTCGCTGTCGATCGCCGGGATCCCGCCCCTGAACGGGTTTCTCTCGAAGGAGATGATGCTGCAGGAAGCTGCCGACACGTCCTGGATCACCCCCTGGGCGATGGGACTGCTGGCGACACTCGGCGCGCTCTTCTCGGTGGCCTACAGCTTCCGTTTCCTTGCCCACGGCTTCCTCGGCCCCAGTCGCGAGGACCGCCCGCATCCGCCCCGCGACCCCGGCCCGGGCCTCTGGGCGGCGCCCGGGTTTCTGGCCGTGCTGGTTGTCGTGATCGGTCTTTTCCCGATGGCTGTGGCGGCCTGGCTGGTGGACGCGGCCGCCAGCGCCGTGACGGGCGAGCCCGTCCGGGTGAAGATCGCGTTCTGGCACGGGCTTGCCACCCCGGCGCTGTGGATGTCGCTGGCGGCCATCGGCGGGGGTCTGGCCTGTCTCGGCGCCTACCCAAGGCTCCGCACGCTCTGGGACGCCGCGCCGCGCCCTGAAGCCAGGCACATCTTCGACGGCATCGTCGAGCCGCTGGCCGCGCTTGCCCGCGCTGTGACCGACGGCCTGCACAATGGCAGCTTCGGCCGTGCCCTCGTCTGGGCCGTTCTCGCCATCGCCGGGGCCGCGCTCTGGGCCTTCTCGGGTGGTCCACATGTTCCCGGCACCCGGGCCGTTCTGCCCCCGGGTCCGGTCGTGACCGGCGTCTGGGCGATCCTGATGATCGCAGCCCTTGCCACACCATTTCTGCACCGGTCCCGCATCACGGCACTGGTCCTGACCGGCGTCGTCGGGCTTCTGATCGCGCCGCTGTTCATGCTGTTCTCGGCCCCCGATCTTGCCCTGACCCAGGTGTCGGTCGAGGTCGTGACGATCCTTCTCATGCTCCTCGCGCTGCACTTCCTGCCCAAGGACACGCCCGCCGAAAGCCCGCCGCCGCGTCGGCTGCGCGACGCGGCCGTGGCCGGGATCGCCGGGCTTGGCATCGGCGCGCTGGCCTGGGCGATGATGACCCGAGTCCCGGCCTTCGACCCGATCTCGGCGTTCCATCTTGCGCAGTCGAAGCCGGGAGCAGGTGGGACCAACGCAGTCAACACCATCATCGTCGACTTCCGCGGCTATGATACGTTCGGCGAGATCATCGTCCTCGGGATCGCCGCACTGGTCATCTTCGCCCTGACCGACTCGCTGCTGCGCACGACCGCCGTGACCCGGCGTCTTGCCGCCCAGCCGCGCCAACCGGAATCCGGCGACCGCCACCCGATGATGCTGGTCGTCTCGACGCGGCTTCTTCTGCCCATGGCGATGCTGGTCGGGGTCTACATCTACCTGCGTGGCCACAACCTGCCGGGCGGCGGCTTTGTCGCGGGCCTTGTCTTCGCGATCGCCTACCTGATGCAATACATGGCCTCGGGCTACGACTGGTCCCAGGCCCGCCAGCGGTTCGACCACCATGTGCTGATCGGCTGGGGCGTTCTTGTCGCTGCCCTCGCCGGGGTCGGCCCCTGGCTTTTCGGCCTGCCCTTCCTGACCTCGGGCTACACGTACATCAACCTCTGGCCGCTGGAGGAGTTCGAGCTTGCCTCCGCCGCGATCTTCGACCTTGGCGTCTTCCTCTGCGTCCTCGGCGCGGTCCTGCTGACGCTTGCCTCGCTGTCGCGACTGGCCCTGCGCACCGGCGAGCGCGCCAGCACCCGGGCCTACGACACCGAAGGGGGCCGCTGATGGAGGGCCTGCTTGCCAGCGCGATCGGACTTCTTACCGCCGTGGGGATTTACCTCATGTTGCGCCAGCGGACCTTTCCGGTGATCCTCGGCCTCACCTTCCTGTCCTACGCGGTCAACCTCTTCATCTTTGTCTCCGGCCGCCTTGCGGTAAACGCTGCCCCCATCATCGGCACGCGCGACACCTATGCCGACCCGCTGCCACAGGCGCTTGTCCTGACCGCCATCGTGATCTCGTTCGGGATGACGGCGGTGATCATGATCATGGCCATCGGCGGCTATCTTTCCTCCGGGCATGACCGCATCGACCTGGATGATGAGGCCGGGGATCGCGGGGCCGGGGAATGAACCACTGGATCATCGCTCCCGTCGTCCTGCCCGCCCTCGTCGCGGCCCTGATGGTCATCGGCCTGCGTGGCAACCTCGCGCTTCAGCGCGTCGCCAGCCTTGCCGCAATCGTCGCGCTTAACGGGATCGCCCTGGCGCTTCTGTGGTCGGCCGCCACCCTTGGCCCCGAGGCCTATTTCCTCGGCGACTGGCCTGCCCCCTTCGGCATCGTTCTGATGCTGGACCGCCTGTCCGCCCTGATGCTCGCGCTTCTGGCCGCCCTGGCGCTGGTCTGCACGCTTTACGCCATCGGCTCCGGCTGGGACCGGAAAGGCGCGCATTTCCACCCGCTTCTGATGTTCCTGCTGATGGGCATCGGCGGAGCCTTCCTGACCGGCGACGCCTTCAACCTGTTCGTGTTCTTCGAGGTCCTCCTGATCGCCTCCTACGGGCTGATGATCCACGGCGCAGGATCGGCACGCACCCGCGCGGGTATCCAGTATATCGCGTTCAACCTGATCGGCTCGTCCCTGTTGCTCTTTGCGCTCGCGCTGCTCTACGGGGTGACCGGCACGCTCAACATGGCCGATCTCGCCGCCAGGTTGCCCGGCCTGCCCGAGGGCGACGCTGCACTTCTGCGCGTCGCCGCCGTGATGCTGATCCTCGTCTTCGCGATCAAGGGCGCGCTGGTGCCGTTGCAGTTCTGGCTGCCCGGCACCTATGCCAACGCCCCCGGAGTCGTCGCGGCGCTTTTTGCGGTGATGACCAAGATCGGCGCCTACGCCACCCTGCGCTTTGGCAGCCTGATCTTCCCGCCCGACCTTCCCGCCACCGGTTCGCTGCTTCAGGACCTGATCCAGCCCGCCGCACTGGTCACCCTTGCGGTCGGATCGATCGGAGTCCTTGGCGCCGCCACCCTGCCCCGGCTTGCGGCTTTTGCCGGCATTGCCTCGATGGGCATGGTCTTTCTGGCGATCTCGGCCTTCACGCCGCAGACCACGGCAGCGGCGCTGTATTACATTCTCCACTCCACGCTTGCGACCGCAGCGCTGTTCCTGGTGGCTGACCTTGTCGCCCGCCGCCGCGCCCATGTCCGGCTGACCGAAGCCGCCGCCTTCGCCCGGTCCGGCCTGATCGGGTCACTTTTCATGGCCGCTGCCGTGGCGCTTGCGGGCTTGCCGCCGCTGTCGGGCTTCATCGGCAAGCTTCTGATCCTCGACGCCTTCCGCGCGGAGGCCCCGCTGATCTGGACCACGATCCTCGTCTCGTCCTTCCTGATGATCCTCGGCTTTTCCCGGGCGGGGTCGCAGCTGTTCTGGAAACCCTCCGCCGACGCCCCACCCAGGGGACCCGGCCCCGAACCCCTGGCCTTCGCCGCCACCTTTGCGCTTGTCACCGCCCTTGCCGCCCTGACCGTCTTCGCAGGCCCGGTCACGACGGCGCTGACCGCCACCGCCGAAAGCCTCTACGCCCCCGAAGGCTACATCGCCGCAAACCGGCTGGAGGCGCGCCCGTGAAGCGTCTCTTCCCGCACCCCTGGCTGTCGCTGACCCTGATCCTCCTCTGGTTCATGCTGGTGAACGAACTCAAGCTCGGCAGCCTGGTGATGGCGATCCTCCTCGCCACCGCGATTCCGCTGATCACCTCGTCCTGGTGGCCCGACCGCCCCCGCGTCAGGCGGCCCTTCGGCCTTGCCGCCTATGCGGTCCTCGTCCTCTGGGATGTCATTGTCGCGAACTTCCAGGTTGCCCGCATCGTCCTCTTCATGCCGCGCGACCGGATCCGGTCGAACTGGGTCACCATCCCGCTCGACCTCACCTCGCCCGAGGCGATCACCCTTCTTGCAGGCACCATAACCATGACCCCCGGCACCCTCACCGCCGACCTGTCCGCCGACGGGCGGGCGCTTCTGGTCCATGCGCTGCATGCGCCCGACCCCGAGGCGGTGCGCGACGACATCAAGGCCCGCTACGAGGCCAGACTGATAAGGATTTTCGGATGATCCTGCCTTATGCGCTGACCTTCTTTCTGGTGTGCATCGTCCTGTCGCTGGTCCTGAACATCTGGCGTCTCTTCACCGCACCCACCGTGACCGACCGCATCCTGACCCTCGACACCATGGCCGTGAACGTTCTCGCGCTGGTCGTCGCCTATGGCATCTGGGCCGGCACCGGGCTCTATCTCGAAATCGCCGTCATCTTTGCCCTGACCGGCTTTGTCGGGACGGTTGCCTACTGCAGGTTCCTTCTCAGGGGGAGCATCATCGAATGACCTTCGCCCTCCTGCTCGACCTCGCCCTCTCGGCGCTCCTGATCGGCGGCGGCATCTTCGCCTTTGTCGGCTCCTACGGCCTGCTGCGCCTGCCCCGCCCGATGCAGCGCCTGCACGCGCCGACCAAGGCCACCACCATCGGCGTCGGCTCGGCCCTTGTCGTCTCCGCGCTGGATCTGACCGGGCAGGGCACGGTCAGCTGGCAAGAGGCACTGATCACCCTGTTTCTGCTTCTCACCGCCCCGATCTCGGCGCTGGTCCTGGCGAAAACCCTGATCCTGCGCGGCGAGGCCGATCCCGGCCTTCCCGACTCTGGCACCGGCAAGCCCTGGGCCACGCTGGCCGAGGAACGCCCGGACCCCTGATTTTTGACCATCCGGTCAGAAATCACCCGCCCCGGCCCTTGCCAGCGCCCGGCCCCGCGTGGCATCGTCGCGGCAACCGGGTCTTTCGGGGAAACCCCATGAACAGCTTCGCCCCTGCCCAGTCGGGCCTTCTGCCCCAGGTCACCCATGCCCGCAACCCCGGCATGGGGCTGGACCTCGACTGGGTGGCCGCCGTCCAGGCCAACACGTCAGCCATCGAACGCCGCGCCGCCACACTTCCCGGTCGCCGCTCGGTCAAGAAGGAGTATCAGGCCGCGTGGCTTCTGAAGGCGATCAGCCTCATCGACCTGACCACGCTGTCCGGCGACGACACCGCCGGCCGCGTCCAGCGCCTTTGCGCCAAGGCCCGCCAGCCTGTGGCCCCGTGGATGCTGGAAAAGCTGGGGATGACCGGCCTGACGACCGGCGCCGTCTGCGTCTACCACGACATGGTAGAGGTCGCCGTCCGCGCCCTCGAAGGCACCTCGATCCCCGTCGCCGCCGTCTCCACCGGCTTCCCCGCTGGCCTCTCGCCCTACAAGCTGCGGATCGCCGAAATCGGCGAAAGCGTCCGCGCCGGGGCTAAGGAGATCGACATCGTCATCTCCCGCCGCCACGTCCTCACCCAGAACTGGCAAGCCCTCTATGACGAAATGCGCGACATGCGCGAAGCCTGCGGCGATGCGCATGTGAAAGCCATCCTCGCGACGGGCGAACTTGGCACCCTCAGGAACGTCGCCCGCGCCTCTCTCATCTGCATGATGGCCGGGGCCGATTTCATCAAGACCTCGACCGGCAAGGAAGGCGTCAACGCCACCCTCCCCGTGACCCTGACGATGGTCCGCTGCATCCGCGACTACCTTGACCGCACCGGCTTCAAGGTCGGATACAAACCCGCCGGTGGCATCGCCAAGGCCAAGGATTCCCTCGTCTACCTTTCCCTGATGAAGGATGAACTCGGCCATCCCTGGCTGCAACCCGACCTCTTCCGCTTCGGCGCGTCCTCCCTCCTCGGCGACATCGAACGCCAGCTTGAACACCACCTCACCGGCCACTACTCCGCCGGTTTCCGCCACGCGATGGGCTGAGGGATGCCAACCCAAAAGCCATTTGCCCTTTTGCAAATACTCCCGCCGGAGGCGTCCGCTCCCCTTTCGCCCAGCGCCCGTAAGGTGGGCAATCTGCCCACCCTCCGCATCTGCCAGCAGGACCTGACCCCATGACCATCAAGGAAATCTTCGACAGCATGGCCTACGGCCCCGCCCCTGAATCCGCCGCCGAGGCCCTCGCCTGGATCGCCAAACACAACGGCAGCTTCGGCCATTTCATCGACGGCAGCTTCACCACGCCGGGTCAGACCTTCACGACCGCGAACCCCGCCACCGGCAAGCCCCTCGCCCAGATCACCCAAGGCACCCCCGACGACGTCGCCAACGCGGTGAAAGCCGCCCGCCGAGCCCAGCCGAAATGGGCCGCCCTCCCTGTCCACAAACGCGCGCAAGTCCTCTACGCCCTCGCGCGCCTCACCCAGAAACACGCCCGCCTCCTCGCCACGCTGGAAACCCTCGACAACGGCAAACCGATCCGTGAGAGCCGCGACATCGACATCCCCCTCGTCGCCCGGCATTTCTCCTACCACGCCGGTCTAGCCCAGCTTCTCCCCAGCGAACACCCCGACCTGCAACCCTTGGGAGTCTGCGGCGCGATCATCCCCTGGAACTTCCCCCTTCTCATGCTGTCATGGAAAGTCGCCCCCGCGCTGGCCGCTGGCAACACCGTGGTCCTCAAACCCGCCGAATACACCCCCCTCACCGCCCTCCTCTTCGCCGAAATCAGCCGTGAGGCGGGCCTCCCCAAAGGCGTCCTCAACATCGTCACCGGCGACGGCACCACCGGGGCAGCCCTCGTCGACGCCCCCGTCGACA
Source organism: Pseudomonadota bacterium (assembly GCA_040385165.1). Lineage (GTDB taxonomy): Bacteria > Pseudomonadota > Alphaproteobacteria > Rhodobacterales > Rhodobacteraceae > Tabrizicola. The sequence continues at coordinate 114,160 of JAZKHX010000007.1, read as the reverse complement.
AGATCGCCTTCACCGGCTCCACCTCCGTCGGCAAACGCATCCGCGAGGCGACCGCAGGCACCGGCAAAGCCCTCACCCTCGAACTCGGCGGCAAATCCCCCTACATCGTCTTCGACGACGCCGACCTCGATAGCGCCATCGAAGGCCTCGTCGACGCGATCTGGTTCAACCAGGGCCAGGTCTGCTGCGCCGGCTCCCGCCTCCTCGTCCAGGAAGGCATCGCCCCCCGCTTCTACGCCAAACTGAAACACCGGATGGACGGCCTCCGCGTCGGCGACCCCCTCGACAAGGCCATCGACATCGGCGCCATCGTCGACCCGATCCAACTCGACACCATCACTCGACTGGTCAAAGAAAACCCCGAGGGCGACCACTACCAGGCCCCTTGCTCGCTGCCCGCGCACGGCTCCTTCTACCCCCCCACCCTCATCACCGGCCTCGGCACCGCCTCCCCCCTCATGCAGGAAGAAATCTTCGGCCCCGTCCTCGTCGCCATGACCTTCCGCACGCCCGAGGAAGCCGTCCAACTCGCCAACAACACCAAATACGGCCTCGCCGCGACCGTCTGGACGGAAAACATCAACCTCGCCCTCGACATCGCCCCCAAACTCAAGGCCGGGGTCGTCTGGGTCAACGCCACCAACCTCTTCGACGCCGCCGCAGGCTTCGGCGGTGTCCGCGAATCCGGCTTCGGCCGCGAAGGCGGGTGGGAGGGCCTGATGGCCTACCTCAAACCCAGCCTGAAACCCGCGGCCCTGAAACCCGCACCCGCACCCGCGGCCCCCGCCGAGCCGCAAGTCGACACAATCGACCGCACCGCCAAGATGTACATCGGCGGCAAACAGGCCCGCCCGGACAGCGGCTACTCGCAACCCGTCTACAGCCCCAAGGGCAAACTCCTCGGCCATACCGGAATCGGCAACCGCAAGGACATAAGGAACGCGGTCGAGGCCGCCCACGCCGCCAAAGGCTGGGCCAAAACAACGGCCTACAACCGCGCCCAGGTCCTCTACTTCATCGCCGAGAACCTCTCCGCCCGGGCCGCCGAGTTCGCCCAACGCCTCCAGGACCTCACCGGCAAATCCGGCACGGCGGAAGTCGACGCCTCCATCCAGCGCCTCTTCACCTACGCCGCCTGGGCCGACAAATACGACGGGCACGCCAAATCCGTCCCCATCCGCGGCATCGCCCTTGCGATGAACGAACCCACCGGCGTCATCGGCGCCTTCCTCCCCGACGAATGCCCCCTCCTCGGCCTCGTCTCCGTCATGGCCCCCGCCATCGCGATGGGCAACACAGTGATCCTCGTCCCCGGCCAGCACCCCCTGTCCGCCACCGACTTCTACCAGGTCCTCGACACCTCCGACGTCCCCGCCGGGGTCGTCAACATCGTCACCGGCCCTCCGCAAGACCTCGCCAAAAGCCTCGCCGGCCACATGGACGTCGACGCGGTCTGGAGCTTCTCCTCCCACCCCCTCTCCGCCCTCATCGAGCGCGAGGCGGCAGGCAACGTCAAACGCACCTGGGTCAACCACGGCCGCGCCCGAAACTGGATGGGCCCCGAGGGCGAAGGCCGGACGTTCCTGTCCCAGGCGACCGAGGTCAAGACGGTCTGGGTGCCGTATGGGGAGTGACTTGTAGGTCGGTGCTTGCCCCGACATGCTGAGATTCGGCACTAACCGTAGCCGTTCTTGGCAACGTGGCTGTATTAACTAAGGCTTTCGGACAGCCTTCAGCTCAGTGTAAGTCTTACCACCAAGTTTAGTGATTGAGAGGGCGTGGTTACCTTTTGCAGACTCTGTCTCAAGCAGCCTCAATGCACAAAAATGCTCTACAATGGTCTCAAAATCTATCGCAGAGATCGAAGCGTATTCGTAGAGATTTAGCTTCCGGTGCTCGCTAATAACGCGACAAATTCTGAACCTTAGGTCTCCGTAGTTTGTTCGCAATCTAATGATTGGGACGAGAAACGTGAACAATTCACCCCAAGTGAACTTCAAGTTCACCATCCTTCCGTCCGAATCTATAACCAGATCAAAGATGTCATCTAGCTGAGCAAGGCCATCAAGCCCTGCTTGAGATACCTCAGCCTTCGCATCTGTATAGAGATCCTCAAACTTGCTATTCTCGTAGCGTAGGTTCCTTACTTCGCTCTCTAGCGCAATGATCTTCGTCATTGCCTCTTCGGCAGCAAGCTCAGTACCACGAACCCATCCAGGTCTCGCTTTAGTAGCCTTGGCGTGGTCGATTGCCTCTCGCACCGCAAGCTTTAGGCCATCGGTGGATCGCCACTCTTTCCGAAGTCGCTTTTCGGTAAGCTTCTTGAGAAATGCGCCCAGCTTTTCTCTGCCTGTTTCACTTGCTTCAACTTTACTGGCTGGCAGGCTACCGGGATCGCCATGGACGAGTGCGATGACCGGAAGACCAATCTTGGCAGCGTAATCGTACTCTTTTTCGGTGTAGCTTACTCCGTCGTGATCTAGGCTTCCATATCTGCCCCCAACAATTATCACATAGTAATCGCAATCATCAATTACTGACTTGATGAACTCAAACTGTTCCTCGTCTGCAGCGGGAAACGCTTCCATTCCTACCGGAAGATCTCCTGCACGAATAATGGTCTCTTCAACCGCCTTTCGCTCCTCCTTCAAGTCCTCGTAGGTCGAGCTAATAAAGATCTGATACTTCTTCTTTCTCATGGACCTTTTCCAACAAGAGACAGCATGCGGGTCGAGTTGTGACCAACGAGCCTGATCCTAGCCATGAGATTGTCAGCGAAATATCGGTTTGTCACCGGTCAAACTTGACGGAACCAACCCCCGATTCGCCCCCCAAGGTTAACGCCCCACCACTCAGACGCGCGTATGCATGGAATGCATACGCGATGTATACGGGGTGTAGCCCCCACTCAGCCCCAAAACCCCCGGATTAACCCAGCGTTCCCAACACCTTACCGGAGTCCTTTGCGGCCCTAAGCCCGCCCCGCCGCTGCACTCAGGGTCAAAGGATCAATCCCCATCCCCCGCAGAGCCGCCGACCATTTCACCCGGTCGTCCTGGCCAAACACCAGCCCCTCCGGAGCGTCACAGGTCAGCCAGTCGTTCCGCGCGATCTCGGCCTCCAGCTGACCCGGCCCCCAGCCGGAATAACCCAGTGCCAGCAAGGCCTTGCCCGGCCCCCCACCCGAAGCCAAAGCCTCCAGGATGTTGATCGTCGCGGTCATCTCCAGGCCCCCCGGCACCTTCATTGTGCCCTCGCCCAAAGGCCGCCAGTCGGCGGAGTGCAGGACGAACCCCCGCCCCCGCTCTACCGGGCCGCCGAAATGCACCCGGATATCGCGGCCCATCGGCGCGCGGGGGATGTTCAGTTGCTCCAGAAGTCCCGAAAAGCTCAGCTCCTCCAAGGGCTTGTTGACAATCAGCCCCATCGCGCCCTCGGGCGAATGCGCGCAGACAAGGACGACGCTGCGCTCGAACCGAGGGTCGGCCAAGCCCGGCATCGCGATCAGGATCTGTCCGGAAAGGTCCATCCAATGCCCCCCATCCACCCTTGGAACATGGACCCCAAGCCTGCGTCGGGCAAGCCCCCGGGGCACTGCCGCGACGCCACTCCCGGCCCCCTTCGCTGCAATTTGATTTCCCTCCACCCCTGCAGTCCTTATGGTCGGCGCATGATCCGCACCGCTGTCCTTGCCGCATTCCTTGCCGCACCCGCCCTTGCAACCACGCAGGAAGATGCCCTGCAGGCTACGCTAAGGCCCGGGTGGAAAACGGAAAATGGCAATCGAATGGCCGCGCTGGATCTGGTGCTTGCGCCGGGGTGGAAGACCTACTGGCGCAGCCCGGGAGACGCGGGCATCCCGCCCAGCTTCGACTGGTCGGGGTCCGAGAACGTGAAATCGGTGCGCCTGCACTGGCCCGCGCCGCAGGTGTTCCTGACCAACGGAATGCAGACGATCGGCTACCGCGAACGCCTTGTCCTGCCCTTGGAAATCACGCCGGAAAGCCCCGATCTGCCGATCCGGCTGAAGGTCCGGATACAGCTTGGCATCTGCTTCGAGATCTGCCTGCCTGCCGAGGTGGATCTCGCCTCCGACCTCGCCACGCCCGGGGGCCCCGATGCCAGCATCGAGGCGGCTCTCGCCCGGCGGGCCACATCGGCGCAGGAGGCCGGCGTCACTCGCGTCACCTGTCAGGTGGACCCGATCGCCGACGGCCTGCGCCTGACCGCGCGCCTTGACCTGCCAGACCCGGGCCTCCCCGAGGTCGTGGCCTTCGAGACTGCCGACCAGGAGGTCTGGGTTGCCACTGCGGTGACCGAACGTCAGGGCGGCAAACTGGTGGCGATGACCGAGCTTGTGCCCCCCAGCGGCGCGCCTTTTGCGCTGGACCGATCCGAGGTCACCATGACCATCCTCGCTGCGGGCGGGGCAATCGAGGTCAAGGGTTGTCCCGACCCCTGATGTGTTCCGTTCGGACTTGGGTTGTCGCCCTTCCGGACCGGCCTTAGTCTGGGCGGATGGGAATCGTCGCCGAAATCGCTGTCGACTGGCACGCCGCGCTGGCCGCCCTCGCCTGGCAGGTCGAAGCGGGGGCCGATGAGGTCATCGCAGATGCCCCGGTCAACCGCTACGAGCTGGCTGCCGAGGCGCCCCGGCCCACCGCGCATCCGGCCGCAACGCTTGCCGCCGTCCAGCACACCGACCCTGTCGCCGCTGCGAAAACCGCCGCGCTGGCCGCTGCCACGCTGGAAGACCTGCGTCTGACGATGACCGCCTTCGATCACTGCGAGTTGAAGAAGGGCGCGCGCAATGCGGTCTTTGCCGATGGCAACCCGGCCGCCCGCGTCCTGATCCTGGGCGAGGCACCGGGCGCCGAAGAGGACCGCGAAGGCCGCCCCTTTGTCGGGCGTGCAGGCCAGCTTCTCGACCGGATGTTCGCCGCCATCGGCCTTGCGCGCTCCAGTCCCGACCCGCTGTCCGCGCTTTACATCACCAATGTCCTGCCCTGGCGCCCCCCCGGCAACCGCGACCCCGAGCCGGGCGAGATCGCGATGATGCTGCCTTTCGTCGAACGCCACATCGCGCTGGTCGACCCGGAGGTGATCGTGGTGGTCGGCAACACGCCGCTCTTCGCCCTGACCGGGTCCAAGGGCATCCTGCGGGCGCGGGGGACATGGTCCGAGGCCCTGGGCAAACCATTGCTGCCGATGACGCACCCGGCTTACCTGCTGCGCAACCCTTTAGCCAAACGCGAAGCCTGGGCGGACCTTCTGTCGCTGCAGGCGCGGTTGAGGCGCTGAATGCTTCCCGTAGAGCCTCTGACCCTTCTTGCCTTCATCCCCGCAGGCCTTGCGTTGAACCTGACGCCGGGGGCGGACATGATGTTCTGTCTGGGTCAGGGTCTGAAGTCCGGTCGCCGCGCTGCGATGGCCGCGAATTTCGGCGTGGCGCTTGGCGGCATGGTCCATACGGTCCTGGCCGCGCTTGGCCTTGGGGCCTTGGTCGCCGCACATCCGACGGCATTCGAGGCGATCCGCTGGCTGGGGGTCGGCTATCTTCTGTGGCTGGCCATGGCTGCGTTGCGGGCCGGACAGGGCGCGTTAAAGCCAAGTGGCAAAACCTTCCCCGCGGGGAAGATTTTCGTTCAGGCACTTATAGTTAACCTGATGAACCCCAAGGTCATCCTGTTCATCCTCGCGTTCCTGCCGCAGTTCGTCGACCCCTCGCGCCCGATCTTCCCGCAGTTCATGACCCTGGGCGTCGTCTTCAGCCTTGGTGGACTGATCGTGAACGGTGCGGTCGGCTTCTTTGCCGGTTCCATCGGCCAGCGGGTCGCCCAGTCAGCCGGGCTTGCGAAATGGCTGTCCCGGATCAGCGCCACGATCTTCGGCGCTTTGGCCTTGCGGCTGGCCCTGATGCCAAGGAACTGACCCCATGACCCGCATCGACGAAACGCTGCCTTTCCACCCGGTCCGCATCGCTGTCCTGACCGTCAGCGACAGCCGCACGCCCGGGACGGACACATCCGGCGACACGCTGGTCGCCCGTCTGAGCGATGCCGGGCATATCCTCGCGGACCGGGGCATCGTCCCGGACGACCGCCCCGCCATCGTGGCGCGTCTGAAGGCCTGGATCGCCGACCCCATGGTCGATGTGATCCTGACCACCGGCGGCACGGGTCTAACGGGCCGGGATGTCACCGTCGAGGCCCACCGCGAGGTCTACGAGAAAGAGATCGAGGCCTTCGGGACCGTCTTCACCATCGTCTCGATGCAAAAGATCGGCACCTCTGCCGTGCAAAGCCGCGCCACGGGCGGCGTGGCGGGGGGGACCTATCTTTTCGCCCTCCCCGGCTCTCCAGGTGCCTGCCGCGATGCCTGGGACGAGATCCTGAAGCCCCAGCTCGACAGCCGCCACCGGCCCTGCAACTTCGTCGAGATCATGCCGCGTCTGGAAGAGCATCTGAAGCGCAAGTAACGCCTCCTCGTGCGCCTTCGGCTTCTCGTCGGGACGCCAGCGAGGAATGCCGAAGGCATCGACGAGCGTTTCCCTTGCCGCGCCTTTCCCTTGCCGCGCCCCCCGGCCTTTGCGATAGAGGGGGAAACCGGACATCAGACCGGAGAGGGGACGACCATGGCCTTCCGCGCCCGCCATCTGCTGGGGATCGAACACCTCGCGCCCCTGGAGATCACCACCGTCCTCGACCTTGCCGACCGCTATGTCGACCTCAACCGCCGCACGGTGAAGCAGTCGGACGTGCTGGCGGGGATGACGCAGATCAACCTCTTCTTTGAAAACTCGACCCGCACGCAGTCGTCCTTTGAACTGGCCGGGAAAAGGCTAGGCGCGGATGTGATGAACATGTCGGTGGCGAATTCGTCGGTGAAGAAGGGCGAGACGCTGATCGACACCGCGATGACGCTGAACGCGATGCACCCGGACCTGCTGGTGGTGCGGCATGGGGCGAGCGGGGCGGTCAACCTTCTGGCGCAGAAGGTGGACTGCGCCGTTCTGAACGCGGGCGACGGGCGGCATGAGCATCCGACGCAGGCCCTCCTTGACGCGCTGACCATCCGCCGCGCCAAGGGCCGCATCCAGCGCCTGACCATCGCCATCTGCGGCGACATCGCCCATTCGCGGGTGGCGCGGTCGAACCTGATCCTGCTGGGCAAGATGGAAAACCGCCTGCGGCTGATCGCCCCGCCGACCCTGATGCCATCGGGGGTCGAGGACTTTGGCTGCGAGCTGTTCGACGACATGCGCGAAGGGCTGAAGGGCGCCGACGTGGTGATGATGCTGCGGCTGCAGAAGGAACGGATGGACGGCGGCTTCATCCCGTCGGAACGCGAATACTACCACCGCTACGGATTGGACGCCGAGAAGCTGGCCTTCGCCTCGCCCGAGGCGATCGTGATGCACCCCGGCCCGATGAACCGGGGGGTGGAGATCGACGGGGATCTGGCGGACGACATCAACCGCAGCGTGATCCAGGATCAGGTGGAGATGGGGGTGGCGGTCAGGATGGCCTGCATGGACCTTCTGGCGCGGAACCTGCGGGCGGAAAGAGGGCGGAAGATCGTGGGGGCGATGGTGTGAACTCCGACGGGACTGAGTCCCCTCTCATGACCCTGTTGGAGCCCGGCGAGAGCCTTATCTGGCAGGGGCGGATCGGTTTTCCATTTGTGTCCTCAACCCTTCCACTAACAATGATTTACTTGATTGTTTTTTGTATAATCTGGGCGATCTGGGGTTCCTATTCGCTCGCCGAATTCTGCCCTGCCAAGGATTCTGTGAGCAGCTGTGGCAAACTCTACACTGTGGTGCCTGCTGCATTGCTCTTGATGGCTCTGTCGCAAAGTTTTGATTGGCTAGAACGGCGTGCAATCGAATCTGGAACGGCTTTTGGGGCGGTCATGCTGACAAGTCGACGTTTGATCCGGGTGTCTGACTGGCCGTGGCGGCGTATCCGCGCGTATGACTACCGAATACAAAAGCCGCGTCGCGGAATCGGTGGGGTAATCAGGTTTGGGGGGATAGGAAGCGTGGTTCTTTCTCCGGCTGACGCTAGTCACGTCCTTCAGATGATGACGGCCGCAGGAGAAAACCGCAGATGACTCCCGACCCCGACCGCAAACCCACCAAGCAGGAGATGCGGCAGGGCGGCATGGTGGCCATGGCTGTCCTCGTCTTCCTCGCCCTTTTCACCACCCTCATCATCTGGATCGCCTAGGATGCCCAAGGCGGACCAAACCCGAACGGATAGACGATGATCCTGCATTTCCAGAACGCCCGCCTGATCGACCCCGAGGCCGGGGCCGATGCCTTGGGAAACCTCACGGTGAAGGACGGGCTGATCCTGGCCCGGGATGAGAAAGCCCCGAAGGGCGCGAAGATCATCGACTGCGGCGGCAAGTGCCTCGCGCCCGGGATCGTCGATCTGGGGGTCAAGATCGGCGAGCCGGGGGAGCGGCACCGCGAGAGCTTCCGCTCGGCGGGCATGGCGGCGGCGGCGGGCGGGGTGACGACGATCATCGCCCGGCCCGACACCCACCCGGCCATCGACACCCCCGAGGTGCTGGAATTCGTCACCCGCCGCGCGACCGAAAGCCCGGTCCGCATCCGTCACATGGCCGCGCTGACCAAAGGGCGCGAGGGCCGCGAGATGACCGAGATCGGTTTCCTGCGCGATGCGGGGGCGATTGCCTTCAGCGACGTGTTCCACGTCTCGACCGAGGCCAAGGCGATCACCCGGGCGATGGCCTACGCGCGGTCGCTGGGCGCCCTGGTCGTGGGGCACCCGCAGGACCCCGGCCTGTCGCAGGGCGCTTCGGCGACGAGCGGAAAGTTCGCCAGCCTGCGCGGGATCCCGGCGGTGTCGCCGATGGCCGAACGGATGGGGCTGGAGCGCGACCTCGCGCTGGTCGAGATGACCGGGGTCGCCTATCATGCCGACCAGATCACCACGGCCCTGGCCCTGCCCGCGCTGGCGCGCGCCAAGGCGGCGGGGCTCGATGTGACGGCGGGGACCTCGATCCACCACCTGACGCTGAACGAGTTCGACGTGGGCGACTACCGGACCTTCTTCAAGCTCACGCCGCCCCTGCGGTCGGAACAGGACCGGCTGGCCATCGTCGCGGCGGTCGCGGACGGGGCGATCGACATCATCAGTTCGATGCACACTCCCGCCGACGAGGAATCGAAACGCCTGCCGTTCGAGGACGCCGCTCCGGGGGCCGTCGCGCTGCAGACCTTCCTGCCCGCCGCGATGCGGCTGGTCCACGCCGGGCACATCAGCCTGCCGGACCTGTTCCGCGCGATGGCGCTGAATCCCGCCACCCGCCTTGGCCTGCCGCAGGGTCGGCTGACCCCGGGCGCGCCTGCCGACCTGGTCCTGTTCGACCCGGATGCCCCGTTCCTGCTAGACCGCTTCAGGCTTCTGTCCAAATCCAAGAACACCCCGTTTGACGGCGCGCGGATGGAGGGTAAGGTGCTGGGAACCTGGATCGGCGGGACCCGGGTCTTTGCGGCGGAAGACTGAGACATGCCTGAACTTGTGACATCGCAGGGGCTTTTGCTGCTGACCGCCGTGCTGGCCTATCTCGTGGGGTCGATCCCCTTCGGTGTCCTCGTCACCCGGGCCATGGGTTTGGGCGACCTGCGGCAGATCGGGTCGGGGAATATCGGCGCGACCAACGTCCTGCGGACGGGGAACAAGGGAGCGGCGCTGGCGACGCTGCTTCTGGACGGGGGCAAGGGGGCGGCGGCAGTGCTGCTGGCCCGCGGGTTGGTGGGCGAGGATGCGGCACAGGTCGCGGGGCTGGCCTCGTTCCTGGGGCATCTCTACCCGGTCTGGCTGGGTTTCCGGGGCGGCAAGGGGGTCGCAACCTTCCTTGGCGTTCTTCTGGCCCTGAGCTGGATGGTCGGGATTGCCGCCTGCCTGACCTGGCTTCTGGCCGCCGTTCTGACCCGGACTTCCTCGATCGCGGCTTTGGTCGCGGCGGCAAGCTCGGGGCTTTGGATCATCGCCTTGACAGAGGGAAATCTGCTGATCCTGGCCCTGATCCTGACTGTCCTGATCTATGTCCGGCATTCCGAAAATCTGAAGCGGATCAAGGCCGGGATCGAACCGAAGATCGGGCAGAAGAAGGCCTGACTGTCCACGGTGGACATTTCCAAAAAGCTATTTAAAATCAATATATTGACGTTTTTCGTTTCCCCTTTGGTAACACACGGACGATCCGCTCGTCGATGACTTCGTCACTCCTCGCTGGGGCGTCCTCCGACGAGGGGACGACGTCGAACGAGGAGGGGTTCAGAGCGAAGCGGCCTCGTAAAGCGGTGTCAGGTCGCGGCCCCATGCCCCTTCGTAGAGCGACAGCCACGTGTCGGCCTGCACCTTCCCGGTCTTCAGGCTTTCGACCAGAGGCTGAAGCTGCACCTCTTCACCAAGGCCCCGTGCCGCCAACCCGGCATGGGATAGACCCACGGCCGCCCGGGCAAGATCGAGAAGTTTCACCCCGCCAGCTTCGCCCTGCAGGGCCGCGACCGAGGCGGCAACACGCAGTCCCTCGCGGGTGGCCCGATCGAGGCCCTTCACCAGATCCCAGGCGGCATCGAGGGCCGTCTGGTCATACATCAGCCCGACCCAGAAGGCGGGCAGCGCCGCGATATGGGCCTGATCGCCGCAATCGGCGCCGCGCATCTCGATGAACTTCTTCGCCCGGGCTTCGGGGAAGACGGTGGTCATGTGGTCGGCCCAGTCCGACAGGGTCGGTTTCTCGCCCGGAAGCGCAGGCAGTTTGCCGGCCAGGAAATCGCGGAACGACTGGCCAAGAGCATCGATATAGCGGCCCTCGCGGTAGACGAAATACATCGGCGCATCCAGCACCCAGTCGACGTAGGCCTGAAATCCCATGCCGGGATCGAAGGCGAAGGGCAACATTCCGGTCCGGCTGTCGTCGAGGCCGCGCCAGATCCGGCTGCGCCAGCTGCGGTGGCCGTTGGTCTTGCCGTCGAAGAACGGCGACGAGGCAAAAAGCGCGGTGGCGACGGGTTGCAGGGCCAGTGCCACCCGCATCTTCTGCACGAAATCGGCTTCCGAACCGTAGTCGAGGTTCACCTGCACGGTGCAGGTGCGATACATCATCTGCGTGCCATGGGTGCCGACGCGGCCCATGTAATCGGTCATCAGCCGATAGCGGCCCTTGGGCATCACCGGCATCTGGTCGTGGGTCCATTCCGGGGCGGCCCCGATCCCCATGAAGCGCACCCCTATCGGGTCGGCTATGGCCCGGACTTCGTCGAGGTGGTTCTGCAACTCGGCCCCGACCTCCAGCGTCGAGGCGAGAGGCGCGCCGGACAGCTCGAACTGGCCACCGGGTTCGAGGCTGATGTTGGCCCCGTTCCGGGTCAGGCCGATCACGTTCGCGCCTTCGCGGACCGGCAGCCAGCCGAAGCGGGCCTCAAGGGCGGCGAAGATCGCCGAGATCGAGCGGTCGCCAGCATAGGGCAAAGGCTGGCGGCTGTCGGTCAGCCAGCCGAACTTCTCATGCTCGGCCCCGATGCGCCACTGGTCACGGGGCTTGCAGCCGGCCTCCATGTAGGCGGCGAGCTGGTCGAAGCTTTCGATGGGGCCGCCGCCGGACTGAGGGATGGACATGGGGACGGGCTCCGGGATTCTGGCTGCTTTGGCTGGGCTCTGGCAAAGGCAGCCGAGCGGGCCAAGAGGTGTCGCGCGGCGGGGGGCAAGTCAAGGGGGGTCGCGGGAGGCGCGGGCGATGTCCACGGTGGACCGAAAGTCGCCTTCAATGTTTTCAAGGGTTTGCGTGGCCGGATTAAAGTTCTGTTAGGAGTTCATCACAGGAATTGCTGGGACCGGCGCGGTTTGGCTGCCAATGCAGCCCGAGATTCTTCCGCAGGACTTTCAGGCTACGACCACGCCCGCGCCCTTGCGGGTCCAGATCAGGCGGTCGACCTCGGACAGGGCGATGACGCGGGCATCGGACGGCGGGGCGTCCTGTCCGAGGGCAGCGACGAGGGCGGCGGTGTCGATGCCGGGCAGCGTGGCAAAGGCATCGAACAGCGCCTCGGCCCCGTCCGCCTCGACCGGGATGTGGAGAAGCTGGCCGTCGCCCTGCCTCAGCTTCCAGATCCGGCGACCGCGCAGGGTGAGAAGGCGGATCTCGGCAAGGTCGGGCAGGCCGATGAAGCCGCCGACACGCGGGCCATAATAGGCGATCTGGGCTTCGGTCACGCGAACGATGCCGGGCGCTTCGCCGTCCTGCTGGAAGCGGAGGCGACGCCACGCGGTCAGCGCCCAGCCAAGCCCGAGGGCGAGGAGCGCAAGACCGAGGGGGGTTAGGAACAGGTCGCCCCGGATTGCGGTCCAGCCGCCGAGAAGGCCAAGGGCCGCGCCTGCCAGCACCTCGCGCCAGCGCAGGACAGTGGCGGCGATCTCGGGGCGGATGAAGCTCATCTCCAGTCCCCGCAGGCGGCTTGCCAGAGGGTCAGGGCCGCGACGGCGGCGGTGTCGGCGCGCAGGATGCGGGGGCCGAGGCTGATCGGCGCGACATGCGGTTTGCCGCGCAGTCTGGCCGATTCCTCGGCGGAAAAACCGCCCTCGGGGCCGATGAGAATGGCGGCGGGGCCGGAGGCAGGGGGGATGGTTGCGGGCTGGCCGAGGGCGGTTTCGTCGCACCAGTAGAGGCGGCGGTCTGTCGGCCACTGGGCGAGCAGGCGGTCGAGGGCCACAAGCTCGGCCACCTCGGGCACATAGGTCGCACCGCATTGTTCGGCGGCCTCGACCGCGTGGGCTTGCAGGCGGTCCTGCCGGATGCGGTCGGAATTGGTGTGGCGGGTCTGCACCGGCAGGATGCGGGCAGCCCCAAGTTCCACGGCCTTCTCCACGATGAAGTCGGTGCGGGCCTTCTTGATCGGCGCGAAGAGGAGCCAGAGGTCGGGGGGAAGGTGCAGCGGTTTCGTCTGGCTGTCGGCAACCGCGATGGCCCCGCGTTTGCCGGCGTCGGTCAGCGTCGCGCGCCATTCGCCGTCGCGGCCGTTGAAGAGAAGGACGGCAGCACCGGCAGTCAGCCGCATGACGCCGGTCAGGTAATGCGCCTGGTCCTGCGACAGGGCCACGGCTTGCCCCGGGGCAAGGGGCTGATCTACATAGAGCCTGATCTTCGCATCCATGAGCGTGAACCTATGTCCCAAGTGCCGCAAATGCCAGAGGTCGCCCCCGAGGACATGCGTGCAGGACAGGTTGCGGATGCGCCGCGCGCGAACTGGGTGGATCTTTATGCCCCGGCGCGGGCACGGCCCTATCTGCGGCTGAGCCGTGCGGACCGGCCGATCGGAACGTGGCTTTTGCTGGTGCCCTGCCTGTGGGCGATTGCGCTGGCGGGGGGCGCGGGCGGGTTCAGGCCCTGGGATCTGTGGCTGGTGGTGTCCTGCGCCGCGGGGGCGTTCCTGATGCGGGGTGCGGGCTGCACCTGGAACGACATCACCGACCGCGACATCGACGCGGCTGTGGCGCGGACCCGGTCGCGGCCCCTGCCCTCGGGTCAGGTCACGGTCAAGGGCGCGCTGGTCTGGATGGTGGTGCAGGCCCTGCTCGCCGCCGGGATACTGTTCACCTACAACTGGCTGGCCATCGGGTTGGGCGTGGCTTCGCTGGGGCTGGTGGCGATCTATCCCTTCGCCAAGCGGTTCACCTGGTGGCCGCAGGTGTTTCTGGGGCTGGCGTTCAACTGGGGCGCCCTCTTGGCCTGGGCGGCCAAGGCGGGCGAGGTGCCTCCGGCAGCCGTGGCGCTATACGCAGCCGGGATCGCCTGGACGCTGTATTACGACACGATCTATGCGCATCAGGACCGCGAGGACGACGCGCTGATCGGGGTGAAGTCGACGGCGCGGCTGTTCGGCGCGCAGACCCGGGGCTGGCTGTGGGGGTTCTTCGGCGCGACGCTGCTTCTGTTCGCGCTGGCCGTGGTGCTGGCCCATGCTGGCGCAGGGCGACCCCTTGGGTTCCTGGTGGCGCTGGCGGGGGTCTGGGCGATGGGGCTGCATCTGGGCTGGCAGATGCGCCAGCTGGATCTGGACAACCCGGCCTCGTGCCTGAGGATCTTCCGCGCCAACCGGGATGCCGGGCTGATCCCCGTGCCGTTTCTTGCCGTCGCCGCATGGCTTGGTTGAACCCGCGCGCACAAACCCCTAAGCACAGCGCGTCATGACCCGTTTCAGTCTTCCCCAAGCCAAGCCGCTTCTGCTTCATCTTCGCAAGCTGTCCTCGACGACACTGGCGCTTTTGGCCTTCATCCTGGCCGCCGCGCTGATGTTTTCCGTGGCCTACGGGGCCGCGAGAGTGATCGAATCGCGGTCCCTGAAAGCGGTGACGGCGCGGCTGGACGAGGCGGGAATCGACTGGATCACGGTCACCACCGACGGCTTGCAGGTCCGGCTCACCGGCACGGCCCCGCGCGAGGCCGACAGGTTCCGCGCCGTGAACATGTTGGGCGCGCTGATCGACGCGTCGCGCATCCGGGACGGGCTGGACGTGGCCCCGACCACCGGGATCGAGGCGCCGAAGTTCTCGGTCCAGATGCTGCGGACGGACGACGGAATCCAGCTGATCGGCCTGATGCCCGAGACCCCTGCCGAAGGGGGCCTGGGCGAGGCGCAACTGACCGACGAGGCCGCAGCACTCGCCCCAGGGACCGAGCTGCCCGACATGCTGGAGACGGCGGACTATCCCGCGCCTGCGACCTGGAACGCGGCGCTGGCCTTCGGGCTGGAGGCGCTGCGCAAGCTGGAACGGTCGAAGATCTCGGTCGCGGCGGATGTGGTCGAGGTCACGGCGATCTCGAACAGCGAAGACGAAAAGCGGCGGCTGGAGGGCGAGCTGCGGGCGGCAGTGCCCGAGGGTGTGCAGCTTGTGCTGGACATTTCCGCCCCGAGGCCGGTGATCACGCCCTTCACGATGCGCTTTGTCGTCGATGCCGAGGGCGCGCGGTTCGACAGCTGCTCGGCCGACACCGAACGGGCGAAGACCCATATCCTGCGGGTCGCGGCAGCGGCGGGGGTCGAGGGCACGCCGGACTGTCAGGTCGGGCTTGGCACGCCGACCCCGCGCTGGTCGGACGCGGTCAGCCTGGCGGTCAATGCGGTGACCGAGCTGGGGTCGGGGTCGATCACCTTTTCGGACGCGGATGTGACGCTTCTGGCGGGCAGCGACGTGGCGCAGGCGACATTCGACAAGGTGGTGGGCGAGCTGGAAACCGGATTGCCGGACGTGTTCTCGCTGACCTCGACGCTGGAAAAGGTGGAAACCGGGACGCAGGGTCCGGCTGAGTTCACCGCCTCCCTGAGCGCGGAGGGCAACGTGGAGCTGCGCGGACGGTTGACCGACGAGATGCAGCGGAGCGCCGTCGATGCCTTTGCGCGGTCGGCCTTCGCGGGCGCGGAGGTGCTGACCGCCACCCGCGTCGACGCGAACCTGCCCGATGGCTGGGCGCTGCGGGTGCTGGCCGGGCTGAAGGCGCTGGCCGAAGTCGAGGAGGGCCGGCTTCTGGTCCGCGCGGACCTTGTCGACGTGACGGGGATCACCGGATCGACCTCGGCGCGGGGGCGGATCACCCAGATCCTGTCCGAGGAGCTGGGTCAGGGCGAGACGTTCAAGGTCAATGTCCGCTATGACGAGGCACTGGACCCGCAGGCGGCGCTGCCGACCCCCGAGGAATGCGCGGCGGATGTGAACGCGGTCATCGCACGGACCAAGATCACCTTCACCCCGGCCTCGGCCGAGATCGCGACGACGGCGCGGCCGGTGCTGGACGAGCTGGCGGCGATCCTTGTGAACTGCCCGGCAATGCAGATGGAGATCGTCGGCCACACCGATTCCCAGGGGTCTGAAGGCGGCAATCAGGCCCTGTCCCGGGCGCGGGCCGAAGCGGTGCTGCTGGCGCTGCAGGGCCGCCGCGTCGATGTGTCGGGCATGACGGCGACCGGCTTTGGCGAGACGCAACCGATTGCCGACAACGGCACGGAAGCGGGCCGCGAGGCGAACCGGCGGATCGAATTCGTGCTGAAGGGCGCAGCTGCGGCCGTTGCCGGCGGCACCGCTGGCGCGCCTGCCGATGCGCCGCCAGGCAGCGCGGTTGCAGGTCCCGATTTCTCGGGCGATACCAGCCCGTCGGTTGCTCCGACCGAAAAGACCCTGACACCGAAGCCCCGCCCCGCAGGCCTGACGGCCGAGGATAACCAATGAACCGCACCGAATTCGTCGTCGCCACAGCCATCATTCTCATGGTCTCTTTCGCGATGGGCTGGTTCGCGCACTGGCTTCTGCACCGCTTTACCCGGGTTCAGGGCGGCGACATGGCCGAGATGGACAAGCTGGCGCAATCGCTGCACGAAGCCGAGGAACTGCGCGATCAGGCCCTGGCCTATCTGGAGCAGCGCGAGGCCGAGCTGATGAACCACATCAGCCAGACCGAGGCCGAGCTGAAAGCCGCGATGGAGGGCCTGCGCGACGCCCGGCACGAGGCCGAGGAAATGCGCGCCTATATCGAGCGGATGCACGCGAACAGCTGAGTTTTCGCTTGTGACGTGAAGGCCTCGGGAGGATACTCCCGGCCCTGAAACCGGCAATTCCTGGAGCTTGTCATGGCATCATTTCAGGCGGGTGCGGCTGTCTTTCTCGGGGTTGCGCTTGCTGCTCCCGTGCTGTCCGACACTGTCTCGGATGCGCTGCAGGCGGCGACGGAGGCCTATGCTGCCGGCGACCTGAAAGCCGCCTCTGCCAACGTCGCCGCGGCAAGTGCGGGCATTGCGGCCCTGCAGTCGGAAATGCTGGCCGCCTTCCTGCCCGAAGCGCCCGCGGGCTGGACCCGCGAGCCGACCGCGGACTTCGCGGCGGGACTGGCGATGCTGGGCGGCGGCAGCGGAACGGAAATGCGCTACACCGATGCCGGTGGCGGTTCCTTCGCGATCACGATCATGGCCGACAATCCGATGGTGTCGGGCATGCTGGGGATCTTTTCCAGTGACATGATGATGGCCACCATGGGCAAGGTCATCGAGGTCGAGGGTGCCAAGCTGATCGATCAGGAAGGCACCATCATCTCGGTGGTCGGACAGAAGATCCTGGTGCAGGCCAGCGGGTTGGACAGTGCCACGATGCTGCCGATCATAAGCGCGGTGGATTTCAAGGGGCTTGCCGCGTTCGCCGAATAGGGCAGCGCGCGGTCGTGCCGCTCGCCCGGTCCAGACGCGCAGCAATTTGATCAAAAACTGGATCGAAAGCCTGCACCGAACTGGACAAGCCCGCCCCAAAGTGGCAGGCCAGTCTGCAATCAATGGAGGCCCACCATGCTCGATTCCGTGACCGACCTTGCGTCGCTTCTGAAAGACCCCACGCTTCTGGTGACGAAGTCCTATGTTGCCGGGCAATGGATCGACGCGGATGACGGCTCGACCTTCCCGGTGACGAACCCGGCGCGCGGCGACGTGATCTGCCAGCTTCCGAACCTGGGCCGGGCCGAGGCCGCCCGCGCGATCAAGGCCGCTCATGCCGCGCATCGCGAATGGGCGGGGCGGACGGCCAAGGAACGCGCGCAGGTGATGCGTCGCTGGTTCGACCTCTGCATGGCGAACCAGGAGGATCTCGCGATCATCCTGACAGCCGAGATGGGCAAGCCCGTCGCAGAAGCCAAGGGCGAGATCGCCTATGGCTCGTCCTATATCGAGTTTTATGGCGAAGAGGCCAAGCGCACCTACGGCGACGTCATTCCCGGCCATCAGCGCGACAAGCGCATCCAGGTGCTGAAGCAGCCGATCGGCGTCGCCGCCTCGATCACGCCATGGAACTTTCCGAACGCGATGATCGCCCGGAAGGTCGCCCCGGCGCTGGCCGCTGGCTGCGGGTTCGTGGCGCGTCCGGCGGCAGAGACGCCGCTGTCGGCGCTGGCACTGGCGGTGCTGGCGGAACGTGCCGGTGTTCCGGCGGGCCTGTTCTCGGTCATCACCTCGAAGCGGTCGTCGGACATCGGCAAGGAATTCTGCGAGAACCCGCTGATCCGCAAGCTGACCTTCACCGGATCGACCGAAGTCGGCCGCATCCTGTTGAAGCAGGCGGCGGACCAGGTGCTGAAATGCTCGATGGAGCTGGGCGGCAACGCGCCCTTCATCGTCTTCGACGACGCCGATCTGGATGCGGCGGTGGAAGGGGCGATGATCTCTAAGTTCCGCAACAACGGCCAGACCTGCGTCTGCGCGAACCGGATCTACGTCCAGGCCGGGGTCTATGACGCCTTCACCGAAAAACTGACCGCTGCGGTCAAGAAGCTGACCATCGGCGACGGGCTGAAGCCAGGCGTCACCACCGGCCCGCTGATCAACGAAGCGGCGATGGACAAGGTCGAGGAACACATCGCCGACGTGATCGCCGGCGGCGGCAAGGTCGTTCTGGGCGGCAAGCGCCATGCGCTTGGCGGCTCGTTCTTCGAGCCGACCGTGGTCACGGGTGTCACCCCGTCGATGAAGGTCGCAACGGAGGAAACCTTCGGCCCGCTCGCGCCCCTGTTCAGGTTCGACACCGAGGAAGAGGTGATCCAGCGCGCCAACGACACGATCTTCGGCCTCGCCTCGTATTTCTACGCCCGCGACATCGGGCGGATCACCCGGGTCCAGGAGGCGCTGGAATACGGGATGGTCGGGGTCAACACCGGCCTGATCTCGAACGAGATGGCACCGTTCGGCGGGGTCAAGCAGTCGGGTCTGGGGCGCGAGGGCAGCCGCCACGGGATCGACGACTACATGGAACTGAAATACGTCTGCCTGTCGGTCTGACAGGTCGGCCAGGCGTCGCAGGGGGCGGTCTTCGGGCCGCCCCGTTTCATTCGGCTGTGCATTCCGGCAGTCCCGTCCCGCCGTTTCGGGCCTCTGGCGGGGGCCGGGGTGATGCACTAGCTATGCTGTCCGATCCCCACAGCAAGGGCCAGACAATGCCGAATGACTATACGCCGCCGAAGATCTGGACATGGGAGCAGCCCTCGGGCGGCACCTTCGCCAGCATCAACCGCCCGATCGCGGGTGCGACCCATGACAAGGCGCTGCCGGTGGGCAAGCACCCCTTGCAGTTGTATTCGCTGGCGACGCCGAACGGGATCAAGGTGACGATCCTCTTGGAGGAGCTGCTGGAAGCGGGGCATGACGCCGAATATGACGCCTGGCTGATCGACATCGGCAAGGGTGACCAGTTCGGGTCGGGGTTCGTCGAGATCAATCCGAATTCCAAGATCCCGGCGCTGATGGATCATGGCAACGGTCAGCGGGTGTTCGAGAGCGCCTCGATCATGCTTTATCTGTCCGAGAAGTTCGGCGGGGCGTTCATTCCGAAGGACCCGGCCAACCGGACCGAAATGTTCAGCTGGCTCTTCTGGCAGATGGGCTCGGCCCCGTTTGTCGGCGGCGGTTTCGGGCATTTCTACGCCTATGCGCCGTTCAAGATCGAATACGCGATCAACCGCTATGCGATGGAGACGAAGCGGCAGCTGGATGTGCTGGACCGGCACCTGG
The DNA here is from genome assembly GCA_040385165.1 of Pseudomonadota bacterium. Classification (GTDB taxonomy): domain Bacteria; phylum Pseudomonadota; class Alphaproteobacteria; order Rhodobacterales; family Rhodobacteraceae; genus Tabrizicola. The sequence goes on along the minus strand of JAZKHX010000007.1, from coordinate 94,587 downwards.
CCACGCGCGAGTGGATGGCCGGGGAGTACTCGCTGGCCGACATGGCGATCTATGCCTGGTATGGCGGGCTGGTGCTGGGACGCGCCTACAATGCCGCCGAATTCCTGGATGTGGAAAGCTACAGGCATGTGCTGGCCTGGGCGCAGCGCATCGACGCGCGGCCGGGGGTGGTGCGGGGGCGGAAGGTCAACCGCTCCTGGGGCGAGGAGTGGGAGAAGCTGCCCGAGCGCCACTCGGCGGCGGATTTCGACGCGCTGCCGAAAGCGCCCTGATCCCGTGACAGGACGGATTGAGCCAGCCCGGGCCTTGGCCTAGGCTGGCTTTTCCATGCTTGAGGGAGCGCAAGACATGACCACCCGCATCGCTGTCGTCACCGGAGCAGCCGGGGGTCTGGGCCGGGCCTTCACGGACCGGCTTCTGGCGGACGGGCTGACCGTGGTGGGCGTCGACATCGACGGCGCGGCCTTGCTGGCGATGGCGGCGGACCGCGAGGGGTTCGTGGCGGAAGCCGTGGACCTGACCGACCCGGAGGCGATTGCGGACCTCTTCGACCGGCTGACCGAGCGGTTTGGCGGCGTGGACGCGCTGGTGAACAACGCCGGGACCTGTTTCATGTCGGACTTCCCCGACATCCCGGCGCATGAACTGGACCGGCAGATGGCGATCAACTTCTCGTCGTGCTTCCATTGCTGCCAGGGGGCGGTCAAGGCGATGGCGGGGCGGCCCGGCGTCAGGAAGATCGTCAACATCTCGTCCAACGGGGCCTACAACTTCGACGTCTTCGACCCGCCGCATTATCGCGCCTCGAAGGCGGCGATGGACACGCTGACGAAGGATCTGGCGCGGCGATACGCGCGGGAGAAGATCGCGGTGAACTCGATTGCCCCGGCGATGACCGAGACGCCCTTGTTCAGCGTGCTGACCGAGGAGGTCCTCGCGCGGGCCATCAGCGCGATGCCGCATGGGCGGGCGATGCAGCCGGAAGAGATTGCGAATTGGGTGGGGTTCCTGATTTCCTCCGCCGGGGATGTGTCGTCAGGGAATGTCATCATCCTGAACCAGGGGCGCGACGTGCGGTGAGGGGGCGCGATTTCTTCGAAGAAATCGTGACGGAGCCTTTGAAGGCTCCGGTCCGGACTTTTCGAAAAGTCCGGGTTGCGCGAGGGGGCGAATGAAGGTCACCATACACAAGCTGTTCGATTACCTTTTGGAGACCACGGCGCAGAACCCGCCGGAGTGTTTCATCGGGTTCTCATTGGCACGGTCGCCCCGGCTGAAGGATTTCCTGACCGACCTTGACCCCGAGCTGTCGCTGGACTGGAACGGGAAGAGCTTCCTCGGGTTGCCAGCCCTGCGCCAGCGGGTGCTGGATCAGGCGGGGCTTGCGCTGCCGCTCGACAGCGTCCTGATCACGGCGGGGGCGGCGGAGGCGAATTATCTTCTGTTCCGGCAGCTGGTCGAGGCAGGCGACGAGATCGTCACCGAGGCCCCCGGCTGGCCGCAGGCGGGCGTCATGGCGAAGGCCATTGGCGCGCGGCTGGTCGAGGTTGCGCGGGACGAAAGCAATGGCTGGTGGCTGGACCCCGAGGCGGTGGCCCGCGCGGTCACGCCAAAGACGCGGATGATCTTTCTGACCAATCCGAACAACCCGACGGGGCGGCTGATCCCGGAAAGCGACCTGCGCGCTTTGGCCGATCTGGCCGAACGGCACGGCATCTGGCTGGTGGTGGACGAGGTCTATGCGGGGCTGGAATGGGCGGGTGCGCGGTCCCCGTCCATCGCCGGGATGACGCGGTTCGGGATCACCACGGGGTCGGTGTCGAAGGCGCTGGGGCTGCAAGGGCTGCGCACGGGGTGGTTGATCTGCCAGTCTCCGCACGTGATCCGCGACGCGATGATCCTGCGCGAGAACGGGTCCGAGATCATGAACACCCTCGGCGAGCATATCGCCGAGGTGGCCTTGCGCCCCGACCGGCTGGGGACGGCCCTCGGGCGCGCCCGGGCGGAGGGGGCGGCGACGCTGGACCAGCTGGACGCCTTCGTCGCGGGCGCGCCGCGGCTGTCGTGGCACCGGCCCGAGGCCGGACTTATCGGTCTGGCGCGGGTTGCGGGGATCGACGGCGAATCGCTGGCCCGCGCGCTTCTGGCGCCGCCCTGGCGCACCTTCCTGTTGCCCGGATCGGCCTACGGGCAGCCCGATCACATCCGGATCGGCGCGGGTGGTGGCCCGGAAACCCGGCTGGAGGAAGGTTTAGGACGCCTTTCCACCCTGCTGGACAGCGGCCAGATCTGACGTAAAGCACTGATTTTCCGAAAGTTATCTGATAGCAGCCGCAGGTTTTCCCCTAGCGGGGGGCTGATTTTGCCTAGCGTGGCCTGAATACCCATTCTGCTGGCATCGGCCCGACTGCCTCGGGTGAACCACGAAAGGACTTCACATGCTGCTCTCTGTCATTAACACCAGAAAGACCCTCATCGCCGCGCTGACCGCCGCTTCGGTTGCCGCCATTCCTGCTGCCCCCGCCCTTGCCTGGGGCGAAAAGGAGCAGGGCTTCGTCGCCGGGGTCGCTACCGCGGTCATCGTGGACGAACTCCTGAAGAACCGCCGGGCACGTCTGGGTGGCACGACCTATGTTCCCGCGCCGACCTATGTCGAGCCGCGCCCGGTCTACAGCGAACCGCGCCACACCACGTCGATCTATTCCACCCCCGCCGCCCGCGCCTTCCAGAGCTATTCGCTGTCGGAACGCAAGGCGATCCAGCGCAACCTGCGCGCCTGGGGCTACTATCGCGGCGGCATCGACGGGTCGTTCGGCCCCGGCACCTACAACGCGGTCGTCTCCTATGCCCGCGACGAAGGGGCGACGGCCAGCCTGAAGTCAACCTCGGGCGCCTATGGCATCTATGACGGCATGATCTACTGATCCTTCGGTTGTGACCGAACGTCCGATCCACGATCCAGCCCCCGGCCCGGAAGATACCCGGGCCGGGGGTCTTTTTGTCCGGGGTCTGTTTGTCCGGGGTCGGGATTTCCGTGCGAAGCCTTTTGTTCCCGGCCCCAAGGATTGCCCCCCGGACCGCGTCACAGGTAATGTGATGCTGATGGATACGCCCGACGAAATGCTGGCCTCTGCGGCCGCCCGAGGGGATCGGGTGGCCTTTGCCACGCTGGTCGGGCGGCACTATGACCGCATCCATGGGCTTGCCTGGCGGCTGACGGGTGCCAAGGCCGAGGCGGAGGATCTGACGCAGGACATCTGCGCCGCCCTGCCCGCCAAGCTGCGGAACTGGCGGGGCGAGGCGAAGTTCACGACCTGGCTGTATCGTGTGGTGGTGAACGCGGCGCATGATGTGCGGCGGCGGCAGCAGACGCGGTCGCGGGCGGCTCTGGGCTGGGGCGACTGGGAACTGGCGCGGCAGGACGAGATCGCGGTGCAGGCCGAGGCGGCGGATTGGTTGGCGCAAGCGATGACCGAGCTGTCGCCGGAACTGCGCGATACGGTGGCCCTGGTGCTGGGCGAAGAGATGACCCAGGCCGAGGCGGGGGTTGTGCTGGGCGTCAGCGAGGGGACAATCGCCTGGCGGATGAGCGAAGTGAAGAAACGCCTGCGGGCCAAGGCAAGGGGGGACGCGAAATGACCGACGATCTCGACGACCTCCGCGCGGCGTTGAAGGCGGCACCGGCCCCGGATGGCGAGGCAAAGGCGCGGGCGATGGCGCTTGCGATGGAAAATTTCGCCCGACTGAACGAACCGCTCCAAGGATCGACGGATGCGCCCCGTTCCAGTGAGGACCGCCAAGGAGCGGCCCCCCTGAACGGAGTACGTCGCATGTTGAACTATCTGACCTCCCGCCCTGCCCTTGCCATGACCACCTCGGCCGCAGCCCTGCTGATCGGAGTCGCGGTGATCCTGCCGGTGGCCGATCTGCGGCTTGGCAAGCCGGTTGTTGTTGTCGACACCCCGAAGACCGAACCGACCCCGCTGGCCGAGCCTGTGACGGAAGTTGCTCCCAAGTTGCCGCAGACCGACACTGTGACCTCGGCTTTGAGCGATGCACCGGAAAAGCCTGAATTTCAGACCGAAGCTGCAACGGCTGCGACCACCGGGGATGTCGCTTCTACTGAAAGCAACGCGATGTCTTCAGCGGACGCCGGGGCGATGGCGGCCTCTCCGGCCCCGAAGTCGCGCGACGACGCGAGCGATGCGTTGGCGCGGACGGTGGAGGGCGACGCTACGGCCAACCTTGATCAGGCCCGTCCTTCACCAGTTCCCGAGGCCGAGGCACCGGTTGAGATGGCAGAGGTGGAAGCAGAGACCGCCAACGCTGTGGATAGCCTGGATGAGGGAACCTTGGACGCCGAACCCCGGTTGCGGGCCGAGGCGAAGATGGAGGGGGACACGATGGCCTACCTCCCCGCCCCTGCCACCAGCGCGCCCGATGCAATGGTCGCGCCGGCCGAGAACACCGAGACCTATGCCAACGACGCCCCGAACCCGGTGAAGGTGACGGCGGAGGAACCCGTCTCGACCTTCTCCATCGACGTCGATACCGCGTCCTATGCGGTGGTGCGGTCGTCGCTGACCGGGGGCTACCTGCCGTCGCCGGATCAGGTGCGGATCGAGGAGATGGTGAACTATTTCCCCTACGCTTATGCGGCACCCGAGGGGGAGGCGGCCTTTGCCTCGACCATCTCTGTGATGCCCACGCCCTGGAACCCCGGCACGCGGCTGGTGACCATCGGCATCCAGGGGGCCTTGCCCGAGGTGGCGGCGCGGCCTGCGCTGAACCTGGTGTTCCTGATCGACACTTCGGGGTCGATGGAGGATGCGAACAAGCTGCCTTTGCTGAAGCAATCGCTGTCCCTGATGCTGGCGGAACTGCGGCCCGAGGATCAGGTGTCCATCGTCACCTACGCCGGGTCGGCGGGTCTGGTGCTGCCGCCGGTCAAGGCGGCGGACCGGGCGGCGATCATGGCGTCACTGGACAATCTGGCAGCGGGCGGGTCCACGGCGGGGGCCGAGGGGCTGGAGCTGGCGTATCAGGTGGCCGAAGGGATGAAGGCCGAGGGCGAGGTCACGCGGATCTTGCTGGCCACTGACGGCGACTTCAACGTCGGCGTCAGCGATCCGGACGGGCTGGAGGCCTATGTCGCCAAGAAGCGCGAGACGGAGACCTATCTATCCGTCCTCGGGTTCGGACGGGGCAATCTGGACGATGCGGTGATGCAGAGCCTTGCGCAGAACGGGAACGGGACGGCGGCCTATATCGACACGCTGTCCGAGGCGCGGAAGGTGCTGGTGGACCAGCTGACCGGGGCGCTGTTCCCCATCGCGGATGACGTGAAGATCCAGGTCGAATGGAACCCGGCCACGGTCGCGGAATACCGGCTGATCGGCTATGAGACGCGTGCCCTGCGGCGTGAGGATTTCAACAATGACGCGGTGGACGCGGGCGAGATCGGCGCAGGCACGCAGGTCACCGCGATCTACGAGGTGACGGCGCCGGGGTCCGAGGCGTTGCTGAACGATCCCTTGCGCTATGGCGCGGCCCCGGCGGACGGGGCGGCGGGAGAGCTGGGCTTTCTGCGGCTGCGCTGGAAGGCTCCGGGCGCGGATGCGTCCACGCTGGTGGAAACGCCGATCACCGGGACCGAAGCGGCCTCGACGGAAACCCGCTTTGCGGCGGCTGTCGCCGGGTTCGGGCAGCTGTTGCAGGGGTCAGCCTATCTGGGCGACTGGGGCTGGGATAAGGCCATCGACCTTGCGCTGGCGAACCGGGGCGAGGATGCCTTCGGCTACCGGATCGAGGCGGTGAACCTGATGCGGCTGGCACAAAGCCTGTCAAACTAGCCTAACCTGAATGCCGGGGGACACGGAGCCCTCGGCATTGTTGCATTCCACCGTCCACTTGATACGCTTTGCCATGACCCGCACATTCGGTCCCTTCACCTTTGACGCCGACCGCCGCACCCTAAGCTGCGACGGCCAGACCAGCGAACTTGGCCAGCGGGCTGGCACCCTTCTGCAAGCCCTACTGGCCGCCGACGGCCAGCCGGTCACCAAAGGTGCGCTCTTGGACCTTGTCTGGCCCGATCAAACGGTCGAGGAGGGCAATCTGACGGTGCAGATCGCCGGTCTGCGCAAGCTGTTGGGCCCGGGACCGCAGGGACAGGGCTGGATCGTGACGCTGCCAAGGATCGGCTATCGTCTGATCGTGCCCCAAACCCCGGCACCGGAGGCACGCGACAGCCCGAAACCCGCCCTTGCCGTGCTGCCATTTGCCAACCTGAGCGGTGACGCAACCCAGGACTATTTCGCCGATGGCGTGGTGGAAGACATCATCACCGCCCTGTCGCGGTTCAAAAGCTTTGCCGTGATCGCGCGGAATTCCAGCTTTACCTACAAAGGCCAGGCCGTCGATGTCCGACTGGTCGGTCGCGAGCTTGGCGTGCGCTATGTGCTGGAAGGCTCTGTGCGCCGGGCGGGCGAGCGATTGCGGATCAGCGCGCAACTGGTCGAATGCGAAGGCGGCCAGCATATCTGGGCCGAGAATTTCGACGGCGCGGTGAATGAGGTGTTCGACTTTCAGGACCGCATCACCGAAAGCGTCGCGACCGTCGTCGAGCCGCATATCCAGCAGGCCGAGCTTGAACGGTCGCGCCGGGAACGGCCGGGAAGCATCGCCGCCTACGACCTATACCTGCGGGCGCTGCCAAAGCTTTCGATGGAGACCGCCGAGGACAATACGGAAGCCTTTGCGCTGTTGACGGAGGCATTGGTGCTGGAGCCCGAGAATCCGGTATTGCTGGCCCTCGCCGCCTTTGCGATCGGCCATTCGAATACCATGGCCTATCCGCCGATCGGCCCCGACGACAGGCAGACATGCGCCGACCTGGCGCGTCGGGGCCTTGAGCGTGCGGCAGGGGATGCGACGGTGATTGCGCATTGCAGCATGGCCTTGCTCCACAACAGCAAAGATTATGACCTGGCGATGGCCGCCATCCAGTCGGCGGTCGAGGCCAACCCCAATGACCTGCTGGTTGTCAGCCGGGCGGGCATCGCGCAGCTGCATTGCGGGAGTATCGCGGACTCGCTGGCGTATTTTCACCGGGCTATCCGGCTCGGTCCCCGTGATCCGGGCGCCCACATTTCCCTGACCGGGATCGCGCATTGTCAGATGATCCTCGGCGATTACCCACAAGCCCTCATCTGGGCCGCCCGCTCGCTGACGCTGCGGCCGAGTTCTCAATGCACCTATTGGATGCTGATCGCGGCCAATGCCCATCTTGGCCGGATGGACGAAGCGCACAAGTTTCTCGCCGAATTCCGCAACCTTGCCCCGGACGCCACCATTGCGAGCATCTGGGCCGGGCAGCCGCAAAAGGAACCGGACCGCTGCGCTGCGATTCTGGAAGGATTGCGAGTGGCGGGATTGGAGGAGTAGCGCGGCTCTGCCACTTTGGAAAAATTAGGAAGAATAAGGCGGTCCACAAAGGACATAAACTGGCATGGCGCGGCAGACTGACTGCAGAAATCCAACCCTGCAGGAGAGAGCCATGATCACCCCGCTTACCATCACGTCCCTGTCGCAAGGCACCCTGCGCGCAACGCCGCAGTCCGAGGACGCATATTGGGCAAGTTTCAGCGAACAGCCGAAACCGGAGAGCCCTGCCGACCGTCCTGCGCCGATGATCGCCTGGCCGCTTTGGGTGTGGCACCGCCGGGCGGAGCGCGGCTGACACAACCGCCGGCAAAAGAAGAAGCCCGGCAGGTGCCGGGCTTCTTCGACGTCGGGGCTTCGGCCTCAGTTGACGGTTTCGGCCTTGCCCTCAAGCACCGGGGTCGCGGCGCTGCGGGCGATCTCGATCCGGCGCGGCTTCAGCGCTTCTGGCGTCTCGCGGACGAGGTCGACGTGAAGCATCCCGTGTTCATGCACCGCACCTGTGACCCGGACATGGTCGGCAAGCGCAAAGCGACGCTCGAAGGCGCGGGTGGCTATGCCGCGGTGCAGATAGGTGCGCTCGCCATCCTCGGCGGATTTGCGGGCTGTCACGAACAGGCTGCCGTCCTTGACCTCGACGCTCAGCTCGTCCGGCGTGAACCCGGCGACGGCGATCGAGATGCGGTAGGCATCCTCGGCGGTCTTCTCGATATTGTAGGGCGGATAGGTCGGCTGGGCGACGTCGGTCGACAGCACCCGGTCCATCAGGTCGGCGATCCGGTCAAAGCCGACGGTGGCACGGTAAAGCGGCGCGAAATCAAGGTTGCGCATTGTCATCCTCCTGGAAGCGATGTCAGGGGCCTTCCCTTTGTGGGGGCAAGGCAGGTTGCCCGGGCCCGTCATGGCGCCCGGATGACAGTCAGGTAGGAAGCGGCAAATCGGCTTTCAAGGGGCCAGCCAGGACGACACTCAGGGTGAGACGAACCGCGCGCCGTTGCCGGAACTGGTGCCCAAACCGGTGCCGGGAACGAAGCGTTTCGCAGGCTTGCCCGGCAGCCCGGTGCCAGTGCCGATGCCGATGCCGATGCCGGTTTCGGCAGGTGCCGGGTCGCGGGCCACAGCCGTTCCGGTGACATAGGCGGCATCCCCGCGCCGCAGGGCTGCCTTCAGCCGGTCGACCAGCGCGGGCAGTTCCATGCCGATCGAGATCGGCTTGCCGTTGTCCTCGCTTCCTGCCGAGATGATCGACACGATCTTCGCGCGGTAGCCCGACCGGTCGAGAACCGGCGCGCCCGAGGCTCCGAAGGTCACGTCACAATCCATCGCGATCAGCCGCTCCTGCCGACCGATCACACGGCAGAGCCGCTGCCAGGACAACGCCTCTTCCCGACCTTCGGCATAGGAAACGACGCTGACCTCGTCGCCGTTGCCGGGCCGTGCCACGACAAAGGGAGAGATTAGCGCACTGGGAATCGGATCGGCAAGCTGCAGGAGCGCCGCATCGCGTTCGATCATTTCGGGCGGGGCCGGATTGACGACCCGGTAGCCGGGGTCGACCACGGTGCGTGCGACCGGAACCTCGGCCAGCGACGAGCCATAGGAAAATCCGGCCCGAAAGCTGATCCGCCCGGGATCGACCCGGGTGCCATCGCTGTCGAACACGCAATGCGCTGCGGTCAGCACCAGATCGGGGGCGATCAAGGCCCCGGTGCAAAAGCCGCCATCCTCGACATCGACCCGGCCCACCGGCTCGAAGCCGCGCAGGTTCTCCCGCGTGGTCAGCTCCTCAAGGCCCGAGTTGTCCTGCGCCGCGGCGGCACCGGCCAGAACTATGAAAAGAGTGAAAAGCATTTTCATGGCTTGATGAACTTTGCCCCCGATCCGGTTCCTCCCGACAGCAGGCTGACCGTCTTGCCGCCCTGGGCGGAACCGACCTTGCTGTCTTCAAGTGCCGCGCGCAGGGCGGCGAGCGGTTCTGCCAGCGGCACGGCCAAAGCGACCTTGCGGCCATCGATCTCGGCCTTGGCCGAGATCACCGACACGACCCGCGCCACGCCGTCCCGGATGGAAAAGACCGGCGCACCCGACGATCCGAAATCGACGCTGCAGGTCAGGATCAGGGCGTCGCGGCGGCCTGCAAGCACTTCGCAGGCTTCCTGGATCGAGGGCGCTTCCTCGCGGTATTGCGCATAGGACACCACGTCGACGGCGTCGCCCTCGACGGGCGTTGCCCCGGTCTCGAACGGCAACAGCGACGGTAGCCGGATCGGCTGGCTAAGCTCCAGAAGCGCGAGGTCATCGGTGACCCGGTCCAACTGGTTCGCGGCGGCATAGCGGTAGTCGGGGTGGACGATCGCGCGGCTGACCCGGCGATAGGCGACAGCCCGGCCATTGCGGAACCCGGCCTGAAACTCGATCTCCTCGGGACGCAGTTGCACTCCGGTGGTCTTGTCATACAGACAATGCGCCGCCGTCAGCACCAGTTGCGGCCCGATCAGGGCGCCGGTGCAGAAACCGCGCTTGCCGAGGATCAGCTTGCCCACGGCATCCCAGCCCCGGGAATCGTCGGCCGTTTCAAGCTTGACCATGCCTGCGTCCTGGGCTTGTGCCGATCCCGCAAAGGTCAGCAGGACGACAAGAAGACCGGGCAGAAAACCGCGGAACAGGTGACGCATGGGACCTCCCCTTCCGCGCGGCTGTCAGCCTTACGCGCCGACTTTGGCGGATTTTGGGCCGGTCGCGCAAGCGCGACGATCGGATCAGGCCTGCAAGGCCCGCGGCTGTGGCCCGCCGGTCGCCCAGTCGAGAAGCTCGACCGTATGCACCACGGGAACGCCGGTGCCCGAGCCGATCTGCATCATGCAGCCGATGTTGCCTGCCGCAATCACCTGCGGGGCCTTCGCCTCCAGCGTCGCGACCTTGCGGCGCTTGAGTTCGGCGCTGATCGCGGGTTGCAGCAGGTTGTAGGTCCCCGCCGATCCGCAGCAAAGATGGCTGTCGGCGGGTTCCACCACCTCGAAGCCCGCGCGTTTCAGCAGGTCCTTCGGCGCGGATTTGATCTGCTGGCCGTGCTGGAGCGAACAGGCGGCATGGTAGGCGACGCGCAGGCCTTTGGGCGCGCCCTGCGGCAGGCCAAGCCGGGTCAGCACTTCGCTGATGTCCTTTGCAAGGCCCGCAACCGTCGCCGCATCCCCGGCAAGGCCCGCGTCGGTGCGGAACATGTGGCCGTAATCCTTGAGCGTGGTGCCGCAGCCCGAGGTGTTGATGACGATGGCATCCAGCCCCCCCGCCCGTTGTTCCGCCATGAAGGCGCGGATCGTGGCGGCGGCATGGGCATGGGACAGGTCTTCCTTCCCCATGTGATGCGTCAGCGCCCCGCAGCAGCCCTGCCCCCTGGCGATGACAACCTCGCAGCCAAGCCGCCGCAGAAGCCGGATCGTCGCGTCGTTGATGTCGGTGTTCAGCGCCTTCTGCGCGCAGCCGGTCATCAGGGCGACGCGCATCCGGCGTTCCCCTTGCGCGGGGAACACCTGGGGATCGTCGTTGCGGCTGACCGGGGGGATGGTCTTCGGCGCCATCCGCAGCATCGCCTGCACCCGCGCGTCGGGGATCATCCAGGCGAAGGGTTTGCCGATCTTCGCGGCCAGCAGCGCCAGGCGGAAGCGACCGGGATAGGGGATGATGCGGGCAAGGGTCGCGCGGAGAAGGCGGTCCATCAGGGGCCGCTTGTAGGTCTTTTCCACATGGGCGCGGGCGTGGTCGATCAGGTGCATGTAGTGCACCCCGCTTGGGCAGGTCGTCATGCAGGCAAGGCAGGACAGGCACCGGTCAAGGTGCTTGACCGTCTTCTCATCCGCCGGGCGGCCTGCCTCCAGCATGTCCTTGATCAGATAGATGCGGCCCCGGGGGCTGTCGAGTTCATCGCCCAGCACCTGATAGGTCGGGCAGGTCGCGGTGCAGAAACCGCAATGGACGCAGGACCGCAGGATCTGGTTCGATCGGGCGATGCCGGGGTCTTTCAACTGCTCGGGGGTAAAGGTCGTCTGCATCAGCCCATCATCCCCGGATTGAAGATCCCGCGCGGGTCGAACTTTGCCTTCAGCCCGGCCACCAGCGCCGCCACCTCGGGCTCTTCCGGCGGGAAGACCGGGCCGCCCTGCCCTTTCACCAGCGTCGCATGCCCCTTGCCCGCGACGGCCGCTGCCACCTCGGCCCCGCGCCCGGGATCGAGGCGCAGCCAGATCAGCCCCCCGCCCCAGTCCCACAGCGCCTCGCCTTCCAGCTGGGCGACGATCCCGGCGGCGGCGGTGGGCAGGGTCGCGATGCGCCAGACCTCTCCGGGTTTGCCTTGCAGGGGGGCCACGTCGCGGACCTCGCGCCAAAGCGCGGCAGAGGTGTCGCCCTCGGCCACGGTCACCTCTCCCACGATGCGCGCGCGCAACTGGTCGGTGCGATAGGCCACCGACCCCGCCATCCCCTCGACCCGGATCAGGCTGCGCCCCGAATGCCGCGCCACCCCCGAGACGTCGAAGGGCGACCCCAGGGCGGTCCGCAAGGCCGAAAGACCCGCCGCGTCGCCCAGACCTTCGATGACCAGCGTCGCCTCGGCCTCGGGGACCGCCTGAACCTTGAAGCTGACCTCGGTCAGGACCCCCAGCGCCCCCCGGCTGCCCGCCATCAGCTTGACCAGGTCATAGCCGGTGACGTTCTTCATCACCCGGCCGCCGTTCTTGACCACCGTCCCGCTGCCATCGACAAAGCGCACCCCCAGTGCCGCGTCGCGGGCCGCGCCGACCTGCACCCGCCGCGGACCCGAGGCATTGGCCGCCAGCACGCCGCCGATGGTCGACGCACCCTCGCGGCCCAGAAGCCCGCGCAGGTCCGGCACCTCGAAGGCCAGCCGCTGACGCTCGCCTGCCAGCACCGCCTGAACCTCGGCCACCGGCGTCCCCGCCCGCACCACCAGCGTCAAAGCGCCGGGTTCATACAGCTCTACCCCCGACAGGCCGCCGGTTTGCAGCACCTCGCCCACCGCATGACCCAGCGTCCGCGTGCCCCCGCCGCGCACGAGCAAGGGACCCAAGGCCCCCGCCACGGCTTCCGCCAGTTCCGCTTCTGTCACAGGCCGCATCGCGCTCTCATTTTCTGTCCACAAGTATCCCGGGTAGTCCGTCGGTTTCGCCATCGGTTCGAGAAACCGACGGACTGGGGGGCAGGCCCCCGGGGTTTCAGCTTGCGCGCCGCGTCTGGCTTGTCGCCAATGGAAACACCTTCGCCGGGTTCAGCAGCCACTTCGGGTCGAAGACATCCTTCACCCGCATCTGCGCCTCCATGTCCTGCGGCGCGAACTGCACCGACATCAGGTCGCGCTTTTCGATCCCCACGCCATGTTCGCCGGTCAGGCAACCGCCGACCTCGACGCACAGCTTGAGGATTTCCGCCCCGAAAGCCTCGCACTTCTCCAGATCGCCGGGGGTGTTGGCGTTGAACAGGATCAGGGGGTGCATGTTGCCGTCGCCCGCGTGGAAGACGTTGCCGACGTCGAGGCCGAACTCCCGGCTCATCTCGCCGATGCGCTTCAGGACGTGGGGGAGCGAGGACACGGGAATGGTCCCGTCCAGGCACATGTAGTCGTTGATCTGTCCCATCGCACCAAAGGCCGACTTGCGGCCCAGCCAGATGCGTTTGGCCTGATCCTCGTCCGCCGCCTCGCGGAATTCGACCGGGTCGTGGGCCAGCGCGATGTCCTTGATCCGGGCCAGTTGCTCGGCGATTTCGGCGTCGGACCCCTCGACCTCGATGATCAGCAAAGCCTCGCAGTCCGGGTAGCCCGCCTTGGCAAAGGCCTCGGTCGCGCGGATGCAGGGGCGGTCCATGAATTCGATGGCTACGGGCAGGATGCCGGCCTTGATGATGTCGCTGACGCAGGCCCCCGCGACCTCGTTCGAGTTGAAGCCGACCAGCACCGGCCGCGCGCCTTCGGGCTTGGGCAGGATGCGCAGCCAGGCTTCGGTGACGACGCCAAGCTGGCCCTCGGACCCGCAGACGACGCCGAGGAGGTCCAGCCCCGCAGGCTCGCCCCAGGGCCCGCCCAGCGTGACCACGGTGCCGTCCATCTTGACCAGCGTCACGCCCAGAAGGTTGTTGGTCGTCACCCCGTATTTCAGGCAATGCGCCCCGCCCGAGTTCATCGCGATGTTCCCGGCGATGGCACAGGCCAGCTGGCTGGAAGGGTCGGGGGCGTAGAAGAACCCCTCGGCCTCGACCGCGCCGGAGACCGACAGGTTGGTCCGCCCCGCCTCAACCCGGATGAACCGGTTCTCGTAGTCGGTTTCAAGGACGGCGTTCATCCGCGCGACGCCCAGGATCAGGCAATCGGCAGTCGGCATCGCCCCGCCCGCCAGACTGGTCCCCGACCCGCGCGGCACGACCGGCACGCCTTCCTCGTGGGCGATGCGCAGGACGCGGGACACCTCCTCGGTGGTGCGGGGCAGGACCGCGGCCATGGGCGGGCAGCGATAGGCGGTCAGCGCGTCGCATTCGTAGACCCGCAGCTCCTCGGGCGCGTCGATCACGCTGTCGGGGGCCAGAACCCCGCGCAGCCGGGCGACGATCCGGGCTTTCCGGGCGATGACGCCAAGGTCCGGCGCTGGCATCTGCATGGCAATTCTCCCGGTTACTGGTAAATAAATATAACCAATTCTGGCGCAGGACAAGGGAAAACCCGGACAACGGGGCCCGTCGACGCAGATCGACGTGCCAGGCGGGCGCGGCTCAGGGGTCGACCGACTTTCCACAATTCCGGATTCCCCTTTTGCCGGACAGGCTTTAGGCTGCCCTCATGACAGTGAACTTTTCCGCCCTCCCGCTGATCGACCTTGTCGCGCTCGGCTTTCTCATCCTGACCTGGCTGATCGCCGGCTGGGTCAGCGAGCATCCGCCCGGCGCACGCCCGTCTGTCTCGTCGCTGATGGAGGACTACCGCCGCGACTGGATGAAGACCTTCGTCACCCGCCAGCCGCGCATCTTCGACGCGACGCTGATCGACAGCTTGCGGCAGGGCACCGCGTTCTTCGCCTCGGCCAGCATGATCGCCATCGGCGGCGGGATCGCGGTGATCGGCAATGCGGCGACGGTGCAGCGGCTGACCGATGAGCTTCCCCTTTCGGGCACCGGGCCGGATGTTGCGCTGAAGATGCTGCCGGTGATCGGGTTTCTGGCCAATGCGCTCTTGAAGTTCGTCTGGGCGCACCGGCTGTTCGGCTATTGCTCGATCCTGATGGCCGCCGTCCCGAACGACCCCGCCGACCCGCTGGCCTTCCACCGCGCCGGACAAGCGGCCGAGATCAACATCACGGCAGCGAAAAGCTTCAACCGGGGGCTCCGGTCGATCTACTACGCGCTCGCGGCCCTGGGCTGGCTCCTTGGACCCTGGGGCCTCATGGCCGGCACGGCGCTGGCCACCGGCATCCTGATCCGGCGCGAGTTTGCCTCGGCCTCGCGCAGGGTCATCCTGCAGCGCGAGCCCTGACGCCTGTCCTGCTCTTTTCGGCAAATACTCCCCGCGCGGAGCGCCGGTCCGAGCCGGTTGGCGGGAACCGCCAGAGGCGAGACACAAGGGCGTGCCGAAGGCACTCGATATCGCCGGCGCGGGCCACGGGCGCGGGCCTCAGGCGGCTTTTGCGCCCTTGCGGCCTTCGATCAGCCAGGCGACCACGGCCAGACCTGCGGCGATAAGAAGCCAGGCCCAGGCGGGCAGGACGGGGACGACGTTGACCTCGGTGGTGAGATACGCCTCGCGCGGGGTAATGCCGATCCAGCCGCGACCGACCGCGACCCGCCCTTCGGCGACCGTGCGGATGTCGGGCGACCCCGGCTCCAGCCGGGTGACGCCGCCCCGCGTGGCTTCCGCCGCCGCCAGCAGCGCCTCGCCCGAGGCGATGGTTTCGGCAAACTCGCGCGGCGTGGCGGGGCCCACGGCGATGACCCGGGTCAGATCGCCCTGTTCCAGCCGGTAAAGCCCCAGCGCGGGGGCCTGCCAGACCGTCTGATAGCGCCCCGGAGCGGCAAGCGGCATCGGCAGCTCGACCTTGGTTCCGTCCGGAGCCGTCACTGTCACCGGGCCGGGGGCCTCGTCCGCCAGCGACCGGCGGATGATGGTCATCGCCTCGCCCTTCACCTCGGCTGTCAGGGTTTCCTCCTCCAGCTCGGGCTCTTTCAGCATCCAGTGCGCAAGGCGGCGCAGAAGCTCAAGCTGCGGCCCGCCGCCTTCATAGCCCCGGCCCCAAAGCCAGGCCTGGTCCGAGGCGAGCACCGCGACCCGTCCCTGATCGACCCGGTTCAGCACCAGAAGCGGCAGGTCGTTCGCCCCCGTCATCAGCACCTGACCCGCGGTCTGCTCGACCTCGATCTGGCGGAACCAGCGGCCCCAGCCCCCCTCGGGCGCTTCCTTTTCCAGCCCTTCGGTCACCGGATGGCGGCGGCCAAGGTCGGTCAGCTTGGGCCGGAAGCCTTGCTCGATCACCTGCGCCGTCGGCGCGACCGGCAGAATCTCGGCCAGGGGCGAGCGATACAGACTATCCACCGCGCCGAATTCCGGCCCGGCCGCGACCAGGACGGTGCCGCCTTGCTTCACATACTTCACCACGTTCTCGATGTAGGACATCGGCAGGATGCCCCGCATCCGGTAGCGGTCGAAGATGATCAGGTCGAACTCCTCGATCTTCTCGACGAACAGCTCTCGCGTCGGGAAGGCGATCAGCGACAGCTCGTCAACCGGCACCCCGTCCTGCTTTTCCGGCGGGCGCAGGATGGTGAAATGCACGAGGTCGACCGCCGCATCGGATTTCAGAAGGTTGCGCCAGACCCGTTCGCCCGCATGCGGCTCGCCCGAGATCAAGAGCACCCGCAGCCGGTCGCGGACACCGTTGATCTGCACCGCCGAGGCGTTGTTGCGGTCGGTGATCTCGCCGTCCACCGGGGCAACCGAGAACTGGATCACGTTCGCCCCGCCATGCGGCAGGGTCACCGGAAGCTCCAGATCCTCGTTCAGGGGAACGGTGTAGGTCTGGGGATCTTCGGTATCGATCGAGATGGTCAGATCGACCTCGCCCGTCCCGGACGGGGCGGCACCCACATCCTCGATGCGCAGGTCCAGCTTGAAGTCTTCGCCGATGATGGCGAAGGCGGGGGCGTTCTTGATGACGATGCGGCGGTCCCAGTCTGCGGCCCTGCCGGTCAGAAGAACCTGCAACGGGGCCGGCAGGTTCGGCACCACGCCCGCGTCATGGACCCGGCCATCGGTGATCAGGATCGCCCCGGCGACCCGGGCGCGCGGCTCCTCCGCCAATGCTTCGGACAGCGCGGTCATGACCAGGCTCCCCGTATCCTCGTCGCCGTCCCCGACGCGGCGGATGCGCAGCTCGGTGTTCGGCATCTGCGCCACTTCCGCCTGCACCGAGGCCACCGCCGCCTCGGTCTGGGCGCGACGGTCGGACAGGCCCTGGCTGGCGCTGTCGTCGACGACCAGGATCACGATGTCCGACAGCGTCTGCCGGTCCTCCTCCTGCAGGGCCGGATTGGCCAGCGCGAGGATCAGCGCGCCCAGCGCCAGCGCGCGGAGCCACCAGCCCGACAGCCCGCGCCAGAGCGCCAGACCGACAAGCAGCGCCGCAACCACGCCCACCGCCACAAGGAGCGGCCAGCCGATCAGCGGCGCGAAGACCACGGTGGCGTTCATTGTCCCAGCCTTTCCAGAAGGGCAGGCACATGGACCTGATCGGATTTGTAGTTGCCGGTCAGCACATGCATGATCAGGTTGATCCCGAAGCGGTAGGCGATCTCGCGCTGCTGTTCCCCGGCAAAGCCCCGGCCCACCTGCACCAGCGGCACGCCGCTTTCGTCCGTGGCCCAGGCCGCAGCCCAGTCCGCCCCGCCGATCACCACGGGCGTCACCCCGTCGTTGAGGTTGCGGAACGGCATCCCATCCGCCGCCTCCGCCTCGGCATCGGGCGAGGCCTCGACCCAGACCTGCCCGCCCTGATAGCGACCGGGAAAGTCCTGCAGAAGGTAGAAGGTCCGGGTCAGCACATGGTCGGCGGGCATCGGTTCGAGGGGCGGGATGTCAAGGCCCTCGGCGATGGTCTGCAAGGCCGCGCCTTCCGGCGTGGTCCCGCCGCCAAAGCCGGTCAGATCGGCGTCGCGGGTGTCGAACAGGATCATGCCGCCGGTGCGAAGATACTGGTTCAGCTTGGCATAGGCCGCGTCCGACGGCTTTGCCGCCCCGGCGACCACGGGCCAGTAGAGGAAGGGGAAGAAGGCAAGTTCGTCCTTCTCGATGTCCACTCCCATCGGCATCATCGGCTCGACCGAGGTGCGCTGCCAGAGCTTGTCGGACAGGCCCAGAAGCCCCGCCTGCGCCATGTCGTCCACCGCAGGATCGCCGGTCAGCACATGGGCAAGGACGACCGACCCTGTCGCCTCCAGCGCGAAGGCGTCGTCGGGTGCCGCCTCCTGCGCCCCTGCCCCGCGCGGCACGGCGGCCAGCAGCGCCAGCACCAGGGCCGCCGACACGCCCCGGGTCAGCCCGCGCAGCCGTCCGGCAAGCCAGAGTGCTGCCAGCACGTCGAGGATCAGCAGGACAAGGCCAAAGGACAGGAACTCTCCCTTCAGCGCCCTGACCGCGCGGGCGTCCAGACTGTCGACAGGGACACCGGCGGGCCAGACGGCAGGCTCCAGCACGGTTTCGGCCCCGATCACGTTCAGCGCCACGCGGCGCTCGGACCCGGCGTAAAGCCCGGGCGGGTTCGCGGCACTTGGTCCCTCGGCGACGGCCTTGGCCAGCGCCTCGCCTTCGACCCCCGGCAGATCGCCCGCGTCCGAGGTCTGGCCATAGGCGTCCAGCACCACTTCGGGCACCCAGACCTGCCCGGCAAGGTCCGTCGCCTCGGGCGTGGCGGGCTTGGTGGACACCGCAAGCCGTTCCAGCATCTGCACGAAAAGGCCTGACAAGGGCAGCGACGACCATTCGGCATTCGCCGTCACATGAACCAGCACCACCTGGCCCGCACCCACCACCTTGCGGGTCATCAGGGGGGTTCCGTCTTCCAGTGCGGCAATGGTGCGGAGCGCCAGGTCGGGGTCCGGCTGCGCCAGCACCTGTTCGCGCACCACCACGTCCGGGGGCGCGGTCAGACCAAAGAAGGGCGAGCCTTCCGGGAAGGGTGCCAGCGCCTTCGGTTCCCCCCAGCTCATCGCGCCGCCGACCGTGCGACCGCCTTCGCGCAGACGGACCGGCAGCAGCGGGTCTTCCTCCACCCGCGCCACATCGCTGGCCGCCAGGACCGGCCCGGCAAAGCGCAGCAGAAGGCCGCCCTTCTCCAGCCAGTCCATCAGCGCCGCGCGCTCGCCTTCGGTGACATCGGCGACATCGGCGAGGACCACCACATCGGGGCTGGCCAGAAGCGTGTCGGTCAGGTTCCCCTCGATCAGGTCCGCCGTGGGCGCCAGCGCCTGCCGCAGGTAATGCAGCGGCGACAGGAGTTGCAGCGTTTCCTGGTCCGCGCCCATGCGGATCAGCGCGATCTTGCGGCGCTTGAGGCTGTCGTCGGCCAGGCTGACCGCGCCCGCCGTGCGCGCGCCCTCCAGCACGAAGCGGGTGATCCGGTTGCGCAGTTCCGGCGGCAGGTCGATCGCGGCTTCGGCCTTCGGGGCACCCGCGTCGAAAGTCAGCGTCACCCGGCCCAGATCGCGTTCGATCCCGGCAGGGTCGGGGCCTTGCGCCACGACATCGACCGACACCGCAGCCCCGGCGGGCACCCGGCTGGCCGCGACCGTGACCTGTCCCTCGGCATAGCCGGCGGGATGCAGGCCCAGGATCGGGCGCGGGTTCTCGACCACCTGCACGTCACCCCGCGAGCGGAGGGCAGCCAGAAGGTCCTCGCGCCCGGGATGGGCAAGCCCGTCCGACAGCCAGACCGTGTCGAACCGGCCCTCTGGCAGGGCCGCCGCCCAGTCACCGAAGGCCCCGGGGGCCCAGGCCTGGGGTTGCAGGCCCGCAGCCCGGCCTGCCCAGGCCTCGGCGGTCTGGAATTCGACCCTGTCGGGCGCATCGGTCAGCCGGATCAGCGCCACGGTGCGACCACGGGCCCCGGCCTCGCCGATCAGCGCCTCGATCTTTTCCACCCGCTGAGGCCAGTCGCGGGCATCGGCCCAGCCGCCGTCGACGGCGATCAGCATCGGCCCGGTTCCGGCCACCCGGTCATCGGGGTTCAGGACCGGCCCGGCAAAGCCCAGGATCAGCGCGCCCACGGCCAGCGTCCGCAGCAGCAGCAGCCACCACGGCGTCTTGTCAGTCTCGGCCTCATCGTCCTTGAGGCCCAGAAGCAGCGCCACGCCCGGAAACCGCCGCCGGATCGGGGCGGGTGGCACGGCGCGCAGCAGCAGCCACAGGATCGGCAGCGCGACAAGCGCCGCCAGAAGCCAGGGCACCGCGAAACCCAGAGGGCCAAGCGTGAACATCAGTGCCCGCCCTCCAGCGCGGCATAGGCCCAAAGGAGCGCGGATTGCGCAGGCGCGCCGGTGTGATGCGTCGAGAAATGCCAGCCGACCGCGCGGGCCAGCCTGGCCAGCCGATCCTTCCGCTCCGCCAGCCGGCCAAGATAGCGGATGCGCAAATCGCCAGCCCGCTGGGTCTCATGCCGCATCGTGCCGCCCATCGATTCAAAGATCGTGCGGCCGTCGAAAGGAAACTCCTCCTCGGCCGGATCAAGGACCTGGATCAGCACGCCCTTCACCCCCCGGTCGGCAGCGCGCGCAAGGCCCGCCTCGATGCCCTTGAGATCACCGAGGAAATCCGAAAGGAACACGCCCCGGCCATGGCTGACCATGCCTTCGGTTTCCGGCGCGCCGTAATCCTCGGCCCCGTCCCGGTCCGACAGTCGTGCCGCCAGCCGCAGAAGCTGCGCCCGACCCGACCGGGGCGAGGCCAGTCCCGCAAGCCCGACACGCTCGCCCCCGCGCAAGAGAAGCACCGCCAGCGCCAGCCCCAGCAGCTTGGCCCTGTCCGCCTTTGGTGCGCGCGACTTGTCGCCCGAGAAAGCCATCGACTTCGCGGGATCGACCCAGATCGTCACCGATTGCGCCGCCTGCCATTCGCGTTCGCGCACGAAATGCGCGTCAGACCGGGCCGAGCGCCGCCAGTCGATCATCCGCGCAGAATCCCCGGCATGGGCCGGGCGGTATTGCCAGAACTCGTCCCCCAGCCCTGCGCGCCTGCGGCCATGTTCGCCCATCATCACGGTGGAAGCCAGCATCTCGGCCTCGGCCAGCAGGGGCGGCAGCGTCTGCCCAAGCGCCTCGGCCCGCGTGCGAAGGTCGGGCGTGCGAAGGTCGGGAGAGCGGGGATCGGTCGCTGCCGTCACGCCGCCGCCTCAAGCCGCAGGGTCTTGGTCGTGACGCGGGAGATGATCCCGGCCAGCGTCTCGCCCCGGGCGCGGGCTGCAAAGGACAGCGCCATCCGATGCACCAGCACGGCCTGGGCAAGGTCGGCCACGTCGCTGATCGAGGGCGCAAGCCGCCCTTCCAGCAGCGCCTTGGCCCGGACCGTCAGCATCAGCGCCTGCGCCGCGCGGGGGCCGGGACCCCAGGACAGGCTGTCGGCAAGATCGCGGCCTTCGGCTTCGCCCGGGCGGCAGGCGCGGACCAGGTCAAGGATCGCCTCGACCACCTGTTCGCCCACCGGCATCCGCCGGATCACCGATTGCGCGCCGATCAGCCCTTCGGCGGTGAAGACCTGATGCGCCTCGGCCTCTTCGGTCCCGGTGGTGGCGATCAGGATGTCGCGTTCAGTCTGGCGCGTTGGATATTCGACGTCGACCTGCACAAGGAAGCGGTCCAGCTGCGCTTCGGGCAAGGGATAGGTGCCTTCCTGCTCGATCGGGTTCTGGGTCGCAAGGACATGGAACGGTCGCCCCAGCGGTCGGTGCTGGCCCGCGATGGTCACCTCTTTCTCCTGCATCGCCTGCAAAAGTGCGGATTGGGTCCGGGGCGAGGCCCGGTTGATCTCGTCCGCCATCAGAAGCTGGCAGAAGATCGGGCCTTCGACAAAGCGGAAGGCGCGGCCGCCGTCGGTGCCGGTTTCCAGCACTTCGGACCCGAGGATATCCGCCGGCATCAGGTCCGGCGTGAACTGGATGCGGTTGGCCTTGAGGCCCATCACCGTGCCAAGCGTATCGACCAGCCGCGTCTTGCCAAGCCCCGGCAGACCGACAAGCAGCGCATGGCCGCCGCAGAGCATGGAGGCGAGGACCAGGTCCACCACCTTCTCCTGCCCGATGAAACGGCGGTTGATCGAGGCCTTCGCCTGCCCCAGCGTCGCGCCCAGCGCCTCGATTTCCGCGACCAGCGCCTTGGTGTCGGCCATGCCTCTTGCTCCCTCCGGGGTTCTTGCCCCGCCAGTAAAGCGAAGTATCCCGCCGGGCACAAATGGCAAAAGGCGACTTGACACAAATGATCGTGAGAGAGCCGGAGCAAGGCACGCCCGGGCGGTGCCCGCTGGCCAAGCCGGACGGCTGTCCTTGGAGCGGGATAGGTTTGGCGGAACATCGAAATGCCACTCCGAGAAACGAGTGCGAGCCGTTCTGTCTCTCTTGCCCGATTTTCCGACGTCAGGCTTTGCACCACACCCCTTGGCTTGCGGCTTGCGCCTTCAGCCAACGGACCGGGTGCCTGTCCACTGGACAGTCCCCTGATCGGTCCGGGTGCCTGCTGATCGGCGCGGTAAAGCAGCGTAAGGGTTCCACGATAACTCATCCCGCTCTAAGCTTGCGGGCAAAGGAGACTGCTGATGACCACCGCCTTCCTGTCCGACGAACGCTGCTTCTGGCACGGCGGCGGCAACTACGCCTTCACGCTGCCGGTCGCGGGCCTTGTGCAGCCCATGGCCGCAGGCCTGCCCGAGAACCCCGAGACCAAGCGGCGGCTGCGCAACCTGATCGAGGTGACCGGGCTGGCGCGGCACCTGTCGATGCGCGGGGCCGAGGCCGCGACAACGGCCGATCTTCTTCGCGTCCACCCGGAAAGCTACCTCTCCGCCTTCAAGGCGATGTCGGATGCGGGCGGGGGCGAGCTGGGCCTGCGCGCGCCCTTCGGCGCGGGCGGCTACGAGATCGCGGCGTTGTCGGCGGGGCTTGCGACGGCCGCGCTTCGGGCCGTCTTGCGGGGCGAAGTGCGCAACGCCTATGCCCTGTCCCGCCCGCCCGGGCACCATTGCACCGCCGATTTCCCGAACGGCTTCTGCCTTCTGAACAACATCGCCGTGGCGATCCGGGCGGCGCAGGCCGCAGGCCTGGCAATCCGCGTCGCGGTGATCGACTGGGACGTCCACCACGGCAACGGGACCGAGGCGATCTTCTACGACGACCCCGATGTGCTGACGATCAGCCTGCATCAGGACCGGAACTATCCCCTCGATACCGGGGGGGTCGAGGCGCAGGGGGCGGGCGCGGGCCTTGGCTGCAACCTGAACCTGCCCTTGCCGCCCGGAACGGGCCATGCAGGCTATCTTCGCGCGATGGAGCGGGTCGTCCTGCCCGCCCTCGACCGGTTCAAGCCGGACGTGATCATCGTCGCCTGCGGTTTCGATGCCGCTGCTGTCGATCCGCTGGGCCGGATGCTCTGCACCGCCGAAACCTTTCGTATGCTGACGCGGATGGTGATGCAGGCCGCAGACCGGCTGTGCGATGGGCGGCTGACCCTGGTCCATGAAGGCGGCTATTCCGAGGTCTACGTCCCCTTCTGCGGTCATGCCGTGCTGGAGGAACTGTCCGGCGCCCCCGTCACTGCCCCCGACCCGCTTGCCGCCATACTGGCCAAGCGCCAGCCCGATTGCCGCTTTGACGCCTTTGTTGCGGCCTGGATCGACGAAGCGGCGCTGACGCTTGGGCTTTAGGCGGGAGCCTCCGATTCCAACCCCGCGATTATTCGACGAAAAATCGTCCGTTCGCCGGACGGCCCTCCGCTGCTTGCCATGATCGGGACTGGCGTTGCATGAATCGGGCGGCTAAACCGCCAGGGACCCCGCCTGTCCCGAGGATCCGACATGCCTGCCCGCAACGCCGCAGCCCTTGCCTTCCTGAACGCCCGCCGCTCGCGCCCGGCCAAGCTCTTCACCTTGCCGGTGCCGGACCGGGCACAGGTCGAGGAGATCCTGACCGCCGCGACGCGCGTGCCCGACCATGGCAAGCTGGAGCCATGGCGGCTGATCGTGGTGCAGGGCGCCGCCTTCGCCCGACTGGCCGATCTGGCCGAAGCGCGGGCGGTGGAGCTTGGCGGCGATGCCGAGATGGTGGCGAAGGGGCGCGGGCAATATGATCTGGGCAAGCTCGCCGTGGTGGCGATCTCCTCGCCCAAGGCGTCGCCGAAGATCCCGCTGGCCGAGCAGCGGGCCTCTGCCGCGGCGCTGTGCTTCGGGATCGTCAACGCCGCCGAGGCCGCCGGCTGGGGGGCCTGCTGGCTGACCGGATGGCCCGCGCATGACGCAACCTTTGCCGCCCGCGCCTTTGGCTGCACCGAGGGCGAAACCGTCGCCGGGATCGTCCATATCGCCACCCCGCCCGCAGACGGCCCGGACCGGCCCCGACCCGACCTTGCACGTCTGGTAAGCTGGGTCGACGGGTGATCTTCGCGGCCTTTCTCCGCGCCCTCGGCCAGCTTGGCGACCGCCGCTTTCGCCGCGTCGTGGGCCTGGGCGTCCTTTTGTCGTTGGCGCTTCTCTTCGCCGCCTACATCCTGTTTCTGCAGGCGATCTGGTGGCTGTCCCCGGAAACGGTGGACCTGCCGGTCATCGGTCCGGTCTCGGGGGTCGAGACATTCCTTGGCTGGGCGTCGCTGTTCCTGATGATCGGTCTGTCGGTCTTCCTGATGGTTCCCGTCGCCTCGGCCTTCACCGGGTTCTTTCTGGAAGACGTGGCCGACGCGGTCGAGGACCGGCACTACCCCGGCCTGCCGCCTGCCACGCCGCTCTCGCTGGGCGAGGGACTGCGCCAGTCGGCGAACTTTCTGGGCGTGGTCATCGCGGTGAACCTGGGGGCGCTGTTTCTTTACCCCTTCGTCGGCCCGGGCATCCCGCTGGTCTTCTGGGCGGTGAACGGGTTCCTGCTGGGCCGCGAGTATTTCAGCCTGGTCGCGCTGCGCCGCCTGCCCGCGACCGAAGTCAAGGCGATGCGACGCCGCAACCGCTGGACGCTCTGGGCTGCGGGCACACTGATGGCCGCACCGCTGTCGGTGCCGGTCCTGAACCTCGTCATTCCGGTCTTGGGCGTGGCGACCTTCACGCATCTCTATCACCGGCTGGCACGCGCGGGCCGGTAGGGTCTGTGCAAGTCCCTGCTCAAGGATCCTGGGTCAGGGCTTCATCCGGCCGAACCAGTCCAGATCCTCGACCGTGATCCAGCCCGACAGGATGATCCCGACGATCACCGCGCAGATCGGCGTCGCGATCAGCGTGGTGATCCAGGCCTTGCGCTTCATCACGTTCCCGGCTGGCGCGCCCGGAGGGGTGCCTGGAACGATGTCCTTGGCCTCGTCCTGCGAAACCGTGCGGTAGGGCAGCACGCAGAACAGGGTCATGAACCATGTGACCGAATAAAGAACGATGATCGCGGTGATGGTCATGCCTGTTCCAGTTCCACAAGACAGCCGTTGAAGTCCTTGGGATGCAGGAACAGCACGGGCTTGCCATGCGCCCCGATCTTCGGCTCGCCCGAGCCAAGCACCCGAGCGCCGGAGGCCTTCAGGTGGTCGCGCGCGGCCAGGATGTCCTCCACCTCATAGCAGATATGGTGGATGCCGCCCGAGGGGTTCTTTTCCAGGAACCCCGCGATGGGAGAGCTTTCGCCCAGGGGATGCAGAAGCTCGATCTTGGTGTTCGGCAATTCGATGAAGACCACGGTCACGCCGTGGTCCGGCTCGGCCTGCGGTGCCCCGACCTTCGCGCCCAGCGTGCCGCGATACTGCGCCGACGCGGCCTCAAGGTCGGGGACGGCGATGGCGACGTGGTTCAGGCGTCCGATCATGGAGTCCTCACAGGTTCTGCCGGGCTTATGCGACCGGGACGGGCCCCATGCAAGGGTGTGATGGTCGCAGGGCCGTTAACCGGGGCTTTACGCAGCCCGAGGAAACTTCATCCGTCTGCCAGGAGGTCCACCATGCCGTTTCGCCCCGATCCGCTGATGCCATCACCGCCGCCGGGCGGCGCGGCTCTGCCGTTGCAGGGACTGACCTTGATGATCGTGGACGACAGCCGCTTTACCTGCGATGCGCTGCGGCTGATCCTGCATCGGGCGGGCGCGCGGCTGCGCCGGGCGGAAAGCCTTGAAATCGCGCGGCTTCACCTGAACTGCTACCGTCCCGACCTTTCCATCGTCGACCTCGGCCTGCCCGATGGCCGGGGTGAGGATCTGATTGCGGAACTGTCCGCCGCAGGCTTTCCCGTGCTGGGCATCTCGGGTGATCCCGAAGGGCGGGATGCCGCCCTCGACTCGGGCGCGGCGGGGTTTCTGGAAAAACCCATCGGCTCGGTCGCCGGGCTGGTCCGGCTGATTCGCCAGCTGACCACCGGCGTCGGACCGATCGCGAAGGGCGAGGAGGTGCCATCTCCCGCAGGGGATCCGGTCGCCTTGCGCGACGATCTGGTCCGGGCGGCGGGCCTGATCACCACGCCGGGCGATCCCGGTTATGCCCGGGCCTTCGTGCAAAGCCTTGCGCGGGCCTCGGGCGATCTGGCGCTGGAAGCGGCGGCACGGTCCAGCACCACGGCATTTGACCGGGCGCGCGTGGCGCAGATGATCGACGAACGCCTCGCGGCACTCCGCCCGCTTGCCTGACGGCCCGGGCCCGTCGACGGACAGGCGACCACGCCGACGCGAGTTCCGGCCTGTGCCGCGATCTGCGCCGCGATCTGTGCCGCGATCTGCGCCGGACAGGCTCGGACCTGCGCCAGGGTCATTCCGGCAGGGCCGGGTCGCTTGCCGCCCGCACCAGCCGGGTGAGGTCCGACAGCCGCTCGCGCTGCCGACCCTTTGCGTCGAAGTTCGCGGGCGACAGCCAGACGGCATAGGCCTCGGCCAGCGCCGGCCATTCGCTGTCGATGACCGAGAACCAGGCCGTGTCGCGATTGCGCCCCTTGACGATCAGGTGGTTGCGAAACACGCCTTCAAAGCTGAAACCCAGCCGCTGCGCCGCCCGCCGCGACGCGAGGTTCAGCGCGTTGCACTTCCATTCATAGCGCCGGTAGCCAGCCCGGAAGGCCCAGTCCATCATCAGGAACATCGCCTCGGTCGCGGCCGCACTCCGCTGGAGGACCGGCGCAATGCAGATATGGCCGACCTCGATCGACCCGGCCTCGGGCGCGATCCGCAGATAGCTGGCGATGCCGCCCGGCTGCCCGGTATCCCGGTCGCGCAGAACGAAGAAGCGCGGATCCTCACCTGCTTCCCGCTCGCGCGCCCAGCGGTGATAGGCCGACCCCGAGGCGAAAGGGCCGTAGGGCATGTAGTCCCAAAGCGCGTCGTGACCGCTGAAGGCGGCCTGCAGATCAAAGGCATGACGGTCGGCATCCAGCGGTTCCAGCCGCACCAGCCGACCGTCCATCGCCAACCGGTCGGGTCGCGGCGGCGGCGTCCAGCCTCGCACCTCGGCCCCTAGTGCCTTGCCGTCCATCTCCGATCCCTCCGTCCCTACCCGGGCCAAGGATGCCCCGGCAGGCGGCGGGCGGCAAGGTCAGAGCATCAGGACCTTCGGTGCCTCCATGCGCAGGCCGGGGAAGACCTGACCCTCCAGCGTGGCCTGGTCGATGCCGAACAGCGCCTTCATCGCCTCCGCCGCCCAGTCGCGGACGTCCGAGGTGGGCATCAGGTCGCGGCGGTCGTAAAGGTCCGCCTCGCCAAGTCCCGGCCAGCTGCCAAGGACACGGCCGCCCCAAGATGCGCCGGAAGGGCCAGGCTGGGAGCCTTGAGGTCGCCCCCGGTCATCCGGAAGACAGCGTCTGGAGCCTGTCCGACAAAAGTGGACTCCGGTTTTGTCGAAAGACAGGCGACCACGAAACACCTGGAGGCTGTTTGGCGCTTCTATCAGCGTCAGACAGACTCTAGATCGGCCACCAGCCCCGCATCCGGCGCATCGGCCACGAAATGCACCGCAAGTTTGCGCGCCAGATGCGCCGCCGCCCGGTCCGGCCTGGCCAGCCCCTCGGAGTGTGACATGCTGGAGGGCAGGCCGTGGCCGAACCGGATTGCAATTCCGTCCGCGTCCATCCTGCGCCTCTTTTCGGCTGGTTTGCACAAGACTTACGCCCCTGATCGCCCGCTCCGTCGGACGGGTCCGGGTGGCTTGGCGGTTTCCCGCGACGTCGCTAAAAGCGGAAGCCCTCGGGATAGACGTGGAACCCGTCGAAATCCGCCTTGCCCAGGGCCACCCCGGCGGCGCGCAGGGCGGCGTAGCCCATGGTCAGGTGAAAGAAGAAATTGGGTGTCCCGTAAAGGTGCAGAAACTCCGCCCCGGTCTGCTCCAGCACGGCAAAGCCCGCGTGATGGCGGATGATCCGCGTTTCTGCCCCCTCGAAATCGGCCGGGGACATCGACCCCAACATCGCGCGGGCAACGGCCAGACGCGGACCAAGGCCCTGCGGCAGATCCGGCACCGCGCGCCCCGCCAGCGGGCAGGCGATCCGCAAGGCAAAGCCCGCCGCAGTGGCGAACTGCTGGCGGGCCGGGAAGGCATCGGCAATGCGGGCGTCCAGGGCATCCGGCCCCGCCACCGCCACGATGTCGCTGACGCGCGACAGGTAGTGGCGGAAGACGGGGACGGACGCCTGGTACATCAGCTGTCCTTCGGCACGACGCGCAGGTTCAACTCGCGCAGCTGCTGCAAGGTCGGGTCGCTGGGGGCGTTCATCAACAGGTCTTCCGCGCGCTGGTTCATCGGGAACATGATGACCTCGCGGATGTTCTGGGTGTCGGCCAGCAGCATCACCAGCCGGTCGATCCCCGCCGCACAGCCGCCATGCGGAGGTGCGCCATACTTGAACGCCTTGACCATCCCGCCGAAGCGCTTGTCGACCTCGGAGTTCGGGTAGCCCGCGAGTTCAAAGGCCTTGTACATGATCTCGGGCTTGTGGTTGCGGATGCCACCGCTGATGACCTCATAGCCGTTGCAGGCGAGGTCATATTGGTAGGCGTATACCTTGAGCGGGTCGCCGTTCAGCGCCTCTAGCCCGCCCTGCGGCATCGAGAAGGGGTTGTGGCTGAAGTCGATCTTCCCCTCGTCGGTCTTCTCGTACATCGGGAAGTCGACGATCCAGGCAAAGCGGAAGCTGTCCTTGTCGGTCAGCCCCAGTTCCTCGCCGATGACATTGCGCGCCCGGCCCGCGATGGGTTCGAAGGTTTCGGGTTTGCCGCCGAGGAAGAAGGCGGCGTCGCCCTTATCAAGCCCAAGTTGCTGGCGGATCGCCTCGGTCCGCTCTGGCCCGATGTTCTTGGCCAGGGGACCTGCGGCCTCCATGCCCGACCCATCCTCAGCCTCGCGCCAGAAAATGTAGCCCATCCCCGGCAGCCCCTGCTGTTGCGCAAAGGCGTTCATCCGGTCACAGAACTTTCGGCCCACGGGTTCGCCCGACGGCCCTTTCGGCGCGGGAATGGCACGGACCTCGTTGCCCTCCTGCTCCAGCAGTTTGGCGAAGATCGCAAAGCCGGAACCAGCGAAATGCGGCGACACGTCCTGCATCCGGATCGGGTTGCGCAGGTCGGGCTTGTCCGAGCCAAACCATTTCAGCGAGTCCCGGTAGGCGATCCGCGGCCAGTCGGCGTGGACCTTGCGGCCCTTGCCGAAGTGTTCGAACAGGCCCTGCAACACCGGCTGGACCGCCGCGAACACGTCGTCCTGGGTGACGAAGGACATCTCGACGTCCAGCTGGTAGAAGTCGGTCGGCGAGCGGTCCGCGCGCGGGTCTTCATCGCGGAAGCAGGGGGCGATCTGGAAATAGCGATCGAAGCCCGCGACCTGGATCAGCTGCTTGAACTGCTGCGGCGCCTGCGGCAGGGCATAGAACTTGCCGGGATGCAGCCGCGACGGCACCAGGAAGTCCCGCGCGCCTTCGGGCGACGAGGCGGTGATGATCGGCGTCTGGAATTCGGTAAAGCCCTGGTCCCACATCGCATTGCGCAGCCAGCGCACGACGTTCGACCGCAGCATCATGTTCTGGTGCATCGTGTCGCGCCGCAGGTCGAGGAAGCGGTAGGTCAGCCGCGTCTCCTCGGGGTATTCGGTGTCGCCGAAGACCGGCAGCGGCAGCTCCTCGGACGCGCCCAGCACCTCGACCTCGGTCGCGTAAACCTCGATCTCGCCGGTCGGGATCTTTGTGTTCACCAGCGAGGCATCCCGCGCCTTCACCCGGCCGTCGATCCGGATGACCCATTCCGCCCGCACCTTTTCCAAGGCAGCAAAGGCAGGCGAGTCCCCGTCGCACAAAAGCTGCGTGATCCCGTAATGGTCGCGCAGGTCGATGAAGAGGACGCCGCCATGGTCGCGCACCCGATGGACCCAGCCGGACAGACGGACGGTCTGGCCCACGTGGTCCTTCATCAGACCTGCACAGGTATGGCTGCGATAGGCGTGCATTCTCGTTCCCCTTCCGAGGGCTTTCACTTCATCGCGCCGATACACCCTGCCCCGCCCCCCAAGTCAACCCCGCGAGCGGCCAGCCTGCCGCTTGCTCTTTTCGGAAATACACCACGGGGGTCCGGGGGTGTGAAACCCCCGGCGCTTTCATCCGGCCCAGACCGCGGGCATCAGCCCCCGCAGCGCGTTGCCGACCCAAAGCCGGACCCCGGGCAGATCATCCGCCGGCAGCAGCTCCTCCGGGCAGCCAAGTTCCGCCCGCAGCACCCCGGGCAAAAGCCCCGAGGACAGGGGCGGCGTCCGCATCCCCTGCCCCCGGTCAAAGAAGACCGTGGTGATCGAGCCGTCGCAGACCTCGCCGCGTTCGTTCACGAAGATGACCTCGTCCAAACCCATTGGCAGCGCGGCCCTGGCTTGGTCATAAGCCTCGCGCCGGGTGGATTTCACCGAAAGCCAGGGATCGTCGGACCGCAGCCGCTGGGCCGCCAGCCCCACCCGCCATTCCGCCCTGGCCGCGGGCAGCGGCGCGACCGTCCACTCGACGGTGCCTTCCCGGTCCAGCGTCAGACGCAGCCGTGCCGGGTGATCGGGGCCGGACGGGGTGACCTCCGGACACAGCCAGCCCAGCAACCCTGCCGACCGGCGCAGCCGCGCCAGGTGCAGCGGCCAGCGCGGGGCCCCTGCCCCGTCCCACAGCAGCGTCTCGATCAGCCTCAGTCCCGGCTCACCGCCGCCTTCACGAAGCGCGCTTTCCACAGCGCCTCCTCCCATTCGCCCTTGACCGTCGAGCCATGCGTCAGCCCGCCGCCCACGTTCATCACGATATCCGACCCCGAGACCGACAGGGTCCGGATCGCAACCGAAAAATCCGCATCGCCCCCCGGCGACATCCAGCCGACCGCCCCGCAATAGACCCCACGCGGCTGCCGTTCCAGTTCGCGGATGATCTCCATCGACCGGATCTTCGGCGCACCGGTCACCGATCCGCAGGGAAACAGCGCGCCGATCAGCCCCGGCAGGGTCGCGGGTTCCGACAGGGTGCCTTCGACCGTCGAGGTCATCTGATGCACGGTCCCGTAGGTCTCGATCGCGTAAAGCGCGGGAACCCTGACGCTGCCCACCCGCGCCAGACGCGAGATGTCATTGCGCAACAGATCCACGATCATCAGGTTCTCGGCCCGGTCCTTCCCGTCGCTGCGCAGATCGGCGATGATCGCCGCATCCTCGGCCGCATCCTTGCCCCGGGGCCGCGTGCCCTTCATCGGGCGGGTGACGATGCGCCCGCCCTCGACCTTGAAGAACAGCTCCGGCGAGCGCGACACCACCACCGGCCCCACCCCCAGATCGACATAGGCCCCATGCCCCACCGCCCCGGTCCGCCGGAACGCGCCGTAAAGGCCGAGCGGCGTGCCCGAAACCAGCCGCGCCGTCATCGGGAAGGTCAGGTTCACCTGATAGCAATCCCCCGCCGCGATGTAGTCGAACACCTTGCGCGCCGCATTGCCATAGGCGCGGCGGCCGATCCGGGGCCGGGGCCCAGTCATGACGGTCGACCGCCCCTCGGCCGTCGCCAGGTCCAGCACCGCTTCGGCCGACCGCGGGCCGTCAAAGACCCCCAGCGCCACCAGAGGGCCGGGTCTTCCGCGTGGCATCAGCCGGGCAAGCCTTGGCTCCAGCGCATAGCCGGCCTCGTAGGCGACATAGCCCGCGATCCAGGACCCCGCCGCACGCGCCGCCTCGGCCCGACCGAGCGCGCGCGGGACGTCAGCCGGCCGATGCGCCACGATCAGGGCGCGCGGCTGGTCGAATAGCGCGGGCACTCCTCCCGGTCCGTGTTCGATCAGGATCACCGCGCAGGTCCCCTTTGCCCCATGATGCCCGGGATAGGCCGATCCCGCCCCCGTCGCCAGCCGTTTCCACGCCCCTTGCAGGGTGGAAAACGACGCCGCGCGCGAAATTTCCTGATCGAAAGGTCAGGAAACGTATTCAAAGCTTGCCTGATGATCAAAATCGCGCTTCCCTGTCGCCAGTACCGGTCCACCACATGATGTGGCCCGGACTGAACGAATAACAACAATGCGTCCAACAACGGTACGAAGGGAACATTCCATGGCTTCCGACGACTACAACGACCATGCCAAGCATGAGGACATGAAAGTCCTTCATGGCATGGGCTACGCGCAGGAGCTGTCACGCTCCATGTCGAAATTCTCGAACTTCGCGATCTCGTTCTCGATCATCAACATCCTGTCCGGGGGGATCAACTCCTTCGCCCAGGCAGTGTCCTCGGTCGGCGGCGCCGGGGCGGGGATCGGCTGGATCGTGGGTTGCATCATCTCGGGCATGTTCGCGCTGGCGATGGCGCAGATCGCCTCGGCCTTCCCGACAGCGGGCGGGCTTTACCACTGGGCCTCGATCCTGGGCAACCGCTTCTGGGGCTGGCTGACCGCCTGGCTCAACCTTCTGGGGCTGATCACCGTCCTCGGGGCGATCAACATCGGCACCGCGTACTTCTTTGCCGGAACCTTCGGATCGCTGTTCGGCTTTACCGGCACGGACATGCAGGTCGTCCTCTTTGTCGCCGCGATCACGATTGCCCAGGCGGTTCTCAACCATGTCGGCATCAAGGTCACGACCTTCCTGACCGACATCTCGGGCTACATCATCTTCGCCACCACCGCCGTGCTTGTGGTCGCGGCCCTCTACTTCGCTCCGGCCATCGACATCTCGCGGCTCTGGACCTTCACCAACTTTTCGGGCGAGGCGGGTGGCAACGTGTTCCCGGCCTCGACCAGTATCGCCTATCTTTTCCTGCTGAGCCTGCTACTGCCGGTCTATACGATCACCGGCTACGACGCCTCGGCCCATACCTCCGAGGAAACCAAGAACGCCGCCGAATCCGTGCCACGCGGTATCGTCAGCGCCGTTCTCTGGTCGTCGCTGATCGGCTGGATCATGGTCAGCGCCATCACCCTGGCCATTCCCGACCTTGCCGCCGCGGCAAGCCAGGGCTGGGGGATGTTCTTCGCCACCATGGACGCGATCATGCCCTCCGGGCTGAAATCCCTGCTGTATCTGGGCATCCTGATCACCCAGCTGCTGTGCGGCCTTGCGACCGTCACTTCGGCCAGCCGGATGCTCTTTGCGTTCTCGCGCGACGATGGCATGCCGGTCGGGTCGAAGACCCTCGCTTCCGTCTCGCCGAAATACCGCACGCCGGTTGCGGCGATCTGGACGGCAACCGTGCTTTGCATCCTCTACGTGGTGCTGGCGATGTCGATCAAGATCGCTGGAACCTCGATCTACGTGATCGTGGTGAACTCCACCCTCGTCTTCCTGTTCCTGTCCTTCACTGTCCCGCTGGTCGCCGGGCTCCTGGCCTATGGCACCGCCAAATGGCCGAACCCCGGACCCTGGGCGATGTCTGCCGGCGTCTACAAGCTCGTCACGGTGCTGGCAGTCGTCGGCATGGCGGTCATCCTCTTCATCGCCGTCGCGCCCCCGAACGAACGTGTGCTTTACGTCGTCCTGGGCTTCATCGTGCTGGCGCTGATCCTCTGGGTTGCGGTCGAAAGCCGCCGCTTCGAGGGCCCGCCGACAGGCGACAAGATCGCCGCCCGCAAGGCCGCCATCGCGGCGGCCGAGGCTGCCGTCGGCGAAAAGGGCTGATCCCCCGACAACGCCGGAAATCGGAAAGGCCGGGGCTTGCCCCCGGCCTTTTTCTTCGCCTCTGGCGCGACCCGGAATCCGCTTGCGCCCCGGTCGCTTCTGTCTATAACCCGCACAATTTTGCGCAATAGGTGGGGGCTGACATGCCGAAGCGGACCGATATCACGTCGATCATGATCATCGGCGCCGGGCCCATCGTCATCGGCCAGGCCTGCGAATTCGACTACTCCGGTGCCCAGGCTTGCAAGGCCCTGCGTGAGGAAGGCTACCGGGTGATCCTGGTCAACTCGAACCCCGCGACGATCATGACCGACCCCGGTCTGGCCGACGCCACCTACATCGAGCCGATCACGCCAGAGGTTGTGGCGAAGATCATCGAAAAGGAACGCCCCGACGCGCTTTTGCCGACGATGGGCGGGCAGACCGGCCTGAACACCGCGCTGGCGCTGGCCGACATGGGCGTGCTGGACCAGTTCGGCGTCGAGCTGATCGGGGCCAAGCGCGAGGCCATCGAAATGGCCGAAGACCGCAAGCTCTTCCGCGAGGCGATGGACCGGATCGGCCTGGAAAACCCCAAGGCCACGATCATCGCTGCCCCCAAGCTGCCGTCCGGCAAATACGACATCGCCGCCGGGGTGCGCGAGGCCATCGAAGCCATCGAATACGTTGGCCTCCCCGCCATCATCCGCCCCGCCTTCACGCTTGGCGGCACCGGCGGCGGCGTCGCCTACAACCGCGACGACTATGAGGCGATCGTGAAATCCGGCCTCGAAGCCTCGCCGGTGGCTCAGGTGCTGGTCGATGAATCCCTGCTCGGCTGGAAGGAATACGAGATGGAGGTGGTCCGCGACCGCGCCGACAACGCCATCATCGTCTGCTCCATCGAGAACGTCGATCCGATGGGCGTCCACACCGGCGACAGCATCACCGTCGCCCCGGCCCTGACCCTCACCGACAAGGAATACCAGATCATGCGCAACGGCAGCATCGCCGTCCTGCGCGAGATCGGGGTCGAAACCGGCGGTTCCAACGTGCAATGGGCGATCAACCCCGCCGACGGCCGCATGGTGGTGATCGAGATGAACCCCCGCGTGTCGCGGTCCTCGGCGCTGGCGTCCAAGGCCACCGGCTTCCCCATCGCCAAGATCGCCGCCAAACTCGCCATCGGCTACACCCTGGACGAGTTGGACAACGACATCACCAAGGTCACGCCCGCGTCGTTCGAGCCCTCGATCGACTACGTCGTCACCAAGATCCCCCGCTTCGCCTTCGAGAAATTCCCTGGCTCCGAACCCAACCTCACGACCGCGATGAAATCCGTGGGTGAAGCGATGGCCATCGGCCGCACCATCCACGAGTCGCTGCAAAAGGCCCTCGCTTCCCTAGAAACCGGCCTCACCGGCTTTGACGAAATCGCCATTCCGGGCGCACCGGACAAAGCCTCCATCGTCAAGGCGCTTGGCCAGGCCACCCCCGACCGCCTCCGCGTCATCGCGCAGGCCATGCGCCACGGGCTGACCGACGACGAGATCAACCAGATCACCGCCTTCGACCCCTGGTTCCTTGCCCGCATCCGCGAGATCATCGACACCGAGGCCACCATCCGCAAGGACGGCCTGCCCACCAACGCCGAAGCCCTGCGCCGCCTGAAGATGATGGGCTTCACCGACGCCCGTCTTGCCAAACTCACCGGCCGGGACGAAGCGCAAGTCAGACGCGCCCGCACCCGCCTTGGGGTCAATGCCGTCTTCAAACGCATCGACACCTGCGCCGCCGAGTTCGAGGCCCAGACCCCCTACATGTATTCCACCTACGAACACCCCGCGATGGGCGACGTGGAATGCGAAAGCCGGCCCACCAAGGCCAAGAAAGTCGTCATCCTCGGCGGCGGCCCGAACCGCATCGGCCAGGGGATCGAGTTCGACTACTGCTGCGTCCACGCCTGCTATGCGCTCACCGCCGCGGGCTATGAGACCATCATGGTCAACTGCAACCCCGAGACCGTCAGCACCGACTACGACACCTCGGACCGTCTGTATTTCGAACCGCTGACCCTGGAACACGTCCTTGAAATCCTGCGGGTCGAGCAGGAAAATGGCACCCTGCACGGCGTCATCGTCCAGTTCGGCGGCCAGACCCCGCTGAAACTCGCCAACGCCCTGCACGAAGAAGGCATCCCGATCCTCGGCACCACGCCCGACGCCATCGACCTTGCCGAAGACCGTGAGCGGTTCCAGCAGCTTCTCCACAAGCTTGGCCTGAAGCAGCCGCACAACGGCACCGCCCGCAGCCGGGACGAGGCCTTCACCGTCGCCCAAGACGTCGGCTACCCTCTGGTCATCCGCCCCTCCTTCGTCCTTGGCGGTCGCGCGATGGAGATCATCCGCGACGACGCCCAGCTTGAACGCTACATCACCACCGCCGTTCAGGTTTCCGGCTCGTCTCCTGTCCTTCTTGATAGCTACCTCTCTGGTGCAGTCGAGGTTGACGTGGATGCATTAAGCGACGGTAAATCCGTGCATGTTGCTGGAATCATGGAACATATCGAGGAAGCCGGCGTCCACTCCGGCGACTCGGCCTGCTGCCTGCCGCCGCACCAGCTGTCGGCCGAGATGGTCGAGGAGCTGAAACGCCAGACCGTCCAGATGGCCCTTGCGCTGAACGTCGTCGGCCTGATGAACGTGCAATTCGCGATCAAGGACGGCACGATCTATGTCCTGGAAGTGAACCCGCGCGCCAGCCGCACCGTGCCCTTCGTCGCCAAGGCCACCGACTCTGCCATCGCCAGTATCGCCGCCCGCCTGATGGCCGGTGAGCCCTTGTCCAACTTCCCGATGCGCGCGCCCTACCCCGCCGGCGTCGGCCCCGACAGCCCCCTGCCCCTCGCCGACCCGCTGACACTGGCCGACCCGAACACGCCCTGGTTCTCGGTCAAAGAGGCCGTCCTCCCCTTCGCCCGCTTCCCCGGCGTCGACCCCGTCCTCGGGCCGGAAATGCGCTCGACCGGCGAAGTGATGGGCTGGGACCGCACCTTCGCGCTGGCCTTCCTCAAGGCCCAGATGGGCGCCGGGACGATCCTGCCGACCGAGGGCCGCGTCTTCCTGTCGGTCAAGGACATGGACAAGACTTCGGCGCTGGCTGATGCCGCCCGCGACCTTGTGGCGATGGGCTTCGTGATCGTCGCCACCAAGGGCACCGCGAAGTGGCTGGCCGCTGAGAACGTGCCCTCCGAGGCCGTCGCCAAGGTCTACGAAGGCCGCCCGAACATCGTCGACCGGCTGAAGAACAACGACATCGCCCTGGTGATGAACACGACCGAGGGCAATCAGGCGGTAAGCGACTCGCGCGATATTCGCCGCGTCGCGCTGATGGACAAGATCCCATATTTCACGACGGCTGCCGCGTCCGTGGCCGCCGTGGCGGCGATGAAGGCGCGGGGCGAGGGGTATGGGGTAAGGACGTTGCAGGGCTGAATGGCGCTGAAGATGTGACTGCCCCCCGACGGCATCGATGTGCAGGGGTGGGTCCGCGATGTTGCACAAAGCCGAGCGGCCATTGGCCGGCCTGATCGTTTGGGCCCGGTTGCGGTCCGGGCCGGGACCGCGCTGGAACGGAAGGACTCATATCGCCACCGGGGCTGGCGTGCTATTATCCGGGAGGGATCGGACACAACCGATCCGAAAACCCTGGGAGGGAATTCATGAAAACGATGGGACAAGCGGCACTGGCCGCCGTTTCTGTTTTTGCATGGGCGATACCTGCGATGGCGGACCAGCACTTGATCGATGCCGTCCGCGATGCTTCGGCGAAATACAAGGACGTTGCCGTGGCGCTGGCGGACGGCTTCGTGCCCGATCCCGGCGGCTGCATCTCGGCGGCGGCCGAGGGTCTGCCGGCGGACTTGGGCGCGATGGGGATCCACTATATCAACCCGGCCCGGCTCGGCATCACCGAATTCAAGCCGCGGGTGACGGGCGAGGGGCTGAACACCGATCTCTCCATGCCCTCGGTCCTGCTCTACGAGCCACAGGCCGACGGCTCGCTGGTTCTTGCCGGAGTCGAGAACCTGGTCTTCATCAAGGCCTGGGAGGCTGCCGGCAACAGCGCGCCGCCGAAATTCGGCGATCAGGAATGGGACATGATGGCCGAAGATCCGGCGATGGACGGGGACCAGGCGCACGGTTTCGAGCCGCATTATGACCTGCATGTCTGGACCGAGCGCACCAATCCGTCCGGCGTGTTCACGCCGTTCAATGCCGCGGTTACCTGCCCGGCGGGCTGAACGCGGCACCGGTCGCGGGTCCGCCCGGTGGCAGGGAATGGGCGGCGCGATCCTGGCAGGCGGTGGAGAGAGCCCCTTGCCTTTCGGCTGGAGCCTGACCGACAAAAGTGGACTCCGGTTTTGTCGACAGACAGGCGATCACGAGGAAGCTGGAGCCTGTCCGACGCTTCGATCAGCGTCGGACAGACTCTAGGGGCTCCGGGCAATCCGGCCGGGCGGGTGTCCACTGGGCACCCGCCCGGTCGAGCCTCTGGTGCCCCGCTCGCGCCTGTCACCCCGCGAAAGCGGCGACGACACTGCATAGGGTGCGCATTTCATGCGCACCAAACTTCGCAGGTCTGGGCCAGCCGCGACTCTCCCCAGAGATCACCCCTTAACAATCCCCTAACGCCCACGACCAACCCTCTGAAATCCCTCACGGACTCCGTTTTGTCCACCGTGGACACCCCTCCCCCCAAGGTCGCTTTCCGCCCTGGGCCCGTCCCCTCCGGCTTGGAAACCCTGCCCCGGCCCGCTACTCTCTGGCCGCAAAGGAGACCCCGATGACCCGCGAGACGACCCTCTCCCTGATCCGCCGCTACTACGACGCCTTCAACGCGGGCGACCCCGAGGGGATGCTTGCCTGCCTGACCGACGACATCGAGCATCGGGTGAACGAGGGCGGGCACCGGATCGGGAAGACGAAGTTCCGGGAGTTCTGCGGTCACATGGGGGTCAGCTATCGCGAGCAGCTGCGCGACCTCACGATCTTCGCCACCGACGACGGCACCCGGGGGGCGGCGGAGTTCATGGTCCACGGGGAATACCTGAAGACCGACCCCGGCCTGCCGGAGGCGAAGGGGCAGACCTATATCCTCCCCGCCGGGGGGTTCTTTCAGGTCCGGGACGGCCTTATCAGCCGCATCACCACCTTCTACAACCTCAACGACTGGATCCGGCAGGTGAGCCAGTGAACATCGACGAGATCGACGTCCGTGTCCTGCGCGGCTCCGACCTGGAGGCCGCCCTCGACGGGGTCGCCCAGCTCCGGATCACCGTGTTCCGGGACTGGCCCTACCTTTACGATGGCTCCCTCGAATACGAACGCGAATACCTCGCCACCTACCGCGACAACCCCGGCGCGCTTCTGGTGGGGGCGTTCCACGATGGCCAGCTGATCGGCGCCTCGACCTCGACCCCGATGGAGGACCACGCGCCGGAGTTTGCGGCACCCTTCCGCGACCTCGGCATCCCGCCCGAAAAAATCCTCTACGGGGCAGAGTCGGTCCTTCTGCGGCCCTACCGCGGCATCGGCCTCGGCCATCGCTTCATCGACCTGCGCGAGGCCCATGCCCGCGCCCTTGGGCGGACCCATGTTGCCTTCTGCTCGGTCATCCGGCCCGACGATCACCCGGCCCGGCCTGCCGCTGCGCGCACGAACGACGCCTTCTGGCGCGGGCGGGGGTATCAGACACTGCCCGGGGTCCTGGCCCGGTTCAGCTGGAAGGACCTGGGCGAAGCCGAGGAGACCGAGAAGGCGCTGCAATTCTGGATGCGGGCGCTTTAGGCCGGCCCGGCACTGCCCTCGCCCCGCAGTTTTCCAGAATCCGCTTGAAAACCCGCCCCATCGCGGGCATACGGCGCCCCGGAAGCCTGCGGCCAACCTCGCGGGCCCATCTGCAATGGAGAGACCATGGCCAAGGAAGATATTCTCGAATTCCCCGGTGTCGTTAAGGAACTCCTGCCGAACGCGACATTCAGGGTCGAACTCGAGAACGGCCATGAACTGATCGCGACGATGGCAGGAAAGATGCGCAAGAACCGCATCCGGGTTCTGGCTGGCGACAAGGTGCAGGTCGAAATGACCCCCTATGACCTGTCCAAGGGCCGCATCAACTATCGCTTCAAGTGAGCGCAGCCCGAAACGTGGAAACCGGTTCTCGGGCCAAGATGCGCGCGGCCGGATGATGCGACTTATCCTGGGATCGGCCAGCCCGCGCCGCAAGGACCTGCTGGCAGGCCTGGGGCTAACGCCTGACCTGATCTTGCCCCCCGACATTGACGAAGACCCCCGCAAGGGCGAGTTGCCGCGACCCTACTGCCTGCGCCTGGCGCGGGAGAAGGCGCTGGCGGTGCCCGCCGGTCCCGACGACGTGGTCCTGTGCGCCGATACCACTGTGGCGCTCGGTCGGCGCATCCTGGGCAAGCCTGCGGATGCCGGCGAAGCTGCGGCGTTCCTCACCGCTCTGGCCGGGCGTCGCCATCAGGTGATCACCGCCATCGCCGTGCGCAGGGGCGACCGGGTCCTGGCGCGCGAAAGCCTGAGCATCGTCAGGATGAAGCGGCTTTCGGACGCGGAACTGAACGCCTATCTTGCCAGCGGCGAATGGCAGGGCAAGGCCGGTGGCTACGGCATCCAGGGGCTTGCCGGTGCGCTGATCCCATGGATTTCCGGCAGCTACACCGGCATCATGGGCTTGCCCGTGGCTGAAACGGCGGCGCTTCTGACCGCCATCGGCTATCCGGTCTGGAGGCAGGAATGAAGGGGCGTCTACTGGTTCTGGACGAGATTGCGGGGCGTCAGGCCGCAGCCTTGATCGTGGACGGACGGCTGGAAGAGTTTGCCCTCGATCCGGTGGATGACGTGGTTCTGCCCGGAGCCGTCTACCGCGCGGTCGCCGACCGTCCGGTCAAGGGCCAGGGCGGCATCTTCGTCAAGCTTCCCGGCGGATCGGGCTTTCTGCGTCAGGTGTCGGGCGTGGCCCCGGGTCAGCGGCTTCTGGTGCAGGTGACCGGCCCGACCGAGCCCGGCAAGGCCGTTCCCGTCACGACGCGGCTTCTCTTCAAGTCCCGCTTCGCGATCGTCACGCCCGAGGCTCCCGGGTTGAACATTTCGCGCCGGATCAAGGACGACGACCGCCGGACCGGGCTTGACGCCCTGGCCAGGGCCGGGATGGCGGGCGCGGACGACCGGCTGGGACTGATCCTGCGGTCTGGCTGTGCGGGCGCTGAAGATACCGCCGTCGTCGAAGACATCGCCGCGATGCGCACCCTGGCCGAGGCGGTGCTGGCCGATCTTGCGGGCGGGCCCGAGCTGTTGGTCGACGGACCTTCGGCGCATGATCTGGCGTTCCGCGACTGGCTGGACCCGGCGGTGGACGACGCCGACACCGACCCCGGCAGCTTTGCCCGGCATGGCGTGACCGAGGCGGTCGAAGCCCTGCTGGCCCCCCGCGTCGCCCTGGACGCAGGTGCCAGCATGATGATCGAGCCGACCCGGGCGCTGGTTGCGGTCGACGTGAACACCGGACCGGACACGTCGCCCGCAGCCTGCCTGAAGGCGAACATCGCCGCGGCCCGCGACCTGCCGCGACAGCTTCGGCTTCGCGGTCTTGGGGGGCAGGTGGTGGTGGACTTCGCGCCGATGCCCAAGCGTGAGCGGCATATCCTGGACCAGGTCCTGAAGGCCGCCTTCAAGACCGACGGCGAGACCAACCTTGCGGGCTGGACGGTGCTTGGACTTTACGAGATGACCCGCAAGCGCGACCGCCTGCCCTTGACCGACCTTCTGCCCGGGGGCCTGCCATGAGCTGTCCGATCTGCGGCAAGCCCGCATCGGCCGACTACCGCCCGTTCTGCTCGCGACGCTGTGCTGACGTGGACCTTGGCCGCTGGCTGACCGAAAGCTACCGCATCCCCGCCGAGACCGGGGAGGAGGCAGACGACCACGCCCCTGAAGACCCGCCACCCAAGGCGCATTAATCGGCGCATTTCCCACTGGACAGCCCCCGACGCCTTGGGTATCACCCGCCCACCAAACGGTGCCCAGATAGCTCAGTTGGTAGAGCAGCGGATTGAAAATCCGCGTGTCGCTGGTTCGATTCCGGCTCTGGGCACCACTTAAATCCCCCAACCGATGGCAATGTTTGTCTGGCTGTGACTGAGTGACTTTCGGTCAGCCAGTCTGACTGCCCGCAACGGATCGTCGGACCTGGGCGCGGCGTGGGGTCTGGCTGGCAGCTTCGCCGCTTTGGGTTGACCGCTCAGATGTTTTCCGGGCCGTAGATGTCAAAGTTCAGCAACCGTTTCGACGGGCCGACGCCGTTTGCAAGTTCTTTCGCGATATGCGTGACTGCTTCGGTGGCCAGTCGCTGAAGCGGATGCGCGAAGACCATCGACACGACATGGTCGATCAACCCCGTGCGGGTGTGTTCGGTCAGGTCATTGCCCAGCGTCACGATCGATTTTGCCCGCCCCGAGGCGCGCAGGGCCTCCATCGCGCCAGGCATGCCGCCCCCGGCCACATACAGGGCGACAAGATCCGGCTCGCGTCGCAAGAGCTGCTCGGTCACGTCGCGGGCAATGGCGTTGTCCTCGAAAGTCTGGATCGGCTCCAGCAGCGTGAAGTCCGGCGCATGTTCGCGGCAATAGGACCGGAAGCCGGATTCGTTCAGCTCCTGACAGCGATAGCGATGGTTGCCGACGACGATCCCCACCCGGCCCGGCGTCTTGCACAGGCCCGCAACCGCCCAGCCCGCCGTCCGCCCGACCTTCCAGTTGTCCAGACCGACATAGCCCGTGCCGCAGCCCGCCGTCAGGTCCGAGATCAACCCGTAGGTCGGCACGCCACGCGATGCCAGGATTTCGATGGCGTTGGCCACCCGGGGATGTTCGGCCGAGACCACGGCCAGAGCCTGCACATGATCTCCCATCCGTAGCATCCGGTCTGCAACCGCCTCGGGCGACAGATCGTCCATGTGTTCGATCACCAGTTCGACCGGATCGAGCGACTCTGCCGCCGCCTGGCGCAGGGCTTCGGAAATCATCCGGTAGAATGTCCGGTGCGACTGCTGCAGAAGAAAGCCCAGCCGGGCTTTCGGACGGTCGCCCTGCAAGCGCTGGCGCAGGGCGGGCAGCGCGTAGAAGCCGATCTCTTCGGCTGCGGCAAGGACCCTGTCCGCCGTGGCGGACCGCACCTCGCTGCGCCCGTTCAGGATACGGTCGATGGTCGAGACGCTGACGCCCGCCCGGGCGGCCAGGTCCTGAATCGTGGAACGTTTGGCCATGTGGCCTCCTGAAGGAATCCTTCATTTCTGCGACGCAGAAAATGATGGAAAAGAAGGGAAATGCGTCAGACTCAATGAAAGGATTATGCAGCGGCGTTTGTCAACAGTATGAACATTCCAATCACGGATCGATTCGGAACGGA
This sequence comes from Pseudomonadota bacterium, assembly GCA_040385165.1. Taxonomy (GTDB): domain Bacteria; phylum Pseudomonadota; class Alphaproteobacteria; order Rhodobacterales; family Rhodobacteraceae; genus Tabrizicola. The sequence goes on along the minus strand of JAZKHX010000007.1, from coordinate 51,331 downwards.
CGTGTCGGGGGGTGCATCATGGACGATCTGAACTACGGCACCCGCGACAAGCGCGGCAACTGGACCCCGAACGAACCGCTGGAGATCGCTCCGTTCTGGCTCGGCAAGTGGAACAAGCTCGGCCGCTGGATCATCGCCTATCTCTGGCCGCACAACACCGTGTTCATGGCCGTCACCCTGGCCTACTGGGCTTTTGTCCTGCCCGACTGGGAGGTGATGAAAACCTTCAGCTGGGGCTGGGTGCTGTGGATCCATCTGGTGAATGCAACGGGCATCTTCCTGCTTTATGGGTCGGTCGAGCTGTTCTACTACGTCAGGCGCAAGCAGGGCACGCGGTTCAAGTACAACCACAAGTTCCCGTCCGAGAACCCGTCCGACATCTTCTGGTTCAAAAGCCAGAACCTCGACAACTTCCTGCGCACCTTCTGCCTCTCGATCCCGCTCTGGACCCTGGTGCAAAGCCTGGTGCTTTGGGCCTTTGCCAACGGCTACGGCATCTGGCTTTCGCCCGAAGATCACTGGCTCTGGCTGGTCGCCCTCGTGGTTCTGGCCCCTGCAATCCATGAGGTTCACTTCTTCTGCATCCACTGGCTGATCCATCAGGGCCCGCTCTACAAATACATCCACTCGATCCACCACAACTCGATCAACCCGTCGCCCTGGTCGTCGATGTCGATGCATCCGCTGGAGAGCTTCCTGTTCTTCGCCGAGATGGCCTGGCACCTCGTCATCCCGTCGAACCCGTTTGTCGCGCTCTTCCAGCTCAACTCCACCGCCTACGGCGCGATTGTCGGCCACATCGGGTTCGACAAGCTGGAACTGACCGAGGGCCAGGCGATGAACAGCCACGCCTACACCCATTACCTCCACCACAAATACTTCGAGGTGAACTACGGCGGCGACGGGCTCATCCCGCTCGATAAGTGGTTGGGCACCTGGCACGACGGCACCAAAGCGGCCGACGAGCAGATGAAGGAACGTTTTCGCAAGAAGAAGGAACGCCTGGCCCGCAAGGCAGGCAACGGCACAAGCCCGGCTGAATAACCTGTTGGAACTGCAATAGAAAAAGCCGCGACTTGCGGCCTACCACGAGGGAGGAGACCTCACCATGAACCTGAAGAAAATCCTGGCAACCACTGCAATCGTGATGATCGGCGCATCGACGGCCTATGCCGAAGGCGCGAAAATCTTCGTCATAGGCGGCAAACCCGACGACCCGTTCTGGTCGATCGTCAAGAAGGGCGCTGAAGATGCCGGTATCGTGGTCGCGGCCCAGGGTGGCAGCGTCACCTGGCTGGGGCCGCAGAACTACGACAATCTGGGCGTGGACGCGGCGGAACTGATCCGTCAAGCCATAGACCAGGGCGCGACCGCGATCGTCGGCCCCGACTGGGTGCCGGAAGCGATGGACCCGGCCTTCCAGGCTGTCGTCGACGCCGGCATCCCGCTGGTGATCTACAACGCTGGCGGCATTGAAGCCGCTGACCGGTTGGGCGCGATGAACTATGTCGGCGCCGTCGACTACAAGGCCGGTGTCGCCGGTGGCGAATACCTCGGCAAGGCTGGCAAGAAGAACGGCGTTTGCATCAACTCGCTGCCGGGTGCCGCCAACATCGAAGACTACTGCAACGGCTTCGTCGAAGGCATCACCTCGACCGGTGGCAAGGGTTCGGTCCTGCCGCTGCCCGCCACCGCCCAGGGCAACGTGACCGCCGTGGCGCAAGCCATCCGCGCGCACCTCCTGGAAAACCCCGATCTCGACGCAGTCTTCACCACCGCGAATCTTGACGCGGTTGGCGCGGTGCAAGGCATTGCCCAGGCTGGCGTTGCCGACAAGGTCGGGCTTTGCGGCGTCAACTTCGACGAGGCGATCTTGACCAACATCGCAAGCGGCGCGCAGGCTTGCGCTATCGACCAGCAGGGCTATCAGCAGGGCTACTACGCCGTGTCGATCCTCAATGGCTATGTGAACTATGGCCTGTCAATCCCGACTCGGGAGATCCTGACCGGCCCGGGCGTCGTCGATGCGAAGAATATCGAATCGACCATGGCCGGGGCCAAACTAGGCACGCGCTGATCGCTTGACAGCAGTCACGTGAACGAAGATCGGGCCGCACGACAATCTCAAGCGCGGCCCGATCCTTCTGCCATCCGATGGGGACACTTCGATGACCGCCTCTGCCACACCCACTCGCGCATCGTCTGGCGCTCTTGGTCGCCTTGCTCGCAGGCCCGAAGCGGGGACTCTGCTTGGCACACTTGTCGTCTACACCTTTTTCGCCACCCTTGGCGGTGCCACGTTCATCGGCGCGCCAGGCTGGTCCAGCTTTCTCAACATGGCTGCCGAGATCGGCATCATTGCCCTGCCCATCGGACTTCTGATGATCGCGGGCGAGCTTGACATCTCCGTCGGCGCCGTTTTGCCTGCCGCCTCGCTGACCGTTGCCATTATCTCCGGTCACTACGACCTGCCGACCTGGATCGGGATCCTTGGCGGGTTGGCAGTCGGCCTTGCGATCGGTTTCATCAACGGCCTTCTCGTCACCCGCACCACGATCCCTTCGCTTATCATCACCATCGGGACGATGTTCGGCACCATGGGCCTGACGCTGGGTCTGACCGTCCTCATTGCCGGATCAACTGGAGTGTTCATGACCCCCGATGCCCTGCCAAAGGCTGCGCTAGGGACGTTCCTTGGCGGCATGTATCAGGTCACGATCTTCTGGTGGGCGGGCTTTATCGCGCTGGTCTTCTACGCACTGCACATCGCTCCCTGGGGCAACTGGATATTTGCCTTGGGCGGTGATCGGGAAAGCGCCCGCAACGCCGGTATCCCCACCGCCCGCGTCACTATAGCACTTTACATGTTCAGCGGCTTCGCTGCGGCCTTCGTCGGCGTGGCCCAGGTGATCACTTTCGGCTCGGCTCAAGTCGCCGCCGGACAGGCCTTCATCTTCAACGCCATCATGTGCGTGGTGATCGGCGGGGTCCTGCTGACCGGGGGCGCGGGGTCCGTCATCGGCATCGTCTTCGGCACGCTTACCTTCGCCATCGTCAACCAGGGCATCTTCTTCTCCGGCCTCGACCCCAACTTCGGCTCGATCATCATCGGGGCCCTTCTCCTGATCGCCGTCATGTCGAACGACACCTTCCGCAGACTTGCCCTTTCTGCGGCAGCAAAGAAGTGAGGCCAGCCATGACCATTTCCTCTCTCGTCCGACTGCCCGGCATGGGCGCGCTTGTCAGCCTGATCGGCGTCGTCGCCTTCTATGTCATCTTCGGCGGCGTCGATGTTGTCACCCTCGGCGGCGCAGCCAGCTGGATGAACTTCGCCGCCAACCTTGGCATCGTCGCCATCCCCGTGGGCATGCTGATGATCGCCGGTGAAATCGACATCTCGGTCGGCGCTATGATCCCCGCCGGGTCGATGACCGTCGCGGTCGTCTCGGGCTACTACGGATTTCCCATCGTCGTTGGAATGTTGGCCGCACTGACGCTTGGCGTCATTGTCGGCACGATCAATGGTATCCTCACCAACCGCACCACGGTGCCCTCGTTGATCATAACCCTCGGCACACTAGTCGCTATGCAGGGTGTAATCCTGACAGCAGCCAAACTCCTGACCGGCGAGGCGAGCGTCGCCATCACCGCGCCGGACTGGGCCAAGACGATCTTCGGCCAGCTGATCACCGCCAGCCACCAGATCATCATCCTGTGGTGGATCGCCTTTGCGCTGGTGCTTGGCTTCTTCATGCACCAGACCCGCGTCGGCAACTGGATCTTCGCGATGGGCGGCGATCGGGTCAGCGCCCGCAACGCCGGAATCCCGGTGGCCAAGCTGACCATCGGCCTCTTCATCCTGTCGTCATGCGCGGCGGCCTTCGTCGGCGTCTGCCAGGCGATCCTGTTCAACTCGGCGCAGGTCTCGGGCGGCATGGGGATCATCTTCAACGCCATCGTCAGCGTCGTCGTCGGCGGGGTCCTTCTGACCGGCGGTTTCGGGTCGGTCTTCGGCATCTTCATCGGCACCCTGACCTTCGCGGTCGTCAACCAGGGCATCTATTTTACCCAGATCGACCGCAACTGGTCGAACCTGATCATCGGCATCATGCTGCTGCTGGCAGTCGGCATGAACGAAACCTTCCGCAAACTGGCGCTCTCCGCCGGACGCAAACCGACAATCGCGAGGTAGAAATGTCCACCAAGCCCCCGATCCTTGCCCTCCGCGGCGTGAACAAGAGCTTCGGTCCAATTGATGTGCTGCACGACATCAGCTTGGAGGTCCGTGCGGGCGAAGTCCTGTGCCTTCTCGGCGACAACGGTGCGGGCAAGTCGACGCTGATCAAGATCATGTCGGGCGTCCACCAGCCTTCGTCCGGCGTGATCGAGATGGACGGCGCTCCCGTCACCCTGCCCACGCCGCGTGCGGCGCAGGAATCCGGCATTTCCACCGTCCACCAGTTCGGTGGCACCTTTCCTCTGATGTCCATCGGGCGGTCCTTCTTTGTAGGTGTCGAGCCGACCAAGGGTTTCGGGCCGTTCAAGGTCTATGACCGCAAACGCGCCAACGCCATTGCCGTCAAGGCCGTGCAGGACATGGGCATCACCCGGATCGACGATGGCGACCGGCTGGTCGGTGGCCTTTCCGGCGGCGAGCGGCAGTCGCTTGCCATCGCCCGCGCCGTCCACTTCGGCGCCCGCGTCCTGATCCTGGATGAACCGACCGCAGCCCTGGGCGTCAAGCAGGCGACCCACGTCCTGCGCATCGTGAACGAGGCAAAACGCCGAGGTCTGGCTGTCGTCTTCATCACCCACCAGGTCATGCACGCAATGGCGGTGGGCGACCATTTCGCCGTCCTGATCCGAGGTGCGGTCGCTGCCGATTTCAAGAAAGGCGAGAAGACCCGCGAAGAGATCACCGATCTCATGGCCGGCGGTGCCAGCATGGCCAATCTGGAGGCAGAGATAGAAGGCTACATGGCCAGTCACGATGGCCATCCGCCGAAGGTGGCCTGAAACTTCCTGCCGCGCCCCTCTCCCGGCGCGGCGCATCAGGTCCGGGTCGGATTGCCATTCGACCCGGACCGCCTTTTCCAGAAAGACAACCAGGATGACGACAAGACTAGCAGTGATCGGGGCAGGCCTGATGGGGGCAGACCACGCGAAGATCGTGGCCGAGGACATGCCGGGTGCAATCCTGCAGGTGGTCTGCGACATGGACGCAGCGCGGGCGGCGAAGGTTGCAGGTGTCTACGGAGCCGAATTGGCCTCAGACCCAGAGGCGGTGATCGCCCGTGCCGATGTCGATGCGGTCATCATCGCCAGCCCCGACTTCACCCATGCGCCGTTGTCTCTGGCTTGCGTCCGGGCTGGCAAGCGGGTGCTTTGCGAAAAGCCCTTGTCCCAGTCCTCGACCGAGTGCCTGACCGTGATGCAGGCCGAACAGGCCGCCGGGGCACGCTTGGTCCAGCTTGGCTTCATGCGCCGCTTCGATGAGGCTTACGTCCAAATGAAATCCGCGCTGGATCAGGGCCGCCTTGGCCGCGCGCTGATGATGCACAACTTCCACCGCAACGTCGCCACCCCGAGCGCTGACTTCACAGGTGCGATGGCGATCACCAACTCGGCCCCGCATGAATTCGATGTGGTCCGCCATGTCCTTCAAACCGAATACACCAGCATCGCCGCCACCCAGCCGCGCCGGTCCGATGCTCTGGTGGCCCCGGTCTGCATGACCCTCGAAACCACCGACGGCCAGATCGTCTCCATCGAGATCAACAACAACGCCGCCTACGGCTACGACGTCCGCGCCGAACTGGTCGGTGAAGCGGCCAGCATCGCGATCAACCCCGTCGCTTATACCCGCCTCGACGCTGCCCTGACCACCGGCACCGCCTATGATGCCGACTGGCGCAGCCGCTACCGCGAGGCTTACGTCCGCCAGAACCGCGCCTTCCTGCGCTTTGTTCAGACCGGCGTCTTCCCGGACATCGCTTCCTCCGCGTGGGACGGTTTCGCCTCCGCCATCGTCGCCGAAGCCGGGGTCCGCGCCCTTGCCTCGGGGCAGAAGACGCCCGTCACGATGATCGCCAAACCGGAGCTATACGCATGAAACTCGGCTTCGTTTCCGACTCCCTGGGCGGCCTCTCTCTGACCGACCTGCTGAACCATGCGCAGCGGATGGGCGTGCAGGGGGTCGAGGTCAACACCTGCGGCTGGTCCACCGCCCCGCACTTCGACCTGAAGGTCATGCTCGGCAACCCGTCCAGGCAGAAGGCGTTTCGCCAGCAGTTTGCCGACAGGGGTCTGGAGATCATCAGCCTCAACGCCAACGGCAACCCGCTGCACCCCACCGACCCCGCCCAAGGCGAGGGTCTGATGAATACCATCCGTGTCGCGGGCGAAATGGGCATCAAGACCGTATGCACCATGTCCGGCCTCCCGGCCGGCAACCCCTCCGACACAATGCCGAACTGGGTGGTATCGTCCTGGCCGCCCGAGACGCAGGCGATCCTGCGCTACCAGTGGGAGGAGAAGCTCCTCCCGTTCTGGACCGAGACCGTGGCGCTGGCGAAGTCCTGCGGCGTCACCCGCATCGCGCTGGAACTGCATGGCAACCAGTGCGTCTACAACGTTCCCTCGCTCATGAGGCTTCGTGCAGCCGTTGGTCCTGTCATTGGCGCGAACCTTGACCCCAGCCACCTGTTCTGGATGGGCGCGGACCCCCTGATTGCCGCCGAGGCGCTGGGGGAGGCGATCTACCACGTCCACGCCAAGGACACCTTCCTGAACGCGCCCAAGCAGGCGACGAACAGCCTTCTGGAGAACGGTTCGCTCATGGATATTCCGGCGCGCAGCTGGTCCTACATCACCCTCGGCTTCGGACATGGCGAGGAATGGTGGCGTCAGTTCTGCTACCGGCTGAAGATGGCGGGCTACGACGGCTGGCTTTCCATCGAACACGAAGACGTGCTCCTCAACTCCTTGGAGGGACTGGAGAAATCGGTCGCCCTCCTGCAAGGCGTCATGCCCGCCGCCCCTGCCGACTACGCCCCACAAGCCATCTGAGAGACGAAGATGCCCTGGACCCCTGCCTGTTCAACCGAAGACATTCCCGCCGAAGACGTGATCCGCTTCGACCACGGCGCCCGCACTTTCATCATCGTCCGCGACCATCAGGACGGCTACTGGTGCGCCGACGGCCTTTGCACGCACGAGGAAATCCACCTCTGCGACGGCATGGTGATCGAAGGCACCATCGAATGCCCGAAGCACTCATCGATCTTCAACGTCACCAATGGCGAGGTGGAAACCCCGCCCGCCTGCAACAACCTGCGCACCTATCCGACGAAGGTCGAGGACGGGCGCGTCTATGTGGACATCTGACATGACCTTCCAACTTGCCGCCTGCGCCGAAATGCTGTGGCGCGACCGCCCGATCGCCTGGCGCGCCGCACGCCTGAAGGAAATGGGCTTCGGCGTCGGCCTCTGGAACTGGCCCGCCTGGGACCTTGCCGCGCTGGAAGCAACCGGGGCGACCTTCACCATCATGAACGGCTATCTGCAGGGCCGCCTGACCGATGCGGACGGCTGCGCGATGCTGCTGGCCTCGGCAAAGGAAACCGCCAAGGTCGGCAAACGCCTTGGCGTTCACCGCCTGAACCTGCACGGCACCGGCCTTGGCGACATGGGCGTGCCCATTCCGCAGATCGGTGCCTTCGCCCCCGGGATGGAGCAACGCGCCCGCGACACGCTGCACCGCATCTGTGATCTGGCCGAGGCGGAGGGCCAGGTCTTCACGCTGGAAAACCTGAACCCCATCGACCACCCCGGCTGCCCCTTCGGATCGACCGCCGCCGTGCTGGGCCTCGTCTCTGCCGTCAACCGCCCGCAGCTGCGCATCAACCTCGACCTCTACCACACCCAGATCGGCGAGGGCGACCTGATCCGCTGGTGCGCGGCCTGTCTCCCGTGGATCGGCGAGGTGCAGGTGGCCGACAATCCCGGTCGCTGTGAGCCCGGCACGGGAGAGATCAATTATGCCGGGGTCGCCAGGGCGCTGAAAGCCATGGGCTACACCGGCCCCGTCGGCATGGAGGCCAATGCCAGGGGCGATGAGGAGGCTGCCCTCGAAGCCTTCCGTTCAGCCTTCACGGTGTAACCATGGTCCACAAAGCCAACCGCCCCACCGTCCACGACATCCGCGCGATGAAGGCGCGGGGGCAGAAGATCTCCATGCTCTACGTCACAACGCTGGAGGAAGCTGCGGCAGCGGATGCGGCGGGGATCGACATGCTGTCCATCGAAGGCCGCTTCTTCACCTCTGAGATGCGCGAGGCGGCAGGCAAATGCTTCGTGCAGGTCGGCCTGCCCTTCGGCCCCTATGGCAAGCTCGCCACCGCCGAGGACTACCTGCGCGCCGCCTTCCACTACACCGCGATGGGCGGCGACTGCTTCTACTGCGCGGCCAGTTTGGACATCCAGAAAGCCCTTTGCGACAACCACGTTCCCATCGTGGCGCATGTCGGCCTGATCCCGTCCTACATCACCTGGACCGGCTGGCGCGCTGTCGGCAAGACCGCGACCGAGGCCCGCGCGGTCTGGGACCACGTCAAGCTACTCGAGGCCATCGGCGCTTTCGGGGCCGAGCTTGAGGTGGTGCCGGATCGCCTGGGCGAATTCATCTCGAAGAACACGACGATGATCATGCTGGGCATGGGCGCAGGACCGGGGGCCGACGCCCAATACCTGTTCGCCGAAGACGTCCTTGGCTGCACGGACGGTCACAGACCCCGCCACGCCAAGACCTACCGCAACTTCGCCGCCGAATATGCACGCCTGCAACAGGAACGCATCAATGCGTTCAAGGAATACATCGCCGACGTGAACACCGGCGGCTATCCGCAGCCGCAGCACAACGTCGCGATGGCGGACGCGGAATATGATGCCTTCACCAAAGGGCTGAAGCTCTGACGCCAAGCGCCTCCCTCCCCCCCGCGTGGGGGAGGGATGGGGAGGGGGGGCACCACGCCCTGCAACCCCCCCGCCCCCATCCCCTCCCCACCAAGGGGGAGGGGAGGCACCTCATCTTGCAGCGGGGCGTCAAGGATCAAGGAACCATCATGCTGAACGTAGGACTTCTGGGCGCAGGCCGCATTGCGGGCGTCCATGCCACCGCCATCACCACCAACCCCGGCTCGCGCCTTGTCGCGGTCAGCGACATCAACGTCGAGGCCGCCGCGAAGCTGGCCAAGCAATACGGGGCCGAAGCGCGGACCACCGACGCGATCCTGAACGATCCGAAGATCGACGCGATCCTGATCGCCACCTCGACCGACACCCATTCCGACCTGATCGAACGCGCGACGGGGGCAGGCAAGGCCGTGTTGTGCGAAAAGCCCGTGGACCTGTCACTGGCCCGCGCCCAGGCCTGCCAGAAGGTGGCGGCCAAGAACGGCAAGCCGGTGATGATCGGCTTCAACCGCCGGTTCGACCCGAACTTCGCCACGCTGAAAGCCGCCGCCGACAAGGGCGAGATCGGCAAGACCGAGCTTCTGTCGATCACCTCGTTCGACCCGGCCCCGCCGCCGGTCGCCTATATCAAGGTTTCGGGCGGGCTGTTCCGTGACATGATGATCCATGACTTCGACATGGCGAACTTCCTGATGGGAGAGGCCCCGGTAACGGTCAGCGCGGTCGGCTCCTCGATCGTCGATCCTGCCATCGGCGCGGCCGGAGACGTGGACACCGCCGTCGTGACCCTGACCTATGCCGACGGCCGGATAGCCGTCATCAAGAACTCGCGCCGGGCGGTCTATGGCTATGACCAGCGGGTCGAACTTCTGGGCTCCGAAGGTCTGCTGCAGGCGCAGAACATGCTGGAAAACACCGTGGTCAAATCCACCACCGCGGGCGTGACCGGGGCAAAGCCCACCTACTTTTTCCTGGAACGCTACATGCCCGCCTACGCAGCCGAGTGGGCCGCTTTCGTGACTGCGGTCAATGCAGGCACCGCCCTGCCGGTGACGCTGGACGATGGCGTGGCCGCCCTCGCGATGGCCGAGGCGGCAACGCAATCGGCCAGGACCGGGCAGCCGGTCACGCTGGCAAGCGTTCTGGGCTGAGCATCCCGACAGCGGCGAAAGCGGGATGGCACCAGGATCGGCGCTGGCACCATGCCAGCGTCCGGTCCCGGCGGCTGACCCGCGTCCCTCTTTCGCGCAGGGATCGCTACCGCAGGTCCATCTGGATATAGTGCTGGCGAAGGGCTGCAGGCGAGATGCCGTAGCCGGACCTGAACTGGGCGTAGAACTGGGTGATCGAACTGAACCCGCTCTGCTCGGCCACCTCGGAAATCGCGGTCGAGCTTTCCACCAGAAGTGCGCGCGCCCGCATCAGCCGCATCCGGTTGATGAACTGCTTCAGGGGAACCTGCATCGTGCGGGAAAACAGCGACAGCGCATAGTTCTCGTGCAGGCCCGTCACCGCCGTGACCTGCGCGTTCAGAAGCGGCTTTTCCAGGTTCTCCAGCACGAAGCGCACCATCGCGATGACATGGCGCACATGGGCCGAGCTTAGGGAACGGTCGGTGCCGATGTCGTGGTGGGGCGCGCGCAGATAGTCGAAGCCGGTGATCGCCGCGCGGCGAAACAGGGCGTTCAGCTCCATCTTGACGATTTCGGCCCGCTCGAAATCGCCCGAGCGGTAGTCGAGATACCAGCGTTGCACCAGGTTCCCGTCACACAGCGCCTCGGGCAGCACGACCATGCCGCGTCCGATCAGGGCGGCCTGCAACGGCATGATGTGGCGCATCTGCAGAAAGCTGTCGAGCGGCAGGTAGATGTTGGCCAGCTTGCCGGGCGCGTCGCCCACCGGATCGATACGGGTCAGCTGATGCGGCACCCCGGCCCAGAACAGGACCAGCCGGTTCTCCGGCAGCACCAGCCTTTCGTTGTCGATGTCGTAGGTCATCCGGAAATTGTCGGAGAAGTTCGCCTCGATATGGCCGTGCCAGTGCGGCTGCGGCATCACCACAGGATCGAAGATGCGGATGCCGAACCGCCCGAAGGCGCGCAGTTGCGAATAGAAGTGCCGGTCATGGTTCGGAACCGGCATCGGATTGCGACGCAGTTGCGCGCGGCTTCGGTCGTCGCTCATGCGGACTTCTCCCCGCTGATCTTAGAAAACCGGAAAACTATCTGACAAAGTGATATTGCTGAAACAGTGCGCTTTCCGCAACCTTTACCTGTGCCGGACCGAGAGGGAGGATTCTCCGACCGGCAGTCGAAACCACGTCGATCGAGCCCACACCAAATGTTGGCCAAGGGAGGACACATGACGATTCAGGTCCGGCGCGCTGCACTTGCGGCGCTGCTCATGGGGGTATCCGCGGGGGCGGTGCAGGCCGAGATGGCTGCGCCGACGGCTCCGCCCGAGGCTCCGAAGTTCGAGGCGCAGACCGAGCCGGTCTACGTCAACCGCGCGGACATCTTCGAGTTCAAGGCCCTGCCGGCCTATTCCGAACCGGCCTGGGTCACCGACTTCGTCATCGCGGGCAAGCTGCCCCCGGTGGCTGAACGCCTGCCGAAGGAACCGCTGGTCTACAAGACCGCGAACATGCCCGACGGCCCCGGCGTCTATGGCGACGTGATGCGCCATGTGATCGGCGGGCGGCCCGAGGGCTGGAACTTCTGGGCCGGGCAAAGCTATGGCTGGGGCGGGATCGACATCGGTCTGGTGGAATGCCTGACGCGGACCGGTCCCCTGTTCACCGTGAACTCGACCGACCTGCAACCGCTGCCGAACCTGGCGAAAAGCTGGGAGTGGTCCGAGGACGGCAAGACCCTGACGATCAAGCTGATCGAGGGGGCCAAGTGGTCGGACGGCGATCCCTTCGACGTCGAGGATATCGAGTTCTACTGGAACGACGTGATCACGGACGAGAATGTCACGCCGCTGATGGGGGCAAGTGCGGCGACCTACAACAGCGCGGCTTTCGCCGTGGTGGATGACTACACCTTCACGCTGACCTTCACCGAGGCCTTCCCCGAACAGGTGCTTTACGCGATGGCTTACGGCAACTTCTGCCCCGGCCCAAGCCATGTGCTGAAGCCGAAGCATCCGAAATACGGCGGCGAAAGCTATGAGTCCTTCCTGAACGCCTTTCCGTCGGACTTCATGAACTTCCCGACGATGGGGGCCTGGGCGGTGGTGGAGCATCGGCCCGACGACATCGTCGTGCTGCGCCGCAATCCCTATTACTGGAAGGTCGACGAGACTGGCCAGCAGCTTCCCTACCTCGACGAGATGCAGTATCGCCTCTCGACCTGGGGCGACCGCGACGTGCAGGCGGTGGCGGGGACCGGGGACTTCTCGAACCTCGAACAGCCGGAAAACTATGTCGAAAGCCTGAAGAAGGCCGCGGATCCTGCCAGCCCGGCGCGTCTTGCCTTCGGGCCACGGTCCATCGGCTACCAGATGTTCTTCAACCAGTCGGCGAACGGCTGGGGCGAACCGGACGCCCGTGGCCAGGCGGTGCGCGAGCTGAACCGGAACCTCGACTTCCGCAAGGCCGTGACCTATGCGCTTGACCGGCAGCGGCTGGGCGACAGTCTTGTGAAGGGTCCGTTCACGGCACCTTACGCCGGGGGTCTTCTGACCTCGACCTCGTTCTACGATCCGGCCTCGACGGTGTTCTACCCGTTCGACACGGCCAGCGCGAAAGAGGCACTTGCGGCAGCAGGTCTGACCGACGCCGACGGCAACGGCTTCGTCGACGCGGCCGGAGGCGGCGATCTGACCGTGACGCTTCTGACCAATGCCGACTATGCCACCGACAAGAACCTTGCCGAGGGCGTGGTCGCGATGATGGCGGACGTGGGCGTCAAGGTCACGATCAACAGCCTCACGGGCAAGGACTACGACAACGCCCGTGAAGCCGGGGCCTGGGACTGGCTGATCCGCCGCAACGATCAGGAATATGTCTCGGCGGTGCAGAACACCAACATGCTGGCCCCGACCGGCCCGAAGACCTCGCAGTGGCATCAGGCCGGTGCGGACGGAACGCAGGATCTGCAACCCTACGAGCAGCAACTGGTCGATGCGATCAAGGCCTTTACCGGAACGCGTGACCCGGCGGCCAAGATCGAGGCGATGAAGACCTATCAGAAGGTGTTCACCGAGAACGTTACGGCGGCGGGCCTGACTTCCTATCCGGGCGCGCTGATCATCAACAAGCGGTTCGCCAACATTCCGGCGGGGGCTCCGATCTTCATGTACAACTGGGCCGAGGACAACATCATCCGTGAGCGTGTCTTCGTTCCGACCGACAAGCAGCTTGGCGCCGAACTGCATCCGCAGACCCTTCCCGGTGCGCCGGGCTCGCCCGGACCGGTGACGGCGAACTAAGGGTTCCTCCCGACGTTCGGGGGCGGCAGACGACCGCCGCCCCCGGACACCCAAGTCTTCACTCCCCTCACCCCCCTCAATGGCAGGAATCCGCGATGCTGGGCTTTCTTGGCGTCCGCCTGATGCAATCGGTGCCGGTCCTGATCGTGATGAGCTTCATCACCTTCATGATCATCCAGGCCCCGCCGGGCGACTATGCCGATTTCATCCGGTCAAACATGATCGTGCAGGGCGGTGCCTCGCCGGAAGTGGCGACGGCGGCGGCCAACGAATACCGCGAGAAGAACGGACTGAACGATCCCCTCGTCCTGCAATACGTGAACTGGATCTGGGGCATCGTGTCGGCCGGCGACTTCGGCCAGTCCTACGCCTACAACAAGCCCGTCTCCGAGATCCTGGCCCAGCGCCTGCCGGCGACCATCGCCATCGCGCTGATCTGCCATCTCCTCGCCACCATCATCGGTGTCGGCTTCGGCATCCTTGCGGCCACCCGGCAATATACCTGGGTCGATACGGTCCTGTCCTTCGTGTCCTTCATGGGCATGACGATCCCGCGCTTCCTGCTGGCGCTGATCATCCTTTACGTCCTGGTCTTCAAGCTGAACGTGCAGGAGATCGGCAGCTTCTACTCCTCGCGCTATGGCGGACAGCCCTATTGGGAGGGCTTCCTCGACTTCAACTGGGGCAAGCTGTGGAACCTGATCCAGCACATCTGGCCGGTAATCCTGGTCGCGGCCTTCGGCGGGCTGGCCTACAACATGCGGGTGATGCGGGCGAACCTTCTGGACACGCTGAACGCCCAGTATATCGAAACCGCCCGCGCCAAGGGCCTCGGCGAAGGGGCCGTGATCATGCGCCACGCGGTGCCGAACGCGCTGCACCCGCTGGTGGCCTATCAGGGCGTGGTGCTGCCCTACATGCTGACCGGCGAGATCGAGGTCGCCATCGTCTTCGGCCTTGCCACCATCGGCCCGGCCATCGTGGGGTCGATGGCGATCGGCGATGTCTATGTGACCGCGACCCTGCTTCTGGTCCTTGGTGCGACCCTCATCATCGGCAACATCATCGCCGACCTGCTTCTGGCCGTGCTTGATCCGCGTATCCGGGTGGGGGGCGACAAATGACCACGATCCACGAAGGCGAAGCCGCCGATGCCCGGCTGTCCACAGTCTCCACGACCTCGCAAAGCTACAAGGCACTGGTCTGGCGCCGGTTCCGCAAGTCGGTGCCGGGGATGCTGGGGCTGATCCTGGTATCGGCGCTGTTCCTGATGTCGATCTTCGCCGAGTTCTTCTCGCCGCAAAACCCGAATGCCAACGGTGCCTCGTTCGCGCCGCCGGACCAGATCAGCTTTTTCACCAAGGACGGCTTCACCCTCTGGCCCGTGGTCTACGGGATCACCGAAAGCGAGGAACTGGACCCGATCACCTTCCAGCCGCTGATGGGGCCAGACCTCGACAACCCGCGCCCACTGGCGTTCTTTGTCGACGGGTGGGACTACAAGTTCCTTGGCCTGATCCCGGTCAACACCCATTTCATCGGCCTGTCGGACGGCACACCCCTGCGAATTCTGGGGACCGACAAGCTGGGTCGGGACATCCTGTCGCGCGGGATCATCGGCAGCCGGATCACGCTGATCATCGCGCTGACCTCGATCACGCTGATCACCATCGCGGGGACGCTTCTGGGCATCACCTCGGGCTACATCGGCGGGCGGTTCGACCTGTGGTTCCAGCGCTTTGTCGAAATCGTCCTCGCCTTCCCGCAGCTGCCGCTCTACCTCACGCTCACCACCCTGATCCCGGTGACCGCGCCCTCGTCGTTGTTCATCAGCTTCGTGATCCTCGTCATCGCGGGCCTTGGCTGGGCGCAGCTTAGCCGTGAGGTGAGGTCGAAGACCATGTCGATGGCCAAGATCGACTATGTCCGCGCGGCGCAGGCCGTCGGGGCCTCGGACGGACGGATCATCACCCGGCACATCCTGCCGAACGTGATGAGCCACGTCATCGTCTCGATCACCCTCGGCATCCCCGCCATCGTGCTGCTGGAGTCCTTCCTCGGCTACCTCGGCTTTGCCGTGAAGCCGCCGCTGATCTCCTGGGGGCTGATGCTGCAGGACGCCTCGACCTTCTCGGTCATCGGGTCCTACCCGTGGATCCTGTCGCCTGTCGGCTTCATCCTGCTGGCCGTCTTCGCCTTCAACGCGCTGGGTGACGGGCTGCGCGATGCCATTGATCCGTATTGAGGGGGATGCCATGAACGACATCGTCATCCAGGCCCGCAACATCGGCGTCAGCTTCAAGGTCGACGGCGGTGTGATCGAGGCGGTCAAGGACGTCTCCTTCACCCTTGGCAAGGGCCAGACCATCGCGCTGGTGGGAGAGTCGGGCAGCGGCAAGTCCGTCACCGCCCGCGCCATCATGCGGCTGTTGTCCAAGCGGGCGACGGTCAACCCGAAGACCGAAATCCTTTATGCCGGGCACAACATGGCAACGCTGTCGCCGCTGGAGATGCGGCGGCTGCGCGGCAACCGGCTGTCGATGATCTTTCAGGAACCGATGAGTTCGCTGAACCCGGTCTACACCATCGGCAACCAGATCGCCGAGGTGCTGCGCATCCACAACCGGATGTCGAAGGCCGAGGCGATGGCCAAGGCGCTGGACCTGTTGAAGGACGTGCAGATCCCCGATCCCGAAGCGCGGCTGAACCAGTATCCGCACCAGCTGTCGGGTGGGCAGCGCCAGCGGGTGATGATCGCTATGGCGCTGGCGAACAACCCCGACGTGCTGATCGCGGATGAACCGACGACAGCGCTGGATGTGACCGTGCAGGCCGAGATTCTGAACCTGATCAAGGCGCTGAAAGACCGCACCGGGCTTGCGGTGATCCTGATCACCCACGACCTGACCGTCGTCCGCCAGTTCGCCGACCACGTCTACGTCATGCAGCACGGTGTCGTGCGTGAGGACGGCCCGACCGAAACCGTCTTTTCCACCCCGCAGCATCCCTACACCAAACGCCTGCTTGGCTCTGAGCCCAAGGGCCAGGCCGATCCTGCGCAGGTCCGCGACGAAATCGTGCTGGAAGGCCGCAACATCCGCGTCACCTACAACCTGCGCAAGGGCGGCGCCTTCCGGGGCACCTGGTCCAAACTGCAAGCCGTCGACGGGCTGACCCTGTCGCTGAAACGGGGCGAGACGCTGGGCCTGGTGGGCGAAAGCGGCTCGGGCAAGACCACCTTCGGCCAGGCGCTCCTGCGGCTCAACAACCTGACCGAAGGCGAGGTCGATTTCCTGGGCAACCGCATCGACGGTCTGGACCGCAAGGGGATGAACCCGTACCGCCAGCGGATGCAGATCGTCTTCCAGGACCCTTTCTCCAGCCTGAACCCCCGCATGTCGGTGCGCCAGCTGATCGAGGAAGGCCTGATCGTCAACGGCCTTGGCCGCACCCATGCCGACCGCGAGGCCCGCGTCAAACAGGCCCTGCGCGATGCGGGCCTGCCCGACACCATCCTGTCGCGTTTTCCGCACGAGTTTTCCGGCGGCCAGCGCCAGCGCCTTGCCATCGCCCGCGCCATCGCGCTGGAACCCGAGTTCATCCTGCTGGATGAACCGACCTCCGCTCTCGACCTTTCCGTCCAGGCCCAGATCATCGAGCTTTTGCGCAAGTTGCAGCGCGAAAAGGGCCTGAGCTACCTTTTCATCAGTCACGACCTCAAGGTCGTTCGTGCCTTGTGCCACCGCGTCATCGTCATGCAGAACGGCCGGATCGTCGAACAGGGTCCTGTCGACTCCGTGCTGGAACGCCCCCAAACCGACTACACCCGCCGCCTTGTCAAAGCGGCCTTTGAAATCGCAGCCTGAGGTTACACCATGCCCAAAACCGTCATCACTTTCATCGGCGCCGGTTCCGCCGTCTTCACCAAGAACATCGCGGGCGACATCCTGTCGCGCCCGGCCCTTGCCGACGCCGAAGTCCGGCTGATGGACATCAACCCCGAACGCCTGGAAGAATCCGAGATCATCGTCGGCAAGCTGGCGCAGACCCTTGGCGGCAAGGCGTCGGTCAAGACCTACACCGACCAGAAGCGCGCGCTGACCGGGGCCGATTTCGTCGTCGTCTGCTTCCAGATCGGCGGCTACGACCCCTGCACCATCACCGACTTCGACGTGCCGAAAAAGTTCGGCCTGCGCCAGACCATCGCCGACACCCTTGGCATCGGCGGCATCATGCGGGGCCTCCGCACCGTCCCGCACCTGTGGTCGATCTGCGACGACATGCTGGCAGTCGCGCCGAACGCGATCATGTTGCAATACGTCAACCCGATGGCGATCAACACCTGGGCCATCGCGGCGAAGTATCCCACGATCCGCCAGGTCGGCCTGTGCCATTCCGTGCAGGGCACGGCTTATGAACTGGCCCGCGACCTTGACATCCCGGTCGAGGAAATCCGCTACCGCGCGGGCGGCATCAACCACATGGCCTTCTACCTGAACTTTGAACATCGCCAGGCGGACGGGACCTACAAGAACCTCTATCCCGACCTGGTGAAGGGCTACCGCGAGGGCCGCTTCCCCAAGCCCAGCCACTGGAACCCGCGCTGCCCGAACAAGGTCCGGTATGAGATGCTGACCCGGCTCGGCTATTTCGTCACCGAATCCTCGGAACATTTCGCCGAATACACCCCCTGGTTCATCAAGCGCGACCGCCCGGACCTGATCGAGAAGTTCGGCATCCCGCTGGACGAATACCCCAAGCGTTGCGTCGAACAGATCGCCCGCTGGAAGAAAGAGGCCGAGGCGCTGAAATCCGCCAACACGGTCGAGGTGAAGGAAAGCCACGAATACGCCAGCCAGATCGTGAACTCGGTCGTCACCGGCGAGCCGTCGGTGATCTACGGCAACATCGGCAACCGGGGCTACATCCCGCAGCTTCCCGCCGGCTGCGCGGTAGAGGTGCCGGTGCTGGTCGACGCCTCCGGCCTGCAACCGACCATCGTCCACGACATCCCGCCGCAGCTGATCGCGCTGATGCGCACGAACATCAACGTGCAGGACCTGACCGTTCAGGCGCTGCTGACCGAAAACCCGGATCACATCTATCATGCGGCGATGCTGGACCCGCATACCGGGGCCGAGCTTGACCTCGACCAGATCTGGGCGTTGACGTCCGAGCTTCTGGCCGCCCATGGCGACTGGTTGCCGGAATGGGCGCGGGTCCCCGTGCGGAAGGCGGGCTAAGGCAATGTGGCCCCGGCGCATCTGCGTGGTGGGGGGCGGCACGGCCGGTTGGCTGGCCGCGATGATGCTGGGCGACACCGCCCGGCGCGGGGGCCACGTCTGCGACATCACGGTCATCGAATCCTCGAAGATCGGGACCATCGGCGTCGGCGAAGGTACCACCGCCGTCTTCCGCCAGATGCTGCAGCACTTCGGGCTGGATGAGGCCGAATTCCTCGCCGCCACCGGGGCCACGATCAAGTTCGGCATCCGCCACCGTGACTGGCGGTGGAAGGGCCACTCTTACGACGGCCCCATCGACGACCCGCACCGGGTGGCGGGGTTCGAGGTCAACGCGCTGGATGTCTATCAGGTCGCCCAGGGCGAAAGCGTGGGCGAGACGCATCTGTTCCAGCATCTCCTGAACGCCAACCGCAGCCCGTTTGCCATGGTGAACGGCCGCCGCGTTCCGGTCGGCCCCTATCACCATGCCTTCCACTTCGATCAGGCGCTGGCGGGGAAATGGCTGCGCTCGAAGGCCCGCGCCATCGCGACTATCGACGATCAGGTGCAAACCGTCGAACGGCACCCCGAGACCGGGCATATCACCGCGCTGGGTCTGGAAGGCGGCACCCGGGTCGAGGCTGACCTTTACATCGACTGCACCGGCTTTCGCCGCGCGCTGATCGGCCCGATGGGGGGCACATGGGTCAGCTACCGAGAGACGCTGCCGGTGAACCGCGCGATACCCTTCTGGCTGGACATTCCCGACGGCGAAGAAATCGAGCCCTGCACGCTGGCCTGGGCGCAAGGCTCGGGCTGGATGTGGAAGATCCCGACCCAGGGCCGCTATGGCTGCGGCTATGTGTTCTCGGATGCCCATGTGACGCCGGATGCGGCGAAAGCCGAGATCGAGGGCGTGCTGGGCCACCCGATCGAGGTCCGTAACGACATCAGGATCGACGCCGGGCGCCTTGACCGGCAGTGGATCCACAACTGCGTGGCGCTGGGGCTGTCGTCCAGCTTTCTCGAACCGCTGGAGGCCACGTCGATCCACGGCACCGTGGTCCAGCTGATGCTCCTCTCCTCGGTGCTGCCGAACCCCGACGACCGCGCGCGGGCCGCCTTCAACGCCTGTGCGGCACGGCAGGTGGACGATTTCCGCGACTTCATCCGCCTGCACTACGTCAGCGAACGCCGCGACACGCCGTTCTGGCAGGATGTCGCGGGATCGCTGCCCGACCGTCTGGCCGAGAGGCTGGCACTCTGGCAAACGAAGGTCCCGGGGCCGGAGGATTTCCAGCCCTTCCCCATGGACCTGCCCCACACCGATCACCACCTGCATGTGCCGGTGCTGGACGGTCTTGGGTTGCTGAACCCCAGGGCCGCGAAGGACTGGCTGGCCGAACACCCGAAACTCCGCGCCAACGCCCGGCGCAGCGCCCGGTCGCTGGCGACCGAATACCGGCTGGCCGCGCGGCAGGCCATTCCCCACCGCGCCTTCCTGCAGGGCTTGCACGAACCCGCCTAGACCGCCTCGTCCCGCAATGCCCGGAACGCCATCGGCGACAGGCCGCGATGCCGCCGGAAGGCCTTGGCCAGATAGTTCGCCTCGGCAAACCCGGTCGCGCGCGCGATGTCGCCGATCTTCATCTCGGACGCGGTCAGCAGGCGTTCCACCCGGTCCATCCGGCGCGCAAGGACATGGTCGGAGGGCGGCACCCCGACCTCGGCGGCAAAGCGGCGCACGAAATGCGCCCGGCTCAGGCCCGCGACCAGCGCCAGCGCGTCGACCCGAAGGTCTCCGGCAAGGTTCGCGTCCACATGCGCCAGAACCCGCGCCAGTTCTGGCGCAAGCGTCGCCCGTTGACCCGCACCCCCGGCAAAGGCCCCATCATGCAGGACCGCAAGCGCGCCATAGCCCAGCACCGAGGCCTGTGCCGGGGTCAGTCCCGGCCGCGTCAAGAGCGCATGGGCCACCTCGGCCAGCCGCGCCTCCCCCCCCGGCCCCGGCAGCAGCACCGGCCCCGCCACCGCCAGCACGTCCCGCGCCAGCCGCAGGGCCTCGCGCCCCGACAGGATGAACCAGAAATACTCCCAGTGCCCGCCCCGCTCCAGCCAGTAGCGGTGGGCATGCGGCATCGTCACCAGCATGGTCTGACCCGGTCCCAGCCGATACCGCGCCCCGCCGAAGTCCAGCCGCCCCTCGCCCAGAATGGTGTGCTGGATCACCAGGAACGGCTCGGTCCCGCGCTTCATCCCGTCCCAGCTGTAAAGCTCGGCCCGCCGCTGTTCATACCCCACCGCTTCGACCTGGATACCAAGCGTCGGCACCGACCCGCGGGGTGTCAGACTGCGGATGTCGTGGCCATGGGCCAGAAGGCTGGACAGCATGAAATTACCCGGATTGGCACAAGTTTTCTCTACACCCGGCACGCTCCGAGGCCTAGCCTTTTCCCCAAGCCAAGGGAGGTCACTCATGCTGTTCAAACTCTGTATCATAGGCGCGGGCAGCGTCGGATTCACCCGCAAGCTCTGCTCGGACATCCTGTCGGTGCCCGAGTTCGAGGGCATCGAAATCGCGCTGACCGACATCAGCCAGTCGAACCTGGACATGATCGCCCAGATCCTGCGCAAGATGGTCGAGGTCAGCGGGCTGAAGACCACGATCACCGCCACGACCGACCGCCGCCGCGCGCTGGACGGCGCGAAATATGTGATGAACACCGTCCGCATCGGCGGGGTCGAGGCCTTTGCCACCGACATCTCGATCCCGCTGAAATACGGCGTGGACCAATGCGTCGGCGACACAATCTGCGCGGGCGGCATCCTTTATGGCCAGCGCGGCATCGCCGCCATGCTGGATTTCTGCAAGGACATC
Organism: Pseudomonadota bacterium; assembly: GCA_040385165.1. Taxonomy (GTDB): domain Bacteria; phylum Pseudomonadota; class Alphaproteobacteria; order Rhodobacterales; family Rhodobacteraceae; genus Tabrizicola. The sequence continues at coordinate 29,821 of JAZKHX010000007.1, read as the reverse complement.
CGCGAGGTTGCCACGTCAGACCACCTCCTTCTCAACTACGCCAATCCGATGGCGATGATGACCTGGGCTGCCATCGACCACGGCGGGGTCAACGCCGTCGGCCTCTGCCACGGCGTCCAGAACGGCCACCGCCAGATCGCCGCCGCCCTTGGCCTGCCGTTTGCAGAGGTCGACATCGTCTGTTCCGGCATCAACCACCAGACCTGGTACCTGGATATCCGCCACAACGGTCGCCAGATCGGCAAGGAAGAACTCCTCGCCGCCTTCGAGGCGCATCCCGTCTTCTCGCGTCAGGAAAAGGTGCGGATCGATGTGCTGCGCCGCTTTGGTTTCTATTCGACGGAATCGAATGGCCACCTTTCCGAATACCTGCCCTGGTATCGCAAGCGTCGCGACGAGATCCCGAACTGGATCAGCACCGACGACTGGATCCACGGCGAAACCGGCGGCTACCTGCGCCACACCCGCGAAACCCGGAACTGGTTCGAGACCGAGTACCCCACGATGCTGAAAGACGCCGAAAAGCCCCTGTCGCAGTGGAAACGCACCGACGAACACGCCAGCCACATCATCGAGGCGCTGGAAACCGGTCGTCCCTACCGCGGGCATTTCAACGTCAAGAACCGGGGCGTCATCACCAACCTGCCCGAGGATTGCATCATCGAATCTCCCGGCTGGGTCGACCGTTTCGGGATCAACATGGTCGAAGGCGTCACCCTGCCTCTGGCCTGCGCCGCGACCTGCCAGGCCTCGGTCAACGTGCAGCGGATGGCGGTGCAGGCCGCAGTCACCGGCGATGTGGACCTGCTGAAGCTCGCCGTCCTGCACGACCCCCTGGTCGGCGCGGTCTGCACGCCGGACGAGGTCTGGGCCATGGTCGACGAGATGCTGGAGGCGCAGGCCGAGTGGCTGCCGCAGTATCCCCAGCCCAAGACCCGGGCGCGCCTCGCGACGCGGTAGCCGCAGCCGGGAACGCCCGCCACAGGGCAGGCAACACTTTACACGCCTTAGTTGCAAGGTTTATCAAGGATTTGCGGCCCCCCCCCGCAGTCAGGATGCCCGCAACGTGAGGCCACCGCACCACCCCTTCCTGTCGACCTGTGTCGCGGTCGATCTGGAGGTTGATCCCAGGACAGCGAGGCTGTTCGCCTTTGGCGCTGTCCGCGGCGATCAGGCGCTGGTCCACCACAGCGGGCCATGGGCGGCACTTGACCCGGCGCTCGACCGGCTTGAGGCGTTCTGCGACGGGGCCGCCCATCTTGTCGGCCACAACGTGCTGCGCCACGACCTGCCGCATCTCGTGGCAAACCGCGCCCGGTTTTCCGGCCTGGGTGCGGCCCCGATCGACACGCTCTGGCTGAACCCGCTCGCCTTCCCGCGCAATCCCTACCACCATCTCGTCAAGCACTATCAGGATGGCCGGTTGCAGGCGGGCCATGTCAACGATCCGAAGGAAGACGCCCGCCTGGCGCTGCAGCTTCTGGACGACCAGATCGCCGCCCTGACCCGGCTTGGCGCGGACGCCCCCGACGCGCTTCTCGCCTATCACCACCTCACCACGCGGCTTGAAGCCTCGGTCGGGTTCGACGCCCTGTTTTCAACCCTGCGCGGCCCTGCCCCGGACCAGGCCAGCGCCCATGACGCGATCCGACGCCTTCTGTCCGGGCAGGCCTGCCGGCACCGGCTGGACCAGACGCTTGGCCGCCTTGCCGATCCCCAGAACGGCTGGCCCATGGCCTATGCCCTGGCCTGGATTTCGGTTGCGGGCGGCCAATCGGTCATGCCGCCCTGGGTGCGCCTGCAATTTCCGCAAGCCGGGCGCATTGTGCGACACCTGCGCGACAGCAACTGCGGGGATCCGTCCTGCGACTGGTGCGCCCGGGTGAACGACCCCAAAGCGGCCCTAGACCGCTGGTTCGGCTTTCCCGAATTCCGGCCCCAGCCTGTCGACGACACCGGCAGACCCCTGCAGGAACGCATCGTCGCCGAGGCGATGGCCGGCCGGTCCGTGCTTGGCATCCTGCCCACCGGCACCGGCAAGTCGATCTGCTACCAGATCCCCGCGCTGTCGCGCTATGACACGACCGGTGCGCTGACCGTGGTGATCTCGCCCCTCGTCGCGCTGATGGCCGATCAGGTGCAGGGCCTCGCCCGCGCCGGGATCGCCAGCGCCGTCACCGTGAACGGTCTTCTGTCGCTGCCCGAACGCCACGACGCGCTGGAGAAGGTCCGGATGGGCGATGCCTCGATGCTCCTCATCTCGCCCGAGCAGCTCCGCTCGCGGTCGGTCCGCACGGTCCTGATGCAGCGCGAGGTCGGCCTCTGGGTGCTGGACGAGGCGCATTGCGTCTCGAAGTGGGGCCACGATTTCCGCCCCGACTACCGCTATGTCAGCCGCTTCATCAAGGACTCCTCGGGTGACGAGCCGCCGCCCGTCCTCTGCCTGACCGCCACGGCCAAGCCCGAAGTTGTCCGCGACATCCGCGAGCATTTCCTGTCCCGCGTCGGGGTGGACCTGATGCTGCTGGACGGCGGGGCGGTGCGCACCAACCTGTCGTTCGAGGTCCGGCGCACCCAGCGCGCCACCAAGCTTGCCGATCTCCTGTCCGTCATCGAAACCCATCTGCCCGCCGACGGGCTCTCGGGCGCGGTGGTCTATTGCGCCAGTCGGCGGTCGACCGAACGCGTGGCGGCGCACCTGAAAGCCCGGGGCCTGTCCGCAGACCACTTCCACGCGGGCCTTCCGCCCGACCAGAAGCGCGACGTGCAGGAAGCCTTCCGCACCGGCGAGTTGCGGATCATCGCCGCGACCAACGCCTTCGGCATGGGCATCGACAAGCCCGACATCCGCCTTGTCGTCCATGCCGACATCCCGGGGTCGCTGGAGAACTACCTGCAAGAAGCTGGCCGTGCCGGGCGCGACCGAGCGCCCGCGGCCTGCGTCCTCCTTTACGACCCCGAAGACGTCGAACGGCAGTTTTCCCTGACCGCCCGCTCGCGCCTTGCCCGGCACGAGATCGGCGCGATCCACAAGGCGGTCCGGCGCATGGACCGCAAGAAGACCGGCGAAGTCGTGGCCACCCCGGGCGAGATCGTGCGCGAGGAAACCGACCGCGAGTTTGAACGCGACCGGCACACCGACGACACCCGCGTCAAGACCGCCGTGGCCTGGCTGGAAGAAGCCACGCTCCTCACGCGCGAGGAAAACCGGGTCCAGGTCTTCCCCTCGTCGCTGCGCATCCGCACCCTCGACGAGGCGAAGGCCATCCTCGACCGCGCCGGGATCACCGGCGCCCGACATACGCAGCTGCTCGACCTCGTGCGCAACGTGATGAACGCCGCCCCCGACGAGGGCATCTCGACCGACGAGCTGACCGGGGCCTGCAAGCTTTCGGGCCGCGACCTGCGCCGGGCGCTGACCGATCTGGAAGCGTTCGGCATCGCCCGCGACGACACCGCGATCACGGTCTTTCTCCATCTCGGGGTCGAAGATGCCTCAGCCCGCCGCCTGGATCAGGCGGCCCGGATGGAAACCGACCTGATCGCCCTGATGCAGGAGGCCGTGCCCGAGGCGCAAGGCTCGGCCCCCCAGCCCCTGCATCTGACCGAAACCTGTCAGGCGCTGCGCGATCTTGGACACCCGCAGGTCCGTCCCGACCTCGTCGAGACGATCTTGCGCGGCCTTGCGCAGGATGGCCGCGATCAGGACGGCGGGCGCGGGAACCTGACCTTGCACAAACTCAGCCGCACGACGATCTCGGTCGGGCTTGCACGGTCCTGGTCGCTGATCCAGAAGACGGGCGAGCTGCGCCGCCAGGGTGCCCTGGTGCTTCTGTCCCACCTGACCGGCAGGGTCGCGAAAGGCACGAAGGGCAAGGACCTGCAGGTCGACACCACTCTTGGCGCGATGCTTGACGCGCTGAACGGCGACGCGCTCCTCCGGGCCGAAGTGCGCGAGATGCCGCGTCTGATGGACCGCGCGCTTCTCTGGCTGCACGAACAGCACATCGTCGCCCTCGGCCCCGGGCTGATCATCTTCCGCCCGGCGATCACCCTGCACCTGAACCCCAAGGGCGGCCAGTTCACCGCGCAGAACTTCGCGCCACTGGAAGAGCATTACACCGAACAGACCATCCAGACACATGTGATGGCCGCCTATGCCGAGGCGGGCCTGCAGTCGATGGACCGCGCCCAGCGTCTGTCCGAAGACTACTTCGTCCTCGACCGCGAGGCGTTCCTGCGCCGCTACCTGCCCGGGCGCGGGCCCGAGATCCGCCGCCAGACAACGTCGGCCTCGTGGAAACTGATCGTCGAGGCGCTGGACAACCCCGCCCAGGCCGACATCGTGAAGGACGACCGCGAGGCGACGAACATCCTGGTGCTGGCGGGCCCCGGCTCGGGCAAGACCCGCGTCCTTGTCCACCGCATCGCCTATCTGGTCCGGGTCCGCCGCGAGGACCCGCGCGGCATCCTGGTCCTTGCCTACAACCGCCATGCCGCCGCCGAGATCCGCGAACGCCTGCGCCGCCTGATCAACGACGATGCGGCCTTCGTCACCGTCCTGACCTGCCACGCCCTTGCCATGCGGCTGGTCGGGGCCAGTTTCGCCGGCGAGGACGGCCCGCGCGACTTTGACGGGATCGTGCGCGAGGCCGTCGCCCTTCTGCGCGGCGACGGGCTGTCCCGGCCCGAAGCCGAGGCCCTGCGCGACACGCTGATCCAGGGCTACCGCTGGCTGTTGGTCGACGAATACCAGGACATCGGCCCCGAGGAATACGACCTGATCTCGGCCGTCGCGGGCCGGTCGCTTGACGATCCCGACCTGAAGATCAGCCTTTTCGCCGTCGGCGACGACGACCAGAACATCTATGCCTTCTCCGGGGCCTCGGTCGGCTTCATCCGCCGGTTCGAGGCGGATTATGCCGCGAAACCCGTCTGGCTGACGGAAAACTACCGTTCCAGCGCGCATATCATCGCTGCCGCCAATGCGGTGATCGCCCCGGCGGCGCAGCGGATGAAGGCCGATCACCCGATCACCGTGAACCGCGCCCGTCTGACCGGCCCACCCGGCGGCGACTGGGCCGCACGCGATCCGGTGGCCCAGGGCCGCGTCACCCTTCTCGACCCTGGCCCCGGTGACGAGGCGCAGGTCGTGGCCGCCGTCGATGAACTTGTCCGCCTGTCGCAGCTTGACCCCGACTGGTCCTGGCGCCGCGCGGCCATCATCGCCCGCGAGTGGCGCCGCCTCTCCCCGGTGCGCGCCTATGCCGAAAGCCTGGGGATTGCGGTCGACATGGCCAACGAAACCCTGCCAAGCCCCTGGCGCATGCGCGAAATGCAGACCTTCCTGCGCGCGCTTCTGGCCGACCGGACCCGGCTTTTCACTATCCCCCAGCTGACCGACCTTCTGAACGGCCAGGCCCCCTCCCGCTGGACCGACCTGATCGGCGAGGGCCTCGGCCTTCTTGCGCGCGAGCTTGACGGCAAGCCGATCCCCGTGCCCGACATCGTGGACTGGTTCGGCGATTGGTCCCACAACTTGCGCGGCGAACAGCGCGGGCTACTTCTGGTGACAGCGCACAGCGCCAAGGGGCTGGAGTTCGACCACGTCGCGATCCTGAACGGCGGCTGGGACCGACCGTCCCCGGGCGAGGACGCCGATGCCCCCCGCCGCCTGTTCTATGTCGCGGCGACCCGGGCGCGCGCGACCCTGACGGTGCTGGCCCACGGCCCGCATGCCTTCGTCCAGCCGGGCGATCCGATCCTTCGGCGGCGCATAACACCCGACCTTGCCGCCCTGCCCGGCCTTCGCCTGCGCCATGCGCCCCCCGAGCTTCGGCACGTCGATCTGTCCTTTGCCGGGCGCCTGAAACCCGGCCACCCCTCGCTTGCCGCGATCCGTGCCGCGCGCGCGGGCGATCCCGTGCATCTGACCCGCGACCGCGACCGCTGGCAGATCGCCGACGCCCGGGGCCAGATCCTTGGCCGGATGTCCGCCAGATTCACTCCGCCCGAAGGCACCCGGTTCCTGAAGGGCGAGATCGCCGCCATCCTGTCCTGGCGGCGCAAGGACGGGGACGAGGAGTTCGACCGCCACCTCAAGCGCGACGACTGGGAAGTCATCCTGCCGGAACTTGTGTTCGAGGCTGATCCCTGAGCGGGATGGTTCCTGACGGATCCGGTCGATGACTGCCCCGCGAACCGATCGGCACCCGGACCGATCAGGTGACTGTCCAGTGGACAGTCGCCCGGTCCGTTGGCTGGAGGCGCAAGCCGGAGGCCAAGCGAGGTGGTGCAAAGACCGACGCTGGGAAATCGGGGCGCGTCTGCCTGGGCGGGCGCGGAATCGCGCCTGCCGTGGGCAGGCAGGCGCGGCCCGATTTGTCGCCGGACAAATCGGGCAAGAAGGGCAGCCGACGCCTCCCTCCAAGGAAGGCCGCGCAACGCTCCCTCAGCCGTAGGCCTCGGCCCAGCGGCGGACCAGCTGCCCCTGCAACCGCCGCGCCCGTCCGGTCCAGGCCTTGCTGCCCTCCGGCTCCTCCCGCAAGGCGACCGGCACCGCGTCCCGCCGCTCGGGATCGCCCGAGAAGATGGCGAACAGCAGTTCCCGACCGGGGGCCGGAGGCAGAACATGACCGGCCAGCCCCGAGACGAAATTCAGCGTCCCCGACTTTGCCAATACCGTCACCGGGTGCCCCTTGATCTCCTTGCCGGCGTCGTCCTTCATGCCCACATCGCGCAGGATCGCCCGCAAACCGCGCCTGTCGGCCTCGGCCTGTTGCAGGACCCGCACCATACCCGCCGCCGTCACCCGGGACCGGCCCCCAAGGCCCGAATGGTCGTGCAACGCGAACGTCACGCCAAAGGTCGCCGCGACCCAGGCCGACATCGCCTGCCCCGAGGCCTCAAGCGTCGCTGCGCCAGATGCCGCAAGCCCCACGCATTCCGCCGTCAGGTTGGTCGAGAATTTCAGCATGTCGCGCAAGACCTCGGTCAGGGCTTCGCTTTCGACGCGGGAAAGCTCGGCCCCTGCTGGCAGGGCCAGGGCCCGCTGGCCACGGTCCAGCCGGATGCCCTGCGCCCGCGCCAGGGTGCGGAACACTTCGGCCACATAGGCCCCGGGATCGCGCACCGGCAACCAGCGGCTGCCGCCCTTGCCCAGCGCCCCCGCGGCGACGGTCCATTCCTCGACCGGCCCGGGCGCATAGGTGAACAGGGGCGCGGCGCGCTCGGCCACCGAGACCCGCACCATGGCGACCTCGGGCAGGAACCGCTCTCCCCGGGCATCGATCGCCACCCGCCAGTCGCCGCCCTCACGCTTCCACTCGAAATAGACCCGGTTGAAGTTGAGGCACAGGCCGGAAATCGCGGCGTTGTAGCCGACATGCACGGGCTGGTCCTCGGCGATCCCGCGCAAGGTCGGCAGCGCGCCGTCCCAGTAAAGGAACCGCCCGGTCGCCCCCCTCAGTCCCCCTGCCGCAAGCCGCGCCACCAGATCGCCCAGCTGGTCGGTCTGCAAGGTCGGATCGCCGCCGCCCGCCAGCACCAGATCGCCCTGCACCACGCCCTGCACCACCGGCCCCGTCGCAAGCACCCGCGTCGCAAAGCGGTGCGCAGGCCCCAGCTTTTCCAGCGCGTAAAGGGCTGTCAGCGCCTTTGCCACGCTGGCAGGCGGCAGCGCCAGATCAGGCGCGCGCGCATCCAGCACCGCGCCCGACTTTGCATCCATCACCACAAAGCCGACCGCGCCGCCCAGCTTTGCCGCCGCGATCAGCGCCTCGGCATCGACCGGCTTCTGCGCGGCAGTGCCACCGGCAACGGACTTGCCGCCACGCGCCACCGGGCGGGGCGAGCTGTCCATGACTTCGGCGGCGCCCGGAAACGCCGCCCCGGCCAGAAGACCGGCCAATACCATCCGACGCGAAATCACTTCTGCACCCATCCGATTCCCTGTCCGCGTCATAGCCGATTGGCCGAATTTCTCCAGTGGGTCCGGTCACCCGCGCCCCAAGGTCCATCCCCCCCTGGCGCGGATCGCGCTGGACGAGGCATCGTTCATCGGCAGGTTCACGAAGGCCCAGACCGGGGCCTTGCGCCCGCGCAACGTCTCGCCCCGCGCCACCCGATGCACCCGGAACGCCCGCGCCGCCACCGACAGCCGCGCCTGGACGCCCGCGCCCGGTCGCGCCAGCACACCGACCGCGACGGCCCGCAGGATGTCCCGCCAGCGGCCCCACTTGTGAAACTGCACCAGATTGTCCGCCCCCATCAGCCAGACAAAGGTCACGCCCGGATAGACCCTGCGCAACCGGTCGATGGTGTCCGCCGTCGCCCGCGTCCCGACGCTTTCCTCCAGCGCGGTGATCTTCACCCGTGGATGCCGCATCACCGCGCGCGCCCGCGCCATCCGGTCGGCCAGGGGCGCAGGCTGCCGTGCCTTCAGCGGGTTCCCGGGCGACACCAGCCACCAGACCTGATCCAGCCCCATCCGCTTCAGCGCCTCGCGGCTGATATGCACATGCCCCTCATGCGCCGGATCGAACGACCCGCCCAGAAGGCCCACGACCATCCCTTTGGTCGCGATAGGAAAACCCTGCCGCATCCGCCCACCGCCCTGCCAGTCCGCTCCCACCTTGCCGGAGCCGCCCCGAAGGTCAACCCTCGCTTGCCTTGATGCGGGTCAAGCCCTAGCCTTTCCGCGCCAACCCAGGGCCCGTCAGATGCCTTCACCCGTCTCCATCGCCCCCGAAGATCCGGAAACGCCCGACGCGCAGGCCTCCTTGCGCGCCTATTTCGCGCTTCTGGCCGAGCGTATCCCCGGCATCGACCAAACCCACGTCCCCGTTCCCGACCCCGAGGCCTCCGCCTTCCGCCCGCCGCAGGGCGTCTTCCTGATTGCCCGCACGGGCGATGCGGTCTTCGGCTGCGTCTCGCTGAAAACGGTCGAACCCGGCCTTGGCGAGGTCAAGCGGCTCTGGGTCGCCCCAGAGGCTCGTGGCCAAGGCCTTGCCCGCCGCTTGATGGCCGAAACCGAGGCGTTCGCCCGCGCCGCAGGGATGACCCGCCTCCGCCTCGACACCAACAACGCCTTGACTGAAGCGCTGGCCCTCTACCGGTCCTCCGGCTGGACACCGACCGAGCCCTTCACACACGCGTTCCCCGCAACTGACTGGTTTGCGAAGCGCCTCTGACGCTTTCGCTTCCCGTTGCAGCCCCGCCCCATCCTCGCTACATACGCGCCAACCCCCGAATGGAGCACGATCATGGCCGCCTATCAATACGTTTACCACATGGAGAACGTCTCCAAGACCTACCCCGGCGGCAAGAAGTGCTTCGAGAACATCCACCTGAACTTCCTGCCCGGCGTGAAGATCGGCGTCGTCGGCGTCAACGGCGCGGGCAAGTCCACGCTGCTGAAGATCATGGCCGGAATCGACACCGACTTCAAAGGCGAGGCCTGGGCCGCCAAGGGGGCCAAGGTCGGCTACCTCGCGCAGGAACCGCAGCTTGACCCTGCCCTGACCGCCAAGGAAAACGTGATGCTGGGCGTGGCTGCGCAGACCGCGATCCTGGACCGCTACAACGAACTGGCGATGAACTACTCGGACGAGACCGCCGAGGAGATGGCCGCCCTGCAGGACCAGATCGACGCGCAGAACCTGTGGGAGCTTGAGGCGACCGTCGGCGTCGCGATGGACGCGCTGCGCTGCCCGCCGGACGATGCCGACGTGACCACCCTGTCAGGCGGGGAACGCCGCCGCATCGCGCTTTGCAAGCTGTTGCTTGAAAAGCCCGACATGCTGCTCCTGGATGAGCCGACCAACCACCTGGACGCGGAATCGATCGCCTGGTTGCAAAAGCACCTGATCGACTACAAGGGCACCATCCTGATCGTCACCCACGACCGCTATTTCCTCGACGACATCACCGGCTGGATCCTCGAACTCGACCGCGGCCGCGGCATCCCCTACGAGGGCAACTACTCCGCCTGGCTGGATCAGAAGGCCAAGCGGATGGCCCAGGAAGCCCGCGAGGACAAGTCCAAGCAGAAGGCGCTGGAAAAGGAACTGGAGTGGATCCGCTCGGGCGCCAAGGCCCGGCAGGCCAAGGGCAAGGCCCGCCTCTCGCGCTACAACGAGATGGCCAGCCAGACCGTCATGGAACGCTCCACCTCTGCGCAGATCATCATTCCGAACGGCGAACGCCTTGGCAACAAGGTGATCGAGGTTGTCGGCCTGAAAAAGCACATGGGCGACAAGCTTCTGATCGAGGATCTGTCCTTCACCATCCCGCCGGGCGCCATCGTCGGCGTGATCGGCCCGAACGGTGCGGGCAAGTCGACGTTGTTCCGCATGATCATCGGGCAAGAGCCGCCGGATGAAGGCACGATCACCCTTGGCAACACGGTAAAACTTGCCTTCGTCGACCAGTCCCGCGACGCCCTGGACCCCAACAAGAACGTCTGGGAAGAAATCTCCGGCGGGGCCGAGGTCATCCACCTCGGCGACATGCAGATGAACAGCCGCGTCTACACCGGGGCCTTCAACTTCAAGGGCACCGATCAGCAGAAGAAGGTCGGGCTCCTGTCCGGCGGCGAACGCAACCGCGTCCACATGGCCAAGCTGCTGAAATCCGGCGGCAACGTGTTGCTCCTCGACGAACCGACCAACGACCTTGACGTCGAAACGCTGCAAGCGCTTGAGGCTGCCATCGAAGACTTCGCCGGCTGCGCGATCATCATCAGCCACGACCGCTTCTTCCTTGACCGCCTCTGCACCCACATCCTCGCCTTTGAAGGCGACGCCCATGTGGAATGGTTCGAGGGCAACTTCCAGGCCTACGAGGAAGACAAGGTCCGGCGCCTCGGCCCCGACGCGCTGGAGCCGAAGCGGGTGAAGTATAAGCGGTTCGCGCGGTGAGGCTCCTCTGGGCGGCACCGGCGCTTGTTGCGGCGGTGCTGTCCTCCTGTGCCAAACCTCAGTCCAGCGCCGCACCCCCGTTGTATCCGGTGAACGAGGGCATGCCTGCCCAGCCGGAACGGATCACGTTCCTGCTGCCGGGGGCTCTGACGTCCACGGACATCTTCCGCCCCGCACAGGATTGGGCCGGGCCGGAGCATCTGGTAGTAGAGTATCACCTCCCGGGAATGCAGGGCGAACCGCTGTCGCCCGCGCTCGACATCCTCCGCTCTGCAGTCTGGGTGGCTGAACTTGCGAACCGCTATCCCGAGGCAAGGATCCAGCTTCTGGGCTATTCGACAGGTGCCGCCGTCGCCATCGAGGCTGCGGGGCGCATCGACCACAGCGAACGGGTCAAGGTTGCCGCCATTTCAAGTGCCACCCCGTTCCCGGGCGCGGCCCTGGCCGCCCTTCGCGGTGGCCTCGACGTTGTCGCCAGCGCCCTCACGATCGGCAGTTTCGACAGGCAGAAGGTCTGGGAAGACTACTACAAGACGCTCTACTTCGGAAAAGGCTGGCGCAATTCGGCTGAAAAGCGGAAAAAGGCAGGGCAGCTGGACGAGATCGTCAGCGGCAGGGTCCTTGCTCCCGGAGGGGGCGTCGGAAAGGCACAGTCTGGCAGCCTGCTGTTCTGGACGCCTTCCACAGCCGCTCTTGCGACAAAGGCCGAAATCCGGTTCTTTCATGGACAGAACGACCCGGTTTTCCCCCTGCGTTCGGTCCAGCAGCTTGCAGACCGGTTGGATGCCGAAATTTGCATACTTCCCGAAGCGGGCCATCTGGTGCTTCAATCCGTTCCAGACCTCGTGGACAGAATCGGAAGGTATTTCAGCGGCGAGGTGGCAAGCGGAACCTGCGAATGAAGCGCAAGTCAGACCCTCGGGACAAACGCGTCGTCAATCGGCTCCGCCGCGCTTCCAGCCTTTCCGATTGGCTGATCTCGACCGGGCTCTTCACCCTTGTCGCACAATGGGCGCTTGGCTATCCGGGGGTGTTCGAGGGCTTCGATCTCGATGATCTGGACCGTTCGCTCCTCGTCTTTGGCGCGGTCAACTACTGGTTTCTGCTCGAACAATGGCAAGGGATCATTCTTGCGTTCGCACTTTACTTCTGGCTCTGGAGCTATCGGGCGCACACCCTGAACGAGATGGACATTCTGGAAGGTCTTTATCCGGAAGGCCAGTCGCCGACCGACTGGGACAAGGTCACGAACAAGCGCTATGTCAATGTTCTGGCTGTCGGAATTGTCGTCGTGTTCGTCGTGCTGGCCGCGCTCTTGCACTACCCTTCGCTCTTTGCGCTGGCAATGCTCGCCCTGTCCTGTCAGGACATCTTCGGCAACGAGATCATGCGCGAGAACCTGCGCCGGGTCTTTGCCGAGTATGATTGCGATCTGCCTGAAGACGACCCCCGATGCGCTTTGCACCTCGGTCGGCAAGCGGCGGCCCGGCATTACTGGCTGGAACGCCCCCATCTGCTCCGCATCGCCTTCATGATGGTGGCAACAGTGCTGGTCCTTGCATTGACCGTGCTTCCCGGGTCCTTCCCGGACCCGCTCGCGAGCCTGGGAATGACTCCGGCCACGATCAATGTCATCGCGACCCTGGCACTTGTCGTCATAATTCTCACGAACGAACTGGTCATGCATCGCTGGCGGGCGGCACGCGACGAAGAGCTTCTGTCTGTCGAGATCGTCTTTGACGAAGCTCAGGCCGCGCGCGCGGCGGCAGCGGCGGGCGCGGCCGCTGATCCAGGCGCACAGGGCTCGGCCGAGCGCCGCGACGGACCGGAACAGTCTGTCTGATCGTGGGCCGGTGCCGTGATCGTCAGATACGATCCACACCGTTCCCATAGGCTGCAGGGCAGGACAGGTTGCGGTCATCCGACTGCATGCCCCCCGGAACCAACCTGCGCTCTTCCGCGTTCTATTTCCAGCAGCGGCCATCCCGGCCCCCCATGCGAAAGGCGCGTCCCATGTCTCTCGGTACCATCCTCCTCATCGTCCTCGTCCTGATCCTGATCGGCGCGCTGCCGAACTGGGGTTACTCCAGCGGCTGGGGCTATGGTCCCTCGGGCGGGGTCGGGCTTCTGGTTGTCATCCTGCTGATCCTGGTCCTGACCGGACGCATCTGACAGCCGATCTCTGTCAACCGACTTGTGGAACCACGGCACTGCCACGCGCGTTGACCCGGCGACCAACCATCCAAAGGAGTTCACCCATGAAAGGCGCGCTTGCCTGGCTGATCGGCATCCCGATCCCCATCATCATCATCCTTTACCTGCTCGACGTGTTTTGACGGGCAGGACCCCCGGGCCAGTGTCCCTTACGGCCCGGGGGTGAAATTCTTAACACCACCCTAACGAAAAATGCTAACCTGTTGTAATTCTTTGCGATCCCCGGATTGTCCACCGTGGACAAACCGCCTCACCCCCGCTCGATCTCGGCCCCGAGGCCCCGCATCAGCCCCTCGAAGACGGGAAACGAGGTCTGGATCGGCGAGCCGTCGTCCACCCCGACCGAGGATTTCGCAGCCAGCCCCAGAACCAGGAAACTCATCGCGATCCGGTGGTCGATATGGGTGGCACAGGTCGCCCCGCCCGGCACCCCGCCCGGCCCCATCCCGTGGACAATCAGCGTGTCCTCGTCCTCCTCGATGCGGACCCCGCAGGCCTCCAGCCCCCGGGCCATCGCGTCGATCCGGTCGCTCTCCTTGACCCGCAGCTCCTTGACCCCCCGCATCACCGTCTTTCCCGTCGCGAAGGCCGCCACCACCGACAGCACCGGATATTCGTCGATCATGCTGGGCGCGCGGTCCGGCGGGACCTCGATCCCCTTCATGTTGCCACTGAACCGGACGCGCAGGTCGGCGACCGGCTCGCCACCCTCCTCGCGGGGTTGCAGGAACTCGATCTCGGCCCCCATCTCGACCAGCGTCAGGTAAAGCCCGTTGCGGGTCAGGTTCTGGCTGACGCCCGGCACCAGGATATCGGACCCCTCGACGATCAACGCCGCGCAGACCGGAAAGGCCGCGCTGGACGGATCGCGCGGCACCGCCACGGTCTGCGGCCGCAGCTCCGGCTGGCCGGTCAGAGTGATGACGTGGCCCTCCTTGGTCCGGTCAACGACCAGCTTTGCCCCGAAGCCAACCAGCATCCGCTCGGAATGGTCCCGCGTCGGCTCCTTCTCGATCACCACCGTCTCGCCCGGCGCGTTCAGCCCCGCCAGCAGCACCGCCGACTTCACCTGCGCCGAAGCGACCGGCAGCGCATAGCGCACCGGCACCGGGTTTGCCGCGCCGACCACCGTCATCGGCAGCCGCCCACCCTTGCGCCCGTAGGCCTGCGTGCCGAACAGTGCCAAAGGGTCCGTCACCCGCCCCATCGGCCGCTTGCGAAGCGAGGCATCCCCGGTGAAGGTCGCGGTGATCGGGGTCGTCGCCATCGTCCCCATGATCAGCCGGACCCCGGTGCCCGAGTTGCCGCAGTCGATCACATCCGCCGGTTCGGAAAATCCGCCGACCCCCACGCCGCTGACCGTCCAGGCCCCTTCGCCATGGCGAGTCACGGTCGCCCCGAAGGCCCGCATCGCCGAGGCCGTGTCCAGCACGTCCTGGCCTTCGAGGAGGCCGGAGATCTTCGTCTCCCCCACCGCCATCGCGCCGAAGATCAAGGACCGGTGCGAGATCGACTTGTCACCCGGAACGGCCGCCACGCCCTTCAGCGGCCCGGACTTCCGGGATTTCATCGGTTGCGCGTTGCCATGACCGGACATATCGGACTCCTCACATTCGGGGGGCCTGATAGCCGATGCCAGTTGCAGGGTCTAGACAAAGGCTTGGGCGGCGGCTCATTCCTTGGTCGGCACCCGAAGGCTCAGAAGCGCCCGGATCAGCGCGCCCTGGCTGCGGGCGCCGGTCTTGTCGAACATCCGCGACACCTGGGTGCGCGCGGTGTTGACGCTGATGCCGAGATCGGTAGCGGCATCGGCGATCTCTTGCCCCTTGATCAGACGCGCCGCCAAAGCACTTTGCGCGGACGACAGGCCGAAGGCCTCACGGGCGAGGCTCAACTTGACATCCAGCGCACCGGGGACCTGAAAGGTGACCATCACCTTGCCATCCTCGGCAAAGACCCAGGCGAAGATCGGCTCTCCCCGATCACCGTCGCCAAGGCGAACGGCATGGTGGCGGTCGTTCACGGCGTGTTTGATCGGTGCCATTTCGCGCACCCGGTACGTGGAAGCGACGGCAGCCCGGAGCGCCGCCTCGTCGCCGCGACGACGCGTGCGAAGCCGGTGTCCCGATATCACCAGCCCCCTGAAATCAACCAGCGCGGCCCGCGCCGAAGCGTTCACCCACAGAACCTGCAAATCGGGTCCGACTTCAATCAACGGGTCGGGCAGCCCGGCAACGGTTTCGGCCAGCACGACGACACAGGCAATCTTCCACCCACTTTGCAGGCGCTGGAACACCATCATCTCGTGCTGGACGTTGACCAAGGGCAAGGGCACCCCGTCCGGTCGCGTGACCTGGTCATAGCTCGCCCAGGCCATATCCCCGGAAATCACGAGGCTCAGGTTGGCATAGCTGATCCGCTCCGTCACATCTGTGGGATCGGTGCGACTGATCGAACTCGACAGCACGGACATAATATCGTCCAGACCTCGGAGAACGCTGACCCCCATTCCAGGGTAGGAGCGCATGAAGCGGCTGGAAGGGCTGTCGACCCAGCAGGCGCGCATCGCGGCGAAATCCTGCCGGAAGAACGCCGCCGTCTCTTCCTGCATCAGGGCCAGAATCTCTTCGCGGTCGCGATCGCTCATCGGGCCATCCCGGGCAGCCCGGGACGTCGTCATTGGCGCCGGGGTTGTGCGATCATAGCGCATTCAGGCCAGCTTCGCCGGGGACTTTGGGTGCCGAGCGGCCAGCCGCACCAACCGGTGCAGCGATTGCCGCCAGCCCTGCGCAAGGGCAGCCGACTGCGCCACGCCTGCGGCATCGTCCTTCGTCAAGGACGCGCAAAGCCCCTTCGGGAGCGCCCACCGCAAGTCGTTTTGGGCAACCGCCGCCAGCACTGCCGAGTGATCCATTCTGACCTCCTGTTCCGAATTGCAGGTCAAGAATAGCGAAGTGCGACATTCGCCTTGTCATCCTGCCGGATGACGGAGCGATCATTTCAGAGCCGACGGAACGTCAGGTAGTGCGGCACCCGCCCCTCGCGCAGCGCCTTTTGCTCATAGCGGGTCGAGTGCCAGTCGTCCCAGGCCTCTCCGGGCCCGGCCTGCCGGACAAGCTCGAACCCGGCGGAGGGAACTTCCTCCAGCGTCTGCCGGACATAGTCCGGAATGTCGGTCGCCACGCGGAACTCGGCCCCTGATGCGGTGACGCGGGCCAGGGCGGTCAGGTAGTCCGGCGTGACGAAGCGGCGGCGGTGGTGGCGGGCCTTGGGCCAGGGGTCGGGGTAGTTGAGGAAGACCTTGCCAAGGCACCCGTCGGGCAACACGTCGAACAGGTCGCGCACGTCGCCCGGATGCAGCCAGAGGTTTGTCACCCCCGCGCCCCGGATCTTGCCCAGAAGCATCGCGATGCCGTTCACGAAGGGCTCGGCCCCGAGGATCGTCACGTCCGGGTTCCGCGCGGCCATGTGGACCAGATGCTCCCCCCCGCCGAAGCCGACCTCCAGCCACACAGGTTTTCCCGCCGTGAAGCCTAGGTCCAGCTGCTTGCTCTCCGGGTTCTCCTCGCGCGTCACGCCGCGCAGGGTCAGCGGACCAAGGTCTTCGGCCAGATAGTCCTTCTGGCTCGCCCGCAGCGTCTTGCCATGGATGCGGCCATAGAAGTTGCGACGTGCGCCAGCGTCAGACATGCGAAAACCCCGGAGGTGATCCGGGCCTTCAAGCAGAGCAGGCGGCAAGGGTCAAGCCAGCCCTTGTGCCCCGGGCTTCGTCAGGCGTGCCCGGATGATATTCGCGTCCTGCAATACATTGGCGTGCAACCATGATACGCTTTCCTCTGGCACCAGCCTGTCTGGCACCGGGCCGCACAGCTGTGCCGGGGAGGTCAACAAATGGCACGTTACATCATCACCGGAAGCTACACCGCCGCTGCAATGAAGGGCCTTCTGGCCAAGCCTTCGGACCGCGAGGCGGCAACGTCCGCACTGGTCGCGGCGGCGGGGGGAAAGTTGAAGTCTTTCTACATGACCACGGGGGACAGCGACTTTCTCATGATCACCGAGACCGACAATCTGCAGGACATGCTTGCCGCATTGATCGTGGCAGGGGCCTCGGGGGCTGTCTCGGGACTGAAGACCGTGCAGGCATTTTCGTCCGCCGAGTTCACCGCAGCGCAGAAACGGGCCGGAGAGATCGCGCAGAAATACTCGGCCCCCGGCTGAGGATTTGCGCCGCCCGCGTCAGGGCGGCGCAACTTCGGGTCACACGGCTTTCTTCAGCGCCTCGACCAGATCGGTGCGCTCCCACGAGAACCCTCCGTCCGCGTCCGGGGCGCGGCCGAAATGGCCGTAGGCCGCCGTGCGTTGGTAGACCGGGCGGTTCAGGTCCAGATGCGTGCGGATGCCGCGCGGAGTGAGGTCCATGACTTCGGCCACGGCCTTCTCGATCGCGGCCTCGGAAACCTGTCCGGTGCCATGGGTGTCGACGTAGATCGACAGCGGCTTGGCCACGCCGATGGCATAGGAAACCTGCAGGGTGCAGCGTTCGGCCAGACCTGCGGCGACCACGTTCTTCGCCAGATAGCGCGCGGCATAGGCTGCCGAGCGATCTACCTTGGTCGGGTCCTTGCCCGAGAACGCGCCGCCACCGTGGGGGGCCGCGCCACCATAGGTATCGACGATGATCTTGCGGCCCGTCAGGCCCGCGTCGCCGTCAGGGCCGCCGATCACGAAGGTCCCGGTCGGGTTCACGTGCCATTCGGTCTTGCGGGTGATCCAGCCCTCCGGCAGGATCTCCCGGATATAGGGCTCGACAATCTTGCGGATGACGTTCGAGGTCTGCCGCTTTGACGTGTGCTGGGTAGACAGCACGATCGAGGTAACCTCGACCGGCTTGCCGTTGGCATAGCGAAGCGTCAGCTGGCTTTTCGCATCCGGGCCAAGGGTCGGCTCGGCCCCCGATTTCCGCGCCTCGGCAAGCCGCCGCAGGATCGCGTGGGCATACTGGATCGGCGCGGGCATGAACTCTGCCGTTTCCAGCGTGGCATATCCGAACATGATCCCCTGGTCGCCTGCCCCGTCGCGGTCCACGCCCTGCGCGATATGGGCCGACTGTTCGTGCAGATAGTTGTGGACCTTGATCTTCGACCAGTGGAACTTCTTCTGCTCGTAGCCGATGTCTCTGACGCAGTCGCGGACGATGCCGTCGACGCGCTTCATCATCGCGGCGGTCGCCTCTTTCGACGACAGGCCGACCTCGCCGCCCACGACCACGCGGTTCGTCGTGGCGAAAGTCTCGCAGGCCACACGGGCGTTCGGCTCTTCCTTCAGGAAGGCGTCCAGGACCGCATCCGAGATGCGGTCGCAGACCTTGTCGGGGTGACCCTCGGAAACCGATTCCGAAGTGAAGACGTAATCTTGGCGGCTCATGGAAAGTGCTCCGTTGGGGTTCACCCCGCCACGCCAGGAAGCCGTTGTGGCGGGGGTTCAAGATGCGCCTGACTAGACGGGCGGACCCGGCCCGTCAATGGGCAGACGTCCGTCGCCGCGCCAAGGCACCAAGTGCAAGGCCAACCAGCAACAAGAAGACCGGCCCGTCGCCCCAGCGGCTGTAGGGCGTCGCCGGAAGTTTGCCGGGAATGCGGGTGTCCAGTGCGGCCGCGACGCCGAACGGGAGCTGATCCAGCACGCGTCCCCGCGCATCCACCACCGCCGTGACGCCGGTGTTCGCAACCCGGATCAGCGGCAGGCCCTGTTCCACTGCGCGCAGCCGGGCTTGCGCGAAATGCTGGAACGGGCCGGTCAGCGTCCCGAACCAGGCATCATTGGTGATCTGCAGGATCCAGTCGGCCCGCTCGGGGGCGCTGGCGGCAAAGCGCGGAAAGATCGCCTCGTAGCAGATCAGCGGAAGCACCTTGCCAAGCGGCCCGAGGTCCAGAACCTGTGGCCCCGGTCCCGCCGAATAGCTGTTGCCCGCCTGCGCGGCAAAGGCGCGCAGGCCGAACCAGCGGTAGGCCAGATCGCCGAAGGGGATGTATTCGCCGAAGGGCACCAGATGCGCCTTGTCATAGCGCGCGGACTCGACCCCTTCGCCTTCCAGCACCCGCAGACTGTTGTAGAACCGATTGCCGTCCTCGCGCTGGATTCCGACCGCCACCGGCCTGCCACCCGAGGCCGCCACAATCATTCCCGCCACTTCGGGTGCATATTCCAGCATGTAGGGCACTGCGGTTTCCGGCCAGATCGTCAGGTCCGCAACCGTGTCCTTTGCGGTCAGAGCAAGCTGCAGGTCAAGAAACTCGCGCGCCCGTGCGGCATCCCATTTCGCGGCCTGCTTCGCGTTGGGCTGGATCAGGCGCAGGGTCTGCACGCCGGGGTCGGGCAAGGGCTGCGCCAGCCGCCAGAGGCCGAAGCCGAACGGCAGCGCCAGAACCACGACCGACGCCAGCAGGCCTTTCCAGCGCGCGACGACCGGCAATGCGGCGGCCAGCAATGTCAGGAGACTCAGAAGCGAAGGACCGCCCAGGGCCGCGACCTGGTCCAGCGGCGTGCCGATCCAGACATGCCCCGCCATCGCCCAGGGGAACCCGGTGAGGACAACGCCCCGCAGCCATTCCAGCGCCACGAAAGCGACGACGAAGCCCAGGACGCGGTTCGGGAACACCCGCGCTGCCACTGCCGCCGCCGCCCAGAACAGGCCCAGCCCGAAGGCCAGCAGCAGGACCGCGAACGGGGCCATCCAGCCATACCGGGCAATGTCGATCAGGAAGGGCTCGACGATCCAGTTCAACGCCAGCACGAAATGCCCCGCGCCCGCGAAGAGCCCGGTCAGAAACGCCCCGCGCCGGTCAGGAACCCGGTCCAGAAGCCAGATCAACCCCGCCAGCCCGGCAAGCGTCGCCCACCAGAACCCAAGCGGCGCCTGCCCAAGCGCCGCAAACGCGCCCAGGCCGAAAGCCAGCCCCAGGCGGCGCTTGCCGCGCAGCCATATATCAGTCATGTGTCACCCCATCTGCCGGAACGGGCAGCCTGACCCGCAACCGCTTGATCCGGCGCGGATCGGCGTCGACGATCTCGAACTGCACGCCGCTTTCATGCTCGATCACCTCGCCCCGCGCGGGCACCCGTCCCGAGCGCAGGAAGACAAGCCCGCCCAGCGTGTCGATCTCTTCGTCCTCGTCGCCGGTGCGCAGGGCCAGACCCAGCGCCGCCTCGATCTCTTCCAGCGGGGCGGTGGACTGCGCCAGAATCACGCCCGGCTGCTCCTCTTTCCAGAGCGCACCTTCGACCTCGTCATGCTCGTCCTCGATCTCGCCGATCACCGTCTCGATCAGGTCCTCGATGGTGACCAGCCCGTCGACCCCGCCATATTCGTCGATCACCAGCGCCATATGCGCCCGCTCCCGCTGCATCTTCTGCAAGAGGACCCCGGTCGGCATCGACGGCGGGGCGTAAAGGATCGGCCGCAAGAGCCGCTTCAGGCTGAACCGCCCCGACGCCCCGAATCCGTGCTGCAGGGCCAGGTCCTTCAGAAGCACCAGCCCCTGCGGATGGTCAAGCGTGCCCTTGTAGACCGGAACCCGGCTGAACCCATGCTCGCGGAAGACCTCGACCAGTTCGTCCTTGCCGATGTCGAGCGGCACCGCCACGATCTCGGCCTTGGGGATCGCCACGTCATCGACCCGCATCCGGCGCAGCGCATGCAGGCCCTGCGGCGGCGCAGAGGCCCCCGCCATGGGCGAGGCGTCCGCAGGCTCGGAGCCCTGGCTGAAAGCGGAAAGAAGTCTGCCGAAAAAGCCGCGCTGGCCCTGGTCAGATGCGGGGTCTTCGGTCTCTATCGGCGCGCCTTGCGCGGCGGGAGACCCGTCGGTGCTACTGCCCATCGGTCCTTTGTCCAGAATCCACCCGTCCGGCGGGTGCGGGTCTAGTATGGGTCAGAAACCCCGAGGCTTGCAAGTATCCGCACCTCCAGCCCCTCCATCAGGGCCGCATCCGTGTCGTCCACATGGTCATAGCCCAGCAGATGCAAGAGACCATGCACGATCAGGTGCGTGACATGATCCGTCATCGGCTTGCCCTGCGCCTCGGCCTCGCGCGCGCAGGTGTCCCAGGCGATCGCGATGTCGCCCAGGGTCTCGGGGTCGTCGGGCGGGCCGGGAACCGGCGGCGCGGGTGCCTCGCCTGCAAACTCCGCCCCCCGCTCTTCGGACGGCCAACTCAGCACATTGGTCGGCTGCGGCTTGCCGCGGAAATCGGCGTTCAGGACCGCAATCCGCGCGTCGTCGCAGCCCATCAGACCGAGGACGAACCCCTCGACCGGCACACCGGCACCCGTCAGCGCGGCGCGGCCCGCCCGCTCGCCCAGCGCGGCAAGCCCGAAAGCGTCCCACCGCGCATCCTCGATCACCGTCTCGACCAGATCCATGCGCTGCGCCTAGCGCGAAGCGGCCCGCCAGTCAAATCGGGCGCTGACGCGCAAGTCTATCTCTCATTGGCGGGACTTCGCCCGCCACCTCGCAGGCCTCCGGCGGGAGTATCTGCCGAAAAAGGCAAGTCTGCTTGCGCTTTTCGCAAATACTCTCGGGGTTTGGGGGTGAAACCCCCATTCACCGAGGAGGAGCGCGCAGGCGCGACGACGAGACAAGGGACTTGCGCGGCAGCGCCCATCCTGAACGCCGCCCGTCAGCCCTGCGCTTCGTCGGCCTCGTAGGCTTCGATGATCCGGCCCACCAGCGGGTGCCTCACCACGTCCTTCGACGTGAAGTAGTTGAAGCTGACCCCCCGCACGCCCTTGATGATCCGCTCAGCCTCCTGCAGGCCCGAAGGCACGCCGCGCGGCAGGTCGACCTGGGTCCGGTCCCCGGTGATCACCATGCGGCTGCCCTCGCCAAGGCGGGTCAGGAACATCTTCATCTGCATGGTCGTGGCGTTCTGCGCCTCGTCCAGGACGATGAAGGCGTTCGACAGCGTCCGGCCCCGCATGAAGGCCAGCGGCGCGATCTCGATCCGCTTTTCCTGCAGCAGCTTTTCCACCTGTTTCGACGGCAGGAAGTCGTTCAGCGCGTCGTACAAGGGCTGCATGTAGGGATCGACCTTCTCCTTCATGTCGCCGGGCAGAAAGCCAAGCCGTTCGCCCGCCTCCACCGCCGGGCGGGACAGGATGATCTTCTCCACCGCGCCCGAGATGAACATCGTCACCCCGACCGCCACCGCAAGATAGGTCTTGCCCGTGCCCGCCGGCCCGATGCCGAAGCCCAGCTCGTGCTGGAACAGGTTCGCCACATAGGCCTTCTGCGCCTCGGTCCGGGGTTCGATCGGCTTTTTCCGGGTCCGCAGTTCCATGCCGGTCGAGAACAGCTCGATCTGTTCGGCGCTTTCCGCATCGGCCGGGCGGCCCATCCGCATCGCGCCGTCGATGTCGCCCGCAGCCACGTTGCGACCCGATTCCAGCCGCGCATACAGCGAACGCAGCACTGCCGCCGCCTGGTCCCGACCGGTCTTGTCGCCGACCACCGCAAGCCGGTTGCCACGCCGCAGGATATGCACCCCCATCTGATGTTCGATCTGCGCGAGGTTGCGGTCGAATTCGCCGCAGAGATCGATCAGCAATCGGTTGTCGGGAAATTCGAGGACGGTTTCCACGATATCCTCGGCGGACGGGGGGGTCAGCGCGCTGATGCCCAAAGGGGTCTCCTTTATTCGGGGCCACACGGGAAAGTCTGCAACCGGACACGGCATCTGGCAAGTGAAACTCGATGCCTGCACAAACTGTTGTGGTGAATCATGCCGAATTCATGACAGCCGGCGGGCAGCGGCCCAAGAAAAAGGCCCCGGCACTGCCAGGGCCTCCGATTCTTGCGGCGGGGACGCGATCACGGCGTGCTGTGGTCCTTCGCCGGGCCAGAAACGCGGTCACGGATGCCGGCATCCGCAGTCTCGTAGACGCCGATCACCGTTCCCGGCGGGTATTTGTCATCGCAGACCGGCAGGCCGGTCTTCGGGTCGGAGCGTGGCGTGGAATAGCCTTCCAGACCGTCGTCGATGATCCAGACCTGGCAGCCGTCCGGATCATAGGCAATCGCGGCTTCACCATCCTTCAGCTTCGAATTGTCCCGGCCATAGTCCTGCGCCGTGGCAATCACCGAGTCCGGACCCGAATAGGGGACCGTTCCCTCGACCCCTTCAAAAAGCCCGCCGCACCCCGACACGAACATGCCAAGCCCCAGCACCAGCCGCGGTCGCCAAAGAGCCCCGAGCCGGCCCACTTCCAGCAATCCTGCAAGCGTCATGATCATCAGCCCTTCCGGCACATGACTTCGACACGGCGGTTCTTCGCCATGCCCGTCGCGGTGTCGTTGGTGGCGGCAGGCTGGCTTTCGCCATAGCCCGCCACGCTGTCCACCACGGCGCCCACCGACTGCGCCACGGCGGCCACCGCCGCGGCGCGCGCCTCGGACAGGCCCTGGTTGTAGGCGTCCGAGCCGCGGCTGTCGGCGTGCCCCGCAATCGAATAGGAGAACGCGCCGGTCTGGCGGAAGTAGGCTTCAAGCTTCGACCGGCCGGCTGCCGTCAGCGTCGCACTCGCGGTGGTAAAGTAGGTGTCGGTGCTCTCGACCAGGCAGCTGACCTGCCTCATGCAGACTGGCTTGCCGGTTTTCGCGTCGCGGCGCGGGACCATGTAACCCTCGGTCCCGCCGTCCGCCCACCAGTGCTGGCACCCGTCGGGGTCAACCCAGACGCCCCATTCGATCTTTCCGCTGACCGCCTGCGCCATCGCCATAGGCGCGGCGAACAGGCAGATGACCGCGACCACATGCGCCATCGCCTGCCGAAGCATGCGTTCCTGTTTCCTCAATGCCCCACTCCCCGTAACTGACCCGCCGAGTCATCCGTGCGTTGCGGGCGATAATGCCGCCGAAACCTGTCCGAGAGAAGGTATTCGTCGGCCAGAACCGGTTTTTCAGCCGCACTTGCTGCTGATCTCCGGCTTTATTGCCAATCTGCCACAGTTGCAAATGATCAAGCGAAACGGGAAACCAGCGATGCCGCCAATGAGTTGGACGACGAGGCTGACACCCGAGCGCGGACAAGTTCTCCGATCCGGCCCGTCGGATCCTGCACATGCACGGCATGAAGCTGTCCGGATTTTCCGACCATCTGGCCCGCCATGCGTCCCGGCTTTTCATACAGCACCTCGACTTCCCGGCCGACCATCGCCTCTTGCGCGGCACGTTGCTGCGCGGTGATCAGCGCCTGCAGCTCCTGCAACCGCGCATCCGCTTCCTCGGCGGGAACCGGGGGTTTCTCCGCCGCCGGCGTGCCCGGCCGCGCCGAGTATTTGAAGCTGAAAGCCTGCCCGAACCCCACAGCCCGGATCAGGTCCAGGGTGCTGCGGAAATCAACCTCGGTCTCGCCCGGGAAGCCCACGATGAAGTCCGAGGACAGAAGGATGTCGGGCCGTGCCGCCCGGATGCGATCCACCAGCTGCAGATAGGCCGCGGCGGTGTGTTTGCGGTTCATCGCCTGAAGGATGCGGTCCGATCCCGATTGCACCGGCAGATGCAGGTAGGGCATCAGGGCGGCCAGGTCGCCATGCGCGGCGATCAGGTCGTCTTCCATGTCGTTCGGATGGCTGGTGGTATAGCGCAGCCGGGCCAGCCCCTCGATCGTCGCCAGTTCCCGCAACAGCCGCGCCAGGCCCCAGGTGCCGTCCGGCCCTGCGCCATGGTAGGCGTTGACGTTCTGGCCCAGAAGCGTGATTTCCCGCACGCCTTGTGCCACCAGCCCCCGCGCCTCGTCCATCAGCCGCGCGACGGGGCGACTGACTTCCGCGCCCCGCGTGTAGGGCACGACGCAGAAGGCGCAGAACTTGTCGCAGCCTTCCTGAACGGTCAGAAACGCGGTCGGCCCGCGCAGCGCCTTCCGCTTCGGCAAAAGCGAAAACTTGTCCTCGACCGGAAACTCGGTATCGACCTGCCGCCCTCCGGCTGCGACCATCGCGGGCAGCCGGTGATAGGCCTGCGGCCCGACGACCAGATCTACGACGGACGAGCGACGCAGGATTTCCTCGCCCTCGGCCTGCGCGACGCAGCCCGCCACGCCCACCTTCAGTCCCGGCTTTGCCGCCTTCAGCCCCCGCAAGCGACCAAGGTCCGAATACAGCTTCTCCGACGCCTTCTCGCGGATGTGGCAGGTGTTCAGAAGCACCATGTCCGCGTCCTCGACCACATCGGTCGCGACATAGCCCGCAGCGCCCAGCGCCTCGGCCATGCGCTCGCTGTCATAGACGTTCATCTGGCAGCCATAGGTCTTGACGAAAAGTTTCTTCGCGTCGGTCATGGGCGGGCCTCCGGGGCAAAGGCGGTCTTATCCCAACAAGCTTTCAGCCTCAACTGCCGGCAAGCTCTCTTGCATCGCCCCGCCGGATCGCCTCAACTGCCGCCCGACCCCGACCGGACCCCTCATGCGCCATCCCAGCCTTTCCGCCCTGTTCGACCGCAAGGCCGCCGGTTTCGGCAAGGGCCCGCTTGCGCTCATCATGGCCGAGGACGAGGTCGAGCTGGACTCGACCCTTGCCCACCATCTTGCCTGCGGCTTTCGCGACCTCGTGCTTCTGGCCCCGCAGGAGGTGCAGGTTTCCCCTGACCACGAGGCGCTGGTCCATGTCGTCGCCCATGACACCCATGCCGAAGGCGCGCTGGTCGCGGCCGTGAACCAGACGATCCAGCAATGCCCCGGCACCTGGATCTACTACGGCCACAATGCCGAATATCTGTTCTACCCCTTTGCCGAGACCCGCCGGGTGGGAGAGCTTCTGGCCTTCCATGCCGAGGAGCGGCGCGAGGCGATGCTGGCCTATGTCGTCGATCTTTATGCCGGCGATCTTGGCGCGCATCCGGACGCCGTCGCGCTCGACGATGCCTGGCTCGACCGCTCGGGCTATTACGCGCTGGCCCGGAAGGACCCCGCGAACGCATGGCAACCCAAGGACCGGCAGCTCGACTTCTTCGGCGGTCTGCGCTGGCGCTTTGAAGAGCATATCCCCCATGGCCGCCGCCGGATCGACCGCATCGCGCTGTTCCGCGCCAAGCCGGGATTGCGGCTTCTGCCCGACTTCACCCTGTCGGACGAAGAGATGAACACCTATGCCTGCCGCTGGCACAACAACCTCACCGCGGCGGTCTGTTCCTTCCGCACGGCCAAGGCCCTGCGCACCAACCCCGGCTCGCGCCACGCGATCCACAGTTTCCGCTGGCCCAACTCGGTGAAATTCGACTGGCACAGTCAGCAGCTGATGGACCTGGGCCTGATGGAGCCCGGCCAGTGGTTCTGATCCTGCTCACATAGCTGTGATCGGCGTCGCGAAACTTCGCGTCTGACCGCCCCGTTCCTTCCCATGTGACAGCTGGATCGGCCGGCTGGACCCTGGAACGGAGCATACCATGTCCCTGAAATCCCTCTTTGGTGCCGCAGCACTGACCGCCCTTGCTACCGCCGCCTTCGCGGCGAACCCCAATGTCGGCGGCGCACCGATGTACGAGACGAAGAACATCGTCGAGAACGCCGTGAACTCGGCCGACCACACCACGCTGGTCGCAGCCGTCAAGGCCGCTGATCTTGTTGATGCGCTGATGGGCCCGGGCCCCTTCACGGTCTTCGCCCCGGTGAATGACGCCTTCGCCGCCCTTCCCGCCGGGACCGTCGACACGCTGCTCAAGCCGGAAAACAAGGCCATGCTGACCAAGGTCCTGACCGCCCATGTCGTGGCTGGGGATCTCAAGCTGGCCGATCTGCGCGCCAAGGTGGGCGCGGACGGCTTCGCCAATCTGATGACCCTTTCGGGCGACGCGCTGTCGGTCAAGTTCAAGGGCGACACGGCGATGGTCTATTCGGAATCGAAGAACATCGGCACCATCACGATCGGCGATGTCGACCAGTCGAATGGCGTGATCCACGTCATCGACACGGTCCTCGTTCCGAAATGAGCCGAGGGCAGTCGTAGCCAGTGCGGGCGGGGGCAACCCCGCCCTTTTTCACGCCCAAACCTGCTAGGCGCGGCGCAGACGGATCACCACGTCGACCCGGGACACCGCCATGCCCTCGGGCGCCTGCGGCAGGGATGCGATCACCAGCTCTTCCGCCGAGGCATCGGTCAGGCTGTGGCTGTCTTCCCAGTAGAAATGCGGGTGGTCGTCGGTGCGCGTGTCGAAATAGGACTTCGACCCGTCGACCACGACCTCGTTCACCAGCCCCGCCTCGCAGAAGGCGCGCAGCGTGTTGTAGACGGTGGCGAGGCTGACTTTTTCACCCGCGTCGGCAGATAGCGCATAAAGGCTTTCGGCGGTGACATGCCGGTTCATCCCGTCGCCGACCAGAAGTTCCGCCAGCGCCAGCCGTTGCCGCGTGGGACGCAGGCCCCCCGCCTTCAACCATCCTGCGCTGCGTTGCGTGCCGGTCAAATGCCGCCCCTGACGTTGCCTGCCCCGATATAGGGCCGCAAACCCGACCGTTTCAATACGGAATCGTGGTTTCAGCGGGAAATCCCGGCAAATCCGCGTCCGATTGCGCCCCAGACCACTACGGCAAGAACGACCGAGCCCAGCCCTGCCACCCAGAATGGCAGCACAAGCGCCGCCTCCCGCGCCACGACCGTTTCGCCCAGCGACACCACAAGCCCCGACAGGACCAGACCCAGCGGCATCATTCCCCAGGCCAAGAGCCGGTAAATGCTGTTGACCCGGCCCCGCAATGCGTCCGGGACCAACCGTTGCCGCGTGCTGACCGAGACGACGTTCCAGACAAAGCTGCAGAACTCCATCGCCGCGAAGGCCAGGCTCAGAGTCCAGGGACCGGGCGCCAGTCCCATCAGCAGGAAACTTGGCCCCGAAATCGCCAGCATGGCCTGCATTGTGCGCACCGGCCCCAGTCGCGCCGCGACCCGGTCGCCCAGCAGACTTCCGAGGATGCCGCCGAATGCGCCGCCGGCCAACGTCAGCCCGTAGACCCGCGCCGAAAGACCCAGGTTCTCCTGCGCGTGCAAGACCAGTGCCACCACGATCAGGTTGCCGAACAGGTTCCAGAACCCCGTGGTCCAGGCCAGCGTCCGCAGCAGGGGCATCCCGCGCAGGAAGACAAAGCCCTCGCCGATCTCGCTCTTCCAGCCGCGCCGGTCCGTCCGCACCGCGCGGAACGACCCGGCCAGCCCCACCACCAGCAGCATCGCCAGCCCGTAGGCCAGAGCGTTCAGCCCGAAGGCCAGCGGCAGCCAAAGCCCGATCAGGAACGCCCCCAGCGCCGGGCCGATCAGAGCGTTGGTCAAAAGCTCGGCACTCCACAGCTGGCCGTTCGCCCGCTCCAGCTGCGTCGGTGGCACCAGCGACGGCAGCATCGTCTGCGCCGCGTTGTCGCGAAACACTTCGGCCCCGCCGACGACCAGCGCGGCCAGCAAAAGCGCCCCATAAAGCCCCGGGGACGAGACACCTTCGTCCGGGGCCGCGCCAAGGGGCAGGGCCAACCACAGGGCCAGCGCCGCCCCGGCGAAGGCCAGCCCCCGAACTGCATCCATGGCAATGATCAGCCGCCGCCGGTCCACCCGGTCGGTCACCAGTCCCGCGGGCAACGCCAGCACCGCCCAGGGCAACCTCAGCGCCACCGGCACCAGCGCGACCAGCAGCGCATCCCGGGTCAGCAGCGAAGCGATCCAGCCCCAGGCCACCACCGCTATCCCGTCCGCCAGGTTGGTCATGCCGCTCGCCAAGATGAACCGCCGGAACGCCGTCATGCCTGTCTCCTGCCTCCGTCAGACTTGCCAGTCTTTGCCCCCGAATGCTAGGGAGGGCGACGGGGCAAATGGGGGACCACTAGGGATGGCGTCGTATCCGACCTTCTTCGACAAGGAAGCACTTCTGGCCTGTTCGAGGGGCGAGCTTTTCGGCCCCGGCAACGCCCAGCTTCCCGCCCCGCCGATGCTGATGATGGACCGGATCACCGACATCTCGGAAGACCGGGGGGCGCATGGCAAGGGCCATGTCGTCGCCGAATTCGACATCACGCCGGACCTGTGGTTCTTCGAGTGCCACTTCCCCGGCAACCCGATCATGCCCGGCTGCCTCGGGCTTGACGGTCTTTGGCAACTGACCGGCTTCAACCTCGGCTGGCGCGGCTGGCAGGGGCGCGGCTACGCGCTGGGCGTGGGCGAAGTGAAGCTGACCGGCATGGTCCGCCCCGACCGCAAGAAGCTGACCTACTACGTCGATTTCACCAAGGCCCTGACCACCCGCCGCCTGACGATGGGCGTGGCGGACGGGCGGGTCGAGGCGGATGGCGAGGTGATCTACCTCGTCAAGGACATGAAGGTGGCACTCAGCGAGGCGTGAGAACTTTCGCAGCAAAGGGCAGCGCGCTGGAGTTCGGACTATGAAACCTGTGGTTCAGACCTGTTTCTTCTCGTCGGCTATCTTCGCCAGCGTATCCGCCATCTGTTTCTGAATATTCGCACTCCTCCGCGTGTTCAAAGCCGTCAGGTAGACCGCAACGAAAAGACCTACCGCGATGACAATAACCAGCAGTAACCCGATACCCAAAACCGACGAAGCGCCCATCTGCATCTTGTGCCCTTTCAAAAATTGCGTCTGAAGTGGGGGGGGGGGGGGGGGGGGGGGGGGGGGGGGGGGGGGGGGGGGGGGGGGGGG
>JAZKHX010000006.1:0-302164 GCA_040385165.1 Pseudomonadota bacterium | reverse complement strand
TAAATGACCACCGGGCTCCGCTCGTGGCTGGATGAAAGACCCGTGGCAGGTCACACCCCATCCGGTTCGGTCGCGGCAGAGGTCGATTCGGCGTCGCCGACGACGAATAGGGACCAGTGCCGCCCTCGCGCCGCGTTAGCTGCCAATTCCGGAAACACTGGTCCGGTAGGCAATCTGGCACACGCAACTTTGCGCGGCCCTAAGCCGATCAACACCCGGTTGCAGAGCGGCGTGTCGCTCATCGGATGCGTTGGCGCCGAAAATACACGTCTAAATTGAAACAGATTGTTTGCGAAGGTGTTACACGACGCCTCTCCGGCGGATTTGGTGCCATGCCCGCGCAGCTTGCGTCAACCAGGTGCCTGCCGACACACGCGTCGGCTGAATCCTGCCGTCGTTGTCTTTGTTTACAAACAATTTTTCGCTTTTCTCCCGCCCTGCCGGAGCGATATTCAGGACAGGGGCGCCGCCAGATTGCAATGGCGTTGCGGCGGGTCGCGGAAAGTGAAGGGTCATGATGGCGAACGAGTATGAGATGCCGGAAGCAAACGCCGGGGCCGCGCCACGCTCCACCCCCTGTTTCACGCCGGGGACGCTGATCACCACGCAGCGGGGCGAAGTTCCGGTCGAGATGATCTCGGCAGGTGATCGCGTGGTGACCCGCGACAATGGCATCCAGACCGTGCGCTGGGTCGGCAGGACGCAGATGTTCCTGCACGACTTCCAGGCCGATCCGCATCTCTTGCCGGTCTTCATCCAGCAGGGCTCGCTGGGCAAGGGCCTGCCGGAACGCGACATGATGGTGTCGCCAAACCATCGCGTGCTTGTCACCAATTCGCGGGTTTCGGTGCGCTATACCGAACGGGAAGTGCTGGTTGCGGCCAAACACCTGGCCGCGCAAGGGGTCCATACCGTGCAGTCCAGCGGGACGACCTACCTTCACTTCATGTGCGAGCGGCACGAGGTCGTTCTGACCAATGGTGTCTGGACCGAAACCTTCCATCCCGACGACACGTCGCTGAAAGGGATCGGCAACGCGCAGCGACTGGAGATCCTTGAACTCTTCCCCGAGTTGAAGACTTCGGCAGGACGGGCGACATATGGCCAGACACGCCGCACACTCACGGAAATCGAGGCGACGGGACTAGCCCTCTGAGTGATCCGGGTGTAGTGTCCGTCGAGTTTTTGCACACTACTGGTATGAGTGGGATGAGACCTTAGCCACCAAGAATGGACTGATCTGCGGCAATAGGCATTGAACCTACGCAATCAGGACAGAAATTGGACAAAAACCAGGGCTAGGTCACGGCGCTGAGGCAGAGGGACGAAGAGCATGGCAACGATCTCCGGCGGCGGTGGCAATAACAGTATTGTCGGCGACCAGCCGACGCTGCCAGGGACCTTCAACGACGTTCTTTACGGCGGCGGCGGCGATGATACCCTTCGCGGTCTGACGGCCAATGACCTGATCTTCGGCGGGACCGGCACCGACAGCGTCTTCGGCAACGACGGGCTGGACACGCTTTACGGCGACAACAACAACGACACCCTTTACGGCGGCAATGACGGCGACCAAATCTTCGGTGGTAACGACACGGATTCGCTTTACGGGGATGCCGGCCTCGACACGCTTTACGGGGATGCGGGGACGGACCGGCTTTACGGCGGTCTTGGCGTCGACAGCCTGTTCGGCGGCACCGGCGGCGACACCCTGTTTGGGGGCGACGATGGCGATCAGCTGTTCGGCGGGAACGACAGTGACCAGCTTTTCGGCGAAGCAGGCGCGGATACGCTTTACGGCGACACCGGAACCGACACGCTTTACGGCGGCAATGACGGCGACCTCGTCTTCGGTGGCAACGATGGCGATATCCTTTCAGGCAACGACGGGCTTGATACCCTGTTCGGCGGGGCGGGCACCGACACGCTTTACGGCGACGACGGCAACGACGTGCTGGACGGCGGATCCGAAAGCGACACGCTGTTCGGCGGGCTCGGCTTTGACACGCTTTATGGCGGCGCGGGCGTCGATGTCCTGCGCGGCGGCGACAATGATGACGTGCTTTACGGCGAAGACAGCGTCGATGACCTGGACGGGCAGGCTGGCAACGACACGGTGTATGGCGGGCTGGGCGACGACAGTGTCGCGGGCGGCACGGGCAACGACTTCCTCCTGGGCGATGCCGGCAATGACCGCCTAATCGGCGGCAGCGGTGACGACACGCTGCGTGGCGGGGCGGGGGCTGACACTTTCGACGGCTCGCAGGGCCTTGACATTGTCGACTACAGCGACTCGAATGCTGGGGTAAACGTCAACCTTGGCGCGAACATCTTCTCTGGCGGCACTGCTGCAGGCGACTCTGGTGCCGGGGTCGACGGGATCATCGGCTCCGACTTCAACGACACGCTGGTCGGTTTCGACGGCGAAAACGCCGACCCGGCCGACGCCTACACCAACCTGATCTTCGGCGGACTTGGCGAAGACAGCATTTCCGGCCTTGCAGGCAGCGACAGCCTCTTTGGCGGTGGCGACAACGACACCATCAGCGGCGATTCCGGCAATGACCTGGTGTCCGGCGACGCCGGCAATGACCGACTGCTCGGCGGCACCGGCAATGACACGGTGCAGGGTGGCACAGGCCGTGACATTCTTTACGGCGGGGCAGGCACCGACAGCGTCAATGGCGGGGACGATCAGGACCAGATTTTCGTCACCTATACCGGCGCGGTCAACGATATCCTTGGCAACGAGACGGTAGACGGCGGCGGCGGCGGTTCCGACAACGATATCCTTACCCTCGACATCACCGGCTTCGGCTGGTCGCGGATCGATGTGACCTATGACCCGCTGAATGGCGAGAATGGCGTGATCACCTTCTTCGGACCGGACGGGATCACGGTCGTCGGGACCTTGACCTTCTCGGACATCGAAGACCTGATGATCGTCTGCTTCACCGCAGGCACCCGGATCATGACGGTGCGCGGCCAAGTCGCGGTCGAGGATCTGCTTCCGGGCGAAATGGTGCTGACGCGGGACAACGGTCCCCAGCCACTGCGCTGGGTCGGTCAGCGTCGACTTTCCTGCAATGAGCTTCAGGCCCGACCGGAACTGCAGCCCGTCCGGATCGGACCGGGTGCCCTTGGGGCGGCAGGACCGGAACGCTCGATGCTTGTGTCGCCGCAGCACCGCGTGCTGATCGAAGGTGCGCGGGCGGAAATGTATTTTGGCGAAAGCGAGGTTCTGGTTCCGGCCAAATACCTGTCCGGTCTGGCCGAAGTCACCCGGGCGCTGCCCGCCGAAGGCGTGACCTATGTCCACATCCTGTTCGACCGGCATGAAATCGTGCTGTCGGATGGTATCTGGACCGAAAGTTTCCAGCCCGCCGAGCGGACGCTGTCCGCCCTTGACCGGGCGGCGCGGGATGAAGTGCTGGAGCTTTTCCCCCAGCTGGCTGCGAATGCCGACGCCTTCCCGGCGGCCAGGCTGTCGCTGAAAGCGCATGAGGCGAAGGTTCTTGTCGCGGGCTGACCAGCCCGCGACAAGATCATCCTCGGCGCGCAAGATAGGCCGCCCAATCCTCGGGTGTGTCGAGGTCAAGCGTGGCCATCCGGTCGGGCAGGGGCAGGATGCTGACCCGGTCACGGTTCGCCTGCACGACCGAACGCCCGCCTTCGTCCCCGGTCACGGTCAGAAGCGCGGTCCAGAGGTCGCGCGGGAAGATCGTCGGGTGGCCGGCCTGACCCGCCCTGGTGCCGCCCCGCCAGATCCGCTGCGGCTCTGACGCAAAGCGGGTGACAAGGCTGGTCAGCGCCTCTCGCGTGAAACCCGGCATGTCGGCGGGCAGGATCATGATCCCATCGTCGGGACCGGGATGTCCGGCCATGATCGCCGCGATCCCCCGGACAAGCGAGCGCGACATGCCAAGGTTTGCGTCGGCGACCTCGATGATCCGTGCGGCAAGACCGGAAAGCGTCGCCCGGCGGGCGTTGGCCCCGACCGGAAGGGTCACGCTGACCGGCGCGCCAGTGGCAAGGGCGGTCACGGTCACACGGCGCAGAATTGGCTGTCCGTCGATGGCTTGCAGCAGCTTGTCAGCCCCCCGCATCCGGGACGAGGCCCCGGCTGCAAGGATCAGGATGTGGACGACCGGCTGCATCGCACCAGTCTCGCGGGCATCGGCAAGCTGTCAAGGACCTCAGCCGCGCATCCTGCCGCCGTCATCCCAGAGCGGTGCCAGATGCACCCGCGCCGGGCGGCGTTCGCCGAGGATCTCCACCTCCAGCGCCAACCCGTCCTCGACCCGGTCCGCCGGGATGAACCCCTGGGCGACGGATTTCCCGGTCCAGTGGCTGTAGCCGCCGCTGGTACACCAGCCGACCACGGCACCGTCCAGCCAGA
The DNA here is from genome assembly GCA_040385165.1 of Pseudomonadota bacterium. Classification (GTDB taxonomy): domain Bacteria; phylum Pseudomonadota; class Alphaproteobacteria; order Rhodobacterales; family Rhodobacteraceae; genus Tabrizicola. Next base: position 297,765 of record JAZKHX010000006.1, on the reverse strand, counting down.
TCGGCTCCCAGGCGACGACATCGGCGTCCTTCGCATCGACCAAGATCGAGACGAGCCTGCGTTTGGGCCCTTCGGCCTTTTCCTTCAGGGCCGCCGCCTTGCCGATCCAGTCGGCGGGCTTGTTCCAGCTGATGAAGCGATCAAGGCCGGTTTCCGCAGGCGTGTAGTCCGGCGAAAACTCGCGGCCCCAGGAACCGAACCACTTGTCCAGCCGCAACGACATCATCGCCCGCATCCCGAAAGGACGCAGACCAAGGTCCTTGCCCGCAGCGGACAGCACGTCCCAGAGGTGGCGGACCGACATGTGGTCGGTATAGATTTCATAGCCGAGGTCGGCGGTGTAGCTGACCCGCTGGACGATGCAGTTGGCCATCCCGACGGTCAAACGGCGCACGTCCATGAACTTGAAGGCGTCCGCACTGACGTCGGACCGGGTGACACGCGACAGAAGCTCGCGTGCTTTCGGTCCCGCTATCTGGAATCCAGAGCGAGAATCCGAGATATTCTCGACGCTTACGCTGGGTTCCTCATGTTGCTCGAACCAACGCGAGTGCCAGCCTTGTGCGCCGTAGGACGCGGTCAGCTGGAATTCGGCCTCTGACAGGCAGGATACCGTGAAATCGCCGATGATCTTGCCACTGTCGGCCAACATCGGTGTCAGCGACAGCCGCCCCGGTTGCGGGATGCGGCCCGCCATGATCCGGTCCAGCCAGGCCCGCGCTTCGGCACCCTTGACCAGATACTTGCCGAAGTTCTGCACTTCGTTGATGCCGACGCCTTCGCGCACGGCCATGACCTCTTGCCGTGTCGCCTCCCAGGCGTTCGAGCGTTTGAAGGTCGGCGTCTCATAGCGCGGCTCGCCCGGCAGCGCATGGTAGTTCACCACTTCCAGCCCGTATTGCTGGCCCCAGACGGCGTTCATGCCATCCATCACCTCATACATCGGCGTGGTGCGGAAGGGGCGGGCGGCAGGGCGTTCCTCGTTCGGGTAGGACACGCTGAAGCGCATCTGGTAGTTCTCGATCACTTTCGGCACGGTATAACCCGGGCTGGTCCAGCTGCCGAAGCGCGCTACGTCAAAGCCGCGCGGATCGCGCTCGACTTCGCCGTGGATCATCCATTGCGCGAGGCTCAGGCCCATGCCGCCGCCCTGCGAGAAGCCTGCCATGACCGCGCAGGCGGACCAGTAGTTGCGCAGACCCGGAACCGGCCCGATCAGCGGGTTGCCGTCCGGGGCGAAGGTGAAGGGTCCGTGGATCACCCGCTTGACGCCCGAGCGTTCCAGCACCGGGAAGCGGCGGTAGGCGAAGTTGACACTGTCCTCGATCTTGTCGAACTGTTCGTTCAGCAGCTCATGCCCGAAGTCCCAGGGGGTGCCGTCAACCGACCAGGGTTCGCAGGGCTTTTCATAAAAGCCGATGCAGAGGCCGCGGCCTTCCTGCCGCAGATAGCTTTCGCCGCCGGGGTCCATGACATGCGGGAACTCGCGACCCGATTTCAGGATCTCCATGATCTCGGGAATGTCGTCAGTGACCAGGTATTGGTGCGCCATCGGCAACAAAGGCAGGTAGACCCCGGCCATTGCCCCGATCTCGCGCGCCCAGAGGCCGCCCGCATTCACCAGATGCTCGCAGATCACGGTGCCCTTTTCGGTCACGACTTCCCAGCCGTCCTTCAGGGGCCGGGTTTCCAGAACCCGGTTGTGCAACACGATTTCCGCGCCGCCCATCCGGGCTGCCTTGGCATAGGCGTGCGTGGTGCCCGAGGGGTCAAGGTGGCCGTCCAGCGGGTCGTAAAGCCCGCCCAGGATGCCATCCACATTGACCAGCCCGTCGGTCAGTTTCGAGATTTCCGAAGGCGACAGGATCTCGGTATCCAGCCCCATGTAGCGATGCTTGGCGCGTTCGGCCTTCAGCATCTCGAACCGGGCCTCGTTGTCGGCCAGCGTCACGCCGCCGACGTGGTGAAGGCCACAGGACATGCCGGTGATCGCTTCCAGCTCTTTGTAAAGCCGGATGGTATAGCCTTGCAGTGCGGCCATGTTGGTGTCGCCGTTGATCGTGTGGAACCCGCCCGCCGCGTGCCAGGTGGACCCCGAGGTCAGGTCGGACCGCTCGATCAGCATGACATCGGACCAGCCAAGCTTGGTCAGGTGATAGAGGACCGAGCAGCCGACCACGCCACCACCGATCACCACCACGCGCGCATGGGTCTTCATCACAAGTCTCTCCGCCCTGTCCGGTTTTCTGCACCATGGCGGCGGCGAACACGAAAGGCACGAGATTTTGCGACAAAGTATGTCGCAGCCAGACTGCCAGCCCGGCTGCGAACCGGCCTGCCTGAGGCGTCACTTCTCGGGGATAAGCCCCTTTGGCGCAAAGCGCAGGACGACAAGCAACACGACACCCAGGGTCAGAAGCCGCATTTGCGCAGCGGTGTCCTGCAAATGATCCTTGAGGGCCCCCGCCGGCAGACCCGAGGTGACGATCTCCATCATCTGCGGACCCAGGAATTCGACTGCCAGATACAGCCAGCCGATCAGAAGCCCGCCAAGGATCGAGCCCCAGTTGTTGCCTGACCCGCCGACGATCACCATGACCCAGATCAGGAAGGTAAAGCGCAGCGGAAGGTAGGAGGGCGGGGTCAGCTGCCCCTCCATCGAAGTCATCATGGCCCCCGCGAGGCCGACGACCGCCGACCCGATGATGAAGATCTGCAGGTGACGGAACTTGACGTCCTTGCCCATCGCGGCCGACGAGATCTCGTTGTCGCGGATCGCGCGGACCATGCGGCCCCAGGGGCTGTTCAGGGCGCGTTCGCAACCCCAGACCAGAAGGACCAGCACAAGCCCGAACAATCCCGCATACAGAAGCTTTACCAGGATGGTCGAGGTGGTCACCGGGTCAAGCCCCAGGCCCGTGACCCGGTCGACAAAGGCCGGGGTGGCCTGCAGGTCCACTTCCTTGGGCACGGGCCAGGGACGCGGCAGGTCGATCAGGTTTTTCACCCCGCGCGCCAGCCAGTCCTCATTGCGCATCACGGTCACGATGATCTCGGCGATGCCAAGCGTGGCGATGGCCAGATAGTCCTCGCGCAGGCCAAGCGCGATCTTGCCGATCACCCAGGCCGCCGCCGCCGCCAACGCCGCCCCGACCGGCCAGGCCCAGAGCGAGTTGATCCCGAGCCCGCCGATGTTCCCCGCCTGGGCAGGATTGTTGGCCTCGACGGCAATGACGGCGGGGTCAAGGATCAGCCGGTAGATGAAAAAGGCGATGACCAGGAACAGCGCCAGCGCCAGCACCCGGCTGGTCCCGGGTTTCAGGCGACGGTAAAGCCAGACCGCAAGCGCAATGGCCAGCGCCCCGAAGAGAAGGGCCGCCACGATGCGCGGACCGCCTGCCGCCCAGCCCTCTGGGATCGGCTTCGAGGACACCAGCGCCACCGCGACGCCGCCAAGGGCCACGGACCCGACGATCCCGGTCGAGAATAGCCCGGCATAGCCCCACTGGATGTTCACCCCGATCGCCATGATCGCCGACAGAAGGGCGAGGTTCAGGATGTTCAGCGACAGGTTCCAGCTTTGCAGGACCCCGGTGAGGATGAACAGAAGTGCCACGCCCGCGAAAAGGACAAGGTTGCGATACCGGACCATGTCACTTGCTCCCGAATATGCCCTGCGGGCGGAAAAGCAGCACGATGATCAGGATTCCGAAGCTGACCGCGACCTTGTAGTCGGTCGACAGCGCCTGGTAGAGCCCGTCGCCCAGCCAGTCGGGCGGGACGAGGTAACCGAGGATCTTCTTCCAGGCACTGGTGACGATCAGCTCGGAAAAGGCGACGATGAAGCTGCCCACCACCGCACCGACCGGAGAGCCGAGGCCGCCCACGATGGAGGCGGCGAACATCGGCATCAACAGACTGAAATAGACGATCCCGCGATAGGATTTGTCCAGACCGTAAAGCGTGCCTGCAATGGCGGCGAGTGCGCCCGCAATGACCCAGGTGATCATGACCACCCGTTCGGGGTTGATGCCGGACAGCAGCGCGAGGTCTTCGTTGTCGGAATAGGCCCGCATCGACTTGCCGGTCCGGGTCTTTTGCAGGAACCAGAACAGGAGAGCGCAGCAGATGACCGCCGCCACGACCGAAATCGCCTGCGTGGTCTTGATCGCCAGCGGCTCGGCCAACCCGGTTGCCGCCTTGAAATCCTGCGGGTTGAGCATCATTCGCGCGCCGTCGGTGAAGTTCTGCTCGGAGGTGCCGATGATCATGCGGACAAGCCCGTTCATCACGAACATAACCCCGGTCGAGACGATCACCACGATGATCGGCTTGGCGCGTTGCCTGCGGTAGAACCGATAGACCACCCGGTCGGTCGCCAGCACCATTGCGATGGTGATCAGGATGGCAAAAGGCAAGGCAAGAAGGGCCGTCGGCAGGGGCCCCGCCGTGATCCCCATCGACTGAAACCACCAGGTGATCAGGATCACGAAGGCCGTGCCGAAGGCCATCGTGTCGCCATGCGCGAAGTTCGAGAAGCGCAGGACGCTGAAGATCAGCGTGATCCCGAGGGCACCAAGCGCAAGCTGGCTGCCGTAGGCAAGCCCGGGCACGACGATGAAGTTCAGAAAGGCGGTTAGGGCGTTGAGGATGTCCATCAGCTCATGCAGTCAGTTTGGGGGATCAAGGGCAAGGTCAGCCGCCTTGCGTCATGCAGGTGCCGGATCCCGTGATCGCAACCGCGCTGTCGCCGTAGGCATGCGCGGTGAACGAGATCTCGCCCTTGGGATAGATGCTGATCAGGCCGGAAACGCCGTTCTGCGGGGGTATCACGATGGAAACCTCGCCGCCGTCGACGATGGTCGTCGTCGAATAGCCCTCCCAAGCCTGACCTTCCCAGGACACGCGCCAGGCATCGCCCGACTCCTCGATCAGGAAAGGCCCGCCCGCGAAGGGCTCACAGGTCCCGCCACCGCATTGCTGCGTGATGTTGCATTGGAATCCGGCAAAGGCCGGAGTGGGCAGAAGCGCCAGCAAAGTCAGGACAACTCGTTTCATTTTCATCCCCCCAGAAAGGATTTGCGGACATCGGGATCGGCAAGCAGCGCCTGCCCGGTGTCGGTATAGCGGTTGCGGCCCTGCACCAGGACAAAGCCCTTGTCGGCGATCTCCAGCGCCTGCCGCGCGTTCTGTTCCACCATCAGGATGGAAATCCCGGTCCGGGCGATCTCGATGATGCGGTCGAAAAGCTCGTCCATGACGATGGGGCTGACGCCGGCGGTAGGTTCATCCAGCATCAGCACCTTTGGCTTGGTCATCAGCGCCCGGCCCACGGCAACCTGCTGGCGCTGGCCGCCGGACAGCTCTCCCGCCTTCTGATAGCGTTTCTGGCGCAGGATCGGGAACAGCTCGTAAATCTGCTCCATCGTGTCGGTGATGCCCTCGTCCTCGCGGATGAAAGCCCCCATCTCCAGGTTTTCCTCGACCGTCATGCCGGTAAAGATGTTGTGGGTCTGCGGCACAAAGCCCATGCCCTTGCGGACGCGGGCCTGCGGGGTCAGACCGGTGATATCCTCGCCACCCAGCCGGACCGAACCCTGGCGCAGTTTCAGCATCCCGAAGACCGCCTTCATCGCGGTGGACTTGCCCGCTCCGTTCGGGCCGACGATCACGGCAATCTCGCCGGGTTCGACCGACAGGGTGCAGTCATGCAGGATATCGACAGCACCATAGCCGCCCGTCATGTTCTCGCCGATCAGGTAGGGTTCAGCCATGGAGCACCGTCGCGTAACACCCTGATCTTCGGCGAAAGTCAGCAGCAAGAGTTTTCTGCGAAAACCCGGTTCCGGCCAGGTCACCCATGCGCGGCTTCCTCTTTCAGCTTGTTCTTCAGGCCGCGGCCAAGATAGGCCTCGATCACGCGTTCGTCGTTCTTGACCTCGTCCACCGTGCCTTCGGCGAGGACTTTGCCCTCGGCCATGCAGATGACCGGGTCGCAAAGCCGCCCGATGAAATCCATGTCATGCTCGATCACGCAGAAGGTGTAGCCGCGTTCCTTGTTCAGCCGCACGATGGCATCGCCGATGGTGTTCAGAAGCGTCCGGTTCACGCCCGCGCCGACCTCGTCCAGAAAGACGATCTTGGCATCGACCATCATGGTCCGGCCCAGTTCCACCAGCTTTTTCTGCCCGCCCGAGATCATCCCGGCCTTCTGGTCGGCGATGTGGGAGATGGTCAGAAACTCCAGCACCTCGTCGGCCTTCTGCCGGATGCGTTCCTCTTCCTCGGCCACCTGTGACCGCGAGAAGAGCGCGTTCCACAGCTTTTCCCCGGTCTGGCGCGGCGGAACCATCATCAGGTTCTCGCGCACGGTCATGCTGCTGAATTCATGGGCAATCTGGAAGGTGCGCAGAAGGCCCTTGTCGAACAGCCTGTGCGGCGGCAGGCCGGTGATGTCCTCGCCGTCCATGAAGACCTGGCCAGAGGTCGCCTCGTAGCGCCCGGCGATCACGTTGAAAAGCGTGGTCTTGCCGGCGCCGTTCGGCCCGATCAGCCCGGTGATCGACCCGGTCCTGATTTCCAGCGACGCGCCGTCCACGGCATGAAAGCCGCCGAAATGCTTGTGCAGCTTCTCGACCCGGATCATGTGCTTCCCCTGTCGCAGCCCGTTGCGCCTTGTGGCGGGGCCTTCTGTTGGGCAAAGGCCCGGGGGTGTCCCGGGCCGTGCCTTGCGTTGCGATCCGCTTCAGATCAACGGAATTGAACGGTCTCGTATTTGCCGCCCTTGACCTCGAACTGCTTGTAGCGGCCAGCGGATTCGCCCGGTCCGATCAGCGTCACGCCCGAAGCGCCGTCATAGTCGATGGCCGTGCCAGCCGCGATCAGCTCCAGCGCCTTGCCCAGTTCACCGGGAAGGATCTTGGTGCCCGAACCGTCCGCGGGGCCGTTGGCAATTTCCAGGATCTTTTCCTTGTAGACAGCCGGATCGGTCGATCCCGACGCTTCCATCGCGAGCATGATCAGCGCGGCGGCGTCATAGCTCTCCGGGGAGTAGGGCGAGGTGGCGTCGAAGGCCGGATCGTTGGTTTTGCCCATCTCCTGCAGGATTGCGGCGCCGGGGCTGTCGGACTGAGCGACCTGGCCGTAAGACCCGTCCAAAGCCGGACCGATGGCTGCGGGCAGGCTGTCGCCCACCATGCCGCCCGGCAGACCGAAGGTGGTGAAGGCGCCGGTATCCAGCGAGGCCTGGATGATGCCCTTGCCGCCTTGGTCCAGGTAGCCCGCCACGACCAGAAGGTCGCCGCCCGCCGCCGCCAGAGCCGCGACTTCGGCCGAATAGTCGGCCTTGCCGTCGTCATGCGCCGCGTTGATCGTCACGGTACCACCCTTGGCGGTGAAGGCCGCTGCGATCGATTCCGCCAGGCCCTTGCCGTAGTCCGAGTTGGAATAGGTCAGGGCAATCGACTTGATGCCCTTTTCGGTCAGGATGTCGGCCATGACCTCGCCTTCGCGCGCGTCCGACGGTGCGGTGCGAAAGAACAGGCCGTTGTCCGGGTCGGATGTCAGCGCCGGCGAAGTGGCCGAGGGCGAGACCATCACGATGCCGTTCGGCATGGCGACGTTGGTCAGCACCGCACGGGTGACACCCGAGCAGTCGCCGCCGATGATGCCCTTGACGCCTTCGGCTGTGATCATGCGCTCGGCCGCAGCGGTCGCAGCCGCCGCGTCGGTGCAGGTCGAGTCACCGCGCACGGACGTGTAGGTGTTCTTGGCCTTGCCCGAGGCATTCACTTCGGCCATCGCGGTTTCGGCCGCGTTCGCCATGTGCGAGGTCAGAGATTCGATGGGGCCGGTAAAGCCGATCAGGATGCCGATCTTGACCTCCTCGGCCGTCGCGGCACCAGCCATCAGCGCGCAGGCCGAAGCGGCCAGCAGTAGTTTCTTCATTTGATTATGTCTCCCATGTTGGATCGAAATCCTGCCCAGACCGTAGTGTGGCCCAATTGAAAAGGGAAGCCCCATGTTGCCGACACAGTGTCGACCCGATTTTCGCGGGCGAGTCGACAGGCCTCAATCGCGAACTACATCTACACCTCGTAAGTAATGGCACAAGGTGCTGCCTAAGGACTTTGTAGGAGGCTCGGATGGGACGGGAAAGTTCACTTGCGGCGGCAATTGCGATCCTGCCGTCCTTGGCTTCGGGGGGTGACGTTGCGACAACCGCTGGTCCGCTTCAGATCACCCTGATCCTGCAGGGTCTGGATGAACCCTGGGGGTTGGCCTTCCTGCCCGATGGGGCATTCCTCGTCACCGAACGCGACGGACGCCTGCTTCTGGCCCGCGAGGGGTCGGCGCAGCCCCTCGCAGGCTTGCCAGAGGTCTTCGCCGAAGGGCAGGGCGGGCTTCTCGATGTGTTGGTCCCTGCCGATTTCGCGACCAGCCGCGAGGTCTGGCTCAGCTTTGCGGCCCCGGTGGGCAATGGGGCCGCGACGGCGGCGGGCAAGGGGCGACTGGCCGAGGATGGCCTTCGGCTGGAAGGCTTCGAGACGGTGATTGTCGGCGACGGCTTTCCGGGTGGCAGGCATTTCGGATCGCGACTGGTCGAGATGCCGGACGGAACCATCGCGCTGACCACGGGGGACCGGGGCACGGGGCCAGAGGGACTGGAGGCGCAGGATCCGCTCCTGTCCGTGGGCAAGGTCTTCCTGCTGAACCGGGATGGCAGCCCGGCGATCTCGTTGCAGGGTTGGCTTCCGGGGGCGCTATCGCTGGGCCACCGCAATATCCAGGGCGCGGCACTGGACCTGTCGGGACGGCTTCTGACGGTCGAGCATGGCGCGCAGGGCGGGGATGAGCTGAATGCCCCGGAACCGGGCCTGAACTACGGCTGGCCGGTCATCAGCTACGGCGAGAACTACGGTGGTGGCCTCATTGGCGAAGGGTCCGCGAAACCGGGACTGGAGCAGCCCCTGCACTACTGGGACCCCTCGATCGCGCCTTCCGGGTTGATGGTCTACTCTGGCAAGCTGGTGCCGGAATGGGCGGGGGACATCTTCTTCGGTTCGCTGAACAGCGATTTCCTTGGCCGGCTCGACCCCGACACGCCCGCCGCGACCGGCTATGCCGAGGAACGCATCCTTGCCCCGGAAACCGGGCGGGTCCGCGACGTGGTCGAGGCGCCGGACGGGTCGATCTGGTTCCTGTCGGTCTATGATGGGGCGGTCTACCGGATGGCTCCGGCCGATTAGTGTCCACAGTGGACAAATTCGTATCCGCAAATGATTACAATGACTTGCGATTTTCCGTTTACCTGGTCTTAAGGATTGAAAACCCTCAGATCGACAGCCGGATCGGCGCGACGCCGGGCATGCCTTGCGTCCCGCGTTCGCGGTAGGGCGTGGTGCTGTAGTGGCTGCGGTAGCACTTGGAGAAATGCGATGGCGAGGCAAAGCCGCAGGCCAGCGCCACGTTGATCACGCTCATGTCGGTCTGCATCAGGAGGTTCCGCGCCTTCTGCAGACGCAGTTCCATATAGTACCGCTTGGGGCTGCGGTTCAGGTAGCGGCGGAAGAGACGTTCCAGCTGGCGGGTCGACATGCCCACCTCCTCGGCGAGGTCGGCGGGCGACATCGGATCCTCGATGTTGCCTTCCATCATCTGAATGACCTGGCTGAGCTTCGGATGCCGCACGCCGATCCGGGTCGGGATCGACAGGCGCTGGGTGTCCTGGTCGGTGCGGATGGTGGAATAGATCAGCTGATCGGCCACGGTGTTCGCCAGATCCTCGCCATGGTCGGCGGCGATGATCTTCAGCATCAGGTCCAGCGACGAAATCCCGCCCGCCGTGGTCCAGCGGTTGCCATCCATCACATAGACCGATTTCGTCAGCTTCACATCCTCGAATTCCTCGAAGAAGCCGTCCTGGTTTTCCCAGTGGATCGTGGCCTTCTTGCCGTCCAGAAGTCCCGCCTTGGCCAGCGCATGACCGCCCGTGCAGATGCCGCCGATGGTCACGCCGCGCCGTGCCTCGCGCCGGAGCCAGTTGACCACCACCTTCGTCGTCGTCCGCTGGATGTCGAGGCCGCCACAGACCAGGATCGTGTCCTCGCGGTCCATCTCTTCCAGCCCCATGTCAAGCCGGAAGGTAGCCCCGTTCGAGCAGGACCGCTCGGTGCCTTCACCGCAAAGAACCCAGGTGTAGAGGGCTTCCCCGGCCATCCGGTTGGCGATGCGCAAAGGCTCGATCGCGCCGGCGAAACTGATCATCGTGAACTTGTCCAGAAGCAGGAACACAAAGCGCCGCGCTTCGGCGGGCTTCGTGGTCTGCGTGGCCTTGCGGGTGCCGAGCGTCATGTCTGCGACCTGTTTATGTCGTTTGCGGTGCATGGAACCGCATATTCCGGGCAGCCGCAAGGGCTGAAAGCAGCGGTTTTCGCCCAATCGACTGCCAATCGGCCTTTGCAAAGGCGGAAACTGGGGCGTATACCGCAGCCCGATCTGCAAGGCACCGGAGGTGGACGATGAGCAAGGGATGGACGAAGTCGGCATGGCGCGCGAAACCGCGGGTCCAGATGCCGGATTATCCCGATCAGGCCGCCCTGAACGCGGTCGAGACGCAGCTTGGCAAATACCCCCCGCTGGTCTTTGCCGGCGAGGCCCGTCGCCTGAAGAAAGAGCTTGCGCTGGCAGGTGAAGGCAAGGCGTTCCTGTTGCAGGGCGGCGACTGCGCCGAAAGCTTTGCCGAGTTTTCCGCCGACAACATCCGCGACACCTTCCGGGTGATGCTGCAGATGGCGGTCGTGCTGACCTATGCCGCCAAGGTTCCGGTGATCAAGGTCGGTCGCATGGCGGGCCAGTTCGCCAAGCCGCGATCTGCGCCGACCGAGGTGATCGGGGGGGTGGAACTGCCCAGCTACAAGGGCGACATCATCAACGGCTTCGACCCGACGCCCGAGGCGCGCACTCCCGATCCGAACCGGATGCTGCAGGCCTATACCCAGGCGGCAGCGTCGCTGAACCTGCTGCGCGCGTTCAGCACAGGCGGCTTTGCCGACATCCACCGGGTGCATTCCTGGACGCTTGGCTTCGCCGAGCATGACAAGGCCGAACGCTACCGCGAGATGGCGAACCGGATTTCCGACGCGCTCGACTTCATGAATGCCGCCGGGGTGAATTCGGACACCGCCAACGAACTGGCGCGCGTGGATTTCTACACCAGCCACGAAGCGCTGCTTCTGGAATACGAAGAGGCGCTGGCGCGGGTGGATTCGATCACCGGCCAGAACGTTGCAGGCTCGGGTCACATGATCTGGATCGGCGACCGCACCCGGCAGCCTGACGGCGCGCATGTCGAATTCGCGCGGGGTGTGCTGAACCCGATCGGGCTGAAATGCGGCCCTTCGACCACGGTCGAGGACCTGAAGGTCCTGATGGCCAGGCTGAACCCGGAGAACGAGCCGGGGCGTCTGACCCTGATCGCCCGGTTTGGCGCGGGCAAGGTCGGCGACAACCTGCCGCGCCTGATCAGATGCGTGCAGTCGGAAGGGGCAAATGTCGTCTGGTCCTGCGACCCGATGCACGGCAACACGATCAAGTCGCCCTCGGGCTACAAGACCCGGCCTTTCGAATCCGTCCTGCGCGAGGTGCGCGAGTTCTTCGCGATCCACAAGGCCGAAGGCACGGTCCCGGGTGGCGTCCACTTCGAGATGACGGGCAAGGATGTGACGGAATGCACCGGCGGCTTGCGGGCGGTTTCGGACGAAAACCTTGCGGACCGCTATCACACGGCCTGCGATCCGCGGCTCAACGCTTCGCAGTCGCTGGAACTGGCGTTTCTCGTGGCGGAAGAGCTGTCCTCGCAACGCGACAGCGCGCGCCGCGTCGCCCTTTGATCCCGGGACACTGACGAAAAAGGCGGCGGGACAGCCCTGCCGCCTTTCCTATTCCGCGCTGTGGACCAGCGACAGATGGCCCATGCGTCGGATCGGGGTGACCTGCGGTTTGGCGGCGACGGTCTGGACAGGGTCAAGCACCAGCCGCTCTTCGCGCCGCGACCGGATCTGCAGCTTGCAGGACGAAGGCGCGGGATCGGCAAAGCCCATCACGCCCAGAACCAGCCTGCCCCCGGTCTCGTCCGTCAGCGGCAAGAGGAGGAGGCGTGCAACCAGCCCGTCGCCCGGCGCCCGGTCCGAACCGAGGTCAAGCTCGGCAATCGCCGGGCCAATGAAGACATGTTCCAGCGTTTCGGCCAGCGGGCTGCGCGAGTCAGGCCCGAAAAGGCAGCTGATCGGCAGGCCGCGCACATCCGCCCCGGCAAAATCGTTCAACCCCGAGCCCGCGATCCGGATCTGCGCCAGCCCGCGACCGATCCGGTCGGCCAGAAACACCCGGTCCAGCACACCGACCAGCCCGCGCGGATCGACGTCGCGCCGCGACGGCAGCGCCGGGCCGTGGCGCAACCCCTCCCAATAGGCGCGGGTCTGGGACAGGCCTGCGAAGACCACGGGAAGGGCAGGGTCGCGCCGGGGCCGAAGCCGGTCGAGAAAGCCAAGCGTCATCTTTGTCTCCATCCCTTGCAACAGGCCCCTTGCGGGGCATCTGTCCGCCGCGCCATGAAAGGAAAATACCCCGGATTGCTCAGATTCGGGCGAAAATCTAATCAAATGGTAAACACCGCAGGCGGCGGTTGAACGAGGGCATGATGATCTCGATGACAGGTTTCGCGGCCCGGCGCGGGGCAGGGGCGGGCTATGCCTGGGTCTGGGACCTGCGGTCGGTGAACGGCAAGGGGCTGGACCTGCGGCTTCGGGTGCCGGACTGGATCGAGGGGCTGGAGGCGGCCGTTCGGGCCGAGCTGCAAAAGGCGATCCCGCGCGGCACTGTCAGCCTGACGCTGAAGGTCACACAGGACGAGGGGCGCGATGACACGGCCTTCCGGCTGAACGCCGAGGTGCTGGGGGCGGCGCTGATGGCGCTGGCGAAAGTCGAGACGGCGGCGATGGATGCGGGCCTGACGCTTCGGCAGGCGACTGCCGCAGATGTCCTGACCCTGCGCGGGGTGATCGATGCCACCGCGCAAGAGGCGGACACCGGCCCGCTGCGCGCGGCCCTGATTGCCGATCTGCCGGGACTAGTGGCCGATTTCGGCGCCATGCGGGCTGCGGAAGGCCAGGCGCTTGCCGCTGTCCTGACCGCCCAACTGGACCGGATTTCACAGCTTGCGCTGGCGGCCCAAGCCGAGACGGCCGCCCGGACCGCGACCCAGGCCGAGACGCTCCGCGACAGCCTGGCCCGGGTTCTGGCCGCAACGGACGTCGTGGACGAAACTCGCCTCGCGCAGGAACTTGCGCTGCTTGCCGTCAAGACCGATGTGACCGAAGAACTTGACCGCCTGACCGCCCATGTCGAGGCCGCCCGGGCCCATGTCGCCGACGCCGCCCCGGTCGGCCGCAAGCTCGATTTCCTGATGCAGGAGTTCATGCGCGAGGCCAACACGCTTTGTTCCAAGGCGCAGTCACTTGCCCTGACCCGCATCGGTCTTGACCTGAAAACCGTGATCGATCAGATGCGCGAACAGGTCCAGAATGTGGAATGACGCATGACCCCCAAGTCACTCAGGCGCGGGCTTCTTCTGATCCTTTCCTCGCCCTCCGGGGCCGGGAAATCGACCCTCAGCCGCAAGCTGATGGCCTGGGATCCGACGATGCGCTTTTCCGTCTCGGCCACCACCCGCGCGCCCCGGCCCGGAGAGGTGGACGGACGCGAATACTTTTTCCGCTCGCGGCCCGACTTCGAGGGCCTGGTGAAGGCCGGAGAGATGCTGGAACATGCCGAGGTCTTCGGCAACCTCTACGGCAGCCCCCGCGCTCCGGTCGAGGCCGCGATGCAGGCCGGGATCGACACGGTCTTCGACATCGACTGGCAGGGCGGCCAGCAGATCAAACAGGCGATGCGCGGGGATGTCGTCTCGATCTTCATCCTGCCCCCGTCGATCGCCGAACTGGACCGGCGCCTGCGGTCGCGGGGCCAGGACAGCGACGAGGTCATCGCCGGCCGCATGGCGAAAAGCCGGGACGAGATCAGCCATTGGGCCGAGTATGATTACGTTCTTGTCAACGACGACCTTGAGCAGACCTTCGAGCGGCTGAAGACGATCCTCATGGCCGAACGGCTGCGCCGCGACCGCCAGCCGCAGCTTTCCGGCTTTGTCCGCGACCTGAATACGGAGTTTGAAGCCCGATGATCTACGCACTCGACAGCATCGCTCCGACAATCGACCCTTCGGCCTGGGTGGCCGACGAGGCGACCCTGATCGGCAAGGTCGTGATCGAGGCCGAGGCCTCGATCTGGTTCGGCGCGGTGATCCGTGGCGACAACGAGGAAATCCGGGTTGGCGCGGGGACCAACGTGCAGGAAAACTGCGTCCTGCACACCGACATGGGCTATCCCCTGACCATCGGCGCGAACTGCACCATCGGTCACAAGGCCATGTTGCACGGCTGCACCATCGGCGACGGCACGCTGATCGGCATGGGCGCGACGGTTCTGAATGGCGCGAAGATCGGCAGCGGATGCCTCATCGGGGCCCGCGCGCTGGTCACGGAGGGCAAGGAGATCCCGGACGGCAGCCTTGTCATGGGGGCCCCGGGCAAGATCGTGCGCCAGCTGGACGCCACGGCGCGGGCCCGGCTTCTGGCCTCGGCGGCGGGATACCAGGCCAATTCCCGGCGATTCCGCGCGGGCCTTGCGCCGGTCTGACCGGCGTCAGCCTTCCTCGATCAGCTCGATCGTGATGCCCTGCCGTGCGGCATGGCTGCGCAATTCGCGCAAGACCACCTGCCGGTTCGGCAGCTTTGGCGCGACCACGCGCAGCGTCTTGCGATAATCCTGCGCGCCCAGTCGCTCGATGATTTCCAGCGCGTCGAAGCCTTTGCAGAACAGCGGCGCGACCACCAGCTCCAGCGTGGCGGGAAGCGGCAACTGGCTGTCGAAGGCCTCCAGTTCGATCGAGGCAAACTCCTCGGGGCGCAGGCTGCCTTCGGCCGCCTTCGCTTCCGGGATCCCGATCACCAGGCACCTGAGCTTCTGCGACATCTCTCCACCACGTTTCAAGTGAGGCGCCGCCAAGTCGTCTGTCAGAAGGACGTTCGCCGGGGCCGACCTTTGTTCCGGGCAAGGGCCGGTTCCGCACCGAGTTACGTTTACAGCCGGGAATTTACTGGTATTCCACCGCAAGACAAGACAAGCGATACACGCGAAGGTGGAGTGATGCCAGAATGACAGATTTCCAGCTGTCCCGGCTTCTGTCCGGCCTGCCGCTGCCCGCGATGCTGGTGCGGAACGACGAGCGGGTGGTGGATTGCAACAGTCTCTGCACGGGACTTCTGGGTGACGGGATCGTCGGGCGGCATCCGGCCATCGCCGTGCGCGCGCCGGGGGTGCTGGAGGCGATTTCCGCTGCGAATCCGGACGGCCCGCCCCAGGAGGCCCGGATGTCGCTGCGCCGCGACGGGCAGGAGCAGGTCTTCCAGGTCACAGTCTCGGCCCAGGGGGCGGGGCTGGTCCTCTGCGTCTTCCGGGACATCAGCGCCGAGGAGAAGGCCGGTGCGATGCGGCGTGATTTCGTGGCCAATGTCAGCCACGAGCTTCGCACGCCGCTGACCGCGCTGATGGGCTTCATCGAGACGCTGAAACACGCCGCCCGCGACGACCCCGCCGCCCGCGACATGTTCCTCGGGATCATGGAGCAGGAGGCGGGGCGGATGAACCGGCTGGTGCGCGACCTGTTGCAGCTGTCCCGCGTTGAGGCGGAAGAGCGGGTGCGGCCGAAAGAGCCAGTGGAACTGCGGGGCCTGCTGGAGGGGGTGATCTCGTCCCTGCGCGGGGTGGCGGAGAAAGAGGGGGACCGGGTGGAACTGACGGGCGATCCGGTCCGGGTGCCGGGGGACGCCGACCAGCTGACCCAGGTGTTCACGAACCTTGTGGAGAACGCGCTGAAATACGGGGCGGGGGGTCAGGTGGTGCGGGTCTCTCTGACCCCGGAGGAGACGGTGCGCGGCCCGGCGGTGCGGGTGGAGGTCGCGGACGAGGGGGAGGGGATCGACCCGGTCCACCTGCCGCGGCTGACCGAGCGGTTCTACCGGGTCGATTCCCACCGCTCGCGCGAGATGGGGGGGACGGGGCTGGGCCTCGCCATCGTGAAGCACATCGTGAGCCGCCACCGGGGCTGGCTGCGGGTGGAGAGCGTGGTGGGCGAGGGGAGCCGGTTCTCGGTGGTGCTGCCGCTGGGGTGAGCGGGGGGCCGGTTTGGGCTCTGGGTGTCGACGGTGGACATTTTGGGATTATGCTTTGGAAGCAATGGGTTGGGCGTGGGTGTTAGGGGTTTGTTAAGGGGGTGATCTAGAACAGGTGAAGATAGTGGGGTGGGCGATTGCGCACCAAGATCCTCGGAACAAGTTGGGGCTTCTAGGCAACGATGTGCGGACTTTTGGCGAATATCGCACGCACTTAAGCGGTTCCTGAAGCAGAACTTATGCCACCATGCCATCAATTACATGTACAAGATCCGAAATGAAATCGATAACTTCTGTAGCATCAGCTTGGGATACGTCAAGCTTGCGCCCCAAACCCTCATCAAAATCGCCATTATGTGCAATAAGATTGCGTCGCTCAACAACCGCGGAGAGCTTTCTCTTGATTGAATCTGGCTTGCCTTTCATCGCTGAAGCTATAGAGTTCCATTTATGCTTTTGATTCCAAATGAAGGATAAGCCGTCGGCGGCTTTGTTGCACAAATCGGCTGACGGTCGGAGTGCCCCTATCCCCGGACAGATCTATCCTGCGGCCTTCGTGACGGGGATGCCGAGCGCGGTGTATCCGTTCAGGACGGCGACACGGACCTGGAACTCCGCGACCTGACGGTCGAAGTCGCGCGCCATGAGGCGCTGACCCAGCAGTTTCACGCAATGCATCTTCGTTTCGACGCGGCTTCGACGGTGGTAGCCGCTCCATCGTCGCCAGAGCGCGCGACCGAGGTATTTCGACGCCCGCAGCGCCTCGTTGCGCGCAGCCGCACCTGCGGTGCCGGTCTTCCAAGGCTTTGCATTCTTGCGGGGCGGGATCACTGCGATAGCACCGCGATCGGCGATGGCATCATGGCACTTTCGGGTATCGTAGGCGCCGTCTGCGGTGACACTGGCGATGCCCTGATCAGTGGGGATCTGGGCCAACAGTTCGGGCAGCATGGGCGCATCCCCAACGTCGCTGCTGGTGACTTCGACCGCCCGAACCTCCAGCGTTTCCTCGTCGATCCCGAGATGGACCTTGCGCCAAACCCGGCGTTTTGCACCGCCATGCTTGCGCGCATTCCACTCGCCTTCGCCCTCGACCTTGATCCCGGTGCTGTCGATCAAGAGGTGCAGCGGACCCTGTGCCCCCCGATGCGGAATGTCCACGGCAAGGGTCTTCTGGCGACGGCTGAGCGTGCTAAAGTCCGGCACGTCCCAGTCAAGGCCGATCAGGCAAAGGAGGCTCTCGACAAAGCCGGTCGTCTGCCTGAGCGCCATGCCAAAGAGGACCTTCATCGTCAGACAGGTCTGGACGGCCGCATCGCTGTAGACGGGCTGTCGTCCTCGCTTGCCTGTCGGCTGCGCCGCCCAAGTCATGGCGGGATCGAACCAGATGGTCAGCGAGCCGCGGCGCTTGAGCGCCTTGTTGTACGCGGGCCAGTTCAGGGTCTTGTAGGTTGGTGTGTTCGGTCTGCTCATCCACCCAAGCTATCACGCTGGATTCACGAGATGAATCCCTGACAGGATTTGTGCAACAGAGCCCATAGAAACTATCAAATCGCTCTGTGCCTAAGGCAATAGCGGTTAGGTTGACTTGAGAGTCTCCGTCTACAAGCAAAACTCGTTTACCATGAGCGGTAAGCGTCCATCCAAGGTGATATGCTGCTAGAGTCTTTCCGACGCCGCCCTTGTGATTGAAGAATGCAATTCTATGGGTCACTACTCTGTCCCTCTTCCACTATGGAGCCACATTAAACATCCTTCATTTATAATCAAGGGGTTGGAAACAGTACCGTTTCCTCCCCCTCACAACCTCCCCAACCGCTCCGTCAAAAGCCGGTAGAACCCCTCCCGGTCCACGCCACCCATGAACATCGCGTTCGGCTCGCGGGTCGTCACGCGCCACCAGTCGGCGACGGTCATGCCGAGGGTGAGCTCTGATCCCGTCTCGATCTCCACGTTGATGTGGCGGCCGTGGAAGAGGGCGGGCTGGAGCAGGTAGGCGATCACGCAGGGGTCGTGCAGGGGGGCGCCTTCGCTGCCATACTTTGCCGTGTCGAAGCGTTCGAAGAAATCGGTCCAGCTGGCGACGGCCTGGCCGACGGGGGTGCCTAAGCTCCGCATCCCCTCCACCCACTCGCGGGAGGTCAGGGCCTTGTGGGTGACATCCAGCGGCATCACCACCAGCGGCACGCCGGATTTGAACACGATATCAGCGGCTTCGGGGTCGACGTAGATGTTGAACTCGGCCGCGGGGGTGATGTTGCCGACCTCAAAATAGGCGCCGCCCATCAGGACGATCTCGGCCACGCGGGGGATGATGTCGGGCGCGCGCTGGAAGGCGGTGGCGATGTTGGTCAGGGGGCCGAGGGGGCAGAGGGTTATGCTGCCGGCCGGGTGAGCGCGGAGGGTGTCGATCAGGTAGTCGACGGCGTGCTGGTCCTGCAGGGGATGGGTGGGGTCAGGCAGCGGGATGCCGTCGAGGCCGGTCTTGCCGTGAACATGCTCGGCGGTGACGAGCTTGCGGGAGAGGGGGGCGTCGCAGCCGGCGTAGACCGGTGTCTGGTGGCCCGAAAGCTCCACGATCTGGCGGGCGTTGCGCTGGGTGAGGGGCAGGGGCACGTTTCCGGCGACGGCGGTCAGCGCGAGGACCTCAAGCTCCGGGCTTGCCAGCGCAAGGAGGATGGCGACGGCGTCGTCCTGGCCGGGGTCGGTGTCGATGATGATCTTGCGGGACATGGGGGCGCTCCTTCTTGCGGCGGAGTAAGCGGCACGGGGCGAAGTTTGTCCAGATGGTCAGGAAAATGGACGTGCATTGCGGAGCCGCGCGTGTAGGATTTTCGGGCTTTGGCGGAGGCGGCGGCGATGGACATTCTGGTCGGGACGACGAAGGGGCTCTTCGTGCTGGAGGGCGGGGTCCGGGTTACGGGGCCGTTCTGCGAGGGCTGGCCGATCAATCATGCGGTGGGGCGCGGGGGAGAGATCTGGGCGGCCGGGGGTGGCAAGTGGGAAGGCGCGGGGGTCTGGCGGCGTGTCGGGGGCGAATGGACTGTGTCGAAGGGGCCGTTCGAGGGGGCAGAGCAGCTTTGGTCGGTGTGTTTCGACCGCGACCGGGTGCTGGCGGGGTCGAAGCCTGCGTATCTTTATGAGAGCCTGGATGGGGGGATCAGCTGGCGGCGGCTGGATGCGCTGACCGACCAGCCGGGGGCGGACCAGTGGCAGCCGGGGGCGGCGGGGCTGACGCTGCACACCATTCTTTGCGATCAGAAGGGGGGCGTCTGGGTCGGGATCTCGGCGGCGGGGGTGTTTGAAAGCCGGGACGGGGGCAAGTCCTGGGCGATGCGGAACCGGCGGGGGAACCGGCCGGGGCCGGCGGGGGCCTTGAGCCGGGACTGGGGGGAGGGGGAGTTCCGGCGCGAGGACGAGATCTTCAGTTGCGTCCACAACCTTGCCTTCGGGGCGGTGGAGGGGCTGATCTACATGCAGAACCATCAGGGGGTGTATCGGAGCCGGGATGGCGGGCAGGTCTGGGAGGAAGTGACGGAGGGGCTGCCCTCGACTTTCGGGTTTCCGGTCGCGGCGCATCCGGCGAAGCCGGGGATGTTCTGGGTGTTCCCGCTGAACGGGGATTCACTGGGGCGGTATCCGGTCGATGGGCGGGCGCTGGTCTGGAAGACGGTGGACGGGGGCGAGACATGGGCCGGGAAGGGGATCGGGCTGCCTGCGAAGGACTGCTTCTTCACGGTGCTGCGGCAGGGGATGGCCGCGTGCAATGGCGGGGTGGCCTTCGGGACGAACTCGGGGTCGGTCTACCTCAGCCGGGATGAGGGGGAAACCTGGGAGGAGGTCGCACGGCACCTGCCGACGGTCCTGTCGGTGGAGTTCATGGGGTAAGTGTCCACGGTGGACAGAAAAGTTTTGCGTTTGAAAACAACGGGTTGGGCGTGGGCGTTAGGGAGTTGGTAAGGTTTGCCCCGGCGTTGTGCGGGAGTTGCGCCGCCATGGGAAGATGGGATTGAAGTGCGGCATGCGCTGCGCGGGCAGTGGTCTGGCAGGCAACCGCCGCTGAGGCCTTGACCAGGCCACATTCCCTGCGAAGGATAAGGACATTCGTTGGAGAAATGATCTTGCGCTTCCTTGTTCTTGTCCTTGTCTTGCTGATGCTGGTTCAGGTTGCTCCGGCTCGGGCCTACACGGCCGATGAGTTGCGCGACGAGTTTGACGCCCGATTGCTGACCGACCAAGAGAAACGGCTGCTGCAGGTCGGATTGGCCTTTGCGAATGTCTACAATGGTTTGATCGACGGGGCCTGGGGCAGCGGCAGCCAGCGCGCGCTGGAACGCTTTAGCGCTGAAAGCGGCGGGTCGGCGGCCTTTGTCACCAATGCCGATGCGGTTTATGCCGCGATGCAGGCCTTTTCGGCAATCAACGCCGAAGGGTGGGAGCGACAGTACATCTCGGCGCTTGATATTTCGTTTCTCGTGCCGACGGCGGCACTGGTGGATGGCGCACCGTCAGATGCTTTCGTGAACATGAACGTGTCTGGGCGGTCCATCGGCTATTCCATGACCATCGACAATGGCGCGGCGGCGGAGAGCTATCATGCCTACACCGCTCGTCAGGCGATCGGTGAGGCTTACACCGTCCGGCGCCCCAAGCTGTGGATCACTTCGGCACGGACAGCGGACGGGATCACGCTTTACACGCGGTCGGACCTAAGGGCCGGGGGCTGGTCGACACTGATGATTTCGGGCACGGATCGCGACGCCGGTGCCCTTGCGGCGATCACCGGAAGCATCGCACCCGGATACGCACCGGCCATCGGGATCTCGCCGGGCAAACTGGCGACTGGTGTCGAGGTCCTGGCCCGGATCGCGGCAGAGGAGGACGCGCCCGAAAGGCCTGCAACCCCGGCACCGGGGGCGAGTGTCGCGAAGGCTGATCCGGCACCGACGCCCTCGCCTTCAGGGTCAGGAACAGGTTTCATTGTCACTGAAACCGGCACCATGCTGACCAATCAGCATGTGATAGCCGGCTGTGTCAGCCTGACCGTGGACGGGCATTCTGCCAAGGTCATGGCCGAGGACGCGGTGTTCGATCTGGCCCTGTTGCAGGTAGATGGACTTTCGGGTGCAGCCCCCGCGGTCTTTGCCGACAGTCCGGCGCGGTTGAATTCGGATGTAACCGTTGTGGGCTATCCGCTGTCGGGACTTCTGGGCGGTCTGAACGTCACGCGAGGTGCGGTGACGAGCACCAAGGGTATCGGCGGCGACGGGATCAACATGCAGATTTCCGCGCCGGTGCAGCCGGGCAATTCGGGCGGTCCGGCGCTGAACGGGGCGGGGCAGGTTGTCGGTGTGGTGGTGGCGCGACTGAGCGACACCTATGCGATGGAGAGTTATGGCACGGTGCCGCAGAACGTGAACTTCGCGATCCGGGGCGAGATTGCCAAGCTGTTCCTTGCGCAGAACGGCGTAGAGCCGACTGTTGCGGAAGCGGGGGCAAGGATGTCACCCGAGGACTTGGCCGAGGTCGCGCAAGGGTTCACCCGGCTGGTTGTCTGCAATTGAAAAGAGCGCGCTTTGGGGCGCGCTCTGACAGAGTCGGGCCGAAGCCCGACCTGCGGGGTTGGCATCACCCGTCGAAATTCACCGTTTCCATGATCTTCAGTGCCGCGGCGCGGGTCTTGGCGATGTCGGCGAGAGGGGTGGGGTCGGGGGTGAACTCGCCCCAGCTTTTCACCAGCTCGGACCGCTCGACACCGGGTTTGACCGGGAATTCGTAGTTCGTCTCGGCATAGATCTTCTGGGCGGTGTCGCCCGAGAGCCATTCCATGAACTTGAGCGCGTTTTCCTTGTTCGGTGCGGATTTGGTCATCGCGACGCCCGAGATGTTGAGGTGGGTGCCGCCGCCTTCAAAGGTCGGGAAGACGATGTTGACGCTTTCAGCCGCCGGAACCTGTTCGGGATCGGCGAGCATCTGGCCCATATAGTAGGTGTTGCCAAGTGCTATGTCGCATTCGCCCGCGGCGATGGCCTTGACCTGGTCGCGGTCGCCGCCGTCGGGTTTCTTGGCGAGGTTGGCTTTCAGGCCCTCGGCCCATTTCGTCGCGTAATCCTCGTCATGGTGAACGATCATCGCGCCGAGAAGGGCGATGTTGTAGTCGTGCAGGCCCGAACGGGTGCAGAGGCGCCCTTTCCACTTTTCGGACGCAAGGTCTTCGTAGGTGGTGACTTCGCCGGGGGCGACGCGGTCCTTGGAGGCGTAGACCACGCGCGCGCGGGTCGTCAGGCCGAACCAGAGGTCGTTCGGATCGCGGAGCGTTTCGGGGATGTTGGCCTCCAGCACCTCGGACTGCACCGGTTGCAGCACATCGGCCTCGACGATCTGGAGGAGGCGGGCGATATCGACGGTCAGGACCAGGTCGGCGGGCGAGCGGTCGCCTTCGGCCTGCAGGCGCTCGGCCATGCCCTTGTCGACGAAGGCCACGTTGACGGCGATGCCGGTCTCGGCGGTGAAGGCATCGACGAGGGGCTGGATCAGTTCCGGCTGGCGGTGGGAGTAGACGTTGATCTCTTGCGCGAAGGCCGGGACGGAAACCGCGAGGAGGGCGAGGGTCGAGAGGCGGAGCATGGTTGAGTCCTTTAGTCAGGTTTGTGGCGAGGGTTAAAGCCTGACTTTTCCGCGCGGTCAAGAGCCTGAGTGTTTTGGTCGCCAATTTGTCGCGGCGGGGGGAAAGGACGCCTTGGGCAGGCGCTGCGCAATCGGGCCGGATGGGGGACTTGGGGAACCGCCGGCGAGGATAGCTGGTGAAGGGAAAGGTCAGGGACGCGCCTTGTCCTCGGCCTTGGCGCGGTTCCAGAGCGCGTCCATCTCGGCAAGGTCGCTGTCTGCGGGTGAGCGACCGGTTTCGGCCAGCCAGTCCTCGATCCGGGCGAAGCGGCGGGTGAATTTGGCGTTGGCGGCGCGCAGGGCGGCTTCGGGATCGACCTTCAGGTGGCGGGCAAGGTTGGCCATGACAAAGAGGAGATCCCCGATTTCCTCGGTCAGGGCGTCGTGGGTCAGGGTGTCGCGGGCCTCGACCACTTCGCGCGCCTCTTCCACCAGCTTGTCGAGGACTTCGCCGGTCGAGGGCCAGTCAAAGCCGACCCGGGCGGCGCGGTTCTGCAGTTTCAGCGCGCGGGTGAGGGCGGGCAGCGACGCGGCGATGCCGTCCAGAGTGCGGGCGCTGCCGCGTTCGGCAGCCTTCTGCGCCTCCCAGTCCCGGGTCTGCTGGTCCGCGGTCTTGTTGCGCGAGGCGTTGCCGAAGACATGCGGATGCCGGTCGATCATCTTGTCCGAAATCGCGGTGACGACATCGGCAAAGCTGAAGTGCCCGGCCTCGGCGGCCATCTGGGCGTGGTAGACGGTCTGGAAAAGCAGGTCGCCAAGTTCCCCCTTCAGCTCGTCCCAGGCCGCACGGTCGATGGCATCGGCGACTTCGTGCGCCTCTTCCAGCGTGTAGGGGGCGATGGTGGCGAAGGTCTGCTGGATGTCCCAGGGGCAGCCGGTGGCGGGGTCGCGCAAGGCGGCCATGATGGCGAGAAGGCGGTCGATGCCGGTGGGGGGGAGGGGTGTGTCGGTCATGCGGCCTCGCATCAGGATGCGACCGCAGGTTAGAATGGGCGCGGGGGCCGAGACCAGCCCCCGCGCGAAGTCGAGATCAGAAGGAGAGGCCGACGCGGAGCCCGACAGTATTCACGGTCGATTCGATGTCAAAGGTGTTGAGTTCGTTCCTGCCATCCAATTTGCGGCTCGTATAATCCACACCGACAAGAATCCGCTGTGTTACCATAAAATCCGCACCCAGACCGGCGCTGGTGCCGGAAAGCGTCGCGCCGTCCGTCGCGTTGATGGTCAGATCGGCGCGCGAATAGCCCAGGGCACCATAAATCAGTGCCTTGCCCACTGCGAAGCCGACGCGACCGCGCAAGTCGAGCAGGGAATCCAGCGCGTCATCACCTCCACCAAGAAGGATTGTCGCACCTGATACAGATGAGTAGCCGAGTTCGCCACCATAGACGAAGGTGCCGCGCTGCATGTTGAAGCCGACGAAGGCACCTCTGGCGTTGCCACTTTCGTAGTCGAACGTGGTGAGTGGGTCCGTCACATCCCCTGAAACACGGCCGTATCCTAGACCCACATAGGCGCCCGACCAGTCATGCGCGGCGACCGGGGCGGGCATCGCTTCGGGCATCGGATCATCTGCGACCACGGTTGGGCCCGCCAGCAAGGGCGGGGGTCGTCAGGGCTGCAAGCGCAGCAGCAAGCGTTAGTGCCTTCATTTTTCTGCTCTCCTTCAGAAGACTTGTGACTTTGTTATAACAAGTTTCTTGAATGTTGCCGCACCCGGGCCGTCCGAGTGATTCGCAATCCTGCGGGGTGGTGCGAAATTGCATCGGTCGCACTGCGGCGACTTTTCGGGCTGTCAAGCAAAATCGGGTAAGGCGGTCCTGATCCCGACGCGACGGCAGGCGCGGGCTTCGGACATTGCGATTGGCCGGGATTTCGGATTTGATCAAAGGTTGACCCGTGACCGCGAAGGACCCCGACCCATGCCCGTTCTGAACCGCATCGCCGCATATGCCGAGGACATGAAAGGCTGGCGGCGGTATCTGCATCAGCATCCCGAACTTGCCTTCGACTGCCACAAGACGGCGGCCTGGATCGCGGACCGCCTGCGCGAGATCGGGGCGGACGAGATCCACGAGGGGATTGCGAAGACCGGGATCGTGGCGCTGATCAAGGGCCGCACGGCCAATTCAGACGGGGGCCCGGTCATCGGGTTGCGCGCCGACATGGATGCGCTGCCGATCGAGGAAGCGACGGGCGCGCCCCATGCCAGCACCGTCCCCGGCAAGATGCACGCCTGCGGGCATGACGGGCATGTGACGATGCTTCTGGGGGCGGCGAAGTATCTGGCGGAAACACGGAACTTTGCCGGGACCGTGGCCTTGATCTTCCAGCCGGCGGAAGAGGACGGCGGCGGCGGGCAGGTCATGGTGCAGGAGGGCATCATGGACCGGTTCGACATCGGGCAGGTCTACGGCATCCACAACGCTCCGAACAACACCTTCGGCCATTTCCTGACCACGCCGGGGCCATATCTGGCGTCGGTCGATACGGCTGTGGTCAAGGTGACGGGGAAGGGCGGCCACGGGGCGACGCCGCATGACTGCGTCGATCCGGTGGTGGCCATCGTCGGCATGGTGCAGGCGATCCAGACCATCATCCCGCGCAACGTCCATGCGCTGGACGAGGCGGTGATCTCGGTCACGATGATCCACACCGGGACCGCATCGAACATCATTCCCGAAGACGGCACTTTCGCGGCGACGATCCGCTGCTTCAGCCCGGAGGTGCGGGCGCTTCTGAAGCGGCGCATCCACGAGATCGTCGCAGGCCATGCCACGGCTTACGGCGTCACCGCCGAGGTCGCCTATGACTGGGGCTATCCGGCGACGATCAACCACGAGGACCAGACCGAGTTTGCCGCCGAGGTCGCGCGCGAGGTGTCGGGCGCGGATGCCGTCGACGCGCGGTCCGCGCGCGAGATGGGATCGGAGGATTTCAGCTACATGCTGGAGGCGCGCCCGGGGGCCTATCTGTTCCTTGGCACCGGCCCGGGGGCAGGGCTGCACCACGCGGCCTATGACTTCAACGACGAGGTCGCCCCCATCGGAGCGAGCTTCTTCGCCAGGCTGGTCGAACGGGCGCAGCCGCTGGGCTAACGGATCAGCAGGGCCAGGCAAAAACTGATCTGGCCGGCAAGGCCGGGCGCGCCGGGCACAGTGGCCATTGCGGCCTGGAATTGCCGCGGCAATCCCGTGCTGCCCTATGGCGAGGCCGTGTCTCTGGGCGGCATTTCCTGCGTGTCGGCCAGGACCGGCATGACCTGCACCAATCGCGACGGGCATGGGTTCAGCGTGGCGAAAGCAATTCAGAAGCTGTTCTGACCGGTCCGACCGAATCGGACGGCCTGCGGCGCTGAGACGTCGCCATGGTCCTAATGGGGCCGCCATCAACCTTTGGACACCATATCTTGCCCCACCGCTACCTTTGGTCCGGCAAGGGGGCTGGCCGGGTTTTGATCAAAATGCTAGGCTCGGGGTGTTATACATCTGCATCATTCCCGAAGAAGGATACCCGACATGACCGCCCACCTGGCCCTGGCACGGCCCGACGCCCGCGCGCTTTGGGACATGGACCGCCAGCATGCGCTGCATCCCTGGACCAATTTCGGCCCCTTCGAGAAGGAAGGCTCTCTGGTCATCACGAAAGGCGAGGGCTGTTACCTGTGGGACGCCGAAGGGCGGCGCTATTTCGATGCCGTGGGCGGCATGTGGTGCACCAATGTCGGGCTTGGTCGGAAGGACATGGCGCAGGCCATCGCGGATCAGGCCGAACGGCTGGCCTTTGCCAACAGCTTTGTCGATGTGACCAACGAACCCTCGGCGCGGCTGTCGGCGAAGCTGGCGGCGCTCAGCCCCGGCGATCTGAACCGGGTGCATCTGACGACCGGCGGGTCCACGGCAGTCGATACGGCAGTGCGCATGGTCTGGTACTGGCAGACCTGCATGGGGCGTCCCGGCAAGACCGACATCGTGGCGCGGGAGCAGTCCTATCATGGGTCCACCTACCTCACGCAGTCCGTGGGCAGGCGTCCGGGCGACCGGGTGGAGGAGTTCCGCTACAAGGCAGACGGCATCCATCATCTGACCGCGCCAAACCCTTACCGGCGCCCCGAAGGGATGAGCGAATCTGCGTTCTGCGATGCGCTGGTGGCCGAGTTCGAGGCGCTGATCGCGCGCGTCGGTGCCGACCGGATCGGCGGCTTGATCGCGGAACCGATCCAGGCGTCTGGCGGGGTGATCGTGCCGCCGGAGGGCTATCTGCGGCGGATGTGGGAGGTCTGCCAGCGTCACGACATGCTGTTCATCGCCGACGAGGTGGTGACGGCTTTCGGGCGGCTGGGGCACTGGTTCGCCAGCGAGGCCGAGTTCGGCGTGGTGCCGGACATGATCACCTGCGCCAAGGGTCTGACCTCGGGCTATCTGCCCTTGGGGGCGCTGATCTTCAGCGACCGGATCTGGGAGGGGATGGCCGCGAAAGGGGACCGCTGGTTCACATCCGGCTTCACCTATTCCGGGCATCCGGTGTCCTGTGCTGCGGCGTTGAAATCCATCGAAATCATCGAGACCGAGGGCCTGCTGGAAAATGCCGCGACGGTCGGGGACTATTTCCTGGAGCGGCTGACGGGGCTGGAGGCGCTGCCGCTGGTCGGGCAGGTCCGGGGCAGGCGGCTGATGGTCTGCGTGGAGAATGTGGCGTCCAAGCTGACGAAGGAGCCGTTGCCGGACGGGGTGAACGAGTCGAAACGCATCTCGGACGCGGCCGAGGCGATGGGGCTGATGGTGCGGCCCATCGGGCATCTGAACGTGATGTCGCCGCCCCTGACCATCACCCAGGGCCAGGTCGATTTCGTGGTCGAGACGCTGGAGCGCGCGATCCGCAAGGTCACGGACGAGCTGGTGCGGGAAGGGCACAGGATCGGGTGACTTGACATCCCGGCAGGGCAGGGGTTTCTTGGCCTCCCGGATCCGCGCGTCTCCGCTGAACGACTGCGCCGACAGACCCGAGACCATCATGGCACTTGAAGACGCGAAGACGCAGGTCGACACTGCGTTCACCCGGAATTCAAACCGGGGCTATTCCTTTGAAAATGCGTTCGGCGGCGCGACAAGCTTTCTGCGGCGCACCTATACCAAGGACCTGACCGGGGTTGACCTCGCGATCACCGGGGTTCCCTTCGACCAGGCGGTGACGCACCGGGCAGGCACGCGGTTCGGGCCGCGCGCGATCCGCGAAGCCTCGACCTTGCAGCCCTATGACCCGCCCTATGGCTGGCCGACCAACCCCCTGGAGGAGCTGTCGGTCATCGACTACGGCGACTGTGCCTTCGACTATGCCAAGGTGGCGGACTTCCCCGAGACGCTGACCGCGCATATCCGCACCATCCTTGCGGCGGGCGCGGGGACGGTGACGCTGGGAGGCGACCATTACATCACCTACCCGATCCTGAAGGCCTATGCCGAGAAGTTCGGGCCGCTCGGCGTGATCCATTTCGACGCGCATTCCGACCTGTGGCCGGATGACGACCTGACGCGGATCGACCATGGCACCATGCTTTACAAGGCGGTGAAGACCGGCCTCGTCGATTCGAAACGCTCGGTCCAGATCGGTATCCGGACGACGACCGAGGACTACCTTGGGGTCAGCGTCATCGACGCGCGGGAAGTGCATGAAAAGGGCGTGGCGGCTGCGGTGGCGAAGGCCAGGGACATCGTCGGCGACGGCGCGACCTATGTGACCTTCGACATCGACTGCCTTGACCCCTCGGCAGCACCTGGGACCGGGACGCCGGTCTGGGGTGGGTTGCACGCGTGGCAGGCCGCAGCCGCCTTGCGGGATCTTGCCGGGATCAACATGGTCGGCGGGGATATCGTCGAGGTCTCGCCGCCCTATGACACCACGGGGGCGACTGCGATTGCCGGGGCGCATGTGGCATACGAGCTGATCTGCCTCTATCACTGGGCGCGGATGCAAAGGTGAGGCCGGGGCGCATGGCGGCGTGGCTGGCCTGGGGTCTGATCGGGGGTCTGCTCGCCGGATTGGTGGCTTTCGCGGCCTATGTCCGGCTTGCACCCTCGGACCCCGCGCGCTGGCATGTCGGTCCCGACAGCGGCTGGTATCAGGATCTCCCTTGGAACGAGGTCGCGCCGGTCACGGGCGGGGCCATCCTGCGGCTGTCGGTGACGCAGGGCGTGTCATCGGACTGGCTGGCGCGGCTCGATGCCGTGGCGCTGGCCACGCCCCGCACGGCGCGCCTTGCGGGCAGCGTCGAGGCAGGACGGATCACCTGGATCACCCGCTCGGCGCTGTGGGGCTTTCCCGACTACACGACGGTGGAGCTGCGCGAGGAGGGGCTATACATCTATGCGCGGCTTCGGTTTGGTCGCGACGACAGGGGCGTGAATGCCGCGCGGCTGCGAGACTGGCTGGCGCGGCTGGAGAATTGAATCGATGCGATGGCAATGCGTGGTGATCGCCTGGGGAACCAAATACGACGTGGCCGACATCAACGCGCTGGTCGGGGCGATCATGGAAAACGGACGCGCGCCCGAGCGATTCGTGCTTTTGACCGACCGTCCTCGTCCGGGCCTGCATCCGTCGATGATCCTGCGCGAAATTCCGGACTACTGGCTGAACCCCGGCTATCTGAAGGGCGGCTGTCAGGCCAAGCTGTGCATGTTCGAGGCGGGCCTGGTGCCCGACGATCTGCCGGCGATCTATGTCGACCTCGACACATTGGTCTTTGGCGATCTGTCGCGGCTTCTGGACCTGATGGACAGGCCGCAAACCATCGCGATCCTGCAAAGCGCCGTTCTGCCCTTTGGCACCCTGGCCCGCTTCCTGGCGCGACGGACGGGAGGGCGGCGCTATGCGCGGGGCAATTCGTCGCTGGTGGTCTATCACCCGGCGCACTGCGCCTTTGTCGCCGAACGCTTCCGCAGCCTTGCGGCCGAGGTCGCGGTCATCGACTTCCGGCCGATGTGGGCCGACGAACGCTTCCTTTCCTGGGTGGCGCAGGACCGGATGAAGGCGGTGCCCACGCGGCTTGCGGTGAAGTTCCCCACCGAATTCATGCTGCCCTGGCGATGGCTGACGCTGATGCGCGCAAGCCTGCCCTGGGTGAGACGGCGGCGCGACGGGCTGATCGCGGTGACATTGCCGGGTGTCGGGTTTAAGCTCGAGGACCTCGCGCGGCTGCCCGAAGGGGCCGAACTGGTCGACCGCAAGGGTCGGCGTCTGATCTGGAGCGACCGGGCGCTGGGGTCTGTCCGCGGCAAGATCATCGCGGCGGCGGCGCGGCTTGCGACTTCGCGGGCTGTCGAGTGACGTCTTGACGCCTGCCTGCGAACCGGCCACACCCCGCGCATGGTTCCGTTGGACAAGCTTGCCCAGATCACCGAACGCTTCGAGTATCTCGAAGCGCAGCTGAATGCGGGTGCGGCCCCCGCCGAAATCGCGCGGATCAGCCGGGAATATACCGAGCTTCGGCCGGTGGTCGAGGAAATCCGCGCCTACACTCGCGCGCTGGACGATCTGGCCGAGGCCGAGGCGATGCTGGCCGATCCCGAGATGAAGGCGCTGGCCGAAGAAGAGATGCCACGGCTCAAGGCGCGCATCCCGGAGATGGAGCAGGCGCTGCGCCTGGCGCTGCTGCCCAAGGATGCGGCCGACGCGCGGCCCGCGATCATCGAGATCCGGCCCGGCACCGGCGGCGACGAGGCGGCGCTGTTCGCGGGCGATCTTGCGCGGATGTATCAGCGGCATGCGGAAAAGATGGGCTGGCGCTGGGAAGTGCTGGAGGAGCAGGCGAGCGACCTGGGCGGCCTCAAGGAACTGGTGGCGCTGGTCACGGGCGAGGGAGTCTATTCGCGGCTGAAATATGAAAGCGGGGTCCACCGGGTGCAGCGGGTGCCGGAGACGGAGGCGCAGGGCCGCATCCACACCTCGGCGGCGACGGTGGCGGTGCTGCCCGAGGCGGACGAGGTCGAGATCGACATTCCGGCCAGCGACATAAGGATCGACACGATGCGGTCGTCGGGGGCGGGCGGGCAGCATGTGAACACCACGGACTCGGCGGTGCGGATCACGCACCTGCCGTCCGGGATCGTCGTGACAAGTTCCGAAAAGTCGCAGCACCGCAACAAGGAGATCGCGATGCAGGTCCTGCGCTCGCGGCTCTATGAGGCGGAACGCGAACGGCTGCATTCGGCGCGGGCGGCGGACCGGAAAAGCCAGGTCGGCAGTGGCGACCGCAGCGAGCGCATCCGCACCTATAACTTCCCGCAGGGCCGGATGACTGACCACCGGATCAACCTGACGCTTTATGCGCTGCCGCAGATCATGGCGGGAGAGCTGACCGAGGTGATCGACGCGCTGGCGGCGCATGACCAGGCGGAACGGCTGGCGGAGATGGAGGGATGAGGGCGCAGGACGCACTTCGCCGGGCGATCCCGCTGCTGCAGGAG
The DNA here is from genome assembly GCA_040385165.1 of Pseudomonadota bacterium. GTDB lineage: Bacteria > Pseudomonadota > Alphaproteobacteria > Rhodobacterales > Rhodobacteraceae > Tabrizicola. The sequence continues at coordinate 266,342 of JAZKHX010000006.1, read as the reverse complement.
GCCGGGATCGAGGACGGGTCGCGCGACGCGCGGGTGCTTCTGGCCCACGCGCTTGGCATCGGTCATGACCGGCTGACGCTGAAGCTGCCGGACGAGATGACAGGGCCGCAGGAGGCGCTGTATGATGCGGCACTTCAGGCCCGGCTGGCGCGGCAACCGGTGGCGCAGATCACCGGGCGGCGGCTGTTCTGGGGCCAGTCCTTCCGCGTCACGCGCGACACGCTGGACCCGCGCCCCGAGACTGAGGTGCTGGTGGCCGAGGCCCTGCGGCAGCCGTTCCTGAAGATGCTGGACCTTGGCACCGGGACGGGCTGCATCCTGCTGTCCTGCCTGAAGGGGATGCCGATGGCGCGCGGCCTTGGCACCGACATCTCGGAGGCGGCGCTGCAGGTGGCGGTGGGCAATACCCGCGACCTCGGGCTTGAGGCGCGGGCGCGGTTCCGCAGGTCGGACTGGTTTGCGAATGTCACCGGGGCCTATGACCTGATCGTGTCGAACCCGCCCTACATCGCCGCCGCCGAGCTGACCGGACTTGCGCCCGAGGTGCGCGACTGGGAGCCGCATCTGGCGCTGAGCCCCGGTGGGGACGGGCTGGACGCCTATCGGGCCATCGCGCGCGGCGCGGGCGCGCGGCTGATGCCGGGCGGGCGGCTTCTGGTCGAGATCGGGCCGACGCAGGGGTCTGCCGTTGCGGCGCTTTTTGCGGCAGCCGGGCTGGACGGCATCCGCGTCCTGCCCGATCTTGACGGACGGGACCGCGTGGTGATGGCAGTCAAAACCGGCGCGACCGACAGTTGCGGGCTTGCCTGAGGCCCGCCGATTCCGCGGCTTTGCCGTAAAAATTGCTTGTCACCCGCCGCACCCTGTGGTTAGTGACCCTTGTCGGGCGCGGGTTTTCACCTGTTCCTGACGAACTGCCCAAGCCCTGCTGACCTTGATTGTGCTGCCCATGAGGGGCGGCGGTTGCAGGCCAAAGCCATCATAAGGACCAGATGCGCTCCTCCAAGAAACGCTCGCGTTCAAACCAGAACCGCCCGCGCACCCTCGGCAACATCGTCAACCGCGTCTTCGACAGCTCGGGCCCCGAGGGCAAGGTGCGTGGCACGCCGCAGCAGATCATCGAGAAATACCAGATGCTCGCCCGCGACGCGCAGCTGTCGAACGACCGCGTGGCGGCCGAGAACTTCCTGCAGCACGCGGAGCATTACACCCGGATGCTGGCCGAAGCGATGAAGGAAATGGCCGCCGAACAGGAGGCGCGCCAGCAGCAGTATCAGCAGACCGGCGGTCAGGGCGGGGGCCAGAACGGTGGGCCGAGCGGCAACCAGAACGGGGGCCAGAACGGCAACCAGAACGGCAACCAGAATGGGGGCCAGAACGGGGGCCAGAACGGGGGCCAGAACGGCGGGCCGCAGGGCGGACAGTACGGCGGGCAGAACCAGCCGCGCGGCGACCGGCAGGACCGGGGCGACCGCCCCGAGCGTGGCGAGCGGCCCGAACGCGGCGAACGGCCCGAACGGCGCGAGTTCAATCGCGACTATCGTGGCGAACGTGACCTCGGCTCGGAAGACCAGCCCGCGATTGTCGATGTGATCGACCTGCAGTCGGGCGATGACACCGGGTTGATCGAGACGCCCGAATCCGGTGCGCGGCCCCGGGCCGAACCCGAGGCTTTGACGGCAGAAGCCACTTTGCGAGAGGACCGTCTCGCCCGCCGCGCGCGCGGACCGCGCAAGCCCAAGGCCGAGGGCAAGCCCGATGGCGAGCCGCCGCAGGAAGCCGCCGAATAGCGTGAAGGCCGCCCCCGGGGCGGCCCTTTGCATTTCGGGACAGAAAGACGGGTCCCCAGGGCGTGCCTGAAGACCCGACGGACAAGAGAGACGGGAACGGGGACCTGCTCCCTTCCCCTCGCCCGGGCTTCGGCCCCGGAGCCGCGGCCTGAGTGACCAGACCCGACCCCGGGACCTGCCCTGCGTCCGGCAATCACATCGCCGGCATCAGGACCGTGTCGATGACGTGGATCACACCGTTCGACTGCTTGACGTCGGCGATGGTGACGTTGGCCACGTTGCCCATGCCATCCTTGATCATCAGCATGCCGTCCTTGGCCATCGCGGTGAATTCGCAGCCGCCGACGGTCGCGATCTTGTATTCGCCGCCTGCGTCGGCGACCATCTTGTTGATGTCGGCGGCCAGCGCATTGGTTCCGACGACATGGCAGGTCAGGATCTTGACCAGCTGGTCCTTGTTTTCCGGCTTGAGCAGGGTTTCCACCGTGCCGGCAGGCAGCTTGGCAAAGGCGTCGTTGGTCGGCGCGAAGACGGTGAAGGGGCCTTTGCCCGACAGCGTTTCAACGAGGCCCGCTGCCTGCACGGCAGCAACCAGCGTGGTGTGGTCCTTCGAGTTGACCGCGTTTTCGACGATGGTCTTGTCCTCGTACATCGCCGCGCCGCCGACCATCGGGTTGTCCTTCGCCAGCACCATGCCGGCGGTCAGAGCCAGCAGGGCCACGCCAAGTTTCAGAGCTTTCATGGTAGTTCTCCCTTCGGGGTTCGGGCGGGGTCATTCCCGCCTCACACCCGAAGGAACGAAGGCTTTCTGCGGAAGTTTCAGCGGACCCTGCGGCTCACGCCTTCGTGATCAGGTATCCTGTCCAACTTCGGCGGTCAGGATCACCGGGCCGGTCGGCTGGCCGGTGGGCGAGCCGCCAGCCGGTTCCACCGAGACGGCGAAGACAAAGCCTTCGGGTGGCGTGGGGTAGGTCACGACCAGCGGACGGTCCCCGAGAAGCCCCAGCGAAACCGGGGCGGCGTCCGGCGCGATGATCCACAGCTCGTGGACCTGGCCTTCGACGGCGGGCACGCCCGCAACGCGCGTCACCTGCAGCGCGTCGCCAAATTGGGTGATGCGGTAGGCGAGCCGGTTGTCCGCGGTGGCAAGCGTGGCAACCAGCTCGGGGCGGGGCGGGGTCAGCGTGGCGACGGCCGCAAGCGCAAGGACAGTCGCGAAGGCGGCTCCGGACAGCCAGCCGAGGCCGAATCCGGACCGGCGGCGGGCCGGGGCAGGGCGCTGCGCTGCCGGGAAGAGCCGCGCCTCGATCTGTGGCAGAAGGTTCGGGGCGGGAGCGTCGGCAAAATCGTCGTTCATATCGGCGAGGCGCGTCTCCCAGGCGGTCACCCGCGCCGCGAGCATCGGATCGCGCTTGATCCGGGCTTCGGTGTCGGCGCGTTCAGACAGGCGGAGGACGCCCAGCACATATTCGGCGGCCAGCGCGTCGTCGGCTTCTTCCGGGGTCAGAGGAGCGTCGGTCATTGGTCGAGGCACTCCTTCAGTTTCAGGAGGCTCCGGCGCAGCCAGGTGCGCATGGTGTTCAGGGGCACGGCATGGCGCGCGGCCAGATCGATGTAGGAAAGACCGTTCAGATAGGCCCCCCGCACGGCGTCGGCCCGGTCTGGTTCCAGGGTGGCGAAACAGTCCGACATCCGCCGGGCCTCGCCTTGCGCGATCAGCCGGGTTTCGGCGCGGGGCGCGCTGTCCTGGACCGTGTCCAGCCCGTCGTCACTTGCGGCCTCGGGACGGGCGCGCAGGCGGTCGATGGCAAGGTTGCGTGCGATCGCGATGAGCCAGGTCATGCCCCGCCCCTTGGCCGGATCAAACCGACCGGCCCGCAACCAGACCCGTGTGTAGACTTCCTGCAAGGCATCCTCCGCCTCTGCGCGTTCTCTTAGCATACGCAGAAGAACGCCCATGAGTTTCGCCGAGGTGTCGCGATAGAGCGTGCGAAAGGCCGCCCGGTCGGCAGCAGCGCATTGTGCGATCAGATGGGCGACCGGATCATCCATGCGGCAGACGTTACGGATTTTCCCGCCCCGCGCAAGGGCTTCGCCCGGAAAGCTATCCCCGCCGACGCCTGCGGCCGCCCTCGTCGCCCTGTGTCTTGGTGTTGAAATTCACGGCTGGGAGCGAAACAATGCTGTCCAGGTTTGGAAACAGCTCCACGGCATTCGGGATGGCACTCGCGTTGACGAAATGCTCTTGAAAGCGGGGTTCGATGGCAGTCTCGATCTTGTGGATGTCGCGCACCGTGGCCTCGATCTCGGCCCGCGCCTTGCGGTTCAGCAGGGCGATCCGCGCGCCGGTGCCGGCGGCGTTCCCGGCGGAAGAAACCTTGGCCAGGGGGGCGTCCGGGATCATCCCCAGCACCATCGCGTGCTTGGGGCTGATATGCGCACCGAAGGCCCCGGCCAGGATGATCCGGTCCACGGTGTCGACGCCGAACTTGTCCATCAGCAGCCGCGCGCCGGAATAGAGCGCGGCCTTCGCCATCTGGATCTCGCGGATGTCGCGGTTGGTCACGGTGATCTTCGGCCCGCCATTGGCCGAACCGTCATGCACAAGGTAGGAATAGGTTCGCCCGTCCAGGAACAGGCGATCCGACCCGGTCTGTTCCGGTGATCCGATCAGACCTTGCGCATCGACGATCCCGGCCATCCGCATCTCGGCCACCATCTCGATGATGCCGGACCCGCAGATGCCGGTCACGCCCGTCGTCGCCGTGGCTTCGGCAAAGCCCGGGTCGTTCGACCAGAGGTCAGAGCCGATCACCTTGAAGCGCGGCTCCTTGGTGAGGGGGTCAATCTCCACCCGCTCGATCGCGCCCGGTGCGGCGCGCTGGCCGCTCGAAATCTGCGCTCCTTCAAAGGCCGGACCGGTGGGCGAGGAGCAGGCGAGGACCTTGGTCGTGTTCCCCAGCAGGATTTCCGCGTTGGTGCCGACGTCCACGACCAGCATCAGGTCCTCGGACTTGTCGGGGGCTTCCGACAGCGCCACGGCGGCAGCGTCAGCGCCCACATGGCCCGCGATGCAGGGCAGGAAATAGACGCGCGCCGCGGGGTGCAGCACCAGGTCCAGATCGCGTGCCGTCAGCCGCAGGGCGTTTGAGGTGGCAAGGGCGAAGGGCGCCTGGCCCAGTTCGTAAGGGTCGATCCCGAGAAACAGGTGGTGCATCACCGGGTTGCAGACGAAGACCGAATCCATGATCAGGCCCCGGTCGACCCTGGCCTCGTCACAAAGCTGGCCGAAGAGGGTGTTCATCGCCCCCCGCACCGCCGCCGTCATCTCGGCAGCGCCCGACGGGTTCATCATCGAATAGCTGACCCGGCTCATCAGGTCTTCGCCAAAGCGGATCTGCGGGTTCATCAGGCCCGAGGACGCGACCACCGCGCCCGAGCGCAGGTCGCACAGATGCCCGGCAATGGTCGTGGAGCCGAGGTCCACCGCCACCCCGTAGATCGAGCCTTCGTAAAGCCCCGGCCAGAGATGCATGATCCGGGGCGTGTCGGCGTCCGCCTCCTGATGCAGGGCGACGGTCACCTTCCATTCGCCCTTGCGCAGCGTCGATTGCAGCGTGGTCAGGACGGCCAGGTCGATGGTGACGCCCTTGAACCCCCACTGGTCGCGCAGCGCGTCCGACAGGCGTTCCAGATCGCCCGAGGGGTCGTGCATGTCCGGCTCGGCGACCTCGACGAAATGCAGGTGGACCGAGGGGGCCATGCGGATTTCGCGCGCCTCGACGCGTTTGCGGACGACCTGCTTGTGGACCTGGGATTCGGGCGGCACGTCGATCACCACGTCGCCCATGACCTTGGCCTGACAGCCCAGCCGCCGTCCGTCGATCAGCCCCCGGATGCGCTTGTAGCGGTCCTCGACCGCGTTCCATTCGGACAGCGCATCCTCGGCGACAGTGACGCCGTGTTTCGGGAATTCGCCGTAGCCGGGCGTGATCTGGCATTTGGAACAGATGCCGCGCCCGCCGCAGACGCTGTCGAGGTCCACCCCCAGCTGCCGGGCCGCGGTCAGGACCGGCGTGCCCAGCGCAAAGCGCCCGCGCTTGCCCGAGGGGGTGAAGATCACAAGTGCGTCGTCGGTCATTCCGGGATCTCGTGTGGAAAGCGGTACTGGATGTCGGCAAAGCTGTCGGCGGCGAAGGTATAGGCCCATTTCAGCGGAGCCTTGGCCACCGGCACGCCATGCACGGCGCCTCCGGGGATGTAAAGTGCCACGCCGGGGCCAAGGTGATGCGGCACGCCGTCGATCAGCACCTCGCCCGACCCTTCCAATCCGAAATAGACCTCGGGGTCGGGGTGGGAATGCGGCCCGAAAGTGTCGCCCTCGGACATCATGGCGACCCCGAAGACGATGCTGCCAGTGTCGGTCGTCGGGGCAGAGATCAGGGTGCGAAAGCGGATCGAACCGCGCGCCGGGTCGCTCCAGCCTTCGTCGGGCAGGGCAGCTGCATCGACACGGGTGGGCTGTGTCAAGGGACGTGACCTCGCGATACTTGCCCTTCTGTTCTAGGCCGTGCGCTGCGGGCCGCAATGCCCGATTGCGGCAGTTGACGGCGCTATTCCGCCACGCGCTTGCGCCGCACTGTCGGCGCGGTGTCGATCAGCGTGATCTTCTGCCAGATCTTGCGCGACAGGCTGGACCCCAGAAGTTCGATGTCGTTCACCGCCGAGGCCACGCCTTCGTCCGGCACCGCCTGCGCATAAAGCGCCGCAAGTTTGCCGGTGATCGCCAGCAGTTCCGAACAGTAATCGAGGTAGCGCGACATCGCCACGGCATCGAGGCTGCGCTGCGGCGAGGCATCGGTCGGCGCGTAGCCCGGGTCCAGCGTCACCGGGTCCTTGGTCAGCTGGTGCATGTCGATGACATGGATGATCGACCGCAGGCTGTGCAGGCCGCGCGCCACGCGCCGACGTTTGACGCGGGCCTCAAGCCGGACCAGCGCGACAAGGCCGAGGATGGCGAGAAGACCGGTATTGATCGCGGCCTCGACCCCTTCGACCGAGCCGATGGCATCGCGCCCGACCTGATTGAGCGGGATGATCGAACCGACCCAGAGAAAGACCCCCGCACCGGCCAGCACGACGAACGCGACCAACCCGCGCAGCCACCAGATCGGCGGGGCAAGGATGGCGACCTCGGCCGTCACCGTCCGGGCCAGGGCCACGACCTCGGCCGCGACCAGGGCCAGGCCGCGATCGGGAAAGCGTTCGCGGACCCGCCGTTCAAGCGTGTCGGCGGTTGCAAGGATCTTGGCGGGGTCGAGGCTGCGGAATGGCATGGGGCAAGCCATAGCAGCGCGGGACCGGTTCCGGGTGAAGAAATTCGCCGGGCGCAGCGCGCGTCCCTCAGGGCGCGCGATCCAGCCAGGAAAGGATCTCCGCCCGGTCCCCGTCCAGGCGCGGGGCGGGGGGCAGGCTGTCCACCTCGGGCAGGGTGGAGATCTTGATCGGGTTGCCGGTGGCGGTGAAGGCGGGGCCACCCGGATGGGGTGTCACGGCCAGAACCATGTTCCGCGCCCGGATCTGCGGATCGGCCAGCACTTCGACCATGTCCTGCACCCGCGCCGTGGGCAGGCCTGCGGTTTCCAGCACGGTGATCCAGTGCCGAACCGGCGCACCAAGGGTCACCGTCTCGATCAGCCGCTTCAGGAGCGCGTGGTTCTCGCAGCGGGCGGCATTGGTGGCGAAACGAGGGTCCGGGGCGATGGTCAGGCCAAGGACCTGACACAGCTTGCCGAACATCGCGTCATTGCCCGCCGCGATCACCACAAAACCATCCGCCGCGCGAAAGGTGGCGAAGGGGGTGATCGTGGGATGGCGCGCGCCGGTCGGTCCCGGGGCAACCCCGGTCGCCGAGGCGATGGCCACCGCATGTTCCTGGATCGCCAGCTGCGCATCCAGCATCGCCACATCGACAAAGGCCCCCTCGCCGGTCCTTTCGCGCTGGAAAAGTGCCGCAAGCACCCCTTGCGCCAGATACATCCCCGCCGCGATGTCGCCGATCGAGGCCCCCACCCGGACCGGTGGCCCGCCGGTTTCGCCGGTGATCGACATCACCCCGCCCCGCGCCTGCACCACCATGTCATAGGCGGGCCTGGCCGCATCCGGCCCGGTCTGGCCAAAGCCGGAAACGGCGGCATAGATCAGCCGGGGCAGGCGGGCGTGCAGCGCGTCCCAGCCGTAGCCCAGCCGCGCCATCACCCCGGGGCGGAAGTTTTCCACCAAGATGTCGGCGCGGGTGAGCAAACGCTCGAATATCGCGCGGTCGGGCGGCGACTTCAGGTCCAGCGCGATGGACTTCTTGCCCGCGTTGAGCGTCGCGAAATAGGCGCTTTCGCCCTGAAGGAAGGGCGGGAAGGCCCGGGTGTCGTCCCCGGTCCCGGGCCGTTCGACCTTGATCACCCGCGCGCCCAGATCCTGCAACGTCTGGGTCGCGAAGGGTCCGGCCAGCACATGCGTCAGGTCCAGGATCGTGATGCCGTCCAACGGTGCCATGCCGGTCTCCTTCATTTCGCGCGAGCCTGCCACACATTCGGTTGCAATACGTTGACGCCGGTCAAATCCGCCTCTACCTCAGCCCCCCATGGCACGCGCACCCCTTCTGCAACTTTCCGGCATCTCGCTGACCTTCGGCGGCAATCCGGTGTTCGACGACCTTTCGCTGACCGTCCAGCCCGGCGACCGCATCGCCCTTGTCGGGCGCAACGGGTCGGGCAAGTCGACGCTGATGAAGGTGATGGCCGGCCTGGTGGAACCGGACCGGGGCGACCGGACCATCCCTCCCGGCGTGACCGTGGGCTACATGGAGCAGGAGCCGGACCTGTCGCGTTTCGCCACCCTGGGCGATTTCGCGGCTTCGAACCTGGCCGAGGGTCAGGACTACCGCCTGGCCGTGGTGGCCGAGGGGCTGAAGTTCGACCCCGCGACGCCGGTCGCTTCGGCCAGCGGAGGCGAGCGTCGCCGTGCGGCGCTGGCCAAGCTGCTCGCCGAAGCGCCGGAACTGATGCTCTTGGACGAGCCGACCAACCATCTCGACATCCAGGCGATCGAGTGGCTGGAGGCCGAGCTGTCCACCACCCGCACGGCCTTCGTGCTGATCAGCCACGACCGCGCCTTCCTGCGGGCCTTGTCGAAGGCGACGCTGTGGATCGACCGGGGCGTGGTGCGCCGCCGGGACGCCGGCTTCGAGGGCTTCGAGGAGTGGCGCGAAACCGTCTGGACCGAAGAGGACGAGGCCCGGCACAAGCTCGATCGCAAGATCAAGGCCGAGGCGCGATGGGCGGTGGAGGGCATCTCTGCGCGGCGCAAGCGCAACATGGGCCGGGTCCGCGCCTTGCAGGTCCTGCGGGCAGACCGGGCGGCGCAGATCCGGCGGCAGGGGACAGCGGCCTTCGCGCTGGACAGCGGCCCGGTGTCGGGCAAAAAGGTGATCGAGGCCGAGGGCCTGACCATGGCCTATGGCGACAAGCTGATCGTGAAGGACTTCGATCTGCGGGTGCTGCGCGGCGACCGGGTGGCCTTCGTCGGCCCGAACGGGGTGGGAAAGACCACGCTTCTCAAGATGTTGACGGGCGAAGTTGAACCTGATGCGGGCAAGGTCACGCTGGGCACCAACCTTGAGATTGCGGTTTTCGACCAGACCCGGACGCGGCTCGATCTGGATGCAAGCCTCTGGGACAACCTGACCGTCGATCCGCTGATGCGGGTGTCCGGCGCGTCGGATCAGGTGATGGTGCGCGGCACGCCGAAGCATGTCGTGGCCTATCTCAAGGACTTCCTCTTTGACGAGGCGCAGGCCCGCGCGCCGGTGCGCAGCCTGTCGGGCGGGGAACGCGCGCGGCTTCTGCTGGCCAAGCTGATGGCGCAGCCGTCGAACCTGCTGATCCTGGACGAACCGACCAACGATCTTGACGTGGAAACGCTGGATCTCCTGCAGGACATCCTGGGCGACTATGACGGCACCGTGCTCGTCGTGAGCCACGACCGGGATTTCATCGACCGGATCGCCTCCACGACCGTGGCGATGGAGGGCGAGGGCAGGGTGCAGGCCTATCCCGGCGGCTGGTCGGACTATGTGGCGCAGCGGCCCGAACCGGTCGAGACGGCCGAGCGTCCTGCCGCGAAGACCGCCGCCGTGGCTGCGAAGCCCGATCCGGTCGCGAAACCGACCGGACTCTCCTTTACCGAGCGCAAGCGGCTTGAGGATCTGCCCGACCTCATCGCCCGGCTGGAAGCGGAGATCGGCAAGCTGCACACGTTGCTGGCCGACGCAGCCCTTTTCAGCCGCGAGCCGGTGAAGTTCCGCAAGGCGACCGAGGCGCTGACCGAGCGGCAGACCGCTCTTGAGGCCGCCGAATCGGAGTGGCTGGAACTGGCCGACCGGACCTGAAGGGCGCCGGGTCGGCGGGAAGCGGCGGGGCATGGCCCATTCCGTCCGCCCCTGTCGGCCAATCTCCGCCGCAGTGCGGCATAGCGCATCAATCGCCCGTGAGGTGGCATTGTCCTTCGCCGCCACAGTCCCCATTCCTCTTGCACGCCGCACGGAACCGTTCCGGACCATCGATCGTTATCGTCGGCCAGAAAAAGGAGACAGAAATGAAAACTATCGCAGCAATGATTGCCACCGCCGCCCTGACCGCGCCCGCCTTTGCCGGAGGCCCGGCTGTCGTGGCCGACGAGCCGGCCGTTGCGCCGGTCACCGAAGCCTATGTCGCTCCGGGACTGGACTGGTCGGGTGCCTATGTGGGGGCCCAGCTGGGCTATGGCGACGTGGATTCGAACGGGGCCGCACTGGACGGCAACGATTGGTTCGGCGGCGTCAACGCGGGGTATCGCTGGGACCTCGGGAACTGGGTGGCCGGGACTGAACTGTCCTATGACGCGACCAACATCGCGCTTGGGGCCGTGGCTGGGGACGAGCTGAGCGATGTCCTTGCGCTGAAACTTCAGGCGGGCCGCGAAATCGGCAACAGCCTGGTCTACGGCTCGCTGGGTGCGGCCCAGGCCAATGCCTCGGTCGGCGGCGCGGACCTGCGCGACTCGGGCTTGGTCTATGGCGTCGGCTTCGATTACGCGGTGAGTGACCGCTGGACCGTCGGTGGCGAGGTCGTGAAGCACGACTTCAACGACTTCGATGGCACCACCACCGATTTCGACGCGACCACGGTCAAGGCCAAGGTCGGCATGCGCTTCTGACGCGCGGCGCGACGACCGGAGACTGACCTCTTGCGGCGCGGCTTCCCCCCGCGCCGCAAGACATTTCGGCGGCAGGCTTCGGCTCACAGGTTTGCGCGGTCGCTCGCCAAAGGGATCGTATCCGGACCTATTGCGGAATGACTGCACTGCGCTGCAAGGCGCATCCTCGTTCCGGCAAGAGGTCCGCGGCCGCGAATGCCCCGCCCAGGCGCGCGTGGGTTAGATCAGGATCGCCGCGCAGCGTATTGGCCGGGTTACCATTTTCCGCTCGCGCCTCCGCCTGATGACCGGCCACCGCCAAAGCCGCCGCTGCTGCCGCCGCCGCCCTTCCCGCTGCTCGACTCACGGTCGCGCCGGGCCTCGGAACTGGTATAGCTGACCGGATAGGACTTCCGGTCGGTGAAGCCGCAGGCCGAGCAGGTCAGGTGCTGCATTCCCACGCCGGGCTCGGTCGGGGTCGGGCGGTCGATGATCTCGCGCGACCGTTCCAGTGTCCTCGCACCGCAGTTCGGGCAGGTCAGCCGGGTCCGGCGGTTGCGCCAGAAGCCAAGGCCCGCCACGCCCGCGACCGCCGCGAACCCGGCGAGCGAGGACCAGCCCGAGCCGCCTTCCTCCGGAAAGCCGTCGGTCACCGTGACCGGCTGGCCTACAAGGAACGGCGCGATCAGCCGGTCCCGGGCCGAGACGATCCCAGCCTCGATCCCGCCTGCGATCTGCCCGTCACGCAACTGGGGCAGCACCGCCGTCGACAGCACCCGCGCTGCACGCCCGTCGTAGACCGGGTCGTAGTCGGCCCCGAGTGCGATCCGTGCCTCGCGCGCGCCGGTATCGAGAAGGAGCAGGATGCCGTCGTTCCGGTCAGCGCCGCCGATGCCCCAGGCATTGAACAGCGCCTTGGCATAGGCCTCGATCCCGCCGGTCCCGTCACCAAGGTCCGGCACGGTGACCACGACCACCTGCACCCCGGTTTCAGCCCGCGTATTCGCCAGAAGCCGGGTGATCCGCCCCTCCTCGGTCGCGTCCAGCACTTCGGCGAAGTCGGACAGCGTGTCGCTTAGCGGCTGGGGCAGGTCTTGCGCAAACACGGGCGCAGCGAAGGCCAGCGCCAGGACAAGGGAGCGAAGGAACATCATGCAAGCATTTCTTGAACGGTCTTTGCAATCAACATGACATCTTCTTCGCGACAGTCAAACGATCCGACCTGCACCCGGATCACAAACCGCCCGTCCACCCGGGTCTGGGTCAGGTAGATGCGCCCGTCATCGTTGATCCGCTGCAACAAGCCTTCGGTCGCGGCGTCGTCGGACAGCGCAAAGGTGAACAGCGACAGGCGCGGCTCGGTCACGATCGACACCCCCGGCAGGGCGGCGAGCCGGTCGCGGGCGGCCCGCGCCCAGGCGACATGGTTGCGGATGCGGGTCCGCAATCCCTCCAGCCCGTAGGCGCGCAGCACGAACCACAGTTTCAGCGCGCGGAACCGGCGACCCAGCGGCACGGTCCATTCGTTGAAATTGACGATCTCCTCGCGCCCGGCCGTTTCCAGATAGGTCGGCCGCAGCCCGAGGGTCCGCACCTGCGCCCCGGGGTCGCGCAGGAACTGGACGGAACAGTCGAACTGCGCGCCAAGCCACTTGTGCGGGTTGAAGACGATCGAATCGGCGGCTTCAACACCGGCCCACAGGGCCCTGAATTCAGGGCAAATCATCGCAGAACCGGCCCAGGCCGCATCGACATGGACCGGCAGGCCTTCGGACTTCGCGACCGCAATGCAGTCCGCGATCCGGTCGAAGGCCCCCATGCTTGTGCCCCCGGCGCAGAGAATCAGGCCCGCAGGCTGCATCCCCGCCGCCCGGTCCGCCGAAATTGCCGCCCGCAACGCAGCGCCGGTCATGGCCCGGTCAGAATCGGTTGCCACCTTGACAAGGTTCCGCTGGCCGATCCCCGCGACGCGGATCGCTTTATCCACGCTCGAATGTGTCTCGGCGCTGGCGTAGAAGCGCAGAGTCGGCCCGCCAGACAGACCTTCCTCCAGTCCGCGCCAGCCCAGCGATTTCTCCCGCATCGTCAACACGGCAGACAGGGTCGCATTGGTCGCAGTATCGTGGATCGTGCCCAGGAATCCCTCGGGCAAACCAAGGGATTGCCGCAACCAGTCCACCATCACCTGCTCGACTTCGGTGGCAGCCGGAGACCCTTGCCAGATCAGGGCGTTGCTTCCCATCGCGTTGACCAGTTGCTCGGCCAGCATCGAGGCGGGTGCGGCGTTGTTGGGGAAATAGGCGAAAAAGCGGGGGTGCTGCCAATGGGTCATCCCGTCCGGCACGATCCGCTCGAAATCCGCCCAGATCACCTCCATCGGCTCGGCGGTCTCGGGTGCCGCTTCGGGCAGGTGCCGTGCGATCGCCCCCGGCACCAGGGGCGCGCGGACCGGGCGGTCGCGCAAGGTTGCATGGTAGTCTGCCGCCCAGTCCGCCGCCCGCTTCGACCAGTGCCGCAAGCCTTCGTGATCCATCCCGGTCTCCCTGCGCAAATCGGCACGCACTAGCGCAGATCGGGACGGGATCGGCAAGGTTCTACCGCCGCAACGCCACGCCGTTTCCTTTTTCCGGCCATCACGGATCGTTAAGGTTATGACTGCTAGAAAACTGACATCTCGTCCTGTGAGGTTCCATGGCCCTATCCCGCCGCGCCGCCCTTCTGGGGGTCTCTGCCCTGATCCTGTCCGCCTGTGTCGGCGGCGGCACCTTCAAGACGGACTATCAGCGGCTGTCGCCCGAGGTGTCTCGCGGTTGGCGTCTGGCCGAAGTGCAGGTCGATGTCCCCCGCAGCCTGACGGTGTCGGAATCGAAGTCGCTTCTGCCCACGGCCGACATCGTCTGGCGCGAGGATCCCCTGGGGGACCGCTATGCGCAGGTCGGCAAGATCATGCAGGCTGCCATCCTGCGCGGCGCGCAGGGGCTGCGCGGGTCGCGGCCGGTGGTGATCAGCATCACCGTCACCCGCTTTCACGCGCTGACCTACGAGGCGGAACTGTCGAATTCCGACTGGGGCGTGCACAACGTCGATTTCATCGCCCAGGTGACCGACGCCCGCACGGGCGAGGTGCTGGTTCCCGCCACGGAAATCCAGGCGGAAACCCCGGCCTGGTCCGGCGCGCGGATGCGCGAGGCGCGGCGCAAGGGCATCACGCAGAAGTCGATGATCTCGGACCATGTCGCCGCAACCATTGCCGGCTGGCTTGCGACCGGGCCGGACAACAGGGGTTCGTTCAGCCGCCAGGGCAACTGAGGCCGTGGCGGGCTTGCACGGGGCAGGGGCCGCGTGCTACGCGGTCTGCATGACGACGTTGCGCAACATCCGCATCTGCTGCATTACCCGCTGACCTTGGTCGCGCGGGCGCTTCGTCATTCCCTTCGGATGAAAAGCCGGTCCCGCGCGGGATGATGCCTGCTGCCTCAGGGACGACTGAAATGGTGACGATCCGCCTGACCAACTCGAAGACCCGCAAGAAAGAGGACTTCGCGCCGATCGACCCGCAGAACGTGCGGATGTATGTCTGCGGCCCTACCGTCTATGACCGAGCGCATCTCGGGAACGCCCGGCCCGTAGTGGTGTTCGACACGCTGTATCGGCTGCTGCGCCATGTCTACGGGGCCGACCATGTCACCTATGTCCGCAATTTCACCGACGTCGACGACAAGATCAACGCCGAGGCGTTGCGGCGGCAGAAGGCGGGGTCGCCCGGGACGCTGGAGGATCTGATCCGCGGGCGGACCGAGGAAACCATCGCCTGGTATCACGCGGATATGGATGCTTTGGGGGCCTTGCGACCGAACGTCGAGCCCCGCGCCACCGAATACATCGCCCAGATGATCGCGATGACCGAAGGCCTGATCGCCTCGGGTCATGCCTATGCCGCGTCCGGCCACGTGCTGTTCCGGGTGCGCAGCTACAAGGACTATGGCAGGCTTTCGGGCCGGTCGGTCGACGACATGATCGCCGGGGCGCGCGTGGAAGTCGCTCCGTTCAAGGAAGACCCGATGGACTTCGTCCTCTGGAAGCCGTCGTCGGGTGAGGAGCCGGGCTGGGCCTCCCCCTGGGGCAAGGGGCGTCCGGGCTGGCACATCGAATGCTCGGCGATGGCGCATGAACTGCTGGGGGAATCGTTCGACATCCACGGCGGGGGGTTGGACCTGCAATTCCCGCACCACGAAAACGAGATCGCCCAAAGCGCCTGCGCCCACCCGCACGGCGACTTCGCGCATTACTGGCTGCACAACGAGATGCTGCAGGTCGAGGGCAAGAAGATGTCCAAGAGTTTGGGGAATTTCTTCACGGTCAGGGATTTGCTGGATCAAGGGATACCGGGCGAGGTGATCCGGTTTGTCCTCCTGATGACGCATTACCGCAGTCCGATGGACTGGACTGAAAAGAAGCGGAAGGAAGCCGAAGTGCGGCTCGAAAAACTGCTTGCGGCTTTCGACGTGGCTGTTGGCCGAGGCGCTAGACCGACGGGCCGGTTCGAAGACCTGCCTTGGGCAATGCAGGAAACACTTCTGGATGATCTGAACACTAGTGGCGCGATTGTTGGACTAGAGTCTGCGGCAGAAATGGTCATCACTCTAGAGGCCGGAAAGACCATTCCTCTTGGTGAGACAGTTGACGGGGCACTTGACAACTCTTGCCTTGCATTCCTGACGGGCTTGGCCGCTCTCGGCTTGCATGATCTGCTTAAAGAACGTCGAGCAAAACGAAGGGGAGCGCGCGAGCAGGTTTCCGATTTGAGTCTCAAGCTGGAGCTAAACTACCAACTGGCAAGGCAAACCAAAGATTTCTCCGCTGTCGACGCCCTCAAATCCGCCCTGATCGCCGCCGGCGTCGAGGTCCGAATGTCCAAAGACGGCGTGGAACTCGTCCCCGGACCCGACTTCGACCCCGCCAAACTGGAGACGCTCCAGTGACGCGCAGGATACCCGCCCCGGACGTGATCCGGGGCCTCCCGATGACCCATGAGGCTCCGGATCACGTCCGGGGCGGGGTCGTGGCAAAAGTTAACGCCACCTTAACAGAAAATCCCAAACCACTGACAACACAACACTATCCCATTTTCTCCACCGTGGACACACCATGACCCGCGAGCGCCTGTACCTCTTCGACACCACCCTCCGCGACGGCCAGCAGACCCAGGGCGTCCAGTTTTCCGTGGCCGAGAAAGTCCAGATCGCGACCGCTCTCGACGCCCTCGGGGTCGACTATATCGAGGGCGGCTGGCCCGGCGCGAACCCGACCGACTCGGACTTCTTCGCCGCCCCCCCGGCGACAAAGGCCACCCTCACCGCCTTCGGGATGACCCGCCGCGTGGGCCGGTCGGCCGAGAATGACGATGTCCTCGCCGCCGTCCTGAACGCGAACACGCCAGCAGTCTGCCTCGTCGGGAAGACCCACGATTTCCACGTCATCACCGCCCTGGGCGTGACGCTGGACGAAAACCGCGAGGCCATCGCTTCCTCGATCCGGCACCTCGTCGCCAAAGGCCGCGAGGCCCTGTTCGATGCCGAACATTTCTTCGACGGCTATCGCGCCAATCCCGATTATGCCCTGTCCTGCCTGCACGCCGCCTTCGACGCCGGGGCCCGATGGGTTGTCCTGTGCGACACCAACGGCGGCACCCTGCCGGCCGAGGTCGGCCGCGTCACCGCCGAAGTCGTCGCCTCCGGCATCCCAGGCGACCGCCTTGGCATCCACTGCCACGACGACACCGGGAACGCGGTGGCGAATTCGCTGGCCGCAGTCGATGCCGGGGCGCGGCAGATCCAGGGCACGTTGAACGGGCTTGGCGAACGCTGCGGCAATGCGAACCTGACGACGCTGATCCCGACGCTGCTGCTCAAGGAGCCTTACGCCAGCCGCTTTGCAACCGGCATCCCCCGCGAGGCGCTGGCGGGCTTGCTGAAAACCAGCCGGATGCTGGACGACATCCTGAACCGGGTGCCCCTGCGCAGCGCGCCTTACGTCGGCGCCAGCGCCTTTGCCCACAAGGCGGGGCTGCATGCGAGTGCTATCCTGAAGGACCCCACCACCTACGAACACATCGACCCCGCGCTGGTCGGGAACGAGCGCGTCATCCCGATGTCGAACCAGGCCGGCCAGTCGAACCTGCGCGCGCGGCTGGAAGCGGCGGGGATCGTGATCGACCCGAAAGATGCGCGGCTTGGCCGGATCATCGATGTGGTGAAGGACCGCGAGGATCAGGGCTATGCCTATGACGGTGCGCAGGCAAGCTTCGAGCTGGTCGCGCGGCGCGAGCTGGGGCTGTGCCCCGAGTTTTTCGAGGTCAAGCGCTACCGGGTTACAGTCGAGCGGCGGAAGAACAAGTATGACCGGATGATCTCGCTGTCCGAGGCGGTGGTGGTGGTCAAGATCGGTGACCAGAAGATGATGTCGGTCAGTGACAGCATGGACGAGAGCGGGCAGGATCGCGGGCCGGTGAACGCACTGTCGAAGGCGCTGGCCAAGGATCTTGGTCCCTATCAGGCCTGCATCGACGACATGAAGCTGGTGGACTTCAAGGTCCGCATCACCAATGGCGGGACGGAAGCCGTGACCCGGGTGATCATCGACAGCGAGGACGGCCAGGGTCGCCGCTGGTCGACGGTGGGGGTCAGCGCGAACATCGTGGACGCCAGCTTCGAGGCGCTGCTGGATGCGATCCAGTGGAAACTGATCCGCGACATCGGGGAACCGAAGTGACGGTCGACGCCTGCGCGGAGCTGGTGCGGCGGGGCGATCCGGACCGGTTCCTTGCGGTCATGGCCGCCCCGGTCGAGGCGCGGGCGCAGCTTCTGCCGCTCTATGCCTTCAACCTGGAGGTCGCGCGCGCGCCCTGGGTCACGGAAGAGCCGCTGATCGCCGAGATGCGGCTGCAATGGTGGCGCGACGTGGTCGAGAACGCGGCTTCGGGTGCTGCGCGGGCGCATGAGGTGGCGGGGCCGCTGCATGATCTGATCCGGGACTTCGGGCTGCCGGTCGAGGTTCTGGACCGTCTGATCGCCGCGCGGCGCTGGGACATCGCTCGCGAACCGCATCCGGGACCGGACGACCTGGCCGCCTATCTGGACGACACGGGGGCTGGCCTGATGTGGTTGGCAGCCCGGGCGCTGGGTGCGCCGGATGGTTCGGAAGTGGCGGTCCGGGCCTATGGCTGGGCCACCGCGGCGGCAGGCTATCTGCAAGCGGTCCCCGCGTTGCTGGCGCGGGGCAGGCAGCCCTTGCCCGACGGGATGAGCGGGCCGGATCTCGCCCGTCTTGGACTGGCCAGGTTGGCGATCGCCCGCCAGGCGCGACGGTCGGTGCCAAAGGAAGTTGCTCCGGCGCTTTTGGCGGGCTGGCAGACCGACGCCCTTTTGCGGCACGCGGCAGCGGCAGGAACCCCCGACCTTCACCTGTCGGAGTTTCAGCGGCGCTGGCGGCTGCTTCGGCAGTCGATCACGGGGCGCTGGTAAAGCCCGGGGCTGCGCTCACGCCCGGCTGCCCTGCGGGCGCAGCCAGAGCCAGATCAACGCGCCGCCCGCAAGGATCAGGAAGGGCAGCATCGAAAGGTTGACCATCTGCCAGCCGGTCTGCACCGACCCGCCCGAGCAGTTCATCAGACCGCCGGACGATAGCGAGGCCAGCGTCACTCCGCCGAAGATGACAAGGTCGTTCAGCCCCTGCAGCCGCCCGCGTTCCTCGGGACGCTGGGCTGCGGTCAGCATGGTCGTGGCACCGATGAAGCCGAAGTTCCAGCCGAGGCCGAGAAGCACGAGGGCGATGAAGAAGTTTTCCAGCTGCACCCCGGCCATCGCGACGGCCCCGGCGGCGGCGAGGATGATGAGGCCGATGGCGATGATGCGCTCGGTCCCGAAGCGGGCGATGAGGTGGCCGGTGAAGAAACTTGGCGCATACATCGCCAGCACATGCGCGGTCACCACGTCCGCCGCGTTCCTCTTGTCGAAGCCGCTGCCGACGACCGCAAGGGGCGAGGAGGTCATCACGAGGTTCATCAGCGCGTAGGAGACCGTGGCGCAGATCATCGCGACTAGGATGACGGGGCTGCGGATCAGTTCGGCGCGGCTGCGGCCAAGCGGGCTGCCCGAGGCCGGAGGGGCCGGCTTCGGAATGTCGAGCGCGAGGAAGAGGACCGAGCCGACAAGGTTCAGACCGATCACGGTCAGGTAGGACCCGAGGAAGGGCACGGCCATCTCGTCGGCGGTGAGCTTCACCAGTTGCGGTCCGAAGACGGCAGACAGCAGGCCCCCGGCCATGACCCAACTGATCGCCTTGGGGCGGAAGGAGTCGGACGCGGTGTCGACGGCGGCAAATCGGTAAAACCCGTTTGCAGACATGTAGATGCCGGAAAAGAATGCCCCGATGCAGAACAGCAGGAAGCTGCCGGTCGACAGTCCGTAAGCCCCGATCGCGGCGCCAATGGCTCCTCCGCCCGCGCCGAAGAAGAAGCCGGTGCGGCGGCCGTAACGCTGCATCAGCATCGACAGCGGCGTGGCGGTCAGCATCGAGCCGATCACCATCATGGTGATGGGCAGCGTGGCCCAGCACTTGTTCGGCGCCAGACTGGAACCCGCAAGGCCGGCAATGGTGAAGATCATCGGCAGCTGCGCGCCAAGGACGGCCTGGGCAGCGACGAGGACAAGGACGTTGCGGCGGGCGGGTGCATCGGTGCTCATGCGGTATCGGTAGAGCCGCATATCCGGAACGGCAAGCGGAAAGGGCAGTTGCGTCCGGCGGGAACATCTGGGAACAGAAAGCATGGTGGGACGGATCATTCATTCGCTCGACTGCGTGGCCGAGGGCGCGGCCTGGCTCGCGCGTCGGGAGCCGCGCTTTGCCCATGCCGTGCCGCTGGTCGGCGCGCTGCCGCTTCGGCGGGAGGACGACGGTTTCGCGGCCCTGCTGCGCGCGATTGTCGGGCAGCAGGTGTCCGTCGCGTCGGCCCGGGCGATCTGGGCCCGGCTTGAAGCGGCGGGGCTGACCGAGGCGGCGGCGATGGCGGCGGCGTCGGACGAGGGGCTGCGCGCCGCGGGTCTGAGCCGCCAGAAGGCGCGCTACGGTCGGGCGCTGGCGCAGGCCGGCATCGATTTCAAGGCGTTGCGCGATGTTTCCGATGTTGCCGTGATTGAAAGACTTGTCGCCGTGCCGGGGATCGGCGTCTGGACCGCCGAGATTTACGCGATGTTCGCGCTCGGACGCGCGGATGTGTTTGCGCCCGGTGATCTGGCCTTGCAGGAAGCGGCGCGGATGCTTTTCCGGCTGGAGGCCCGGCCGACGGAAAAGGCGCTGCGCCAGATGGCCGAGGCCTGGTCACCCTGGCGGTCGGTTGCGGCGCGCATCCTTTGGGCCTACTACCGGGTGGCAAAGGAACGGGACGGGGTGATCTGATGCGCGAGTTGCGGTTCGGGCGGACGGGTGCAGCGCAAGGGCAGGGACGCTCGCTTGTGGTCTTTCTGCACGGCTATGGCGCGGATGGGGCGGACCTTCTGGGTCTGGCCGACGTGATGGCATCACAACTGCCCGGGGCAGTCTTTGTCGCCCCGGACGCCCCGGACCGCTGTGCGGCTGGCGGCTTTGGCTACCAGTGGTTTCCGATCCCGCGCTTTGACGGTTCGACCGACGCCGAGCGCGATGCGGGAATAGCAAATTCAGTCAGTGACTTGAATGCGTTTCTTGATGCGAGGTTGTTGGAGGAGGGCCTGACGGACGACCGGCTTGCACTGGTCGGCTTCAGCCAAGGCGCGATGATGAGCCTGGAGATCGCCCCGCGCCGGGATCCGGCGATGGCGGGGGTTGTCGCGATCTCGGGGCGGCTGATGCGGCCCGAGGCGCTGTCGGCGGAAGCCGTGGTCAAGCCGCCGGTCCTGCTCATTCATGGCGATCAGGATCCGGTGGTTCCCTTCGACGAAATGGCGCGCGCCGGGGATGCGCTGGTCGCGGCGGGGTTCCAGACCTTTGGCCATGTGATGCAGGGAACCGGCCACGGCATCGCCCCGGACGGGCTGGGCGTGGCGCTTCAGTTTCTGCAGGAGCGTCTGGGATAATCGAAGAAAGCCAGCAGGTTACGCCAGAGAGTTCAGATAGGCCGCGCAGCCGGTCAAAGCGGCGTAATCGTCTTCGACCACGGTGATCGAAAAGTCCTTCTGCAGAAGATCGACGCGCCGCGCCTCGCGGAAGGCCTTGTCCAGCCCGAAGGTCTTGAAATGCGGGGTCATGGCGCGGGACATGCCGCCGATCAGGAATATCCCGCCGTAGGGCAGGTGGATCAGGGCCTGATCGGCCAGCATCTGCCCCAGGATATGCACATAAAGCCGCGCGGCATGGGCGGCGATCTGGTCGCCGCTGTCCAGCGCTGACAGAACCTCGGCCGAGGTCAGGCTGGCGGGATGACCCGCCGCATAGGCCGCAAAACCGTGGAGATTGGCAAGACCGCGTCCGGCCAGCACTTCCTCGACCCCGGCATGGGGTGCCTCGCCTTCGGCGCGCAGCTTCGCTTCGATGAAGCGGACCAGCTGGAAATCCTCTTCGCTGCGCACCGGCATGTTGACGTGGCCGCATTCCGAGGGCGGAACCGCGCGACCTTGCGGCAGGGGGTGGACCGGGGCGGCATTGACCCCGGTGCCGAGACCGACCACCAGCATCGACGCGCCGGGTTTGACCGGTCCCGGCAGGACGGTGCGCAGGTTGGCCGCCGGGATATGGCCGAGCGCCTGACCCTGGGCCTGCAGGTCGTTCAGGATCGCGACCCGTCGTGCGCCGGTCGCCCCCGAAAGCTTTGCCGCATCCATCACCCAGGCGAGGTTGGTCATCGTCGCGACACCGTCCTGTACCGGACCGGCGGCTGCGACACAGACGCCCGAAACCGCGGCCCCGGTCGCCGCCAGATAGTCGCGCAGGACATGGGCGATGTCCTGGCCGCGCGCCTGATAGTCGGCATTGGGGTAACGGCGGATCGAGTCGAGCCGGACTGCGGCGCCATCGGCGAGCGCCACCCGGGTGTTCGTGCCACCGATATCGGCAAGGATCGCAAGGGTCATCAGCGCAGGGGTCCCATGTTGGACGAAGGAACGGTCTTGCACGCGTGATACGGCGAAAAGCCGGTTCGCGCCAGTCTGTTCAAAGCGCTTCGGAGCCCTGGGTCGCCATCGGCGCGGCCCTGGGTCGCCCCGGTCTTTCCGGGGCCGGTCCGGTGGACAGGCCAATGACAAGCTCTGCTTCCAGAAGCTGTTCGACCGGCCCCGCTTCGGGATGAGCGATCCGGTGCAGCAGCATCTCTGCGACCAGCCGCCCGGCTTCGCGCACCGAGGATCGCATTGCGGTGAAGATCGGACGCTCCTCGCCGTTCTTCATGTAGCTGAGGTCGTCGTCGAAGATGATGACGGACACATCGTGGCCAAGTTTCAGCCTGGCACTTTCAATGGCGCGGCGGACACCCATGCCGGACAGCATCGAGGCCGCGACGAAGGCCGTGGGCGGATTGGCAAGGGTCAGCATATCGCGCGCGGCGTTGAAACCGGCAACCTCGGTCATCTCGCCCGAAGCCATGAGCGCCGCATCGGCCACTACGTTCCGGGCGGCAAGCGCATCGAGATAGCCCCGGCGGCGGCGGATCGCGAAATCCATGAACTCCAGCCCGTTGACCAGGGCAATGCGGCGGTGGCCGAGGTCGAGAAGATGCTCGGTGGCCTGCTGGATCGCACGGCGATTGTTCACGTCGAGCCAGGAATAGGCCACGGTCGCCCCCGTCGCCCGGCCGTGAACCACGAAAGGCAGGCCGATTTCCCGCAAGAGCGGAATGCGCGGGTCGTTCTCGCGGGGGCCATGGACGATGACGCCGTCGACGCTGCCCTTGACGCGAAGGTTGCGATAGGTCTGCGCCTCGTCCTCGTCGGGGACGACCGACAGAAGCATGTCGTAGTCGTTCCGGCTGTAAGTCTCGCCCGCGCCGGCGATGAAATCGGCAAAGACCGGGTTCACGATCTCATGCCGGTTGGCGATGGCGATGACATGGCCGACCGCCATGGCCCGACCGGTGGCCAGGCGGATGGCGCGCGAGTTCGGGTGGTAGTTGTGTTCCTTTGCCGCCGCGATCACCCGCTCGCGGGTGGCTTCGTTGACCTCGGGATAACCGTTCAGCGCGCGCGACACAGTGGTCGGCGACAGGCCGAGCTGATGGGAAAGATCCTTCAGGTTCATGGTCGCGGGGCACTCAATGCGGTTTGGACGCCGCCGACCTTAGCTTTGCACCTGATGCCCGTCAAAGGCTAATGGCAACAGCGGGCAGGGCGGTTACAGCCGGATCAGGGCCAGGAGCCCCAGCCAGAAGAGGCCTGGCCCGCTGGCCAGCACCACCGGCACCCAGAGCGTCAGCCGGGGCGTGGGCGAGGGCGAGCGTTTCGGCGACACGTGTTTCATCGCTTGAGTGTGGCCTTGTAAGGCTTTCGCTGCGGTTAATGCGGCCATGAGCGAAGGAAAGAACTGCGCCGGGTTCGCGCGCCTCGTCGACTGGCGCGCGGATACCTCAGGACAATAACGCAACCATTTGACAAGGAAAGATAATACGGAAATCATTGTCCAGCCCTGAAACGCGCCGGGGCGGCCGGAGTGCCCGGCCCCGCTCTTGCCCTGCGCTGCAAGCGGGGGCAGGGTGACCAAAAGGGAGAGGCCCGGATGGTCATCGTGACGGAGGATATGGTCGAAACCTACCAGCGGGACGGGGTTGTGCTGGTCAGGGGGCTCTGGGCCGACTGGGTCGAGATGCTGCGCGCGGGCATCGCGCGCAACATGGCCAACCCGACGCAGCAGATGGCGACGCTGAAGCCGGGCGAGCAGGGGGGCTTCTTCGACGACTACTGCAACTGGACGAGGGTGCCCGAATTCGCCGCCGTGATCCGGCAATCGCCGGTGGCAGAGGTCGCGGCCCGCCTGATGCGGTCTACCCAGGTGCAGCTGTTCCACGATCATGTGCTGGTCAAGGAGCCGGGCACCACAAAGCCGACCCCTTGGCACACCGACGGTCCGTATTACTTTATCCAGGGGCGGCAGACCGTCAGCTTCTGGTCGCCGCTCGACCCGGTCCGGGAGGCCTCGCTGCGCTGCGTTGCGGGCAGCCACCTCTGGCCGAAGGACGTGCTGCCGACACGCTGGATGTCCGAGACCAACTTCTACCCCGGCGAGGATGACTATATCCCGGTCCCGGATCCCGAAGCGGAAGGGATGCGGATCGTCGAACACGCGATGGAGCCGGGTGATGCGGTGGCCTTCAACTTCCGCACGCTGCACGGCGCGCGGGGCAACCTTGCGGCCACCCGGCGGCGGGCTTTCTCGTTGCGGCTGGTCGGCGAGGATGCGCGGTATGTCGAGCGTCCAGGCCCGACCTCGCCGCCGTTTCCCGGTCATGGGATGCGGGCAGGCGAACGGCTGCGCGAGGACTGGTTCCCGGTTCTCCGGACCGGAACAGCTTCGGGCGCATGACGGAAATGTGCAGGAAAGCCTGTAGTTGCGGTCGGTATATACATCCGTATCTACGATGTCGCAGTTCTGTGGTGTATATACATTTGCCGGGCGTGGCCGCGCGCCGACGGCGCCCGAAGCTGCTCCCCGGTCACGGGCCACGGACTGCGCTCTGCGTCGGACATCGCGCTGGACCTCGACCGCCGCATCGGCTTTGATGATGCAGAGCCGGAGGATGTCATGACCCAGGACCCCGCGCGTCATCGACCGAAGATGTATCCGCCGCCCGAGTTCCCACCGCGCCGGGTGCCGCTGTTCGCCAACACCCCGCCGGCGATCTTTCCCCCCATCCTGGGGCTTCTGGGGCTGGCGTCGGCGCTGCGCGTCGGATCGGGGGTGCTTGGGCTGGGCCCGGAACTTGCCGACCTCGCCTCGGGAGTGGTGTTGCCGCTCTGGGTGTTCGCAATATGTATATACGGCGCAAAAATGATACGCCGGATCAGTGTGATAATTGATGATCTTAAAGTAATGCCCTCGCGCTCGGCTCTGGCGGCGGGCACGCTCGGCGGCATGGCGGCGGCGGCGCAACTTGCAGTGTTCTCGGCCAGCGCCGGGCTGTGGCTGATGGGCGCGATGCTGATCCTGCATGCCGGTCTTGTCGGTCTGACGGTCCTGACCCTGATCAGATTGCCCCCCGAAGGGCGTGCGGTGAACCCGGGCTGGCACATGACATTCGTCGGTTTCATCGTCGCGGCCCCGGCGGCAGTCGCCAGCGGTCAGGACGATCTGGCGCTCGCGCTGTTCTATGCGACCATGCCCGTGGCGCTGCCGATCTGGGGGGCAAGCCTGTGGCAGCTTGTGCGCCGCACACCACCCGCACCCTTGCGTCCGATGCTGGCGATCCACCTGGCCCCGGCAAGCCTGTTGTCGATCGCGGCCAGCCTGACCGGGCTTGACCTTCTGGCCGCGGTCTTCGCCTGGGTGGCCTTGGTGATCCTGCTGGCGCTGGGAGCCACGATCCGCTGGATCACGGCGGCCGGGTTCTCGCCGCTGTGGGGGGCCTTTACCTATCCGCTGGCGGCAGTTTCAACCGCCTTGATGCTGCAAGGCGGTGCGCTTGGCTGGGCCGGGCTGGCGTTGCTGGCGCTGGGATTGGGGGTGATTCCGTGGATTGCCGTGCGGATCCTGAAGCTTTGGCCGGGCGGTCGGCTTGCGGCCAGAACCAACGCGGCGGAAGCCTAGAGCCTGTCTGACTCTGATAGAAGCGCCAAACAGCCTCCAGGTGTTTCATGGTCGCCTGTCTTTCGACAAAACCGGAGTCCACTTTTGTCGGACAGGCTCTAGATCAGTGCGACCCAGGCGCGGGCCAGAGCAAGGCCATGGGCGTCGGCTTCGGCTCCGCGTGTCGCGGCAAGCTTTGGGTGACGGGCGGCCCAGCCGGGATCCATCCGCTCGATTGCTTCGGGGAACGTCGCCGACCAGTCGCGCACGACAGACCGGCTTGCTTCAAAATGGAACTGGGTGCCATAGGTGGCGCGGCCGATGCGGAAGGCCTGGTTCGGCGCGGTCGGACTGGCGGCCAGATGCAGGGCGTCGGCGGGCAGGGTGAAGGTGTCCGTGTGCCACTGGAAGATCGGAAAGCGGTCAGGCACGACAGACAGGACCGGGTCCGCGGACCCAGCGTCGGTCAGGCCGACCTCGACCCAGCCGAACTCGGTTGCAGCACCCAGATGGTTGTCGGCCCCGAAGGCGCGGGCGAGCAGTTGCGCGCCAAGACAGATGCCAAGGACCGGGCGGTCCAGCGCGGTGTAATCCGCCATCAGCCGCGCGAGGTCGGGCAGGTAGGGGTGGCTGTGGTCGTCCGTGGCCGACTGCTCGCCACCAAGGACCACCAGCGCATCGGCATCCACCGTCCGGGGCAGGGGCTGGCCGACCCATGGTTTGTAAAGGTCGATCAGCGCGGCCTGTTCGTGCAGCGCCACGCCCACCTGACCGTGTTGGGTGATCCGGGTGTTCTCGACGATGGCGACGCGCATGATGCTCTCCGGGTTGTGCGGGGTAATCTGCACGGGCGGCGCGCGACGGCAAGGGGTGCTATTGGTCTTGCAAAGCCGCGCCGGGCGTGAAAAGGGGAACCGCCAAACGATGCTTGCTCCCGGAGGGAAAACCCATGGAGATTCGTGAGGCTCTCACCTTTGACGACGTGCTTCTGGTGCCTGCGGCATCAAGCGTGCTGCCGTCGGATGCGGACACCGCGACCTTCGTCACGAAGGCGATCCGGATGAACATTCCTTTGCTGTCGTCCGCGATGGACACAGTGACGGAAGGCCGGATGGCGATAGCGATGGCGCAGGCGGGGGGGATCGGGGTGATCCATAGGAACCTCGACCCCGAAGCGCAGGCGCGCGAGGTGAGCCGGGTGAAGCGGTTTGAATCGGGCGTCGTCTATCAGCCGATCACCCTGACGCCGGACCAGACCCTTGCGGATGCGAAGGTGCTGATGGAGCGGTATTCGATCACCGGATTCCCGGTGGTGGACGAGATCGGTCGCGTGGTCGGGATCGTGACCAACCGCGACATGCGCTTTGCCAGCGATGACCGCACCCCGGTCCGCGCCATGATGAGCAGCGACAACCTGGCCGTGCTGCGCGAACCCGTTGACCGGGCCGAGGCGATCAGCCTGATGAAGGCGCGGCGGATCGAAAAGCTCTTGGTCACGGACGGGCAGGGCAAGCTGACGGGGCTGCTGACCCTGAAGGACACCGAGAAGTCGGTGCTGAACCCGCATGCCTGCAAGGACGACATGGGTCGCCTGCGTGTGGCGGCGGCCTCGACCGTGGGGGATGCCGGGTTCGACCGCAGCCAGGCGCTGATCGACGCAGGCGTGGACCTCGTGGTGATCGACACCGCGCACGGCCATAGCGAAGGGGTTGCCCGCGCGGTGGAGCGGATCAAGAAGCTGTCGAACCGGGTGCAGGTCATCGCGGGCAACGTCGCGACCGCCGAGGCGACGCGGGCGCTGATCGGGGCCGGCGCGGATGCGGTGAAGGTCGGGATCGGGCCAGGATCAATCTGCACGACCCGGATCGTGGCGGGCGTGGGTGTGCCGCAGCTGACCGCGATCATGGATTCGGCCCGGGCGGCGGGCGATGTGCCGGTGATCGCCGACGGCGGGATCAAGTATTCCGGCGATTTCGCCAAGGCCATCGCGGCGGGGGCATCCTGCGCCATGGTGGGATCGGCGATCGCGGGCACGGATGAGAGCCCGGGCGAGGTGATCCTGTGGAACGGCCGGTCGTTCAAGGCCTACCGGGGGATGGGCAGCCTTGGCGCGATGGCGCGGGGGTCGGCGGATCGCTATTTCCAGAAGGATGCGGCGTCGGACAAGCTGGTGCCGGAGGGGATCGAGGGCCAGGTGCCCTACAAGGGGTCGGCGGCAGCGGTCATTCACCAGATGGTCGGGGGCCTGCGCGCCGCCATGGGCTATACCGGCTGCGCGACCGTGGCCGAAATGCGGACGCAGTGCCAGTTCGTGCGGATCACCGGCGCTGGCCTGAAGGAATCCCACGTCCATGACGTGCAGATCACCCGCGAAAGCCCGAATTACCGGGTGATGTGAGGTGACGCCGGGCGCGCGGGCTGCGGCGGCGATCGCGGTCCTCGATCGCGTTCTGGTCGGAGAGCCAGCCGAAAAGGCGCTGACCAACTGGGGTCGCGCCAGCCGCTTTGCCGGGTCCGGCGACCGGGCTGCAGTGCGCGATCTGGTCTTCGATGCCCTGAGGAAGCGGTCCTCGGCGGCCGCCCTCGGGGGTGGGTTGACTGGGCGCGGGCTGATCCTGGGTCTGGCACGCGCTGCCGGACAAGAGGCGCTGTTTTCCGGCGAAGGCCACGCCCCGCGCCCGCCGGGGCGGGACGAGCAAGGCCATGATCCCGATGCGGGCGAAAGCCTGGATATGCCGGACTGGCTGGTGCCGGACCTGCGCGACAGCCTGGGCGCGGACTTCGTTGCCGTGGCCGATGCCCTTCGCAACCGGGCGCCGGTGTTTCTGCGCGTGAACCTCGGCAAGGGCGATCGGACGGCTGCGACCAGCCTCCTGGCCAGGGAAGGCATCGTCGCAAGCCCCCATCCCCTTGCAACGACGGCGCTGGAAGTGACCGAAAACGCCCGCAAGATTCAGGCCTCGCAAGCCTACCTGAGCGGGCTGGTCGAGCTGCAGGACGCCTCGTCGCAGGCCGTGGTCGAAGCCCTGCCGCTGGCGGACGGGATGACGGTCCTCGACCACTGCGCAGGCGGGGGTGGCAAGACGCTTGCCATGGCGGCCCGGGCGCAGCTGCGGCTTGTCGCCCATGATGCCCATCCCCGGCGCATGGCCGACCTGCCCGAACGGGCGCGGAGGGCCGGGGCCAAAGTTACCCTGACCGACCGTCCGGAAACCGGGGCACCCTTTGACCTTGTCCTTGTCGATGCCCCTTGTTCAGGATCGGGCAGCTGGCGTCGCGATCCGGAAGGCAAGTGGAAGATCAGCCCGGAAGCGCTTGCAGAAATTGAGCAAACCCAGATTGCCATTCTGGATCGTGTGGCCCCGATGGTGCGACGGGGCGGGGTGCTTGCCTATGTCACCTGCTCGCTTCTGGCCCGCGAGAACGGAGCGCAGGCCCGGGCCTTTCTGCACCGGCATCCAGGCTGGCATCTGGACCGCGAGCTGACCCTGACCCCGCTTCAGGGCGGAGACGGCTTCTATCTTGCACTTTTTCATGGAAACTGAATTTCCTTTCGCAACCTAGACGTGCCCAGCAAGACGGTTAATGATAGCTTAACCCCTTCCGACGATTGTCAGATGCAGCTGGGTCGGTCGCGGGTTTGGGACAGGGCATATTTTGGCAGGCATAGACATTTTGGGGCCCATTCATAAAGGCGTTCTCCTTGCGCTCGGCGTCGCCGGGCTGGGTCTGGCGGCACTCTGGGTCGCAGTCTGGCGCGACAGCGGACCGGGGCTTCCGTTTCTGGGACTCGTGCTTGTGGCGCTGGCGTTGGCACTTGCGGTCCGGGACTGGCTTGCCGAACGGCAGGCGGACCAGGACAGCCTTCGCGCGTTCCGCCTGATGGCCGACGATCCCGCGTCCTGCTTCCTCACCGATTCTGCGGGCCATCTGATCCTGCGCAATCAGGCGGCGGAAACCCGGTTCGGCCCGGATGCGCGGTCGCTGCACGACGCGCTTGGCCATCTCAGCCTGTCGCCCGGTGAATTGCTGCAACGTTTGCAGAAAGCTGCCGAGGCCGGGGGGGCCGCGCGCGAGGATCTGGCCGCCCGGGGCGCTGTGCTGCGGCTGACGGTCCACCGCGCCGATACCGACCGTTACTTCTGGCGGGCCGAGGATCTGTCGCTGTCACCCGGCCTTGCCGCGACGCAAGGCGCCGAGCGCGCGCCTGTGGTTGCCGTCGGGGCCGACCTCGAGGAGGTGCCGGTCGCGATCATGACCTTCGGGCCCGATGGGGTGATGCGGGCCGCAAACCTTGCGGCGCGCGAGCTGATGTGGAGCGGCGAAACCCGGGCCGCCATGTTCCATGACCTGTTTGAAGGTCTGGGCAGACCGGTGTCGGAATGGCTGGCCGATGTGACGGCGGGACGCCATCCCGGCGGGTCCGAAGTCCTGCGCGTCCGGGGCGAAGACGAACGGTTCCTGCAGATCACCCTGCGACGCTATGTCGAGAATGGCCGTCTTGGCGCCCTTGCCATCCTGAACGATGCGACCCGGCTGAAGACACTGGAAGCGCAGTTCGTGCAAAGCCAGAAAATGCAGGCAATCGGCCAACTTGCGGGCGGTATTGCCCATGATTTCAACAACCTTCTGACCGCGATTTCCGGGCATTGCGACCTGTTGCTGCTGCGCCATGGCCGCGAGGATTCGGATTTCGCCGACCTCGAACAGATCCGGCAGAATGCCAACCGGGCGGCCTCGCTGGTCGGGCAGCTCCTCGCCTTTTCGCGCAAGCAGACGCTGAACCCCGAGGTTCTGGATCTTGAGGATGTGCTGGCCGACCTCATCCATCTTCTGAACCGGCTGATGGTGGACAAGGTGGAACTGTCGCTGGGCCATCTTGGGCGCGACAGCGGTCGGCTGCCTGGCCGCATCCGCGCCGACAAGCGGCAGATCGAACAGGTGCTGATCAACCTTGTCGTCAATGCGCGGGACGCGATGCCGAATGGTGGCAGCATCCGGATCGAGACCGAGAAGGTCACCCTGGCCGAGGATCTGAAGCGTGACCGCGCCACGGTTCCGGCAGGGGATTACACCGTGATCCGGGTGGTCGATCATGGCGTAGGCATCCCCGAACACCAGCTGCGCCAGATCTTCGAGCCCTTCTTCACCACCAAGCGGATCGGCGAGGGCACCGGGCTTGGCCTGTCGATGGCCTACGGCATCGTCAAGCAGTCGGGCGGCTTCATCTTCGTCGATTCGGTCGTAGGGCAGGGCACGACCTTCTCGCTCTACTTCCCGGTCTATGACGGGGAGGTGCAGGACGCCCAGCCGGCCGAGCCGCGCCGGGTTGCGTCCCGGAAGGGCGAGGGCGTCATCCTTCTGGTCGAGGACGAAGCGTCGGTCCGCGCCTTTGCCAGCCGCGCCCTGACCCTGCGCGGCTACACGGTGCTTGAGGCTGCCAATGCCGAAGAGGCGCTGCTGCGGCTGGAGGACAGGACGCTGAACATCGACCTGTTCGTGACCGACGTGGTGATGCCGGGCATGGACGGACCGGCCTGGGTGCGCCGGGCGCATCTGGACCGGCCGGGGGTGAAGGTCGTCTTCATGTCGGGCTACGCCGAGGACGGTCTTGCCGAAGATCAGGCGCGGGTGCCGAATTCGGTCTTCCTGCCGAAGCCCTTTTCGCTGAACGACCTTACGAACACGGTGCAGGGGTTGCTCAGCTGAACGGCACTCCTTGCCAAAAGGTTAACGTCCGCAAGCAAGTCTATGATAATCTGACAATTGCTGGAAATGTCCACCGTGGACACTATTGCCGCAGGATCAGTCTGCCGCCATCGAATTCCATCCGGAACTGGCCAAGATACTCCATCCCAAGCAGCGACTGATCCAGTTCTCCCTCGGTCACGAAGGCCGGGAATCCTTCGTTCCGGAAGGGCCCGAGTTCAACCACCGGCAGCGTCACCCGCGCGGTCCGGACCACCCCGTTCGCGGTGCTGGCCTCGCCCAGAAACCGCAGGCTTTCGGGGTCGATCCCCAGCCGCTTCGCATCCGTCCCGGCCAGCACCATCCCCGTGGCCCCGGTAT
Source organism: Pseudomonadota bacterium (assembly GCA_040385165.1). Lineage (GTDB taxonomy): Bacteria > Pseudomonadota > Alphaproteobacteria > Rhodobacterales > Rhodobacteraceae > Tabrizicola. Next base: position 234,510 of record JAZKHX010000006.1, on the reverse strand, counting down.
CGACCATGAACGGCACCGCAGTCCCGTTGATCATCAGGGTCAGGTAGTATTGCCCGTCCTCGGCGCGCGGGACTTCGACCGCGCCATCGGCGGCGATCTCCTGGATCGGCAGGATGTCTTTCCGGATGTCGCTCCACAGCCCGAACCCGGCCATCACGCCCACAAAGATCAGGCCCCAGGCCAGCGCCATCCGCAGGGCCTGACCCATCCGGTGCCGGAACTCGACGACGACCCAGCCGCCAAGCGCGACCAGAATGATCGCCAGATAGCCCACGCGGGCCAGGGTGTCGCCGTCCATCACGTCCTCCGCTTCGGGCAGATATGGGGGCAGGGCGCGCGGTTGGAAAGATCAGCCAATCAGCCCGGTTCCCCGCACCCCATCGATCACGAACTGCACGGACAGGGCGGCCAGCAGCATCCCCAGCAGCCGGGTGATGACGATCACCCCGGTCCGCCCCAGCATCCGCTCCAAGGGCGGCGAGGCGAGAAGGAAGGCATAGGTCACGGCCATCATGCCCAGCATCAGCCCCAGCACCGCCAGCGTCCCGCCCCAGCCCGGTCCGGCCTGACCGACCAGCAGGATCACCGAGGCAATCGCTCCGGGCCCCGCGATCAGCGGCGTCGCGAGGGGGAAGACCGAGGGGTCATGGTCCGGCTCGGCCTGCTGCCCCTCGCGCCGCTGGGTGCGGCGTTCAAAGAGCATGTCAAGCGCGGTCAGGAACAGCAGGATGCCGCCCGCGATGCGGAAGGCGGGCATCGAGATGCCGATGAACTCCAGGATCGTCTCGCCTGCCACGCCGAACAGAAGGAGGAGGCAGGTGGCGATGATGCAGGCCCGCTGCGCCATCGCCCGGCGCTTTTCGGGGCCCATGCCGCGCGTCAATGCGATGAACAGGGGGACAAGGCCCGGCGGGTCGATCACCACGAAGAGGGTGGCGAAGGCCGTGATCAGGAAGGCGGTTTCGGGCATCGGTCCCTCGGGTTTCCCGCAGGCTAGGCGGCGGACCGGCGTTTGGGAAGTGGAACCTTGAAAACGCTTTATCCGCGCGGTCGGCGCGCTTCAGCCGACAGTCTGTGAACTCAATCTGCGGCGTCGAGTTGCGCCAGTGCGGCCAGGTACTTTGTCAACCGCTTGCCATCCTTTTCCGTAACCACCGACAGACGCCGGACATCCAGATTGTCCATCAGGTCTGCACGTTTGACACGACGCGCAATCGGATTCCCGGCAGCGCGGGCAATGAAGGCGCCGTAGTCCTCGTCTTCGGAAAGCTTGGTGACATGCTGCAAGGCCACGAGGACGCTGTCCGAGAATCCTTCGCCACGCAACCGTTTCGGTGTCCACTCGGGGCAATCTTCTATCACATCGTGCAGGACGCCGACGATCCGGTCTTCCTCGTCCTCCAATGCCAGCATGACGCGAAGCGGATGCAGAATATAGGGGGCACCGGCCTTGTCCGTTTGCCCGGCGTGGGCAGCCACGGCGATCTCGATGGCGCGGGCGAGAGTGCTCATGCAGCGGTCTCCAGCTTTTCCTGAGCAGAGAGCCACAGCGCCTCGGCCTTGTCGAGGGCCTGCATCACCTCGGCGTATTTGGCGTTCCAGGTGGCAAGCTCGCCCTTGCGGGCGTCTTCATACAGATCAGGGTCGGCGAGCTTCTTCGCCAGCTTGTCGCGCATGTCGTTCAGCTTTGCCAGCCGGTCCTCGCATTTGCGGACCTCGGCTTTGAGGGACAGCACTTCGTCCCGCGTGGCTTTGCGTTTCGTTTCAACAGGTTTCGCGGCGATCTTAACCTCGTCTTCCCCGGCGAGAAGTTGGCGGCGATAGGCCTCCAGGTCTTCGGTATAGGGGGTCACGGCACCGCCCTTGACCAGCCAGAGCCGGTCAGCGACGAGGCCCAGAAGGTGCATGTCGTGGGAAACGAGGATCACCGCGCCCGGGTATTCGGTCAGGGCGTCGACCAGCGCCTCGCGGCTTTCGATGTCGAGGTGGTTGGTCGGTTCGTCGAGGATCAACAGGTGCGGCGCGTCGATTGTTGCCAAAAGCAGCGATAGTCGCGCCTTCTGGCCGCCGGAAAGGCGACCGACGACGGTATCGGCCTGATCCGCCATCAGCCCGAAGCCGGCCAGACGGGCCCGCAACTTGGGTTGCATCTCGGCCGGGCGGAGGCGCTGGATATGCTGAAGCGGTGTTTCGTCGATGTGAAGCTCGTCGACCTGATGCTGGGCAAAATAGCCGATGCGCAGCTTGGAGGAACGGGCGAATTTGCCCTCGGCAGGTTTAAGTTTGCCCGCCAGAAGCTTGGAAAGCGTGGATTTTCCTTCGCCGTTGCGACCCAGAAGCGCAATGCGGTCGTCCTGATCGATGCGCAGGTTCAGCTTTTTCAGGACCAGCGGGCCGCCGTAGCCGACCGCAGCACCGTCAAGGTTGATGATCGGGGGGGCCAGCTCCTCGGGCTTGGGGAAGGTGAAGACCACCTTCTTGGCATCCTCGGGCGCGGTGATCGGCGTCAGCTTTTCCAGCATCTTCACCCGTGACTGGGCCTGCACCGCCTTGGAGGCCTTGGCCTTGAAGCGGTCGACGAAGCTTTGCAGATGGGCGCGACGGGCCTCGACCTTCTTCGCCTCGGCTTGCAGGACCGCGCGACGCTCGGCCATCTGGCGGGCAAACTGGTCATAGCCGCCTTGCCAGTAGGTCAGCTTGCGATTGTCGAGATGCAGGATGCCTTGCACAGCCCGGTTCAGAAGCCCGCGGTCGTGGGAGATGATCAGCACTGTGTGGGGATACTTCTGGAGGTAGCTTTCCAGCCAGAGCGCGCCTTCAAGATCAAGGTAGTTGGTCGGCTCGTCCAGCAGCAGATAGTCAGGCTGGGCGAACAGCACGCCTGCCAGCGCCACGCGCATCCGCCAGCCGCCGGAGAAGGCGGAGCAGGGCATGAGCTGCTGGTCAGGATCAAAGCCCAACCCCTTGAGAATGCTGGAGGCGCGGCCCTCGGCGGACCAGGCGTCGATGTCGGCAAGGCGGGACTGGATCTCGGCGATGCGGTGCGCGTCGTGGGCGGTTTCGGCCTCGGCCATCAGGGCGGCGCGTTCGGTGTCGGCGGCAAGGACCGTGTCGAGGAGCGAGGTCTCCGACGAGGGCACTTCCTGCGCCACGCCACCGATCCGTGCGCGCTGGGGCAGGGTGATCGTGCCGCCTTCAAGCGCAAGCTCGCCGCGTATCAGGCGGAAAAGCGTGGTTTTTCCAGCACCGTTGCGGCCGACGAGGCCAACCTTGTGTCCGGTCGGAATGGTCGCGGTCGCACCCTCGAACAAGGGGCGGCCTTCGACGTTGTAGGTGATGTCTTCGATCATGAGCATGGACGGCGAAGTGCCCGAAGCGGGCGGCAAGGTCAATGCCGCTGCACCTTTTCAAAGCCGCGCGCGCGTGATAGCTGCCGCGCGTCCCATTCCCGCGGAAACCCGCACCCCCATGGAGAGCCCGATGGCCATTGAACGGACCCTGTCGATCATCAAGCCCGATGCGACCAAGCGCAACCTGACCGGCAAGATCGTTGCCAAGTTTGAAGACGCCGGGCTGCGCGTGGTCGCATCAAAGCGCATCCACCTGACCGCAGCGCAAGCCGGTGCCTTCTACGCCGAACATTCGGAGCGCGGCTTCTACGGCGAGCTGGTGGCCTATATGGCCTCCGAGCCGGTCGTGGTGCAGGTGCTGGAAGGCGAAGGCGCGATTGCGAAGAACCGCGAAGTGATGGGCGCGACCGATCCGGCCGCCGCCGCCGCTGGCACGATCCGCAAGGAGTTCGCGCTGTCCAAGGGCGAGAATTCGGTCCACGGGTCGGATTCGGACGCCTCGGCCGCGCGCGAGATTGCGTTCTTCTTCTCGGGCCTTGAACTGGTCGGCTGATCTTTCGGACCGAAGTGACGCGGCCCGGTCGTCAGGACCGGGCCGTTTTCGTTTGGGGCGGGGTGCGGAAACCTGGGTCGGAATATCGTGTAATCAGTATTATGTAATGTAATGGGCGCTGGAAAGGCCGGGATCAGCGCGATATGAGGCCGCAAAGCCCAAGGAGCCTGCCGATGTTCGACCGTTCGATCAAGATCGCCCCTTCGATTCTGGCTGCCGATTTCGCGAATTTCGGAGCGGAATGTCGGGCCATCGAGGCGCAAGGCGCGGACTGGGTGCATGTTGACGTCATGGACGGCCATTTCGTGCCGAACCTGACCTTCGGCCCGGCAATGTGCGCGGCTTTGCGTCCGCATATCAAGGGGGTGATGGATGTGCATCTGATGATCGCGCCGGTCGATCCCTATCTTGAGGCCTTCGCCAAGGCGGGCGCGGACCATCTGACAGTGCATGTCGAGGCTGGTCCGCACATTCACCGCACGCTGCAAACCATTCGGGCACTTGGGAAAAAGCCGGGCATTGCCATCAATCCCGGAACACCGGTCGAAGCCGTGGCCGAGCTTGTGGACATGATCGACATTGTCTGCGTCATGACGGTGAACCCGGGGTTCGGTGGGCAGAGTTTCATCGCAAACCAGTTGGACAAGATCGCCCGCCTGCGCCGGATGATCGGCGACCGTCCGGTGCATATCGAGATCGATGGCGGCGTGTCGGTGACGACGGCTCCGCTTGTGGCGCAGGTCGGCGCGGATGTGCTGGTTGCGGGAGCTGCGGTGTTCAAGGGCGGCTCGCCCGACCAGCCTGCCCCATACGGCGAGAACATCCGGGCAATCCGCACCGCAGCCCAGGCAGGCTTGCGCTGACGGGCCGGTTTTTCCGGTCATTCGGGCAAGGATCGGGCAGAATCCGATGACAAGTCCCGTCATGAGGTCGATTTGACGCCCTTCTGACGGGCAGACGGCTCGACAAGCCAAGGAATCCTGCCGTATCTGACGTCCAAGCCATGAGATGCCCCGGGGTCAAGTGATCCCGGGCGCGGCATCCGGGGACAAGGGATGAGATCAATGCGCGAGACGTCGATTCTGCCGCTGCTGAACCGCATCGCCGCCTCTCAGCGGATCGATGATGCCTGGGACCTTGCCACAGAGTATTTTGCATCCCTGGGTTTTGGCCGGGTGAACTATGGCTTTACCCGGTTCAAGCATCTGAAAACCATCGGAGATCCCGACGATGCGCTGTTCCTGACCACCTGCGATGCGGATTATGTGAAGCGTTACTTTCAGGGCGGCTTCTATGCCAAGACCCCGGTTTTTCGCTGGGCCGAGCACAATTCGGGCATCTGCACCTGGGCCTGGGTCAAGGAGGCGCTCGACGCGGGCCGGCTTTCGGCGGAAGAGGCCGATGCGGTGCGGCAGAACGCGGCGATCGGGATCGTCGCGGGCATGTCGGTCAGCTTTCCCGAAGTGCTGTCGCGGTCGAAGGGCGCGCTGGGGCTGATTGCCGATCCGGGGGTCGGTCCGGCGGAGGTCGAGGCGATCTTCGCATCCCTTCGCGAAGAGATCCTGGCGGTGGCCAACATGATGCATCTCACGATTGTGCATCTGCCGCAACTGTCGCGGCACCGGGCACTGTCCCCCCGCCAGCGCGAGGCGCTGGAATGGGTTGCCGATGGCAAGACGACGCAGGACGTGGCCTTGCTGATGGGTGTCTCGTCGGCCATGGTCGAAAAGCACCTGCGCCTGGCGCGCGAAGCCCTGGCGGTCGAGACGACGGCGCAGGCGGTGGCCAAGGGTGCGCTCCTGAACATGATCTTCCAGCGTATGCCCGAGGTCGCCCAGGCCGCGCGGTAGGTCGCAGGTAGGGTTTTCCTTACTCGCCGACAGGCAGGACCTGTGTAACCCACTGGTTGTGACGTTACGGAACTTTCCCGGATGTCCTGCGGATCGGCAAGAATTGGCCGACCTCCGCCTGATTGATGCAGAGGCCGCGTTTTCAGGCGGCCGACATACGGCCTTGCCCTCCCGTCCCCTCATCCCCTGGGGTTTGGGCAGGACGATGCGGCGCGGTTTCTCCCCAGAGCCGCGCCGCTGGCTTTTTGGGGGCCTGGTGCTTCGCCTGAGGACGAAAAAAGGGCCGGTGCGACCTGCGCACCGGCCCCCTGCCCTCGTTCGCTTCGTTCAGCCCTGAAGTGCTTTTGCCACTTCGGCGGCGAAGTCTTCCTGCTTTTTCTCGATCCCCTCGCCGACGGCGACGCGGGCGTAGCCGGTGATCTCGACGCCGGCGTCCCTGGCCGCGGCTTCCACCGTCAGATCCGGGTTGATCACGAAAGCCTGGCCCAGCAGCGTGTTTTCCGCGAGGAAGCGCTTCATCCGGCCCGGGATGATGTTGTTGTGGATCACGGCGTCGGGCTTGGGCTTGGCCGAGGCTGCGTTTTCCTCCAGCGCCTTCGCGGTCTGCACCGACAGCTCGCGTTCGACCACGGCCGGGTCAAGCGTGGCTTCCGACAGCGACAGCGGGTTGGTCGCGGCGATGTGCATGGCGAACTGCTTGCCGATCTCTTCGGCCTTGGCCCTGTCTCCCTTCAGCGCCACGAGGACGCCGATCTTGCCCATGCCCGCCGTGGCCGCGTTGTGGACATAGGAGACGACAGTGTCGCCTTCCAGCACATGGAGGCGACGGAAGGTCATGTTCTCGCCGATGCGGGCGATGGCTTCCTGGATCACGGTGTCGACGGTCTTGCCGTTCAGATGCGCGGCCTTCACCACCTCGACACTGTCGCCCGTGGTGAGGGCCACATTGGCCACATCACGGACCAGCGCCTGGAAGTCCTCGTTCTTGGCGACGAAGTCGGTTTCCGAGTTGATCTCGACCGCCACGCCCTTGCCGTTCGATACGGCGACGCCGATCAGGCCTTCGGCGGCCACGCGGTCGGCCTTTTTGGCGGCCTTGGCAAGGCCCTTGGTGCGCAGCCAGTCGACCGCGGCTTCCATGTCACCGCCAACCTCGGTCAGGGCCTTCTTGGCATCCATCATCCCCGCGCCGGTCGATTCGCGCAGTTCCTTCACCATCTGTGCGGTGATCGTCATGTTTCCCACTCCTCGGAAAAGATGTCCCGGCGGGGTAGGCCCGCCGGGTGACAATGTTGTGACGTCGTCCGCCGATCAGGCCTGGACTTCGGCTTCCGCGACCGCTTCTTCTTCTGGAGCAGCCTCGAGCGCGCCGAGGTCGACACCGGCAGCCCCCATCTGGGCCGACATGCCTTCAAGGGCTGCACGGCTGACCAGATCGCAGTAAAGCTGGATCGCGCGGGCCGCGTCGTCGTTGCCCGGGATGATGTGGGTCACGCCCTTGGGCGAGCAGTTGGTATCGACCACGCCGACGACCGGGATGCCCAGCTTCTGCGCTTCGAGGATCGCGAGGTCTTCCTTGCCAACGTCGATGATGAAGATCAGGTCCGGGGTGCCGCCCATTTCGCGGATGCCGCCCAGCGAAGCCTGCAGCTTGGCCTGGTCGCGTTCCATGCCAAGGCGTTCCTTCTTGGTCAGCCCCTCGCCGCCCGCGCCCAGAACCTCGTCCAGCTGCTTCAGGCGCTGGATCGACTGCGAAACGGTCTTCCAGTTGGTCAGCGTGCCACCGAGCCAGCGGTGGTTCATGTAATACTGCGCGCATTTTTCGGCGGCTTCGGCGATCGGTTTCTGGGCCTGGCGCTTGGTGCCGACAAAGAGGATGCGACCGCCCTTGGCGACGGTATCGCGCACGACCTTCAGCGCCGCGTCCAGCATGGGAACGGTCTGGGTCAGGTCGAGAATGTGGATGCCGTTGCGGTCGCCATAGATGAACTCGCCCATCTTGGGGTTCCAGCGCGCCGTCTGGTGGCCATAGTGAACGCCAGCTTCCAAGAGCTGACGCATGGTGAACTCGGGAAGAGCCATGCCTTGTCCTTTTCCGGTTTGAACCTTGATGAGGCCGTCTTCACCCCCGGATGGGGGCAACCGGCGGACGCTGCGGGATTTCTCCCCGCAAGGCCCAAGCCTCACCTGTGAAGTGGCGCGCGTATAGACTGGCCCGCACCGGAGCGCAAGAGACATGAGGCGCGCGGTTCACCCCGCCGCCGGGATGCCGACGCGACGCAGCGCTTCGCGAAACCTCGCATGCACATCCACCTTCGTTGTAGGCATCGATTGCAGATACATCGACACCGTTATCTCTGGCACCGCGCGGCGCAGCGTGTCGGCGAACTGCAGGGCCTGGGCATGGTCACCGGCCAGTTCGCAAGCCGCCGCGGCCAGGCACAGAAGATTGGCGTGAGTCGGGGAATGGCGCGCCGCCTTCAACGCCCAGTCGCGCCCGGTCGCGTATTCGCCCTCGGCCAGATAGGATATGGCCCGCGCCGTCAGCATCGGCCCCATCATCGGGTCGAGCGGGCTGAGACGCAGTGCCATATCCACCCCGGCCCGCGCCCGCTCCGACCTGCCCGCAAAGGCGTCGATCATGCCGCGCGTATAGTGGCCCTTGGAATAGCTGGGGCTAAGCTGGATGGCGCGGTCATACCAGTCCAGCCCGTCATCCGGGTTACCGGCCAACCAGTGCCACCGCCCCATGACCATGTTGGCAAAGGGGTCCAAGGGGTCAAGCTCGAACGCCCGTTCGGCCAGGCTTCGCACATCGTCCTGGGCCTTCGCGCGGTCGCCCCCAAACCACTGGACCCCATCTTGAAAGCGGGCAAAGGCCCGGGCGGCATAGGCCACGGCAAAGCCCGGGTCGAGTGTGGTTGCGCGTTCCAAAAGTGCCTTGGCAATGGCATTGTCATGGGCGTTGTAGCGGTGCAGGTGGCTCATCCCCAGGTGATAGGCGCCCCAGGCGTCCAGCGCCTCGGTCGGCTTGCCGCGCGCCGCCATGGCTTCGGCCTGCGGGATCTGCAGGTCCAGCGCCCCCACCACGGCATCGACGATGTCCTGCCGCGCCTCGTGCAGCCCGTCCAGCAGCGGGGAAAAGCGGTCGGCCCAGACCACGGCCCCATTGCAGGTGTCGATCAGGGTCACCGCCACGATCAGCCGTGCCCCGGAAAGTTCCACCCGTCCGCTGAGGACATAGCCCGCACCCAGAACCCGGCGGATGGCGTCGAAGTCCACTCCCTCCTGCCGGAAGCGGAAGCTCGATTCGCGCGCGATCACCCGCAGCCAGCGCAGCCGCGACAGCGAGGCGATGATCTCATCGGCCAGCCCGTCACCGATCTGCAGCCCGGCATCGGCCTGTGCCAGGGGCAGCACGGCGATCGTGGGCCGCTGGCCCTCGCCGCCCGCTGCGGGTTCCGCAGGTTGCACAATGGTCGAGGCATCGACCCGCCGCTCAACCGGGGCCACAAAGCGGTGCCCGACCCCATGCAGCGTGCGGATCATCGTCTGGTGGTCGCCGTCATCGCCCACCGCCTTGCGTGCGGCCTTGAGCGCCGTCGACACCGCCGCGTCGGACACGAAGCGCCCGCCCCAGATGACCTCGATCATTTCTTCCCGCGACACCACGCGGTCATGGTTTTCCACCAGAAGCCGCAGGACGGCCAAGGCCTTCGGCTCCAGCCGCACCCTGCCATCCGGCCCGACAAGCTCGGAACGGTCAGGGTAAAGGGCGTAGGCGCCGAAGACGTGATGCATCTTGAAAGGCCCCGTCGGTCCCTCAGGGTTGCGCCAGCCTGAACCGCAGATCAAGCACCATCGGAAATCTGGGGCAAATACCCAGAAAATCCCCACCAATCCCCTGGCCAGCCCTCAAGCAAGGTCTGCCAGTTCCGGCATTCTGAAGGCATCGCAACCAGGGGAGATCGCCATGACCCGCCTTGCTGAAGCCAGTGCCATCGACCTCGCGCCCATTTCCTCCGCTGCCCCCGGCTTTATGGGACGCCTTCGCCGCCATTTTGCCCGCATCGACGCCGCGATGACCGCCCAGTCCCGCCTGTCCGCGATCCAGCCCGATACGATGCGCGACACCGGGCGTTCGGCGGAAGACCTGACTGGCGCCCCCTCGCATGACCCGGCCCTGCCCTTCTTTCTGCAAGCCGGGTTTGGCCGCCGCTGAAACGGAACGGTCGGGGTATGGACTGCCGAACCTGTCAGATCTGCACAGCGACTGTCCGCACCAAAGGTCCTGCCCGGCCAATCTAAACGTGAAGATGCGCACAGGCCGCACCGACGTGCCGGTGGTCCGAACCGCAGCACCCGCCGATGATCCGAAGATTTGGCAAGAGCCCTTTGAACCCTGCGTAGAGGGTGCCAAACTCGGACGGGTCTCCGTCATCAAGCGCGGTGGCCACATCCAGTTCGGCATGGCTTTGCCGCGAGGCATTGGCGCGCACCCCGCCGATCCGTGCGCAGAAATCTCCGTCAAGCATCGCGGAAAAATGGGTCGGATGGGCGCAGTTTACCATGAAGAAAAGGGCGCTTGCGCCGGTGGCCGCGTCCACCTCGGCGATGGCCTCGGCCAGGCCCTGCCCCGACGGCAACCGTCCATCGGTTTCAACCGTGAAGGACAGGACATGCGGCAAACCCACGATTTTGGCCGCAAGCGCGATACCGATTGCTTCGGCTGCATGGGTCATCGTCACCGCAGACACCATGTCTGCACCAGCGTCCGCCAATGCGGCGATCTGATGAAGGTGCAGCACCTCGGCATCGCTCACGCTCAGGGAGCGGTCGATGTGGTATCCGTCGCCCGACGGTCCGACCACGCCGTTGATCAGGATCGGAAGCGTTGCCGTCTCATGCCGGTCACGCAAGGCCATGGCAAAATCGACCGCCACACTGTTGATCTGGCGCAGGCCAGGCGCATCGAGGCCCATGGCAGCGGCCCAGCCCATGTTTGCGCGCCAGGTCACGGTGTCCAGCACAAACCCGGTGCCTCCGGCTTTGGCAAAGGGAAGAAAGCCTTCAAACCACCGTGTCAAAGCCTCTCTCCCCTTGGTGCTGTGCAGCAAAGGGAAGGCGGCAAAGTTCGGCAGATCAAGGTTCTCCAGAAAGAGCATCGCCGTTTCCAGCCCAGCATCCGCAGGCCAGGGCTTCTGGGCGGTCATCAGCAGATCGACACGGGTCATGGCGCACAGCCTCGCAGCGGCTTCGGGTGTCTGCGCAGCTTGCCACGATTGCCGCCAGGCTGGCGAGAAACTTCGCAAGGGTCGGACATCGCCGACAGCCGGCCCTCTTGCGATCGCCAGCGGTCCACGCGAAAAGGGCGCATGACGCCTGACATCCTCTGCATCGGCTCGGTCCTGTGGGACATCATCGGACGCTCGCCCACCTCGATGCGGCTGGGGTCCGACGTGCCGGGCAGGATCACCCGGCTGCCCGGGGGTGTTGCGATGAACATCGCGATGACGCTGCGCCGTTTCGGGATGAGCCCGGCGATCCTGACTGCCATCGGGCGGGATGCCGAGGGGGACGAGCTGATCGCCGCCTGTGACCGGCTGGGACTGGAGACGCGCGCGGTCTACCGATCGGACGACCTGCCGACCGACCGCTACATGGCCATCGAGGGGGCGAACGGCCTCGTCGCGGCCATCGCCGATGCACATTCGCTGGAGGCGGCGGGCGACAAGATCCTGCGCCCGCTTGCCGATGGTCGGCTGGGCACCGCAGCCGCGCCCTGGACGGGGCCGATCGCACTGGACGGCAACCTGACCGAGAGCCTGCTGTCCGAGATCGCCGCCTCGCCGCTGTTTGCCCGCGCCAACCTGCGCGTGGCACCTGCCTCACCCGGCAAGGCAGGGCGTCTCCTGCCGCTGCTGACGCATCCCTCGGCCACGCTTTATGTGAACCTGGAAGAAGCCAACATCCTTGCGCGTGCGGACCATCGCTCCGCCGCAGCTGCGGCCGAGGCGCTTTTGCGGCGTGGCGCGGGCCGGGTGCTGGTGACCGATGGCGGCAGGCCCGCCGCCGAGGGATCGCGCGGGGAAGGCGTGATCGAAGGCCAGCCGCCGCAGGTTCTGGTCACCCGTGTCACGGGCGCGGGCGACACCTTCATGGCCGCGCATCTTGTCGCCGAACGGCAAGGTGCCGGGCGGCAGGCGGCGCTCGATGCGGCCCTGCGCGCCGCAGCAACCTACGTATCTGGAGATATCGGCTCATGACGCTGCCTTTGATCCTGTCGCCCGAAGTGGCCGAGGCGCGCGCGCGGGGAACGCCTGTCGTTGCGCTGGAAAGCACAATCATCACCCACGGCATGCCATATCCGCAGAATGTGGAAACAGCGCGCCGGGTCGAGGCCGAGGTCAGGGCCCATGGTGCCTGTCCCGCCACCATCGCGATCCTGGACCGTCAGATCCACATCGGCCTGCCGGAGGCCCGGCTTGATGCGCTTGGCCAGGCAAAGGATGTGGCGAAGCTGTCCCGTGCCGATCTTGCGGCCTGCCTCGCAAGTGGCGGCACCGGTGCCACCACGGTCGCCGCGACGATGATCTGCGCGCGTCTGGCCGGGATCGAGGTCTTCGCGACCGGTGGCATCGGCGGGGTGCATCGTGGGGCGGAGTCGAGTTTCGACATCTCGGCCGACCTGCCCGAACTTGCGCAGACCGCGGTCACGGTGGTCGCGGCAGGGGCCAAGGCGATCCTCGATCTGGCCAAGACGCTGGAGTATCTGGAAACCTCGGGTGTTCCGGTCATCGCCTTCGGTCAGGCGGATTTTCCGGCGTTCTGGTCACGCTCGTCCGGCCTGAAGGCACCCTTGCGGATGGACAGCGCGGCCGAGATCGCGGCGGCGCATGTCCTGCGCGGGCAGCTTGGCCTGCCGGGTGGACAGCTCGTCGCCAATCCGATCCCGCCGGATGCCGAGATCCCCCGATCCGAAATCATGCCGCACATCGAGGCGGCGCTGGTGGAGGCGGACGCGCAGGGTATCGCGGCAAAGGCGGTGACCCCGTTCCTTCTGCAGCGCATCTTCGAGCTGACCGAGGGCAGGTCCCTGAAGTCGAACATCGCGCTGGTTCTGAACAACGCACGGCTGGCGGCCGGGATCGCCGCAGAAATCGCCAGGCTTCGGCGCAAAACCTGAGCCTGCCCCTTTGCATTGGGCCGGGCCGCCCATAGATTGCAGCCGAGCGCGTGATCCGGAGCCCGAATGACCGACCCCCTTCCCTCCCGCCGCCGCGGTATCCTCGCCGGGCTGCGTGCCAGCTTTCTGACGGGGCTGGTGGTGGTCCTGCCGGTCGGACTGACCGCCTATTTCGCCTGGACCCTGGTGGGCTGGATCGACGGCTGGATTCTGCCGCTGATCCCGGCGCACCTGCAGCCCGAGGCCTTTGTCGAACGGTATTTCGGCCCCGATGCCAATTTCCCGGTGCGCGGCGTCGGTGTCCTGGTGTTCCTGGTCTTCACCGTGATCATCGGCTGGCTCGCCAAGGGTCTTTTCGGGCGTTCGGTCATCAAGATGGGCGAAGAAGTGGTCGACCGGATGCCGATTGTCCGGTCGATCTACGGCGGCATCAAGCAGGTCGCGGAGACGTTCTTCAACAAGACCGAGAAGAGCTTTGATCAGGTCTGCCTTCTGGAATTTCCCCGGCCCGGCTCGTGGGCGTTGGGGTTCATCTCGACCCAGCCCAAGGGCGAGCTTGCGCAGCGGCTGGCGGCACTCGGGCCGGACTATTCGGCGGTTTTCGTCGGACTGACGCCGTTTACCAGCGGGATGCTGCTGTTCGTGCCGACGAAGGACCTGACGATCCTCGACATGAAGATCGACGATGCCGCCAAGCTGATCGTTTCGGGCGGGCTGGTCTATCCCTTGCCGAAAGACCTGCCTCAGCCCTGATCCAGAAGGTCGTGGATGTCGATCCCGCCCGCGCCGACCCCGTGTGCCACGTCGTCGAGAAACGTCTGCGCCGCAGCCTGGCCAGCGGCCTTCAGCCGCTCCAGAAGATAGGGTGTCGGTGACAACTTGCTGGCGGCCGTGAGGTCGTTCATCAACGCGTCGTCCGAAATCATGTGCACCCGGACAGCCTTCATGCGCCCCGCCTCCATGCGGCCTTCCGCAATCAGGCGGCGGACGAAGTTGATGGCGCGCAACTCGCCCAGGAGACTTGTGTTGAAGCTGATCTCGTTGATCCGGTTCTGGATTTCCAGGGCCGTATCCGGCAGAGCCTCACGCCGCAAGGGGTTGATCGAGACGACGATGATGTCCTCCGGCAACGAGGGTTCATACAGCGGAAACAGTGCCGGATTGCCTGCATATCCGCCGTCCCAGTAGTCGTCGGTTCCGATCCTGACCGCCTGAAACGCCGTCGGCAGGCAGGCCGAGGCCATCAGCGCCTCGGGTGTGATCGCCTCGCCTTCAAAGACCTTGATCTTGCCGGTCCGCACATTGGTCGCACTGACGAAGAGGCGCGGCTCGGCGGCGGCGCAGACCTGGCTGAAGTCGAGATCCCGCACCACGGGTTCCAGCGGGTTCCGCCAGCTGTCGCCCCAGGCGTAGGGCGAGTAGACCTGCGCCGCGAGGCCCTGCGATGAAAACGGCAGGAAGTTGTCGGCGGTGGCCTGCCAGAACCGCAGCGCGGGCAGGAAGGCCTGCATCCACGGCAGCATGCGGAAATCACCGATCTCGCCCACCTGGTCCCACAGCCGGTCCAGCCGCTTGCGCGCGGCCCCCCTGCCCCCGGCCAGAAGCCCCGCCTTCAGCGCAGCCCCGTTCAGCGCCCCGGCGGAGGTGCCGGAGATGCCCGCGATCTCCAGCGTTTCGTCTTCCAGAAGCCGGTCGAGCACGCCCCAGGTGAAGGCACCATGCGCGCCCCCGCCCTGCAGCGCCAGGTTCACGCGCCGCGTCACAGCGCGGTCCAGCCGCCGTCGATGCTGATGGTCGTGCCGGTGACCTGATCGGCCGCGGGCGAGCAGAGATAGACGGTCGTGCCGCCGATCTGATCGATCGTGGCGAACTGGCGGCTGGGCTGGCGCAGCAGCATGACCTCGCGGATCACCGTTTCACGGTCCATGTTATGCACCTTCATCTGCTCGGGGATCTGCGTTTCGATCAGGGGGGTCAGCACATAGCCCGGACAGATCGCATTGCAGGTGATGCCCTGCCCCGCCGTTTCCAGCGCCACGGTTTTTGACAGGCCGACGACGCCGTGCTTGGCCGCGACATAGGCGCTTTTGAAGGCACTGGCGGTCAGGCCATGGGCCGAGGCGATGTTGACCACCCGGCCCCAGCCTTTCGCCCGCATCCCCGGCAGAGCGGCCGCGATGGTGTGGAAGGCCGAGGACAGGTTGATCGCAAGGATCGCATCCCACTTGTCGACCGGAAACTCCTCGATCGGGCTGACGAACTGGATGCCGGCGTTGTTCACCAGGATATCGCACCCGCCCGCCTTTTCGATCAGCGCCCGGCAGTCAGTCCCCTTGGACATGTCCGCCGCAACATAGCGCGCGGTGACACCATGCCGCGCACCCAAATCGCGGGCGAGATCGTGATCCTCGGCCCGGTCGGTGAAGCTGTTCAGAATCACGTCCACCCCGGCGGCGGCCAGGGATTCGGCCACGCCAAGACCAATCCCCGAGTTCGATCCGGTGATCACCGCCCGTTTGCCCTTCAGCGTCATGCCAGACCCTTTCCATGCTGCATGTGCGAAAGAATGGCACGGGCACGGGGCGAGGGAAAGCACGAAGGCACAAAGAAAAAAACGCCGGCGCGAAGCCGGCGTTAAGTCTTTGAGGCAGGTTTCATACAGGCAAGAAACCTATCGAGCAGTAGGGTCTTTATAGTCCGCTCTCTGCCGATGGCCAAGCTAAAAGTTTGAATTGCCACGATCTCCGACTTAGTCTGCGCCAACACAACCAAGAGCAACAGGCAAGAGCAACAGGAGCGACAGGGAATGATCACGCAAAGGAGAGCAGCTTTCCGCAAGGTCGGTCTGGCCATGGTCCTGTCCGTGCTTGCCGGGGCGGCATTGGCAGAACCCCGGCACGGCATAGCTATGTATGGCGACCCCGCCCTGCCCCCGGATTTTGTGTCCCTGCCCCAGGTGAACCCCGATGCCCCCAAGGGCGGCAGCTTCCGTTGGGGCGAGGCGGGCAGCTATGACAGCTTCAATCCCTATGTCACCAAGGGCCGTCCCGCCCTGGGCATCTCGACCCTGACCGTCGAGACGCTGATGGGACGCAACTACGACGAGGCCTTCTCGCTTTACGGTCTGCTGGCCGAATCGATAGACACTGACGAAGGGCGCACTTACGTCGAATTCACCCTGCGGCCCGAGGCCCGATTCTCTGACGGATCGCCCGTGACTGTCGAAGACGTGATGTGGTCGATGGAGACGCTCGGAACCCAGGGCAACCCGCGCTACGCGGGGGCCTGGAAGAAGATCGCCAAGATGGAGAAGACGGGCGAGCGGTCGGTGCGGTTCACCTTCAACGTCGAGGACCGCGAGCTGCCGCTGATCCTGGGCCTGCGCCCGATCCTGAAAAAGGCGCAATGGGAGGGCAAGGACTTCGCCGAAGCGACGATGGAAGTTCCCATCGGGTCCGGGCCCTACACGCTGGCCAGCTCGGACCTGGGCGTCCAGGTCACCTACAAACGCAATTCGGACTGGTGGGGCAAGGATCTGCCCTTCAACAAGGGTCAGTGGAACTTCGACGAGATCCGCTACGACTATTATGCCAACCCGCAGGCGATCTTCGAGGCATTCAAGGCGGGCCAGGTTTCCGCCTACCGCGAGGCGAATGTGTCGAAGTGGCTGTCGTCCTACGATTTCCCGGCCGTGCAGTCCGGCGACGTGATCAAGGCGGAGATTCCGCATGGTCGGCCTTCGGGGATCGAGGGCTTTGTCTTCAACACGCGCAAGCCGATCTTCGCCGACTGGCGCGTGCGCGAGGCGCTGATCCTCGCCTTCAACTTCGAGTTCATCAACCAGACGCTCAACGGTGGCCTTCTGCCCCGCATCCCGTCCTACTTCGGCAATTCCTTTCTGGGGATGGAGCCCGGCAGCCCTGCCGCGGGCCGCGAGCTGGAGCTTCTGGAACCCTTCAAGGCCGAGCTTCCCCCCGGAGCCATCGAAGGCTACGCGCTGCCGGTGTCGGACGGCGATCAGGCCAACCGCAAGAACGTCCGCGCGGCGGCCGCACTTCTGGAGGAGGCCGGCTGGACCGTGGGCGACGATGGCGTGCTGAAGAACGCGGACGGCCAGCCCTTCACCTTCGAGATCCTGCTGGTGACGGGACAGGATGAGCTGGCTTCGGCTTCCGAGGTCTACATCGAGGCGTTGAAGGCGCTTGGCATCACCGCGACGCTGAACCGGGTCGACGACGCACAATACAAGGAGCGCACCACCGCCTATGACTTCGACATGACCCATTACATCCGGTCGCTTTCGCTGTCTCCGGGCAACGAGCAGGTGCTGTATTGGGGGGCGGGCGGCGTGACCGAGCCGGGGACTCGCAACTGGATGGGGGCGAATTCCCCGGCCATCGAGGCGATGATCGCCGCCATGCTGAAGGCGCCGGATACCGACGCGTTCGCAGCCGCCACCAAGGCGCTTGACCGGGTGCTGACCTCGGGTCGCTATGTGATCCCGATCTGGTATTCCGATCTTTCCCGCTTGGCATATTCCGCTGATCTGAAGTATCCCGAGAGACTGCCGCTTTATGGTGACTGGACGGGCTTCCTTCCCGACACCTGGTGGTCCGAAGCAAAGTGAAAGAGGCAATGAGCATGAAGAAACTGGCACTGCTGGCCGTCCTAGCAGCCCTTGCAGGCTGCAATACCATCGCGGGCGTGGGCGAGGATGTCTCGGCTGGCGCGCGGACGGTGCAGGACACGTTCTGACGCTGGTTCAGGGTCGGGCGGCCCCTATGCCGGGGCCGCCACGTCTTCCGTCGGGCCCTGATCCGGCTCGTCCGTCCGGCGTTCCGGCAACCGGATCACCGTGACCGAGCAATGCGCCTCGGCCACCACCTGCGCCGAGATCGAGCCGAGGTAGCGCCGTGTCGTGGAATGTCCGCGCGCGCCCATCATGATGTGGTCGACATGGTTCGCCGTGGCATAGTCGATGATCGCCTGGCCCGGATCCGGTCCTTCAAGCACGGTATAGGTCAGCCGGTGGTCGGGCAGCTCGATCCCGCTGGCCCATGATTTCAGCTGCACCAGGCGGGCGACATGCAGGTTGTTGCCCTGATCGTCCGTGCCCTGGTCGATCCCGATCCGCGCCGTCTTGATCACGTTGACGCAGGCGATCCGCGCGTCCGGCTCGATCAGAAGCATCCGCTGCACGGCCCGCAACAGCACTCCGGCAAGCCGTTCACCCTCGGGCATCAGGTCCACCGCCACCACGATGATCGGCACCGAGGCCAGGTGCGCGGCCATCGACGTGGGTGCTGTGAACCGCTTGAGCTTGCGCATCACCCGCCACCGGTCGAACACCTGCAGCCAGCCGTCCCGCGTCAGCCGGTGGGCCCGTGCGGTCAACGCCACCTGCTGCGGATGGCTCAGGTCGAAGGCCAGCTGGGCCGCCGTCTGATAGCGCCGCATCGGATCGACCGACAGCGCCCGCAGGATGATCTCCTGCAGCCATTCCGGGATCTCTGGCCGGATCCCTCGCGGGGGTTCGGGGTCGCGCCAAAGCCGCTTGCGCACTCCGCGCAGCGTTTCGGGCGTCCCCCAGGGGTTCCGGCCCGTGGCCAGCGCATAGAGCATCGCCCCGAGGGCGAAGAGGTCCGAGCGCGGATCGTCCCGGCAGCGCAGATACTGCTCGGGGGCGATATAGGGATAGGTCCCCATCGGAATGGTGAATTCCTCGGCCAGAAGGTCCGGAAGCTGGTCGTGCCGCGCCAGCCCGAAATCCACCATCACCATCTCTCCCGACTTCCGCTGCAGGAAGTTCTCGGGCTTCAGATCGAGGTGAATCACATGCTGGCGGTGCAGGTCCGCCACCGCCGCCACCATCCGCGCCGCGATCTCGATCACATCGGAAAGCGGCAAGGGGGCCTTCTGGAACACCGGCAGGAACGACCCGCCGTCGATGAGTTCCGTCACGATAAAGGGCATCACGTCGAAGCCGCCCGTGGCGATAACCTTCGGCACATGCGGCCCGGACAGCCGAGGCATGATCATCTGCTCGACCTCGAAACCCACGATGGTCGGCCCGTCATAGCCGTCCAGGATCGTCGGCACCTTCATCACCATCGGCAGGTCATGATCCGGGTGCGTCACCGCCCAGATCGTCGCGAACCCGCCGGTGTGCAGCTTCTTGCCCAGCATGAAGCCGTCGATCTGAAGCCCTTCATGCGGCCTGACCTGCATCATCTTCCCACCAAAAGCCGCACGGCAAGCTCCTCCGGCAACCCTGCCTCGCGCAGTTTCCGCGCCGCCCCTGCCGCATCATAGGGCGTGCGGCGAAAGGTCAGTTCGGCGCGTCCCGTATCCACCAGCGCCCAGGCCGCCTGCGCCACCCCGTCGCGCGGCTGGCCGACCGAGCCTATTACGGCGAGCCACCGCCGGCTTGGCAGCAGGGGGATCGGCAACCCCGGCCGGAATGCCTGTTCCCGCACGACCCCGCCGATATCGCAGCTTGCCAGGAGGGGAACATGCACATGACCGCACAGGATCACCCGCGCCGTGCAGGCCCGGAACGACGGTGCCGCCCGGGTGTCAGAAGTCACATAGCTCCACGCTTCCGGACGGTTCGCCGAGGCATGGACGAAGAGCAGGTCCTCCACCTCTGCCGTCATCGGCAACTGGGCGAGAAATGCCTTTTGCGCGGCATTCAGCTGCGTCTTGGTCCAGTCCAGCGCCCGCTTGGCCAGGGGCGACATCGACTCGGCGGCTCCCGCCGCCGCATGGTCGTGATTGCCCCGCACAGCGATCGCGCCCGCGGCAACGAGCGCCGCAGCCACGTCGCAGCACCAGTCCGGGTCCGCGCCATAGCCCACGATGTCGCCCAGAAGAACGATCCGGTCGATGCCATGCCCCGCCGCATCGGCCAGCACCGCCTCGAAGGCTTCGCGATTGGCATGGATGTCCGTCAGGACCGCAAACCTCATCCAGCCCCTCCCATGACCCCGTCTCGCCAACCCTAGCCAGAGGCCTGGCCACCCGCCATGCGCAAGATCAAACCAGCGATGTCACCCAGAGGATCGTCGCGTCTTCCTCGGACAGGCTGATCACATTGTGTCCCATCGCCGCATCGTAATAGGCACTGTCGCCCCGGCGCAGCTCCACCGGCTCGTAGAACTCGGTGTAGAGCCGCACCACCCCGGTCAGGACATACAGGAACTCCTCCCCGTCGTGCCGCACCCAGCCGTCGAATTCCTTCAGATCGCGCGCCCGGATCGTTGCACGGTAGGGCAGCATCTGCTTTTTCGTCAGGTGCGCCGCGAGCAATTCATGCTCATACGTCACGGTCGCCTGGGACTGGCCCTCGGACGCCTTGGTGACCGCCATCCGGCCCGTGACCTGCTGCTTCGAGGGCGGTGTGAACAGCTGCGGCACCGAGATCGCCAGCCCCCCTGCCAGCTTCTTCAGCGCCTCGTAGGTCGGGCTCATCTGCCCGTTCTCGATCTTCGACAGGGTCGAGCGTGCCAGCCCCGCCCGGTTGGCCGCCTCCTCCAGCGTCCAGCCCAGCGAGCGGCGCAACTCGCGCACCCTCTCGCCCAGGTTCAGAGGCTCGACATGCGCCTCTCCGCCCGCTTCGCGCGCCACGCGGATCATGCTTTTCGGATCGGTCAGCGTCATTCTTCCCCGATAGTGCAGCCACTCCGTCCTTGCAACACCGGCAACGCCTGCCTACCCCTGTCAGATGCTGTCCGAGATCGACACCCGCCCCTTCCCCAAGGCCCCTCCTGCCTTCAACCTGGCCGGCCATGTCCTCGGCCGTGCCGCAGCTCTCGACAAACCGGCGCTGACGATCCTGCGCCCGGAACGTGACGAAACGCTCACTTACACCGAACTCCTCCGGATGACCCGGGGCTGCGCCACCGCGCTCCTGTCCCGTGGCCTTATGCCGGGAGACCGCGTCCTCCTCCGCCTCGGCAACGGCTTGGCCTTCCCGATCCTCTTTCTCGGGGCGATCTGGGCCGGTCTTGTCCCTGTCCCCACCTCAGCCGCCCTGACCGCAGCCGAGATCACCCGGCTTGCCGCCCTCGTGGCCCCCAGACTTGTCGCGGCCGAGCCCGGCATCGCCCTGCCCGACCATCCCGCCCCCGTCCTTACCCCCGATCCCGCCCGCTGGGCCGCTCAGCCTCCCGCAGAACTGCACCTTTCGGATGCGGACCGAGAGGCCTACATCATCTTCACGTCCGGCACCTCCGGCAGTCCGATGGCCGTCTCTCACGCCCACCGCGCCATTCTTGCCCGGGCGACGATGCACCAGCACTGGGAGGGCCTGACGCCGCACGACCGCCTCCTTCACGCCGGTGCGCTGAACTGGACCTACACGCTTGGCACCGGCCTGCTTGACCCCTGGACGCTTGGTGCCACCGCCGTGGTTCCCGCCGCCGGCACCGCTCCGGCTGACCTTCCCGCGCTCCTCGACCGCGCCCGGATCACGATCTTCGCTGCAGCTCCCGGCATCTTCCGACAGATGCTGCGGACCCCCTTCCCGCCTCTGCCCTTGCTGCGCCATGCCCTGTCCGCTGGCGAGGCCCTGCCAGATCCGGTCCGGTCGGACTGGCGGCGGGTGACGGGCTGCGACATTCATGAGGCGTTCGGCATGACCGAGATTTCGACCTTCCTTTCCGGTTCGCCCGACCGGCCTGGCCCGACCGGCACTGCGGGATACGTTCAGCCCGGTCGTCATGTCGCCGTGCTTGGGCCGGACAACACGCCCGTCCCGCGTGGCGAGCCCGGAGATCTTGCCGTTTCCACCGCCGACCCCGGCCTGATGCGTGGCTACATCGGTCAGCCGCAGCAGCGCGGACCTTGGTTCCGCACGGGCGATGCGGCGACGATGGCAGCGGACGGCGCGATCACGCCGCTCGGGCGCAGGGACGACGTGCTGAACGCCGGTGGATTTCGTGTCTCTCCGGTCGAGGTGGAATCCGCCTTTCTGGACATTCCCGGCCTCGTGGCAGCTGCAGCGGCCGAGGTCGAGGTGCGTCCGGGTGTCAGGGTCATCGCGCTTTTCTACGAGGCATCGTGCGTCCTCGACACCGCGACCCTGCGCCAATGCGCGGAAAAGAGCCTTGCCCGATGGAAGCAACCAAGGCACTACCAGCGCCTCGACTCGCTGCCGCGCTCTTCGGCGGGCAAACTCCTCCGCCGCAGCCTGGCACCTGCCTACAGGAATGACGACCCATGATCCGCCCCGCAGTTCGCCTCGACATCTTTTCCGACCCCGTCTGCCCCTGGTGCTATGTCGGCAAGGCGAACCTCGACCGCGCCCTTGCGGGCCATCCCGATCACCCGTTCGCGATCCATTGGCATCCGTTCCAGCTGAACCCAGACATGCCGCAGGAAGGCGTCGCGAAACGCGCCTATCTTGAGGCAAAGTTCGGCGGCAAGGCCCGCGTCGACGCCATTCACGAACGCCTGCGCGAGGTCGCCCGCGGCGCGGGTGTCGACATGGATCCCGACAAACCGCAACGGATGCCGAACACCCTCGACGCCCACCGCCTGATCCACTGGGCCGGGATCGAGGCCGTGCAATCCCCCGTCGTCACCGCCCTGATGCGCGCCTATTGGGTCGAGGGCCGCGACATCGGCGACCACGCCACCCTCGCCGACATCGCGGGCGAGAACGGCATGGACCGCGACGCCACCCTGCGCCTTCTGCAATCGGACGCCGACGCTGACGACATCCTCGCCCGTGACCAGGACGCGCGGCAGAAGGGTGTCACCGCTGTCCCGACTTTTCTTGTGGCCCGGCAATATGTCGTCTCCGGTGCCCAGCCGACCGAAACATGGAACAAGGTCATCGCCGAACTGGCCACGAAATGAGCAAAACCCCGTCGCAGGCGGTGTTCGTGGCGATGATGGCAATGCTTTTCGCCACCATCGCGCTGTCCATCGACGCCATGCTGCCCGCCCTGCCCGACATTGCGGCAGAGCTTTCGCCTGCCGACCCCAACAAGGCGCTTCTCATCATCTCCAGCTTCTTTCTGGGAATGGGACTTGGCACCTTTGTCGCGGGCCCCGTCTCGGACGCCTATGGCCGCAAGCCGGTGATCTTCGCCTGCGCGGCGATCTATGCCGTGGCAACGGTGCTGTGCTACTTCGCCCCCAGCCTGGAGATGCTGCTTGCCGCCCGCGTCCTGCAAGGAATCGGAGCCGCAGCGCCGCGTGTCGTCGGCATGGCCATGGTGCGCGATCTCTACAAGGGCCGCGACATGGCGCGGATCGTGTCTTTCGTCATGATGATCTTCATGGTGATGCCCGCCGTCGCGCCCCTGCTGGGTCAGGGCATCCTGCTGATCGGCGACTGGCGCACGATCTTTGCGGCGCTTCTGGTCTTCGGCGTCGCGGCAAGTGCCTGGGTGCTTTTGGGCCAGCCCGAAACCCTGGCACCCGAAGCCCGCCGCCCGTTCCGCGTCGCTCCCCTGTGGCAATCGGCGGTCGAGATGTCGCGCCACAGGGTCGCGCTGATTTCCACGCTTTGCCAAGGGCTTGGGTCGGCAAGCCTGCTATCCACCGTCTCATCCCAGCAGGGAATCTTTGCCCAGACCTTTGGCAAAGTCGAAAGTTTCCCGCTCTGGTTCGGCTTCATCGCACTTTGCGCTGCCAGTGGCAGCCTGTTGAACTCGCGGATCGTGATGCGGCTCGGCATGCGGCGGGTCATCACCACGACCTATGCCGCGCAGGTCTGCTTCACCCTGCTGATCCTTGCGCTCAACACCACCGGACTGATGCCTGCCGCCCTGGTCTTCCCCGCCCATGTCCTGTGGTCGATCACGGTCTTTGCGATGATGGGCCTGACGCAAGGCAACCTCAGCGCGCTGGCGATGGAGGATCTGGGCCATATCGCGGGCTTTGCGGCTTCGATGATGGCCGCGCTGTCGACGGTGATGGCGGCCCTGCTGGCCGTGCCGGTGGGACTGGCCTTCGACGGCACCCAAATCCCGCTGATGATCGCGGTCCTGGGGTTTACAAGCCTTGCTCTTGCCCTGGTCGCAACGCTTGGCAGGCGCGGGGCCTAACTCTTTCGCCCGGCCTTCACCACCTCGGCCAGATCGCGGGCGATGTTGAACGCGCCCTTGATCCGGTCGGCTTCGGTCTTCATCTCGCCGGTCAGCACGATCTTGTTGCCGTTCACCCGCGCCGCCGGTCCTTGCGCCCGCAGGAAATCGACCAGCCCCGCCGGATTGGCGAACTTGTCATTGTGGAACTGGATCGTCGCCCCCTTCGGCCCCGCATCCAGCCGCGAAATCCCCGCCCGTTTGCACATCGCCTTGATCCGGACGATCAGCATCAACGTGTTCACTTCCTTCGGCAGAGCCCCGAAACGGTCGATCAGTTCTGCTGCAAAGCCCTCCAGCTCGACCTTCGTCGTCAGCGAGGACAGCCGCCGGTAAAGCCCCAGCCGGATATCCAGATCGGGGATGTAGCTTTCGGGGATCATCACCGGAACCCCGAGGTTCAACTGCGGCGACCAGTCGTCGTCGATGCTCGTCAGCCCCTGCAATTCGCCCGATTTGATCCTGGCGATCGTTTCCTCCAACATGTGCTGGTACAATTCGTACCCCACCTCGCGGATGTGCCCGGACTGTTCTTCGCCCAGAAGGTTGCCCGCCCCGCGCAGGTCAAGGTCGTGGCTGGCGAGGTTGAACCCCGCGCCGAGCGAGTCGAGGCTCCCCAGCAAGCGCAACCGTTTCACCGCCTGTGGTGTCAATGGCGCGCGAGGCTTGGTTGTGAGGTAACAATAGGCCCGCGTCTTCGACCGCCCCACCCGACCCCGGATCTGATACAGCTGCGAGAGGCCGAACATATCCGCCCGGTGGACAATCATGGTGTTGGCTGTGGGAATATCCAGTCCGCTTTCAACAATCGACGTGGCGACCAGTACATCATACTTCCCGTCGTAGAACTGGTTCATCCGGTCGTCGAGGTCCCCCGCCGCCAGTTGCCCATGCGCGATGACGTAGCTCGCCTCGGGCACATGGGTTTTCAGGAAGTCCTCGATCTCCGGCAGATCGGCGATGCGCGGCACGACGTAGAAGGTCTGCCCGCCCCGAAAGCGTTCGCGCAGGATCGCCTCTCGGATGGTGATTGTATCGAATTCGGAAACATAAGTCCGGATCGCCAGCCGGTCGACCGGGGGCGTCGCGATGATCGACAGGTCGCGCACCCCGGTCAGCGAAAGCTGCAAGGTGCGCGGGATCGGCGTGGCGGTCAGGGTCAGCACATGGACCTCGGACCGCATCTCCTTCAGCCGTTCCTTGTGCGTCACGCCGAAATGCTGCTCTTCGTCGATGACCAGCAGGCCCAGCTTCTTGAAGGTGATCCCCTTCGCCAGCAGTGCGTGGGTGCCAACGACGATATCGACCGACCCATCTGCCATCGCCGCCCGCGTCGCATTGGCGTCCTTTGCGTTAACAAATCGCGACAAAGGTCTGACCGAGATGGGAAATCCGCGGAACCGCTCGGCAAAGCTGCGATAGTGCTGCCGCGCCAGAAGCGTCGTCGGGCAGATCACCGCCACCTGCATCCCCGACAACGCCGCCACGAAGGCCGCGCGCATCGCCACTTCGGTCTTGCCAAAGCCCACGTCGCCGACGATCAGCCGGTCCATGGGGCTGCCCTTCTCCAGGTCCGCCACCACATCGGCAATCGCGGCAAGCTGGTCATCTGTCTCCTGATAGGGGAACCGCGCCGAAAAGGCCTCCCAGATCGAATGCGGCGCTTCCAGGATCGGCGCGTGGCGCAGGGCCCGTTCGGCTGCGACCCGCATCAGACGGTCGGCGATCTCCTTGATCCGCTCTTTCAGCTTGGCCTTCTTCGCCTGCCAGGCCCCGCCGCCCAACCGGTCAAGAAGCCCCTCCTCATGCCCATAGCGACTGAGGAGTTCAATATTCTCTACCGGCAGGTAAAGCTTTGCATTTTCAGCATATTCCAACATCACGCAAGCGTGGGGGGCCCCCAGCGCCGTGATCGTCTCGATCCCCAGATAGCGCCCGACCCCATGCTCGACATGCACAACCAGATCGCCGGGGCTGAGTGTATCGACCTCTCGCAGGAAGTTGTCGGCCTTGCGCTTGCGCCGGGGCTTGCCGACCAGCCTTTCACCCAGCACGTCCTGTTCGGAAATCACCGCTAGGCCGGGCGCGACAAACCCCGCCTCCAGTGGCCAGACCACCAGGAAAAGACCGCCCTTGCCCTCCGGCACATCGCGGAAGTCGGCGATGTCCGTGGCCCCGGTCACGCCATTGTCGACCAGAAGCCCCTTCAACCGCTCGCGCGCGCCATCCGACCATGAGGCAATGACGACCTGCCCGGTCTTGGTCAGAGCTTGAACATGGTCCGACAAGGCTCCGAAAAGATTGATCTTTTCCTGCTGCCGTTCAGGTGCGAAGTTGCGGCCCGCCCGCGCGCCAGCGTCCAGCACCCCCGGCCCCGGGCTTTGCGGCAAGGGTGACAGTTGCACCACCCGGTGCGCAGCAATCGCCGCCTCCCAGGCCGCATCGTCCAGATACAGATCTTCGGCCGGGACGGGCTTGTAGACCGTGTCGATCCGGCCCTTCGCTCCCATCGCCTCGTGGCGGGCGTCGTAGCTGTCGGCGATCCCCTCCCAACGCGACAGCCGCGCGGCGGTCACCTGGTCGTCCAGCAGAACCGAAGCCCCCGGCAGGTAATCGAACAGCGTTTCAAGGCCGGCATGGAAGAACGGCAGCCAATGCTCTATCCCCTGATGCTTGCGGCCCGCGCTAACTGCCTCATACAGGGGATCATCCGTCCCCGCCGCGCCGAAACTGATCCGGTAGTTCTGCCGGAACCGGGCAATCGCGGCCTCATCGAGGATCACCTCGGAAACCGCCGAGAATTCTACGCTTTTCAGCTTTTCCGTCGTCCGCTGCGTTTCGGGATCGAAGCGCCGCGCGCCATCCAGCACGTCGCCGAAGAAGTCGAGCCGGATCGGCCCCCCGCGACCGGGAGGGAAGATGTCCACGATCCCGCCCCGCAGCGCGTAATCCCCGGGCTCGGCAACGGTCGAGACCGGCGTGAAGCCCATCCGCGCGAGAAACCCCTTCAGCCGCGCTTCGTCCACCCGGGTGCCGACCTCGGCGCGGAACGACGCGGCGCGCACCACCTCGCGCGTCGGCACCTTTTGCGTCGCCGCATTCAGCGTGGTCAGCAGCACAAACCGCCCCGAAAGCCCGTCCGCCAGCAGCGCCAGCGTCGCCATCCGCCGGGCGCTGATCTCGGGATTGGGGCTTACCCGGTCGTAGGGCAAGCAATCCCAGGCCGGGAAATCCAGCACTGCCACCTCGGGGACCGTCACCGCCAGCGCCGCTCGCATCGCCTCGGCGCGCTTGTCGTCGCGCGCGATATGCACGACCGGCTGGCCGCGCGACAGCTCGCGGACCACGATCCGGGCGTCAAACCCCTCGGGCGCACCGCCCATCAAGATGCGTTCGGCTGTCATGCGGCAAAGTCCCGTGGATCAGTTCAGGATCGAGACGCTGATGTTCAGCCAGGTGCCATACAAGGCCGTGACTGCAATCGAAATGATGCCGATGACCTGCACCACCCGGCGATGCACGGTCAATCGCCGCAGTAACGCCTCACCCTGGTTGGCCCCGGTAGCAATCCGGCGGGCTTCGGCAACACTGGCCCACAGCACGATGGCCAGCGGGCCGACCAGCAAAAACAGGGCCTTGGCGAATTCGATGTTGTAGAAGAACGCCAGAACGGCCAGGGTCGACAGCCAGAAGCCGGCCAGGCCCACCATGATCAGCGCGCCTCTGTCGACCAGATGCAGCAGGCGACTGACATTGATCCGCACCAGATTCTCGACGTCGGCAAGCACCTGACCGCCCTCCCGCCGCGCGCGCTGGATCATGTCGTGGGGCACGCCCAGAACCCAGTGGCTGACCGAGGACCACAGCACCGCCAGGGCGATCCAGTACCAGAGGTTCGAAAACGACCTGAGGTCGATGACCTCAAGTGCTATGTCGAAGACGTCCACCTTGCCCGGTCTCCTTGCCGCATAGCCGCTTTGGCCCAAGAGCTTGCTTGAGGCCGATGCCTTTCCATGGCAGGCAGAAGGGCAAGCCGCAAGTCCCTGCTTTGAGCGGGGAAGAAGGAGCCAATTCATGCAGCCCGTCCAGGCCCCCTACCCACTGACCCGGTTTCGCCGCTTGCGGCGCACGGCACCGTTGCGGACGCTGACCCAGGAGACAACCCTCACTGTGGGCGATCTGATCTGGCCGGTCTTTCTGTGCGACGGGGTGAACCAGCGCCAGCCCATAGGCTCGATGCCGGGGGTCGACCGATTGTCGCTGGACCTGGTGGTCGAGGCCGCGGCCCGGGCACGCGACCTTGGCATTCCGGTGGTCTGCCTCTTTCCCTACACGGATCCGAAGGTGAAGACCGCGGGTTGTGAAGAGGCGTGGAACCCCGAAAACCTGACCAACCGGGCGATCCGGGCGATCAAGCGCCAAGTGCCGGACATCGCGGTGATGACGGATGTCGCCCTGGACCCCTACAACGCGCATGGCCATGACGGGTTGGTGGTGGATGACATCATCCTGAACGACGAGACGGTCGAGGCCCTGGTGCGCATGGCGCTGGCCCAGGCCGAGGCGGGAGCGGACATTCTTGGCCCCTCGGACATGATGGACGGCCGGATCGGCGCGATGCGGTCGGCGCTGGAAGCTGCAGGTCACAAGGATACCGCGATCCTGTCCTACGCCGCCAAATACGCCTCGGCCTTCTACGGTCCGTTCCGCGATGCCGTCGGGGCGACGGGTGCGCTGAAGGGCGACAAGAAGACCTACCAGATGAACCCCGGCAACCGGGACGAGGCCCTGCGGCTGGTCGCGCGCGATCTTGGCGAAGGGGCGGACATGGTGATGGTAAAGCCCGGGATGCCCTATCTCGACATCTGCGCCCGGGTGAAAGAGACGTTTGGCGCGCCGACCTTCGCCTATCAGGTGTCCGGCGAATACGCGATGATCATGGCCGCCGCCCGGAACGGCTGGCTGGACGGCGAAAAGGCGATGGTCGAAAGCCTGCTGGCGTTCAAGCGTGCGGGCTGCGACGGAATCCTCACCTATTTCGCTCCCGAGGTCGCCCGGTTGCTGCGCACCGGCTGACGGCCGGTCACCGCGCCGGGCTGTCGGCCTTCTTCTCCCAGCGCCCCGACTCTTCGGACCAGTATTGCGCGGCATGGCCCGATCCGGTCATGGCTTTCCATTGCGCGCGGGCAGCCTGCAGGCGGGCTTCGTCGTTGCCATCAAACAGCACCCAGACCCGTTCCATCGCCGCGATCTCGGCATCGGACGCCTCGGCACCATCGACCAGGGCCAGCACTTTCGCGCCATTGCCGGGCGCGCCCGTGCCCAGCAGAACCGGCTGGTCGGCATCCTGAGGCCCACCCGCCAGACCGTGCGGCAGAAAGCCGTCGTCCCCGCCTTTCAGCCAAAGTGCCGCATCCAGCCGCTCCAGCGCGACCGGATCGGTGCCGCGCACCATGACGCGCCAGCCCTGACCCAGCGCGCGCGGAGCGTTTACCGCAAGAGCGTCGGCCGGGGCCGATTGCATCAGGTGGAAGAACATCACCATGCCCATCGGCCGCGACCTTGCCCGCTATTTCTCGAACCTGTCGCGGATCAGCCGGTCAAGCGCCATCACGCCCCAGCCGGTCGCCCCTTTCGGGGCCAGCGTGCTGTCGGACTTCAGCAGCGCCGTTCCCGCGATGTCGAGGTGGCACCAGGGCATGTCCGGTTTGACAAAGCGTTGCAGGAACTGCGCCGCCGTGATTGCGCCGCCGTCCCGACCGCCGACGTTCATCATGTCGGCAAGACGGGATTTCAGTTTGGAGTCATAGGCTTCGCCCATCGGCATGCGCCAGGCACCCTCGCCTTCCGCCTTGGCTGCCGCCAGAAAGGCATTGCAGAGATCGTCGTTGTTGGAAAAGACGCCCGTATTCTCATGCCCCAGCGCGACGATGATCGCACCGGTCAGGGTGGCAAGGTCGATCATGCCGGACGGCTTGAAGCGGTCTTGCGCGTACCACATCACGTCCGCCAGGACCAAACGCCCCTCGGCATCGGTGTTGATCACCTCGATCGTGTCGCCCTTCATCGACTTCACGATGTCGCCCGGACGCTGCGCGCGCCCGTCGGGCATGTTCTCGACCAGGCCCACCAGGCCCACGACATTGGCCCTGGCCTTGCGGAGTGCCAGGGTGCGCATCACCCCGGCGACGACGCCCGCGCCGCCCATGTCCATGGTCATGTCTTCCATCCCGGCGGCGGGCTTGATCGAGATGCCGCCGGTGTCAAAGACCACGCCCTTGCCGATCAGCGCGAAAGGGGCATCGCCCTTCCTGCCGCCATGCCACTGCATGACGACGACCTTGGAGGGGCTTTCCGACCCCTGCCCCACGCCCAGAAGCGCGCCCATGCCAAGCTTTGTCAGCTGGTCTTCCTCCAGAATCTCGACATCGAGGCCAAGCTCCTGCATCGCGGCCAGTCGCGCGGCGAAATCATGCGTGGTCAGCACGTTGGCGGGTTCGTTGACCAGATCGCGGGTGAAAAACACACCCTCGGCGACGGCGGCCATCGGAGCGGCGGCCTTGGCAACGGCCTCGGGGTTCGCGGCCATCAGGGTCACGGGACCGGGTGCGGTCTTTTCGCCGGTCTTGTGGCTGTCGAAGTCATAGGCCCGCATCGCCAGCCCGAACGAGATGTCGGCGGCGCGGGCATGTGCCTCGGCCAGAACCAGCGAGCCACCCGCCCCGTGCGCGCGTCCCACCGCCGCCCCGGCCTTGCGCGCCTGGGCCTGATCGGCCTTCTTCGGCAGGCGGATCAGTTGCACGGCGTCGGCGGCAATTCCGGGCGGATAGGCAAGGTCCATCGTCTCGCCGGCTTTCAGCTTGCCGAAGGCCTCGGACCCCGCCGCCCGCGTCAGCGCCCCCTTGGTCAGCCGGTCAAGCCTGCGGAACCCCGGGCTTTGCGGCTGGCCCGGATCGGCCAGAACCGCAATGCGGCCCTTTTGGGCGGCCAGGCCGTCAAGGTCGGTGGTCTGGAACTGGATCGGCAGGGGTTTCGGCATCATGCGCTCTTTCGTCTGGGTGGTTCCGCCCATCCGGCGGTAACTTGCCGCGACGCTACAACCGGCCCTGCCGATTGGCCAGATAGCAGTTTTCGCCGCCCGCGAATTCCGCTAGGGTCGGCGCAATATGTTGTAGGGGCCGGGTCGGGCGTGTCTAGATTCGACAGATATCTCTTGTCGCAACTCCTCGCGCTGTTTGGCTTTTTTGCCCTGGTGCTGGTCGCAGTCTATTGGGTCAACCGCGCGGTTGGCCTCTTTGACCAACTGATCGGCGACGGCCAGTCCGCGCTGGTTTTCCTTGAGTTCACCATCCTGACCCTGCCGAACGCGATCCGGCTGGTGCTGCCGGTCGCGGCCTTCGCGGCGGCGGTCTATGTGACGAACCGCCTGATGCAGGAATCCGAGCTGGTCGTGATGCAGGCCACCGGCTTTTCCGCCTTCCGCCTTGCCCGGCCGGTGCTGTATTTCGGGCTGACCGTCATGGTCATGCAGGCGGTGCTGGCCAATGTTCTCGTTCCGGCCAGCCAGCGCATCCTCGGCGAACGCAGCGCCGAGATTTCGCAGAACGTCACCGCCCGGTTCCTGAACGCCGGACAGTTCATGCACCCTGCTGCCGGTGTCACGCTATACATCCGCGAGATCAGCCCGACCGGAGAGCTTCTGGACCTGTTCCTGTCCGACGAACGCGCCCTGGGCGAGCGCGCCATCCATTCCGCGCGCAAGGCGTTCCTCGTCCGCGGCGAGATCGCGCCCAAGCTGGTGATGGTCGACGGATCGACCCAGACGCTGACCCGCGACGGGGCGCGGATGGCGGTGACGCGGTTTTCCGACTTCACCCTGGATCTTGCCGGTCTTGTCGCCGTCGATGGCGGCGGGCAGGTCGCGCTGAATGCCCTGCCGACGCCCGTGCTTCTTGCAGCTTCACCCGAGGCGCGGGCCGCGACCGGCTCCAGCCTCGCGCAGATGCTGGAAGAAGGCCATTCCCGGCTTGCCGCCCCCCTGCTTGCCGTCGCAGCACCGCTGATCGGGTTTGCGGCGCTGATGCTGGGAAACTTCTCGCGCTTCGGTCTCTGGCGGCAGATGGCGCTGGCGGTGGCGCTTCTGATTGCGGTGCAGCTGGTCTGGACCTGGGCGGGCAGCGCCGCGCTCGCCTCGGCTGCGGCCTGGCCTGCGCTCTATCTGGCCCCGCTTTCCGGTATCGCCCTGGCAGCGGGGCTTCTGTGGCAGGCGCAGCGACCGCGACGGCGGAGGGTGCTGGCGTGACGCTGAACCTCTACATCGCGCGGCGGTTTCTGGGCACCGTGGGGAAGGTTTTCCTGATCTTCTTCGCCATCCTGATGCTGATCGACATGATCGAACAGCTGCGCCGGTTTTCCGACGCAGGGATAGGGCTTGCGAGGGCGGCGGAACTGTCGCTGCTCAACGTGCCGCAGACGCTTTATCGCATCCTGCCCCTGATCATGGTCATGGGGGCGATCGCGAATTTTCTTGGCCTTGCCCGGTCGTCCGAACTGGTCGTCGTGCGTGCGGCCGGCCGGTCAGGACTGCGTTTCCTGATGACGCCGCTTCTGGTGTCCGTGGCATTGGGGCTGCTTGCGGTGGCACTGTTCAATCCGCTCGTGGCGGCGACATCCAAGGCCTATGACGACCGGCGGTCGGAACTGAGCCAGGGCGGGCGTTCGGTGCTGTCGGTGGCCGACACCGGTCTGTGGCTGCGACAGGGCTCCGAAAGCGGGCAGACGGTGATTCAGGCCGCGCGGTCGAACCTGGACGGAACCGAGCTTTTCGGCGTGACCTTCGTCGGCTTCGACGAGGATGGCACCCCCGGAAAGCGCGTCGAGGCCGAGACTGCCCGCCTGATCGAAGGCGCATGGGAGCTGACCGGCACCAAGTCCTGGGACCTGACCAGCCCAAATCCCGAACTGTCGGCGGTGATCGACCCCGGCCCGGTGGCGCTGCCTTCGGATCTCACGCCCGAACGCATCCGCGACAGCTTTGGCACGCCATCGGCCATCGCTTTCTGGGACTTGCCACGGTATATCGCCGATCTGGAGCGCGCCGGATTCTCGGCGCAGGCCTACAAGCTTTGGTATCAGATGGAACTGGCCCTGCCCCTCCTGATGGCCGCAATGGTCCTCGTGGCCGCGGGCTTCACCATGCGCCACGTCCGGTTCGGTGGCACAGGGCGGATGGTCCTCTTTGCGCTTCTGGCGGGGTTCGGCTTCTACTTCCTGCGCAACTTCGCGCAAGCCCTTGGCGACACGGGGCAAATCCCGGTGCTTCTTGCGGCGTGGAGTCCGCCCGTCGCAGCGGCGATGCTGTCTTTGGGCCTGCTTCTGCATCTGGAAGATGGCTGAGATGCGCAGCGTCCTGATCCTCTTTGCCGCGCTTCTGACCCTGGCCCTCCCCGCCCGCGCGCAGGAGCAGGCGACACTCGTATCGGACAACCTGCAGATCACGGGCGACACGAGACTTGTCGCGGACGGCAATGTCGAAGTCCTGTTCAAGGGCCGCCGACTGAAAGCGCAGCGCATCGTCTTCGATCAGGCCACCGACCGGCTGGAGATCACCGGGCCCATCGTTCTGACCGATGCCACCGGCAACACGCTCATTCTGGCCAGCCAGGCCGACCTCGCCGCCGATCTGTCCGAAGGCATCCTGACCAGTGCGCGGCTGGTTCTGAACCAGCAGCTGCAGATGGCCGCAAGCCAGATGGTGCGGGTTGCGGGGCGCTATACCGCGCTGCAAACCGTCGCGGCCTCGTCCTGCAAGATCTGCAAGGGCAGTTCGATCCCGGTGTGGGAAATCCGCGCGCGTCGTGTGGTCCACGACGAGGTCGAGCGGCAGATCTACTTCGACAGTGCCCAGTTCCGATTGGCCGGTGTGCCGGTCTTCTACATCCCGCGCCTGCGGATGCCCGACCCGACGCTGAAGCGGGCGACGGGGTTCCTGATGCCCTCGATCCGCACGACCTCGGATCTCGGGACCGGGATCAAGCTGCCCTACTTCATCGTTCTCGGAAAATCCGCCGATCTGACGCTGACCCCCTACCTTTCCGCGCGCCAGTCCCAGACCCTGGGCCTGCGCTATCGCCAGGCTTTCGCCACCGGCCTGATCGAGGCGTCAGGCTCGGTCACGCGCGACGAGCTGATCCCAGGCAAGACCCGTGGCTACCTGCGGCTGGAAGGCGAGTTTACTCTGCCCGAACGGTTCCTGCTGACCTTCGACGGCAAGACGGTGACGGATCCCGGCTACATGCTCGACTACGGGCTCGGCAATGCCGACCGGCTGGACAGCCGGGTCGAGATCAAGCGCACGCGGCGCAACGAACACATCTCGGCCCGCGTCATCAGCTTCCAGACCCTGCGCGATGACGAGGTGGACAGCGCGATCCCCTCGCTGGTCGCCGATCTTGCGTTCCACCGCCGCTTTTCCCTTGGTCCGCTGGGTGGCGAAGGTGGCCTGCGCCTGCAGACCCACAACCAGTATCGCACCTCGACCAGCCCGGTGGATGGAATCGACAGCGACAGCATCCCGGACGGTCGCGACATCGGTCGCATCTCCGCCCGGATCGACTGGCGGCGCAGCTTTGTGTTGCCGGCGGGAATCGAGGCGTCGATCCTGGGCGAAGCGACAGCGGACGCCTACACGATCACCGACGATGTGACCTTCGCTGGGAATACCACCCGAACGCACGGCTCTGCCGGGATCGAACTGCGTTGGCCCTGGGTCAAGGTCGGCTCAAGGGGTGCAACCCATGTGATCGAACCGGTCGTGCAACTGGTCTTCTCCTCGGACAATGACGAGACCCTGCCGAACGAGGATTCCGCCCTGGTGGAATTCGACGAAGGCAATCTGTTCGCGCTTGACCGTTTCCCCGGCTCAGACGCCGTGGAGCGCGGCACGCGGGTCAATGCCGGGATCACCTGGACGCGGTATGATCCCGCTGGCTGGTCCATGGGTGCAACGCTTGGCCGGGTGTATCGCGAAGCCGACCTCGGTCAGTTCGGCCAGGGCTCGGGCCTTGCGGGCGCGCGGTCGGACTGGCTTGCAGCCGTGAATTTCACCCTGGCCGACGGGCTGGCGCTCAGCGGGCGGCTGGTGATGGATGATGACCTCAGCGTCACCAAGGGCGAGGCGCGCGTTACGGTGAACGGGCCGAAGACGGCGGTGGCGACATCGATGATCTGGGCCGTGGCCGATCCGCTGGAGAACCGCCCCGATCCGACCCAGGAATTCACCGTCAACGCCCGCCGCCGCATGACCCCGAACTGGACCGCCAAGGTCTCGGGCCGCTACGACTTCGTTGCCGACCGGGGCACTGTTGCGGGCCTGGGTCTGGAGTTCCTGAGCGAATGTATCCGGCTTGATGTTTCCCTCTCGCGTCGCTTCACGTCCTCGACTAGTGTAAACCCGACAACGGATTTCGGTCTGTCACTGGATCTTGTCGGCTTCGGCGGTGGTGTGACCGGGGGTCCGG
This sequence comes from Pseudomonadota bacterium, assembly GCA_040385165.1. Lineage (GTDB taxonomy): Bacteria > Pseudomonadota > Alphaproteobacteria > Rhodobacterales > Rhodobacteraceae > Tabrizicola. The sequence continues at coordinate 198,956 of JAZKHX010000006.1, read as the reverse complement.
CGCGGACCTGCGGACAATAGGCATGGCAGGATGGCGTTGGATCGGGGCGGCAGAAACGGCGGGCCAAAGACCCGCGTGATTGAGGAAGAGCGACGGAAACGATGGGATTTTCGGTTCTGAAACGGCAGGCGGCAGCGGTCGCCCTTGGTCTGGCCCTGACTGCGCCGGTTCTGGCGCAGGATCTGTTCACGCCCCGGCTTTACGTCAACGACCGGGTCATCACCAACTACGAGGTCGAGCAGCGCGCCCTGTTCCTGCGGGTCCTGCGCGCGCCAGGCAACCCCGAGGACGAGGCGCTGAAGGCGCTCACCGAAGACCGCCTTCGCCAGACCGAAGCCGAAAAGCTGGGCCTGAAACTGACCGAGGAAGAGCTGACGCAGGGCCTGGCCGAATTCGCCTCGCGCGCGAACCTGCCGGTCGAGGAATTCGTCGCGGAACTGGGCAAGGCCGGCATCTCGGCCGAAACCTTCCGCGATTTCGTTGCGGCCGGGCTCTTGTGGCGGCAGGCCGTGCGCGCCCGGTTCCTGGGTCAGGTTCCGATCAGCGAAAACGACATTGACCGCGCGCTAGAAGCCTCGGCGCGTCCGAGCGCCCTGCGGGTGCTGGCCAGCGAGATCGTCATCCCCGCCCCCGAAGGTCAGGAAGCGGCAGCGATGGAGCAGGCGCAGGGCCTGTCGGACTCGCTCAGCGGCGAAGCAGCCTTTGGCGATGCCGCCCGGCGCTATTCCGCAGCGGCCACGGCGGGCGCGGGCGGGCGGCTTGACTGGCTGCCGCTTGCGAACCTGCCCGCAGCCATCGGCCAGAAGATCCTCGCACTTGACGCCGGTGAAGTTTCGGACCCGATTGCCGTCCCCGGCGCGGTGGTCCTGTTCCTCTTGCGCGACGTGGCCACCGACTCCACAGCCGAGCCGATCTCGGTCAGCGTCGAATGGGCCGAATTTCTGGTCCCCGACGATGCCGCGGAAATCGCCAAGATCCGCGCGGCATCCGATGAATGCAACGACCTCTACGGTCAGGCCAGCGGGCTGCCGGAAGACCGTCTGACCGTGACCAAGGCCGGACTCGAGACGGTTCCGGGCGATGTGGCGCTTGAACTGGCGCGGCTCGACCCTGGCGAAACCTCGCTTGCCCTGACGCGCGGCAATTTCCGGCGGATGCTGATGCTCTGCGGGCGCGAAGCGGTGCTTGAACCCGCGCCGACCCGCGACCAGATCCGCGAGCAGGTGATCAACCAGAAGCTTGAAGGCATGGCCGAAGGCTATCTGGAGGAACTTCGCTCGGCCGCCATCATCCGCGAGCCGTGACCGCGCCGATCCTGCTGACCTGCGGCGATCCCGCAGGCATCGGTCCCGAGATCGCGGCCAAGGCCTGGGTTGCGGGCGAACGGTTTGTCTGGATCGGCGATCCCCGGCATCTGCCTTCGGGCACCGCCTGGCGCGAGGTGGTCGAAGGCGAGGCCTGTGGTGACGGCGCGATGGCGGTCCTGCCGCAGGCCTTCGCAGCCCCCGCGGTTCCCGGCCAGCCGGTTCCCGCCAACGCTGAAGCTGTCGTCGCTGTCATCGAGCGCGCCGTGCGACTGGTGCAGGCGGGCCGGGGCGCTGCCATTTGCACCGCACCGATCAACAAGAAGGCGCTCAAGGACGGCGCGGGATTTGCGTTCCCGGGCCATACCGAATTTCTCGCGCATCTTGCCGGGGGCGCGCGCGTGGTGATGATGCTCGCCTGTCCGGGCCTGCGGGTGGTTCCGGCGACGATCCATATCCCGCTGGTCGACGTGCCCGGCACCTTGACCGAACCGCTTCTGGAAGAGACTATCCGCATAACCCATGCCGGTCTGATCCGCGATTTCGGCATCGCTCATCCCCGGATCGCGGTGGCAGGTCTAAACCCGCATGCCGGCGAAGGCGGGGCAATGGGTTGGGAGGACGAGCGGATGATCCGCCCGCTTGTCGCGCGCCTTGCTGGGGAAGGCCTGTCCGTCACCGGCCCCCGGCCTGCCGACACGATGTTCCACGCCGGGGCGCGGGCGGGCTATGACGCGGCGGTCTGTGCCTATCATGACCAGGCGCTGATCCCGATCAAGACCATCGATTTCGCCGGTGGAGTGAACGTGACGCTGGGGCTTCCGTTCGTGCGCACCTCGCCGGACCATGGCACCGCCTACGACATCGCAGGCAAGGGTATCGCGGACCCCTCCAGCCTGATCGCTGCGCTGCGCCTTGCGCGGGACATGGTGGCAGCGCGGGCAGGTTAGCGCCCGCTACACCCCAAGCGCCTTGCCCAGCCGATACAACCGCGCCCGTTTCAGCAGGCCTTTCAGCGCAACCGGCTGGCCGGAAATCGCCTCGGCCCGGGCGCGGACGGTTTCGACGATCCGCGCCATCGCCTCGGGGTGGCGGGACTGCATCTCCCACAGAAACCCGTCGGGATCGCGCCGGACGATGCCCTCGGACGCCAGCACATGGCCGGGAAAATCCTGCGCGTTGAAGGTGATGATGACATCGGCCCCGCTGGCAACCGCCGTTGCAAGCACATGGACGTCGTTGGGGTCGGGCAGCGTCAGCCGCGCTTCGATTTCCGGATGCTCGCGCACCAGCCCGCGCGGGAAGGCCGCGCGCAGAAGCGCCGCCTCTCCGGCGGCAAGCGCCGGGGCTTCGGGGCCAAGCTTCGCCGTCGCCAGCATCCATTCGCGCAGGATGCGGTCGGAAAAGACCGGCTGAAACAGCCCCGCCTCGCCCGCGCCCTGCAGGATTTCGCGCAGGACGGTGGGATAGAGGACGCAGGCGTCGAGAACCGCCTTCATCCGTCCAGCCGGAAGGCCAGCGATTTGAGGTAGGACGTTTCGGCAAGCTGCGGCAAGACCGGGTGGTCCGGTCCGGCAAAGCCGGTATGGATGATCTGCCCCCGCCGTCCGCCCCGCCCGATGCCCCGCGCCGAGGCGTTGCGAAAGGCCTGCAGGTCGGCGGCGTGGGAACAGGAACACAGCACCAGGTATCCTCCGGGCGCGACCAGAGGCGCGGCAAGCCGGGCAATCCGTTCATAAGCGCGCAAACCGGCCTCAAGCGCGGGCTTGGCCGGGGCAAAGGCGGGCGGATCGCAGATCACCAGATCAAAGCGCGCGCCGTCGGCCCCCAAGGCTTCCAGCACGTCGAAGGCATCGCCCTGCCGCGTGGCAAGGCGGTCGGCAAACCCCGAAGCCGCTGCCCCCGCTGCCGCAAGCGCCAGCGCCGGGGCCGACGCATCGACGGCCAAGGCATCGGTTGCTCCGCCCGCCAAGGCCGCCAGGGCAAAACCGCCGACATGGCTGAACACGTCCAGCACCCGAGCGCCCCGCGCGAGGCGGGCCGCAAAGGCATGGTTGTCGCGCTGGTCGAAGAAAAGGCCGGTCTTCTGCCCGCCCAACAGGTCCGCCATATAGGTGGCCCCGTTCATCGGCACCGGCACCGGTCCCGCAGGCATCGGCCCGTGAACCACGGCGATCTCTTCGGTCAGGCCCTCCAGCCCGCGCGCGCGTCCGGCCCCGTTCTTGATCACCGTCGCGACGCCCGTCACCTTGACCAGCGCCGCCACCAGAGGCTCCAGCGCTGCCTCGGCCCAGGCCGCATTGGGCTGCACGACCGCAACCGCGCCGAAGCGGTCGATCACCACCCCGGGAAGCCCGTCCGCCTCAGCGTGGACCAGCCGGTAGAACGGCTGCGGGTAAAGCCGCGCCCGATGCGCCAAGGCCCGGGCAAGGCGCGCCTCGAACCAGGCCTGGTTGACTTCGGCTTCCGGATCGCGGTCCAGCATCCGGGCGATGATCTTCGATTTCACGTTGACGGTGACCAGCCCCAGAACCCGACGCTCGCCATCTTCCAGCACGGCCAATGCGCCGGGGGCCAGACCCTGCGTCCGCCGGTCGGTCACCAGTTCATCGGCATAGACCCAGGGAAACCCGTGCCGGATCGCGCGCGCCTCGGCCTTGGGCTTCAGCCGCACGGCCGGAATGCTGCGCGACGGTATTTCCTGTTCCGACATTCGTCGCCCCCGGGTGCCAGTTGCTGCGCTCACGCGCCCGCTTAGCCGGTTTCCCCGGCATCCGGAAGGGAGTCTCTGGCCACGCGGTCAGCCCGCCCTTTGCCTATGGCAGGACAGGCTGCCCGTCAGGGACCAAAGTTGCGCTTACTTGGTAGCCAGGTCGCAGGCCGCAGCATCGTCGGAGCCGGCCTTGGCAAGGATCAGCGCCCGGTCCTGGATGCGCTTGTTGCCCAGAGCGTTCTGCCAGCTTTGCGCATCCGCCAGGACGCTGACGGCAGGCGCGGCACAGGTCGCGGCAACAAAGACCTCTGCCCGGTTCGGAGCAGTCGCAGGCGTGGCTTGGGTGGTGCCGGTCATCGGCGACGCAAGGACGACGGCAGAAAGCAGGATCGAGGAAACGGCGGCGGGAACGAGGAGCGACATCTTTTTCATTTCGGACTCTCCAGAAATCGGGTGCGATGCGCTCTGATGTCACGATTGTATGTTGGCTTTTGGACCTTCGACGGTAAAGATTCGGCTTACAATCAGGCATTCCTGTGCCGTTTGTATCAGCTGCGCGCTCAATCCCGCCCGGGAACGCAGACTGGTGCGAAATCAGCGGCAGATTGCCGTTGTTAGCGCTAACAGGTAGTGCTATATCCATCGCAGGCCCAACCCCAGAGGACGCCATGTCGCTCCATCCCACCGTTGCCCGCGTCACCGACCGTATCCGCGCCCGTTCCGAACAGACCCGGGCCGTCTACAAGGAGAGGATGGCAAAGGCCGTATCGAACGGACCGGTCCGCGCGCATCTGTCCTGTGGCAACCAGGCCCATGCCTTTGCCGCGATGGGGGCGGACAAGGCGGCGCTGACCGAAGCCAAGGTTGCGAACCTCGGGATCGTCACGGCCTACAACGACATGCTCTCGGCGCACCAGCCGTTTGAACGCTACCCCGATCTGATCCGCACTGCCGCCGCAAGGGCCGGCGTCACGGCCCAGGTCGCGGGCGGAGTCCCGGCGATGTGCGACGGGGTCACCCAGGGCCAGCCCGGGATGGAGCTGTCGCTTTTCTCCCGTGATGTCATCGCGCTCGCGGCCGGGGTGGCCATGTCGCATAACTGCTTTGACGCCGCACTCTACCTTGGCGTCTGCGACAAGATTGTGCCCGGTCTGATCATGGCCGCGGCGACCTTCGGTCATGTGCCCGCAGTCTTCATCCCCGCCGGCCCGATGACTTCGGGCATCGCCAATGATGAAAAGTCCAGGGTCCGCAACGCCTTTGCCGAAGGCCGCGCCAGCCGCGAGGATCTGATGGCCGCCGAAATGGCCAGCTACCATGGTCCCGGCACCTGCACCTTCTACGGCACCGCGAACACCAACCAGATGCTGATGGAGGTGATGGGCCTGCACCTGCCGGGCGCAAGTTTTGTCAACCCCGGCACCCCCCTGCGCGACGCCCTGACCGTGGCCGCCGTCGAACGCGCCGCCGCGATCACCGCGCTTGGCAACGATTTCCGCCCGGCGGGCGAGATCCTGGACGAACGCGCCTATGTCAACGGCATCGTCGGGCTGATGGCGACCGGGGGCTCGACCAATCTTGTCCTGCACCTGCCCGCGATGGCCCGCGCCAGCGGCGTCCTGCTTGACCTGCAGGACTTCGCGGACCTGTCCGAGGCCGTGCCGCTGATGGCCAAGGTCTATCCCAACGGTCTTGCCGACGTGAACCATTTCCATGCCGCAGGAGGGCTCCAGTTCCTGATCGGCCAGCTCCTGGACGCGGGGTTGCTGCACCCCGACGCCAGGACCGTGATGGGGGACGGCCTGTCTGCCTACCGCCAGGAGCCCGTCCTGACCGAAGGCCGTCTGGCCTGGCGCGACGGCCCGACCACAAGCCTGAACGACAGGATCGTCCGCCCCGCCGCCGACCCTTTCGCCGCGCAGGGCGGGCTCAAGCTGCTGACCGGCAATCTTGGCAAGGGCGTGATCAAGGTTTCCGCCGTGGCCCCCGAGCGTCATGTCATCGAGGCCCCCGCCCGCATCTTCCACAGCCAGGATGCGGTGAAAGCCGCCTTCAAGGCAGGTGAGTTCACCAGCGACACCGTGGTCGTGGTCCGCTTTCAGGGGCCACAGGCGAATGGCATGCCGGAACTCCATTCGCTGACCCCGACGCTTTCGGTCCTGCAGGATCGCGGGCTGAAGGTGGCGCTTGTCACCGATGGCCGCATGTCGGGTGCAAGCGGAAAGGTCCCCGCCGCGATCCATGTCACGCCCGAGGCCGCATTCGGTGGCCCGTTGGCCCGGTTGCGGGACGGCGACATCGTCCGGCTGGACGCGGTCGCGGGGACCCTCAGCGTCCTTGCCGCCGATTTCGACAGCCGGGCCCCGGTGGTTGCCGACCTGTCCGGCAACGAACACGGGATCGGGCGCGAGCTTTTCGCCGCCTTCCGCCGCCACGTCGGCCCCGCCGACACCGGAGCCGCGCTGGTTCTTTGACGCCGACCCTGTAGGGTGGGCAATCAGCCCACCGCCTTTCTAAGGACAACGATCATGACACCTGCCCAGCAATCCGCCAAAGCCGCCGAGATTTGTCGTCTTGCTCCGGTCGTCCCGGTTCTCGTGATCGAGGATCTCGCTCAGGCCCGACCGCTTGCGGAAGCGCTGGTCGCAGGCGGCCTGCCCGCGCTCGAGGTCACCCTGCGCACGCCCTGCGCGCTGGATGCGATCCGCGCGATGGCCGAAGTGCCGGGCGGGATCGTCGGTGCGGGCACGCTGCTGACCCCCGCCGATGTCAAGGCCGCCAAGGCCGCAGGTGCGACTTTCGGCGTCTCTCCCGGGGCAACCGACCGGATCATCGCCGCCTGCGAAGACGAAGGCCTGCCGCTCCTGCCAGGGGCTGCGACCGCAACCGAGATCATGCTGCTGCTGGAAAAAGGCTACACCGTGCAGAAGTTCTTTCCGGCCGAACAGGCCGGGGGCGCGGCCTACCTGAAATCCATCGGCTCGCCGATCCCGCAGGTCCGCTTCTGCCCGACCGGCGGCATCAGCCTGAAACTTGCGCCGGACTATCTGGGCCTGAAGAACATCCTCTGTGTCGGCGGAAGCTGGGTCGCCCCGAAAGACGCGATGGCCAAGGGCGACTGGGCCGCGATCACCCGTCTTGCGGCCGAGGCCGCCGCCCTGCCGCGCAGCGCCTGAACACGCCGCGCAGCGCCTCATCCTCAGACACCAGCGCCCTGTCGCCCGCTGCGTCCCCCCCGGCGGCGCGGCAGTCCGGGTGTGGTCAGCGCCTCGTCCAGAACTGTGGACATCGGATGATCCGGTGACTGCGTGGCATAGGTGGCGATCAGCACCCGGGCGGCCTCCGCGACCGGCGCGCCCACCGGCAGCGACAGCGCCCAATCCATGAAAATCGACCGGCACTCGCCCGGAGTGATCCCCTCGATGCGGTAGCTTTCCCGCACCAGTCCTTTCGGGTCAGCCTCTTTCAGGTCCATCGCTCGTCTCCCCATCCTCGCTCCCCACCAGCCGCTCGACTGCCGCAGCCGCCTCGTCCATCGCCCGCGCCAGGCCGGCAGCCAGGGCACCCGCATCCTTCGCCCCGGTTTCCCGCAGGACGAAGGCCCGCCCGCCCTCGCCCAGACTGTCCCAGTCCAGCGGTCGGTCCGTCAGAAGCCGCGCGGCGGCATGCAGGCGCCAGAACAGCCTGTAGGCAGACGCCAGGGTCTGCGCGTCCGAATCCGGCATCACGGACCCCGCCCCCGCCGCGATCTGACGTTCGACGCTGCGCGCCGGGTTGCCCGCGATCAGCGCGCAGGTCTGTGCCGCAAGTTCGATGTCCATGATCCGGCCGGGACCGTTCTTCGCGTCCCATGGCCCCTGAGCCGGTTTCGCCGCCTGAATCCGGTCGCGCATGGCGGCCACATCGCCTCGCACCCGGGACCCTTTCCCCTTCGCCAGCAGGATCGCACGGCGCAGTGCCTCGACCTCGCCCGCAAGCGTCGGCTCGCCCGCCATGACCCGCGCCCGGGTCAGCGCCAGATGCTCCCAGGTCCAGGCTTCGGTCTCCTGGTAGGTGGTAAAGCTTTGCAACGTCGTCGCGACCGGCCCGGCGCGCCCCGAGGGGCGCAGCCGCATGTCGACCTCGTAAAGTCGGCCTTCGGGCATCTGCGCCGAAAGGGCCGTCACCAGCGCCTGCGTCAGCCGCGCATAGTAGGGCCGGGTTGCCAGCGGGCGCGGGCCTTCGGATGTCTCGACCCCGCCGGCATCGTAGATCACGATCAGGTCAAGGTCCGACCCCGCGTTCAACCGCCCTGCCCCGATCGATCCCATGCCAAGGACCACGGCCCCCCGTCCCGGCATCGCCCCGTGCCTCTCGGCAAAATCTGTCGCCACCTCGTTCCAGACGGTTTCGACAACCGCCTCGGCCAGATCGGCGTAGTGCTTGCCGGCCTCGAACCCGTCGATCAGCCCGCGCAGGTGATGCACGCCGACCCGGAAATGCCATTCCTTCATCCAGCGCCGGGCCATGTCGAGCCGCGCCTCGTAATCCCCGGCGCCGGCCAGCCGCGTGGCAAGCTCGGCCTTCAACCCGGCAAGCCCCGGCCAGTCGCCCCAGAAACTGCCGCCGATGACCCCGTCCAGGACGCCTGCATTCCGCGCGAGATAGCGCGCAAGGCCCGGGGCCGATCCGGCGATGTCGATGATCAGTTCGACCAGCGTCGGGTTCGCCTCGAACAGGGCGAAGATCTGCACCCCCGCCGGAAGCCCGGCAAGGAACCCGTCTAGGGCAACCAGCGCCTCGTCCGGGTTCGCAGCCCGGGACAATTCGCGCAACAGCCGCGGCCGCAGACGCCGGAAGATGCCCCGCGCCCGGTCCGACCTCAACGCCGGATAGCTTTCCCAGCCCTTCGTGATCTCGCGTGCCGTATCCGACAGCTCCGGCCCGTCCTCGGCCTGCCCGGGGGCAAAGAAGCCTTCCGTCAGCCGGTCGGTCCGCTGCAGCCGGTCCAGAAGGTCGCGGCGGAACTCGGCCTCGGATTGCCCGCAGAAGGCCGCGATCCGCGCCACCCCTTCGGCGGTCGCGGGCATTGCATGCGTCTGTGCGTCGTTCACCATCTGCAACCGATGCTCGACTTCGCGGTGCGCACGATAGAGCCCGGTCAGATCAATGGCCGCGTCAGGCGGAACCCATCCTTTCGCCGCCAGTGCCGCCAGCCCTCCGACTGTCGTCCGGTCGCGCAAGGACGGATCGCGCCCCCCGGCGATCAGCTGCCGGGTCTGGGTGAAGAACTCGATCTCGCGGATGCCACCCGCGCCAAGTTTCATGTTGTGGCCCTCGACCGCGATCGGTCCATGCAGCCCCCGGTGGTCGCGGATGCGCAACCGCATGTCATGCGCGTCCTGGATCGCCACGAAATCCAGATGCTTGCGCCAGACAAACGGGGTGAGCGTCTTCAGGAAGCGCTCTCCCGCCGCAAGATCACCGCCGCAGGGCCGCGCCTTGATATAGGCCGCGCGCTCCCAGGTCCGGCCTTCCGCCTCGTAATAGGCCTCGGCCGCCGCCATCGACAGGCAGACCGGCGTGACGCTGGCATCGGGGCGCAGGCGCAGGTCCGTGCGGAAGACATAGCCGTCAGTCACCTCGGACAGGACCGCCGTCATCCGGCGGGTGACCTTGATGAACGAGGCCCGCGCCTCCTGCTCCTCGCCCGGATAGCGGGCTTCGTCGAAGAGGCAGATCAGGTCGATGTCCGAGGAATAGTTCAGCTCCCCCGCCCCCATCTTGCCCATCGCAAGCGCCACCATCCCCCCCGCCGTCGCGGCGTCATCCGGCTTGGCCCCCGGCAGCTTGCCCCGGCGGATTTCCTCGGCCACCAGCCCGGTCAGCGCCAGATGCACCGCCCGGTCGGCGAGCCGCGTCAGCGCGCCCGTCACCGTGGCAAGGTCCCAGACGCCGCCCAGATCGCACAGGCCTGCCAGCAACGCGACCCGCCGCTTGGCCTCGCGCAGGGCGAGAGGCAGCGCCTCGATCCCCGCAGCGTCCGGCCCGGCCAGAGCGGCGTCCAGAGCAGCTTCGGGTGCCTCGACCGCCTCGCGCAGCCAGTCCGCCTCGCGCTGCATCAGTCCGCGCAGATAGGGACTGCAGCCGGCGGTCCCCGCCATCAGATCCAGGACCTCGGGGGCAAAGCCCGCCAGATTCGCGCGGAAATCCGCCGCAGCGGCACGATCGTAGGCGATCGGCAGTCGGGTGAGGCGCGATGCAAGGCTCATGCCGGGAACCTTGCGGCGCGGCTCCGAAAGGGTCAACACCCCGCCACCGCTGATTGCTCTTCTCCCAAATACTCTCTGGGGTATGCCATCGGTTTCGCCTTCGGTTCAAGAAACCGGTGGCATGGGGGGTGAGACCCAATCCTGCCGGATGCGGGGTGCGACACCCGGAGCCAAAGCCCGGTCCCGCCCCTGGACGCAAGATGTAAAATACTTTCACATAACCCCTTGAAACCCCCGCATGCCGCATGCATCTTCCCTCATGTGAAAAGCATTCACATAAACTGGAGACCGCCGATGCACACCACTACCGACACCGCCCGGCCAGGCGGGATCCGCAACGTCCTTCGCCGTGGCGAGGACTGGCTTGACGCCAAGGGCAAATGGGCCTGGATCGCCGCCATGGTCCTGAGCTTCGTCATCTTCTGGCCCGTGGGCCTTGCGCTCCTGGCCTACATGATCTGGGGAAAACAGATGTTCGCACGGTCCTGCGGCCACCGCCGCCACCACAACCACACACAGTCCGATAACCATGCCTGGGGCCGCCACGCCATGCGCGCCGCCCAGCCGACCGGAAACCGCGCCTTCGACAGCTACAAGGCCGAAGCCCTTCGCCGCCTGGAGGAAGAACAGGAGGCGTTCGAGGCCTTCCTGCAACGCCTGCGCACCTCGAAGGACAAGACCGAATTCGACAGCTTCATGGAAGACCGCGCCCGCGCCAACGCCACGCAGGACGCATCCGACGCCGAGGCCAAACCGGGGGCCAAACCGGAGGCCAAACCGGAGGCCAAACCCGAAGCCGGCGCGCGCCCCGGCGAATACTGACCGGACGCAGGCCCGTGCCGCTTCGCCCCGCCTTGCCCCCGCAAGGTGGGGCGTTTGCCATTCCGCCACAGGGGCCTTGGCGGAAGGCTTCGGTGTTGTTAGCATCATGCCATTCCAGGCCAAGACCAAAGTCCGATGCGCCATTCGCTTCCCTTGACGCCCCAGTTCTACGTGACGGCGCCACAGCCCTGCCCGTATCTCCCGGGCCGGATGGAGCGGAAGCTTTTCACCGCGCTGCAAGGCGAACATGCGCAAAAGCTGAATGACACGCTGTCGAAACAGGGCTTCCGCCGCAGCCAGAACGTCCTCTACCGCCCCTCCTGCGCGGAATGCTCGGCCTGTCTCTCGGCGCGGATCCGGGTTGCCGACTTCCAGCCCTCGCGCACGCAGAAGCGCATCCTGAAGCGGGCGGCTGCGCTGCGTCGCAACGCGACATCGCCCTGGGCGACCGAAGACCAGTTCGGACTTTTCCGCCGCTATCTCGACCAGCGCCACGCCGATGGCGGCATGGCCGACATGGACATCTTCGAGTTCGCCGCGATGATAGAGGAAACGCCGATCAAGTCCCGCGTGATCGAATACACCCGGCCACCGCGCGACGACGAACGCGGCCGCCCGCTGGTCGCCGTCTGCCTGACCGACGTCTTCGACGATGGCCTTTCGATGGTCTACAGCTTCTACGATCCGGACCTGACCGCGCTCAGCCTGGGCACGCATGTCATTCTTGACCATATCGCCATCGCGCGTGAGGCGGGGCTGCCTTACGTCTATCTGGGCTACTGGGTGCCCGGCAGCCGCAAGATGGGCTACAAGGCGGGGTTTTCCGCGCTCGAGATCTACAAGGGCGGCGGCTGGGTGCCGGTGGGCGATGCGGCGACGCACGGGGCCGACCTCCATCCCCTCTCGGTCGATCCGATCGCCGAACAGGTGGCGCGGATCAGCCTGCCCGACACCCGGCTTTAGGGTGCCCGCCCGGATTTCCGCCCTGGCCCTGGTGGTGCCCGACTATGACGCCGCCATCGCGTTCTACGTCGGCAGGCTTGGCTTCAGCCTCACCGAGGATATCGACCAGGGCCGCAAGCGGTGGGTGACGGTCGAACCGCCGGGCGGCGGGACACGGCTGGTGCTGGCCCGGGCCGACGGCGCGGATCAGCGGGCGGCTGTCGGCAACCAGGCCGGGGGCCGGGTGTTCCTGTTTCTTGCGACCGACGACTTCTCCCGCGACCATGCCGCTATGCAGGCCGCGGGCGTCCATTTCGAGGAGCCGCCCCGCGCCGAGCCCTATGGCACCGTCGCCGTCTGGCGCGATCCCTTCGGCAACCGCTGGGACCTGATCGGTCCCGCCACCGTCGGCGACGGAGCGCCCGGAGAGGCGCGGTAACTTGCAGTAACCGCAGGACCGGAGTATCCGGGTTCCACCTGATCCCGGGGTTCCGACCATGCCTTTGCGCCGCAAGAACCGCACGCCGCATCCGATGTGCCCGCTTTCGGACTGCATGGCCTTCATCGGTGGTGCCTGGTCGCCCAATATCATCTGGTATCTGTCCTCCGGACCCCGGCGATTTTCCGAACTGCGGGCCGATATCCCGCTTGTGTCCGCGAAAGTGTTGACCCAACGCTTGCGGGAACTGGAAGAGCGCGGCATCCTCACACGCAACGTGATGGAGACTTCGCCACCTTCGGTTGAATATGCACTGACCGTGCTGGGCCGGGAGTTCATGCCTGTGATCCGCGCCATCGCCGAGGTCGGGCAACGTCTGAAGGACCGTTCGACCGCCGTCTGATCCGCCTGTCCCGAACTCCAGGGTTGACCGAGAGCGCAAAAACACGCTAATTGGACAAAAAAGTTTACCAGTTGTGCCAGATCAGCCGGAATACCGGCGGTCAACCCAGGGAGGGGTACCGGATGCAGGCCATGCTTGCCCTAGCGCGCGTCATCGACCGCGTGACTGAATTCATTGGAAAATCGGTGATCTGGATGATCCTGCTTGCCGTTCTTGTCAGTTCCGGCAATGCGATCGTGCGCAAGCTGTTCAACTGGTCGTCGAACTCGCTTCTGGAACTGCAATGGTATCTTTTCGGCGCGGCCTTCATGGGTGCCGCCGCCTACACGCTGCAGCAGAACGAACACATCCGGATCGACGTGTTCTACGGAACCCGTTCGCGCCGCACCCAGCACTGGATCGACCTGATCGGCCACACCTTCTTCACGCTGCCGTTCGTGATGCTGATGACCTGGTTTCTGGTGCCCTACACCCTGCAGGCCTTCTACTCGGGCCAGATCTCGACCAATGCCGGCGGACTGATCATCTGGCCGGCGCGCGCGATCCTTGCCGTCGGCTTTGCGCTGCTGATCGCGCAGGCCATCTCGGAGATCATCAAGAAGATCGCCGTCATGCAGGACCTGATCCCGGATCCGCATCCCTTCGTCTCTGCCCATGAGGCCGCCGAGCTGGAAGGCGCGCAGCTGGCCGAAACGGTCGCAAAGCTGGCAGAAGGGGAGAAGCGCTGATGCTTGAACTCATCGCCATCAACATGGCTCCGATCATGTTCGCAAGCCTGATCGTCTTTTTGCTCTTGGGCTATCCGGTGGCCTTCTCGCTGGCAGCGAACGGGCTGGTGTTCTTCGCCATCGGCGTCTGGCTTGCCCCCTATTCGGCGGGGAACATCACCCTTGACTGGGTGCTTCTGGGCACCATGCCGCAACGGGTCTGGGGGACGATGTCGAACGATACGCTGCTGGCCATCCCCTTCTTCACCTTCATGGGGATCGTCCTTGAACGCAGCGGCATGGCCGAGGACCTTCTGGACACTGTAGGCCAGCTTTTCGGCCCGATCCGCGGCGGTCTTGCCTATGCGGTGATCATCGTCGGCGCACTTCTGGCGGCGACCACGGGCGTCGTTGCCGCCTCGGTGATCGCCATGGGCCTGATCTCGCTGCCGATCATGCTGCGCTATGGCTATGACCGGCGCGTGGCATCCGGCGTCATCGCGGCCTCGGGCACGCTTGCACAGATCATCCCGCCGTCGCTGGTGCTGATCGTGCTGGCTGACCAGCTGGGCCGGTCGGTCGGCGACATGTATGCCGGCGCGATCATTCCCGGACTGGTGCTGACCGGGCTCTACATGCTCTACATCTTCACGCTCTCGATCCTCCGGCCGACCTGGGTGCCGGCCCTGCCCCCCGAAGCGCGGACGCTGGGCCATGGCGTGACCTCGCTTCTCGTGGCCATCGCCGTCTGCATCGGCATCGGCTATGGCGCGCATCTCTGGCTTTATCCGACGCAGGGCGCGAATGCCGACATCCTGGGCGCGACCGTCGGGGTTCTGGTGATCTACCTCTACGCGGTGCTCGACAAGAGCCTGAAACTGAACACCATGTCGCGGCTAGCCCAGCAGTTCATCATCGTGCTGATCCCGCCGCTTGCGCTGGTGTTCCTGGTCCTCGGCACCATCTTCCTCGGCATCGCCACACCGACCGAGGGCGGAGCGATGGGCGCGCTCGGGGCCATGCTTCTGGCGGCCATGAAGCGCCGTCTCAGCTTTGGCGTGATCAACCAGGCGCTGTCCTCGACCACCCGGCTGTCCGCCTTCGTGATGTTCATCCTGATCGGCGCGCGGATGTTCTCGCTGACCTTCTACGGCGTGAACGGCCATGTCTGGGTCGAACATCTGCTGGTCGGCCTTCCCGGCGGCCAGACCGGGTTCCTGATCATCGTCTCGGTCCTCGTGTTCCTCCTTGCCTTCTTTCTCGACTTCTTCGAGCTGGCCTTCATCATCGTGCCGCTCCTCGTGGCTCCGGCCGAAGCCCTGGGCATCGACCTGATCTGGTTCGGGGTCATCCTTGCGGTGAACATGCAGACCTCGTTCATGCACCCGCCCTTCGGCTTTGCCCTGTTCTACCTGCGCTCGGTCGCTCCAAGGGCACCCTACAACGACAAGGTGACGGGCGAGCGGCTGGCCGGGGTCTCGACCGGGCAGATCTACTGGGGCGCGGTTCCCTTCGTGGTGATCCAGGTCGTCATGATCGGCATCACCATCGCCTTCCCGCAAATGGTCATGCGCTACAAGGCTGCCCCGGTTGATCCCTCGTCCATCGAGATCAAGGTGCCGACCCTGAAACCGCTCGCCCCCGGCGGCACGACACTGGGGGCCCCGACCCTTGGCACGCCCAACTTCGGCACCCCGGACGCAGGTGGTGGCACGGCCGTGCCTGCCTTGCCCGGGCCGAAACTGGGCGCTCCGGTCGTCAACCCGTAAGCGGAGATCCAAAGAAAAAGGCCCCGGATCGCTCCGGGGCCTGTCTCTGTTTCTGGAGGTGATCAGAGCTTGCCTGCCTGCTGCTGACCCATCATGAACACGTCATAGTTGTATTCCGAGATCTGGGCCCAGAGATAGGCGTCCCGCTTGAAGGCCGACTGACTGTCGTGGATCTTCTTGAAGGCCGGGTTGGTCGCCGAAATCTCGGCATAGGTGGCGTTTGCCGCATCGAAGGCCGCCGACAGCACGTCCTGCGGGAAAGGCCGCAGCTGCGCCCCGTTCGCGACCAGAGACTTCAGCGCCGTCGGGTTCTTGAAGTCGTAGTTCGCCATCATGTTCGAGTTCGACGCCTCGCAGGCCGTCTTCATGATGCCCTGATAGGCCTTCGGCAGCTCGTTCCATTTGGCAAGGTTGACCATGGTCGACAGTGTCGGCCCGCCCTCCCACCAGCCGGGATAGTAGTAGAAGGGCGCAACCTTGTAGAAGCCGAGCTTCTCGTCGTCATAGGGGCCGACCCATTCGGCAGCGTCGATGGTGCCCTTTTCCAGGCTCGGATAGATGTCGCCACCCGCGATCTGCTGCGGCACGACGCCAAGTTTCTCGATGATCTTTCCGGCAAAGCCGCCGATCCGCATCTTCAGCCCCTGCAGGTCGGCTAGGCTGTTGATCTCCTTGCGATACCAGCCACCCATCTGCACCCCGGTGTTGCCGCAGGGCAGATAGTGAAGGTTCTGGGTGTTGAAGAATTCGTTCATCAGATCGATGCCACCACCGTGGTAAAGCCAGGCGTTCATCTGACGATAGTTCAGTCCGAACGGCACGGTCGTCCCCAGCGCATAGGTCGGATCCTTGCCCCAGTAGTAGTAGCTGGCCGTATGGCAGGCCTCGACCGTTCCGGCCGACACTGCATCCGCGGCCTCCAGGCCCGGAACCAGTTCGCCGGCTGGGAAGATCTGCAGCTGGAACTTGCCATCGGTGGATTCCGAGACGTATTTCGCCATCGTCTCGGCCGCGCCATAGATCGTGTCCAGCGACTTCGGGAAGGACGAGGTGACACGCCAGGTCACCGTCGGGGACTCTTGCGCGATGGCGGGGGCCGCCAGGGCTACTGCGCCAGCGGCAACGCCACCAACGGATGCTTTCGTCAGAAATGAGCGTCGATCCATTCAGTACTCCTCCATGTTGGCCCCGGAGTCCGCCTTCATCTGCGTGCGTCGCGCCCGGGTGCAAGTAGACCCTAAGCACTGACCCGCAGGTTTGGAACACAAATCTGGGATAAGCCGGCGGAAATTGGTAATATTGAATTACCAAATGCCGCACACCCAGAGCGATTGCCTCGTGGTGGCGCTACCATTGCCAGTTGCGATGCGCACCGCCCTGTCACAGTCTTTGCCCTGACGGCTCCAACCGGCACAGTCATTGCCGACGATACGACACCCCTTCTGCAAGGATGCACGGCATGTTCAGCTATGTCTCGATCGGAACCCGCAACCTTGAACGTGCCATCGCCTTCTTCGACGCCGTGCTGGCACCGCTTGGCCATGCCCGGATCGACGGCCACGACCACCGGTCCGCTGCCTGGGGCCTCGACGATCCCGGGCCGCATCTTTGGGTGACCTTGCCCTTTGACGGGCAACCGGCCGTACCGGGGAACGGCACCATGGTTTCGTTTCTGGCCGAAAGCCGGGCCGCGGTCGACGCCTTCCACGCCGCCGCTCTGGCCAACGGCGGCAGCAACGAAGGTGCGCCCGGCCTTCGTCCGCAGTATGGGGCGACTTTCTATGCGGGCTATGTCCGCGATCCCGACGGCAACAAGCTGAACGCCGTCTGTTACCTGCCCGTTCGGGCCAGATTTCTGGTCATATGAGCTAAAGTTGCGCTGCGTGACATAACATCGCAACAAAAGTTCAAAAATGCTGCCGCCGGGCGACATTATCGTATTGCAAATCCGGTTGACGCCCGGCATATCCCCGCCTACTGTTCCGACCGAACGTGAAGGGGATGGGCCAATGGCCAGACTTCTTGTCATCGTAGGAAGGACGCGCATGGGCCGGTGACGGTTGACCATAGTGGTTCCCATGCGCCCCCGAAGGAAACTCCGGGGGCTTTTTGTTGCGCATAACGGAGACGCGGAAATGTCGAAGCAGATGACCGGAGCGAGAATGGTGATCCAGGCCCTCAAGGAGCAGGGCGTCGAGGTCGTCTTTGGCTATCCCGGCGGTGCCGTGCTTCCGATCTATGACGAGATCTTCCAGCAGAACGACATCCGCCACATCCTTGTGCGCCACGAACAGGGCGCGGTCCACATGGCCGAAGGCTATGCGCGGTCCACCGGCAAGCCCGGCGTGGCGCTGGTGACCTCCGGCCCCGGTGCGACCAACGCCGTGACCGGCCTGACCGACGCGCTGATGGATTCGATCCCGATCGTGGTCCTGACCGGCCAGGTTCCGACCTTCATGATCGGCACCGACGGTTTCCAGGAGGCCGACACTGTCGGTATCACCCGCCCCTGCACCAAGATGAACTGGCTGGTGAAGGACACCGCGAAACTGTCCGAAACCATACATCAGGCCTTCCATGTCGCCACCCACGGCCGCCCGGGCCCGGTGCTGATCGACATCCCGAAGGACGTGCAATTCGCCACCGCCGACTATGTCCCGGCGGAAAAGATGAAGATCTCGCATTACCAGCCCCGGACCGAGGGCGACCCGGACCAGATCGCCCGTCTGGTCGAGTTGATGGAACAGGCCGAACGCCCGATCCTTTACACCGGCGGCGGCGTCATCAACTCGGGCCCGCGCGCCAGCCAGCTTCTGCGGGAACTGGCGGCCGAGACGAACTTCCCCGTGACCTCCACCCTGATGGGTCTGGGCTCCTACCCCGCGTCCGGCAAGAACTGGGTCGGGATGCTGGGGATGCACGGGCTTTACGAGGCGAACCTTGCCATGCACGGCTGCGACCTCATGATCAACATCGGCGCGCGGTTCGATGACCGGATCACCGGGCGGGTCAAGGACTTCTCCCCCCGCTCGAAGAAGGCGCATATCGACATCGACCCCTCCTCGATCAACAAGGTGATCCATGTCGACGTGCCGATCGTCGGCGACGTGACCCGCGTGCTGGAGGAAGTCCTCCGCCAATGGCGCGCGCGCGGGTCGAAGACCGACAAGCGCGGGCTGGCGTCCTGGTGGAAGCAGATCGACGAATGGCGCAGCGTGAAGTGCCTGTCCTACAAACCCTCCACCTCCACGATCAAACCGCAATACGCCCTCGAACGGCTTGAGGCGCTGACCAAGGGCCATGACCGCTACATCTGCACCGAGGTCGGCCAGCACCAGATGTGGGCCGCGCAATATCTGGGCTTCGAGGATCCGAACCGCTGGATGACGAGCGGAGGCCTTGGCACCATGGGCTACGGCCTGCCCGCCTCCATCGGCGTGCAGATCGCCCACCCCGAGGCGCTGGTGATCAACGTCGCGGGTGAGGCGTCCTGGCTGATGAACATGCAGGAAATGGGCACCGCCATGCAGTTCCGCGCGCCCGTGAAGCAGTTCATCCTGAACAACGAACGCCTCGGCATGGTCCGCCAGTGGCAAGAGCTTCTGCACGGCGAGCGGTATTCTTCGTCCTGGAGCGAAAGCCTGCCCGATTTCGTCAAACTGGCAGAGGCTTTCGGCTGCAAGGGCATCCAGTGCAAGGACCCCAGGGACCTCGACGATGCGATCCAGGAGATGCTGGCCTACGACGGCCCGGTGATCTTCGACTGCCTGGTCGAAAAGCACGAAAACTGCTTCCCGATGATCCCGTCAGGCAAGCCGCACAACGAGATGCTTCTGGGCGAGGCCGACACCCAGGGTGTGATCGGTGCCAAGGGCGCGGTGCTGGTCTGATACCGGACAGACCGCGGATGACAATGACCATCACAGCCCCTGCCCAACCGGCGTCCCGCGATCTGTCGCTGGACATCGCGAAGGGGCTTGGCATCATCCTGGTGGTGATCGGCCATGCCTGGCGCGGCCTCGACAGCGCGGGCATGATCGGCAACCCGGACCTGTTCCGCGTCATCGACACGCTGATCTACAACTTCCACATGCCGCTCTTTTTCCTCCTCTCCGGCATGACCTTCGAATCCTGGGCCCTGAAGCGCACTTACCCCGAGGCCGCGATCACCCGCGTCACCCGGCTTTTGTGGCCTCTGGTCCTGTGGTCCTACCTTTTCACCGCCGCCCGCCTGGCCGCTGGCGATGTCGCCAATACCCAGGTGCAGGGCCTCCGGAGCCTTCTTTTCTTCCCGCTGCCCCCGCGCGAGTATTTCTGGTTCCTCTGGGCACTTTTCCTGCAGCACCTGATCTTCCTCGGCCTCATCCGCGTCGTCGGTCGCCCGCTTGGCACCGCAACCTGGTCCGCGTTGGCCGGTGTCGTGATCCTTGGCTCCAGCTTCACCCCGATCGGCCTGAATGCCTGGACCTTCGGTGCCTTGACCTATGCTGGGGCATTCCTCACCGGCCTCGCCCTTGGACCTGCCGGTCTGCCCGCGCGCGGCCCTCTGGTCCTTGTCGCCGCCGCCGCTGCGTTCCTCGTGCTGCAAGCCCTCAGCTTCCAGATCACGCCGACCCTGCTCACCAGGCAGATCCTCGGCATCCTTCTGTCGCTTGCCGTCCTTGCGATGGTGCGCGCCGCCTTTGCCGCCGGAACCGGTGCCGCTTCCCGCCTGCTTGTCTTCCTCGGTCTTTCGTCGATGGGCATCTACCTTGCCCACACCATCTTTTCCGCAGGCATCCGTGCTGTCCTTGGCCGGTTCACCACCGACCTGACCGTTCAGATGATCCTTGGCACGCTGGCCGGGATCGTCGGCCCCTTGATCATCTACGCCATCATCCGCCGCGTCGGCCGTCCGTCCTGGATCGGTTTCTGACCCCTGCCCCGCAACCTGCCCCGCAACCTGCCTCCGCAACCAGCCCCGCAACCTGCCTTACACGACCTGAAGGGACGACAGACATGTCCGCACTGAACATCAAGAAGGGCTCGACCAGCCATTCGGCCTACGATCTTCGCGCCACCAATTCCGAGATCGAGGAGAGCCATACCCTCGCTGTGATCGTGGAGAACGAGCCCGGGGTCCTCGCCCGCGTCATCGGCCTTTTTTCGGGGCGCGGCTACAACATCGACAGCCTCACCGTGGCCGAGGTCGACCATACCGGCCACCGCAGCCGCATCACCATCGTCACCCGCGGCACCCCGGCCGTGATCGACCAGATCGAGGCGCAGCTCAGCCGCATGGTCCCGGTCCATGCCGTCCATGACCTGACGATGGACGGACCCTCGGTCCAACGCGAGCTTGCGCTGGTCAAAGTCAGGGGCATTGGCGACCACCGGATCGAGGCGCTGCGCCTGGCCGAGATCTTCCGCGCAAATGTCGTCGATTCCACTCTGGAAAGTTTCGTCTTCGAGATGACCGGCACCCCGGACAAGATCGACGCCTTTGCCGACCTGATGCGCCCCCTTGGCCTGGTCGAAATCGCCAGGACGGGCGTGGCTGGGTTGAAGAGAGGCGTGTAATCGGCAGATAATTAGGGCAAAATCGCAGAACCGCACTCGGTATATACAAGGCGTCGGTCGGGGTGAACCCCGACCTAACGCCCGGCGAACTTCGCCGCCCGCTTCTCCAGGAACGCTGCCACGCCCTCGCGAAAGTCCTCTGACGCTCCGCACGCGCCCTGCAACCGCGCCTCGACGGCCAACTGCGCCTCCAATGGCTCTGCGAACGCGCTGCGCAGGGCCTGTTTCAGGGCGGCGTAGGCTCCGGTTGGCCCGACCGCCAGCTGCCCGGCCCGCGCCGCCACCACTTCGGCGAAACGGTCGTCCGGCACGGCCTCCCAGATCATTCCCCAGTCCGCTGCCCGCCGCGCGCTGACCGGCTCGGCCAGCAGGGCCGCCCCCATCGCCCGCTGCAATCCCACCCGCTGCGGAAGAAAGGATGTGCCCCCCGCATCCGGAATCAGCCCGATCCGGGCAAAGGCCTGGATGAACACCGCGCTTTCCGTCGCGATCACCAGATCGCAGGCCAGCGCAAGATTGGCCCCCGCGCCCGCCGCGACCCCGTTCACCGCGGCGATGACCGGCACCGGGGCTTCGGTGATCGCCCGGATCATCGGCACGTATTCGTTGTTCAGAGTGGCCTCGAAGCTGGCTGCATCCAGTCCCTGAGCGTCGGTCAGATCCTGGCCGGAACAGAACGCCCGCCCCGCGCCGGTCAGCACGATGACCCGCGCGGTATGCCCCGCAATCAGCGCCGCCGTCAGGTCGCGCCGCAGGTCACGGCTCAGGGCATTCATCACCGCGGGCCGGTTCAGCGTGATACGATGCACGCCGCCCCCGACCTCGACCCTGACCAGATCGCCCATGCCTGCCTCCCCGCTTTGCCTGCCACTCTATCGGTGGTCAGCGCGGCACCAAAGGCAAACGCGGCGTCACTGATTCAGGATTTCGCGTACCCGGTCCTCTTCCGCCGGAGACAATGCCGCTTCGGGTGCTGCCCGCCGCCGCCGTCCCGCTGCCACGGCCACGCCGATCCCGGCAAGCAACAACGCCGGACCGGCGAGCCACAACACCAGATTTGCCCCCCTGGCAGGCGGCTTGAACAGCACCCCTTCGCCAAAGCGCGCGACGATATACTCCACCACCTCTGCGTCCGTGTCGCCCGCAACCAGCCGCTCGCGGACGATGAGCCGCAGGTCCCGGCTGATTGGCGCATTGGAATCGTCGATCGTTTCGCCCCGGCAGACCGGGCAGCGGATCTCGCTGCTGATCGCGCGCGCGCGGGCTTCCAGAACCGGATCCGCAAGCATTTCGTCCGGCTGCACCGCCCAGGCCGGAACCACCAGCAGGAACAGCGCAAGAATGTAGGTTGGGGCTCGACCCCACCATGACCCGCGCCCGATCATTCCGCAGGCACCCCCATCGCCGCACGCCTGGCCCCCGCCGCCACCCGGAAACGGCGGTCCGACAGGCTGAGCCCCCCCCCGATTGCCATCAGGATCGCCCCGCCCCACAGCCAGTTGGCGAAGGGCTCGATGTAACTCCGCACCGCCCAGCCCCCGCTCTTCTGCCGGTCGCCAAGGACGAGATACAGGTCGCGCAGAAAGCCGTAGGCGATTGCGGCCTCGGTCGTCGGCATGCGTGCCACCGGATAGACCCGCTTCTCCGGATACAGCACCGCCACCACCGCGCCGCTTTTCATCACCGTCATGGTTCCCATGGTCGAGGTGTAGTTTGGCCCCCGAACCTCTTCGACCTTGTCCAGTCGCACCTCGTAGGCCCCGAGGGGAAAGGTCTCGCCTTCCTGCACCACCCGGATATCCTCGACCTTCCAGGACATCATCGCCGCGACCGCAAAGATCGTGACGCCCAATCCGCCATGCGCCGTGGCCTTGCCCCAGTCGGCCCGGGGCAGCCGAGTCAGACGGCCAAGCCGCGCGCCGACTGTCTCGCGGCCGGTCCGTGTCCAAAGATCGGTCAGCGCGCCGAAGACCACCCAGGCCCCAAGGCCAAGTCCGACCGGCCCCAGCGCAGTCCGTCCGGTCTGCATCGCGTAGGCCAGCGCAGCCAGCGCCAGCGCCAGCACCAGCGCCGGGACCAGCCCGCGCATAGACCGCCCGAGCGCGCCCCGCTTCCAGGCCAGCATCGCCCCCGGCGGCAGGATCAGCGCCAGCGCCACCATGAAGGGCGTGAAGACCAGGTTGAAGAACGGCGCACCCACCGCCAGATCGCGTCCCAGGACCAACTGCCCGACCAGGGGCCAGATCGTCCCGATGAAGACGACCAGGGCTGCCACCGACAACAGGATGTTGTTCGCCACCAGCGCGCTTTCCCGGCTGACGACACTGAAGATGCCCTTCGCCTCCATGACCCCGGCCCGAAACGCGAACAGGACCAGCCCCCCCCCGGTGAAGAACCCGAGGATCATCAGGATGAACACCCCCCGCTCGGGGTCGTTGGCAAAGGCGTGGACGCTTGTGATCACCCCCGACCGCACGATGAAGGTCCCGATCAGGCTGAACCCGAAGGCCAGGATCGCCAGAAGCACGGTCCAGGCCTTCAGGGTTTCGCGCTTTTCCACCACGATCGACGAATGCAGCAGCGCGGTCGCCAGAATCCAGGGCATGAAACTTGCGTTCTCCACCGGATCCCAGAACCAGAATCCGCCCCAGCCCAGCTCGTAATAGGCCCACCACGATCCCAGCGCGATGCCGATGGTCAGGAAGATCCAGGCTGCCAGCGTCCAGGGCCGGACCCAGCGTCCCCAGGCCGCATCGATCCGGCCTTCGATCAGCGCCGCCACCGCAAAGCTGAACGCCATGCTCAGGCCGACATAGCCCATGTAGAGAAACGGCGGGTGGAACGCGAGGCCGGCGTCCTGCAGCAGCGGGTTCAGATCCTTGCCGTTCAGCGGCGGCACTGCCAGCCGCCAGAACGGGTTCGAGGTGAACAGCAGGAACGACAGGAACGCCACCCCGATCATTGCCTGCACCGACAGCACCCTCGCGCGCAGCCGGACCGGCAAGCCGCCGCCGAAGGCCGCCACCGCCGCCCCGTAGACCGACAGGATCAGCACCCACAGGAGCAGCGAGCCCTCATGGTTTCCCCAGACCCCCGACACCTTGTAGAGCATCGGCTTTGCCGTGTGCGAATTCGACACCACCACCGCCAGTGAGAAGTCTGACGTCACGAAGGCCCAGGTCAGCGCCGCAAAGGCCCCTCCCAGCAGCAGCACCTGCAGAAACGCCGCCGGTTCCGCCAGCGCCATAAGCCGGAGATCCCCCGTATGCGCGCCCCACAGCGGCAGCGTGGCCTGCACAAGTGCTACCATCAGCGCAAGGATCAGCGCAAAATGCCCGAGTTCGACGATCATGGCCCCACCTCACTGTTGCCGCCATCATAGGCCCCGCAGCGCGACAGCGAAAGCCCTGCGCCCATCCGCCGCGCCCGCCCGCCACAATGCCCGGCCGAACCCGCGAATCCCGCCGAAATGCCGGTTGCCACTTCCCGATCAGCCCCGCTACACCGGACCAAAGCGCCCGATCAAAATGGAGACTCCCATGCCCAAGACCATCCTGATCGGTGCGCCCGTCGACTCTGGCCAAAGGCGCCCCGGCTGCCTCATGGGCCCGGCTGCCTACCGCGTCGCCGGGATCGCGCGCGAGGTTTCCTCCGAAGGCCACGGGGTCGAGGATTGGGGCGACCTTGCCCTGTCCGATCTGCCGGACGTCACCTGCCCAAATCCTGTCGTGCACGATCTGCCCGAAACCGTCGCCTGGGCCGAGATCCTGATGGACCGCGTCGACGATGCCCTGTCGCAGGGCGGCTTCCCGATCATCCTGGGCGGCGACCATTCGCTTGCCCTTGGCTCTGCCGCCGGGGCCGCCGCCTTTGCCGCCCGGGCTGACCGTCCGCTGTTCCTTCTTTGGCTCGATGCGCATTCCGACTTCCATACGCCGCTGACCACCACCTCCGGCAACCTGCATGGCACGCCGCTTGCCTATATCGCCGGCCGTGACGGGTTCGACGCCTTCCCGCCCTTCCCCGCCCCGGTGCCGGCACACCGCATCTGCATGTTCGGCATCCGCTCGGTCGACCCCGCCGAGCAGGCGGCCATGCTGGAGCGTGACATCTTCATCAATGACATGCGGGTGATCGACGAGCGCGGTTTGGTCGCCCCCCTGCGCGAGTTTCTGGATCGCGTCCGGGCCGAGGCCGGGATGCTGCATGTCTCCCTTGATGTCGACTTCCTCGATCCTTCGATTGCCCCCGCCGTCGGCACCACTGTCCCCGGCGGTGCCACCTTTCGCGAGGCGCATCTGGTGATGGAACTCCTGCATGAATCCGGGTTGGTCACCTCCCTGGACCTCGTGGAGCTGAACCCGTTTCTGGATGATCGCGGGATGACGGCGCGGCTGATGGTCGATCTGGTCGGCAGTCTGATGGGAAAGAAAGTCTTTGATCGCCCCACTCGATCGAAATAACCACCGCATCAACCCATTGAGGTGCATCCGCACCAAATCACCATATGCAGTATTTGTATATACACAACGTAGCTACCCATGTAGCTACGCCCTCAACAATCGCGCCAGTTCATTTTGATTGTCGCAACCTCCGCGAATAAGACGCCAGATAGCGGCAAAAGCTAGAACAGTCCCACTGGACTGAATTGACTGTCGCCGTGATTATGACAATCCCGCATCGCAGGGGACATGCCTCTCGAAGGTCCGATCAAATCCCCTCTCTTGGAGAAGTCGGCGCAACCCTGCACCCGTCTGCGTCAATGCAGGTGGAATTCTCCGACGACGTTCCGCCATTCCCCCGGGCTGATCAGTTTCCGGTGGGTGAAGCGGACCGAATGCAGCGGCCCCTCGATCTTGTCCTGCCAGAACTCGATGAACTTGAAGAGTACCGGATAGTCCGGCGCAAGGTCGTAGTCCTGCCAGATGTAGCTGTTCAGCACGCTTCGGTAATCCGGCATCCGATAGTAAAGCTCGGCTGTGGTCAGCCCATAGCCCTTCAGCATCAACTCCATCTCGTGTCCGACCATCTTTTCCCCTTTCGGATCGTCGCTGAGGGAATCATGCCAAACTCCAATTAAAAATCAATGAAAACAAAATGTTGGCACTCTCCTCCAGGTGCTGCCAGCCGGGTTGCAGCCCGCCATTGCACCCCATAGCTGGGATGGTGTATCCTGAATTCTGCTAGATATTGTTCCCGCAAGGAAGGCGCCTGCCCAGATGGCCGATACTCCGGAAGATACTGACAACAAACAAGAAAACCCGGATCGTCCCAGCTGGCACGGCCCCCAGATCGACATCTCGGCCGAGATGAAGACCGCCTATCTCGACTACGCGATGAGCGTTATCGTCTCCCGTGCCATCCCCGACCTGCGCGACGGGCTGAAGCCGGTCCACCGCCGCATCCTGTTCGCGATGCAGGAATCGGGCAACACCCACGACAAGGCCTACCGCAAATCCGCGCGGCCCGTGGGCGACACGATGGGGAAATATCACCCGCATGGCGACAGTGCGATCTATGACGCGCTGGTGCGGATGGCGCAGCCGTTCTCGATGTCGCTGCCGCTTCTGGACGGTCAGGGCAACTTCGGCTCGATGGACGGCGATAACGCCGCCGCCATGCGCTATACCGAAGTCCGGATGGACAAGCCCGCCGCGTTCCTTCTGGCCGATATCGACAAGGAAACCGTCGATTTCCAGGACAACTACGACGGCAAGGACCGCGAACCCACCGTCCTTCCCGCCCGCTTTCCCAACATGCTGGTCAACGGCGCCGGCGGGATCGCGGTCGGCATGGCGACGAACATCCCGCCGCACAACCTGGGCGAAGTGATCGACGGCACGCTGGCGCTGATCGAAAACCCCGACATCTCCATGGAGCAACTCATGGAGATCATCCCCGCCCCCGACTTCCCGACGGGCGGGCAGATCCTCGGCCGCTCGGGCGCACGCAAAGCCTATCTCGAAGGCCGCGGCTCGGTCATCATCCGCTCGAAAACTCACATCGAGGAAATCCGCAAGGACCGCTGGGCCATCGTCATCGACGAGGTGCCCTATCAGGTCAACAAGGCGACGATGATCGAGAAGATCGCCGAGCTTGTCCGGGAAAAGCGCGTCGAGGGCATCGCCGGGATCGCCGACGAATCCGACCGGATCGGCGTCCGCGTGGTGATCGAGTTGAAGCGCGACGCGACGCCCGACGTCGTGTTGAACCAGCTTTTCCGCTTCTCGACCATGCAGGTCAGCTTCGGCTGCAACATGCTGGCCCTGAACGGCGGTAGGCCAGAACAACTGACCCTGCGCGATTTTCTCAGCTATTTCATCACCTTCCGCGAAGAAGTTGTTGCGCGCCGCACCGCTTACGAACTGCGCAAAGCCCGCGAGCGCAGCCACATCCTCTGCGGCCTCGCGGTTGCAGTCGCCAATGTCGACGAGGTGGTTGCCACGATCCGCGCTTCGGCCACACCGGCAGAAGCCCGCGAGCAGCTGATGGTGCGGCGCTGGCCTGCCCATGAAATCGCGCCGTATATACGCCTGATCGACGATCCGTCGCACCCGATCAACGACGATGGCACCTATAACCTCTCGGAGCTTCAGGCGCGGGCGATCCTTGACCTGCAACTGCAGCGCCTGACCCAGCTTGGCGTGAAGACCATCACGAACGAGCTTGAGGAACTGGCGGCCAAGATCAAGGACTACCTCGACATCCTCGGCAGCCGCGACCGGATCATGGCGATCATCTCGGACGAGCTGCGCGAAGTGAAGGCCCTGTTTGCCGTCCCCCGCCGCACCGAGATCACCGACTGGTCCGGCGACATGGAGGACGAGGACCTGATCGAGCGCGAGGACATGGTCGTCACCATAACCTCGGGCGGCTACATCAAGCGCACGCCGCTTGCCGAATTCCGCGCCCAGAACCGGGGCGGCAAGGGCCTGGCCTCGATGCAGACCAAGGACGACGACGTCGTCACCACGCTTTTCGTCGCAAATACACACACTTGGCTGCTTTTCTTCACAACAGACGGGATGGTCTACAAGCTGAAGACCTGGCGCCTGCCGCTGGCCGGTCGCACCGCCAAGGGCAAGGCGCTGGTCAACATCCTGCCGATCCAAAGCGGCATCTCCATCGCCGCGCTGATGCCCGTTGACGTCCCCGAAGAAGACTGGGGCAGCCTGCAGATCGTCTTCGCCACCTCGGACGGCGACGTCCGCCAGAACGACCTGTCCGACTTCACCAATGTCATGCGCAACGGCAAGATCGCGATGAAACTCCCCGAGGGCATCACCCTGGTGAACGCCGCAATCGCGGACGAGAACGACGACATCATGCTGGTGACCGAAGCCGGCCGCGCCATCCGCTTCTCCACCACCGAGATCCGGGTCTTCAAATCGCGCGGCTCCACCGGCGTTCGTGGCATCCGCCTCGCCGCAGGCGACCATGTCGTCTCGATGTCCATCATCCGCCACTTCGAGGCCACTCCGGAGGAACGCGAGGCCTACCTGAAACAGCGCCGCCTGATGGCCGGGATCACCGAGGACGAAGCGGATGACGACGAGGAAGAAACCGTTGCCGCAGGCCAACTTAGCACCGAACGTTACAGCGAGATGTCCGCCGCCGAGGATCTGATCCTGACCATCACCAAGGGCGGCTCCGGCAAGCTTTCCTCCAGCCATGACTACCCCGTCCGGGGCCGTGGCGGCATGGGCGTCAAGGCGATCTCTCCCGGACCGCGCGGCGGCCGGATCATCGCCTCCTTCCCCGTCGACACCTCAGACCAGATCATGCTCGCCACCTCGACCGGGCAGTCGATCCGGGTGCCCGTCGATCAGATCAGCTTCCGCTCGCGCTCTGCGGGCGGCGTGAAGGTGTTTGCGGTCGCGGCGGATGAGGAAGTGGTTTCGGTCGCCCGGGTGGCCGACCAGGGCGATGAGGCTTGAGGCCCGCCTCGCGGCCCTTGCGGCTGCGGGCCAGACCATCGGCTACGGCCCGCTCGCAACGGAACTCGGCCTCCGCATGGCCGAGCTTACCGCCGCGCTCGAGGCCCTGATGGAGGCAGACGCCGCCGCCGGAAGGCCGTTCCGCGCCGTCGTTCTGTCGCAGCGACTGTCGCCTGTCGGCCACCCGGCCCCCGGCTTCTTTCTCAAGGCCGCCGCACTTGGCCGCCCCGACATCGATCCGGACGCCGAACGCCGGGCCTTGTTCGACGCCGCCGGCCCCGCTACATCGGCCCCATGACCGAACCCCTTCACATCATCGGCGGCGGCATGGCAGGCTCTGAAGCCGCCTGGGCCGCCGCGAACCTCGGCGTTCCCGTGGTCCTGCACGAGATGCGGCCAAAGACCGGCACTTTTGCACACAGGACCGGCGACTTCGCCGAGATGGTCTGTTCCAACTCCTTCCGCTCGGACGACCACGAACAGAACGCCGTCGGCCTCCTGCACTGGGAAATGCGGGCTGCGGGTGGTCTGGTCATGGAAATGGCCGAAAAGCATCGGCTTCCGGCCGGGGGTGCGCTGGCCGTGGACCGCGATCCTTTTGCCCGCGCGGTCACCGAAAAACTGAAATCGCATCCGCTGATTTCAACGTCTTATGAGGAAGTTACCGAACTTCCTTCATCCGGATACTGGATCATCGCGACCGGCCCCCTGACCAGCCCCACGCTGGCCCAATCCATCCGCGCCGCAACGGGCGCCGAGGCGCTGGCCTTCTTCGACGCTATCGCGCCGATTGTATATACAGACTCTATCGACATGCGCACCGCCTGGCTCCAAAGCCGCTACGACAAGGGTGAAACCGAAGACGAGCAGAAGGCCTACATCAACTGCCCGATGACCCGCGACGAGTATGAGGCCTTCATCGACGCCCTTCTCGCTGCGGACAAGACCGAGTTCCACGAGGGCGAAACCGCAGGTTACTTCGACGGCTGCCTGCCGATTGAGGTCATGGCCGAACGCGGGCGAGAGACTCTGCGCCACGGCCCGATGAAGCCTGTGGGTCTGACCAACGCGCACAAGCCGGATGAAAAGGCCTATGCCGTCGTCCAGCTGCGCCGCGACAACAAGCTGGGCACCCTGCACAACATCGTCGGTTTTCAGACCAAGATGAAATACGGCGCGCAAACCGCTGTATTCAAGATGATTCCGGGGTTGGAGAACGCCAGTTTCGCCCGTCTCGGCGGCATCCACCGCAACACCTTCATCAACTCGCCGACGCTGTTGGATGCCCAGATGCGGCTGAAATCCCGCCCGTATATACGTTTTGCCGGTCAGATCACCGGGGTTGAAGGCTATGTCGAATCCGCCGCGATGGGATTGTTGGCAGGCAGAATGGCCGCGCACGATCTTCTCGGGCGCGAGCTTTCCCCACCGCCGCC
This sequence comes from Pseudomonadota bacterium, assembly GCA_040385165.1. Classification (GTDB taxonomy): domain Bacteria; phylum Pseudomonadota; class Alphaproteobacteria; order Rhodobacterales; family Rhodobacteraceae; genus Tabrizicola. The sequence continues at coordinate 168,674 of JAZKHX010000006.1, read as the reverse complement.
CGAAACCGCGATGGGCGCGCTTGTCACCCATATCACCGGCGGGGCCGAGGCGAAGACCTTCCAGCCGATGAACGTCAACTTCGGCCTCTTCCCCCCGATTGACGCCAAGGGTGGCCGTCGCGGCCGCACGGTCCGCTACAAGGCCTATACCGACCGGGCCAAGCAGGCGTTCACGGAATGGCTTTCGTAACCCGCTTCGCGCCCAGCCCCACCGGCCCGCTGCATCTGGGCCACGCCTATTCCGCAATCCTCGCGCATGACATGGCGCGGGCCGAGGGGGGCAGGTTCCTGCTGCGGATGGAGGACACCGATCTTGAACGCTGCCGGGCAGAGTATGACTCCCTGATCCAGGACGACCTCGCCTGGCTTGGCCTGCGCTGGGATGGGCCGATCCTGCGGCAGTCAGAGCATCTCGCTTCTTACAACTCCCGGCTTGAAACTCTTGTTCCGCAAGGGAGTCTCTATCCCTGCTCCTGCACCCGATCGGACATCCGCGCAGCCCTGTCTGCCCCGCAAGAGGGTGTAACCTTCGCCGTCTATCCCGGCACCTGTCGTCATCGGCGCATGGAGAGCCGCCGGCCCGGCGACGCCCTGCGCCTCAACCTTGCCGCTGCATTGGCGACACTTGCGGGCACCGACCTTGTCTTTCATGAATCCGGCCCGGGGCATCCGGGCACTCACCGCATCGTCCCGGAGGCTGCCATGGCCGGGATCGGCGATGTAGTTCTGTCCCGCAAGGGTGAGGATGTCGTGGCCTATTTTCTTGCCGCCGCGCTGGATGACGCGCGGCAGGACGTGACCCATGTTATCCGCGGCGAGGACCTGTTCGACTTCACGCCCGTTCAGGTGATCCTGCAGCACCTCTTTGCCTTGCCGACGCCCCTCTATCATCACCACCGCCTGATCCGCGACGATCAGGGCAGGCGGCTGGCCAAGCGCGACGATGCACGGGCCCTGTCCAAATACCGGGCCGAGGGTGCGACACCTGCCGACATCCGCCGGATGGTCGGGTTACCAAATCCTTAACGTCCGCGACCAAGTATCGGATTACAAAGGACGTATCAGCTTTGTCCACCGTGGACAGGCTGCAGGATCTCGACCTCCGCCCCGTCCCGGACCGCCATGTAAAAGCACGACCTGCGGTTCGTATGACAGGCCGGCCCCTCCTGTTCGACCAGCACCAGAAGGCAGTCCCGATCACAATCGACCCGCAGCTCGACCAGCCGCTGGTGGTGCCCCGAGGTCTCTCCCTTGACCCAGAACGCCCCCCGAGACCGCGACCAGTAGGTGACCTTGCCCGTCTCCAGCGTGGCCGCGACCGCCGCCGCGTTCATCCAGGCCAGCATCAGAACCTCGCCCGAAGCATGGTCCTGCGCCACGCAGGGGATCAGCCCCGCCGGATCGTAGTTCAGTGAGGCCGGGTCGAACGGCATGGCTCTCTCCTTGGCAGGCGGGTTTGCCGGGCTTACATACGGGGTCATCCAGGGGAATACCATGAGCGACAGCGACCTCATCAAGCTCTACTCGGCCCGAATCCTCGGGCTCGCCGCCGACATCCCGCACCTGGGACGGCTCCCGGCCCCACAGGGGACCGCCCGCCGCCGCTCGCCTCTCTGCGGGTCGACGGTGACGGTGGACGTGATGGTCAAGGACGGCCGCGTCGCCGACTTCGCCCAGGATGTGAAAGCCTGCGCGCTGGGTCAGGCTTCGGCTGCGGTGCTGGGTCAGGTCGTGATCGGTCGGACCCTGCCCGAGCTTCAGACCGCCCGCGACGCCCTTCGCGCGATGCTGAAGGATGGTGCCCCGGTCCCGGCGGCACCGTTCCAGGGCTATGAAGTCCTTCTCCCCGCCCGCGACTACAAGAACCGCCATGCCTCGATCCTGCTGGCGCTGGAGGCCGTCTGCGAAGCGATGGAGTCCGCACAGGCGGCCGCCTGAAAAAAGGCCGCCGCACATCCGGGGTGGGATGGCGGCGGCAGTGGCGCGTCTGGAACGGCGGACGGTCGGCCAGGCAAGGCGGACCGTCACCCTTGGGGGACAGAGCGCGGGGCAGACAAGATCAGGCGAGGCTGGGCAAGGACAGAATGGTAAACAGAATCACGAAAAGCCCCGCCAAGCCTACCAGATCCGCAGCCGCTCCCTTGGGCGTGTGGGTCAACAGGGTCTTCAGGGCGTCTTTCATCGCGACCTCCATGGCTGTTGCCAGATTGTTCTCATATTCAGGAAGCGATGTAAAGAACTTTTTAGGAACATGCGAAAACAAGGCACGACTTCAGCTGATTCGGCTCGGTCAGCCCACCGAGATCAACCGGATCGCCCGGTCCTGATCCATCAGCCACAGAAGCGCCCGCGCTGCCTGTCCGCGCGGGCTGGCAAGGTCGGGATCGTCGTGCATGAGCTTGCGCGCGTCCGATTGCGCCAAAGCCATCAGCGCGGCCTGTCTTTCAAGATCCGCAACCCGGAACCGGGGCAGGCCCGACTGCGCCGTCCCGATCAGGTCGCCCGCCCCGCGCATCGCCAGATCCTCTTCGCTGATCTTGAAACCGTCCTCGGTGTCGCGGATCGTGGTCAGCCGCCTGGCGCCTGTTTCGTTCAGCGGTGCCTGATACAGCAGCAGACAGGTCGAGGCCGCGTCTCCCCGCCCGACCCGGCCCCGCAACTGGTGCAACTGCGACAGACCAAAGCTTTCGGCCTGCTCGATCACCATGATCGTCGCATTGGGCACGTTCACGCCGACTTCGATCACCGTCGTCGCGACCAGGACCGAGGTTTCTCCCGCAACGAACCGGGCCATCGCGGCATCCTTCTCGGCGGGCGGCATCTGGCCATGGACCAGTCCGACACGATCACCCAGGGCCGCACGCAGATGCCGAAAGCGTTCCTCCGTGCTGGCATAGTCCACGACCTCGGACTCTTCGACCAGGGGGCAGACCCAGTAGGCCTGCCGCCCCTCGGTCACCGCCTTGCGCAGGTGTTCCACGACCTCGTCCAGTCGGTCGGATGACACCATCGCGGTCCGGATCGGCTTGCGGCCTGCCGGCTTTTCGTCCAGTACCGACACATCCATGTCGCCGTGCATCGCCAGCGCCAGAGAGCGCGGGATCGGAGTCGCGGTCATCACCAGCACGTCTACCGCGTCGCCCTTTGCCCCCAGCTCCATCCGCTGCGCCACGCCAAAGCGATGCTGTTCGTCCACGACGGCCAGCCGCAAGTCCTTGAACTCGATATCCTTCTGGAAGACTGCATGCGTCCCGACAAGGATCGGGATCCGTCCCATGGCCAGATCCTCCAGCTTCATCGCGCGGTCCGCCCCCCGATCGCGACCGGTCAGCAGCTCCAACCGGACCCCCGCTGCCCGGGCCAAGGGGGAAAGTCCCTCGAAATGCTGACGCGCCAGGATTTCGGTCGGGGCCATCATCACACCCTGCCCGCCGGCCTCGACCGCGATCAGCAGCGCCTCGAACGCCACCAGGGTCTTGCCAGCGCCGACATCGCCTTGCAGCAGGCGGTTCATCCGCAGCGGTTTCGCCATGTCGGCCGCAATTTCCGCCAGAGCCCGGATTTGCGCATTGGTTGGCGCATAGGGCAGGCTTTCCAATACTTTGGCGCGCAAAGCTCCACTGCCTTCGGTGACAGTTCCTTTGCCGCGCCGGATCCGCTGGCGGGCGATCGCAAGGGTCACCTGATGAGCGAAAAGCTCGTCGTAGGCAAGCCGCACGCGGGCCGGATCGGTGACTGCCAGGGCCGACGGGCCATCAGGACCATGCGCGGCCCGCAGGGCATCGGCCCAGTCTGGCCAGCCTTCCCGAGCCTTCAGCTTCGCGTCGATCCATTCCGCCAGGTTCGGCACCCGCGCAAGCGCACCCGCCAGCGCTTTCGCGACCACCCGCTGCGTCACGCCTGCCGTAAGCGGATAGACCGGCTCATAGGCCGAAATCTCGCCCGCTTCCTCAGGCCGCAGGACATGGTCGGGATGCACCATCTGCGCGACGCCGTCGAACAGTTCCACCTTGCCCGAAACCAGCCGCCGCTGCCCGGTCGGCAGAAGTTTCTGCAGCGCCTCGGCCCGGGCGTGGAAATAGACGAGCAGAAACTCCACTTTCCGGTCCCGGACATGGACCCGGTAAGGTCCTCCCGTCCGACGCGGCGGGACATGGAGCCCGATTTCGACCTCGACCGTCAGCGTTGCCGGAGGGGTCACGTCGCGGACCGAACCGCGCAGCGCCCGATCTATGCCGGAATGAGGCAAGAGGTAGAGCAGGTCTTTCGGTCGGGTGACAGCCAGTCCCTCGAAGGCCTTAGCCGCCTTCGGTCCGATCCCGGGCAGCGTTTCCAGCCCCGCGAACAACGGGAACAGGGCTTCGGGCCGACTCATCCGCCGATCAGCCGCAACCAGGCGTCCTCGTCGATGACGGTGATCCCCAGACGTTCCGCCTCCTTCGCCTTTGAACCAGCCCCCGGCCCCGCGACAAGAAGGTCAGTCTTTGCGCTGACCGAGCCCGCGACCTTGGCACCCAGGGCTTCGGCCCGCGCCTTCGCTTCCGCGCGCGTCATCTTCTCCAGTGTGCCGGTGAACACGACGGTCTTTCCGACAACCGGACTGTCCGTCGCGGCGGCGGCAACCGGCAGCACCGAAAGGCCCGCAACCAGCCGGTTCACTTCGGCCCGTTCTGCACTTTCGGGGTGCAGAGCATCGACGAGGGCACGGGCGCTGACCGCCCCGATCCCGTCGATGGCGGTCAGTTCCTCCCAGTCGGGGCCGAGGAAGTTGCAGGACGCGTCAATCGCCTGGATGAAGTTCTGCCAGGTGCCATAATGGCGGGCCAGCAGGCTGGACGAGGTTTCGCCGATGTGCCGGATGCCGAGCGAAAAGATCAGCCGGTCGAGCGGGATCCTGCGCCGCGCCTCGATCGCGGCAAACAGCTTGGCGCTGGAAGTTTCGCCGAAACCATCCCGATTTTTCAGCTTTTGCAATGGGTTGGCAGCGTCTCTTTCCGCAAGGGTGAAGATGTCGGCCGGGGCCTTCACCGGCAGGCTCTCATCCCGGAAGAACATCTCGACCTGCTTGGCTCCCAGCCCCTCGATGTCGAAGGCCCCGCGCGACACGAAGTGCTTCAGGCGTTCAACGGCCTGGGCGGGACAGATGAGGCCACCGGTGCAACGGCGGACCGAATCACCCTCCTCACGGTGGGCCGGGCTGCCACATTCCGGACAAACCTCAGGAAAAACATAAGGTTGAGAACCATCCTTGCGGCGGGAGAGATCGACATCCGCGACCTTGGGGATAACGTCGCCCGCCCGGTAGACCTGCACCCAGTCGCCGACGCGGATGTCCTTGCCCTCGCGGATCGCCTGCCCGCGGCTGTCGCGCCCGGCGATGTAATCCTCGTTGTGCAGCGTAGCGTTCGAGACCACCACGCCGCCTACCGTCACCGGCTTCAGACGCGCCACCGGCGACAGGGCACCCGTGCGGCCGACCTGGATGTCGATACCCAGAAGCTCGGTCCAGGCCAATTCGGCAGGGAACTTGTGCGCAATGGCCCAGCGGGGGGTCGAGGACCGGAAACCCAGCCGCGCCTGCAGGGCAAGGTCATTCACCTTGTAGACCACACCATCGATGTCATAGCCAAGCGTCGCCCGCTGTGCCTCGATCAGGCGGTAGTGGGACAGAAGTGCTGCGGGCCCGTCGCAGAGCACTGTCAGCGGGTTTGTCTGAAACCCCAGTGACTTCAGCCGGAGGATCGACCCGGATTGGGTCGGCGCAAGCGGCTCGGACAACTCTCCCCAGGCATAGGCGAAAAAGCGCAGCGGACGGCTGGCGGTGATCCTCGCGTCAAGCTGCCGGAGCGAGCCCGCAGCCGCATTGCGCGGATTGGCGAAAGCCTTCTCACCTGCCGTCGACTGCCGGTCGTTCAGCGTGGTAAAATCGGCGTGGGACATGTAGACCTCGCCGCGGACCTCAAGCACTTTCGGCGCCGATGTCAGACGGTGCGGGATGTCGGCAATGGTGCGGGCGTTCTCGGTGACGTTCTCGCCGACCTCGCCGTCGCCGCGCGTGGCCGCCTGCACGAGGACGCCGTCTTCGTAGCGCAGCGACAGCGACAACCCGTCGATCTTGGGTTCGGCGGTGTAGTCAAGCGCGCCGGGGTGTCCGAGAAACTTCCGCACCCTGTCGTCGAAATCCGTCACCTCTTCGGCCGCGAAGGCATTTTCCAGCGACAGCATCCGCACCCGGTGCGCGACCTTGCCGAAACCGTCGGCCACCGTCGCCCCGACCTGGTTCGAGGGCGAATCTCCACGTTTCAGCCCGGGAAACCGCGCCTCGATCGCGGCATTGCGCCGCTTGAGAGCATCATATTCGGCGTCCGAGATCTCGGGCGCGTCCAATGTGTGATAGGCGGTGTTCGCGGCGGCCAGGGTCAGCGCAAGGCGCGAGAGTTCCTCTCGCGCTTCGGCCTCTGTCAATGCCTCGACCGCCCGTTCCGCCATGCCCGCCCCCAACTTGCGCGAGGCAAGGTTAGGCGGCAGGCCGTCGAAGGTAAAGATCAGGCGCTGGCCGCAAGCAGGGCCTGCCCGCCCACCGGATCGCGCAGCACGTAGCCCCGCCCCCAGACCGTTTCGATGTAGTTGTCGCCGCTTGTCGCCTCGGCCAGTTTCTTGCGCAACTTGCAGATGAAGACGTCGATGATCTTCAATTCGGGTTCATCCATGCCGCCGTAAAGGTGGTTGAGGAACATTTCCTTCGTCAGCGTCGTGCCCTTGCGCAGGCTCAGAAGCTCGAGCATCTGATATTCCTTGCCGGTCAGATGCACGGCCTTGCCTTCGACATCGACAGTCTTGGCATCGAGGTTGACCGCAACCCGACCGGTCTTGATCACCGATTGGCTGTGGCCCTTGGACCGGCGGATGATGGCATGGATGCGCGCCACCAGTTCCTCGCGGTGGAAGGGCTTGGTCAGGTAGTCGTCGGCACCGAAACCGAAGCCTTTCAGCTTGTTCTCGGTGTCATCCGCGCCGGACAGGATCAGGATCGGCGTTTCGACCCGGGCCTGGCGGACCTGGCGCAGGACCTCATGCCCGCTCATGTCCGGAAGGTTCAGGTCCAGAAGGATCAGGTCGTAATCGTATAGCTTTGCCAGATCGATTCCGTCCTCGCCCATGTCGGTGCAGTAGACGTTCAGGTTGGCATGGGTCAGCATCAGTTCAATGCTGCGCGAGGTCGTGGGATCGTCCTCAACAAGCAGAATGCGCATTCTTCAAATCTCCGCTCCGGTGGTTCATCGTTAACGACTTTGCCGGTCAATGGTTAACGCATGGTTACTATGCCAGAGGAAGAGTCCGAATCCATCTAAAGTTGTCTATATTTCCGGATCGCCGTGACCTTCAGGCCATCTTCGCCGTGCCGGGTGGCCGCCGTGCGCCAGAGGCCGAACTCCTCCTCCGACAGGGCGTACCGCTCCAGCGCCTCCTTTTCCGAGATCAGGCCGTAGACCACGGCCTTCACCACCACCGCCTTGCGGCTGGCCACCCAGCGGCGGGTGTCACCCGGCGGCAGATCGGCCCTGGAAAGAATGCTGCCATCGGGCAGCGTGACCTGCCTTGGACCGTCGACACGTTTGAGAAACATCACCGTTCCCTCGCTGATTTCCGGCAGAATGCGGGATCAGGCTTAATCAAAGCTGAAACAGGGGATTGAGAGTGCACAGCATTTTCCTATATTGCCCATCAATCCCGAAACCCGGACAATCCCGTCGGACCTGACCAATGCCACGCGACCTCGCGCTCAACTCACTTGGCTTTGCCAAACCCCCGTCCGAGACGCGGGTCGTCGTCGCCATGTCGGGGGGCGTCGATTCCAGCGTGGTGGCCGCCATGCTGGCCGAGGAAGGCTATGACGTCGTCGGCGTGACGCTGCAGCTTTACGACCACGGGGCCGCCCTGGCGAAGAAGGGGGCCTGCTGTGCCGGCCGCGACATCCACGACGCGCGCCGGGTGGCCGAAACCATGGGCTTTCCGCATTATGTCCTCGACTACGAGAACACTTTCCGAGAAGCGGTGATCGAAGAGTTCGCCGACGCCTACCTGTCGGGTGCGACCCCGGTCCCCTGCATCCGCTGCAACGAGCGGGTCAAGTTCAAGGATCTTCTCGCCACTGCGAAGGATCTGGAAGCCGACTGCATGGCCACGGGCCACTACATCCAGCGCAAGTTGGGCGCAGAAGGCCCCGAGCTGCATCAGGCCGCCGACCCCGCCCGCGACCAGAGCTATTTCCTGTTCTCGACTTCGCCGGAACAGCTTGGCTATCTGCGCTTTCCGCTCGGGCATCTGGCCTCGAAGGCCGAGACCCGGGCGCTGGCCGCGAAATACGGGCTGCCGGTCGCGGACAAGCCGGACAGTCAGGACATCTGCTTTGTGCCGAATGGCGACTATGCGGCGGTGATCGAGAAGCTGCGGCCCGGCTCTGCCGATCCCGGAGAGATCGTGGACCTGGACGGCACCGTTCTTGGCCAACACCGCGGCGTGATCCATTACACGATCGGCCAGCGCAAGGGTCTGGGCATCGGTGGTCTGGAAGACCCGCTTTATGTGGTCCGGCTTGACCCCGCCAGCCGCCGCGTCATCGTCGGGCCCAAGGCCGCGCTCTCGACCCGCATCATTCCGGTGCGCGAGATCAACTGGCTGGGCGACGCCCCCTTCGACAGCCGCCCAGACTGGCATCTGAAGGTCAAGGTCCGCTCCACCCGCCCCCCGCGCGAGGCGATCCTCCGCCCGACCGGCCCGACTTCTGCCGAGGTCGAGCTTCTGGCCCCCGAGGACGGGGTCAGCGCCGGACAGGCCTGCGTCTTCTATGCCCCCGAAGGCAGCCGCATTCATGGCGGCGGCTGGATCTGGAAAGGATAGCCGTGTCGAGATCGCTTCTGTTGGCAGCCCTTCTGGCCCTGCCCGTTCCGGTTCTGGCCGAAACCCGCGAAGAGCGTGTCGCCGTGGCCGCCGAATATGTCGACCTTGCGCTGCAGGGGTTCGACATGGCCGCCGTGATCGAGACGATGTATCAGCCGATCCTGCAACAGGTGGCGGCCGGCGGGCAGACGCTGTCCGAAGATCAGGTCGCACAGATCCGCAAGCTTTACCTCGACACCTTCACCGATCCGATGACGGCCCTGATGCGGGACCAGTCGCAGATCATGGCCGACCTGATGACGCTGGCCGAGATAACTGCGCTGCGCGATTTCTACGCCACGCCGGAAGGGCGGTCGGTTATGGCCAAGTTGCCGCAGCTGACCGCAGCACAGCAACCGGGCGTCATGCAGCTGATAGACGACAACATCGCCGCGCTGATGCCGCAGGTCCTGGCGATCATCAACGGCGAAGCGCCCCCAGAACCGACCGCGCAGCCCTGAGGCCGGGGGGCTCGCCACCCTGCCCCAGCCGCTCCATCGTCAGCACCATCGCCGCGCGTTGCGCCGTGGGATCGGCCAGCACGGCCTCGAGCGCGGGCGCGATCCTGTCCGACCGGCAGTCGGGACCGATGAACTCCGGCACCACCCGGGTCTCGCTGACGAGGTTCACTAGCGTTACCGTGTCGATCAGCGCCGCCCGCCGCATCAGCCACAGGGTCGCCGGGTGCATGTCATAGGCGATGACCATCGGGCAGTCATTTGCGGCCAGTTCCAGCGACACCGTGCCCGACGCGGCCAACGCCGCATCCGCCGCCGCGAAGGCCCCCCGCTTGGCTGCGGCGTCCTCGATGATCCGGGGCTTGACCGCCCAGTCTGCCGTCAGGTCGCGCACCTGCGCCGCGACACCTCGCACCGTGGGCAGGGCCACGCGCAGGTCCGGATGCCGGTCCTTCAGCCGCGCCACGACCTGCCCGAAGATCGGGGCAAGCCGCGCAACCTCGCCCTTCCGCGATCCCGGCAGCGCCAGCAGCAGCGGCCCCGTGCCTGAAAAATCCGCCCGCTCAACGTCCGAGGCCAAGGGCTCGGCCACCACCGGATGCCCGACGAAATCGCAGGTCATACCCGCTGCCGTCATGTAGGGCGGCTCGAACGGCAACAGCGCAAGCACATGGTCGATCACCCGCGCCATCCGTGCCGCCCGCCCCGGCCGCCAGGCCCAGACCGAGGGCGCGACATAGTGGATCGTGCGAAACCCGGGCCGCGCAGCCTTGACGATCGCCGCCACGCGCAGACAGAAGTCGGGCGAGTCGATGGTGACCAGCGCCTCGGCGTTGCTGGAAAGAACCGCCTCGGCCGTCTCGCGGATCCTGCGCTTCAGGGCGAAGTATTTCGGCAGGACTTCAGCGATGCCCATCACCGACAGCTCTTCCATCGGGAACAGGCTCGCCAGACCTTCACCTGCCATCAGCGGCCCGCCGACGCCCGCGAACTCCGCAAGCGTCAGCGTCTTCAGCCCGGCCATCAGTGCGGCACCTAGCCGGTCGCCCGAAGGTTCGCCTGCGACAAGGAACAGCTTCATCCTCGCGCCCAAAGGAACAGGTCCAGCTCCCGCGCCAGACGCTGCATTTCGGGCAGGTCGAGGCAGATGACCGATCCCGCCTCGAAGGCCATCCCGGCAAGGCCCGCCGCCGCCACGCCACGCAGCGTTTCGGGCCCGATGGTGGGCAGATCGATCCGCCGGTCCTGCCCGGGCTTGGCGGCCTTGTAGAGGACCCCGCGTCCCTGAGCCGGATCGGGGCGCAGCGCGCCGATCCCGGCGACCTGCGCCAGCAGGGCATCGGTGCCGGGAAGTGCCTCGACACCAAGGCACAACCCCTGCGCCACGACAGCGCCCTGCCCCACATCGACGACACCAAGGGTCGCGACGATCTGCGCCGCCCGGGCCACGTCTGCCTCGTCTCGCGCAGTCGGGTGCCCGGCCAGGACCCCCGCTGCCGGAAGAAGTGCGGGCGCGACCGTTTCGACCCCCACGACGGTAAAGCCGAACTCCTCGAAGATTCCGATCACCGCCCGCAGCGTCGCATCATCACCTGCGGCCATCGCCGTCATCAGTCGCGGCAACAGCGCCGCCGTGCCCTCGTCCAACAATGCCGGGTCCAGCCGGGGGCGCGTCACCGCACCGGCAAAGATCACCTGCTCGATGCCATCACGGGCCAGCGCGCGCAGGAACGGCACCAGACGCTCGACCCGAAAGCGCAGGTCCGCTGTCAGCCCTTCGGGCGCATGCCCGTCCATGGCCGCGACCAGCGGAGCCTCGGCCATGCCTGCCGCCAGCACTGCGGGCAAGGCCCCGCTGCCGGCGATGATCGCCGTCCGCATGGCCGCCGTCACCGGCCACCCTTGGGGGTCAGGAAACTGCGGTCGGATTTCGACAGCACGAACTCGGCAATCTCGCGCACCAAAGGCGAGTCGCTTTCTTCGGACAGTTTTCGCGCGCGGTCGACAAAACTGCCCTCTTCCTGCGCCAGCGTCTGATAGGCGGCCCGCAGCGCGGTGATCCCGGCCCGATCCACCCCACGGCGCTTGAGGCCGACGAGGTTCAGTCCGTCCAGCTCGCCGCGCGGCGCCTGCACCAGACCATAGGGGATCACATCGTTGGTCACCATCGTCACCGCCCCGATGATCGCGCCGCGGCCGATCCGCACCCATTGATGAACGCCAGACAGGCCGCCGACGATAACGTCTTCGCCCAGGACGCAATGGCCCGCGATGGCCACGTTGTTCACCAGAATCACCCGGTCGCCGATCTGCGCGTCATGGCCCACATGCGCGCCCGTCATGATCAGCACGTCATCGCCGACCCGGGTCATGCCCCCGCCGCCATCCGTGCCGGTGTTCAGCGTCGCCGCCTCGCGGATGCGGCAGCGTTTGCCGACGATCAGCCGGGTATGCTCGCCGTGATATTTCAAGTCCTGCGGCACCTCGCCCACCGTGGCGAAGGGAAAGATCACCGTATCGTCGCCGATCTCGGTCCAGCCCGTCACCACGGCATGGGATTTCAGCACCACGCGCGCGCCCAGCACCACTTCCGGCCCGACCACGCAGAACGGACCGATCTCACAGGCCTCGCCGATGACGGCTCCGGCTTCGACCACGGCCGAGGCGTGGATTCGCGCTGTGGAATGGATGCTCATGCCTTGCAACTCAGGCCTTGGCGACGTCGAACATCGCCATGAAGGTGGCTTCGCAGGCCAGATCGCCGTCAACCATGGCACGGCCCTCGAACTTCCAGACACGACCGCCACCGCGCAAGGCCTTCACATGCAGCTCAAGCACGTCCCCCGGCACCACCTTGCGGCGGAACTTCACGCCGTCGACCCCCATGAAGAAGACCTTCGCGTTCTTGTCGACCAGATCCATCGACAGCCCGACCAGAACGCCACTGGTCTGCGCCATCGCCTCGATGATCATCACGCCGGGAAAGATCGGCATACCGGGGAAATGGCCCTGGAACTGCGGCTCGTTCAGGGTGATGCACTTTATGCCGACGCAGGAGTCGTTCACCACGATATCCCGCACTTTGTCGATTAGGAGGAACGGATAACGGTGAGGGATGATCCGCTGGATCAGGTCCAGATCAGCATGTGTCACGGCAGTTGCGTCCATCTCTTCACCCCTTCCCCGGTGCCCCGGGCCAACCGGCACCCCAAGAGCGTTCCGGACTAGCTAACAAGTTGCGCGGGATGGCACAAGTTCATGCCCACCCCGCCACATCCGGTCAAGGCTTGGCGGCCGGTTTCTCGGCAAGTGCGGTGTTGACGCGGGAGATTGCCTCGTCGGTGATGTCGATTGCCGAAAGCGACAGGATCACCAGTCCCTTGTCCAGGATCGCCGTCGCCCCCTTGTCGCCCAGAATCTCGCCCAGAACCGGAACCGCAACCTGCAGGAATGCCTTGCGATCCGCCTCGCGTCCCTCGACAAGTTTGCGGGCCTTGGCGTCCTGTTCGGTGCGGATGCGCTCCACCTTCGCATCAAAGGCCTCGGCGCGCGCAGAAAAGTCCTCGGCCGACAGCGTCGCCCTGGCGTCGGTCAGCGCCTGTTCCTCGGCCACAAGTCCGGCCTCGATCTGGCGGTTCTCCTGTTCCAGATCCAGGGTGGCCTGACGTTCGCGCTCGATGACCGCCTTGCCGAAGTCCGATTCCAGGAACAGCCGGTCCTGGTCCAGCGTCAGAAGCGACGATGCCACCTCCTGCGCCGCGGCACCTTGCACCGCAAGGACCATGACGGCAGCCACCGCCCCAAGCCAGGCCCGGGGGTGTCTGCCATTCTGCCGCCCCGCCATCCTCAGAACTTGGTCGAGATGGTCAGGTCGAAGGTCTGTTCCTTGTCGTAGTCTTCCTTCTGAACCGCCCGGCTGAAGTTGAACCGCAAGGGTCCGATCGGCGTGGTCCAGAAGACCGACAGGCCCACCGACGCGCGCGGGTTGAAGCTGTCATCCACGGCGCCGCCATTGGTGTTGTCCAGGCTCCAGACCGAACCGACGTCGAAGAACGCGCCGCCGGTGATGCCATATTCTTCCGGCAGGCCCAGAGGGAAGTCGGCTTCGAACCGCGCCACGGCGAACAGGTTCCCGCCAAGCGCGTCGTCATTGGTCGCGCCCAGATCGCGCGGCCCGATCCCGTTCGGCTCGAATCCACGGATCTTGCCGTTGCCGAAGAACCGGTCGGTCACCCGGGTCACGTTGCCGCCGAGCGAGGTGACGGCACCGCCCTCGAAGATCGCGCGCAGGGTCACTTCCTCGTTGAAGACCCTGGTCTCGGCCAGGGCAAGCGCCGTGGTCTTGATGTATTCGTTGTCGCCGCCCAGACCGGCGAAGTCCTGACCAAAGCGCAGCAGCACACCGCCCTTCGGGTTCAACCCGGTGATCCGGTTGTCGAATTCGTAGGTATAACCCAGCGAGAAGGTGGTCAGCGCACCCCGCGCCGCTTCGGCAATAAGAATCGGCGAGTCCCCGGAGTAGTTGTAAAGCTTGTCTTCGGCAAAGCTGATCCGCACATCAAGGTTCGACTGTTCCCCAAGCGGAAAGCCGATCCCGGTGCTGAAACCGATGTTGCGCGTGTCATAGACCGAGTAGTCCGATTCGGACGTCCGGTAGTATCCGCCGACCGAGAAACTCAGGTCCCGCCCCAGCAGCGCCGGTTCGGTGAAGCTGAAGCTGGAGTTCTGGTTGGACGAGGCGGTCGAGATCGCCAGCGACAGCTGCTGCCCCCGTCCAAGGAAGTTGGTTTCGGAGAACCCGATGTTGAACCCGGTGCCGCCGGACACCGAATAGGTCAGGCCAAAGCTCAAGGAGCCGGTCGGCTGTTCTTCGACATCGACGTTGACCACGACCTGATCCGCAGCCGACCCCTGGTCGGCGTTGACCTGCGCGTCGGCAAAGAAGCCAAGCGCGCGGATGCGTTCTGCCGCTTGACGGATTTCGCGCGGGTTGAAGGGGTCGCCTTCCACGGTGCGGAACTGGCGGCGGATGACCTGGTCCAGCGTCGTCGTGTTGCCTTCGATATCGATGCGCTCAACGAAGATCCGTTCGCCGCGAACGATGGCAAACTCGATATCGACGGCCTGACCGCGATCGTTGCGGGTGATGCGCGGCTCGACCCGGATGAAGTTCAGCCCCTTCTTCAGGGCAAGCGTCTCCATTCGCGTGACATTGTTGTCGATCAGAAGCGGGCTGTAGGTCTGCCCGGTGCGGATCTTCTGCACGGCCTCGAACTCGGCAGCGTCCAGCCCCTCGACCTCGGAGACCGTGGAGATCGTCCCGATCGAATAGGGCAGACCTTCACGCACCGTGAAGGTCACGAAGGTCGCATCGCGTTCCCGGCTCACTTCGGCACTGGCGTCGAGGATCTGGAAATCGATGAACCCGCGCGAGAGGTAGAAGTCGGTCAGGACCTTGCGGTCAAGCTCCAGCCGTTCCGCGACATAGGTGTCGCGCTGGATCAGGTTGCGAAGCAGCCCTGCCTGCTTGGTTTCAAGCACCTGCCGCAGACGGCGGTCCGAAAATGCCTTGTTGCCGACAAAGGACAGACGCTCGATCTCGACCACGCGGCCTTCGGTGATCTCGAACACCAGATCCACCCGGTTGTCGTTACGGCGGATTATCTTCGGCGTGACCGAGGCCGCCAGACGGCCGGAGACGCGATAGGCTTCGGCGATGGCAGCGGCGTCCGATTCGGCCAGCACCGGCGAATAGACCCGGCGCGGCTGCGACTTGATCAGCTCGGCCAGCTTCTCGTCCTTCAGCCGCTTGTTGCCCTCGATGCTGATCACGTTGACGATCGGGAATTCCTGCACCCGGATCAACAGGGTCGACCCTTGCGGCACAAGTTCGACCGTCTCGAACAGATTCGAGTTCAGGATGCGCTGGTAGGCGTCGTTCAAACCGGCGGCCGAGACCTCCTCGCCGCGCTTGATTCCGGCATAGTTCAGGATGGTGGCCGCATCGACCCTCTCGTTGCCCTCGATCTCGACGTTCGAAAACGAAAAGGCCTGCGCGAAGGCCGGCTGGAGGAACGGCTGCGAAGCCGTTGCCGCACCAATGAAAACCACCGTCGCCAGCAGACGAGCCCTTGACCATGTCCGGACAGACCGCCCCGGGGCCACGCTTTGGGTCATCCGCATATTCCATCCTCGCCGAATTTCTTGTTTCAGGATTGACTAGCGGGAAAGCGAAGCTTTGTCAAAAGCCTGCGGTCACTGTGGATAACTTTGCAAGATGTTGTGGTAGAAGGGCTATGACCGCAGCCCGTGACCCGCGCGACCCAGCCCCGCCTGCGGCGGGCCTACTGACACAAGAGATCGCGGCTGAGGCCGAAGATCATGATGGACAGGACCAGCGCCAGCCCCACGGTCATCAGGATGCGCAAAGCCCATTCCGCGGGCTGGCGGCGGGTGATTGCCTCGTAGGCGTGAAACACCAGATGCCCGCCATCCAGCACCGGAATCGGGAACAGGTTCAGGATGCCGATCCCCAGAGACAGGATCGCGATCATGCCGACATAGCTTTCCGCCCCGTTGCGCGCCGCGTCGCCCGCGGTTTCGGCCATGCCGATCGCGCCCGACAGGTTGCAGCTTGAAATCGCGCCCTGGATCATGTGCCGCAGACCCGAGAATGTCGTCGTGGTCATCACCCACATCGTCTGCGCCGCTCCGGATGCGGCCTCCCAGGGGCCGACGCTGCGCACGGCGGGTTCAAAGAACATACCGGAATAGAGGCCCAGCAGATAGCGTTCGGTGAAGCCGCCATTGCCGTCGTCGACCGTCCGGATGCGCGGAGTGATCGACAGATCGAAGGTCTTCCCGTCGCGCCACACGGTCAGTGCGACCGGCTGGCCTTTCCCGGCAGCCACGATCTCGGGCAATTCTGCGAAGAAGCGGACATCCTTGCCGCCCGCTTTCAGGATGACGTCCCCCTCCTGCAACCCGGCGTCCATGGCTGCCGACCGGATCTGCACCTCGCCCACGACCGGTGCCTGCGGATGCGGGCCGGTCACGGTGATCTCGATGCCGTCACGCTGCACCCGGTAGGTCAGCCCGGTCTTGCCCTTCAGCGCCTCGGTCACCGAGCCGAACGTGTCCCAGTCCGGGGTCGCCTGACCTTCGACTGCCAGTATGACGTCACCTTCCTGCAGTGTCGCGCCCGCGGCCGGGAAGGCACGCATCGTGCCGACCGTCGGTTCTTCGCGGGGCACGCCCGACACAAGCGCCAGACCCGCCAGCAGCACGAAGGTCAGGATGAAATTGAACACCGGGCCCGCCGCCACCGTGGCCGACCGCGCCCAGAGTGGTGCCCCGGACATGGTATGCCGCCTTTCCTCCGCCGACAGACCCGACACATCGCCCGGGCGCACGGACGACGCGTCCGCGTCGCCCAGGAACTTGACGTAGCCGCCGAAGGGAATCGCTGCGATCTGCCAGCGGGTGCCGCGCTTGTCGGTCCGGCTGTAGAGGACCGGTCCGAACCCGACCGAGAACACTTCGGAATGGATCCCCGACCAGCGCCCGACGATGTAGTGGCCGTATTCGTGGACGAAAACGATCACCGACAGCGCGACGATGAAGAACACCAGGGTCCAGGCCGTGCCGCCAAGCGCCGCCACAATCGCTTCCATCTACTTCTCTCCTGCTCTGGCGCGCGCAATCTCTGCTGCCCTTATCCGTGCCAGATGATCCATTGCCTGAACATCCTCAAGGGTCATGGTTTCGGAATTGTTACCGAAATCGCGATTCAGACCGTCAAGCACCGCCTCGACCACGCCGGACATGTCCATGAACCCGATCCCCCCGGCCAGGAAGTGATCCAGCGCGACTTCCTTGGCCGCGTTGAAGGCCGCCCCCGCAAGCCCGCGCCGCGCCATCACCTCGCGCGCCAGCCGCAGGGCCGGATAGCGCGCAAGGTCGGGTGCGCGGAACGTCAGCGTCTCGACCTGCGCCAGATCCAGCCGCGCAACCGGCAGCTCGGCCCGGTCCGGCCAGTTCAGCGCATAGCCGATGGAGTGGCGCATATCAGGTGCTCCCAGATGTGCCATGATCGCCCCGTCGCGGAAACCGACCATCGAGTGAATCAGGCTTTCGGGGTGGATGATGACTTCGACCTGTTCAGGCAGGACGCCGAAGAACTCTCGCGTTTCAATGACTTCCAGTGCCTTGTTGAACATGGACGCAGAATCGATGGTGATCCTTTGGCCCATCGACCAGTTCGGATGCGCCAAGGCCTCGGCCACCGTGGCCCGTGCCAGGGCCTCCAGCGGCCAGTCACGCAAGGCGCCCCCGCTGGCGGTCAGAATGATCCGCTCGACCGAGGCCACATCCTCGCCGACCAGCGCCTGAAAGATCGCCGAATGTTCGCTGTCCACCGGCAGGATGCGCGCACCGTGCCGCACGGCCTCGGCCATCAGCAGCGGCCCGGCCGTCACCAGACTTTCCTTGTTTGCCAGCGCCAGCGTCGCCCCGTGCCGCAGCGCCCTGAACCCCGGCACAAGGCCCGCCGCACCGACGATTGCGCTCATCACCCAGTCCGCGGGCCGATCCGCCGCCTCGGCAATCGCCTCCGGCCCCGCCGCCGCCTCGACCCCCGAGCCCGCCAGCCGATCGCGCAGGTCGGTAAACCCGGCAGGATCGGCACAGACCGCCACTTCGGCACGCAGATCGCGCGCCAGCTCGGCCAGCCTTGCTATATTCTGCCCGCCCGTCAGCGCGACAACCCGATACGCCCCGGCTCCGCCCGCCCGCTGCAGAAGATCGACGGTCTGTTCGCCGATCGACCCCGTTGCACCAAAGATCGAGATGCTGCGCACCCCTTCAGCCCCCGAAGAGCCCGGTGACCGGCGCGATCAGCCCGATCGCCAGCACGAACACCACTGCGCCGATCAGCGCGTCGAACCGGTCCAGCACGCCGCCATGGCCCGGGATCAGGTTCGAGGCATCCTTCACGCCGGAGCGCCGCTTGACCCAGCTCTCGGCGATGTCGCCGATCTGTCCGGCCAGAGCCACCAAGGCCGACACCGGCACCAGAAGCCAGCTTGCGCTGCCCGCGCCCACGAAAGCCAGCCCGACCAGCGCGGCACCGGTCCAGCCTGCAACCGTGCCCGACCAGGTCTTCTTCGGGCTGATCGCCGGCCAGAACTTCGGGCCGCCCAGCAATCGCCCCGCGAAATAGCCAAGCACGTCGGAGGCCACGACCACCGCGACCAGCCACAGGATCGCAGCACTGCCCCCCGCCTCACGCAGATCGACCAGCCCGTAGCCCGCAAGCATGATCGCCAGCGCATAGGCCCCGGCCAACCGCCGGTCGCGGCGCGGCGTCAGGATCAGGAACACGGTCGGAACCATCAGGAACAGGGCGGCAAGGTCGCTTTTCAGGACCAGCGCAAGCAGCAACGCCACGCTTGCCGCCAAGCCCACGGTGACCGGCGTGCGGCGCTTCGCGGGCGCCGTCATGGCGGCAAGCTCCCAGACCATCACGCCAGTCAGCGCCACCACCATCGCAGCAAAGGCCGTGCCGCCCAGCCAGATCTCCACCGCGCCGACCGACACCATGACGATGGCCGACAGGACGCGGGTGCGCAGGTCGCCCCATTTTCCGCCAGGCGCAGGGCCCGGGTCGATCATCGAAGAACCCCGCCGAACCGCCGCTGCCGGTTGGAAAACCGCTGAACGATGGCGGCAAGCTCGTCGGGTCCGAAGTCGGGCCAGAGCGTTTCGGTGAACTCGTATTCGGCATAGGCCGCCTGCCAGGGCAGGAAGTTCGAGGTCCGCGTCTCCCCGGACGTGCGGATCACCAGATCCGGGTCCGGCAGGCCGCCGGTGTCCAGCCGATCCGAGAACGCGGCCTCGGTCAGGTGCCTGGGGTCCAGGATGCCTGCCGCCGCCGCTTCGGCCACCTTCTTCACCGCGCGCACGATCTCGTCGCGACCGCCGTAGTTCACCGCCACGGTCAGGTTCAGCCGGTCAAGCCCTGCCGTCCGCGCCTCGATGCCCGCCATCAGACGCTGCAGCTTCGGATCAAGCCGCGTCCGGTCGCCGATGAACCGCATCCGCACCCCCGCCTTGGCCAGCCGGTCGGCCTCGCGTTCGATATAGCGGGCGAAGATCGCCATTAGGCCAAGCACCTCTTCCGTCGACCGCTTCCAGTTCTCGGTCGAGAAGGCATACAGCGTCAGCCATCTGATCCCGAGGTCCGGGGCGACGCGCACGATCTCGCGCACCCGCTCCGCCCCTTTGCGGTGACCCACGAGCCGCGCCCAGCCCCGGTTGGTGGCCCAGCGGCCATTGCCATCCATGATGATCGCCAGGTGGTTGACCGGCCGGATCGTGGCCCCCACCTGCAAGTCCTTCGACACAGGTCGCCCTCCGCTTGCAGGTCAGACCTGCATGATCTCCGCCTGCTTGGCCTCAAGCGCCCTGTCGACGGCGGCAATCGCCTTGTCGGTCAAGTCCTGCACCACGTCGGACCAGAACTTCTGGTCATCTTCGCCCATGCCTTGCGCCTTCGCCTTCTTGATCTGTTCCATGCCATCGCGCCGCACGTTGCGAATCGCAACCTTGGCACTTTCAGCATATTGCGCAGCAACTTTGGTCAATTCGCGGCGGCGTTCCTCGTTCAGCTCGGGGATCGGCAGGCGGATCAGCGGACCATCGGTCACCGGGTTGATCCCGATGCCGCTTTCGCGGATCGCCTTCTCGACCTTCGAGATCATGCCCTTGTCCCAGACGTTGATGACGACCATCCGCGGTTCGGGGACGTTTACCGTGCCGAGCTGATTGATCGGCGTCATCTGGCCGTAGGCGTCGACCTGGATCGGTTCGACCAAAGCGGCGCTCGCGCGACCGGTGCGAAGCGACGCGAATTCCGTCTTCAGGGCTGACATCGCACCATCCATCCGGCGCTGGATTGCATCGGTGTCGATCTCGATCTCTTCATGTGCCATGCGACTGGTCCTTCGCTTCCCTTGCGGGCTGCCCGCCCTGCGTTTTCGCGCTCTATAGCAGAGCGTGCTGCGCCCGGTATAGGCCAAAGCTCCATACCTTCCGACGCCCGACTGCCGTTGCAGGGTTAACGGCCCGGACGCCAGACAGAGTGCCATACGCTTGCCAGACCGAAGCCATACAGATTCCAGACCCCAAGAAGGGGCTGCGGCTGCCGGGTTAACCCAGCGTTCGCAGAGACTTATCCCTCAACCCGGGAATAGGTCCCCTTCCCCGCCAGAATCCCGCGAAATCCGCCGGGTTCATCCAGAGAGAAGACGATGATCGGCAAGGCGTTGTCCCGCGCCAGCGCAATTGCCGTCGCATCCATCACGCCCAGATGTTTCTCCAGCACCTCGTCATAGGTCACATTGTCGTAACGTTTTGCATCTGCGTGCTTTTTCGGGTCCTTGTCATAGACCCCGTCAACCTTGGTGCCCTTGAAGATCGCCTGGCAGGCCATCTCGGATGCCCGCAGCGTCGCCGCCGTGTCGGTGGTGAAATAAGGGTTCCCGGTGCCTGCGGCAAAGATGCAGACCCGCTTCTTTTCAAGGTGCCGGACGGCGCGGCGGCGGATATAGGGCTCACAGACCTGATCCATCGGTATCGCACTGATAACACGGGTGAAAACGCCGATTGCCTCCAGCGCCGACTGCATGGCAAGGGCGTTCATCACCGTGGCCAGCATCCCCATGTAATCCGCTGTGGTCCGCTCCATCCCCTGAGCCGACCCCTGCAAGCCCCTGAAAATGTTGCCGCCTCCGATCACCATGCAGATTTCCACCCCCAGGTCGCGGACCGACTTCACCTCTTCGGCGATCCGGGCCACGGTCGGCGGGTGCAGGCCATAGCCCTGATCCCCCATCAGCGCCTCCCCCGAGATCTTCAGCATCACGCGGCTGTATTTGGTGGCTGCACTCGGCATGGGACCCCTGCATATCGTTTTCTGTTTGGACTGTGCCGCAAAATGTCGCAAAACCGCGTCGGGTTCAACAGGGGTTCGGATGCGGATCGACAGCATATCGCGTGAGGCTCCGGTGCTGATTGCCGGTCCGACCGCCAGCGGCAAATCCGCCCTGGCGATGGAGCTAGCCGCGCGCGACGGGCGGCTCATCGTCAATGCCGATGCCCTGCAAGTCTATGAAAACTGGCGCATCCTGACTGCGCGTCCCTCTCCCGCAGACGAAGCCGCCCTGCCCCATGCGCTTTATGGTCATGTTGCCCGCGACCAGGCGTATTCGGTTGGCCACTGGCTGCGCGAGGTGGCATCTTTGCTGGACCGTCCGGTCGTGATTGTCGGTGGAACGGGATTGAATTTCAACGCCTTGACCCGTGGTCTGGCAGAAGTCCCCGAGGTTCCGTCCGCCATTCGCGCCGAAGCCGACGCGCGCCGCGCGACCGAGGGGCCCGCTGCCCTGCTGGCAGAAATCGATCCCGCCTCCGCCGCCCGGATCGACTGCCGGAACCCGGTCCGCGTCCAGCGCGCCTGGGAGGTGCTGCGCGCCACGGGCCGCGGCCTTGCCGCCTGGCAGGACGACACCCCGGCCCCGCTGCTTCCCATGTCGCACGCAGAAGCCCTTGTTCTTTTGCCCGACGTTACCTGGCTCAACGCCCGCATCGACCGTCGCTTTCAGGAGATGTTAACCCAAGGGGCGCCGAATGAGGCGCAGGCCAACCTTGCGGATTGGGACCCCGGACGGCCCTCGTCGAAAGCCATCGGCGGTCCCGAACTGATCGCCTTTCTGCGCGGGGAAATCTCGCTGGAGGCCGCGACCGAGGCCGCGACCCTGGCCAGTCGCCAATATGCCAAACGCCAGCGGACCTGGTTCAGATCGAACATGAAGGCGTGGAAGCAGCTTTCTCTTCCCTGACGGACAGTTGCAGGCCGAAGTTTCAGCAGATTTCCGCTTGTCCACCGAGTTATGCACAGGAAACTCCAACATCGGTGGATAACTTCCACGTGGCCTGCGGATTCCGCTTGGGTTGGACCGGGCACCCTGCTTAACTGCATCGGCCAGCACTGCTGCCACAGGAACTGCCGCATCATGTTGAAATCCGCGCCCGTTTCCCAGTTGCGTCTTGTCGCCATACCTCGCCTCGCTTCGGGCGGTCGCTGGCGGGTCGAGGCCATGCGCTCCTTGTCCGAACCCTGCCTCCTGTGGTTCACCAAGGGTCAGGGCCGCATCACGATCTCGGGGGTGACGCGCGGCTACACGGCACATAATGCGGTTTTCATTCCCGCTGGCGTGATGCACGGCTTCGAGGCCGGGCCGCAGGTCTTCGGCTCGGCGGTCTTTTTCGGGCGCGATCCGCAGGTTGTCCTGCCAAAGACGCCGCAGCATCTGCGTATCCGCGAAGTCCATGCCCAGCAGGAAGTCAACGTCCTGCTTGATTCGATCCTGCGCGAGATCGAAAGCGACACTCCGGCCCATGACCGCGCAACCGAGGCCTATGTCGGCCTTCTTGGCGTCTGGCTCGAACGTCAGGTCCGCAAGGCCGATCCGCTGGAAGCCCCGCGCCAGGATGCGACCCGGCGTCTGGTTGCGCGCTATACCGCCCTTTTGGAGCGGAACTTCCGCACGGGCATGAACGTGGCCGATTTCGCCGCCGCTCTGGGGGTCACCCCCACGCATCTGACGCGCTGCTGCAACGCGGCCTGCGGACGCCCGGCCTCGGCCCTGCTGCAGGACCGCCGCATCTTCGAGGCGCGCAAACTTCTGGCCGAAACCCGCATCCCGGTGGGGCGGATTGCCGAGCAGCTGGGCTTCAATTCGCCAGCCTACTTCACGCGCGCCTTCCAGCATGTCACCGGAAAGTCGCCGACGGCTTTCCGCCGGGCCGGATAGGACAGCTTTGTCTGTTTGGTAAAGATTTTCGACATGAAGATGTCGTTTTCGGCTCGTCACCTGTCGAAAGCAGCCGTTGACGCAAGGTCGAAAAAAATGCGCAATAGGCTGTGGGGTGCGTTGTTCGCGCAGGCCGTTTGGGTGTCATGGCGAGTGCCAGATCATTCGATTGCCACGGTGTTCAGCGTCGCCAGAACCAACGAAAAATAACCTGACAGGGAGACAACAATGAAAGACATGACCCAGCAGTCCGGCCTGCATTCCGCCGCGCAGATGTATGCGGCGGAATATGCTGACGGCAAGATGAGTCGCCGCGAGTTTCTTACCCGCACGACGTCGCTTGGCGTATCGGCGGCAGCGGCCTACGGTTTGATCGGCCTGGCCGCCCCGGCCAAGGCACAGGAAGCCAAGACCGGCGGCGTCCTGCGCGTTGCGATGGAAGTCAAAGGCACCAAGGACCCGCGCCTGGCCGACTGGCCGCACATCGCCAACGTCTATCGTGGCTGGCTGGAGTATCTGATCCAGTACAACGAGGATGGCACTTTCGAAGGCCGTCTTCTCGAAAGCTGGGAGGCCAATGCCGATGCGACCGAATGGACGCTGAAGGTGCGCCCCGGCGTGACCTGGAACAACGGCGATGCCTTCACGGCCGATGACGTGGTGCGCAACTTCACGCGCTGGGCCGATGGCAACGTCGAGGGCAACGCCATGGCGTCGCGCTTCCCGGGCCTCGTGGACGAAGCGACCAAGACCCTGCGCGAAGGCTCGGTGGTCAAGGTCGATGACATGACCGTCAAGCTGATGCTTTCGGCCCCCGACATCGCGATCGTGCCGAACCTGGCCGACTATCCCGCTGCGGTGGTGCATGCGTCCTTCAAGGACGGCGAAGATCCGTCCGTGAACCCGATCGGCACCGGCCCCTATGTTCCGCAGGAAGTCGCGGTCGGCCAGAAGGCAGTTCTGGTTCGCGCACCGAACCACACCTGGTGGGGAGGTTCCGCTCCGCTGGACGAGATCCAGTATGTCGACTTCGGCACCGATCCCGCCGCCATGGTGGCGCTGTTCGGATCCGACGAGGTGGATGCCAACTACGAGACCACCGGCGAATACATCGAGATCCTTGATGGAATGGGTCTTGTGAAACTGGAAGTTGTCACTGCGGCGACCATCGTTGTGCGGATGAACTCCAGCTCCGACCTCTACAAGGACAAGGCGATCCGCCAGGCGGTGCAGCTTGCCGTCGATCCGGCGGTTGTGCTGGAGCTGGGCTACAACAACCTGGGCAAAACCGGCGAGAACCACCACATGTTCCCGATTCACCCGGAATACCCGGTGTTGCCGCCACAGACGATCAACGCGGCGGGGCTTGTCCCGGCGCTGGAAGCGGCCGGGATGAAGGACACCGAGTTCGAGGTGATCTCGCTGGACGACGGCTGGGAAGCGGCGACCACGGCTGCGGTTCAGGCCCAGTTGAAAGACGCGGGCATGAACATCAAGCACACGGTCATGCCGGGCTCGACGTTCTGGAACGACTGGCAGAAGTATCCCTTCTCCTCGACGACCTGGAACCACCGCCCGCTCGCGGTCCAGAACATGAGCCTTGCCTACACCTCGACCGGCTCGTGGAACGAAACGGCGATGGCGAACCCCGAGTTCGACGCCCTGATGGTTCAGGCCCTGTCGCTGGCCGATGCCGACGCGCGGCGGGAACTGGCGGCGAAGATGGGGGCGATCCTTCAGGACGAAGGCTATATCATCAACCCGTTCTCGCGGTCGCTGTTCCAGCACCACAAGGAAGGCGTCGTCGGCATGCTGCGGCATCCGTCGAACGAACACCACCACTACAAGTGGTCACTGGCCTGATCGGCCTGACCAGCTAGGGCAACGATAAGGGGGCGCGCTTGCCGCGCCCCCGACTGGGGGTTTTTGCAAAAAGAGGACCGGCATGGGACTGTTCGTGCTCCGGCGGTTGGGTGTCATGCTGCTGACGGCCCTCGCCCTGACCTTTGTGGTCTTCTACCTGACGAACCTGCCACCCAACCTGGAAAAGCTGGCCCGCACCGAAGGCTCGGTCCGGATGACCGACGAGGCGGTGCAGGACTGGATCGACCAGAACGGGCATTCCGGGTCGGTGTTCCTGCGCTATGGCCAGTGGCTGGGCGTGGTTCCGGGCTGGACCTACACCGATGAAAAGGGCGATACCCGAGGTCGCTGTTTCGAGATCGGCCAAGACGCCGCCGCTGCCCCGACCTACTGTGGTCTGCTGCAGGGGAACTGGGGTTTTTCGACCTTCTTCAAGAAGCCGGTCGCGGAATCGCTGGGTGAGAAACTGGCGGCGACCGGCTGGCTCATGCTGGCGGTGATGCTGGTCATGGTGCCGACCTCGCTGTTCCTCGGCGTGCTGTCGGGCATGCGCGAGGGCTCGGCCACCGACCGGACGCTGTCGACCTTCTCCATCGCCTCGACCGCCACGCCGGAATATGTCTCGGGCGTCGTCCTGGTGGCGCTCTTTGCCACTGCCGCGACCGGCATTTCGCCGCTTCTGGCCGAATACGGGCTGATCGAGCCGAAGAAGACCCTTTTCCTTGCCTCGGCCACTTCGGCGATGGATGACATCACCTTCTGGAACTTTGCCCTGCCCGTCCTGACCATCGCGCTTTACGGCATCGGCTACATCGCCCGGATGACCCGCGCCTCGATGACCGAGGTGATGACCCAGCAATACATCCGCACCGCCCGGCTGAAGGGCGTGCCGTTCCGGAGCGTGGTGATGAAGCACGCGCTGCGCAACGCGCTGATCGCGCCCTTCACGGTGATCATGTTGCAGTTTCCCTGGCTGCTGAATGGGGTCGTGATTGTCGAAAGCCTGTTCAACTACAAGGGCTTCGGCTGGACCCTGGTGCAGGCGGCGTCAAACAACGACATACCGCTGCTTCTGGCCTGTTCGGTCGTGGCTGTCGTCGTCGTCCTGCTGACACAGCTGATTTCGGACGTCGGCTATGTCTTCCTGAACCCCCGCATCCGCCTGGCCTGAGGAAGCAATCTGATGGACACCCTGACCTGGACAGGAACTGCCGGCACCATTCTTCTGCCCGTGCTGCAAGTCGCGGCGCTGGCGCTGGCGCTGGCGCTCGTTGCCAAGCTTCTCTTCGCCCTTGCCGGGCTTGACGGTCCCCGACTGCCCGGTCCCGATGGAGCCACGACGGCCCGCTCGCCCGGAGACATGGCCAGCATAGCGATCCGCTACTGCTTTTTCGCCGCACTGGCCGCAGTGGTCTTCATGCTTGCCGCCGGAGCGGTGATGCCATCGCCCGTCGAGGCCGGGATTCTGGGCGCGATGGCCGTCCGGTTCTGGCCGGTCTGGGCCGCATTGGTGGCTACCTTTGTCCTGTCTATCCGCTTTCGCCGCAAGCTCGGCCTTTACGGCAAGCTGTTCGATTCGACCGTGGGCATGATCGGCTTTGCCATCGTCCTGTTCTGGGTCTTCACCGCCTTCTTCGCCGATATGATCATCACCCATGACCCCTTCGCCCAGCTGTCCGGCCTGAAGAACAAGCCGCCGGGGATCGCGACGGCGGACAGCCCCTTTGGCTGGTATCTCCTTGGCGGTGACCACCTTGCCCGTGACGTGTTCAGCCGCATGGTGATGGGCGCGCGCGAGGTGTTGAAGATCGCGCCTGCCGCCACGCTGTTCGCCTTCATGGTCGGCATCACCCTTGGCCTGCCTGCGGGCTATTTCGGCGGACGGCTCGATACCTTCATCTCGTTCCTGGCGAACCTTGTCCTCGCCTTCCCGGTGATCCTGTTGTTCTACCTGCTGGTGACGCCAGAGATCCGCGCGACGGGCATCCCGATCGTGCTGGCGGCGCTGCTGTTCATCTTCCCGATCATCTTCCTGACCGTCCTTTGGAACAGCCGCTTCTACACCAACCCCCCGCGCCGGAACCTCTATGTCGGCATCACGCTGCTGATCGGCCTCTGGGCCTATTCCGGGCTGGCGTTCAACCTGGACCCACTCGGCGTCTGGTCGATGGAGCCGAACATGCTGAACGTGTTCGTTTCGGTCGTCTTCGTGAACTCGCCCGGCGTGTTCCGGATCGTTCGCGGGCTGGTGATGGACATCAAGGCGCGCGACTATGTGGCGGCCGGCCAGACCCGGGGCGAAGGTGCCTGGTACATCATGCTGTGGGAGATTCTTCCCAACGCCCGCGGCCCGCTGATCGTCGATTTCTGCCTGCGCATCGGCTACACTACCATCCTGCTCGGCACGCTGGGCTTCTTCGGCCTTGGCGTGTCGCCTGACAGCCCGGACTGGGGCTCGACCATCGACGACGGGCGCAAGCTTCTGAACCTCTTCCCCCACCCCGCTCTGGCCCCTGCCCTTGCCCTCATGAGCCTTGTCCTCGGCCTGAACCTTCTGGCCGACGGTCTGCGCGAAGAAAGCCTGAAGGATTGATGTCATGACAGCTTCCGCCAGCGACACCGCCAGCAACGCCTGGGACCCCTCGAAGCCGATCCTGGAAATCGAGCATCTTTCGATCTCGTTCTTCACCCGCCTGCGCGAAATTCCCGCCGTGATGGATTTCTCTTGCACCGTCATGCCGGGCGAGGCGATGGGCCTTGTGGGAGAATCCGGCTGCGGGAAATCCACGGTGGCTCTGGCGGTGATGCGAGAGCTGGGCAAGACCGGGAAGATCGTCGCCGGGTCGATGAAGTTCAAGGGCCGCGATCTTGCGCTTATGGACGACGAGGAACTGCGCCACATCCGGGGCAGCGAGATCGCGATGATCTATCAGGAGCCGATGGCCTCGCTGAACCCGGCGATGAAGGTCGGCGCGCAACTGGCCGAGGTGCCGATGCTGCATTCCGGCATGTCGAAGGACGAGGCGTGGAAACTCGCCCGCCAGATCGTCGCCGATGTGCGCCTGCCCGACCCTGACCGGATCATCAACGCCTACCCTCACCAGCTTTCCGGTGGCCAGCAGCAGCGCATCGTCATCGCGATGGCGCTGATGGCCAAACCGGCCCTTCTGATCCTTGACGAACCGACCACCGCGCTGGACGTCACGGTCGAGGCCGGGATTGTCGACCTGGTCAAGGAACTTGGCAAGAAATACGGCACCTCGATGCTGTTCATCAGCCACAACCTTGGCCTCATCATGGATGTCTGCGACCGGATCTGCGTGATGTATTCCGGCGAGGCGGTAGAAAGCGGGAACGTCACCGAAGTGTTCGACAAGATGCGCCATCCCTATACCCAGGCGCTGTTCCGCTCGATCCCGCTGCCCGGCGCAGACAAGAACGCCCGGCCCCTGATCAGCATTCCCGGCAACTTCCCCCTGCCACATGAGCGCCCGAAGGGCTGCAACTTCGGCCCGCGCTGCGACTACTTCGAAAAGGGCCGCTGCGACGAGACCGACGTCCCGATGTCGCATATCCCGGGCGATGACCGTCA
This sequence comes from Pseudomonadota bacterium, assembly GCA_040385165.1. Classification (GTDB taxonomy): domain Bacteria; phylum Pseudomonadota; class Alphaproteobacteria; order Rhodobacterales; family Rhodobacteraceae; genus Tabrizicola. The sequence goes on along the minus strand of JAZKHX010000006.1, from coordinate 139,947 downwards.
CGACAGCCGCTGCCTGCGTTGGCAAGAGATCGACTGGAACGCGCCTCCTGCAAAGCGGGAAGTCAAGCAGAAGGCGGAAGTCGGAAAGGTCGTCCTGAAGATGGACGACCTCAGGAAATACTATGCCGTGTCGGGCGGGGCGTTCGGCGGCGGAACGAAGAAGGTGGTGAAGGCCAACGAGACGCTCAGCTTCGAGGCCCGCGAAGGCGAAACGCTGGCCATCGTCGGCGAATCCGGTTGTGGCAAGTCCACCTTCGCCAAGGTGCTGATGGGATTAGAAACCGCGACGAGCGGCTCGATCATGCTCTTTGACGAAAACGTCCAGTCGACCCCGATTCAGAAGCGCAACACCGATACCGTCAGCCAGGTGCAGATGGTGTTCCAGAACCCATTCGACACGCTGAACCCGTCGATGACCGTGGGCCGGCAGATCATCCGTGCGCTGGAGATCTTCCAATACGGCAAATCGGACGCCGAACGGCAAGCCCGGATGCTGGAACTTCTCGACCTGGTGAAGCTGCCCCGCGCCTTCGCCGAGCGGATGCCGCGCCAGTTGTCCGGCGGACAGAAGCAGCGCGTCGGGATCGCGCGCGCCTTTGCCGGCGGGGCCAAGGTGGTGGTCGCGGACGAACCCGTCTCGGCGCTCGACGTGTCGGTGCAGGCTGCTGTCACCGACCTTCTGATGGACATCCAGCGCGAGAACAGGACGACGCTGCTCTTCATCAGCCACGACCTTTCGATTGTGCGCTACCTCTCGGACCGGGTGATGGTGATGTATCTCGGCCATGTGGTCGAGATGGGCACGACCGATCAGGTCTTCGCGCCGCCATACCACCCCTATACAGAGGCCCTCTTGTCGGCGGTGCCGATCGCCGACACCAAGGTCATCCGCAAGCGCATCGTGCTGGAAGGCGACATTCCCTCGGCAATGAATCCGCCGCCCGGCTGCCCGTTCCAGACCCGCTGCCGCTGGAAATCCCAGGTGACCCCGGCGGGTCTGTGCGACCGCGAGGTGCCGCCGGTTCAGATGCTGGAGGGTGGCCACCAGATCAAATGCCACCTCTCCGCCGAAGTGCTGGCGACAATGGAGCCGGTGATCAAGATCGCGGCTGAATAGGCAGGGACCGGGCGGCGGGTGGGCACGCTGCCCGCCGTCCCCTGGTCTGACCCTACCCCAGGATCGCCTTCACGTAGCTCTCGGTCTCGGCATAGGGCGGGATGCCCTTGTATTCCTCGACCGCAGCGGGACCTGCGTTGTAGGCGGCCAATGCCAGTTCCCAGGTGCCGAACTTGTCGAACATCATCCGGAGATAGCGGGCACCGCCATAGAGGTTCGCTGTCGGATCCGCGATGTCGACACCGAGGGTCTGTGCGGTCTCCGGCATCAGTTGCGCCAATCCCGTGGCACCCTTGGTCGATACCGCCACCGGGTTCCAGCCGCTTTCCTGCTGGACCAGCCGAAGAAACAGGTCTTCCGGCACGGCATGCTTGCGCGCAGCGGCCTTTGCGACGTCCAGATACTCGCCCCTGTAGCTGCCGCGAAAGGCCGGGATGCCCGTGGCGTCCGCAGATGTCTCGCCCTTCTTGTATTTGGGCGTGAACTTGATCGACCCGCTGTATTGCTTGGACAATTTCTTGTCGATCAGGTCGCCTTGCGACTTGAAGATGGCACTGCGCGACTTGGTCGATCCGGTAAGGTTGAGCCCTTCGGCCGCAGCCGACATGGGCAGGCAAGCCAATAGCGCCACCACCGCGGTCCGGCTGACGATCCGCATCCTGAAGCCCACACCCACGTCTTCCGCGCACCCTGGCGCAACCCGAACGACTATAGCTGTTCCGTCCCGGTTTTCCAGCCGCGATTTGGCGGTCATTCCAGACCTTGCCCATGGGCTGCCGATGCTGATTGCAGCCGCTCGGAACCACGGTATAGGTTTGTTAACCATCCGTGGCGAAGCTGCCCCGGACACCAGCAAGGGAGAATCGCATGGCGGGGTCGGTCAACAAGGTCATCATCGTCGGCAACCTCGGCCGCGACCCCGAGGTTCGCAGTTTCGGGAACGGCGGCAAGGTGGTGAACCTTCGCATCGCCACCTCGGAAACCTGGCGCGACAAGCAGTCCGGTGAGCGCAAGGAACGCACTGAATGGCATTCGGTCGCGATCTACAACGAGGCTCTGGGCAAGATTGCCGAGCAATATCTGAAGAAAGGCTCGACCGTCTATATCGAGGGGCAGCTTGAAACCCGCAAATGGCAGGACCAGTCCGGGGCCGACCGGTACTCGACCGAAGTCGTGCTGCGCCAGTTCCGGGGTGAACTGACTTTGCTTGGCGGTCGCGAAGGCGGCTCGGGCGGCGGCGGCGGGTATGACGACCGGGGCGGCTATGAGGAAGGCGGTCAGGGCGGCGGCTACGGCGGAGGGTCGTCGGGCGGTGGCCGTGGCGGTTCCAGCAGTGGCGGTAGCGGTGGCCGGTCCGACATGGACGACGAGATCCCGTTCTGACGACTTTCCCGGTGCCACTGGACCTTGACCGGTCCATTCCCTATATAATCGGTCAACTTCCCTTGGCACCGAGTAGACCACATGCAGGACCAGACGCAGGCCCATACGGAGGCCCATACTGAGGGCCAGCCGCTGATCAAGCCCTCCAGCACCGACCATCCGCTGTATCCGCAGATCGTCGATGCCTGCCGGACGGTGTTTGACCCTGAGATTCCGGTCAACATCTACGACCTCGGCCTCGTCTACACGATCGAGATCGGGAAAGAGAACGAGGTCGAAATCACCATGACCCTCACCGCTCCCGGCTGTCCCGTGGCCGGCGAGATGCCGGGCTGGGTCGCCAACGCCGTCGAACCGCTGCCAGGTGTCAAGCAGGTCGATGTCCAGATGACCTTCGATCCCCCCTGGGGCATGGAGATGATGTCCGACGAGGCGCGACTGGAACTGGGATTCATGTAGAGCAAGCCTTCAAGGTTGCTTGCCTCGATGCAAGCTAAGAAGCCTGCAGATTTCGTTGGCAAGTCTTTAGGCTTGCTTTGTCTGATAGCAAGCCTCATAACTTGCACATGGCAAGCGATGCAGCAGTACTGACTGGCGACCTGATTGCATCGACGCAAGCAGGTCAGGCCGCGACTGACAGGGCAATGGCTCTAATCGAGTCCGTCGCAAAAGCTGAAAGCCTGCATGATGCAACCGACATTCGCTTCACGCGATTTCGTGGCGATGGTTGGCAAATCCACTGCAGCGAACCGGCGAAGGTGTTTAGACTGGCCGTCTTGGTTCTGGCGACCCTGCAAAGCCGACCAGAGCTGCCAAAGACACGCATCTCGGCGGCGACCGGACCAGTGACATTCCTGCCAGAAACCGGTCTGGCAAGTGCAAGTGGGGAGGTGTTCTCAATATCCGGACGAAATCTGGACAGCATGGCTCGTCGGCGCCTCGTATTTGAAAGCCAAGAGTCGGCCAAGCCATGGAAAAACGCATTGTTTGTCTACCTCGATTGGCAGTCCGGTCGCTGGTCGCCAGAACAGGCAGAAGCCATTGCGCTCACTTTCCGCCATGACCCGCCTCAACCAGGTACATCCGCCGAACAATTAGGCATAAGTCGCCAAGCATTCAGCGCGCGTCTAGAAGGTGCTGGATACGTCCCCGTCTGGGAAGCAGAGAGAGCATTTCGAGCGAAACCGGAGACGAAGCCATGACTGAAACCTTCATCGCCCTCCTTTTCGCTCACACCCTCGCTGATTTCGTGTTTCAGACCAACTGGATGGCGGTGAACAAGCGCAACCCGCTTGTGTTGGGCCTGCATCTTGCGATCGTCTATATCACCGTCATCGCCGCGACAGGATCGGCCAATCTTGCGCTTCTGGCTCTCGCTTTCATTCACATCGCCATCGACGTCGGCAAGCTGATCCTGACCGCCACCTGGAAAAGCTCGAAGGGCCTTGCACCCTTCCTGATCGACCAGGCCCTGCACGTCACAAGTCTCGCCGCCTTCACCTTCTTCCTCCCTGACCTCTGGTCGCAAGGCCTCTGGACCCCCGGCGCTGTCGTCACCGGCGATGACAGCGGCATCCTTGGAACCGGCCTCTGGTCCAGCGAAACACCTCTGCCCGTCAGTCACCTGCCCGCGCTGATGGTGCTGCTGACCGGCTTCATTCTGGCAACCCGCGCCGGCGGCTTCGCAGTCGGCCTGCTGATGGAGCCGTTCAGCCCGCACCTTGGCAAGGGCGATGCCGGGAAAAGCCTGCCAGGTGCGGGGCGCGTCATCGGCCATCTTGAACGCGGCCTGATCTTCGCCCTGGTGATGTTCGGCCAGGCCCAGGGTGTCGGCCTTCTGATCGCGGCTAAGTCGATCCTGCGGTTCGGCGCCGTGAAAGACGACCGCCGCCTGTCGGAATACGTCATCATCGGCACCCTTGCCTCGTTCGGCTGGGCGCTGGTTGCGGCTTATGCGACGATCGCCGGGCTGACCGTTCTTCCCCCGCTTGGAATTTCCCCCGCGACACCCTAGATTACAAGCCAAAGGAGCCCGCACATGTTCGGCATTCCCGGCAAGGCCGCCGTCACCCTGACCCCTGCTGCCACTCGTCAGATCGCACGGCTCATGGCGCGCGAGGCCAGCCAGGGCCTGCGCATCGGCGTCAAGAAGGGCGGCTGCGCGGGCATGGAATACACCATGGACTATGTCTCCTCGGTCAATCCGCTGGACGAGGTGGTGGAACAGGACGGCGCACGCGTGATGATCGCGCCGATGGCGCAGATGTTCCTGATCGGCACCGAGATTGACTACGAGACCGGCCTGATGGAAAGCGGCTTCAAGTTCCGCAACCCCAATGTGGTCGAGGCCTGCGGCTGCGGCGAGTCGATCAAGTTCCGAGACGCGCCCGCCGCCTGATCGCATCCGCAGATCCGCCCGCCGACAGATTGTTCGCAATCTGACATCTTTTCCTTTCGCCCCATACACGCTAGGCGTGTCCGGACCGCACAGGGGACAAGAGCATGAAGAAACTCGCCGCCGGAAACTGGAAGATGAACGGCACCATGGCCTCGCTGGCCGAGGTGACAGCACTTCTCGCCGCCCATCCCGATCCGGCCTGCGAGATGCTGCTCTGTCCCCCCGCCACGCTGATTGCGGCGATGGCGACGGCGGCCAGGGGCAGCGCACTGATGGTCGGTGCGCAGGATTGCCACCCCAAGCCGCAAGGCGCACATACGGGCGACATTTCGGTTGCCATCCTGCGTGACGCGGGTGCGACACATGTGATCGTCGGTCATTCAGAACGCCGCACCGATCATGGCGAGACCGATGCTCTGGTCCGCTCCAAGGCCGAAGCCGTCGTCGACGCGGGCCTGGTCGCCATCGTGTGCATCGGCGAGACCGAAGTCGAGCGTGACAACGGCAAGACCCTGGCGGTGATCGGCACGCAGATCGACGGCTCGATCCCCGGCGGTGCGACGGCGGCGAACCTCGTGGTCGCCTATGAACCGGTCTGGGCCATCGGCACCGGCCGGACCCCCACGCTGGCCGAGATTGCCGAGGTCCACAGCTTTCTGCGCGGCCGCCTGCGCGGCCTGATCGGCGCTGACGCCGAAGGCGTGCGCATTCTCTATGGTGGCTCGGTCAAGCCCTCGAATGCGGCCGATATCTTTGCGGTGCAACATGTCGATGGCGCCCTGGTCGGAGGGGCAAGCCTGAAGGCCGCCGATTTCGGGGCCATCGTCGGGGCGCTGTCTGCCGTCTGACGACATCCCCTGTCGCGGATGGATCAGCCGAGGCTTCGCGTGACCCCTACCTTCCCGTCATGACCGCGATTTCCCCCGAAGCGCGACGGTCGCTTCTGGCCGCCAACCTGATCTGCCTCGCCTCGATGGTGGTCTGGGCTGGCGGTCTTCCTGCCGCTAACCTGATCATCCCGCACATGCCTCCTGTCGCGCTGACCGCAGCGCGGACCATGCTTGCGGCACTGGTCCTCTTGCCGATCTGGATCATGGCGGACGGCCTGCACGCAGTCCGCGCCGCCAACTGGGCCAAGGGGGCCTGGGTCGGCTTTGTCACGCTTGGCCTTGCCTCGTTCTTCGTCATCATCGCGCTGCAGTTCAACGACCCGGTCACCGTCGCCATCGTCACCGCCGTGATGCCCGTCGCGGGCATTCTTCTGGAATGCGTCGCCGACAAGCGTCCCTTCACCCGCGCCCTGGCGCTTGGCCTGGTCCTGTCGGTCGTCGGCGGGTTGATCGCGGTCAGCGGGGCCGAAGGCGAGGTTGATTTCGGGATCGGAGTGCTTGCCGCCCTCGCGTCGGTCCTCCTCTACACCTGGGGCTCGCGCGAGACGGTCCGCGCGCTGCCAGAGCTGTCGCCCCTGGGTCGCGTGACGATCACCGTCGCAGGCAGCGCGGCGGTCGCCCTTGTTGCCGCGGTAGTGGACGGCATCCTACGCGGCAACTGGCCGGATTGGGGTGCCATCGGCCTGCCCGAGTTTGCCGGTCTCGCGGTCTTCGGCATCGGGTCCATGGCGATCAGCCAGCTGCTCTGGATCATCTCCGTCGGGCGGATCGGCATCGGAGCCGCGTCGATGCACATGAACGCCGTGCCGTTCTACGTGATGCTGATCGTCTTCCTCCTAGGTGGGCCGTGGAACTGGGCACAGACGCTCGGCGCGGCCATCGTGGTCAGCGGTGCCCTGATCGCGCAGGGTCTGATCGGGAGAAGGGTCTGATGCAGACGCTGCGCCAGTCGCCGAAGGATGCCGCTTTCGTCCAGGACCCCTATCCGTTCTACGAACGCGCCCGCGCTCTCGGGCCCTTCTTCCGGTGGGAGGACTACGATCTTGCCTGCACCGGCAATTCCGCCGCCGTGAACGCGATCTTCCGCGACCGACGGTTTGGGCGTGAACCGGTCATCGCCCCGGTCATCCCGCCGCATCTTGCCCCGTTCTACGCGGTCGAGGCACATTCGATGCTGGAGCTTGAACCACCCCGGCACACAAGGCTCAGGAACCTCGTCCTGCGGGCGTTCACCTCGCGCCGCATCGCGGGGCTTGGCCCCGACATCACGGCCCTCGCCACAGAACTGGCGACCAGCGTCCCGGAGGGCAACTTCGACCTTCTGCAGGCCTTTGCGCAACCGCTTCCGGTCCGGATCATCGCCCGGCTCCTTGGGGTGCCGGAAGACATCGCCCCCGATCTTCTGCGCTGGTCGAATGCGATGGTCGGCATGTACATGGCGGGTCGCACGCGCGAGGCGGAAGACCGGGCCGTGGCCGCGACCGAGGCCTTCGTCACCTTCCTGCGCGGCTACATCGACCAGCGCCGCAAGCGACCGGCCGACGATCTGATCACCCAGCTTATTGCTGCCGAAAGCGAGGGTGAAAAGCTTTCCACTGACGAACTGATCTCGACCTGCATCCTGCTCCTCAACGCCGGGCACGAGGCGACAGTGCATACCATCGGCAACGGGGTGAAGCTGCTCCTGGAAACCGGCACGTCCGGGTTCCTCGGGAAACCCGACACCATTGACGCCACGGTCGAGGAGATCCTCCGCTTCGACCCGGCCCTGCACATGTTCACCCGGCACGCCTACGAGGATGTCGAGGTCATGGGACACACCTTTCACCGCGGTGACCAGGTCGGCCTGCTTCTCGCCGCGGCGAACCGCGACCCCGGGGTGTGGGACGATCCGGCCCGCTTCGACCCCGTCCGCCCGGTCAAGCCACTTGCCACCTTTGGCGCGGGCCTTCACTTCTGCGTCGGGGCCCCGCTGGCGCGGCTGGAACTGCAGATCGCATTGCCGATCCTCTTCCGGCACCACCCCGGACTTGCCCTTGCTGACAGGCCTGTCTACGCCGACGTCTACCACTTCCACGGCCTGCGCGAACTGCGGGTGCGAAGCTGACGGCAGTTTGCTCTTTTTCGCAAATACTCCGGGAGTTTGGGGGCAAAACCTCCAGCACCGAGAAGGCTGGCGCAAGTCCCGCCGACAAGACAGATGACCTGCGCGCCGACGCTCCGCCCGAAAGCCGCCGGTCACAGGGGCAGGACGGTGGTCGACTTGATCTCTTCCATGCTCAGCAGCGCCGTCACATTGTAGATCCGCACTTCGGAAATCAGCGCCTGGTAGAACGTGTCGTAGGCCCGCGCATTCTTGACCCGCACTTTCAGGATATAGTCGATGTCCCCCGCCAGCCGGTGCGCCTCCAGCACCTCGGGCCGCTCGCGCAGGGCCTTCAGGAAGCGCCTCTGCCACTCCGCCTCATGCTCGCTTGTGCGGATCAGCACGAAGAAGCAGGCCTCAAGTCCCAAGGCTTCGGGGTCCAGGATCGCCGTCGTCCGGGTGATCACCCCCTGCTCGCGCATCCGCCGGATCCGGTTCCAGACCGGCGTCTTCGACGACCCCACTTTCCGCGCGATTTCGTCCAGGCTTTGCTCGGCATCCTGTTGCAGTTCCGACAGGATTTTCCGATCCAGATCGTCCAGCGCGGCGCTCATTCCTCTTTTCCCCTCATTCCCGGAACACGGGTTCCCGTCCCGGGCAGTATCGGAACAAGTGTCCTTATCTGCAAGCCTCTCTGGTCGAGGATGGGGAAAATATTCTATATTCATACAGGATTTCCAGCCTCCGGACCGCATCATGAGCCGCCGTTTCACGCCAAAGGTCGTCACTGCAAACCGCCTTCGCGAAGGCGACGTGGTCTATCTGACCGCCGATGACCGCTGGTCGCCCCTGCATCGGGAGGCCGAGCTGATCGAGGACGAGGCTCATGCCCAGCTGCGCCTTCTTCATGCCGCCGCACAGAAGCTGGTCGTCGTCGGGGCCTATCTTGCCGATGCCAGGCCCGGCTTGAACGGCCCGGAACCAACCCACTTCCGCGAGGAATTCCGCACCCGCGGCCCCTCGAACTATCACCACGGCAAGCAAGCCGATCTGGCCAGCTGAGGGCGCGCATGTATTCCTATTCCGACTTCGACGAAGCCTTCGTGCGCGCCCGCGTGGCACAGTTCACTGCCCAGGTGGAACGGCGGCTTGACGGCAGCCTGACGGAAGACGAATTCCGCCCGCTGCGGCTGATGAACGGGCTTTACCTGCAACTGCACGCCTACATGCTTCGCGTGGCGATCCCCTACGGCTCCTTGAACCCCGGCCAGATGCGCCAGCTCGCCTACATCGCCGACACCTGGGACAAGGGCTACGGTCACTTCACCACAAGGCAGAACATCCAGTTCAACTGGCCGAAGCTGCCCGATGTGCCCGCCATCCTTGGCGCGCTGGCCGATGTGGAAATGCACGCGATCCAGACGAGCGGAAACTGCGTCCGCAATGTTACCGCCGACCATTTCGCCGGTGCCGCCGCCGATGAGATCGCCGATCCGCGCCCCTATGCCGAGCTTTTGCGCCAGTGGTCCACCGACCACCCGGAATTCCAGTTCCTGCCGCGAAAATTCAAGATCGCCGTCACCGGCAGCCCCAACGACCGCGCCGTCACCCGTGCCCATGACATCGGGCTGCGCATGGTCCGCAACGACAAGGGCGAGCCGGGCTTCGAGGTCATGGTCGGCGGCGGCCTCGGCCGGACCCCGATGATCGGCGTCACGGTGCGGGACTTCCTGCCCGAGGCCGACCTGTTGCCCTACGTCGAAGCCGTCCTCAGCGTCTACAACACGCTGGGTCGCCGCGACAACAAGTACAAGGCCCGGATCAAGATCACCGTCCACGAGACCGGCGCCGCAGAAATCACCCGGATGATCGAGACCCGGTTCAAGCAGCTTCGCCCGCTGTTCGGTGGCGCTGACCAGATACTGTTGGCCGACATCCGCGAAGCCTTCGCGCCCCCCGCCTTCCGCAACGCTCCCACCGACGCCTATGACGCCTTCCACAAGGCCGACCCCGTGTTCCGCGCCTGGGCCGACACCAATCTGACCGCGCATCGCAACGCGCAATATGCGATCGTCACGATCAGCCTGAAGGCCCATGGCCAGACGCCCGGCGACGCCTCCAGCGACCAGATGCGCCTCATTGCCGATCTGGCTGAAAACTATGGCCATTCCGACCTGCGGATCAGCCACGAGCAGAACATCATCCTGCCGCATGTCCATAAATCCGACCTGCCCGTCTTGCACGCCGCGCTGACGAAGGCTGGCCTCGGCACCGCGAACGTCGGTCTTTTGTCCGACATCATCGCCTGCCCCGGCATTGACTATTGCGCGCTCGCCACCGCCCGCTCGATCCCGGTCGCGCAGGAGCTGGCGACCCATTTCGAGGCGCTGAAGCTGGAGCATGAGATCGGCCCCCTGAAGATCAAGATCTCGGGCTGCATCAACGCCTGCGGCCATCACCATGTCGGGCACATCGGCATCCTCGGCCTCGACCGCGCAGGCGTGGAGAACTACCAGATCACGCTTGGCGGCGACGGCACCGAAGATGCGGTGATCGGTGAAAAGACCGGGCCGGGCTTTGCCTACACCGAGATCGTTCCCGCCATCGAGCGCATCCTGCGCGCCTACCTAGACCTGCGGCTGGAAGCGTCCGAAACCTTCCTGCAAGCCTTCAAACGGGTGGGAATGGAGCCGTTCAAGGTCGCGCTCTACGAGACCGAAGGCGAAAAAGATGCCGCGTGACGGGCGCCATGGCGGTCCCGTCGCCGAACGGGTTGCCGCGCTGAATGCCCGCTATCGCCACCACTCGGCGACGGCTGTGCTGGAACACGCGCTCAAGGACGCCGATCTGGGAAATGTCGCCCTTGTTTCGTCCTTCGGGGCGGAATCCGTTGTGCTTCTTCACCTTGTGAGCGTGATAGCACCGGAGACCCCCGTCCTGTTCATCGACACCCGGATGCTTTTTCAGGAAACGCTCGACTATCAGCGCGAGCTGGCCGAGAAGCTGCACCTGTGCGACGTCCGAACCATCCGTGCCGCCCAGCCGCGCGTGGCGTTCGAGGATCCGGACAACACGCTTCACCAGTTCAACACCGATGCCTGCTGCAACGTCCGCAAGGTCGAACCGCTGGAGCGCGCGCTGGCCCCCTTTGACGGCTGGATCACCGGCCGAAAAAGGTTCCAGAACGCGGACCGGGGGACCATCGACTTCTTCGAGAACGAGGGCGACTTCCGGATCAAGGTCAATCCTCTGGCGCATTGGGGCCGCGAGGACCTTGAGGAATACATGGTGGAAAACCGCCTGCCCCGGCATCCGCTGGTGGCAAAGGGCTTCCCCTCGATCGGCTGCGCACCATGCACCAGCCCGGTCAAGCCCGGCGAGGACCCCCGCGCGGGCCGCTGGCGCGGCCAGGCCAAGACCGAATGCGGCATCCATTTCATTGACGGCAAGGCCGTGCGGACACCGAAGGAGAACGCGGCATGAGCGTCATCGTTACCGATGCGGGTTTCACCCCAGCCCCTGACCGCGTGATCGTGGCGCTGGCCGACCTGACGGCAGAACATGTCGCCGTCGATCTTTCCAACACCGACGATCCCGAGACTTTGGTCGGCCGTCTCGGGGCGCTGACCCTGATCCGGGTTGCCTTCCCCGCTTTCAACGATGGTCGCGCGTTCACCATTGCCCGGCGACTGCGCGAACTTGGCTATGCTGGCCAGCTTCTGGCCCTCGGTCCGGTGATCGCCGACCAGTATGCCATGCTGCGTCGCGTTGGCTTTGACGGGGCCGAGATCCCGGACGATCTCGCCCGCCGCCAGCCCGCCGAGCAATGGCTGTTCCGAGCCGCAGACTGGCGCGAGCATCACTATCAGGCCCGCCTGCGCGCCTGAGCTTCCCACCCCGACACTTCGGCCGCGGCCTCTTGGGCTTTCCTTGCGGCCCCCGCTCGCCTATGGAGGGCGAAACGATGAACGAGACCGTGACGATGGACGCCGCCCCCGCGAAACCCCACCTGCCCGATGCCCAGACCGTGACCTCCGTGAGGCACTGGACGGACCGGTTGTTTTCCTTCCGCGTGACCCGCCCGGCCAGCCTCCGGTTCCGCTCGGGCGAGTTCGTGATGATCGGCCTCATGGGCGACGCCGGAAAGCCGCTGCTCCGGGCCTATTCCATCGCTTCCCCGTCCTGGGATGAAGAGCTGGAGTTCTACTCGATCAAGGTGCCGAACGGCCCGCTGACTTCAAAGCTGCAGCACATCCAGCCGGGGGACGAGATCATTCTGCGGCCGAAACCGGTGGGGACGCTGGTGCATGATGCTCTGCTGCCCGGCAGCCGGATCTGGTTTCTGGCGACGGGCACCGGGATTGCCCCCTTTGCAAGCCTGATGCGCGACCCGGAAACCTACGACAAGTATGATCAGGTCATCTTGATGCACACCTGCCGCGAGGTGGCCGAGCTGGAATACGGTCGTCAGCTGGTGGACAGCCTGAAGGACGATCCGCTGATCGGCGAGATGGTTGGGGAGAAGCTCCTTTACTATCCGACGACGACCCGGGAAACGTCGCCCCGGATGGGGCGGATCACCGACAACCTGACCAGCGGAAAGGTCTTCGCCGACCTTGGACTTTCCCCGATGGACCCTGAAGAGGACCGGGCGATGGTCTGCGGCAGCCTCGCGTTCAACCACGACGTGAAGGCGGTGCTGGAGAAGTTCGGGCTGCGGGAGGGGGCAAACTCGGAGCCGCTGGAATATGTGGTCGAGAAGGCCTTCGTGGGCGACGGGATCTGATCTGTCCACGGTGGACATTTTCTGATTTACTAAATGAATCAAACGTTTGCTTGATCGCGTTAAGGTGGTCTTAACTTTCTGAATTGCAGGGCCGCGAGGGTGATCCTCGCGGCCTTTCGCGGCTTGCCCGTGCCCGTCGCGGTCAAGAAGAATGGCCGCAGAGTTGCCCCTGCGGCCTTTCCGGTTTCGGCAGAAGCCGAAGATTACATGCCAAGCGCGGTCTTGACCTGCGCGATGGTGTCGGCAACCAGCGCCGGGTTGGCCTTGGCGGCCTCGACGGCGGTCTTCAGGGTCGCTTTGGTCGCATCGTCAAGCGACGAGCCGTCGATCAGCGCGACGACAGTGTCGGCGTTGAAGTTTGCCGGGTCGAGCGCGGCAGCGGCGTCGGTAACGGCAGTCGCAGCTTCGGTGGTGGCCGCAGCGGCGTCGTCAGCGGCCTTCTGCGCAGCGGCAGCGGCTTCTTCCGCGGCTTTCGCGGCAGCTTCCTCGGCAGCCTTGGCGTCGGCTTCTGCCTGGGCAGCAGCGGCAGCGGCGGCAGCCTCGGCCTCTTGCGCCGGCTTGTAGCTGAACTGGTAGTAGCCGCCAGCAGCCAGAAGGACGACGATGGCGCCGATGATTACGGTTCTGTTCATGTCATATACTCCTATGACCGGTGCCCGAGGCCCGGATGCGAGCCATATGGCAGTTTGTGCGGAGAATGAAAAGACCGACAGGGCACGGCTTTCCGAAAAAGGCCGAAAACCGCAGGATTCTTGACACAATGCAGTCCGCCCGGGTTGCGAAGCCCGCTGTCCGCGTCTAGATTGCCGCCGCTGATTGAACCATCAAAGGACGAACGCCATAGCTCGCAGACCACACAATGCCCCGCCGCAACGCGAAACCGGTCCCCGCATCAATGACCGTATTCGCTCGCCCGAGATCCGCCTGATCGGGGCGGATGGCGAAAACGTCGGGGTGGTGACACCGGCCCGTGCGATGCAGATGGCCGAAGAGGCAGGTCTGGACCTGGTCGAGATCTCGCCGACCGCCGAACCGCCGGTCTGCAAGATCATGGACTTCGGCAAGTTCAAATACGAGACGCAGAAGCGCGAGGCGGAAGCCCGCAAGAAGCAGAAGATCATCGAGATCAAGGAAATCAAGTTCCGCCCGGGGACCGACATCCACGACTATGAGGTCAAGATGCGGTCGGTGGTGAAATTCCTGGAAGAAGGCGACAAGGTCAAGGTCACCCTGCGTTTTCGCGGCCGGGAAATGGCGCACCAGGAGCTTGGACTGGAGCTTTTGAAGCGGGTCGAGGCTGACGTTGCCGAGATCGGCAAGATCGAATCCTTCCCGCGCCTTGAGGGCCGCCAGATGGTGATGATGGTCGCGCCGAAGTAGCGCGGTGTTCGATTTCTCGCGAAAGATCGGGGGCCTGCGGGCCCCCTTTGTCATTCGGGCTGCGCTTCGCGCAACCGGCCCCTTTGTGGAATCTCCTTCAGAAGTCCCCCGACCCCCATCGCGGCGATGTCGTCGTCGGTGACGCCGACCCCGCAGGCCAGCCGCTCCAGCACCCAGTCCGCCCCGTTCAGCGCGGGACTGCGGGCGCATCCGGGCAGGCCGATCACCGGCCGTCCGCCGAGGTCGCCCAGAAACAGGAGATTGCCGGGATCGACCGGCATCCCGAAGCGTTGCACCCTGCCCCCGGCCCCGCGCAGGCCTTCGGGCGCGACATCCTGCAGATCCGATGTGGCCGAGCCGGTGAGGATGAGCAGGAGTTCCCCGCGCGCGGCACCAAGCGCCTTCGCGACGGTGTCGATCCGGTGCGGAACCGTCACGCAGTCGATGAGGACGATGCCAAGCGCCCGGAGCCGGGTCTCGATGGAACGGCGGCCCTTGGCGGCCAATGCTGGGGCCAGGTCCGGCACTTCGGTCAGCACGAGACTTGCAGTCTTGCAGCGGACCGGAAGGATCGCCATCGCGCTGCGGGCCAGATCGCAAGCCCGGGCGAGCGCCCCTTCGGGCACGGCGTAGGCGATGATCTTCACCGTTGCCGCAAGCTGCCCTTCGGCAACGCGGGCAAAGGGAGACAGCGTCGCCAGCGTGATCGCCGGATGCACCCGGTTCAGCGCATGGACGGCGGCGGGGTCAAGCCGCAGGATACCGGGCCGGGCGGCGTTCAGATTGACCCGACCGGTGAAGGCCTGGGACAGGGTCAGTCCCGCCGTCCCAGGATCGGGCACCAGCGCCGCGGCAAGGCGCGCGGCTGCGGCATCCTCGGCCACGTCGCCGGGGTCGAGACGCGCGGCCATGACCTCGGCGATCCCGGCGCGACGAAGCCGGGCGAGATCGGGCGCGGTCAGCGTGCAGCCCTTGCGCAGACGGCCATCTGGCAGCGGCACCGAATGGGCAAGGATCGCGCCTTCGGCTTCGGTCAGCGGGACGGGGCCAAAGCGCATCAGGTCCGCAGGGTTTCGGTGATCTGGGCCATGACGCTGACGGCGATCTCGGCGGGGGTCTTGGCACCGATGTCAAGCCCGACAGGGGCGTGGATTCTTGCGATCTGGTCCGGAGTGAAGCCCTCGGCGGTCAGCCGGTCCACCCGTTTGGCATGAGTGCGGGTGGACCCGAGGCAGCCAAGGTAGAAGGCGGGCGACCTCAGCGCAAATCGGATCGCGGGGTCGTCGAGTTTCGGGTCATGCGTCAGGGTGACGATGGCCGTGCGGGCATCGGGGGCCAGTTTTTCCAGAGCCTCGTCGGGCCAATCGTCAAGGATCGTTTCGCCGGGAAAGCGCGTTTCCGATCCGAAGGCGGCACGGGGGTCGATCAGCGTCGGCGCGTAGCCGCAGGTGCGGGCGATCGCCAGAAGCGGTTGGGAGATGTGGACCGCGCCGACGAGGATCAGGCGCAGGGGCGGGTTGTGGATGGCGATGAAACGGCCGTCGTCCTCCATCCCGGAACGGTCGGATCTGAAACGCGCGTCGGTCGCGGGGTCTTGCCCTGGGGGGACCAGCGTCCGGCTCCAGGTGTCGGGGCGGGTGACCACGGCCAGGGCACGCGGTGCGGCGCGGGCGGCGACCAGATCGGCAAGCAGGGGTTCGGACAGCGCCGCCGGCCCGTCGCCCACCGGCTCGACAAGGACGCGGATCGTGCCGCCGCAGGCAAGGCCGACGGCGAAAGCGGTCTCGTCGCTGACCCCGAAGGTCAGGATGCGGGGCTTGCGGTCGGCAAGGGCATCGAGAGCTTCGGCGATCACCGCACCCTCGACGCAGCCGCCCGAAACCGAGCCCAGCATCTCGCCGCTGCCAGATACGGCAAGCTGGCTGCCGGCCTGGCGCGGAGCGGAGCCCCAGGTTTCGATCACGGTGGCAAGGGCGGCACCCTGGCCCGCGCGGTGCCAGGCAAGTGCTGTTTCGGGGATCAGGTCATGGTCGGCGCGGGTCATCGGCCGATTATGCGTCCGGGCCCCGCAGTTTGCCACCGAAATGAACGCGCCGCGTGCAGGGCTCGCGGCGCGATTTCGGTCGGGGTGCCGGATCGGTGCACCCGGTCGGCGCAGCTGGTCAGCGCACCTCGGCGGTGCGCATCAGCGGCGTGATGACCTTGACTTCGACCCGGCGGTTGCGCGGCTCGTTCTCCAGCGTGTCGATCAGAAGCTCCGTCTCGCCATAGCCCTGGACGACCATGTTCTCGGGCGGGATGTCGAAATACTCGGTCAGCGCCAGTGCAACCGATTCCGCGCGACGGTCGGACAGGGCGAGGTTCATCGCCGCCTTGCCGGTCGCGTCGGTGTGGCCCTCGATCAGGAAGATCTCGCGCGGGTTGTCATCCAGAAGGTCCTGCATGACGCGACCAAGATCGGCGAGGTTGCGGGCCTCCTTGGCAGCGACGACGGCGGAGCCGCTGGCAAAGGTCACCGGTTCGACGTCGATGGTGGCCGCAAGCGCGCGGACCTCGGCGATCTCGCGGATCTGGCGGAGCGAGAACTTCCGACCCGCCTTGTCGGCCTCAAGGGCCGCAAGCTCGCGCTTCAGGGCGGCGTCGTCATCCTTGGACGAGATCACGATGCGGCGCTTGGGCTTGGGCAGGTCGTGGATCACCACGACTTCCTCTTCGACGAGATCATCGATCAGCACGATCTCGCGGCCGAGGTCATCATAGGTGGCTCGGCGCAGAACCCGGCCGGTGGCGTCGCGGATGGTGACGACCTGGGTGCCGTCGAGGCGGTCGACGATGGTGCGGGTCGAGCCGTCCCGGAAGGTTTCGGTCCGAACGGTCGAACCGGGGCGGCGGATCACGGTATCGTCGTCCTTCAGGACCCGGTAGGTGCCGTCGGGCTGGAGAACGATGACCCGGTCGCCGGTGTTCGACACCACGCGGCTGTCCTGCGGCCCCATCGTCGAGGCCGTGGTGTCGGCGGCAGCGGCGGCGCGGTTGTTCTTGATGATCGCGCCGACGGCGAGGGCACCAAGGACCAGAAGCCCGGCCTTTTCGAGATCGGACAGCCCGCTTTTCTTGCCGGAGGCCAGCGCCACGGGTGCGGCGGCGAATTCGTCGGCGGAGGTACGGACGCTGCCTTCGGCGATCGTCTCGGTCACGTCGGCAACCAGCGATGCCGGGTCAGGTTCGGCCAGGGTCACGGTGCCGTCAGCGTCGGCAGAGGACGACGCCACAAGTCCGGCGGCTGCCAGCGACGAGGGATCGATGGCAGTCGGATCGGCGGTCAGCAGCTCGGTCAGGCTTTCGACCTCGGTTTCGGAGACTTCCGGCGCATCGACCGGCACGACCTCGATCGCCGGATCGGTTGCCGCAGTTTTCAGCCCCGCAGCCGGATCGACGATTTCGCCCCCATCGGTGATGGCCAGTTCGGCTTCGGCTTCGGCAACAGCTTCGGCAGCAACGCCGGGATCAACGACTTCGCCAGTGGCCGAGTCAAGGATGGCATCGACGGGAGCGTCGGGGGCGGGGGCCTCGGTGGTGGGGGCCTCGGTGGCGGGTTCTTCTGCGACCGGTTCCTCGGTGGCGGGTTCTTCGGTGGCCGGCTCCACGACGACCGGTTCTTCAGCTGCGGGTTCTTCCGCAACCGGTTCTTCCGCAACCGGTTCTTCCACAACCGGTTCTTCGGCGACAGGTTCTTCCGGAGCGGCGGCTTCGGCTTCGGCCTGCGCAGCGGCTTCGGCCTGCGCGGCTTCTTCCGCAGCGGCGGCCTCGGCGGCGGCCTGCTCTTCCGCGGCCAGTGCGGCGGCGGCGGCATCGGCTTCAGCCTGGGCGGCAGCATCGGCTTCAACCTGAGCGGCAGCGTCCGCCTCGGCTTGAGCGGCGGCGGCTTCGGCTTCAGCGGCGGCCTGCGCTTCGGCTTCGGCCTGAGCGGCGGCTTCGGCCGCAGCGGCAGCTTCGGCTTCAGCGGCGGCTTGCGCGTCTGCTTCGGCCTGGGCGGCAGCGGCGGCGGCGGCTTCGGCCTGGGCGGCGGCCTCTGCCGCAGCGGCGGCTTCAGCTTCGGTGGCGGCCTGCGCGTCTGCGGCGGCCTGCGCGTCTGCGGCGGCCTGCGCTTCGGCTTCTGCCGCAGCGGCGGCTTCCGCGTCAGCGGCGGCCTTGGCGGCAACCTGGGCAGCGAGGGCTTCGGCGGCAGCCGGGTCCGTGGCTTTCAGCGCCTCGATGATCGCGTCGAAGTCACACGCCGCCTCGGATGCGGGCAAGCACAGCGCAGAACCATCTGCGCCCGTCACCGAGCCGTCTTCGTTCAACACCTGCCCAAAGCTGGGCAGCGTGCCCAGCGGGCTTATCGCCACCGAAAGGGCCGTGGTGGATGCCAGAAACTTTCTCATTGCCAGTCCTCATTCTGATGGGCTTGGGATAACGGCGAAGACTCGTTCCGGTTCCCAGCTGCCCCGAGACGCATACCAAAGCGCGTGTTTCCCTGATATGCGATATCACCGGCTTGCCGCGGGATAACCTTGCGCGGACCACCGCTTACGGACGGATCAGCGCAAGAAGCCTGTCGCGTTCGCCGCGATCCCCGTTTTCCGAGATCGCCCGACCCAGTGCCTCGAGCGAAGCGATGGAATGGCCGGCACGTAAGCTGTCGACATGGGGCAGGATCGCGCGGATGCCCTGCGCCTTCGGGGCAAAGGCTGTCCAGCGCAGCAACGGATTCAGCCAGATCAGCCGGCGGCAGGAGAGGTGGAGGCGTTCGGTTTCCCTGGCAAGTAGGGTGGCGTCGTCGCGATCAAGCCCGTCGGTGATCAGAAGGACCACCGCCCCCTGCCCCAGCACCCGGCGCGACCAGTCGCGGTTGAAGGCGTGGAGCGACTGGCCGATCCGGGTGCCGCCGGACCAGTCCTGCGCCTCGGCCCCTGCGGCGCGGAGGGCCGCATCGACGTCGCGGGCGCGCATATGGCGGGTGATGTTGGTCAGCCGCGTGCCGAAGGTGAAGGCATGGACCCTTGCCCAGCCCTGGCCTTTGCGGTTGGCAACGGCATGGACGAAGTGCAGGACCATGCGCGAATAGTCGGCCATACTTCCCGAGATATCGCAGAGGACGACGAGGTTGGGCCAGCGCGTGACCGGCGCCTTGTGGGCGAGCGTTGCGATTTCGCCGCCGTGGCGCAGGGCCTCGCGCAGGGTGCGCCGGGCGTCGATCCGCGCGGTCAGGGTGGAAGGTGCCGAGCGACGGGTCTTCAGCGGCTGGACCGGCAGCGAAAGCCGCGCCAGCATCCGCTTGGCCTGCGCGACTTCCTCGGTCGACATCTGTTCGAAGTCGAGGGTTTTCAGCCGTTCCTCGGCGGACATGGTGGCGGTGGCGTCGATCTCGATCTGGTCGGCTTCGGCTATGTCCTTGGGCGCGGGGGGAAGCTGGCCATCCAGAAGCGCCTCGGCGGCGCGCTTTTCGGCGGCCTCGGCGATGCGGTCCTCCTGCACGCCACGGACCTGAGGCAGCATCAGCGACATCATGTGTTCAAGGTAACGCGGGTCGCGCCAGAACAACCGGAACACCTGCGCGAAGGTGCTGCGTTCCTCGGGGCGGGAGACGAAGATGGCTTGCAGGGTGAAGTAGAAATCCTCGCGCCGGTCAAAGCCTGCGGCGGCGACGGCGTTTACCGCGTCCAGCGTCCGGCCCGGGCCGATGGGCAGCCCCGCCTTGCGCAGGGCGCGGGCGAAATGGGCGATGTTGTGGGCGAGCTTGCCGTCTTCGGGGATTTCAAGTGCTGCATATGTGACCATCCGGACCAAGAGCGGGGGGTTTCACACCCCCCGCACCCCCCGTGGGATATTTGGAGACGAAGAATGGGTCATACGGGAAGAAGCTCGCGCTTCACCTCGTCGAGAAGGCGCCTGGTCTCGGAGCCTTGCAGTTTCTGGATGTCGTCCTGGTATTTGAGGATCGCGCCGAGCGTGTCGGAGATGGTTTCGGGCGAGAGCGCGATGACGTCGAGGGCGAGGAGGCACTTGGCCCAGTCGATGGTTTCGGCGACGCCGGGGCGTTTGAACAGGTCTTCTCGGCGCAGCTTCTGCACGAAGGCGACGACCTCGCGGCTGAGAGTGGCCTGGGCTTCGGGGGCGCGGGAGTTCAGGATGGCAAGCTCGCGGTCGAAGGTCGGGTAGTCGACCCAGTGGTAGAGGCAGCGGCGCTTAAGGGCGTCATGCACCTCGCGCGTGCGGTTCGAGGTCAGGATGACGATGGGCGGTTCGGGGGCCTTGATGGTGCCAAGTTCCGGGATCGTGACCTGGAAGTCGGAGAGGGCTTCGAGGAGGAAGGCCTCGAAGGGTTCGTCCGTGCGGTCAAGCTCGTCGATGAGGAGGACGGGCGCGCCGCCGGGTTGCGGGCGCATGGCGGCGAGGAGCGGGCGTTCGATCAGGTAGTCTTCGGTGAACAGCTCGGCCTTCAGCTGGTTGCGGTCGGTGGTGCCTTCAGCGGTGCGGATCGCGATCATCTGGGCGGCGAAGTTCCATTCGGCGACGGCAGAGGCGGCGTCGAGGCCTTCGTAGCATTGCAGGCGGATCAGGCGACGGCCGAGGGCGCTGGCGAGGGTCTTGGCGATCTCGGTCTTGCCGGTGCCGGCCTCGCCTTCCAGAAACAGCGGGCGGCCGAGTTTGAGGGACAGGAAGACGACGGTCGCCAGCGCGCGGGAGGCGACGTAGCCCTGTCCGGAAAGCAGGGTTTCCACGGCGTCAATGCTGGCGGGGATCTGGGTCACGGGGCCTCCGGTCTTGCGGCGAGAGTGGCGGGCGGGGGTGCGAGGGTCAAGGCGGGATCGGTGGCCTCGGCGTCCAGCCAGTGTCGCAGGGACCGCAGCGGCGCGCGGTCGGGCCGGGTGTCGGGCCAGACAAGGTAGTAGGAGCCCAGAGCCCGGATGGCGGGGCCGAAGACGGGGATCAGGCGGCCCTCGGCCAGCTCGCGCTGGATCAGGAAGGTAGGGATCAGGGCCAGCCCCATGCCGTGAATGGCGCCCTGGGTGAGCGTTGCGAACTGGTCGAACATCATGCCGGGCGGGCGCAGGCCGGGGTGGCCATGGTGGGCCAGCCAGCGGCCCCAGTCGCCGGGGCGGGAGTCCAGCTGCAGAAGCGGGTGGGTCAGGATGTCGGTGGCCTTTGTGAGGGCCGGAAACCCGGGGGCGGCGACAGCGATGATCTCTTCGTCCATGAGTTTCAGGTAGCTGACTCCGGGCCAGTCCTGGCGGCCCCCATCCAGTCGACCGTAGTGGATGGCGGCGTCGAAGGGGGTGGTGCCGAAGTCGAAGGGACGAAGGCGGGTCGAGAGGTTGACGGTGACCTCGGGGTGTAATTGCGCGAAGCGGGCAAGGCGGGGGGCCAGCCAGTGCATGCCAAAGGCGGGAAGAATCGCGAGGTTGAGCGAGCCCCCGGTCGGATTGGCGCGCAGCGCGATGGAGGCGGAAGCCAGCAGTTGCAGGGCTTTGCGAACCTCGGACACGTAGTCCTGTCCGGCGGGGGTGAGGCGCAGACGCTGGCGTTCGCGGATCAGAAGGGGCACGCCGAGTTGCGCCTCCAGCCCCTGCAATGCGCGGCTGACGGCACCCTGGGTGAGGGAAAGTTCTTCGGCGGCGGCGGAGGCGGTGCCAAGACGGTCGACGGCCTCCAGGGCCATCAGGGCCGGGATCGGCGGCAGGTAGCGGCGGGGTAGCATTATGAGTTTCCCTCATGAACCCGTGCAGGGCTTTCGATAGCAGGCAACCGCCGGTTCATGCAATACTTCACCCAAAGATGGAGGTTCCCATGCCAGACACACTGAAGGCCGCACCGAAACTGAAAGCCAAGGACGCCCCGGATCTGGGCCGCTTCGACTGGGAAGACCCGTTCCGGCTGAACGACCAGCTGACCGAGGAAGAGCGGATGCTGCGCGACGCAGCCCGCGCCTATGCGCAGGAAAAACTTCAGCCGCGCGTCATCGCGGCCTACCGCGATGAGACGACCGATCCGGCGATCTTCCGTGAGTTGGGCGAGATGGGCCTTCTGGGCATCACCATCCCCGAGGAATACGGCGGCTTGGGCGCATCCTATGTCGCCTACGGTCTGGTGGCGCGCGAAGTCGAGCGGGTCGATTCGGGCTACCGGTCGATGATGTCGGTCCAGTCCAGCCTGGTGATGTATCCGATCTATGCCTACGGCACCGAGGAGCAGCGGCAGAAGTATCTGCCGAAGCTGGCATCGGGCGAATGGATCGGCTGCTTTGGCCTGACCGAACCCGATGCGGGGTCGGACCCGGCGGGGATGAAGACCACGGCGAAGAAGACGGCGAACGGCTATGTTTTGTCCGGCGCGAAGATGTGGATTTCCAACGCCCCCATCGCCGATGTCTTCGTGGTCTGGGCCAAGTCCGAGGCGCATGGCGGCAAGATCAAGGGTTTCGTGCTGGAAAAGGGCATGAAGGGCCTGTCCGCGCCAAAGGTTGGCGGCAAGTTGTCGCTGCGGGCCTCGATCACCGGCGAGATCGTGATGAAGGATGTGGAAGTTGGCGAAGACGCCCTTTTGCCCTTCGTCGAGGGGCTGAAGGGGCCGTTCGGCTGTCTGAACCGGGCGCGCTATGGGATCAGCTGGGGCGTCATGGGGTCAGCCGAGTTCTGCATGCACGCCGCGCGGCAGTATGGGCTGGACCGCAAGCAATTCGGCAAGCCGATCGCGGGGACGCAGCTTTATCAACTGAAGCTGGCCAACATGATGACCGAGATTTCGCTGGGTTTGCAGGCGAGCCTGCGGGTGGGACGCCTTCTGGACGAGGCCAATGCCGCGCCGGAGATGATCTCGATCATCAAGCGCAACAACTGCGGCAAGGCGCTGGAGGCGGCCCGCTGGGCGCGCGACATGCATGGCGGCAACGGCATCCAGGAAGATTTCCAGATCATGCGCCACATGGTGAACCTGGAAACGGTGAACACCTACGAGGGCACCCATGACATTCATGCGCTGATCCTGGGCCGGGCGATTACCGGGGTGCAGGCTTTCTTCTAGGTTGGCCGTCCTTCCCCGCCCGTGCTAGGCCTTTCCGGCGTTGTGCTGGGTGGAGAGGTCGGATGCCTCCGGCGGGGATACTTGCATACAGAAAATGGGGACCGCGGTGCGTTTGACCGTGGTCCTTTGCGTCCGGAACGAGGGCGCGTTCCTGCTGGAGTGGCTGGCGCATCACCGCGCTGTTGGAGTCACGGATTTCCTCGTCTTTTCCAACGATTGCGATGATGGCACGGAGGCGATGCTGGACCGGCTGGAGTCCTTGGGCTGGTTGACCCATGTCCGCAATCCGGGGCCGCATCCCGAGGGACCGCAGTGGTCGGCGCTGAAGCAGGCGGACCGGCATCCGTTGGTCACGGGCGCGGATTGGGTGTTGACCCTGGACATCGACGAGTTCGTCAATGTCCATGTCGGCGACCGCACGATCCCGGCGCTGTTGGCGGCTCTTCCACACGCCACGGCGGTCACCTTGACCTGGCGCGTGTTCGGCAATGCGGGGGTGGTGGAATTCGCCGACGCCCAGGTGACCGAGACTTTCGTCAGGGCCGCTCCATCCGTCCTCTACTGGCCCTGGCGTGCGCTTCTGTTCAAGACGCTGGTCCGGAACGACGGAAGCTATGGCAAGCTTGGGGTGCATCGCCCGCGCAGCCCGGTGGCGGGGCGGATGGCCGGACAGCACTGGCAGGACGGATCGGGGCGCGTGCTGCCCGCGGCCTTTCATGCAAAGCGCATCTTTTCCGACGTCGGACGCGACCCCCATGTCCTGGTCCAGCTGAACCACTATCCCCTTGGCGCGGTGCAGAGTTTTGTCCTGAAACGCGACCGGGGCCGGGCGGTCCATGCCAATGGCGGGCTTGATGCGGGCTACTGGGTGGAACGCAACTTCAATGCGGTCGAGGACAGGTCGATCCTGGCACTGGACAGCCGGGACGCGCGCGCCGCACTCATGGCCGACCCGGTGCTGGGGCCGTTGCACCTGGCGGCGGTCGCCTGGCGGCACGAGCGGTTCCGCCAGCTGATGCGGGACGATGCCTGGCGCAGCCTTTACGGCCAGCTTCTGATGGCAGGACCGACCCGGGTGCTGACCAAGCCCGAAGCCGAGTCGATCTGGAAACCCCACATCAGGCCTCACCGGTCGACAGATTGAGCCGTCCTGCGACCGAACAACCTTGAGGTGTCGATTGTTCACGGTCGGCGAATAATGGCAGGACTGCCACAGGCAATCCATCCTATACCATGGCAAGGCCTTGTCGCGGCCCGAATCTCTCGCCAAGGTCAGGGTGACGCCCCAACCTCGCAAGCCTGAACGCACCCCGATGACCGACCCGTCACAGCCCCCCGACTGGCAGCTCCCGATGCTGGCAATCGCCGAAGGCGACGGCGATTTCCTGCCGCTGGGCGACAAGCACTATGCGTTTTTCGCCGAGGAACAGCCGCAGCTTCTGGTCACGTTCGAGGACGCGGCCACCCTGCGCGAGCGCGAGGACAAGCTGCCGGAACACTTTGCGCTGGCCCGGGCGCGGGGCTGGTCGATCCTGACCATCCTCTGCGAGGGCGAGACCTGGTGGCGCGACCCGGCGGTGTTTCGCTATTTCGACCGGCTGGCAGATGACGGGTTTCTGGAGGATTTCGACCGGGTCGTATTCTATGGCGCGGGGCCTGCAGGCTATGCGGCGGCGGCCTATTCGATCACTGCGCCGCAGGCGGAACTGGTGCTGATCGCGCCCCGAGCGACGCTGGACCCCGGATTGGCGGGCTGGGACGAACGGCACCGCATTGCCCGCCGCATCAACTTTCGCGGTCGCTACGGCTATGCGCCCGACATGACCGAAAGCGCCTCGCAGGTCTGGCTGATCCACGATCCACTGCACCAGCCGGACGCTATGCACGCGGCGCTGTTCCAGCGGCCCTGGGTCACGGCCCTGCATGCCCGCTATACCGCCGAGGGCACCGAAGACACGCTGCGCGAGATGAAGGTGCTGGACCGGATCATCGAGGCCGCGATGGAAGGCAAGATGAGCGAAGAGCGTTTCTCGTGGCTCTGGCGCGCGCGGCGGTCGAACGGAAGCTACCTGCGCGCCGTGCTGGCGGCGGCGCGGCTGTCCGGCCACCCCCGGCGCGAGATCAAGGTCTGCCGGTCGGTCACCTCGCGGCTGAATGCGCCGCGCTTTGCCCGCAGGCTGGCGGAACTGACCGGCGAGACGGTCTGATCAGTCTGCGTAAGCCTCGACCATGCTGGTCAGATGGCCGGTGCGTTCCTCGGTCAGCAGGCGCATGCAGCCATAGACCAGCAGCGGCTCGGCGCTGCCGCCCTTCATCGCGTAACCTTCCGCTTCGCAGGCCTTGTCGCGGAAGGTGATCCAGGCGCGCTGCGCTTGCTTCAGCGCCTCGGCTCCACCCTTTTCGCCTTCGGGCATGCCGTCGTCCCAACTCCTGAGCAGTCGCATCGCTGCCTGATAGGCCGTGTTGAGATCGGCGTCGGCGGCCTCCCAGTCGTCATAGGCGCACTGGTTCATCTCCATCTGGGTCACGGGATTTGCGCAATCGACCTCTTGCGCGGCGGCGGGGAAAGCAAGGCAGACGAAGGCGAGGAACGGGCGGATCATCGGGTACTCCTGAAGCTGCAGCGGTTCTGCCGCAGTCTGCCACGCGATGCCACTGGAAACAGGGTCCGGTTTGCGTTACCTGCCGGGGCCATGCAAACGATCACCCTGCCCCGCCCCGACGACTGGCACCTGCACCTGCGCGATGGCGCGATGCTGAAGGCGGTGCTGCCGGAGACCGCGCGGCATTTTGCTCGGGCGATCATCATGCCGAACCTGGTGCCGCCGGTGGTGACGCTGGCCGATGCCGCGGCCTACCGGGAGCGGATTCTGGCCGCCCTGCCCGAGGGGATGGATTTCGAGCCCTTGATGACGCTCTACCTCACCGAGGGCACCGATCCGGCGGACGTGGAACGCGCGAAGGCTTCGGGGTTGGTAAAGGCGGTGAAGCTGTATCCGGCGGGGGCCACGACAAACTCCCACGGCGGCGTGCGCGATCTGGCGAAGGTCATGCCGGTGCTGGAAACCATGGCGCGGATCGGACTGCCCTTATGCACCCATGGCGAGGTCACGACGGCAGAGGTCGACATCTTCGACCGCGAGGCGGTGTTCATCGACACGGTCCTCGCCCCCCTGCGCCGCCGCCTGCCCGAACTGCGGGTGGTGATGGAGCATATCACCACCGAGGAAGGCGTCGCCTATGCCGCCGAAAGCGGGGACAACCTTGCCGCGACGATCACCACGCATCACCTGGTCATCAACCGCAACCATATCCTCGCCGGGGGCATCAAGCCGCATTACTACTGCCTGCCCGTGGCCAAGCGCGAGAAGCACCGGCTGGCCTTGCGCAAGGCGGCCATGTCCGGAAATCCGCGCTACTTCCTGGGGACCGACAGCGCGCCCCACATCGACGCGCTGAAGGAACATGCCTGCGGCTGCGCGGGGTGCTTCACGGCGACGAACACGATGTCGATCCTCGCGCATGTCTTCGAGGAAGAGGGCGCGCTGGACAGGCTGGAAGGCTTCGCTTCGCGCCACGGCCCCGCCTTCTACGGACTGCCGGTCAATGCCGCGACCCTCACCCTGACGAAACGCGCAGAGCCCTGCACCTGGCCCGAGAAGATCCTCTCCGAGGCCGGCCCCGTGACCGTATTCAACCCCGGCTTTCCCGTGCATTGGCACGTCGCCCCCTGAACGGGTCCAAGACTTCCCGGGAAATTTCTAGACGATTGAAAGGCTTGCGCATGATCCCCTCCTCCTTCCCGCCCAAGGACGAAATCGCCCGCCTGACCGCGCGGGCGCTGCTGGAAATCAAGGCCGTCCACTTCAACGCCGAGACGCCGTTCACGCTGGCCTCGGGCCTGCCCTCGCCCACCTACATCGACTGCCGCAAGCTGATCAGCTATCCGCGCATCCGGTCCACACTGATGGATTTCCTGTCCGTCACCGTGATGCGCGAGGCGGGCTTCGAGGCTTTCGACAACATCGCGGGCGGCGAGACGGCGGGCATCCCCTTTGCGGCACTGGTGGCCGAACGGCTGGCCCTGCCGATGACCTATGTCCGCAAGAAGCCGAAAGGCTATGGCCGCAACGCCCGGATCGAGGGCGCGATGACCGAAGGCCAGCGGGTGCTGCTGGTCGAGGATCTGACCACGGATGGCGGATCGAAGCTGTCCTTCGTCGATGCGATCCGCGAGACGGGTGCGACCTGCGGGCATACGGCGGTGATCTTCTACTACGGCATCTTCCCGGACACCGAGGCAAAGCTGGCGGCGCATGGTGTCGCGCTCCATCACCTTTGCACCTGGTGGGACGTCCTGGCCGAGGCTCGCGCTCAGGGAGCGTTTGACGAACGCACCCTTTCGGAGGTGGAGAGCTTCCTGAAGGCTCCGCGCGCCTGGCAAGAGACGCGGAAGGTCTGATTCTCCGCTGGTTCCGCTACGCGTCGCCGGGCGAAGCTCCCACTAACGTCAGCCGGACATTCTACGGCTAGCAGGGCGCTTCTTCGTCACGGCAACATGTGGTAGGCTCAATCCTGTGGAAAAGCGGCTTATGCACAGCTTTCCCCCAACCTATTCCACCGCCAGACATGCTAGGCGATGCGGGCAACAAAAAGCAGTCAAAGACGGCAGGGGGCAGACATGACCGAGATCACCGCACTAAGACCCATGAGTCCGGCACAGCCTTCGCCGGAGGCCGAAGTCCTGCCGCACAACATCGAAGCCGAGCAGCAGCTTCTGGGCGCGATCCTGACCAACAACGATGTCTACGACCGGATCTCCAGCCTGGTGAAGGCCGAACACTTCTTCGATCCCGTCCACCAGCGCATCTTCGAGATTGCCGCCGCGCGCATCCAGAAGAACGCCCTTGCCTCGCCCGTCACGCTGAAGGCCTTTCTTGAAGACGACGCGGGCCTGAAGGAACTGGGCGGACCGGCCTATCTGGTGCGGCTCGCGGGGGCGGCGATCTCGGCCTATGCCGCGCGGGACTATGCGCAGATGATCTACGATCTGTCGGTCCGGCGCGAGCTGATCCAGCTTGGCCGCGACATTGCTGCGATGGCCGCGAAGGTCGAGGTCGCCTCCGAGCCGAAGGACCAGATCATCGAGGCCGAACAGCGGCTCTACAAGCTGGGCGAACAGGGCGTCGCCGAGCGCGGTTTCCAAAGCTTTCTCAAGGCGGTAACCGACGCGGTGAATGTGGCCAACGCCGCCTATCAGCGCGACGGGGGCCTTGCAGGCATCTCGACCGGCCTTCTGGACATGGACAAGAAGCTGGGGGGCCTGCATCCTTCGGACCTTCTGATCCTTGCGGGGCGGCCTTCGATGGGCAAGACCTCGCTGGCCACCAACATCGCCTTCAACATCGCCAAGGCGCACAAGCGCGGGCGGTTGCCGGACGGGACGGACGGGTCGGTGGAAGGCGGGGTGGTGGGGTTCTTCAGCCTCGAAATGTCGGCCGAACAACTGGCCGCGCGCATCCTGTCGGAAGCGGCCGAAGTGCCGTCGGAACAGATCCGGCGCGGCGACATGACGGAAGTCGAATTCCGCCGCTTCGTCGAGGCCGCGAAGGCGCTGGAGGCCTGCCCGCTGTATATCGACGACACCCCTGCCCTGCCGATCAGCCAGGTCGCCGCCCGGGCGCGGCGGCTGAAGCGGACGCATGGGCTGGATGTGCTGATCATCGACTACCTGCAGCTTCTGAAAGGCACCTCGAAGGACAACCGGGTGCAGGAAGTGTCCGAGATCACCCAAGGGCTGAAAGCCATCGCCAAGGAGCTGAACATCCCGGTCATCGCGCTGTCGCAGCTGAGCCGGGCGGTGGAAAGCCGCGACGACAAGCGGCCGCAGCTTAGCGACCTGCGGGAATCGGGGTCGATCGAGCAGGACGCCGACGTGGTGATGTTCGTCTTCCGCGAGGAATACTACCGCGAGCGGGAAAAGCCGGGCGATCACGAGCTGGAAAAGATGGCGCAATGGCAGGCGCTGATGGAATCGGTGCATGGCAAGGCCGAGGTGATCATCGGCAAGCAGCGCCACGGGCCGATCGGCACGGTGGAACTTTCGTTCGAGGGCCGTTTCACCCGCTTCGGCAACCTCGCGCGGCCCTGGCAGGGCACGGGCGGGCCGGACGTTGGGTTCTAGGCGCGGGGGGTTCTAGGCGCGACTGCGGATCGGATCGGCCAGGAGCCGCAAGCCGTTCAGCACGACCAGAAGCGTGCCACCTTCATGGCCCAGCACCGCCAGCGGCAGCGGCAGGTTGAAAAACAGGCTGCCCAGCACCAGAACGCCCATCGCTCCGATGGCCAGGGTCAGGTTCTGCCGGATGATTCGTGCCGTGCGCCGAGACAGCCTGCGGGCGGCGGCAAGCTTGCGCAGGTCATCCGCCATCAGCGCCACATCGGCGGCCTGCAAGGCCACTTCGCTGCCCGCGACACCCATCGCCACTCCGACATCGGACCGCGCCAGCGCCGCCGCGTCGTTCACTCCGTCCCCGATGAAAGCGACCTTGCCGCGGGAACCGGCCTCATTCACCAGCCGGACCTTGTCGGCAGGCAGAAGGCCCGCGTGGATCTCGTCGGCATCAAGGCCAAGGGTCGCCCCGATCCGCGACGCGACGGCGGCGCGGTCGCCGGTCATCATCAGGATCGCAGCGCCCTCGGCCTTCAGGCCGCGCAGCGCCTCGGCGGCGGTCGCGCGCGGCTCGTCGGCCACGGTCACGGCACCCAGGACCCGGGGACCGCGCCCGACCAGGACCAGGGTTTCCATCCCGTCGTCCAACCCGGCCAGCGCGGCAGGCATCGTGGCCCCCATGCGCGCCAGCATCCGCGCATTCCCGGCCCAGAGCGGCCCAAGATCGTCCGCTCCGGTGATGCCTTCGCTGGCATGAGAGCGGACATCGCGAACTGGCACGGGCGTGATCCCGCGTTCGGCCACCTCCCGCCGGATTGCGGCGGCGATCGGATGCTCGGACTGCGCCTCAAGCCCGCCGGTCAGGGCCAGGAAGTCGGCCTCCGCCCCCGTCAGTGCGATGACGTTGGTCACCGAGGCAAGGCCGGTTGTCAGCGTCCCGGTCTTGTCGAAGGCAAAGGTGCGCACCTCGGCCAGCCCCTCGAGTGCCGCCCCGCCCTTGAACAGGACACCACCCCGGGCGGCCGCCGACAGGGCCGACAGGATCGCCGCCGGAACCGAGATGACCGCAGCACAGGGCGAGGCCGCAACCAGAAGCGTCGCTGCCCGGTAGAGCGCATCGCCAGAGTCCTGCCCCGCCAGCCGGAAGCCGAACCAGGACAGGACCGAGCCTGCCAGCACAGCAATGGTATAGCGTTGGCCAAACCAGTCCGAAAACCGTTCGGACGGCGATTTCATCGCCTGCGCCTCGGTGACCAGCCGAATCATCTGCGCGACGGTGCTTGTCTCCAGCCCGCGTGTCACCTCGACGGTCAGGATGCCTTCGAGATTGACCGTCGCCTCATGCACGGGATCGCCCGCCGCCTTCCGCACCGGCGCCGATTCGCCGGTCACGGTGCTTTCGTCCAGATGTCCCGAACCGAGGACCACCCGCCCGTCGACCGGCACCCGCGCACCCGGGCGCAGGATGACACGATCACCCGGGACAAGGTCCCCGACCGGCACTTCGACAACCCCCGCCGGACCCTCGCGCAGCGCGGTTTCGGGGCGCAGCTGCATCAGCGCCTCGACAGCGCGGCGGGCCTTGCCCATTGCCCGACGCTCCAGTGTCTGCGACAGGGAATACAGCGCCAGAAGCACAGCCCCTTCCAGGGCCGCCCCGACCGCTGCGGCCGCAAATGCCGCAATCACCATCAGGAGGTCGATGTCCAGCCGTCGGTCCCGCCACACTTCGGCCAGCGCGTTGCGAAGCGGTGGCACTCCGCCGCTCAGGTAGGACAGCCCGAGAGCCGCCCAGACCAGACCGGACGGCAGCGGTTGCACGAAGGCGTCGAGCGTCCCCAGCCCCAGACCGATCCAGCACAGGACCGTCAGATAGAGATCGGCATCCTCGCCTTCCTGGTCCCCGGTCCTGCTGGACAAATCGTTTGCTCCTGCCACCGCGACAGTGTCGCGCGCGGGCGGCGGAAGGGCAAGCTCCCGCCCTGTCAAAGCTTTCCGCTTGACCACGGGGCCGACCCGGTCGAAACAGGCCGCCATGGCCACCGGAACCCTTACCATCGACCTAGACGCCGTTGCCGCCAACTGGCGTGCCCTTGACCGCAACAGCGGTCCCGGCGTGCAGACCGCTGCCGTGGTCAAGGCCGATGCCTACGGCCTTGGCGTGACCCGCGTGGTGCGCGCCCTTGCCGGTTCCGGGGCACGCCGGTTCTTCGTGGCCTCGGCCGAGGAAGGTGCCGCCGTCCGGCAGGCCCTGGGACCGGGACCGCAGGTCGCGGTGCTTTGCGGTCACATGGCCGGCGATACCGAGATGATCCACGATCTCGACCTGACGCCGATGCTGAACAGCCTTGAACAGATCACCCGACACCTTGAATCGCTGCCCGGTCATCCCTTCGGCGTGCAGCTGGATACCGGCATGAATCGCTTAGGCGTCGAGATGCTGGAGTGGCAGGCCGTGGCACCGATCCTGGTCGATGCCGGGCCGGAACTGCTCATGAGCCACCTTGCCTGCGCCGACGAGCCTGACCATCCCTTGAACGACGCGCAGCTGAAGGCCTTCCACGCGATGACCGACGGCACCGGCCTGCCGCGCAGCCTGGCGGCCACGGGGGGCATCCTGCTTGGCCCGCGCTACCATTTCGACCTGACCCGCCCGGGCGTGGGCCTGTATGGCGGGCGGCCGCATGAGGCGGCGCTTGCGGTGGTCACACTCTCCCTGCCGGTGATCCAGACCCGCGAGGTCGCGCCCGGTGAGGCGGTCGGCTACGGTTGCGCCTGGGTGGCAGAACGGCCCTCGGTCATTGCCACGGTCGCCGCCGGCTACGCCGACGGGCTGCCACGGACGCTGTCGAACCGGGCACGGCTCTGGGACGGAGACACCGCCTGCCCGCTGGTGGGCCGGGTGTCGATGGACATGATCACCGTCGACATCACCGACCTGCCCGAGATCCCGCGCGAGCTGGACATCCTCGGGCCGAACCAGACCGTCGACACGCTCGCCGACATCGCGGGCACCATCGGCTATGAGCTGCTGACCGCGCTTGGCCCCCGCTACACCCGCCGCTATCAGGAACGCCCGGCATGACCGCAGCCCCCGTGGCGAAGGCTCTGGGCGCGCTTGGCCGTCCGGTCCTGCAAGCCATCGCCGCCCTGGGCCGGGTTGCGCTGTTTGCGGCGTCCATCCTGGGCCACATCCTGCGTCCGCCATTCTACCTGCGCGAGTTTGGCGTCTCGCTGTTGCAGATCGGCTGGTATTCGCTGCCCGTCGTCGGCCTGACCGCGATCTTCACCGGCGGCGCGCTTGCGCTGCAGATCTATGCCGGCGGGTCGCGCTTCAACGCCGAAGCGGTCGTGCCCTCCATCGTGGCCATCGGCATGACGCGCGAGCTTGGTCCGGTCCTCGGCGGCCTGATGGTCGCTGCCCGCGTGGCAAGCTCGATCGCTGCCGAGATCGGCACGATGAAGGTGACAGAACAGATCGACGCCCTGGTGACGCTTTCCACCAACCCCCTGAAATACCTTGCCGTTCCCCGCGTTGTGGCTGCAACCCTGTCGATGCCGGTGCTTGTCGCAGTCGGGGACGCCATCGGCATCATGGGCGGCTGGCTGGTGGGCATCACCCGGCTCGACTTCAACTCGGCGGCCTACCTGAAGAACACCGTCGACTTCCTGGCGGGCTGGGATATCGGTTCCGGCCTTGTGAAGGGCGCGGTGTTCGGCTTCATAGTGGCGCTGATGGGCTGCTACCATGGCATGAACTCGGCCCGAGGCGCGCAAGGCGTGGGCGCTGCGACCAAAGCGGCGGTCGTCTCGGCTTCGGTCCTGATCCTTGCGGCAAACTACGTCCTGACCGAAGTGTTCTTCACCTCATGATCGAGCTTCGGGATGTCCACAAACGGTTCGGCGAGAACAGGGTGCTGCAGGGAGCAAACCTGAGCATCGCCTCGGGGACCTCGATGGTGATCATCGGCGGGTCGGGCACGGGGAAGTCGGTGCTGCTGAAGTGCATCCTGGGGCTGGTGCGGCCCGACAGCGGCACGATCACGCTGGAAGGCCAGGACGTGACGAAAGCCGACCGCGACGCCTTCCTCGCCCGCTTCGGGATGCTGTTTCAGGGCGGCGCGCTGTTCGACTCGCTGAAGGTCTGGGAGAACGTCGCCTTCCGCCTGGTCCGGGGCACCAAGGCCCTGTCGAAACCGCAGGCGCGCGAGATCGCCGTGGAAAAACTCCGCCGCGTGGGTCTGAAACCCGAGGTCGCCGACCTCTTTCCCGCCGAGCTTTCGGGGGGCATGCAGAAACGCGTCGGCCTCGCCCGTGCCATAGCGGCGGAACCGGAGATCATCTTTTTCGACGAACCCACCACCGGCCTCGACCCGATCATGGCCGGCGTCATCAACGAGCTGATCCGCGAGATCGTGACCGAGATGGGCGCGACCGCGATGACCATCACCCACGACATGTCCTCGGTCCGCGCGATTGCCGACACCGTGGCGATGCTGCATGGGGGGGTGATCCGCTGGACCGGGCCGGTCGGGGAAATGGACGCGACGCCAGATGCTTACGTCCAACAGTTCATTCACGGGCGTGCGGATGGCCCCATCGAATCCGTCCGATGACTTTCCCTTCCGCAAATATCCCACGGGAGGTCTGGAGGGTGTGAGACCCTCCAGTCCCACGCCAGCCAAGGGGCACGGCCGATGAAATACCTCAACCTCGCCCTCCTCATCCTGTTCCCGATCGCCTGGTTCGCCCCCCTGCTCCGGGCCGCCCTCCTGCCGATCTTCGGGATGGACGAGATCAGCGTCATCACCGGCCTTCAGTCCCTGTGGGACTCCGACCCGGCCCTTGCCCTTCTCGTGACCTTCCTTGCGATTTTCGCGCCCTATGCAAAGACCATCGGGCTGGCGCTTCTGCACTGGAACCTCCTGTCGCCCAAGACCCTCCCGGCGCTGGATATCCTCGGCAAGCTCGCCATGGCCGACGTCTTCCTGATCGCCCTCTACATCGTGATCGTGAAGGGCGCGGGCTATGTCACCATCGAGACCGCCTGGGGGCTCTACCTCTTCACCGGATGCGTGCTGGCCTCGATCCTCATCTCCTGGAAGTCGAAGCCATCCGCCTGACCGCCGCGCGAGCCAAATTTCTTCCTCAAGCAGCTTCACAAGGATCCTGCTCAAGATTCTTGTCGCCGTATCGCCTTGATACTGCCCAAAAGTCCGGCCACTGTCGCTCGCGATGAAACAGATTGCCGCCTTCGCCTGCACTGTCTGCGGTGCCGCCTATCGGAAATGGGCCGGCAAATGCGACGCCTGTGGGGGGTGGAACACCATCGTCGAAGACGCGCCACTGTCCACCGGTCCGAAATCGCTGGGCGCCAAGGGCCGCGCGATTGCGCTGACGGACCTGTCCACCGAAGAGGCCCCGACGATCCGCGCTTCCTCGGGCATCGACGAGCTTGACCGCGTCCTCGGCGGCGGGCTGGTCCCGGCCTCTGCGATCCTCGTCGGCGGCGATCCCGGCATCGGCAAATCCACGCTCCTTCTTCAAGCGGCGGCAAGTTTCGCCCGCAAGGGTCTGAAATGCCTTTATATCTCGGGCGAGGAGGCCTCGGCCCAGGTCCGGATGCGCGCACAGCGCCTTGGCCTGACCGACGCCACCGTCCATCTTGGCGCGGAAACCAACCTGCGCGACATCCTGACTACGCTCGACGCCGAACGGCCCGCGCTGGCAATCATCGATTCGATCCAGACCATGTGGCTCGATCAGGTCGAGGCGGCCCCTGGCTCGGTTTCTCAGGTGCGCGCCGCGGCCCATGAGCTCGTCACCTTCGCCAAGCGCAGGGGCGTCGCCGTCATCCTTGTCGGCCATGTCACCAAGGACGGCCAGATCGCCGGACCCCGCGTGGTCGAACACATGGTCGACACCGTCCTCTATTTCGAGGGTGAGCGCGGCCACCAGTTCCGCATCCTGCGCGCCGTCAAGAACCGCTTCGGTCCGGCGGACGAGATCGGCGTCTTCGAGATGACCGGCGGGGGCCTCGCCGAAGTGCCGAACCCCTCGGCCCTGTTTCTGGCCAACCGCGACCAGCCCGCCCCGGGATCGGCGGTTTTCGCTGGCATCGAGGGCACAAGGCCCGTCCTCACCGAGATCCAAGCCCTCGTCGCCCCGTCGACCCTGGCCAGTCCGCGCCGCACGGTCGTCGGACTGGACAGCGGTCGGGTGTCCACCATCCTTGCCGTGCTGGAGGCCCGCTGCGGCATCCCCTTCGCGGGCCTCGACGTGTTTCTGAACGTCGCGGGTGGCCTACGCGTCAACGAACCCGCCGCCGACCTGGCCGTTGCGGGCGCGCTGCTGTCCGCGCGCGAAGATGTGGCAATTCCGCCCGACATGGTGCTTTTCGGGGAAATCAGCCTCTCAGGAGCCTTGCGCCCGGTCGGTCAGACGGAAAACAGATTGAAAGAGGCCTCGAAACTTGGTTTCTCACAGGCGACCGTGCCGAGCCATTCGAAGTTCGAAGGGGCCACGGGATTGCAGGTGCGGCAGATGCCGGACCTGACGGCGTTTGTGGGCGAAATGTTCGGGGCAGGATAAGCCCTTGCAAGTAAACGGAATGGGGACGTAACCGATGGAAAACCTGACCGCAGTCGATGGGGCCGCCGCGCTGATCATCGTCGTATCGGCCATTCTCGCCTTCTCGCGCGGGCTTGTCCGCGAAATGATGGCGATCCTCGGCTGGATCGGTGCCGCGATCGCCGCCTACTACTTTGCGCCCGGCGTGCAGCCCCTGGTGAAGGAGCTACCGGTTGTCGGCGAATTCCTGTCCGACAGTTGCGAGCTGTCGGTCGTCGCGGCCTTTGCCGGTGTCTTCGTCATCGGCCTGATCGTTGCAGCCCTGTTCACGCCGCTCTTTTCCGGGGCCGTGCAGCGTTCGGCGCTTGGCGGAATCGACCAGGCGCTCGGCTTCCTGTTCGGTGCCGCGCGCGGCGTCCTTCTGATTGCCATCGCCTTCATCGTCTATGACCGGGTGCTTTCGGATCAGGCGATCCCGATGATCGACGATTCGCGCACCGCGCTGGTCTTTGCAAACTTCCAGTCGCAGATCGACGACAACATCCCCACGGATGCGCCGGGATGGATCGTCGACCGCTACAACGACCTGACCAATGTCTGCGCAACCGGTGCCGCGCCTGCAGTCACGGCGGATCCGGCGACCGACGCCCCGGCGACCGATGCTCCGGCGACCGACGCTCCGGCAACCGAGGCCCCTGCCACCAATCCGTGACCCCAGTCCGGCGTTTCGGGGCGTGACAGCCCCGACGCGCTGCCGTAAACACCGCGGCAACCCAAGGACAGGATTCGGACGCATGGCCCCTTTCCGCTCACACCCCTTCGACGACGACAAGCTGAAGGAGGAATGCGGGATTTTCGGCGTGGTCGGGGTGGCCGATGCGTCGAACTTCGTGGCGCTTGGCCTGCACGCCCTGCAACACCGGGGGCAGGAGGCGGGCGGGATCGTCTGCTACCACCCCGACCACGGCTTCAATTCGGCCCGCCGCTTCGGCTATGTCCGTGACAACTTCACCAAGCCCGACGTGATGGACACCCTGCCCGGCCCGCTGGCCATCGGGCATGTGCGCTATTCGACTGCCGGGTCGAAGGGCGCGACCGCGATCCGCGATGTGCAGCCCTTCTTCGGCGAGTTCTCGATGGGCGGCTGTGCCATCGCGCACAACGGCAATCTGACCAATGCAGCCGCGCTGCGGCGCGAGCTGATCGAGCGCGGCTCGATCTTCCAGTCCTCTTCGGACAGCGAATGTATCATTCACCTGATGGCGCGGTCGATCCAGAAGACCCTGTCGGAACGGATCAAGGACGCGCTCCGCCGGGTGGAGGGCGCGTTCAGCGTGGTCGCCATGACCCGCACCAAGCTGATCGGCGTCCGCGACCCCCTGGGCGTGCGCCCGCTGGTTCTGGGCCGGATCGGCGATTCTGGCTGGGCGCTTTCCTCGGAAACCTGCGGCCTCGACATCATCGGCGCCGATTTCGTGCGCGAGATCGATCCGGGCGAGATGGTAGTGATCGAGGGCAACAAGGTGGAATCGACCCGGCCCTTCACCCCGGCGAAGTCGCGATTCTGCATCTTCGAGAACGTCTATTTCAGCCGCCCCGACAGCATCATCGGCGGACGGTCGGTCTATGAAACCCGCCGCCAGATCGGCGTGGAACTGGCGCGCGAGGCCCCCGTGGATGCCGACCTCGTCTGCCCCGTGCCCGACAGCGGCACGCCTGCGGCCATCGGCTACAGCCAGGAATCCGGCATTCCCTATGCGATGGGGATCATCCGCAATCAGTATATGGGCCGGACCTTCATCGAACCCACCGACCACATCCGCAACATGGGTGTGCGCCTCAAGCTGAACGTGAACCGCGCGCTGATCAAAGGTAAGCGGGTGATCCTGGTCGATGATAGCGTCGTGCGCGGCACCACCAGCCGCAAGATCAAGGACATGATCCTTGAGGCTGGCGCGGCGGAGGTCCACTTCCGCATCGCCTCACCGCCGACCGCCTGGCCCTGCTTCTACGGCGTCGATACGCCCGAACGCTCCAAGCTCCTCGCCGCGACGATGTCGGAAGACGAGATGCGCGACTGGATCGGCGTCGACAGCCTGAAATTCGTCTCTCTCGACGGCCTCTACCGCGCTGCCGGAGAAGCGATGGGCCGGGACATGGCTGCCCCACAATTCTGCGACGCCTGCTTCTCGGGCGACTACCCGGTGTCCCCCTCCGACAAGATCGAGGAAGGTTTCCAGATGAAGGCGGCAGAGTGAGGTTCGCCATTGGCGCTCTCCTGATGGCCGCAACTCTCGCAGCGTGCTTCTTCTTCGCTGCGGTGGGTGCTGGTCTTGCGGGTGCCAATCCTGCCAACTTCGGACCTATTTTCCTGATGCTCTGGGGATTTGCGGGGCCGATCTTCTTTCTCGGCCTGTATCTCGCCTCAGGAGGCACGAAACTTTCAAGCCGATCGCATGTGGTGTTTCTTGTGCTTGGCTTCGCCTCGATCGGGATCGCCGTGCTTGCGGGCCGGTCGCTGTGACAACGCAATGAAGGGGTCAGTGGAACAAGGGTTTGGTCCGGTCGATACCTACCTCGCCGCCCTGCCCCCCGACCAACAGGCGGCACTCCAAGCCCTCCGTGCCCGCCTGAAAATCCTCCTCCCCGACCACCTGGAGGTCATGTCCTACGCCATGCCCGGCTTTCGCCAGCCGGGACCGAAGGGCAGGATGGTCGTGGGCTACGCGGGTTTCGCCAAGCACCTCGGCCTTTACCCCCATTCCGGAAGCGTGATCCCGCAGATCGACTGCGCGCCGTTCCGGACCTCGAAATCCGGCGTCCTCTTCACCCCGGACCGGCCGCTGCCCGATGATCTCCTTGGCTTGATCATCACGACCCGGCAGGCCGAACTGGCTGCGGGATATGGTCGCAAGGGCTGACCCGACCTCCCCCTTGCCATTTGCTCTTTTCAAAAATACTCCCGCCGGAGGCTGCAACGCCGGCCAGAAGGACTGACCCATGACCCAGAAGATCGCCCTTGTCACCGGAGCCTCGCGCGGGCTGGGGTCAGCTTTGGCCGAGCAGCTTGCCCTGCGCGGTTGGCATGTCGTCGCCGTCGCCCGGACGGTGGGCGGGCTGGAGGAGCTTGACGACCGTGTCAGGCGCGCGAGCCTGCCGGGGGCCGGAAGCCTGACCCTTGCGCCGATGGACGTGACGAACGACGACGCGATGCGGCACCTCTGTCGCTCCATCCACGACCGCTGGGGCGGGCTTGGGCTCTGGGTTCACGCTGCAATCCATGCAGCACCCCTGGCCCCTGCCGGGCACGTCGACCAGAAGGACTGGGAGAAGTCACTGGCCACCAATACCCGTGCTACGGGGATGCTGATCCCGATGGTCGAGCCGCTTCTGCGCGCGCATCAGGGCACCGCCCTCTTCCTCGACGATCCCCGGGCCGGGCAGCCGTTCTTCGGCTCCTATGGCGCGACGAAGGGCGCGCAGATGGCGCTCGCCCGCAGCTGGCAGGCCGAGACGGCAAAGCATGGCCCGCGCGTCGTCATCGCGACGCCCGCAGGCCTGCCCACCGCCACCCGCGCCCGGTTCTTTCCGGGCGAGGACCGGACAAGACTGGCCGATGTCCAGGCCGAAGCGGCGCGGATTCTCGACAGCCTCTGACTAACCGATCAGTGACGCATCGATCGCTGACCAGAGGGTTTCCACCGGCTCCACCCCGATCGAGAGCCGGATGAACCCGTCGGCCACCGCATCACCCCAGCGGGCCCGACGCTCGGCGGCGGTGTGGACCCCGCCGAAGCTGGTGGCCTGTTCGATCAGCGGGCAGCGGGCAAGGAAGGCTTCGGCCGTCGCCTCGTCCGCCAGCTCGAAGCCGATCAGGAACCCGCCGTTCGCCATCTGCGCGCCCACCGCCTTGTAAGCGGGGTCTTCGGCCAGGCCGGGGTAGCGCAGCCCCCGCAC
Source organism: Pseudomonadota bacterium (assembly GCA_040385165.1). Classification (GTDB taxonomy): domain Bacteria; phylum Pseudomonadota; class Alphaproteobacteria; order Rhodobacterales; family Rhodobacteraceae; genus Tabrizicola. The sequence continues at coordinate 100,145 of JAZKHX010000006.1, read as the reverse complement.
CGATCGGTGCGTCGCCAGCCGTTCCGCGATCACCGCCGCCGACGCGCACATGCGGGAGAGGCGGACCTCCAGCGTTTCCAGTCCCCGGTGGACAAGGTAGGCCTCGAACGGCCCGGGGACCGACCCCGACTGCCGCCGCCATTCCCGGACCCTGGCCATGAGATTGGCGTCGCGCCCCGCGACATGGCCGAAGAGGGCATCGGAATGACCTGCGGGCGCCTTGGTATCGGCGGCCACCACAAGGTCGGCCCCAAGGTCCAGCGGGCGCTGGAGAAGCGGCGTCATCGTGGTGTTGTCGGCGATCAGCAGCGCCCCGGCGGCATGGGCCTTCTTCGCAAGCGCCGCGATGTCCACGGTATCGAGGCCGGGGTTCGAGGGGGTTTCAATGTAGATCACCCGGAAACCGGTGAAGTCGGTCGCCTCCATCTCCTGCGTCGGGACCTGCACGACCTCGACCCCGTAGACCTGCAACAGGTCGCGGCCAAGGAGGCGGGTCACATAGTAGCCGTCGGAGGGGATCATCACCTTCGCGCCCGCCTGAAGGCAGCAGACCAGCGCCGCAGTGATCGCCGCCATCCCGGAGGGGAAGGAGACTACCTCGGCGTCCTCGAGGATCGAAAGCTGGCCTTCGACCGCGTCCCAGGTCGGCTGGCCACCGCGTCCGTAGTAATGGGCGGCCCCCTGCGACCGGGGCAGGTGGAAGGTGGTCGCGACCGAGATCGGAGGGGCGACCGGCTCGCCCAGGGCAAGCCCCGCCTTCCGGTGGTGGAGCAGGCGGGCAATGCGGGCGTCGGTGTCGGCGGTCATGTCGGCTCCTGAAGTGTCCACGGTGGACAAAAGCTGGACGCGCCGCGAAATCAAGGACTTGGCCGTGGGCGTTTACCGAACCTTAACCCGGGATTTGCGCCCTCTCAACCCATCACTCCAGCCGTGCCGGGAAGCCGGGTGCGCGGAGATCGGTGCCCAGAAGGTCCTCCAGCAGTTTGGCGATCATCGGCGATTGCGCCTCGCCGCCATAGGCCGCCTTAGCCGCGACATAGGTCTGGTTGGTCATCGATGCGAGGTCCAAGGGCACCCCGAACTCCTTGCCGAAGCCCAGGGCAAAGCCCAGATCCTTCAATGCCAGATCGATGTTGAAGGCGATGTCGTAGCTGCCGTTCAGGATCAGCGCGCCTTCCGTTTCATGCACGAAACTGTTTCCGGAAGAGGCTGCAATCGCATGCCAGGCCTGGCCCAGGTCCAGCCCGCCGCGCTTGGCCAGCATCAGCGCCTCGGAGGTGGCTTTCAGGTGGATGAAGGCCAGCATGTTGGTGATGACCTTGATGATGCAGGACGACCCGAGCGGCCCCATGTGGAAGATCCGGTCGCCCATCGCCTGCATCGCCCGGTAGTGCAGATCGAAAAGGTCCTTGTCCCCGCCGGCGAGCATGGTGATCTTGCCCTGATAGGCCAGATGCACACCCCCGGTGACGGGCAGCTCCATCATCCGAACACCGCTTTCGGCGGCGACGGCGGCCAGTTTCAGCACCTCGTCCCGGCCCAGCGTGGACATTTCCACCCAGCTTGCCCCGGGTTTCATCTGCGGCAGGATGTTGCGCAGGACACGCTCGGACACGGCAGGCGAGGGCAGGCAGGTGATGACGTGGTCGACCGAGGCCGCGAGATCTTCGGCAGAGTTTGCCAGCACCGCGCCCAGGGCGGCCAGCGGTTCCGCCAGTTTCGAGTTCAGGTCATAGACCGTGACCTTGAAGCCGTCCTTCAGAAGACAGCCCGCGCAGGCGGCTCCCAGGTTGCCAAGGCCGATGTATCCGTAGTGCATTTATCCTGCTTTCCAGTAACTTGAAGGCTTTACTTGAAGTAGATGTTGAACCGCCTGCGGATCGCCGCGTCGATCTCGGGGTCCACCCTGCATCCGGCCTTGGCAAGGATCTCGTTCTTCCGCGCGATGGCGGTGTCCAGCAAAAGCGGCTTCCCGGCCTCGTTCCATTCTTTCGGCGACATGCGGTTGGCGGTCTTGGGGTAGATGTATTCGGTCTGCATCAGTTTCAGGGTCTGGTCCGAGCCGAGGTAGTGGCCGGGACCGCCGAGACAGACCTGTTTCATCGCGTCGATCGAGGTCGAATCCGGCGTCACGTCGATCCCGCGCACCAGCCGCATGGTCTGCCCCAGAAGGTCATCCCCCAGAACCAGCGATTCGAGGCAGAAACCAAGCAGCGAGGCGTGCATCCCCACCGCCTCGTAGCACATGTTCAGCCCCGCAAGACCGGCAAGGGCGTTGGTGATCCCCTGTTCCCACCCGGCCTGCATGTCGGGCAGCTTGCTGTCGCTGATCCCCGAGGCCGCCCCGCCCGGCAAGCCGTAGAAGCGGTGCATCTGGGCGCAACCTGCGGTCAGAAGCGCCTGTTCCGCCGATCCGCCGGACATGGCCCCCGTTCTCAGATCGGAAACAAAGGGCCAGGTCCCGAAGATCGCGGGCGCGCCGGGCTTGATCGTGTTCACATAGACCACGCCCGCGAGGCACTCGGCCACCGCCTGGACGATCGCCAGGGCGATCGGGGCCGGGGCGGTTGCCCCCGCCTGCCCCGCGCTGAGCAGAAGCATCGGCATCCCGCGGCGGATGCAATCCTCCATCGTGATGCAGGATTCTTCGGCGAATTTCATCGGCGGGACGACGAAACAGTTGGAATTGCTGACAAAAGGCCGCTCCAGCCATTTCTCCTCGCCGCCCGCGACCATGTGCAGCATCTCGAAGCAATCGGCGACATGGGCGGGGTCGGAGAAGGAGGTGCCGACATGTTTCACCGTCCCCGCAAGGCTGCCATACAGGGTGTTGAGGTCCATCTCCTTGTTGTCGACCACATCGCGGCAGACCATGGTGCGCTGGTAGAAGTGGATGTTGTCGAGGTTGTCGACGAGGCGGGCCGCGTCATAAAGATCCTGCGCGGTGGATTCGCGGTAGGTGTTGCTCACCGGGTCCACGATATGCACGGCAGCACCGGCGGTGCCGTAATGCACGTTGGTGCCAGTCAGGTGCAGATCGTGCCTGGAGTCGCGGGCGTGCAGCGTGATGTCGCGGGCCGCGATGGTCAGCATGTCCTCGACCAATGCACGGGGAAAGCGGATGCGGCCGTCATCGCCGAGGATCGCGCCCGCTTCGGTCAGAAGTTTCACGCCCGAGGGAGGGGCCTGGCTGAGGCCGATCTGTTCCAGCGCATCGAGCGCGGCAGCGTGAATCTGCTGCACCCCCACGTCGGTCAGCGGTTTGTATTGTCCGCCGGGCATCCCCGCCCGGACCGGCCGCACATCATCGGCCAGAGGGGCCGCGCGCAGGGCGACGCGGGCTTGCCGGCCACCCGAGCGGCGGTTGCGGGCGGGTTCGCAGGTTTCGCCAAGGCGGTCCATTTCCGTCATTTCGTCGTTCATGCCCGTATCCGTTCTGATTTGGGGTCATACATCGGGGCCAAGACGGCCACCGCAGCATGACGTTGCCCTGCTACCTCGATCTCGTAGGTTGAGCCGAGGATGTCTGCGTCCGACTGCCCCCAGGCCGGAACATAGCCCATGCCGACAGCGCCGCCAAGGAAATGGCCGTAGTTGCCCGAGGTCACCGGCCCGACGATTTTCCCATCGCGGACAATGGCTTCGTTGTGGAAAAGGAGCGGCTCGGGATCCTTCAGGCGAAACTGGAGCAGCCTGCGGCCAAGGCCTGCCTCCTCCTTCCGCAGGACGGCGTCACGACCGAGGAAGGCGGGCTTCTTGCGGCTGACGGTGAAGCCGAGGCCAGCCTCCAGCACATGATCCTCGTCGGTGATGTCATGGCCCCAGTGGCGGTAGGCCTTTTCGATCCGGCAACTGTCGAGGGCATGCAGGCCGCAAAGCTTGAGGTCGGGTGCGGCGTCCATCAGAGCCTCGAAGACATGGGCGGTCTGGTCGGTCGGTATATACAACTCCCAGCCAAGTTCGCCGACATAGGTGACGCGATGCGCGCGGGCGAGACCCATGCCGATCTCGATTTCGCATGCCTGTCCAAAGGGATGTGCCGCGTTGCTGAAGTCACCGGGCGAGACTTTGGCCAGCATGTCGCGCGACTGCGGGCCCATCAGGCAAAGGACCGACTCGGCGGCGGTCACATCGGTGATGACGGCAAAATCGTCGCCGACATGGGCGCGCATCCAGGCGAGGTTGCGCTGCAGGGTGGCACCCGGGACCACGGCCAGATAGGCGGTTTCCGACAGGCGGGTCACGGTAAGATCGGCCTCTATCCCCCCGCGATCATTCAGGAACATGGTGTAGACGATCCGGCCTTCGGCCACATCCATCTGCGCCGAGGCGATGCGGTTGAGGAAGGCGCAGGCATCGCGACCCTCGATCCTGATCTTGCCGAAGCTGGTCATGTCGAAAAGGCCCGCTGCTTCCCGCACGGCCATATGTTCGGCCTTCTGGTTCTGGAACCAGTTCTGCCGCTTCCACGAATAGCGATACTCCCGCTCCTGCCCTTCGGTCGCGAACCAGTTGGCGCGCTCCCAGCCTGCGACCTCGCCGAAAACTGCGCCGCGCGCCGCAAGATGGTCATGGATCGGGCTGCGCCGAATGCCGCGAGACGTCGCCATCTGCCGGTAGGGGAAATGGTCGGCGTAAAGGAGGCCCAGTGTCTCGGTCACCCGTTCCTTCAGGTAGCGGCGGTTCTTCTGGAAGGGCTGCGCGCGGCGGATGTCCACTTCCCACAGATCGAAGGGCGGCTCGCCTTCGGTGATCCAGTGCGCCAGGGCTTGCCCGGCCCCGCCTGACGACACAATGCCGATGGAGTTGTAACCGGCGGCGATCCAGTAGCCTTTCACCTCGGGCGCCTCGCCAAGATAGTAGCGGTCGTCGGGGGTAAAGCTTTCCGGGCCGTTGAAGAAGGTGTGGATCCCGGCGGTCTGGAACAGCGGCATCCGGTTGGTGGCCATTTCGAGGATGGGCATGAAGTGGTCCCAATCCTCGGGCAGGGTGTCGAACTCGAAATCCTTGCGGATGCCGGTCATGCCCCAGGGCTTTGCCACCGGCTCGAACGCGCCCAGCATCATCTTGCCCGCGTCCTGCTTGTAATAGGCGCATTCGTCCGGCACGCGCAGCACCGGCAGGTTGAGGTCGATCCCGGCGACGGGCTCGGTGATCAGGTAGAAATGCTCGCAGGCGTGCAGGGGGAGCGTGACGCCGTTCTGTGCGGCAAGGTCGCGGCCCCACATGCCGCCGCAGTTTACGATGACATCGGCGTCGATGTGGCCCGGGCCGTCCGGCCCTTCGTAGTCCACGCCCGTGACCCGGCCGCCCGCCGTCGCGACCTTGGTGACGGTCACGCCTTCAAAGATCTTCGCCCCCTTCATCCGCGCGCCCTTGGCCAGTGCCATCGCGATGTTGGCCGGGTCGCATTGGCCGTCGAGCGGCAGGGCAACCGCGCCGACGACGCCGTCGATATTCAGGTGCGGATACTTCGCCTTGGCCTCGGCGGGCGAGATTTCGTGGACCTCCACGTCGAAGATGCGCGCGACGGTGGCCTGACGCAGCAGTTCCTCATGCCGCTCGCCGGTCAGCGCGACCGAAATCGAGCCGACCTGCTTCATCCCCGTCGCCACACCGGTTTCAGCCTCCAGCCCGCGATAGAGGTCCGCCGAATATTTCGCCAGCCGCGTCATGTTGGCCGATCCGCGCAGTTGCCCGATCAGCCCGGCTGCATGCCAGGTGGTGCCCGAGGTGAGCTTGCGGCGTTCCAGGAGGACAATATCGGTCCAGCCCGCCTTTGCCAGGTGATAGGCGACGGAACAGCCCGAGATGCCACCCCCGATGACGACGGCGGGGGCGGTTGAGGGGATCGTCATGGCGCGGGCTCCGATGGGACGAGGACGAGTTTGCCGGGATAGCGCCCGGCGGCAAGATCGGCTTGCGCCAGGGCGATGTCGCGCAGGGGGTAGGTCCGGGACACGACCGGACGGATGCGGGCAGTGTTGATGATGGTGACCAGCCCCGCGAACACCTCGCGCGGCTGGTGGGTGGCCCCGTGGATCGTGAGGTCGTTCAGATAGATCCGCCGCAGGTCGCCCTTGACCATCGGGCCGCCGACCGCGCCCGAGGTGGCATAGCGCCCGCCGGGGCGCAGGGCGTCGAGCCGGTCCTGAAACCCCTCGCCGCCGACGATGTCGATCACCACGTCGAAGCCCTGAGCGCGCGGCGCGGCGTCGCGCGGCAGGATGGTGGCCCCGATGGCCCGCAGGGGGGCGGACTTCGGCAGGCTGCATTGCGCCGTGACCTCGGCCCCGCGCAGAAGAGCAAGTTGCACGGCGGCCAGACCAACCCCGCCCGAGGCCCCGGTCACCAGCACCCTTTCGCCCACGGCGACGGCGGCGCGGGTCAGAAGGTTGTGCGCCGTGCCATAGGCGCAGGGCATGGCGCCGATCTCTATGTCCGACAGCGGCGAGGCGGTGACATCGTGCAGGTGCCGCGCCTTGATCAGGCAGTATTGCGCAAAGGCCCCGTCGAATTCCGATCCGATGGACACGAAGTGGATCGGATTGGCGGCGGTCGGTTCGTGCTGGTTCGTCGGGCAGATCACGCGGGCACCAAGGGGGAGACCGTCTACCCCTTGCCCCAGGGCCACGATCCGCCCGCAAAGGTCCGCTCCCTGGATGCGGGGGAACGCAAGCTCTCCCGCCCAGCCGGCGGCACGGCCCTCGCCGCCATACCAGCCAAGCCGGGTGTTGATGTCGGTCATGTTGACGCCCGCCGCCAGCACCTTGACCAGCACTTCGCCGGACCCTGGACGCGGAACGGGAATGTCGTCGCGCCAGACGAGCATGTCCGGCCCGCCATGGCCCGCAAGCTGCACGCCCGACATGGTCTGCGGCAGGCTGGTCATGCGCGGATGCGGGCGTTGGCCGCGTCCCACAGCGGCGCGTCCGCCTGGACAGTGGCCGGGTAGAGCGTGCCGAAGATCTCGACCTCGACCGCCTGCCCCGGCTGGTTGAGTTCGGTCTTCAGCATGCCAAGCCCGATGCAGGCCTTGACGCGGTGGCCCCAGTAGCCCGAGGTCAGCTCTCCCACCACCTGCCCCTTGTGCCAGATCGTCGCCATGTAGGGCGGGTCATGCTCTGCCGCCTGGATGACCAGGGTTGCAAACCGCTTGGCGACGCCCTGCTGCTGTTCCGCCTCCAGCGCCGCCTTGCCGCGGAAATCGGGCTTCGACCAGTCGACGAAGCGCTCCAGCCCGCCTTGCAGCACGGTGTAGTCGGTGGACAGATCGCCCTTCCAGGTGCGGTAGCCCTTTTCGACCCGCAGCGCGTTCAGGGCGAACATGCCGAAGGGTTTCAGGCCGATGGGCGCACCCGCCGCCATCACCGCATCCCAGACAGCGGGCGTGTCGGCGAGGCGGGAGTGGAGTTCCCAGCCCAGCTCTCCCGCGAAGGACACCCGCAGGAGGCGCACCTCGCGACCGGCGATCCGGGCGGTCTGATGCGTGAGCCAGCCCTTCGTCAGGTCGGCATCGGTGCCGGTGGCGGCAAGAACTTCACGCGCTTTGGGGCCGGTCAGGATCTGGCAGGACCAGTCCGCACTTTCGTCGGTGAGGGTCAGCCCGGGTGGCAGGTGGCGTTCCAGCCAGCCCCGGTCATGCAGCTGTGCGGTGGCGGCGGTGATGAGAAGGATCTCGTCCCCGCCCAGACGGGCGACCGACATCTCAGTCACGATCCGGCCCTTGTCATCGGCGAAATAGGCCAGGCCCAGTCGCCCCACCGAAGGCAGCTTGCCGGTGATCTGGCGGGACAGCCAATCGGCGGCCCCTGCCCCGGTCAGGCGGAAGCGGCTGAACCCCGGCAGATCGAGGATGCCGCAAGCATCGCGAACCGCTTCGCATTCCTGGGCGACCGCGCCGAACCACGGGCCCTTGCGCGCCCAGGTCCGTTGCGCGGCTTCCGAGGTGTCATCGCCGGGCCGCGCATACCAGAGCGCGCGTTCATAGCCGTTGTAGGGACCGAACTGCGCGCCCAGGGCCGCTGTCCGGTCATGCACGGCTGACAAGCGCTTCATCCGGCCCTCGGGCCAGGCGTGATGCGGCATGTGCATGGCGTATTCGTGGCCGTAGACCTCCAGCCCCTTCTTCACGCAGTAGTCGTGATCCTCCCACCCCGTGAAACGACGCGGGTCGCAGGACCACATGTCCCATTCGGTCGCCCCTTCGGTCATCCATTCCGCCAGCACCTTGCCCGCCCCGCCCGCCTGGCAGATGCCGAAGGTGAAGACGCAGGCCTCGAAGGCGTTCGGCACGCCGGGCATCGGGCCGATCAGCGGGTTGCCGTCTGGGGTATAGGGGATCGGGCCGTTGATCACCTTGGTGAGGTTGGCCTTCTGCAAGAGCGGCACCCGCGCCATCGCGTCGTTGATGTGCCATTCCAGCCGCTCCAGGTCATCCGGGAACAGCTGGAACGAGAAATCCTCGGGCATCGGATCGTCGGGCGTCGCCCAATGCGCGCGGCAGGGGTTCTCGTAGGGGCCGAGGTTGAAGCCCATCTTCTCCTGCCGCAGGTAGTAGGAGCTGTCGACGTCGCGCAGCAAGGGCAGCTTGTGGCCGGACTCCTTCGTCCAGGCCTCCAGTTCGGGGATGGTGTCGAACAGCATATATTGATGGCTCATCACCATCATCGGCACCCGGCGGCCGAACAGCGCGCCGACTTGCGCGGCATAGTAGCCGCCCGCGTTCACCACAAATTCGGCGCGCACCTCGCCCTTCGGGGTGGTCAGCACCCACTCCGACCCGGTCCATTGCGCCGCCGTCACCGGGCAGAACCGCTCGATCCGCGCGCCCAGTTTCCGTGCGCCCGTGGCGAGCGCCTGCGTCAACTGCGCCGGGTCGATATCCCCGTCATAGGGGTCATACAACGCCCCGGTCAGATCGTGGGTTTCCAGGAACGGATAGCGCGAGGTGATCTCGTCCGGCGACAGGACGTCCAGGTCCATTCCCTGATAGCGCCCCATGCCGGCCACGCGCTTGAATTCCAGCATCCGCTCGTCCGAATGACCCAGGCGCACGGAGCCGGTGACATGATAGTTCATCGGATAGCCGACGGCCTCGCCGAGGCCCCGGTAGAGGCCGGCCGAATAGCGCTGCATGTTCATGATCGACCACGATGCGGAAAAGGTCGGCACGTTCCCCGCCGCGTGCCAGGTCGATCCGGCGGTCAGCTCGTTCTTCTCCAGAAGCAGGCAGTCGGTCCAGCCCGCCTTTGCCAGGTGGTAGAGCGCAGAGGTGCCCACGGCCCCGCCGCCGATGATCACCACCCGAGCCGAAGCAAATTCCGCCATGACCACCCCCCTGTTCCGCGCGCCACTATCCGCCGCAATGCGCCGGCTTTCAATTCGGCGGGAACCGGGGTATTGATCGGAAAACCCGATCACAAGTCATTCTTCGTCCCCAAATATCCCACGGGGGTCCGGGGGTGTGAAACCCCCGGCTTCCGGCCAGAGGCGCAGCCATGCAGATCGACCTGCTCGACACCTTTCTCGACCTCGCCGAGACCCGCAGCTTCCATCGCACGGCGGACCGGCTGCGCATCACGCAATCCACCGTCTCGGCCCGGGTCACGGCGCTGGAACAGGCTGTCGGCTCGCGCCTGTTCGACCGCTCCCGCGCCGGCACAGACCTTACTCCCGAAGGCAAGCGCTTCGAGCCCCACGCCCGCGCGCTCCGGCATGAGTGGAACGAGGCCAAGCGCCGCATCCAGATCCCCCAGGGTGCAGCGCAGCTTTTGCGTCTGGGCATCCAGAACGACCTTGCGGCGGTCTATCTGGGGGATTGGGTGGCCGAGTTCCGCGCCGCCCTGCCCGAGACCGTCTTCTACATCGAGCCGGATTATTCCAACCAGATGTGCGCCGACCTTCTGACCGGCATCCTGGACTTCGCGGTGATGTTCAGCCCAAAACCCCACCCCGACCTGCATTTTGAAAGCGTGGGCGATGTCACCTACCGCATGGTCTCGACCGACACGCAGCGCCTGGCCGAGGTCGCGCCCGCGCGTTTTGTCTTTGCGCATTTCTCGCCCGCCTTTGAAGAGATGCACCGCCAGCTGACCCCCGAACTGGCCACCTCGCCGGTGTCGGTCGGACAGTCGGGGTCGGTCGTGTCGCTGCTGACGGCGATGGGCGGCTCGGGCTATGTGCTGGAAAAGACGGCGGAAGAGCTGCTTGCCGGGGGTCGGTTCATGGCCGTCGGCGATGCGCCGGACCTGCGCCAGCCGGTCTTTGCCGCGATCCACATCCGGCACCGGACCCTGCCCTTGCACCGCAAGCTGACCCAGCTTGTCGCACGGCATTTTCCGCAATGATGTGCGGGGCGGGCAATCCGCCCACGCCTGCTATCGCCGGAACCCGGCAATGGCCTCGCCCTGATGGCGCAGCTTCCTGCCCAGACCCATCTCATCCACCCAAGCCTGCATCGGCGGGGTGAGCGGGCCGTAAAGATCGGTCCGCGCCAGCCGGGCCGCGGCGCGCAGGGCGACCATCTCGGTCCAGGCCATGATCAGGTCGTGATGCCCGACCCAGGCCGCTGGCCCCTCATAGATCGCCACCAGCCGCCGTTCCTTCGGCCCCGACCCGAAGAAGCGGTAGCTGCGGACCCCCGGATGGCCCGACAGACGCATCCGCGCGACCAGCAGCTTCACCGCCCGGTCGAAGGCCGTGCTATCGCGCAGCGTGTAGAAATTGACGACGACGATCTCAGAGGTCATCGCGCCATCGGTTCACGATCGGATAGCGGCGGTCGAGCCAGAAGGCCTTTTGCGTCAGGCGCACGCCGGGCGCCGCCTGGAACCGCTTGTATTCCGCCAGATAGAGAAGATGCTCCACCTTCTTGACAACCGCCCGTTCAAAGCCCAGGGCCACGATCTCCGCAACCGCCATCTCTTTCTCGACAAGGCATTCCAGGATCGCGTCCAGCACCTCATACGGAGGCAGGCTGTCGTCGTCGCGCTGGTTTGCCCGCAGCTCGGCAGACGGCGGCCGCGCGATGATCGCCTCGGGGATCACCTCGCCCGCCGGGCCCTTCATCCACGCCCGGTGGTGTTCGTTCCGCCAGCGCGCGGTCAGGAACATCCGGGTCTTGTACATGTCCTTCACGGGGTTGTAGCCGCCGTTCATGTCGCCGTAGATCGTGCAGTAGCCCACGGCCATTTCCGACTTGTTGCCGGTGGTCAGCAGCATCTCGCCGAACTTGTTCGACAGCGCCATCAGCATCACCCCGCGCAGACGGGACTGGATGTTTTCCTCGGTGATCCCCGGTTCAGTGCCCGCGAAAAGCCCGGCCAGCGCCTCGCCCACCGCGCCTTGCGCGCCGGTGATCGGCACCGTGTCATAGCGACATCCCATGGCCTTCGCCGCCGCCGTCGCCAGGTCCAGCGACTGCTGGCTGGTGAATTCGCTGGGCAGCATCACGCAGCGCACGTTTTCCGGCCCCAGTGCATCCACCGCCATCGCCGCGACGATGGCAGAATCGATCCCTCCCGACAGGCCCAGCAAGGCTTTCGTGAAGCCGCATTTCCGCATGTAGTCGCCAAGCGCCATGACGCAGGCGCGATAGTCCGCCTCGCCGATCGGCGGGATCTCGTGGATCACCCCCTGTTCCGCGATCCAGCCTTCCGGTCCCCGGTAGAAAGTCACCATCACCTCGGCCTCGTCGAACTGCGGCAGCTGCGCCATCAGCCGCCCGCCGGGGTTCAGCACCATGCTTGATCCGTCGAACACCTGGTCGTCCTGCCCGCCCACCATGTTGAGGTAGACCAGCGGCAACCCGGTCTCGATCACCCGGCCCACCATCAGGTTCAGCCGCAGGTTCGGCTTGCCCCGGTGATAGGGCGAGCCATTTGGGATCAGGAGGATCTCTGCCCCCGTCTCGGCCAAAGTCTCGGCCACGTCCGGGTGCCAGGCGTCCTCGCAGATCGGGGTGCCGATCCTGACGCCCTTGATCACATAGGGGCCATGCACGTCGGCGGAGGAGAACACGCGCTTTTCGTCGAAGACCGCGTCGTTCGGCAGGTGGTGTTTCAGCACGCGGGCATGCACCTGCCCCCCGTCCAGCACATAGTAGCCGTTGTAGAGCCTGCCCCCCTGACGCACCGGCCCGCCGATCCCCAGCGCCGGTCCACGGGCGCAGTCGCGGGCCAGAGCCTCGACCGCCGCGATCGCCGCCGTGACGAAGGCGGGTTTCAGGATCAGGTCCTGCGTCTGGTAACCGGTCACGAACATCTCGGTCAGCGCGACCATGTCGGCCCCGGCGGCCTTGCCCGCCTCCCAGGCCGCCCGGGCCCGGGCCACGTTCGCCGCGATCGCGCCCACAGTCGGGTTCAGCTGCGCGAGCATCAGTTTGAACGTGTCGGTCATCGCAGGGTCCTCACTACATCCATTAACTCTAGCAGGTTGCGCCCCAAGGGAAAGTGGTCACGCCGCCGTGCCGCATCGTTGACCGCCAAATCCTTGTCACACCGGACCCGCCCCCTTACCCTGCCGCGACATAGCCCGGGGATTCGTCCATGCGCCTGATGACCGCTGCCGTCCTTGTTGCCCTTGCCCTGCCGGTTCAGGCTCAGGACGGCGAGGTCATCACCAAGCAATACGACGACGGCTCGGTCTACGAGGGCACCTTCCTGAACGGCCGCCAGCACGGCACCGGCACCTACCGGCTGCCCTCGGGGTTCGAATACACCGGCGACTGGGTCGAGGGCGAGATCACCGGCCAGGGTATTGCGCGCTATCCGAACGGGTCGGTCTACGAAGGCGCTTTCGTCAAGGGCCAGCCCGAGGGCACCGGAAAGATCACTGCCCCCGATGGCCGGACCTACGAGGGCGCCTGGGTGCAGGGCCAGATGACCGGCACCGGAAAGGCAATCTATGCCAACGGCTCTGTCTATGAAGGATCGTTCGTCAAGGGCACCCACAACGGCAAGGGCAAGCTGACCAACCCTTCGGGCTACACCTACGAGGGCGACTGGGTCCTTGGTGTCAAGGAGGGCAAGGGCAAGATCACCTATCCCGACGGCACGGTCTACGAAGGCACGCTGGTCAAGGGCCTGAGGTCGGGCAAGGGCAAGCTGACGATGCCCGATGGGCTGGTCTATCAGGGCGACTGGGCCGAGGGGCAGATCAACGGCAAGGGCATCCTGACCCAACCCAACGGCGACCTATACGAGGGCAGCTTCAAGAACGGCCTGCGCGAGGGCGAGGGCAAGCTGACCCACAAGACCGGCGAAATCTATTTCGGTGCCTGGGTCAAGGACCGCCGTCAGGGCCAAGGCAGCTTTACCACCCCGGACGGCTTCAAATACGAAGGCTCCTGGGTCGCGGGAAAGATGGAAGGCACCGGGTCGATCACCTATCCCGACGGGTCCGTCTACATCGGTGCGATGAAGGCCGACCAGCCACATGGGCAGGGCGCGATCACCTATCCCGACGGGTCGACCTACCAGGGCAACTGGGTGGCGGGGGCAATCTCGGGCGAGGGCCGGGCGACCTATGTCGGCGGCCGGGTCTACGAAGGCGCGTTCAAGTCTGCCAAACCGAACGGCAAGGGTGTCATGACCTACCCCGACGGCTACCGCTACGAGGGCGACTGGGTCGACGGCCAGCGTCAGGGCCTTGGCACCGCCGTCTACCCCGACGGCAGCCTTTACAAGGGCGAGTTCAAGGTGGGCCTCCGTGACGGCCAGGGCGAGTTTTCCACCACCGACGGGTTCAGATATGTCGGGAGCTGGGTTGCGGGCCAGATCGAGGGCCAAGGCATCGCCACCTATCCCGGTGGTGATGTTTACGAAGGCCTGTTCAAGGCGGGCCGGCGCGAGGGGCAAGGCAAGCTGACCTATGCCAGCGGCGAAGTGGCCGAGGGGATGTGGCAGAACGGCGTGCTGACCGCTCCACCGGAGGCCGCTCCAGAGGCGGCCCCGACGGAGGGTGCAGCCCCTGAGGCCCCGGCAGAAGGCACCATCCCCGCAGAACCCGCGACGACCCCGTAGGTCGGGCTTCAGCCCGACTCTCCCGACCGCCGTAGGGTGCGCATTCATTGCGCACCATACATCGCCTGCCACAAGGACAGCGCCCCACCGTGGGGTGGAAAGACACCCGCAGTTCCAGGCGAAACACTACGCGCCGTTGCTTTGCCGCGTGGTCAACGGACAAAGGCCCATCCGGCCCCCACTCCGTCAGAACGTCATCGTCACCCGGTGCCCCGGGGCATGAGCCAGCCGGACGAGCGTCACCGGCCCTGCGGTGCCGTGCGTCGTCCGTTCTGCCACCAGAAGTGCGGTGCCGGGCGCGACGCCCATCACCTCCGCCTCGCGCGGGGAGGCCGGCTCGGCCAGGAAGGCGATGTCGCCGGACACGAGGCTGACATGGGTCACCAGCCATTCATTCACGCTGACCCTGGCAAAGTCGGGCACCGGCACGGGCAGGACAGCGGGGTTCAGCCAGCGCGTCTCGAGGACGAACGGTCGGCCCCCGGCAAGATGCAGCGTTTCCAGATGACGCAGCGGCTGGCCCTCCGGCAGGCCCAGCCGGGCAGTCACCGGAACCGGCGCCGGGGCAAGTCGGTCGGCGAGCAGCTTGAAGTCGTAAGGCAGGCCGCGGCCCACAACGTCGAGCCGGATCACCGGGATCTCCAGCCGCGCCCGCCGCACCGGCAGTTCGGCCACCCGTGTTCCCGCGCGCTTCTTCCGTTCGATCACCCCGGCTTCGGCAAGGGCGGTCAGCGCGCGGTTCACTGTCGCGCGCGCCACGCCAAACTCTTCGGCCAGCGCCTCTTCGCCCGGGATCAGCGCCCCGGGCGGCCAGTCGCGCGCGCGGATGCGGCGCAGGACCTCGGCGCGGACCGCCTCCCAGCCCTGCATCACATAGTCTCGCGCAGGCGGCGCATCGTGGCCCGGAACTGGGCTGCAACGCTGTCGCGGGCGATGTGCCGACCGTCCCGCACGATGTGCCGCCCGGCGGACCACAGGTCGGTGACCAGCCCGTCACGGCCCGCGAAGATGAAGGTGTCGAGAAGCTGGTCGCCCGCGACCCCCTCCAGCCGAAGATCGCCGGTATCCAGCGCCAGAAGGTCGGCCCACTGCCCCACGGCAATCGCCCCGGAGGCCCGCCCCGCCGCCTGCGCACCGCCCTTGGCCACCCCGTCCCACAACACCCGCCCGGTCGAGCGCCGGTCGGCCATCACCGCGCGGGCCTTCAGGTTCAGCCGCTGGGAATACTCCAGCACCCGCAACTCCTCGGCCAAGGAGATGCGGACGTTCGAATCCGTCCCGACCCCGAAGACACCGTTTTCGGCCAGCCATCCCGGCACGTCGAAGATGCCGTCGCCAAGGTTCGCCTCGGTGATCGGGCAAAGCCCCGCAACCGCCCCGGTCCGGGCCAGCGCGGCGGTCTCTGCCGGTGTCATCTGCGTCGCGTGGATCATGCACCAGCGCGCATCCAGCGCCAGGTTCGCCACCGCCCAGTCCACCGGCCGCGCACCCCAGGCGGTCTGCACCTCGGTCACCTCGGCGACCTGCTCGGCGATGTGGATATGGATCGGGCCGTGGGTCATCCCGGCCACCCGGCCCAGCGTGTCCCGGCTGACGGCCCGCAGGGAATGCGGTGCCACCCCCAGGACGGCGTCCGGCATTCCGGTCAGGGCCTTTCCCGCCCCATCCAGCACCGCCGCGTAGACCTCGGGCGAGGAGCCGAACCGCAACTGCCCCCCCGCCAGCGCCCGGCCATCCACCCCGCCCTGTTCGTAGATCACCGGCAGATGGGTCAGGCCCAGCCCGGTTTCCAGCGCCGCGGCCGCTATCCGGCCCGACAGTTCCGCTGCATCGGCATAGGTCCCGCCGCCGACCGGGTGGTGCAGGTAGTGAAACTCACAGACCGCAGCAAAACCCGCCTCGGCCATCTCGACCATCGCCTGCGCGGCGATCGCCTGCACATCCCCGGGCGAGAGCCGCTCCAGAAAGCGGTACATCAGCGCCCGCCAGGTCCAGAAACTGTCCTGCCCCGCCGTCCGGCCTTCCGTCAGCCCGGCCATCGCGCGCTGGAAGGTGTGCGAGTGCAGGTTCACCGGCGCGGGCAGGATCACGCCGTGGCCCGGTCCCGGCACGCCCGCCGTCACCTCGGCGATGCGACCGTCTTCCACCCGGATGCGGACGTCCCTGGCCCAGCCTTCGGGCAAGAGGGCGGCGGCGGCGTGCAGGATCATGGCGACTCACTTGACTTGAATTATGTCTAGACATATTAGCCAATACATCACCCATAAGGCAAGCTGATGCTCCTGACCCACGCCACCCTTGCGACGATGACCGATGGTTACGGCCTATTGCCCGACGCCGCCGTGGCGATCGAAGGCGACCGGATCGCCTGGGCCGGGCCAATGGCCGACCTTCCCGCCGTCTACCGGTCCCTGCCGGACCACGACGCCGCAGGCCGTCTTGTCACACCAGGGCTGATCGACTGCCACACCCATGCGGTCTTTGCCGGTCACCGGGCGGTGGAATTCGAGCTGCGGCTGAACGGCGCGAGCTATGAAGAGATTGCGCGGGCGGGAGGGGGGATCCTGTCCACCGTCAGCGCCACGCGGGGCGCGTCTGAAGACGATCTTCTGACCCTCGCCCTGCCGCGGATCGACCAGCTGATCGCCTCGGGCGTCACGACCGTCGAGGTCAAGTCCGGCTACGGCCTGACCGTTGCGGACGAGCTGAAGATGCTGCGCGTCGCCCGGCGCATCGGCCAGCACCGCGCCGTCACGGTGAAAGCCACCCACCTCGCCGCCCATGCCATTCCTCCGGAATACAAAGGCCAGCCAGCGGCTTACATCACCGAGGTCGCCCTCCCGTCGCTTCGCGCTGCCAAAAGTGAGGGTCTGATCGACGCCGTCGATGCCTTTTGCGAAACCATCGCCTTCTCGCTGGACGATCTCGCGCCGCTGTTTGCCGAGGCGCGCGCGCTTGGCCTGCCGGTGAAGCTGCACGCCGAGCAACTGACCGACCAGGGCGGAGCCGCGTTTGCCGCCCGTCACGGCGCGCTGTCTGCCGATCACCTGGAATATCTGTCGCCCGCCGGCATCGCCGCGATGGCGCAGGCGGGAACCGTCGCCGTGATCCTTCCGGGGGCGTTCTACACCCTGCGCGAAAGCCAGCTGCCCCCGATCGCCGCCTTGCGCGATGCGGGCGTCCCCATGGCCGTCGCGACCGATCTCAACCCCGGCTCCTCGCCCCTGGCCTCGCTGACGCTGGCGATGAACATGGCCTGCACCCTCTTCCGCATGACGCCGCAAGAGGCCCTTCTGGGCACCACCCGTCACGCGGCCCGCGCTCTTGGTCTGGCGGACCGTGGCGAGGTCGCCCCGCGCCTGCGCGCCGACCTTTGCCTCTGGGACGCCGACCACCCGGCGGAACTGAGCTACCGGATCGGCGCGACGCCGCTTCATGCCCGCATCTTCGGAGGCCACCTTGACGCCTGAAATCCTGATCCCCGGAACCGTCACGCTGGCCCAGCTGGAGCGCATATTTCGCCAGCGGCTGCCGGCGAAACTGCATGACAGTGCCCGACCCGGCATCGAAAAGGCCGCAAGCCATATCGCCGCGGCCGCCCGTGGCAAGGCTGCGGTCTACGGGGTCAACACCGGTTTCGGCAAGCTTGCCTCGGTGAAGATCGCCCCGGAAGATACCGAAACACTGCAGAAAAACCTGATCCTCAGCCACTGCTGCGGCGTCGGCGATCCGATGCCCGGCGATGTTGCCCGGCTGATGATGGTGCTGAAGTTGCTGTCGCTGGGTCGCGGCGCATCCGGCGTCCGACCCGAGGTCGTCGCCCTGATCGAGGGCATGCTGCAGCGGGATGTGACCCCGGTGATCCCGGATCAGGGCTCGGTCGGTGCCAGCGGCGATCTCGCCCCCCTGGCCCATATGACCGCCGTGATGATCGGCCACGGCGAGGCGGTGGTGGACGGCCAGGTTAAGACCGGCGCCGAAGCCCTTGCCAGAAAGGGACTTTCTCCGATCACGCTAGGCGCCAAGGAAGGCCTTGCCCTGATCAATGGCACCCAGTTCTCCACCGCCTATGCCCTGGCCGGCCTCTTTCAGGCCTGGGCTGCCGCGCGCGAGGCGCTGGTGATTTCCGCCCTGTCCACCGACGCCATCATGGGCTCGACCGCGCCGCTCGACGCCGAGATTCACAGCTTGCGCGGCCAGCCGGGCCAGATTGACGCCGCCGCAGCGATGCGGGCGCTCTTGCAGGGCAGCGAAATCCGCGAGAGCCACCGCGAGGGCGATACCCGCGTGCAGGATCCCTACTGCATCCGCTGCCAGCCGCAGGTCACGGGCGCGGCGATGGATGTCCTGCGCATGGCCGCCCGGACGCTGGAGATCGAGGCAAATGCGGCCACCGACAACCCCCTTGTCCTGTCGGACGGCCAGATCGTCTCTGGTGGCAATTTCCACGCGGAACCCGTTGGATTTGCAGCGGATATGATTGCAATGGCCCTGGCAGAGATCGGGGCGATCGCCCAGCGGCGGGTGGCGCTGATGGTCGATCCGACGCTGTCCTTTGACCTGCCCGCCTTCCTCACGCCGAAGCCCGGTCTGAACTCCGGCCTGATGATCGCCGAGGTCACGACCGCCGCCCTGATGTCCGAGAACAAGCACCTGGCGCATCCCACGGTGATCGATTCGACCCCGACTTCGGCCAATCAGGAAGACCATGTCAGCATGGCCGCCCATGGTGCGCGTCGCCTGCGGCGGATGGTGAAGAACCTGAACGTCATCCTCGGCGTCGAGGCACTGTGCGCCGCACAAGGCGTCGAATTCCGCGCGCCCTTGCGAACCTCCGTCCCCTTGCAGGCGGCTGTGCGTGCGCTGCGGGCCGAGATCCATGCTCTCGAGAATGACCGCTACCTTGCCCCCGACCTTGCAAAGGCCGCCGCACTGGTCGCTGCGGGCACCCTTTCCAAAGCCACCGGAACCGATCTTCCAGCCCTCTCCTGACATTCTTCGTCCCCAAATATCCTCTGGGGGTCCGGGGGGCGATGCGCCCCCGGGTCTCTCCACCAGAACCGGAGCCTGACCATGACGAACCCCCGCCACAACCTGCGCGACATCTACCCGCCGACCGGCCCCGAGAAGACGGCAAAGACCTGGGGGGCCGAGGCCGCGATGCGGATGCTGATGAACAACCTGCACCCCGACGTGGCCGAGAACCCGCATGAGCTGGTGGTCTACGGGGGCATCGGCCGCGCCGCGCGGACCTGGGATGATTTCGACCGCATCGTCGCGGGGCTGAAGGATCTTGAGGCTGACGAGACGCTTCTGGTGCAGTCCGGCAAGCCTGTGGCCATCGTGCGGACGCACACTGACGCGCCCCGCGTGCTGATCGCCAACTCGAATCTGGTGCCGCATTGGGCGACCTGGGCCCATTTCAACGAATTGGACCGCAAGGGTCTGATGATGTATGGCCAGATGACGGCGGGCTCCTGGATTTACATTGGAACTCAAGGCATTGTGCAGGGAACCTATGAAACCTTTGCCGAGGCCGGGCGCCAGCACTACAACGGCTCGCTCACCGGCAAATGGATACTGACCGGTGGTCTGGGTGGCATGGGCGGGGCGCAGCCGCTTGCGGCCGTGATGGCCGGAGCCTGCTGCCTGGCGGTCGAGATCGACGAGACGCGGATCGATTTCCGCATCCGCACCCGATACGTCGACGCCAAGGCCAAGACGCTGGACGAAGCGCTGGCGATGATCGCCGAGTGGACGGCGAAGGGCGAGGCGAAGTCGGTCGGCCTTCTGGGCAACGCGGCGGAGGTGTTCCCCGAATTGCTCGCGCGGATGAAGGCCGGGGGGGGGCGACCGGACATCGTGACCGACCAGACCTCGGCGCACGACCCCTTGCACGGCTACTGCCCGGCGGGGTGGTCGGTGGCCGAGTGGCGGGCCAGGCAGGAGACGGACCCGGCGGCAGTCGAGGCGGCGGCACGGGCTTCGATGCGGACCCATGTCGAGGCGATGGTGGGGTTCTGGAACGCCGGTGTCCCCACGCTCGATTACGGCAACAACATCCGGCAGGTGGCGAAGGAGGAAGGCCTGGAGAACGCCTTCGCCTTTCCCGGCTTCGTCCCGGCCTATATCCGCCCGCTCTTCTGCAAGGGGATCGGTCCGTTCCGCTGGGTGGCGCTGTCGGGCGACCCCGAGGATATCCGCAAGACCGACGCCGCGATGAAGCGGCTTTTCCCGGAAAACCGGCACCTGCACCGCTGGCTGGACATGGCGGGCGAGCGGATCGCGTTCCAGGGCCTTCCGGCGCGGATCTGCTGGATCGGCCTTGGGGACCGGCATCGGGCGGGGCTGATGTTCAACGAGATGGTGGCATCGGGGGAACTCAAGGCGCCCATCGTGATCGGGCGGGATCATCTGGATTCGGGGTCGGTCGCGTCGCCGAACCGGGAGACCGAGGCGATGCGGGACGGGTCGGACGCGGTGTCGGACTGGCCCCTGCTGAACGCGCTTGTCAACACGGCTTCGGGGGCGACCTGGGTCAGCATCCATCACGGGGGGGGCGTGGGGATGGGATTCAGCCAGCATGCCGGGGTGGTGATCCTGGCGGACGGCACGCCCGAGGCGGCGAGGCGGCTGGAGCGGGTCCTGTGGAACGACCCGGCCTCGGGCGTCTGGCGGCACGCGGATGCGGGATACGAGACGGCCATCGCCTGCGCCAAGGAGCATGGGCTGCGGCTGCCGGGAATCCTGGGGAACTGAAACGAGGCGACAGGCAGGCGCATCAGGTGCGCCCGCCGGGGTGTCCCGTCTTTCGCGGACCAGAATAGCGGGCAGACTCCGGGGGCGCTGTCCGGGTCCGGTCCGCGACCCCAGACGGAAAAAGTGGACAAGTTCTGCTCCGAGACGGATAGTCGGGTTTTCGGGAGGGGGGAGTTGCCATGGCATTGGACGTGATAGGTTCGGGCTTCGGCAGGACTGGAACCAAGTCGCTCAAGGCTGCGCTGGAGCGACTTGGCTACGGGAATTGCCATCACATGCACGAAATCGTGGAGCACCCCGACCAGGTGGCCCGCTGGCAGAAACTGGCGGCTGGAAAGACGGTCGACTGGAACGACGTGTTCGCCGGATACAGATCGCAGGTGGATTGGCCGGGCGCGCATGTCTGGCGTGAACTTGCCGAGGCCTTTCCGCAGGCGAAGGTCGTCCATACGGTGCGCCCCGAAGAGCAATGGTGGGCGAGTTTCAACAAGACGATCGGCAAGCTGATGGGCCGCTACACGGACCTGCCGCTGCCCCCCCACATCCGCGACATCCTTGCCGCCTGGAACGATCTTGCCGGGAAAGGCACCTTCGGGGGCGTCCTTGACGACAAGGCGGTCGGCCTGGCCGCCTTCCGCAGACGGACCGAGGAGGTTCTGAACGCCCTTCCTGCCGAGCGGGTCCTGGTCTTCGATGTCGCCGAAGGCTGGGAGCCTTTGTGCGCCTTTCTTGGCGCAAAGGTGCCGGACGAGCCGTTTCCGCATCACAACCTCAGGGCCGATTTCTGGGAAGTCCTTGGCGGGGAACCGGCCTGACCGTCCCTGACTTGCGGATCATGGGCGTCGGCATCCCCGGGGAAACCCGGCGGTCGCATTATGAGGAAGGGGGCTTCATCGTTCGGTCGCGCCCTTGCCGGCAAGGATCTTCGGGCGGGATTTCCTGATCCGGGCCTGCCGGGTCGCGGTCGTCTTTGCGTCGCTGAGGTGCAAGGCATAGCTTTTCTGACGACCGGGTGTCAGGGCGGCGAAGGCCTCGGCAAGGTCGGGGTCGGCGTCAAGGGCGTCGACCAGTTCCACAGGCAGATCGATCCCGGTCGTATCCTTCGTCGGCAGGATACCCTGTTCGGCATAGCCCATCGCCTCGGCCAGGTAGGCGCGGATGACAGGTTCCATCGTGGCAGGGGTGGCGTTGTCGGCAAATCGGAGGCAGTCGGGATGCCTTGAGTTCGGGCCCTGCCTTTGCAGCACGGCTTCGGGGTCCTGCAACAGGGCCGCGTTCACGAAGGTCAGCCGAAAATCGCCCCGGAAGGCCCCGAACAGCGCGATGTTGCGCCCGGCGTGCATATAGCAGGGATGGCCCCATTTCGCGGTTTCCGTCAGGCCCGCGTCGTTCAGGATGCGGCGCAGGGTCAGAAGGCCGGGAAGCCACTGGCGGGTGGAACAGTCAGGGGTGGCAAAGCGGTCGCAGCGGCCGCAGCCCTTGGCGAAATAGGTGTCGGGGTCGGTGATCATCGCACGGTCGGGCATCGGGTCCTCGTCTACCGCGGGAGTTTGGGCCGCGGCCGTGAAACGAGCAAGGGCACAGGTGACTTCGGCACCGGAGAGCGGTCGCTTTGACCACCGAAAGGCGACAACGCGGCGCAATTCCCCGTATCGTCCGGTGCTTCGCGCCCTTTCCACATTGCTGCCATGAGGTTTCATCGAATTACCTTCAATTCGTCTTCAGTCGCACAACCTTGACGGTAGTAATCTGCCTAACGACAGCACTTACGGGAGAAACCCAATGTTCCGTTCAAGATTTGTCCTGGCCTGGTTTGCGCGGACCCAGCAGCGCGAAGATCGCGCGCTGCTGCGGCTTGACCGACTGGAGGCCGTCCGCCAGGCCCCGGCAAAGGTGCCGGCAAAGGCCCCGGTTCCGGTCTTCCTTGCGCGGAAGCCAAGCCTCGCCTGAGGTGTCACGCTTGGGCGCGAGCTGAAGCGGATGCTGCGCCCGGGCGGACAGGAAAACGTGTCGGTCCTACAGAATGCGGGGGTTCTTGCCCGCCTCGCGCCAGATCGGGTTCGACCAGGCGCGCTTGCCTGCCGCGTCGATCACCGCGATGCGGACCCAGGGGGAACCGAGCAGGCGTTCGAGCGGCACCTCTGCCCGGGTCATCGAATGGCCGTGGACGCCCTTTGCCCCCGTGCCCCAGCCCATCGCGACGACGGAAACGGCGGCAGAACAGTCGACCACCACCTTGTCACCGTCGAGATGCACGTCATGGATCTGCGGCCCCTGGCTGGAATAGAAATCCCCGCGTTTCAGGGCTGCCAGCAGCGCCTCGGGCGTGTTTTCGGTGGCCTTGACCATCACCCAGCCGCCGAAATGGTCGGGTTCCGAGAAATGCGCGTCGTCGGTGGCGATCAGGGACAGCTTGCGTCCCTCGGTCAGAAGAAGGTCGGCGATCCCTGCCCCGTCCGGCCGGTCGCATCCGGTCGCGCAGCCGTGGTTGTAGATCTCGACCGCGTGGGCGGCTTCGATGGTGCGGGCGTCGGCCAGCGTCAGGCCCGACCATTGCGGATGGGCGATGGCGACGAAGGCTCCGGCGGCGACCGCGCGGGCCGCGATGGCAGGCCCGGTCTCCTGCCCCGGTTCGGCGATGAAGCTGGTGGTCGTGGGGGGGGCGAAATCGTCGGGCAGGCCGACGGCGAGGATGTGCCACAGCTCGCCGTTGGACTGCGCGCCGGAATGAAGCTCGGCACCGATCAGGGTGGTGAAACCTTCGCTCCGGCAAGGGCGAGTATCGGTCATCGGGTAGCCGTAGATGCCGATGAAATGGTCGGTGAGGGCAAGGAAATCATAGCCTTCGGCCTTGTAGCGGCGGCAGACCTCCTCGGGCGGCAGAACACCGTCGGAGTTGGTCGAATGGGTGTGCAGGTTCCCGCGCCAGAAGCGGCCGGGGGCGGTGAAGGCTGACGGGCGGGGCATATATCGGTCCTTTGCAAAGGCGAGGCGGGTTCGGGTCACAGTGATCGGGCCGGGGCGAAGCCGACCGGCCACGGGCCAGCGGCGGCGATCGGCGAAACTCCCCGGTTTTCGGCGGAACCTTGCCCGGGAGGGAAATCGCAGGCAAGGGACAGTCGAGCCGAAAAGCGTAATGTGCTATCGGTTTGCAATGTTTGGTTGTGTGAGGATGTCGCATGTCGCTCGATCGGTTCCTGTCCGAGCCCGCCCTTTACGGTTTTGCCGCCCGGCCTGCCGACCCTGACGCCGGCACACAGGTCCGGGGCACACAGGTCGGGGGCACACAGGTCGGGGGGGCATCGCTGGGCTCGCTTGCCAGCCACGCCGAACCGGCGGCGGCCTTGCTCAAGGCGCTGAGCCATGAAGGGCGGCTGATGATCCTCTGCCATCTTTCGGACGGCGAGAAATCGGTCACCGAACTGGAAGGGCTGATCGGGCAGCGGCAGGCGGCGGTCAGCCAGCAACTGGCCCGGTTGCGGCTGGAAGGGCTGGTCGGCACGCGGCGCGAGGGCAAGGCGATCTACTACTCGGTTCGCGATCCCCGGGTCGTCGCGCTCCTGTCCTGCCTGCCCGGGCTGTTCGGCGCGGCCCGTTAACCCCGCCCGATATAGGGCATGTCGCGGGCCATGATCGTGACGAAGGGGGTGTTCACCTCCAGCGGCAGGCTTGCCATGTGGAGGATCATCCGCGCCACATGGTCCACATCCATCACCGGCTCGACCCTGAAACTGCCGTCAGCTTGCGCTACGCCGGTCTGGAACTTCGCCGCCATGTCGGTCAGCGCATTGCCGATGTCCACCTGCGCGCAGGCGATGTCGTAGGCGCGGCCGTCCAGACCCAGCGTCCGGGTCAGACCGGTCACCGCGTGCTTCGACATGGTGTAGGGAACCGACCCGGGGCGCGGCACATGCGCCGAGATCGAGCCGTTGTTGATGATCCGCCCGCCGCGAGGGCTTTGGCGGCGCATCAGGCCGAAGGCGGCGCGGGCGCAGAGAAACATGCCGGTGATGTTGGTGCGGCTGACCTCGAGCCATTTTTCCACCGGAATCTCGTCGATGGGGGCGGCGGGGGCAGAAATGCCCGCGTTGTTGAACAGGACGTCCAGCCGGGGCAGTTCGGCGAAGGCGGCCGCGACCTGATCCGCGTCGCCGACATCGGCGGTCAGAAGCCGGGCCGAGGCACCGTTCGCGGTTTCCAACAGGGCCTCGCGGCGGCGGCCAAGCAGGCTGACCTCCCAGCCGGCGGCTAGGAAGGCACGGGCGGTGGCACGGCCGATGCCGGCCCCGGCACCAGTGATCAGGATGGACCTTGTCATGGGGTTCCTTGCAGGAAATGGTATTTCAGCAGCCAGAGCGAAATCCGCCCGACAGCGGCGACGGGCGTGCGGGTGACGACGGCAATCTCGGCCTCGGTCGCGCCATCCGCCCCGGTGGCGGCATAGGCGGCGAGGACCGTCTCGATCCGGGCGGGATCGTCAAGCAGACGGCGACGGGCGGCATAGGCGCGCAGCGCGAACGTGTCGCGCGGCCCGGGACGGTTGCCGGCGTCGGCAACGCGCAAGCGGCGGTCGGGCGCGGCGCGGAAGGTCGGGTAGGCGGCGAACATCTCCTCGACCGCCGGGCCCACGGGCAACAGGTCGGGATTGCGGGCGGCGGTCGCGGGGCTGACAGACTTGCGGGCATGGGCCAGCATCGCAGCCTGTTCGCCCCAGAGTGCCTGCATCTGCGGAATGACCGCCCCCCAGTCGTAAAGCGCCCGCGCCCGCGCCTGCCCCATGGCCCCCATCCGCGCGCGCAAGCCGGGGTCGGTGGCCAGCGTCACCAGAGCCCGGGCAAAGGCCGGGACATCGAAGCTGGTCATCGCGGACATCTGGCCGACATACTGGACGTAGGAATCGGTGCCGCCGAAGTAACGCTGGCTGACATAGCCTGACAGCCCCGCGCGCGGCAGTTCGGTCGGGATGCGAAAGCCCACATCGGGCGACACGGTGTCCTTCATTCCGTCCCAGTCGGTGACGATCAACGGCAAACCCGCCGCCATGGCCTCGATCGGGGCAAGGCCGAAGGTTTCCTGCAGATTGTCGATCGGGAAGACGAAGATGTCGCCCCCCGACAGCGTGGCCTTGCGGTCGGCAGGGTTGCCTCCATCCAGCCGGTGATAGCCGCAGGACGGCATCAGCTCTGTGGCGGCCTTGGCAAAGATGTCGGACCAGAGGCCTTCGGGGAAGACACCGCAGAGGACCAGATGCAGCCTGCCGCCCCCGAGGGCGCGAACCTCGGCGGCGGCAAGCTCCATCGCGAGGAACAACGGCATGGGGTCGAACTTTTCGTCCGGGGTCAGCCGGGCGATGCTGACCGCGACGACATCGCCGGGCGCGGCCCCGATCCGGTCGCGCAGCCCCTGACCAAGGGCCTGGTCGGGCTGGAAATCGTCGCAGGTCACACCGATGGGGACGACCGGCAACAGGGGTCTGGCGGGCAAGGGCGCGCCCGGAAACCGCTGCGCCAGATGCGCCTCGGCCAGTTCCATCAGCCGGCGGACCGAAGCCTGGACCGCTGTCGAGGTGCAGATCACCGCATCCCAGGGCATCTGCGGGGCAGACCGAAGGTCGAAGAAAGTCTGGATGACGTTCTTCGTGGCGGTGGTGTGGGTGATGCCGCACAACGCCCAGGCAGCAGTCCCGTGCGGTGCGCGGCGCCAGCATTCCGCGGCGGGGATCGGAGCGGGATAGGACAGCACCTCGACCGGGGCGAGGGTCGCGGGGTGGTCCAGCCGGACGGCGCGAAGGGGCCGCGTCACACCGACGGCTTGCGCTGCCTCGGCGAAGGCGGCGTGATCGGCCTGGGCATGGGCAACCGAAACGAACTCGTCCACTTCGGCATGGGTGAAGAAGCCGCGCAGGAAACTTTCCCCGGCGACCCGACGGCCGTTGATGCCCTTCTTTCCCGGGTCATAGCCGTCTGCGGAGAACCAGATCGCGGCATTGGTGGCGGGCATTCGGGGGGGTCCATCCGGCGGGTTGCGTCGCCAATGGGTAAGGCCTGCCCGGCCCTTCGGCAAGCCGCATCGCGGGCCCATCAGGGCGATGTCCCGGCATGGACCAGTTCACTGAGTCGGACTGGGGGAGAATGGGTGGCGCACCCAGCACGATTCGAACGTGCGACCTTTGCCTTCGGAGGGCAACGCTCTATCCAGCTGAGCTATGGGTGCCTGGCACGGTCCTTAGCGGAAGGTGGCGGGGGATTCAATGGCCGAAGCACGTCAGGCGAAAAGCTCGTGCGCAAGCTCGAGCGCGGAGACGAGAACGTCGACCTCATCGGTGGTGTTGTAGAGCCCGAAGGAGGCCCGGCACGAGGCGGTGATCCCCAGATGCTCCATCAGCGGCATGGCGCAATGGGTGCCCGCCCGCACGGCGATGCCGCGCTTGTCGAGGATGGTCGAGATGTCATGCGCATGGGCCGCGCCATCCATCGTGAACGAGAAGATCGCGCCCTTGGTCGCAGAGTTGCCCTGCACGTTCAGCCAGTTGAGGCCAGCCAACCGGTCACGGGCATAGTCGCGGAGGGTCCGTTCGTGGGCGGCGACAGCGTCCATACCGAGGCCGGTCAGGTAGTCGAGCGCGACGCCAAGGCCGATCTGCTGGACGATGCCGGGGGTGCCGGCCTCGAACTTCATCGGCGGGTCGTTCCAGGTGATCGTGTCGCGTTTGACCTCGCGGATCATGTCGCCGCCGCCAAGGAAGGGGCGCATTTCGGCCTGACGCTCGGCCTTGATGTAGATGCCGCCCGACCCGGAGGGACCGTAAAACTTGTGTCCGGTGACAGCGTAGAAATCGCAGCCGATGGCCTGGACATCGACCGGCATGTGGACGGCGGCCTGTGATCCGTCGACGAGAACCGGCACGCCCTTTTCGCGCGCGGCACGGCAGATCGCGGCCACATCGACCACGGTGCCAAGCACGTTCGACATGTGCGTCACAGCCACAAGCCGCGTCTTCGGCCCGATGGCATCCAGCACCGCCTGCGGGTCAAGATCGCCGTTTCTGTCCACCTCGACCCATTTCAGCACCACCCCCTGCCGTTCGCGCAGGAAGTGCCAGGGGACGATGTTGGCGTGATGCTCCATGATCGAAAGCACGATTTCGTCGCCGGGCTGCAAGCGGGGTGCGGCCCAGGCATAGGAGACAAGGTTGATCGCCTCGGTCGTGCCGGTGGTGAAGACGATCTCCTTCTCGGAGGCGGCATTCAGGAAGCGGGCAAGTTTGCCGCGGGTCGCTTCATACTTTTCGGTCGCGAGGTTCGACAGGTAGTGCAGGCCGCGATGCACATTGGCGTATTCTTCGGCATAGCCCCGGGTAACCGCGTCAATCACCACCTGAGGCTTCTGGGCCGATGCGCCATTGTCAAGATAGACCAATGGCTTGCCGTTCACTTCTCGCGCAAGGATCGGAAAGTCGGCGCGGATCTTCCGGACGTCATACATCGGGCAAAAGGGCCTCCGGCCCGACAATGAGGATCAGCACCGTTCCGAGGACAAGACCGGCGGCAATGGCGGTCAGGACCATTCCGACAAAGACCAGACCGCGAGACCGGAAACCGTGCAGCTCGGCGATGAAATGGGTCATGAGCCAGAGAAAGAGGGCAAAGCCGCCGAGCCCGATGATCCCGGCCAGAGGTGGAGCGATGATGCCCGCCGCCAGTTGCAGCAGTTGCAGGATCAGCGTCAGGCATTGCAGCCAGACCACGATCAGAAGGGCGTCAGGGAACGCCCCCGTCCCGCCGAAGGCCCGGCCGACGCGGTGGATCAGCACAACCGACAGCGCCAGGAACCCCCATTGCACGACCGCCGCGCGGAACGGGCTGGCCAGCATCAGGGCGCTCAGCGGGTCCAGATCCTGCGGGCTCAGTTCGATCTGCAGGCTGGCCAGCAGGGCCGACAGCACAGCCACCAGAATCAGCCCCGCAGTCCGGGCCGGGATGGGCACGCCTTCGGCGAGAAGCGCCCGGGTGGCCTGACGCGGGTCCTGCAGCGTCAGCTTTGCCAGCGCGATCATGCGGTCGGTCAGGGTCATCCGCGTTCCGCCCGCCATTCGGCCTCGTGCAGAAGCGTTGCCCACAGCCCCAGAAAGGCGACGCCGACCACCAGCGTCACGGCCGACAGGGCCGGGCCCGGCCCGATCATCCCCGAGACGAGGCCCTGCAACAGCATCAGCGGTCCGATCGTCGCCAGGGTCCAGAACAGCGCAATCCGCGCGCCATACCAGGTGCCCTGCCCGCCCATCCTGCGCGCGACAAGACGGCTCAGCGCCGCCAGACCATACCAGAGCGGGATCGTTGCCAGAACCGCCAGCGCGCGGGCCAGGATGCGCGGCGCCACCGATGGTTCCTGCGCCAGAAAGGCCTCGCGCGCGGCGGAAGGCCACTGGCCGATGAAGGCGAGGACCAGGAAGACCAGAAGCAGGGTGAAGGCGAAGGCCTCCGACTGCCCGCGCGCAAGATGTTGGCGCAGGATGGTGCGGGGATGCCGCCAGGTGGCGACGAGATCGTTCGAGACCGTCATTCCGCGCCTTTCGACCCATGCCGGGCCAGCCAGCGTTCGAGCCGGGCGCGGATGTCCTCGGCAATTCCGTCGTCGGCAATCTCCTCGATCGCCTCGGCGAGAAAGGCCAGCACCAGAAGCGCCTGCGCCGTCCGGCGCGGCACGCCACGCGATTGCAGGTAGAAAAGTGCCGTGTCGTCGATGGCCCCCGAGGTGGAGCCGTGGCTGCATTTCACGTCGTCGGCATAGATTTCAAGCTCGGGCTTGGCAAGAAACTGGCTGTCCTCATCCAGGAGGAGCGACTGGCTGATCTGGTAGCCGTCCGTCTTCTGCGCGCCGGGCTTGACCAGGATCTTGCCCTGAAAGACCCCCACAGCACCGTTCATCAACACCTTCTTGAACACCTGACGGCTTTCGCAGGCAACGCCGGCGTGGGTCACGAAGACGGTGTCGTCATGGTGGAACTCTCCGTCGCCGACGGCAGCCCCCGCGACATGGGCGCGGCTCTCGTCGCCGACAAGCTCGATCACCACCTCGTTCCGGGTCAGCCTGCCGTTCGCCGTCAGCGTGAACGACCGCATCTCGGACCGTGCCGCCAGCCGGGCAAAGACATGGGTCACGGCACGGCGTTCATGGTCGCGGCCCTGCAGGCGGACGTGGTGGAACCGTGCGCCCTCGGCAACCTCCACTTCGATGACCTTGTTGAAGCGTGCGGCGGCGGGTCCATTCTCCAGCAGGGTCAGCTCGGCCCCGGGCTCCAGCTTCACACAATGGTGGAGCATCGCGTCTGAAGTCTCTGATCCGTGGACATAAACCAGTGATACCGGCTTTGGCGCCCGGCCTGTGACATGAATCAGGACGCCATCGGTGGCATAGGCCGAATTCAGTGCCGCGAAGGGCCGCGCGACAGGCGACTGGCCGCGGGATTCCAGAACGCCGTAGATGCCCTGCGCCCAGTGGATATCGGTATCCCCGACCTGGGCCAGCCGCTCGATATGCACGCCCGCCAGGGTCAGATCGTCCGAGGCCGCCGCATCGAAGACCCCATCGACAAAGACGATCTTCAGCCGGTCCATGTCCTCGAACGGGGGGGCCTCGTCGCGGGCATCGAACACCTGTGCGGCGGGTGCCGCAGGGGCGTTCAGACCGGCAGGATCTGTGTAGCGCCAGTATTCGTCGCGCCGGGCGGGCAATCCTCGTGCCGACAGCCGCGTCTGCGCGTCCACCCGAGCCGCCCGCAGCCAGCCCTTGCCGGCGGGCAGGGCCAACGTGGCGATGCGCGCGGCAAGCGCGTCCTCCTGGATCTTCGGCAGAGCCATCAGCCCACCTCGCCCAGGATGTCGGCATAGCCGTTGGCCTCGACCTCCAGCGCCAGTTCCGGCCCGCCGGTCCTGATGATCCGCCCGGCCGCCATGATGTGCACGACGTCCGGCTTGATGTGGTCAAGAAGCCGCTGGTAGTGGGTGATGACCAGGAAGGACCGGCCCGCGCTGCGCAATGCGTTGACGCCATCGGCGACCAGCTTCATCGCGTCGACGTCCAACCCCGAGTCGGTCTCGTCCAGGATGCACATCCGGGGTTCCAGCATCGCCATCTGCAGGATTTCGTTGCGCTTTTTCTCGCCACCGGAAAAGCCGACGTTGACCGGGCGCTTCAGCATCTCGGCGTCGATCTTCAGGGTCTTGGCCTTTTCGCGCACGAGTTTCAGGAAGTCGCCCGCGCTCAGTTCCGCTTCGCCGCGCGCCTTGCGCTGTGCGTTCACCGCCGTCCGCAGGAAGGTCATGTTGCCGACGCCGGGGATTTCCACCGGATACTGGAAGGCCAGGAACAGGCCGGCTGCGGCGCGTTCTTCGGGCTCCATCTCGAGCAGTTGCTGGCCGTCCAGCGTGGCCGATCCGTCCGTTACCTCATACCCGTCGCGGCCCGACAGGACATAGGACAGCGTCGACTTGCCCGACCCGTTCGGCCCCATGATCGCATGAACCTCGCCCGCGCCGATCTTCAGATCGACACCGCGCAGGATCACCTTGTCCTCTTCTTCAAGTTTGACGTGCAGGTTCTTGATTTCCAGCATTTTTCTTTCCTTTGGCGTCAGCGCGGATCGGTGAACCAGCCGACGACCTCGGTGGCCATGTCGGGCGGGATCGCGCCGGGTGTGACGGTAAAGCGGGCCATCCGGCCCACCGTTTCTTCCTTGCGGGCCAGGCGTTCGACGCCGTGGTAGTAGCCCCGCTTGAGATAATCATCGAACAGCACCGTCACGGGCCTCGTCGCGCGCAGCAGCACCGCAACCAGACATGAGGCACGAAAGCGGCCGTCGATCAGCACCAGATCGGGCTGCACGAAATCCGGGCGGTCCCAGACCGACAGGGCATAGCCGTGAAACTTGCGGAACTCGCGCGGCTTCATCGGCACGCCCCAGGGGCCGGTCGGGCCGACATCGGCCCAATGCACCTTCGCCGTGTCCGAGACGCTGGCCACATGATGCGCCATGCGTTCCGCCCAGTCCCGGTCGCTTTCGACGCTGAACACGGTCTTGCCCAGCCTGGCCGCCAGCACCGTCGACCCGCCGCTGCCATACTCCAGGATCGTCGTGGCCGCCTCGTAGTGGCGCACCAGGAACCGGCGTTCCTTGGGGGCGAAGGTCAGCTCGAAACTGGGCGCTTCGGTCTCGGTTTCCATCTCTGCATCCATGCCGCGCATGACCCTCGTTGCCGGTGCCGGGATTCCGTCGTCCAGCAGCGCGGCTGTCCCGGTTTCGCTTTCGCTTAGCGCCGCGGCCACCAGCCCGTCCACCTGCTCCTTGGCATCGGCCACACCGGGCAGCGCCATCAGCCGCGCAATTTCCGCCGTCACCGCCGTCTCCCAATGCAGGATCGAGCGGTCTTCGGCCTCGTTGCGGTCGAAACGGTCGAAGTATTCCGGCGTGTGGCGCACGTTCGGGCGGCGCGGCCCGGTCGAGATCATGCCCCTCCCCCGCGCGGCCTTCAGGCGGAAGTGGTCCGGCGTGCGGACCGAATAATGGTTGATCTGCGCCAGATCCCAGCCGAACTCGCGCCGCGACGCGAGGTTGGTGCGCCCGGTGTAGGGTTCACGCGCCAGCCAGGGCGCGGTGCGGGGGTTCTTCGGGTCCAAGGGCTTGCCATTGCCGCCAAGGCAGTCTGCCTCGGTGACCCCGGCCCCATCCACAAGGCGCGGCAGGCCCGCCGAATTGCTGGAAAACCCGGCAAAGCGGTCACCGGCGCGGAACATCGGTTTGGTTTCCAGATTGGCAACAAACCCAAGCTTTGACGCGCCGGTGAAATCTTCCGAGATATGGCGGCCGGTAAAGTTGTCATTACCGCCCGACCCGAACAGCCGCCAGTTCAGCATCAGCGCCCCGGCACTCCCCAGCCGCTCAAGCAGCGCCTGCACCGTGCGATCACCGACATGGACGTTCAGGAATTCATCCGCATCCAGCCACAGATACCAGGTGCCGGGTCGGTAGCCGACCTTTGCCTCGAACGCCTGCACCGCCGCATCCTGCGGGGCCACCCCGTATCCCGGGCTGGTCTGCAGAAAGGTGATCTCACCCGCCGCTGCCAGCGCGGCCAGCAGATCGTCCGATCCGTCTGTTGATCCGTTGGAAACGACCACGACCCGGTCCACCCCGATCACCCGGTGATAGGCCAGCCATTCCAGCACGAAGGGCCCTTCGTTGCGCATGGCCGAGACCAGAACGACCTCGGGCCGTTCCGTGTCCGGTTCTGCTTTTGCGCGCGCCTGGGCCATCGTTGGGTCAGCCGACCGAGCCTTCCAGGCTGATCGCGACCAGGCTCTGCGCCTCCATCGCGAATTCCATCGGCAGGGCCTGCAGGACCTCCTTGCAGAAACCGTTCACCACCAGGGCGACGGCCTCTTCCTCGTCCATCCCGCGCGACCGGCAGTAGAAAAGCTGGTCATCGTCCACCTTGGACGTGGTCGCCTCATGCTCCACGCGGCTCGAATTGTTGCGCACTTCGATATAAGGCACGGTGTGCGCCCCGCATTTGTCGCCGATCAGGAGACTATCGCACTGGGTGTAGTTGCGGCTGTCCTTGGCCCTGGGGTGCATGGACACCAGCCCCCGATAGGTGTTCTGCGCCCGGCCCGCCGAGATCCCCTTGGACACGATCCGGCTTTTCGTGCGCTTGCCAAGGTGGATCATCTTGGTCCCGGTATCGGCCTGCTGGGCATTGTTGGCGATGGCGATCGAATAGAATTCGCCCTGGGAATCATCACCGCGCAGGATGCAGGACGGGTATTTCCAGGTGATCGCCGACCCCGTTTCCACCTGGGTCCACATCACCTTGGCCCGGTCGCCCCGGCAATCGGCGCGCTTGGTGACGAAGTTGTAGATGCCGCCAACCCCGTTTTCGTCGCCCGGATACCAATTCTGCACCGTGGAGTATTTCACCTCGGCATCCTTCAGGATCACGATCTCTACCACCGCCGCGTGCAGCTGGTTGGTGTCGCGTTTTGGCGCAGTGCAGCCTTCCAGATAGCTGACATAGGCCCCCTCGTCACAGACGATCAGGGTGCGTTCGAACTGGCCGGTGTTTTCGGCATTGATGCGGAAATAGGTCGACAGCTCCATCGGGCATTTCACGCCCTTCGGGATGTAGACAAAGGACCCGTCCGAGAAGACCGCCGAATTCAGCGTGGCGAAGAAGTTGTCCGTGGGCGGCACGACCGACCCCAGATACTGCTTCACCAACTCGGGATGCTCGCGCACCGCCTCGCTGATGGAACAGAAGATCACCCCGGCCTTGGCCAGTTCCGCCTTGAACGTCGTGCCCACCGAAACCGAGTCAAAGACCGCATCCACCGCCACCTTGCGCGGCTCGACCTCACCTTCGACTCCGGCCAGAAGCATCTGTTCCTTCAACGGAATCCCGAGTTTCGCATAGGTCGCCAAGAGCTTCGGATCGACCTCGTCCAGCGACTTCGGCTTTTTCGCCATGCTTTTCGGCGTCGCGTAGTAGAACTGGTCCTGATAGTCGATCTCGGGATAGTGCAGCATCGCCCAGCGGGGTTCTTCCATCTTGACCCAGCGCCGGTAGGCCGCCAGCCGCCAGTCCAGAAGCCACTCCGGCTCGCCGTTCTTCTGGCTGATCAGCCGGACGATATCCTCGTTCAACCCCTTCGGGGCATAGTCCATCTCGATGTCGGTTTCCCAGCCGTATTTATATTTGCCGGCCATGGCCGCGACGGTTTCTATCGTCTCGCGGTCCACGCCATCGCGGACCTCCAGAGGTGCGGCAGTGTCCAGAACGGCGGTCATCGGCGTTTCCTTTCAGGCAGCCCGCGCGCGGGCCTTGGCATAGGCGGCGGTCCACGCAGTCGCGAACCGCAGCACGTCGTCTTGTCTCACCCCCGGGCCGATCGAGACCCGGATCGCCTGCCCCGCAAGGCCGTCATCAAAGCCCATCGCGGTCAACACGCGGCTGGCCCGGACCTTTCCGCTGGAACAGGCCGAGCCCGCCGAGACGGCAAACCCCGCGAGGTCCATCGCCATGACCTGAGTCTCGCCCTTCCAGCCCGGCGCGATCAGGCACAGCGTGTTCGGCAGCCGAGGCAAGCCATTCCCGACCGAAATAGTTTCTTTTGCCGCAACGGACAACTCTGATTCTAGAATATTTCTAAGTTCCGCCACTTCGTCCCAGACCCCGTTGGCCAGATCCCGCGCGGCGGCCTCGGCGGCGGCGGCGAAACCGGCGATGCCGATCAGGTTCTCGGTCCCGGCGCGACGGCCCATCTCCTGCCCGCCACCCTTGATCTGGGCGGGAATCTCGATCCCACGCCGCACCACCAGCGCGCCGATGCCCCGGGGGCCGCCCAGCTTGTGCGCAGACACCAGCCCCATGTCGCAACCCAGCCAGTTGAACGCCAGAGGCACCTTGCCGAAGCCCTGGGTCAGGTCGCTGACGGCCAGTCCCGGCGGCAGATCCTGCATCACCCCGGTTTCGGAGTTGGCGAGTTGCAGCGCGGTTCCGGCGGGGTCGCTGACCGCCACCCTGCCCCGCCCATCCACCGGCAGGCTGGCTGCACACCAGGCTGTCACCGCGTCATGTTCGACCGGCGCGCAGACCAGCCCGCGCCCCGCACAGGCCAGCGACGCCGCCTCGGTTGCGCCCGAAGTGAAAATGACATCCGCCCCGTCCGCACCCATCGCCGCGGTGATGCTGGCCCGCGATTTCTCCAGCAATGCCTTGGCCGCCCGCCCCTCGGCATGGACCGAGGACGGGTTCCCGACCACCTCCATCGCCGCTGCCATCGCAGCCTTCGCCTCGGGGCGCAGCGGTGCAGTCGCGTTCCAGTCGAGGTAGAGCCTAGTCATGCTCATCCACCACGCGGAAGAGATGCGGCAC
Source organism: Pseudomonadota bacterium (assembly GCA_040385165.1). Lineage (GTDB taxonomy): Bacteria > Pseudomonadota > Alphaproteobacteria > Rhodobacterales > Rhodobacteraceae > Tabrizicola. The sequence goes on along the minus strand of JAZKHX010000006.1, from coordinate 64,432 downwards.
GGCAGGGCATGGGGTCAGGTCGTTCTTCACCACGTCCGACAGCCGCACCTGATGCAGGAAGACATAGACGTTGGCCGAGAGGCTTTCCCACAGCCGGTTGGTCAGCGACTGCGCGCGCGATCCCGACACCGCGCCCGATGCCCCGGCCCCGGTGTGCATGGCATCGACGGTTTCCTCCACCGCCTCCATCACTTCGCTGATGCGGATGTCGACGGGCGCGCGCGCCAGCTTGTAACCTCCGCCCGGGCCCCGCACGGCCTCGACCAGACCCGCGCGACGCAGCTTGACGAAAAGCTGCTCCAGATAGGGCAGGCTGATGTCCTGTCGGCGCGAGATCTCGGCCAGCGATACCAGATCGTCGCCGCCCGCCTTTGCCTCGGTCAGCGCAAGATCGGCCAGCGCCACCATCGCATAGCGTCCCTTGGTCGAAAGTTTCATCCCAGCCCCCACCTCGCCACGGCGCGCAACCGCATTGACGCCACGCGCGCCGCGCATTACCTCAGTCAAGCCCCGAAAAGTCGGCCCTTGCCCAGCCCGGGTCCGCTTTAGAACGGTTCTAGTTTATCCGAGCGAAAGCGTCAAGAAATCGCACGCTCCCGCATGAGAAGAGTGCAATGCCCGAGGTTATCTTTGCCGGCCCCGACGGACGCCTTGAGGGACGCTACCATCCGCAGAAGGACCGCGACGCCCCGATAGCCATCGTGCTGCACCCGCACCCGGCCTATGGCGGGACGATGAACAACAAGGTGGTCTACAACCTGCACTACGCTTTCTACAACCTTGGCTTCACGGTCCTGCGCTTCAACTTCCGCGGCGTGGGGCGCAGCCAGGGTGAATATGACCAGGGCATCGGCGAGCTGTCGGACGCGGCCTCGGCGCTCGATTACCTGCAGGCGATGAACCAGAACTCCAAGCAATGCTGGGTCGCAGGCTTCAGCTTCGGCGCCTGGATCGGGATGCAGCTTCTGATGCGGCGACCCGAGATCACCGGCTTCGTCTCGGTCGCGCCGCCCGCCAATCTGTATGATTTCTCCTTCCTCGCGCCCTGCCCTTCCTCCGGCCTGATCATCAACGGCTCCGCCGACAAGGTGGCCCCCCCGAAGGACACCAAGAGCCTCGTCAACAAGCTGCACGAGCAGAAGGGCATCACCATCACCCATACCGAAATCGAGGGCGCGGACCATTTCTTCAAGGACGAAGAGGCGCACATGCAACCCATGATCCAGACGGTCAGCAATTACGTCCGCCGCCGGATGACCGAGGCCACGCGGTAATGTCGGCGCTGCAACAGATGGCCGACAAGCTGGCCGACGACGTGCTGGCGGCCGAGATCGAGCTTGGCGACGACCGGTTCTACGAAAAGGTCAGCCAGGTGCTGATGGCCGCCTCGCCTACCTTCCAGGAGGCCTACATGACCTCGATCCGCGTGCGTCTGGCCGAACGGCGGGGGCGGGAATATCTGGAAGCGGCACTCAACGCCAAGCGCGGCGGCACGGTCGCACCCGAAGCCCCGCCGCCGGTGGTGGAGGACTTCACCGGGTCCGGCCATTGAGCGACCGGCTGGAGCGGCAGTTCGCCTTCCTGAACGAGGCCGACCGGCTGAAATCGGTCCTCCGCGCCACGACGCTGGTCGATGGCTCGCGGCCCGAGAATTCGGGCGAACACTCCTGGCACCTGGCGTTGTATGCGCTGATTCTGGCCGATCAGGCCGGACCGGGCGTCAGCATCGACCGGGTGATCCGGATGCTGCTGCTGCACGATCTGGTCGAGATCGACGTCGGCGACGTGCCGATCCATTCGCAGAACGGCAACGCCCATGCGAGTGCCGGGACGCAAGCCGCCGAAGTGAAAGCCGCGGACCGGATTTTCGGGCTTCTTCCCAAAGATTTGCGCGACGATCTTCGTGCGCTGTGGGAGGAGTTCGAGGCCGCCGAAACGCCGGATGCAGTCTTCGCCAAATCGCTCGACCGCGTGCAACCGGTGATGGCGAACCTGATGTCCGGCGGTGGAACCTGGTCGACCTACAACGTAACCTATGACCAGCTGGAATCCCGCGTGGGGGTGAAGATCGCCAAAGGCGCGCCGGGACTGTGGGACTGGGTAAAGGAGAAGGCTCGGCCCTTTTTTGCAACGTAACAGCTCCACGAAGCGTTGGTATACAATCGCATACCGCACTTCCCTTATCCTCGCTTTTCCGTTATGACCGCCGGCAACGAATCCCCGAACCGGAGAGACAGATGTCGAAGATCAAGGTAGCCAACCCCGTCGTCGAGCTTGATGGCGACGAGATGACCCGGATCATCTGGGATTTCATCAAGAAAAAGCTGATCCTTCCCTACCTCGACATCGACCTGAAATATTACGACCTCGGGATCGAAGAGCGTGACCGCACCGACGACAGGATTACCGTCGATGCCGCCGAAGCGATCAAGAAGCACGGCGTCGGCGTCAAATGCGCGACGATCACCCCGGATGAGCAGCGGGTCGAGGAATTTGGCCTGAAGCAGATGTGGAAATCGCCGAATGGCACGATCCGCAACATCCTCGGCGGCGTGATCTTCCGCGAGCCGATCATCTGCAAGAACGTCCCGCGCCTCGTGCCGCACTGGACCCAGCCGATCGTCGTCGGCCGCCATGCCTTTGGCGACCAGTATCGCGCGACCGATTTCCGCTTTCCCGGCAAGGGCAAGCTGACCATGAAATTCGTTGGCGAGGACGGCACGGTGATCGAAAAGGACGTCTACTCCGCGCCGTCTTCGGGGGTTTACATGGGCATGTACAACCTTGACGACAGCATCTTCGACTTCGCCCGCGCCTCGCTGAACTACGGGTTGCAGCGCGGGGTTCCGGTCTATCTCTCGACCAAGAACACCATCCTCAAGGCCTATGACGGGCGCTTCAAGGACATCTTCCAGCAGGTCTTCGACGCCGAATTTGCGGACGCCTTCAAGAAGGCCGGGATCACCTATGAACACCGCCTGATCGACGACATGGTCGCGTCCGCGCTGAAATGGTCGGGCGGCTATGTCTGGGCCTGCAAGAACTATGACGGCGACGTGCAGTCCGACATCGTGGCGCAGGGCTTCGGCTCGCTGGGCCTGATGACATCGGTCCTGATGACACCCGATGGCAAGATCGTCGAGGCGGAAGCCGCCCACGGCACCGTGACCCGCCACTTCCGCGAACACCAGAAGGGCAAGCAGACATCGACCAACTCGATCGCGTCGATCTACGCCTGGACAGGGGGGCTGAAGCACCGCGCCAAGCTGGACGGGAACGACGCGCTCATGCGCTTTGCGACGACGCTGGAGAAGGTGACGGTCGATGCGGTGGAAGACGGCCACATGACCAAGGACCTGGCACTCCTCGTCGGTCCGGACCAGAAATGGCTGACCACGATGGGCTATCTGGAAAAGGTCGACGACTACCTGAACAAGGCGCTGAAGGGGTGACAAACGCTGGGTGAGTGCATCGCTTACCCTGACGTGCGACCGGGCCGGGGGTTTGCCTTCGGCCCATTCCCTTCGTAGAGGTTTTAGGTCAGCCTTATTGACATTAATAACGGCAGATCGTATGACCTATCTACACTTGATAGGCGCGCCATGCCCGACCGTCACGACCAGATCGCCGACCGCCCGCGCCATAGCGCCGTGGATGACGTCCAGGGCATCGCCTTCGGGGTCACGATGGCCGCGCTCGGGATGCAGATCCTGACCCATATGGGCTTTGTCACAGGCCAGACCACCGGCCTTGCGGTGCTGATCGCGCAGGTGACCGGATTGCCGTTTCCGGCGGTCTATTTCGCGGTCACGCTTCCCTTCCTGGGCCTCGCCTGGCGTCGGATGGGGTTGGCCTTTGCTCTGAAGACGCTTGTCACCACGGCGGCGTTGTCGGGGCTGGTGGCCGCTCTGCCCAACTGGTTGGAACTGGGCCGGATCGAGCCTGCGGTGGCCGCCATCCTTTTCGGCCTTCTCTTCGGCATTGCGGCACTGGCGGCGATCCGGCACGGTGGCAGTTTCGGCGGGCTGTCGGTCCTCTGGATCGAACTGCAGGACCGCACCGGTTTTCCGGCCGGCCACGCGCAGCTTCTGTCCGACGTTGTGATTTTCGGGCTGGCCGCGCTGATCATGCCCCTCGAAACGCTGGGCTACAGCTTCCTTGGCGCGGCGGTGTTTTCGCTGTTCCTTGCCGTGAACCATCGCCGGGACCGCTATATCGCGGCCTGATCTGCGCGGCCGGAGGTTAAGAAACCCTGAACGCCCACGGCCAAGATATTGAATTCCTTGCCTTTGTGACCTTTGTCCACTGTGGACACCCCGCGCCCTCTGGCGGCGTGGACGAAAACCCTGTAAGGCCGCGCCAACCCTATAGGACCGGACCCCATGGAACTGCGCAACATCGCGATCATCGCCCACGTCGACCACGGCAAGACCACGCTCGTGGACGAGCTTTTGAAACAGTCGGGGGCGTTCCGCGACAACCAGGCCGTTTCCGAACGGGCGATGGACAGCAACGACATCGAGCGCGAGCGCGGGATCACGATCCTTGCGAAATGCACCTCGGTGGAATGGAGCGGCACCCGGATCAACATCGTCGACACCCCCGGCCACGCCGATTTCGGCGGCGAGGTGGAGCGCATCCTCTCGATGGTCGACGGGGTCTGCCTTCTGGTCGACGCCGCCGAAGGCCCGATGCCGCAGACCAAGTTCGTGCTGGCCAAGGCGCTGGCTCTGGGCCTGCGCCCGATCGTCGTGCTGAACAAGGTCGACAAGCCAGACGCCGAACCCGACCGCGCCCTGAACGAGGTGTTCGACCTTTTCGCCAACCTTGGCGCCGACGATCACCAGCTTGATTTTCCGCATGTCTATGCCTCCGGCCGGTCCGGCTGGGCGGATGCCGAACTTGACGGGCCGCGCAAGGACCTTGCGGCCCTTTTCGACCTCATCGTGCGCCACGTCCCCGCGCCGAAAGTGCTGGCCCGCGTGGACGAACCGTTCTCGATGCTGGCGACCACGCTGTCCGCCGACCCCTACCTTGGCCGCATCCTGACCGGCCGGGTTGAATCCGGCCGCATCACCAACGGCACCACCCTGAAGGCCCTGTCGCGCACCGGCGACCGGCTGGAGCAGTTCCGCGTGACGAAGATCCTCGCCTTCCGCGGCCTGACCCAGACCGCGATCGACGAGGCGGTGGCGGGCGATATCGTGACGCTGGCCGGGATGACCAAGGCTACGGTCGCCGACACCCTGTGCGCGCCCGAGATCGACACCGCCCTGCCCGCGCAGCCCATCGACCCGCCGACGATCACCGTGACCTTCGGGATCAACGACTCGCCGCTGGCGGGCCGCGACGGATCCAAGGTCCAGTCGCGGGTGATCCGGGAACGGCTGATGAAGGAATCCGAAGTCAACGTCGCGATCAAGGTCGCCGACACCCCCGGCGGCGACGCCTTCGAGGTGTCGGGCCGGGGCGAACTTCAGATGGGCGTCCTTATCGAGAACATGCGCCGCGAGGGGTTCGAGCTGTCGATCTCGCGCCCCCGGGTGATCTTCCAGGACATCGACGGTGTCCGGAACGAACCCGTCGAGGAAGTGACCATCGACGTCGATGACGAGTATTCTGGTGCCGTCATCGACAAGCTGACCGGTGAGCGCAAGGGCGACCTTGTCGAGATGAAGCCCGCCGGCGTGGGCAAGACCCGGATCATCGCGCATGTGCCGTCTCGCGGGCTGATCGGCTATCAGGGCCAGTTCCTGACCGACACCCGCGGCACCGGCGTCCTGAACCGCATTTTCCACGGCCATGCCCCGCACAAGGGCCCGATCCAGGGCCGCCGTCAGGGCGTTCTGATCAGCACGGAAAGCGGCGTCTCGGTCGCCTATGCGCTGTGGAACCTGGAAGAGCGCGGCCGGATGTTCATCGGCCCGCAGGAACAGGTCTATGTCGGCATGCTGATCGGCGAGCATTCCCGCGAGAACGACCTGGAAGTGAACCCGCTGAAGGGCAAGAAGCTGACCAACGTCCGCGCCTCTGGCACGGACGAGGCGGTCCGCCTGACGCCCCACATCAAGATGAGCCTGGAAGAGGCGATCGCCTACATCGACGATGACGAGCTGGTCGAGGTCACGCCCAAGATCATCCGCTTGCGCAAGCGCCTGCTGGACCCGAACGAACGCAAACGCCAGTCGCGGAAGGACTGACCGATCCCGGACGGCGCTGGCCCGGACTGTCGCCGAGGTCCGGGGGCGACGGCAAGCCGGTCAGGTTCCGCGGTTATGGGTCTTTGCGTAAAGCCGCGCCACCGTGCGGCTTGCGGTCTTTTCAAAGGCGAAGGGCAGCACCGCATGGACGAGTGCCGCGCAGGCCGCGCCGAACAGCGCCAGCGAAAATCGCCCGGCGAAAGCGGCGTGTTCCAGGTAGCTTTCCTCGACGCTGGCGGGATGAGCGGTGAAGAGTTTGACGATCATGGGTGTCTCCTGTCTCGATGGGGCCAAGGATACTTCATACCCGTTGGGAAGTTGTCGCAATCTCTGACAGATATGCGCTTGCCTTGTTGATATTTTCCCAAGAGGATAATCAATATGGAGAAAATCGACACGTTTGACAGTAAAATCCTGAGACTACTTCAGACCGACGCAGAAATGCCGCTCGAACAGATCGGCGATCGGGTCGGTCTATCGCGCAACGCGGTCTGGCGACGGATCAAGGCGCTGGAGGCTTCGGGCCTGATCCGCGCGCGGGTGGCGCTGCTCGATCCCGAGAAGCTGGGGCTTGGCCTGACGGTCTTCATGCTGATCCGCACCGGCCGCCATGCGCCGGAATGGCTGGAGCAATTTTCCCGCGCCGCCCGCGACATCCCGGAAATTCTCGGTGCCTATCGCATGACCGGCGATCTCGACTATCTGATCCGCGCCCGCGTCGCCGATGTGAAGGACTATGATCGGCTTTACCAGATGCTGGTGCGGCGCATCGAACTTGCCGATGTTTCGGCCAGTTTCGTCATGGAGGTAATCACGGAAACCACTGCACTGCCGGTGCGCGACGAGGGGCTCCGTTAGATCTCTTCGACGACCATCAGATCGCGCACCGAGGCGCCTTTTGCATGGGCAAGTGCTGCCTGATAGGCGGGCGAGTTGTAGCATTCCACCGCCCGCTCCAGGCTCGGGAAGCGGGCCACCACGTTGCGGGCGCGGTCATTGCCTTCAAGCTGGACATAGCGGCCGCCGCGCGCAAGAAACACCCCGCCGTGGGCTGCGATGGCCGGCCCGGCGTCTTTGGCGTAACGCCCGTAGGCGTCGGCGTCGGTGACGTGGACGTGGGCGATCCAGAGCGCGGTGGGCATGGTCACGCCCCCATCGCGGCTTCGGCCGCCCTGATCGCCGCGTCCGCCTGCGCGATGTCGGCCCCCCCGGCCTGGGCCATGTCGGGTCGGCCACCGCCGCCCTTGCCGCCCATCGCCTCGGCTGCCGCCTTGACGAGGGTGACGGCAGAGAGCCTTGCGGTGAGATCGGCCGTGACGCCTGCGGCCACGGCGGGCTTGGCACCGGTGTCGGCAATGAGGAGGACGGCACCGGACCCTAGGCGGGCCTTCATCTCGTCGATAAGCGCCGGGAGATCCTTGCCGGACACACCCGAAAGCACCTGAGCAATGAACTTCATCCCATTGATTTCCTTGGCATCCGGGCCAGAAACCTTGCCGCCCATCGCCACCTCGCGGCGCAGTTGCGCAACCTCGTTGGCCAGCGCCTTGCGGTCGTCGAACAGCGCGCGGATTCGGTCGGCAAGCTCGCTCGCCGGGGCCTTGATGATCGCGGCGATGTCGTTCAGCCGCGCATCCTGCTGGCGCAGGTGGTCAAGTGCCGCCTGCCCGGTCAGCGCCTCGATCCGGCGGACGCCTGCGCTGGACGCGCTTTCCGACAGAAGCACCATCGCACCGATATCGCCCGTGCGCTGGACATGGGTGCCGCCGCAAAGCTCCAGCGAATAGGTCTTGCCGTCCGCTCCCTTGCCCGAGCCTTCCAACGTGCCCATCGACACGACGCGGACCTCGTCGCCATATTTTTCGCCGAACAGCGCCTGCGCACCAATGGCGCGGGCGTCGTCGGGGGTCATGATGCGGGTCTCGACCGTCGAGTTCTGCCGGACGAATGCGTTCACTTCCGCCTCGATGGTGGAGAGGTCGGCGGCAGAGATGGCTGCCGAATGACTGAAGTCGAAACGCAGCCGGTCGGCGGCGTTCAAGGATCCGCGCTGCGCGACGTGATCACCGAGGGTGCGGCGCAGCGCTTCATGCAGAAGATGCGTCGCCGAGTGGTTGGCGCGGATCGCCGAGCGGCGGGTGTGGGACACTTCCAGCTTGGCCGGTTGTCCCTTGATCACAGTGCCTTCCGTGACGCGGGCGACGTGGATGAAGACCCCGGCGGCCTTCTTCACATCAGTCACTTCCGCCGTGCCGGTATCGGTGCGGATGATCCCCGCATCGCCGACCTGCCCGCCGGATTCAGCGTAGAACGGGGTCTGGTTGACGACGATCTGCACCGTCTCACCCGTGGCGGCCTGACCGACCGCAGCACCGTCGCGGAGAAGTGCCGTGATCACGCCCTCGGCGGTTTCGGTGTCGTAGCCGAGGAATTCGGTGGCACCATGCTCTTCGGCGATCTCGAACCAGACCTTGGCATCCGCCGCCGCCCCGGTGCCCGACCAGGCGGCGCGGGCCTTGGCCTTCTGGTCAGCCATGGCGGCGTCGAAGCCCTGCACGTCAACCTCGCGGCCTTTTTCCCGCAAGGCGTCCTGGGTCAGATCGAGCGGGAAGCCGTAAGTGTCATAAAGCCGGAACGCCGCCGCGCCCGGCAGGGCACCGCCTTCTGGCAAATGGGCAAGCTCGTCGTCCAGCAGCTTCAGACCGCGGTCCAGCGTCTGCTTGAACTTGGTTTCTTCCAGCTTCAGCGTCTCTTCGATCAGGGCCTGAGCGCGGCCAAGCTCCGGATAGGCCGCGCCCATGCCGCGCACCAGCGCCGGAACCAGCTTGAACATCACCGGGTCCTGCGCGCCAAGCATGTGAGCATGGCGCATCGCGCGGCGCATGATGCGGCGCAGGACATAACCCCGGCCTTCGTTCGAGGGCATCACGCCGTCGGCGATCAGGAACGAGGTCGAGCGCAGGTGGTCAGCGATCACCCGGTGGTGAATCTTGCCCGGCCCGTCGGGATCGGCGCTGGTAGCATGGGCCGAAGCCTCGATCAGGCTGCGCATCAGGTCGGTGTCGTAGTTGTCGTGCTTGCCCTGCAACAGCGCCCCGATCCGTTCGAGCCCCATGCCGGTGTCGATCGACTGCATCTCCAGCGGCACCAGCCGCCCGTCGGCGAACTGCTCATTCTGCATGAAGACGTTGTTCCAGATCTCGATGAACCGGTCGCCGTCTTCCTCGGCACTGCCGGGCGGGCCGCCCCAGATGTGCGGGCCGTGATCATAGAAGATTTCGGTGCAGGGGCCGCAGGGGCCGGTCGGACCCATGCGCCAGAAGTTGTCGTCGGATGCGATGCGGATGATCCGGCTGTCGGGCAGGCCCGCGACCTTCTTCCAGATCGTCGCCGCCTCGTCATCGGTATGGTAGACGGTGACCAGAAGCTTGTCCTTGGCGAGGCCGAAGTCCTTGGTCAGAAGCTCCCAGGCAAAGGCGATGGCCTGGTCCTTGAAATAGTCGCCGAAGCTGAAATTCCCCAGCATTTCAAAGAAGGTATGGTGCCGCGCGGTGTAGCCGACGTTGTCGAGGTCGTTGTGCTTGCCCCCTGCCCGCACGCATTTCTGCGCGGTCGTGGCGCGCTTGTAGTCCCGCGTCTCCACCCCGGTGAAGAGGTTCTTGAACTGCACCATGCCGGAGTTCGTGAACATCAGCGTGGGATCGTTCCGCGGCACCAGCGGCGAGCTGTCGACAACCCGGTGGTCGTTGCGGCGGAAGAAGTCGAGATAGGTCGAGCGGATGTCGTTCAGCGAGGCCATGTGGGGGCGGTCCTTGGGCAGAAACGGGAATTCGGCCCCCCGTGTAGACCCCCGCAAGGGGCCTGTCCACAGTCGGGCTTTCCGCCGGGAAAAAAAGCCGTCAGCGCAGCACTTCGACGGCGTCGCCGAGGCGGATCACGCCATCCTCGACGATGCTGCAGAGGACCCCGCGGAGACGAAGCACCTTGTGCGCGCGGACCCAGTCATAGGCGGCAGCACCGTAGCGGACCTTCCACTTGGCGCAGGCGTCATTCCAGACTTCCGACACCCGCAGAACAGCCGTGCCCACAGCCAGAAGCTGGCCCGCAGGCAGGTTCGTCTCGGTCATGTCGAGGTCCGACACGAAGGTATCGCCGGGGTGAACCACAGTCTCGCGGTCGCGCCACACAAGATCGAGGACCCTGCGCGGCAGGATCGAGATCTGGATGCCGGGATGACCGGAGCCGTCGGGCAGTTTCAGCCAGGGCGAGGTGCCCCAGCGTTCGCCCGGTATGCCGTGCTGTCGCGTCAGTGTCAGGTCATCGACGAAACGGCGTTCGCCAAAACCCGGGCGAAAGCACAGAAATTCGACCGCGCTGCCGGTCTTGGGGGCGGACAGCACCCCCGGCAGCGCCGCCGTCAGCGCGTCGCTGGTGACATGCCCGCTCACTCGTCCAGCACGTCCGCACTTTCTTCGCCACCAGCCATGGTGAAGTCGAGCCCGTTGGCGGCGCGGATCTTGTCCTCGATCTCCAGCGCGACGGAGGGGTTCTGCTTCAGGAAGGATTTGGCGTTCTCACGCCCCTGGCCGATGCGTTCGTCCTTGAAAGAATACCAGGCACCCGACTTTTCGACGACACCCGCCTTGACGCCGATGTCGACAAGCTCGCCCATCTTCGAGATGCCTTCGCCATACATGATGTCGAATTCAACCTGCTTGAAGGGCGGGGCCACCTTGTTCTTGACCACCTTGACGCGGGTGGTGTTGCCGACGACTTCCTCGCGGTCCTTGATCGCGCCGATGCGACGGATATCGAGGCGGACGGAGGCGTAGAATTTCAAGGCGTTGCCGCCGGTGGTGGTTTCGGGGCTGCCGAACATCACGCCGATCTTCATCCGGATCTGGTTGATGAAGATCACCATGCAGTTCGACCGGCCAATGCTGGCGGTCAGCTTGCGCATGGCCTGGCTCATCAGGCGGGCCTGGCTGCCCATCTGCATGTCGCCCATGTCGCCCTCGATTTCGGCCTTCGGGACAAGAGCCGCGACCGAATCGACGACGACGAGGCTCACCGCACCAGAGCGGACCAGCGTATCGACGATCTCCAGCGCCTGTTCGCCGGTGTCGGGCTGGCTGATCAGAAGCTCGTCCAGATTGACGCCCAGCTTCTTGGCATACTGTGGGTCAAGCGCGTGTTCGGCGTCGACAAAGGCGCAGACGCCGCCTTTTTTCTGTTCCTCGGCAACGACATGCAGAGTCAGCGTCGTCTTCCCCGAGCTTTCCGGCCCGTAGATTTCAATGATGCGGCCCTTGGGCAGACCGCCGATCCCGAGCGCGATGTCGAGGCCGAGCGAGCCGGTCGACGTGGCCTCGATATCCATCGCGGGGCTGTCGGCGCCGAGGCGCATGATCGAGCCCTTGCCGAACTGCCGTTCGATCTGCGCCAGAGCGCTTTCCAGCGCCTTCGACTTATCCATATCCCGCTTCCCGCCCAGATCGAGGAGGTTTGCAACCGCCATGTCGTTCTCCTTATTTCACAGCCGCAGTGGAGCGGCAATCCTTGCCCGTGTTCCCCAAGTGTTCTGGCACTTATGAGCACAAAGAGGGAACATTTCAACTCAAATCTCGTGGTGGCAGTTTGGGCCGGGTTTAGTTAAGGGAGTGTTGACGAAAGTCCGGGACAACCGGGCGATGCAGGGAATGTCGGGAGAAAGAGGCCAAGATGCTGGTGTTCTGGGAGCAGAGGCTTGCGTTTCTGGCCACGCCGAAGACCGGGTCGACCGCGATCGCGGCCGCGCTCGAATCGCTGGCCTCGGTGTCGATCCAGCGCCCGCCCCTTCTGAAGCATACGACGGTGCATCGCTATCGGCGGTTCATCGGTCCCTATCTGGAAGCTGCATCGAAGGACAGGTTCACCCTGGTCGCCCTGATGCGCGAGCCAACCGATTGGCTGGGATCGTGGTACCGGTTCCGCCAGCGCGAGGAGACCGAACCGGGCAAATCGACCCGCGAGATGAGCTTTGACGAGTTCGTCCGCGCCTGGTGCCAGTACCCGCGCCCGGAGTTTGCCGATGTCGGCAGCCAGGGCAGGTTCCTGCGGCCGCGACAGGGTGAGGGAGTGGACCGGCTGTTCCGCTACGAGTCGATCGGGACTTTCGTGCAGTTTCTGGAAGACCGGCTGGGCTGCGAGGTCATTCTGCCGCGCCTGAATGTGTCGCCGGAAGCGGCCACGGACCTGGGCCCGGCGACCAGGGACCTGCTGCGCGAAGTCGCGTCCGAGGACTTTTCGCTCTATGCGACCCTGACAGATTGAGCGCAGGCTTGCCGGGTCGGCCTTTCAGGGCATGACAGTGCGGCGGAAAGCCGCTAGATTTCGCCGCAAGGGGCTTCGAGACCCCGTGAGGCATGAAAGGGCAGAGGAATGACCGAGATGATGGTGACGCGGCGCGGGCTGGTCCTTGGCGCGGGGGCGCTGACGCTTGCGGCCTGCAGCAACGGGATCGGGTCGAACGGGGGCGCGCAGATCGACGCGCGTGTGGCCGCGACCGAAGAATATCTCTTCAGCCAGTATCCGGGCACGCGGGACCTCGCGAGCCGTGCGGCGGGCGTCCTTTACATGCCGTTGATGACCGAGGTCGGGGCCGGTTTCGGCGGAGCCTTCGGGCGCGGCGCGCTGCGGATACAGGGGGTCACGGTCGACTACTATTCGGCGGCGAAGGGGTCGTTCGGGTTGCAGATCGGTGCCCAGCAATACGCGCATGCCCTGTTCTTCATGACCCCGGGGGCGCTGGAAGGGTTCCGCCGGTCGTCGGGGTGGGCAGCGGGGGCGGACATCCGCTATGCGAGCCCCGAGGAAGGTGCCTCGATCGGCAAGCAGACGACCGAACTGGACGAGGTGATCGCGCTGGTCTTCGGCCAGCAGGGGCTGATCGCGGGGGCGACCCTGAGCGGAATCAAGTATACCCGGATCATTCCCTGAACCTGTCCACGGTGGACATTTCCGATTTATCCAATGAAGACAACGGGTTGTCCGTGGTCGTTAACTGTTCTTTAAGGGTTGTGGCGGTGGGGTGAAACCCGAGCCTACTTCAGCCGCCGGATCAGGCTGGAGGTGTCGTTCCTGCCGCCACCCATCAGCTGCACGTCCTTGTAGAACTGGTCCACCAATGCTGTGACGGGCAGCCGCGCGCCGATTTCGTCGGCGGTATCAAGGCAGATGCCGAGATCCTTGCGCATCCAGTCCACGGCAAAACCGAAGTCGAAGGTGTCGGCGAGCATGGTCTTGTGGCGGTTCACCATCTGCCACGAGCCTGCGGCGCCCTGGCTGATCACCTCGACCACCTTTTCGCCATCCAGCCCGGCCTTCTGCCCGAAGGCGAGCGCCTCGCTCAGGCCCTGCATCAGCCCGGCGATGCAGATCTGGTTCATCATCTTGGCCAGTTGCCCGGCCCCGGAAGCCCCGATCAGGCGGCAGACCCGGGCGTAGGCGGCCATCACCGGCTCGGCCCGGGCATAGTCGGCCGGATCGCCGCCGCACATGATCGACAGCTGACCGTTTTCGGCCCCCGCTTGGCCCCCCGAAACCGGCGCATCGACGAAGACGAGGCCCGCGGCTGCGGCCTGTCCCGCCAGCTTGCGGGTGATCGTCGCCGAAACCGTGGTGTGGTCGACAAAGACCGCGCCCGGCGACATGGCCGAAAACGCCCCATCCGGCCCGGTGCAGACCTGGCGCAGGTCGTCGTCGTTGCCGACACAGGCCATCACGAATTCGGCCCCCTTGGCGGCAAGGGCCGGAGTGGCAGCGGAAGCACCCTTGTGCCGGGCGACCCAGGCCTCGGCCTTGGCGGGGCTGCGGTTGTAGACCGTCACGTCATGACCCTTGGCGGCCAGGTGCCCGGCCATCGGGAACCCCATGACACCCAGTCCAAGAAATGCAACCTTCGCCATGCGCGTCCCCTGCTTGTTGCCCTTCACCGGCGCATGGACTAGGAACCGATCCGCTTCCCGTCGTCAAGGACAGGCCCAAATGCTGACCGCCTTTCGCTGGCTGATCCGGATCATCTCGGGGCTGATTGCCCTGAGTGTGGTCGCCGCCCTGCTGGCCTACTACATCCTGTCGCGGTCGCTGGTCGACTATGACGAGGACTTCACCGTGGCGGGCATCACCGCGCCGGTCGAGATCGTGCGGAACAACGACAACGTGCCGCATATCTTCGGCAAGACGGATGAGGATGTGTTTTACGCCCTGGGGTTCGCCCACGCGCAGGACCGGCTTTGGCAGATGACGATGCTGCGGCGGACGGCGCAGGGGCGGCTTTCGGAAATCTTCGGACCGGCGACGGTGAAGGTCGACGAGCTGATGCGGCGCTATGATCTTTACGGCCTTGCGCTCCAGTCGGTCGAAGTACAGGACGGCCAGACCCGCCGGGCACTCGAAGCCTATGCGGCCGGGGTCAATGCCTGGATCGGCGAAGTCAACAAGGGCGCCCGGGGCCGTGGCGCACCCGAGTTCTTTCTGTTCGAGCCGGAAATCTCTGCCTGGGCACCGGCGGATTCCATCGCGATCCTGAAGCTGATGGCTTTGCAGACCTCCGGATCGTTGCAGACCGAAGTCCTGCGGGCACGGGTTTCGCTGCTGCTGTCGCCCGAGCGGCTGGCCGACATCCTGCCGGACGATCCGGGCCAGGGAGTTGCCGCCCTGCCCGACTATGCGTCGCTGGTGCCCGGAGTGGTGCCGTCCTCGAAGCCGCTCGATTTCGCCTTGGGGCCGTTCTCTCCGGTGGCGGAACCGGGGACGGCCGGGGCGTCGAATGCCTGGGCGGCGAGCCCGGGCCGGTCGGCGGCGGGGGGAAGCCTTCTGGCGAACGATCCGCATCTGGGCCTGACCGCACCGACGATCTGGTATCTGGCGCGCCTGGAATTGCAGTCGGGCGGCGTGATCGGTGGCACGATCCCGGGTGTGCCGCTGGTCCTGGTCGGTCGCAGCGAGATGCTGGGCTGGGGGCTGACCACGGCCTATGTCGACGATCAGGACGTGGTGATCGAGGCGCTGAACCCGGAAAACCCCGAGCAATACCAGACTCCGGACGGCTGGGCGACGTTCGAGAGCCGTCAGTCGATCATCAAGGTCAAGGACGGCGATCCGGTGACGCTGACCCTGCGCTGGTCGCGGAACGGGCCGATCCTGCCCGGCGGGCAATATGACCTCGGCTCGATCACGCCGGAGGGGCATGTCGCGGCGATCAGCTGGACGGCACTGTCGGGGAAGGACACCTCGATCAGCGGAGCGATGGCGCTGATGCGGTCGCAGGGCATTCCCGAGGCGATCGAAGCCGGCAAACTGGTCGTGGCTCCGGCGCAGAACGTGATGCTGGCCGACCAGACCGGGATCGCGATGCAGGTGATGGGGGCGATCCCCGCCCGGGATCCGGCCCACCCGTCGCAAGGGCGGCTGCCCGCGCTGGGTTCGGATCCGGCCGTGGGCTTCAAGGGCATCCTGCCCTATGCCGACAACCCGGTGTTCCGTGACCCGACCTCCGGACTTCTGGGCAATACCAACAACAAGACGGTGGACCGGCCGTTCCCGAACCATGTCAGTTTCGATTGGGGCGACACGCAGCGCATCCAGCGCTGGCTGACGCTGATGCAGGCGCGTGAGGTGCATACGCGGGAAAGCTTCATCGAGGCGCAGCTGGACACGGTCAACCCGACGGCGCGGGCGCTTTTGCCGCTGCTTGGGGCGGATCTGTGGTTCACCGGAGAGGCCGCTCCGGAGGGCACCCCGGAGCGGCTGCGGCAGCGGGCGCTCATGCTGTTGTCGGAATGGAACGGCGAAATGAACGAGCACCTGCCGGAACCGCTGATCGCCGAAGCCTGGATGCGGGCGGTGATGAACCGGCTGATCCGGGACGAACTGGGCGCGATGGCCGACAGTTTCACCCGCATCTCGCCGGTCTTCATCGAGCGGGTGTTTCGCAACGTCGACGGAGCGAGCGTCTGGTGCGACGTGATCCAGTCGGCGGCGGTGGAAAGCTGCACCGACATTGCGCGGATCGCGCTGGACGAGGCGCTGCTGGGACTGACCGAGAAATACGGGGACAACCTGGAAAGCTGGCGCTGGGGCGATGCGCACCAGGCGACGCAGGACCACCCCGTTCTGGGGGATGTCCCGGTCGTGAAATACTTCGTCAACATCCGGCAGTCGACCAGCGGCGGCGACGACACGCTGATGCGGGGGCTCACGCGGGGCACCGGGCCGGAGCCGTTCCAGAACGTGCAGGCGGCGGGCTACAGGGGTGTCTATGACTTTGCCGACCCGGACAGTTCGGTGTTCATCACCTCAACCGGCCAGTCGGGGCATCCGCTGTCGCGGAACTACGATGATTTCGGCGAGCTGTGGCGGCGTGGCGAGTATATCCCGATGTCCCTGGACCCGGACCTTGCCCGGGCCGCCGCAGCCGGGGTGATGGTGCTGACGCCTGCCGAGTAGTCGCCCAGCCCGGGCCGATGCCCTGAAGCCCGAATATCAGGGGGTTGGCGGCGGCTCTGCCCGCTGCGTCAACCGCCGCTGCCGCAGGTTGAGGCAGGGCCGAGGCGGGGCCGTGGCGGGGCCGATCCCCGGGTGATTGACCCGTCCGGCCCGATCTGACATTCAGGCAGGCGGCGGCGGATCACACCAGATCCGATCGGGGGGTCTGATGAAGGTCATCATCTGCGGGGCGGGGCAAGTGGGCTGGCAGATCGCCCGCCACCTGTCTGGCGAGAAGAACGACGTCACGCTTGTCGACATGAACGCCGATCTTGTGCGCCGCGCGACCGACACGCTGGATGTGCAGGGCGTGGTCGGCTTTGCCAGCCACCCGGATGTGTTAGCCAAGGCCGGCGCACGCGATGCCGACATGCTGATCGCCGCGACGCATTCGGACGAGGTGAACATGGTCACCTGCCAGGTGGCCCATACCGTCTTCAACATCACCCGCAAGATCGCCCGCATCCGCGCGCAGAACTACCTCGATCCGCTCTACGGCAATCTGACGAACACCGACGGTCTTGCCATCGACGTGGTGATCTCGCCCGAGCGGGAGGTGGCCGAGGCCGCACTTCAGCGCCTGGCCGCACCAGCGACCTTCGACACCGAAAGCTTCATGGGCGGCCGCGCCCAGCTTCTGGGCATCCAGCTGACCGAAGACTGCCCGGTCCTGAACACCCCCCTGCGCCAGCTCAACGAGCTGTTCTCGACCCTCCGCGCCATTGTCGTCGGCATCCGGCGCGAGGATCGGCTCTTTGCGCCCGATCCCGGCGACCAGCTTTATGCCGAGGATCAGATCTACGTCTTCACCCAGTTCGAGGACGTGAACCGCGCGCTGGAAATCTTTGGCAAGAAAACGAAAAAGCAGGAACGCGTGGTCATCGTCGGCGGCGGAAACGTGGGGCTGGCCGTCGCGCGTGCGCTGGAAGCCCGCACCGACCGCGTTCGCGCCAAGATCATCGAAAAGGACCGGGCGACAGCCGAAGCGGCTGCCGACGCGCTGGAGCGGACGATCGTCCTGAACGGCGACGGGCTGGACATCGACATCCTGATGGAGGCCGCGATCGACCGTGCCGATGCGATCCTGGCCGTCACCGACGACGACAAGACCAACCTTCTGGTCGCCGTCCGCGCCAAGCAGGCCGGTTGCCAGATGACGATCGCGCTGGTCAACGATCCCACGCTGGCGCCATTGATGGCACCGCTGGACATCGACGCCTACATCAACCCGCGCGCCACCACCGTCTCGTCGATCCTGCGCCATATCCGCCACGGCCGGGTGCGCGCCGTCTACTCCATCGGCGATGCCGAGGCCGAGATGATCGAGGCGCAGGTCCTGTCCACCTCGCCGCTGGCCGGTCGCCTGGTGCGCGACATCGAGTTTCCCGAAGGCGTGCTGGTCGGTGCGGTCATGAAGGGCGAAAAGGTCATGAAGCCCACCGGCGATCTGCGGATCGACACCAACGATGTCATCGCCCTGTTCGCCATGGCCAAGGACGTGCCGGAGGTCGAGCGCCTGCTGCAAGTCTCGATCGATTTCTTCTGATGCTGGCGCGGCTCGCCGAGCTTCCGCTTTTTGTGGTTCTGCTGGGCTTTTCCGGAGCGATCGCCCTCTTGCCGGCGCTTTATGCCATCGGGGCCGATGACCCGGAGCATGCCCGCGACTTCCTGTATTCCGCCCTGATCCTTCTGGTCATCACGGTGATGCTCGGGATCGCCACCGCAGCCTATGCACCACGCGATCCGGCGCGCAGCCACCTTGCAGCCCTTGTGCTGGCCTATGCCGCCCTGCCCTTCGCGCTGGCGCTGCCCCTCACCGAGGCCCTGCCCGATACCACGCTGACGAACGCCTGGTTCGAGATGGTGTCTTCCTTCACCACCACCGGGGCCACGGTCTATGTCCCGGACCGGCTGGCGGATGCCGTCCATCTCTGGCGTGCGACGGTCGGCTGGTTCGGCGGGTTTCTGACCCTGCTTGCGGCCTATGCGATCCTTGCCCCGCTGAACCTCGGCGGGACCGAGGTCGTCTCGGGGCGCGTTCCCGGGCGTGGTGCCATAGGCACGGCGCAGGTCACCCGGACGGCAAATCCGCGGCAGCGACTGACCCGCTTTGCGCTGATGCTGTTCCCGGTCTACACGGCGATCACGGTGCTGTTGTGGAGCATGCTTCTGATCCTGGGAGAGACCGGGCCCGCCGCCCTGATCCATGCGATGGGCACGCTTTCAACCTCCGGCATCACCGGCCAGGTGCCGTTCCAGGCCTCGGGTGCCGGGGTTGCGGGCGAGATCGCCGTGTTCTTCTGCCTCCTGTTCGCAATCACCCGCCGCGCGCTGCCGGGCGTCAGGATCGCCGAGAACCGGCGCCCGCTGCTGCAGGATCCCGAGCTTCGACTGGCGGCGCTTCTGCTGCTGTCGGTGACCTTGATCCTGTTTCTGCGGCACTGGTTCGTTGCCACCGAGACTGGCAAGATCGTCGAGACTGATGCCCTGTCGTCGTTCTGGGGCATCCTGTTCACCTCCGCCTCGTTCCTGTCCACGACAGGCTATGTCTCGACCGACTGGCAGACCGCGGCGGAATGGTCGGGGATCGGCACGCCGGGCCTTGTGCTGATGGGGCTTGCGATCATCGGCGGGGGCACGGCAACGACGGCTGGCGGGGTCAAGCTGTTGCGGGTTCACGCGCTTTTGCGGCATGGCGAGCGCGAGCTGGAAAAGATCATCCACCCGAACTCCATCGGGCGCGGCGGTGCGGATGCACGGCGGATGCGGCGCGAAGGCGCGCAACTGGCCTGGGTGTTCTTCATGCTGTTCGCCACCTCGGTCGCGATCGTGATGGCCTTCCTGATGCTGGCCGGCGTCGCCTTCGAGAACGGTATGGTCCTGGCCATCGCCAGCCTGACGACAACGGGCCAGCTGGCTGAGATCGGCGCGGCCGAACCGATCCTCTATGCCGCGCTGTCGGATCCGGTGAAGCTGATCCTTGGCGTGGCGATGATCGTCGGGCGGCTGGAGACGCTGGCACTGCTGGCGTTGATCCTGCCCGGCCGGGGTCGGCGCTGACCTGGCCGCGCCCGCCGATAACAGCCTGATTTTTGCGCTGGAAACTCCTGCCCGCCCGTTCCATACTTAAGGCAACCGTTATTGGCGGTTAAGACAGGGCTCAACGACAAACGACCACGACGCGACAGTGAAGCGATAGAAAAACAAGGCACAACAACGATGGCCGCTGACAAGCAAAACCTGCAGGACGCCTTTCTAAACCACGTTCGCAAAGCCAAGGTTCCGGTAACGATCTTCCTGATCAACGGCGTCAAGCTGCAGGGCGTGATCACCTGGTTTGACAACTTCTGCGTGCTTCTGCGCCGTGATGGACAATCGCAGCTGGTCTACAAGCATGCGATCTCGACCATCATGCCGGGTGCCCCGATCAGCCTTTACGAAGGGGAAGACTGATCCACCAGGACCCGCAGGACGATGACGATCTTCTGTCCGACCGGGCGGGTGAGCGTGTGCGCGACACGGCGGTCGCGGCGACGCGGGCCTATGTTCTTCACCCGGCGCTGAAATCGGCGGCCGCCCGGCGCTTGCCGGAACACGGGCTGGCCGAGGCGGTTGCGCTGGCCGCGGCCCTGCCCGAACTGGACGTGCGCGGCTCCGAGGTCGTGCGGCTGTCCCGCGTGCATCCGGGAACGCTGCTTGGATCGGGCAAGGTGGAAGACCTGAAGCAGCGGTTCGAGGCGGACGGGATCGGGCTGGTGCTGGTCGATGGCAGCGTGTCGCCGGTGCAGCAGCGCAACCTGGAAAAGGCCTGGGGCGTCAAGCTTCTGGACCGCACCTCGCTGATCCTGGAAATCTTCGCCGACCGGGCCCGGACCCGGGAAGGTGTTCTGCAGGTCGAACTGGCGGCCCTGAGCTACCAGCGCACCCGCCTGGTGCGGGCCTGGACCCACCTTGAACGCCAGCGGGGCGGTTTCGGGTTCGTGGGCGGGCCGGGCGAGACGCAGATCGAAAGCGACCGGCGGGCGATCGACGATCAGGTCATCCGCCTCAAGCGGCAGCTGGACAAGGTGGTCCGCACCCGAGAATTGCACCGCGCGGCGCGGCGAAAGGTGCCGTTTCCGCTGGTGGCGCTGGTGGGCTACACCAACGCGGGCAAGTCGACGTTGTTCAACCGGATGACCGGGGCAGAGGTGCTGGCCAAGGACATGCTCTTCGCCACGCTGGACCCGACGATGCGCGGGATCGTGCTGCCATCCGGGCGGAAGATCATCGCCAGCGACACGGTGGGGTTCATCAGTGATCTGCCGACGCAGCTGGTGGCAGCCTTCCGGGCGACGCTGGAAGAGGTGCTGGAGGCCGATCTGATCCTCCATGTCCGCGACATCAGCCATCCGGAGACGGCGGAACAGGCGCAGGACGTGGCGGAGATCCTGGCCTCGCTGGGGGTGAAGCCGTCGGTTCCGGTGATCGAGGTCTGGAACAAGCTGGACCTTGTCGACCCCTCGGCCCGCGCGGCGTTGGCGGTGAATGCCGACGGGCGCGACGGCGTCTTGCCGATTTCGGCGCTGACCGGCGAGGGGATCGACGCGCTGCTTGGGGCCATTGCCCAGGCCTTCGACGAGGAGAAGGCCGAGCGTGTGCTGGACCTGTCCTTTGCCGAAGGCCGCAAGCGGGCCTGGCTGCATCAGGAGGGCGTGGTGCAGGCCGAGGCGGAGACCGAAACCGGCCACCGCCTCAGCGTCCGCTGGACCGCGCGGCAGGAGAAACGGTTCCGCGAGCTTTAGTGCGGAGGCTATTCCTCGAACTCGCCGAACCCCCTGCCCCCGCGCGTGGAGCCGACGACGCCCAGCGACTTGAGCTTGCGGTGCAGCGCCGAGCGTTCCATGCCGACGAAGCTGGCGGTCCGGCTGATGTTGCCGCCAAAGCGGTTGATCTGGGTCAGGAGATACTCGCGCTCAAACAGCTCGCGCGCCTCGCGCAGGGGCAAGGTCGCAATGGTGCCGGAGAAGGACAGCGTGGACTCGGCCTCGGGCTTTGGTTCGGTGCCCGGGATCTCGGCCGTTTCGATCGGACCGTTGCTGTCGCCCAGAATGAGAATCCGTTCGATCACGTTGCGCAGCTGGCGGATGTTGCCCGGCCAGGGGAGGGTCTGCAGGACAGTGTTGGCCTCGTCCGAGAGCGAGCGGTTGGGCAGGCCCTGCGTCCTGTGGAACCAGTCGATGAAATGCTTGGTCAGTTCGGGGACATCCTCGCGCCGCGCGGCAAGCGAGGGGACGGCGATGGGGACGACGTTCAGACGGTCGTAAAGCTCTTGCCGGAACCGGCCGAGGCCGATTTCCGCGCGCAGGTCGCGGCAGGTGGATGAGATGACCCGGAGATCGACCCGCACCTTGTCGGATCCGCCCGCGCGGGTGAACTGCTGTTCGGTCAGCACGCGGAGGATCTTTCCCTGCGTGCCAAGCGGCATGTCGGCGACCTCGTCAAAATAGACGATCCCGCCATGCGCCTGTTCCAGAAGGCCGGGCTCGACACCGCGTTCCGAGGTTTCGCGACCGAAAAGAACTTCCTCCATCCGGTCGGGTTCGATCGAGGCCGAAGACACCGTGATGAACGGAGCGCCGGAGCGGTTGGAGTGCATATGGATGTAGCGGGCGGCCATTTCCTTGCCGGTCCCCGGTTCGCCCGTCAGCATCACCCGGGCGTTGGACTTGGTCACCTTGTCGAGGTTGGATTTCAGCGTCTTGAAGGCCAGCGACGAGCCGACCATTTCGGACGAGGTGACGTCACGGCGGCGCAGTTCCAGGTTTTCGCGGCGCAGGCGCGCGGTTTCCATCGCGCGGGCGACGACGACCATCAGCTGATCGATGTTGAACGGCTTTTCGATGAAGTCGTAGGCACCCTGCTTGATCGCGGCGACGGCGATCTCGATGTTTCCATGTCCAGAGATAATGACAACCGGAATATCGGGATTGTCGCGCTTGACCGTCTTCAGGATGTCGATCCCGTCCATCCGGCTGTCCTTGAGCCAGATGTCGAGGATCATCAGCGCGGGTTGGTCGGCGTTGATTTCGGCCATGCAGTCGTCGGAATTGGCTGCGAGGCGCGTGGTATACCCTTCGTCACGCAGAATATCGCCAATCAGTTCGCGAATGTCCTGTTCGTCATCGACGATGAGAATGCTCATGCCTGGGCCTCCTTGACGTTGGGCTTCTCGGGTGGCGCGGCGCCCAGGGGAATGTGCGTGCGCGACCGTTTGCGGGGAGTGCGGGGCAGCCGGATCTCGGCCAGCGCGCCCGGATGGTCGTTTCCTTCAAAGACCGGAGCGTCCAGCAGGGCAAGCGTGCCGCCATGCTCTTCGATGATCTTCTTGACGATGGGCAGGCCAAGGCCTGTGCCCTTGTCGCGGGTGGTGACGTAAGGCTCGAAGAGGCGCGCGCGGTCAGGCGGCAGGCCGGTGCCGTTGTCCATGATGCGGATCACGGCTTCGGTATCGTCCGAGGTCAGCGAGACGCGGATTTCAGGGGAGAATCCGGCAGGGCTGGATTTTTCCTGATAGCTTTCAATCGCTTCCCCGGCGTTCTTGATCAGGTTCGTGAAGGCCTGGCCGATCATCGTCGCGTCGAGTTCCAGATGCAGCTCGCCCGCGGGGATGTCCTTGACGAAACGGACGCCGGGCTGGCCGTTTTCCTGCAGTAGGACCGCACCTTTCAGGAGGGCCGCCAGGTCGCAGTCGCGGCGGTCGGGTTCGGGCATCCGGGCGAATTTGGAGAATTCGTCGACGATCCGGCGCAGGTCGTTGGTCTGGCGGATGATGACGTCGGTGTATTGCTCCAGATCCTCATGGTCGCGGACCTGGGTCGCGAATTTTCGCTTGATGCGTTCGGCGGACAGCTGGATCGGCGTGAGCGGGTTCTTGATCTCATGCGCAATGCGGCGGGCGACGTCACCCCAGGCTGCCATGCGCTGCGCCGAGACGAGGTCGGTCACATCATCGAAGGCCACGACGAAGCCTTCAAGGTCGCCCGCGTCGCTGCGGCGGGTGGACATGCGGACAAGAAGGCTTTCCAGCTTGCCCCTGCGGGTCAGGCGAACCTCTTCCTGAACGGCGCTGCCGGTGCCGTCCCGGAGACGGTCGAAGAGGGCCGCGAATTCCGGGACAGCTGCGGCGATGGGCGTGTCCACCTGACGACCGGACAGGTCGAGGAGCCGTTCGGAGGCGCGGTTCACGAAGTCGATGTCGCCGTCCGGGTCAAGGCCGATGACCCCGGCGGTGACGTTCGACAGCACGGAATCGAACAGGCGGCGGCGGGTTTCGGTCTGGGCATGGCTTTCGACCAGCGCCTCACGCTGGCCTTTCAGCTGGCGGGTCATCTGGTTGAAGAGCCGGCCGAGCGAGGCAATCTCGTCATCGCCGTCCTCTTCGAGAACCTGAACGTCGAGGTCGCCCTGGCCGACCCGTTCAGCCGCGCCCGCCAGCCGTCCCACCGGGCGCGAGAGACGCTCGGCGAACCAGAGGCCCAGCCAGATCGCCGCCAGGATCAGGATGAGCGCGAAGCCGAGGTAGATCAGGCCGAAGTTGAACAGCAGGCGACCGCGTTCGGATTCAAGCTGATTGTAAAGCTGGACGGTTTCCTGGGTTTCGTCGAGCAGCGACAGGATCGAGCCGTCCACCGTCCGCGTGACATAGAGGTAGCGGTCGGCATAGGCGTCCAGCAGGACCAGCGCACGGAACTCGTTGTTCGACCAATCCGGGATCAGGACCGTGTTGCCGTCGCGGGCCAGCTTCAGATGTTCCTCGGTCAGGGCCTCGAAATCGAAAAGGTATGAGCGTTCGCCCCGGGTCTTCAGCGCCCCGGTACCATCGACGAGATAGGCCTCTTTCAATCCGCGCTGCACCACGGCCTGCGCCTGGGACAGCAATGGGCGCAGCTGGTCGTCGCGCAGGAAGCCGTTCTGACGCTTGGCGTCGTTCAGGTAGCCCGCAAGGGTGACCACGTCAGCGGCAAGATCGTCGCGCTGCACCGCCTCGTAGGCCTGGGCGGCGGAGAGGGAGGAGCCGACGACGGACCGCACGCGGTCGGAAAACCAGCCTTCGAGGCCGATGTTGATCGACAGGACCGCGAAGACCGCGACGAGGACGGTCGGAACGAGGGCGATCAGCATGAACACGCCCGAGAGCCGCATGTGCAGCCGCGACCCGGCGGATCGGGACCGGCGGTCGGTGATCAGCCGCGCGACCCGGGCCAGGACCAGCGCGGCAATGACCAGGACATAGACCAGGTCCGCCAAGAGGATCAGCCGAAGCGCAGGCGAAGTGGCGCCGCGGTTGAACGGCCCGAGCGCAAGGAAGGTCAGGACCGCAAGCACCGGGCCAAGAAACACGATCCCGAGCGTGACGGTCGTCTGCACCCGCCGTTGCCGACGCAGCCGGGAGAACCGCAACCAGACATCCTTGGTAACCGCCCGATCCACCCTGCCCTGCCTGTCAGCCGGGGGTCGGCCCCCCGCAGACCACTATATCTAGCTGCGCGGCGGGGTGAAACCGAAAAGACACAGGCAAGCGTTGCGCCGCTACATCAACTTTCGGCGACGGGTCACGCGGATGTCGAGTTCGGTGATCTTCTTGCGCAGGGTGTTGCGGTTGATCCCCAGAAGATCGGCACATTTCGCCTGGTTTCCGGCCGTGGCGTCGAGGGCAATCTCGATCAGCGGCAGTTCCACCTCGCGCAGGATGCGCTGGTAGACGCCCGGGGGCGGCAGCTGGCCGCCATGCAGGTCGAAGTAACGCTTGAGATGCCGGGCGACGGAGGCGGAAAGCTTGTCGCCCTCACCCATGCCGGTCAGGGGTTCGGGGCTGGGCTGCTGGCCCAGGACCAGTTCCACTTCCGAGCGCGCGATGTCGGTTTCGGTCGCGGTCACGAGAAGGCGGCGGATGGTGTTTTCCAGCTGGCGCACGTTGCCGGGCCAGGAATAGGCGCGGACAAGGTCGGCGGCCCCCTGCGACAGCCGCCGGACGGTGCCAAGATCACGTTCGCCCCTGGCAAGAAAATGGTCGGCAAGCAGGGGAATGTCCTCGACCCGCTCGCGAAGGCTGGGCACGTGCAGGGTCACGCCGCCAAGACGGTAGTAGAGATCCTGGCGGAACTGGCCCGCCTCCATCCGGGCGGAAAGGTCGGTCTGGCTGGTGGCCATGACGCGGGGGGCCTTGTCGCCCAGCATGTCCAGCATCCGGACCACGCGGCCCTGGGTGTCGGCGTCGAAATCGGCGACCTCGTCAAAAACGACAGACCCGCCGCGCGCCCGGGACAGCAGCGTCGCGGGGCCGTCGATGCCCGCAAGATCGGCGGCCTGCGCGACCACGAAGGGCAACGTCCGGCGGTCGGAGAAGTCATGGATCGCCCGGGCGATCAGCGACTTGCCGGTGCCGGATTCGCCGGTGATCAGGACCGCAAGCTCGGTGTTCATCACCCGTGCCACCAGCCGGTAGAGCGCCTGCATGGCCGGGGTGCGGCCGACAAGCGGCAGGTCGTCGCCGGGTTCGCGCGCGGCCACGACCACCTTTGCGCTGCGGCGTTTCTGGTCCAGCGCCTTGGCGGACCGCTTCATCAGGTCGGGCAGGTCGAAGGGTTTCGGCAGGTAGTCGAAGGCCTCGGCCTCGGCGGCCTGGATCGCGGTCATGATCGTGTTCTGCGCCGAGATGACGATGACCGGCAAGCCGGGCCGCATCTTGGCAATCCTTGGCAGGGCGTCGAGGCCGTTGCCGTCCGGCATGATCACGTCCGAGATCACGAGGTCGCCCTTCCCTTCCTCGACCCAGCGCATCAGCGTCATGAGGCTGGAGGTTGCATGGACCTTGCAGCCCGCACGCGTCAGCGCCTGGGTCAGGACCGTGCGGATCGTGCGGTCGTCGTCAGCGACCAGGATTGTGCCGTCCATCAGCGGATTTCCCTTTTCTTCTCGCGCGGCGCCATGGGCAGCGACACGCGGAACACGGTGCGACCGGGGGTGGAATCGACAGAGATCCAGCCGTCATGGTCGGAGATGATCTTGGAGACGAGCGCCAGCCCCAGGCCGGTGCCGTTTTCGCGGCCCGAGACGAAGGGCTCGAAGATCGAGGCGGCAATCTCGGGTTTGATGCCGGGGCCGTCGTCGATGATCTCGATGTTCAGGGGCAGTGCGCCCGAGAGGCCGTCCTTGCGGCGCAGACGCAGCGAAAGGTCGTAGAACGTGTGCAGACGGATCGTGCCTCCGGACCGGCAGGCCTCGGCGGCGTTCTTGATCAGGTTCAGGAAGACCTGCATCAGCTGGTCGCTGTCGGCAAAGGTAGAGGGGAGCGAGGGGTCGTAATCCTCGACAATGGTCATATGCGCGGCGAAACCCACCAGCGCGGACTTACGCGCGCGATCCAGCGCGTCGTGAATGTTCACGGGTTTGCGGTCCGGGGGGCGGATGTTGCCGAACTGTTCGACCTGTTCCAGAAGCTTCACGATGCGGCGGGTTTCCTCGACGATCAGGTCGGTCATTTCCTGATCTTCGGGGGTTAGGTTCATCGACAGAAGCTGGGCCGCGCCGGAAATCCCGGCAAGCGGGTTCTTGATCTCGTGCGCCAGCATCTCGGCCATGCCGATGGCGGACCGGGCGGCGGTCTTGGCGCCCATCGACCGGCCCATCCGGTCGGCGAGTTCGCGGGGGCTGAGGATCAGCATCACAATGCCGGGGTTGTCGTGCATCGGTGCGAGATGGATCGTGCATTGCACGGGCGGGCGTTCGCCGGTGGTGACATCGACGTCGTTGATGTTCAGGGGCGACTGGTTGGCGCGGACGCGGGACATCGCCTCTTCCATCGGGGCTTCGATGGAGAGACGGTCGAACACCGGCTGGCCGGTCAGGCTGCGTTGGGAGGCGTTGAGGAAGGTTTCGGCCGCGGGGTTCACCTCAAGGATCGTTCCGGCCTGATCGATCAGCAGGGTCGGAAACGGCAGCGAGGCCCAGATGACGCCGGGCACCGGATAGGGCGCACGATAGGGGGTCATGCCGCCAGCTCCAGTTCCGCGAAGGCCTGCTCCAGAAGCAGAATGACTTCGGCGGGGTCGGTGGAGGTGAGGATCGCCTCGCGGGCGTGGGGCAGCCCCGCTTCCTCGAGATACCAGCCAAGGTGCTTGCGGGCCATGCGAAGGCCAAGGTCGCGACCGTAAAAGGTGAGCATATCCTCATAATGGTCGAGGATCATCCGGCCGAGGCGGCCGCCTTCGGGGATTTTCGGGGCGGGGGTGCCGTAAAGGTCGTGGGCCACTTGCGCGAGCGTCCAGGGAGCGCCCTGCGCGCCGCGACCGATCATCACGCCGTCCGCGCCGCTGAGGCGGAGTGCTTCCTTCGCAGTCGCGGTGTCGGTGATGTCGCCATTGGCGATGACCGGAATCGTCACGACCTCTTTCACCGCGCGGATGGCGGCCCAGTCGGCGTGACCCTTGTAGAACTGGCAGCGGGTGCGGCCGTGGATGGTGATCATCTGGACGCCGGCGGCTTCCGCGCGGCGGGCAAGCTCGGGCGCGTTGTGGAGGGTGTCGTCCCAGCCAAGGCGGGTCTTCAGGGTGACGGGAACCTTCACGGCCTTGACCACGGCCTCGATCAGCGTCAGCGCAAGGTCAAGGTCGCGCAGCAGGGCCGAACCGCAGAGGCCGGTCGTCACGCGCTTGGACGGGCAGCCCATGTTGATGTCGATGACGCGCGCGCCCTGCCCTTCGACGAACCTGGCACCTTCGGCCATCCAGTAAGGGTCGCGCCCGGCAAGCTGGACCGAGGTGGCCTGTTCGCCGAACCCCAGTTCTGCGCGGGCGCGGGCCTCGGGCTGGGCTCTCACCACCTCGGCAGAGGCCACCATCTCGCTGACGACGAGGCCCGCCCCGAACCGCGCCACCAGCCTGCGGAACGGCAGGTCGGTGATCCCGGCCAGCGGCGCGAGGAAAACCGGCGGATCCAGTGACAGCGGGCCGAGGGGAAGGGGCAAAGCCTTATCCTTGTGCAACTGGACAGGAGGTAATTCGCAAAGCGCGGCGCGACCAAGGTGGCGCGATGCGATTATGACTGAAAAACATGCGATGCACAATTTTTGTGCAAAATGGTGGCGCAAGCGCCAGATTGTCATGCAGGTCCGGCTGGATTAGGCAGAAGGCAAAGGAGCCGCCATGCGCACAGCCGTCATCATTGTCGCCGCCGGTCGGGGGAGCCGCATGGGGGGTGCCGTGCCGAAGCAGTGGCAGCCGCTGGCGGGAAAGCCGGTCCTGGCCCATACGCTTGCGGCATTCGCGGGAATGCAGGTGGTTCTGGTCATCCATCCCGACGACCGGCCCCTAGCGGAAGGCCTTGGTGTGCCGTTGGTCGAGGGGGGTGCCACGCGCGAGGCCTCGGTCCTGGCGGGCCTGCGGGCGCTGGAGGGGACCGGGGTCGAGGCGGTGCTGATCCATGACGGCGCGCGGCCTCTGGTCAGCGGCGCGCTGATCGGGCGGCTGGTCGCGGCGCTGGAAACGCGGGACGGTGCGGCCCCGGCGCTGCCAGTGACGGATGCGCTTTGGCGCGGGGCCAACGGTCAGGTCGCGGGCACGATGGACCGGGCGGGCCTGTTTCGCGCGCAGACGCCGCAGGCCTTCCGCTTTGCGCCGATCCTTGCGGCCCATCTTTCGTCGCCGGGTGGGGCGGCGGACGATGTCGAGGTCGCCCGGGCCGCCGGGCTTGACGTGGCGATCGTCGAGGGCGAGGAGAGCAATCTGAAGCTGACCTTTCCCGGCGATTTCGCCCGGGCCGAGGCGATCCTGAAGGGACGGGATATGGATGTGCGGATGGGCAACGGCTATGACGTGCATGCCTTCTGCGAGGGCGACCATGTCTGGCTGTGCGGGGTGAAGCTGCCGCATGGGCGCGGGCTTCTGGGCCATTCCGACGCGGATGTGGGAATGCACGCGCTGACGGATGCGATCTATGGCGCGCTGGCCGAGGGCGATATCGGGCGGCACTTCCCTCCGTCCGATCCGCAGTGGAAGGGCGCGGCGAGCCATATCTTTCTGGCCCATGCCATCGGGCTGGCTGCCGAACGCGGCTATCACATGGGCAACTGCGACGTGACGCTGGTCTGCGAGCGTCCGAAGATCGGCCCGCATGCCCTTGCCATGCAAGCGGAACTGGCGCGGATCATGGGGGTCGAGGCCGGGCGGGTTTCGGTGAAGGCCACCACCTCGGAACGGTTGGGGTTCACCGGCCGCGAGGAAGGGATCGCCGCCCTGGCCACCGCCATGCTGGTGCGGGCATGAGCGCGGTCATCGCGACCTTCTTCGGCGCGGGGCATCTGCGACCGGCCTCCGGCACCTGGGCTAGCGCAATCACCGTGCTGCTCGCGGTGGCTGCCTATCAGGCGGGCTGGGCGCTGGCGGTGCCGGTCGGCTTTGTCCTGGCGACGGTGCTGGGCTTCTGGGCCGTGCCGCGCTATCTGGCCGGGCGTCCGGGCGAAGACCCGCCCGAGATCGTGATCGACGAGGTCGCCGGGCAGTTGCTGGCGCTGTGCTTCACCGTGATCCCGCTGTGGCGGAACGATGTGCCGGACCTTCTGTTCGGGGCCTGGCCAGGCTGGGTGGCCCCGTTCCTCTTGTTCCGGCTGTTCGACATCTGGAAGCCCTGGCTGGTGGGCCGGGCCGACCGGATGGGCAGCACGGCGGGGGTGATGCTGGACGATCTCTGGGCCGGGCTGTTCGCCGGGATCGTGACGATGGGACTGGCGGGCGTCTATCACGGGGTCCTGGGGCCATGGCTGGGGTAAGCGTCGAGACACTTCTGGCCGAGGCCCGCTACTGGGGCCTGAAGATCGCCACGGCGGAAAGCTGCACCGGGGGGATGGTCGCAGCGGCCCTGACCGACGTGGCGGGGTCGTCGGACGTGTTCGAGCGCGGCTTTGTCACCTATTCCAATGCCGCGAAGGTGGAGCTTCTGGGTGTCTCGCCCGAGACGCTGGCGGCGCAGGGGGCGGTGTCCGTAGCGGTGGCGCGCGAAATGGCCGAGGGCGCGCTGGCACAGTCCAAAGCGGACCTTGCCGTCTCCGTCACCGGCATCGCGGGCCCCGGCGGGTCGGAGTTCAAGCCCGAGGGTCGGGTCTGCTTTGGCCTCGCGCGACGGGGACGGCCGTCCGTGACCGAGACTGTCGAGTTTGGCGCATTGGGCCGGGGACAGGTGCGCAAGGCTGCGACGGCGCATGCGCTGGGGTTGCTGGCGCGGGCGATGATCTGATCCACAGACCGCTGCCGTTTGCGGCAGGAGCCATTATGGATCGCCCATTTTTCGGGCCCTACACAGTTTGCCGCTTTTTCGGGCGCGCACAAAGCACCTTGCCGCTTCCTTGGGAGCGTCGATGCTGTGGGTGGGCTGGTTCG
Source organism: Pseudomonadota bacterium (assembly GCA_040385165.1). Classification (GTDB taxonomy): domain Bacteria; phylum Pseudomonadota; class Alphaproteobacteria; order Rhodobacterales; family Rhodobacteraceae; genus Tabrizicola. The sequence goes on along the minus strand of JAZKHX010000006.1, from coordinate 33,291 downwards.
CGTTCAACGGCGGCTCGGCGCCGGCGGCGAATGGGACGGCGGCAATGGCGCTGACCGTGACGCATCTGTCCGCCGCCGCCAGCCTGACCTGGGCCCCGTGGGAACGGATCAAGTTTGGTCGCGCCTCGCTGGTCGGACTGGTGACGGGGACGATCGCGGGGCTTGCCTCGATCACCCCGGCCAGCGGGTTCGTCGGCCCGGTCGAGGCGCTGGTGATCGGTGCCGTCGCGGGGGTGCTGTGTCACGAAGCGGTGAACCTGATCCGCAATCGCCTGCGCATCGACGGCACGCTGGACGGGTTTGCCGTCCATAGCGTCGGCGGCATCTTCGGCACGGTGATGATCGCGGTCTTCGGGGCCGGAACCTGGGCCGCGCAGCTGGGAGGCCTTGCGGTGGTGGGGCTGTCGACAATGGTCATGACCTTCGTCCTGATCAAGCTTGCGGCCCTTGTCACCCCGCTGCGCGTGGACCTGGAGACCGAGACCAACGGGCTGGACCTGTCGGTCCACGGCGAGCGGGCCTATGAGCTGACCTCGTAAGCCCCCCGTCTACCTGTAGAGATCAAAGAAGCGCAGGACTTCAGTGTTCGCGTCGATCTCCTGCGTCTTGCCCGCGTCAAGCCGCGCCTTGCGCCCGCCGGGCCAATGATGCGCGCCGCCTTCGACCTTCATCAGCCGCAACACGACTCTTCCGGATTTCTTGTAGTCGGTGACGGTGACCGAAGTTCCGTCGTCCTTGCGGTCGATGCCCTTGCTGGTTTCTGTCACCGCACCCCACGGGCCAAGAAAGGCCTGCACGACGGAAGGGACCGAGGCAAAATCCGTGCGGGTAAGACTGGTGTCCCCCTGACCACCCTCGTAGGGGACCATGCTGTCGGCGGTGCCATGGATGATCAGGGCGGGAACCTGCCCCCTTACCCGGTTGCTTCTGGTGTCCATCGTGCCAGAGACACCCGCCACGGCGCGGACCAGTCCGGGGTTCTTTGCGGCAAAGGTTTCCGACATGATCGCGCCGTTCGACATGCCGGTCAGATAGACACCGTCGCCGTCGACGCCAAAGCGGCTTGCCGCATCCGCGATGACAAGTTTCAGAAAGCCGATGTCATCGACCCCTCGCCTTGCCGCATAGCCGCAGCAGTAGCCACCGTTCCACGTCAGAAGCCGTTCACCCCGCCGCCCCGAGCCTGCGGGAAAGATCACGGCATAGCCCTTGGCCGTCGCCGCCCGGCCAAGACCCGAGGCGGCGGCGAACTGTCTGGGGTCACCACCGCCGCCGTGCAGCGCAAGGATCACCGGGGCACCTTCGGGATTGGCTGGAAGCACGATGTCATACCAGCGATCGCCAAGACGAACCGTCTCGGCTGCGGCGGGTGAGAAAGAGGTCAGGACGGCAAGACAGAGGAACAGGGCAAGACGGCGCATCGGGGCTCCTACAGGCGGCGGGTCTGCTCCGTCTTACGCCGGACGTCCGCCATCCCTACGGTCAGATCGGCGCGGGACCGTAAAGTTCGGCCGCGCGGCGTTCAAAGGCGCGGACGACGCGCTGCATGGCGTCGTTGAACACGACCCCGATGATGCCCTGCAGGATCGCGTTGCGGAACTCGAAATCGACGTGAAAATCGACTTCGCAGCCACCGGCGATGTCGCGGAAAGACCAGGTCGAGCGCAGGTGCCGGAAGGGGCCGTCGAGATATTCGGTGTCGATCTTCCGCGCCTCGGGCCAGAGGGTCACCCGGCTGCCAAAACGTTCGCGGAAGACCTTGAAGCTGATGACCAGATCCGCCTCCATCACCTCACAGCCCCCGGCAACGGGCGTGCGCGAGCGGATGCGGGCGGCCGAATTCCAGGGCAGGAATTTCGGGTAGGACGCGACATCGGCCACCAGATCATACATCTGGCAGGCGGTATAGGGCAGGCGTTTGATCTCGGAATGGCTGGGCATCGGTGGTCCGTTTTGACGCAGATGTGGCCCGGGTCTGGCGCAAGATCAAGCGGGGGACATGTCATGGCTCGCCAACTGTGGCTTTGGACGCTAGGAAAGGGCACGGACCCAGAGGAGCCAGCAATGCCGGATCGAGCCTATGTGATCGACCAGATGATCAGCGCCAAGGCCATCGCCGCGCGGGTCGAGGCGCTGGCGCGCGAGATCACGGCGCATTTCAAGGGCACGGACAAGCTGGTTGTCGTGGGCCTTCTGCGCGGGTCCTTCGTCTTCATTGCCGACCTTGTCCGCGAGATCGAGCTGCCGGTGGAAGTGGATTTCCTGGAAGCCTCCAGCTACGGCGATTCGATGCATTCCAGTCGCGAGGTGCGCATCCTGAAGGATCTGCGCGGAGAGATCGCGGGGCGCGACGTGCTGCTGGTCGAGGACATCGTCGACACGGGCTTCACGCTGTCGCATGTCATTCACCTGTTGCAGGCGCGGGCGCCGAAGCGGCTGAAGGTCTGCGCGCTTCTCGACAAGCCCTCGCGCCGGGAAGTGGCGGTCAAGGCGGACTGGACCGGGTTCGAGATCCCGGATGAATTCGTCGTGGGCTATGGCATCGATTTCGCGCAAAGGAACCGCAACCTGCCCTTCATCGGCAAGGTCCGGTTCACCGGCGCGCCATGAATTACCTTCAGTGGCTGATGCGCGCGAAACGCTGGGTGCAAAAGCCCGCCTCGGAGGGCCGGGTGAAACTGGTCTTTGGAGTGGTGGCGATCTCGCTGGTGATCGTGGGGATCGAATATTTCATCGGCTGGCCGGACTGGATGACACTGGACCGCCGAGGCTTCGGTCCGTGATTGGACGCAAGGCCATGGCTGGTCTAGGCTTTCCGCCGGAATCTGGATGAGGCAAGCGATGCGGGTCTGGCGCTGGCTGGGAGTTCTAAGTCTGGTCGCGGCTGCGGGCCTGTGGGTCCTGGCGCGGCCAAAGCCCCTGTCCGAGGCGTCAGTCGCGGGGCTGACCGGCGATCCGGTGAAGGGAGAGCTGGTGTTCTGGGCTTCGGGCTGCGCCTCGTGCCACATGGCGGCAAAGGCGACGGGCGAGGCCCAGCTGGTGCTGGCGGGCGGGCAACGCTTTCCCTCGGACTTCGGCACCTTCATCGCCCCGAACATCAGCCAGGATGCCGCACAGGGCATCGGTGGCTGGACGCTACTCGACCTTGCGAATGCGATCACGCGCGGGGTCAGCCCGGAGGGCGAACACTACTACCCCGCCCTGCCCTATGCCGCATACGCGAAGATGGAATTGCAGGACGTGGCGGACCTCTATGCCTTTCTGAAGACGCTGCCCGCCGATCCGACGCCAAGCCTGCCGCATGAACTGGGCTTTCCCTTTTCGCGGCGCGAGACGCTGGGGGTCTGGAAGCTTCTGTTCCTGTCGGATGACTGGGCGCTGCCCGGCAATCTGACGCCGACAGCGACACGCGGGCGCTATGTCGCCGAGGCGATGGCGCATTGCGCGGAATGTCACACGCCGCGCAACCTTCTGGGCGGCCTCGACACTGCGCGCTGGCTGAGCGGCGCGCCGAACCCGTCGGGTGACGGGCGGATCCCCAACATCACGCCAGGCAAGCTTGGTTGGAGTTCGGGCGACATCGTGCAATACCTGACGACGGGCTTCACGCCGGAGTATGACAGCGTCGGCGGGCTTATGGCCGAGGTGGTCGAGAACATGGCCCGGTTGCCGGAAAGCGACCGTCTGGCCGTGGCGGAGTATCTTCTTGCGGTGCCGAGCGTTGAATGACCGGGGTTAACCGGGTGGTCAGCGGGCGCGACGTATCCTGCACGGCATGCAGCTGTCACAGACCCGCAAGACCGACCCTGACGCCTGGATTGACCAGATTTTCTCGGCAAAGTCTGCGAAGGGCGGCGTTGTCCGTCGAGCAATCGGTCGGGTCGCAACCGAAGTTGGGCACGACCGTTTCGCCGATAACGTGACGCGGCGCGGGTTCCACCTGCTCGTCACGCAAAGCCGGCTCATCGTGACCTGCAATCCGGGACCCGTCCGGATGCTGTTCCGATTTTCGCAGAAGATCAGTGCCTGAGTTTTCTGCGAAGACGCATGACGGTAAGGGTCTTCGTCGCAAACTCTGGGTTCAGCCCCGCCCCGCCTGCCGCGCGGCGCGCATCCGGGCGAAATCGTCGCCGGCGTGGTAGCTGGACCGGGTAAGCGGTGTGGCCGAAACCATCAGGAACCCCTTGCCCCAGGCAGCCGTTTCATAGGCCTTGAACTCGTCCGGCGTGACGAAACGCGCGATACCGTGGTGCTTGGGTGTCGGCTGCAGATACTGCCCGATGGTCAGGAAATCGACCCCGGCCGACCGCATGTCATCCATCACCTGCAAGACCGCCTGCCGGTCTTCGCCCAGACCCACCATGATCCCGGACTTGGTGAACATCTGCGGGTCCAGTTCCTTGACCCGCTGCAACAGGCGCAAGGAATGGAAGTAGCGCGCACCGGGACGGACCTCGTGATAAAGGCCAGGCACGGTTTCAAGATTGTGGTTGAAGACATCGGGGCGGGCTTCGACCACCTTTTCCAGCGCCGACGGCGGGCATTTCAGGAAGTCGGGGGTCAGAACCTCGATCGTCGTCTGTGGTGCGCGATGCCGGATGGCGCGGATCGTCTGGGCAAAATGCTCGGCCCCGCCGTCATCGAGATCATCGCGGTCGACCGAGGTGACGACGACATGGGACAGCCCAAGCTCGGCAACGGCATGGGCCACCCGACCGGGCTCGAAAGCGTCAAGTGTCTGCGGCCTGCCGGTCGCCACGTTGCAGAAGGTGCAGCCGCGGGTGCAGATCTCGCCCATGATCATCATCGTGGCATGGCCCTGGGACCAGCATTCGCCGACGTTCGGGCAGCCCGCTTCCTCGCAGACCGTGACAAGCTTCTTGTCGCGCAGGATGTCGCGGGTCTTCTTGTAGCCTTCGGACGTGGGGGCCTTGACCCGGATCCAGGCGGGCTTTTTCGGCTGGGCATTGTCCGGCCGGTGGGCCTTTTCCGGATGACGTCCTTCGGGAAGCGTGAGGTCGCGCACGGAAAATTCCCCCTGACCGTTGGCTGCCCTTCAGATACGCCGGATTTGTCTGCATGGCAACGCAGGCTGCCGCCACATGGCCGCCGCACCGCCTTGCGCGTCATGCAACGCCGGAGCGTCCTTGTCATGTCGAAGGTTTTCATCGCCGAAGTGATCGGCACCGCAATTCTGGTCCTCTTCGGATGCGGGGCAGCCGTGCTGATGGGGGCGGAGATCGGGATGACCGGGATCTCGCTGGCCTTCGGGCTGGCCATCGTGGCGGCGGCCTATGGCATCGGGCCGATCTCGGGGGCGCATCTGAACCCGGCTGTCAGCCTCGGGGCCTTTCTTGCCGGGCGGATCCCGGGCGGGGCTCTGGTGACCTATGTGGCAGCCCAACTGGTTGGCGCGGTGATCGGCGCGGGCCTTCTGTATCTGATCGCCTCGGGCAGGACGGGCTATGACATCGCGGTCAATGGCCTTGGCCAGAACGGCTATGGCGCGGGATACCTTGGGGAATATTCGCTGACCTCGGCGCTGGTCTTCGAGGCCGTGATGACCTTCCTGTTCGTGACGGTGATCCTGGGAGCAACGCAAGCCTCGGCCCCCGGAGCAATGGCCGGGCTGGCGATCGGCCTGACGCTGGCCGCAATCCATCTGGTCGGGATCACGGTGACGGGCGTGTCGGTCAACCCGGCACGGTCCTTCGGCCCGGCACTGTTCGTTGGCGGCAAGGCCATGGCCGACCTTTGGGTCTTCATCGCCGCACCGCTTGCCGGAGGGGCGCTGGCGGGCGCGCTGCACCGGATCGGAGTTACGCGCGCGGCCTGACCCTGGCCTGCGCGCGGTCCGGGGACGGGGAAGCCCCGGAAGAAGGGGGAATGCGGAGTGAATCCGCATTTCCCCTTCCGCTTTTCAGCCTATCCCTGCCGCCTAGAGTCTGTCTGACGCTGACAAAAGCGCCAGACAGACTCCAGGTGTTTCGTGGTCGCCTGTCTTTCGACAAAACCGGAGTCCACTTTTGTCGGACAGGCTCTAGCCGATCAGCAGGCCAGACTTGCCGTAAGTCTCGTCATAGTGGCGGCGCAGTCGCATCAGGGCGATCCTGAGGACGATCTTGCCCGACCGCGCGGCCCAGCCCATGCGCTTTTCGGCGACCTCGAGGCCTTCAAGAAAGCAGCAGCAGCGCAGCGCGACGTCGCCCAGGCCCGGCCCGAGGTCGCGCAGGGCGGCAGCCACGCGGGAGCGGGCCGAGGACGGCCCCTCGGCAAGGCCGCTGTCGGACTGAAAGCCGCCCCGGTCCCCACCCGTCAGGAACCGGTCCCAGTTCTGCGCCACGCGGGGGCCCATCTGGGCAAGCTCGAAATCCTCGCGCAGGCGTTCGGCGGCGGCGACAAATTCGGGTTCGAGGAAGGGCTTCCCGTCCCGGTCCCGCCGCCGTCCCAGCAAGGCCACCGGGCTTTCCGCCAGGTTGTAGCGGACACGGCGGGGGCCTGCGTCATCCATCACCTCGCGGTCGCCCCAGACGCGGTGCTGGTCGCCAAAGGGCGTGGCGGCCTCGGCCATGCCCTGACGGCGGCGATCCTCGTCGTCGACCATCCGCTTCAGTGCCGCGCGCCCCGTTGACGTGATCTCGTAGGTCGAGACCCGGCCCGGCTTGCGGCAGGTCACCCAGTCCTTCAGCGCAAAGGCATGGGCCACCGACCGCTCCAGCACCGCCGAGCGCAGGCTTTTCCCGTCCGGCAGTTCCCGGATGACCACGGCCTTTTCGAGATCGGGCGCAATCGCCATCACGGCGTTCGGCTCGGCCAGGCGGCGCAACACGCGCATGCCTTCGCGCTGCAACGCCTGTTCGTCGCAGATCTCGGGCGCGTCGCCGGGACCGGTCAGGCGGGGGTGAACGGACATGAGGGGATCATCCTTCCGGGCTGGAGCATCTGACTGGCGGGGAACAAGGCGGGAGACGGCCGAAAGAGCCTCGTCCATCAGCGGGTCCTCACGGCGGTTCTCGAACCGACGCACCTGTCTGAGGATGGTCGAGGCATGCAGACCTTCGCGCCGCGCAAGCTCCCGTAGCGATGTGCCTTCTTCGGTATGATCGAGGTAGTGGCGCACAGCTTGGGGAAGCCAGTCTGGCAGGCTGGCAGCAGTCAATTCTGGCAATTCAGTCGTCCCATTTTTGTCCACACCCGGGCTGCAATGGGTCCAGCCTTGGACAACTGCAACCTTGGGTGGAATTGATTACCTGTTCGTTAACCTTGCGGCTAACCTCGACAATTCGACGGAAATCTTAAACTGTTCGGTAACCTCCGCGCGCTGCAAATGTCGTTTGCGCAACGCCCGGTTGTATTGGGTCAGGATGACACCGTCCAGCTACGGAGATTCCCGATGACCGATTGCCGCACCCTGCTTGCAACCCTGCGCCGCCCCCGGCTTCTGATGCGCGCCGCGCGTTTCGGGCTGCAGGAATACCGCCGCGACCGCGACCTGCGCCGCTATGTGGGCAGCGGGGCTTCGCCGGAAGACACGGTTACGTCACTGATGTCGGTCGAGGCCAACCTTGAGGCGACGCGACTGGCCGGGGATGCGGCCTATTCGGTCGCGCGCCACATCGAGGTGCTGATAGCACTTCTGGCCGAGGCACAGGTCCTGCGGCGGAGCGGCTTGGCCTGAAGCCGGGCAAGGACCAAGAAAGGGGCGGTCCTGCCGCCTCTTCTTCGTTTTCAGATGAAGGCATCCGGCATTTCGGCCTTGCGGCGGGCGACATAGTCTTCCAGCGCCTCGCGGGTGCCCGGATCCAGGTCGGGAGCCTGGTAATCCGCCAGCTGCTTCTTGACCCGTTCGGCAGCAAGCGCCTGCGTGTCGCGCGCGCCTTCCTCGGCCCAGGTCTCGAAGGGCTTGTAGTCCAGGAGGTCCGAACGCCAGAACGCCGACTTGAAGTTGGCCTGCGTATGGCTGCAGCCAAGGTAGTGACCGCCGGGGCCGACCTCGCGGATCGCGTCCATCGCCTGCCCGTTGGTGTCCATGATCACGCCCTGCGCAAGGTGGTGCAGCGTGCCCAGCTGGTCGGCGTCCATCACGAACTTTTCGTAGGAGCTGACCAGGCCGCCCTCCAGCCAGCCGCAGGCATGGAGCATGAAGTTCACGCCCGCCAGAAGCGCCATGTTCAGCGAGTTCGCGGTCTCATAGGCCGCCTGGGCATCCGGCAGCTTTGATCCGCAGAACGACCCGCCCGAACGGTAGGGCAGCCCCAGACGCCGCGCCAGCTGCCCCGCGCCATAGGTGATGTGTGCGGCTTCCGGTGTCCCGAAGGTCGGCGCGCCCGAGTTCATGTCGATCGAGGTCACGAAAGCCCCGAAGATGACCGGAGCGCCCGGGCGCACAAGCTGGCTGTAGGCCACACCTGCCAGAACCTCGGCAAGAACCTGCGTCAGCGTGCCCGCGACCGTCACCGGCGCCATGGCCCCGCCGACGATGAACGGCGAGATGATCGCCGCCTGATTGGCGCGGGCATAGACCTCCAGCGCGCCCATCATGATGCCGTCGAAGGTCAGCGGCGAGTTGATGTTGATCAGCGAGGTCATCACCGTGTTCCGGTCGACGAAATCGTCGCCGAAGAGGATCTTCGACATCGCGACCGAATCCGCCGCCCGTGACGGTTCGGTGACCGATCCCATGTAGGGCTTGTCGCTGAGGGTCATGTGCGCCATCAGCATGTCGAGGTGGCGCTTGTTCACCGGCACGTCGGTCGGTTCGCAGACGGTGCCGCCGGAATGGTGCAGCCATTTCGACATGTAGCCCAGCTTCACGAAATTCTGGAAGTCGTGCAGCGTCGCATAGCGGCGTCCGCCCTCGGCATCGCGCACGAAGGGCGGGCCATAGACCGGGGCCAGGACCAGGTTCCGGCCCCCGACCTCGACGTTCCGCTCCGGGTTGCGCGCCGCTTGCGTGAACCGGGACGGCGCGGTGGCGCAGAGCTTGCGGGCCAGACCGCGCGGGATGTGGACCCGTTCGCCCTTCACATCCGCCCCGGCAGCGCGCCAAAGGTCCAGCGCGCCCGGATTCTCGACGAAGTTCACGCCGATTTCTTCCAGCACCGTCTCGGCGTTCCACTCGATGATCTGAAGCGCTTCCTCGTTCAGGATCTCGAAGTTCGGGATGTTGCGCTCGATGAAGCGCGCGGTCTCGAAACTGACCGCGGTGCGTTCCGCCCGGCGGCTTGCGCCCCCACCACTGCGCGCCCTGCGCCCTGCAACGTCGTTCATGTCGGCCTCCGGGAGATGTTTTCGCCCTTATGACGCCAAACCTTTTCCCCCCGCCCCTTGAAACCGGCCAATCCTTTCCAAAAGCGACATCAATCCTCGTCGCAAACGACATGCTCCTGCTCTTTTCCGCAAAGACTCCACGGGGGTCCGGGGGTGTGAAACCCCCGGTCCGCCGCCAGCCACCCCTTGCACCGGTTTGAACCTCGCGCTACGCGGGCGCATGAGCCAGACACACGACCGCCTTCTCATCATCGACTTCGGGTCCCAGGTGACGCAGCTGATCGCGCGCCGCCTGCGCGAGCTGAGCGTCTACTGCGAAATCCACCCCTACAACCGCGTGGACAAGGCCTTCCTGAAGGCCTTTGCCCCCAAGGCGGTGATCTTCTCGGGCGGCCCGGCCTCGGTCTATTGGGAGAATGCCCCGATGCCGCCCGCAGGCGTCTTCGAGATGGGCGTCCCGATCCTGGGCATCTGCTACGGCCAGCAGGTGATGATGCACTGCCTTGGCGGTCAGGTCGAAGGCGGACACGGCACGGCGGAATTCGGCAAGGCCTTCGTCACCCCGACCGACCTGACCCACCCCTTCCTCGCCGGCTGGTTCCCGCCCGAAGCAGGTCCGCAGGCGCAGGAGCAGGTCTGGATGTCGCACGGCGACCATGTGTCGAAGATCGCGCCGGGCTTCCAGGTCTATGGCACTTCGCCGAACGCGCCCTTTGCCATCACCGCAGACCCCGCCCGGCATTTCTACGCCGTCCAGTTCCACCCCGAGGTCCACCACACACCCAAGGGCGCGCAGCTTTACGAGAATTTCGTCAAGCTGGCAGGGTTCAAGGGCGACTGGACGATGGGCGCCTACCGCGAGGAGGCGATCCGCAAGATCCGTGACCAGGTTGGTGACGCAAAGGTCATTTGCGGGCTGTCGGGCGGGGTGGATTCGTCCGTCGCTGCCGTCCTGATCCACGAAGCCATCGGCGATCAGCTGACCTGCGTCTTCGTCGACCACGGTCTGCTGCGGCTGGGTGAGGCCGAGCAGGTCGTCACCATGTTCCGCGACCATTACAACATGCCGCTGATCCATGCCGACGAAAGCGCCCTCTTCCTTGGCGCGCTGGAGGGGGTTTCCGACCCCGAGATCAAGCGCAAGACCATCGGCAAGCTGTTCATCGACGTGTTCCAGAAGCACGCGACCGCCGTTGGTGGGGCGAAGTTCCTGGCGCAGGGCACGCTTTACCCCGACGTGATCGAAAGCGTCAGCTTCTCGGGCGGGCCTTCGGTCACGATCAAGAGCCACCACAACGTCGGCGGGTTGCCGGAAAAGATGGGCCTCAAGCTTGTCGAACCGCTGCGCGAACTGTTCAAGGACGAGGTCCGCGCGCTGGGGCGTGAGCTTGGCCTGCCCGCCAGCTTCATCGGCCGCCACCCCTTCCCCGGCCCCGGCCTTGCCATCCGCTGCCCGGGCGAGATCACCGCAGAAAAGCTCGACATCCTGCGCCGGGCCGATGCGGTCTACATCGACCAGATCCGCAAGCACGGGCTTTACGACGAGATCTGGCAGGCCTTCGCCGCGGTCCTGCCGATGAAGACCGTGGGCGTCATGGGCGACGGGCGGACCTACGACTATGCGCTGGCGCTGCGCGCGGTCACGTCCGTTGATGGCATGACCGCCGACTACTACCCCTTCACCCACGACTTCCTCGGCGAAACCGCCACCCGGATCATCAACGAGGTCAAGGGCGTCAACCGCGTCTTCTACGACTGCACCTCGAAACCGCCGGGGACGATCGAGCTGGAATAAATCGTCAGAAATCCAAGGAACCCGAGGTCGGCATGAAGGGCGAAACCAGGCGCAAGATAAAGTCGTTCGTCGAAACGCTGCCCTTCATGCGCCGACGGTATCGCATCGCGCCTCCGAAACATGTCGGCCACTCGGCCTGGGCCGGTTTTCTGGAGCAGGAATTCAACAAGCCGGGTCTGAAGGTGCTTGAAATCGGATCGCGCGTCGTGACCGGCACCAACTTGCGGGCCCGGTTTTCCAAGGCTGACTATGTCGGTTTCGATTTCTATCCAGGCGAGAATGTGGACGTGGTCGGCGATGCCCATCGCTTGACGGAATATTTCGCCAAGGACGAAAAGTTCGACCTGATCTTCTCATCCGCGGTCTTCGAGCATCTCCACATGCCCTGGGTCGTGGCCGAGGAGATCACCAGGCTCCTGAAGGTCGGCGGGCATGTGTTTGTCGAGACGCATTTTTCCTACATCGCGCATGAACGGCCGTGGAACTTCTTCCAGTTCTCCGAAATGGGCCTGCGCGCGCTGTTCAACTCTGGCCTCGGCTATGATCTTGTCGACCAGGGCCTGAGCAACCCGATCGCCGGGTTCTTTACCGAACATGCCGACCGGAACCTGCGCTATCGTCCGATCACCGAACTTTACTGCCACAGCGAAATCCTCTGCCGCAAGCGCGAAGATGTCGGCAACTTTGTCTGGCGATCGCTTGATGTGGACAAGGTCGTGGACGGGACGCGCTATCCGCCGCCCGGAGCCACAACCGACTGACGGGCACGGCCTGCGATGTGGACGACGCGAAGTCGAGCGGCAGCGGGTCAGAACCGCCCGTGCAACGCAATCTCGCCCACCGGCTTGCGTCCGCTCGGCCTTTCGCGGGCGCGCAGGTCATCGGGCAGGCTTTCCGCCGGTCCTTGCTCCCCCACCGCGACGACGCAGTGCAGCGTGTGGCCTTCCGGAAGCGCAACCGCCGCCGACAGCCTGTCCTTGTCGAACCCGCCCATCGCATGCGCGTGAAGGCCCATCGTCCTGGCCTGCAAGGCAAGGCTCATCCAGGCCGCCCCCGTATCGAACCAGGCCGTGCGGTTCGGCACGGAAAGACCTTCGTGGTTTGTCACGGTGTCCTTGGACGCCACCACGAACAAGGCCCCCGCCCGGCCCGCCCAGACCGGGTTGACCCCCGTAAGCGTATCGCGGATTGCGGCAAAGCCGGCTTCACCGCGCCGCGCCCAGACCAGCCGCCACGGCTGGTGGTTCGAGGCCGAGGGCGCCCAGCGGGCGGCCTCCAGCAAGGACATGACCTCGGCCTCGGTCAGGGCGCGGTCGGTGAACGACCGGGGCGACCAGCGTGCCGGGAATTCGGGGGCGACCGGGTGGTCGGGCTTGCGACCTGCGGACGGATCTAGGCTCATGGCGTCATCCTTCTTCTGGTTCCGGGACATAGGCCGCAGCGGCCCCCGGGGCAACCGTCCTGCCTTGCAAGTCATTGTTTGCCCGCGCACAGATGCCTGACGACAGGCGCACTCGCCTGTGCCAGTATCCCCAAGACACGGGAGGGCGGACATGCAGGCAGTGCGGTTGCAGGCGGTGGGCCGGATCGAGGCGGTCGACGTGCCGGCACCTGCGCCCGGTCCCGGCGAGGTCCTGGTCCGCATCCTTGCCGCCGGCATCTGCGGCACTGACCGGCACCTCTTCAAGGGCGAGTTTCCCTGCGCACCCCCGGTCACGCTGGGGCACGAGTTCTGCGGCGAAGTGGTCACGTGCGGTGACGGCGTCCGGATGTCCCCGGGAACCCGCATCGCCTGCGACCCGAACATCGCTTGCGGCAGCTGCGACCAATGCCTGCGCGGCCGGGTCAACCTCTGCACCCGGAACGTCGCCATCGGCATCCACCGGGACGGCGGTCTCGCCGAGTTCGCCACCCTGCCCGCCCATCGCGCGCTGGAGGTCGGCGATCTGAACCCGCGTCATGCAGCCTTTGCCGAGCCGCTTGCCTGCACCCTGCACGGCGTGGACATCGGCGCTCCCGTCCCCGGCGAGAGGGTCATCGTCCTTGGCGGCGGGGTGATCGGCCAGCTTGCGGTCCAGCTGGCGCGCAACGCCGGGGCCGACGTCCTTCTTGTCACCCGGCATCCGGACAAGCGCGCGCTCGCCGAAAGCGTGGGCGCGACCGCGACCGCCGCGACCGAGGCAGCGGCGCTTGCCCAGGTCGGCAGCGGAGCCGATCTGATCCTCGAATGTGCGGGCGTGGCAGAGACAGTGGAAATGGCCCCGCGCCTGACCCGCGCGGGCGGGCGGATCGTGGTTCTTGGCGTCCTGCCGAAGGGCCGGAAGGTGCGTATCGAACCCTTCGACCTGCTCTTCCGCGAGATCCAACTGCTGCACAGCTTCATCAATCCGTTCACCCAGGGGCGCGCGGTCGCGATGCTGCGTCGGGGCGAAGTCGATGTCGCACGCCTGATCTCGCGGACAATTCCGCTTTCGGAAACGCCTGCTGCCATCGCCGAAGCTCCACGGCCGGGCGAAGTGAAGGTTCTGGTCCTGCCGGACCGGTTGACCGCCTGACTGCCTCACTTGTTGCTCCGGTCGCGGCACCGGTCCTTCGGTCCCAGCAAGCCTGCCGGTGATGGGAGTCGCCTTTCCGATCCGGCGCTGACGCGCTCTGGACTTTCGCTGGCCTCCCGGCAAGGGTGCGGCCATGACGCATCGCCCGCTTGCCGCTGCCGCCTGGATGACCGGAGCCATCGCCGCCTTCACGGCAATGGCGGTAGCCACGCGCCAGATCAAGGGCGTGCATGACACGTTCGAGATCCTCGCCTTCCGGTCGATGATCGGCTGGGTCATCGTCGTCGGCTTCGGGCTGGCGTTTGGCCAGCTCGGCCGGATCCGGACCGATCGGCTGGGCAGCCACCTCCTGCGCAACCTGTTTCATTTCTCGGGCCAGTCACTGTGGTTCTATGCGGTCACCGTGATCCCGCTGGCGCAGGTCTTCGCTCTGGAGTTTACGTCTCCGATCTGGGTGATCCTGCTGGCTCCGCTTTTTCTCGGGGAAAGGCTCAACCGCCGGAAGGTCGCGGCGGCTGTCCTTGGTCTTGTCGGGGTCTGGATCGTCGCCCGCCCCGATTTCGGCGCACTCGACCCCGGAGTGCTGGCGGCCGCGGGTGCCGCCGTTTTCTTTGCGGGAACCAATCTGATGACGAAGGCCCTGACGCGCGGCGAGGCGATCATCTCGATCCTGTTCTGGCTGACGCTGATGCAGGCGGTGCTTGGCGGCGTCGCAATGGGACTTGGCGGGCCGATAACCCTGCCGACGCTGTCCACGCTGCCCTGGCTTGGGCTGATCGCGGTAGCCGGGATAACGGCCCATCTCTGCCTGACCACGGCCCTCAGCCTTGCGCCGGCCAGCGTGGTGGTGCCGGTTGACTTTGCGCGCCTGCCGATCATTGCAGCTATCGGCTGGATCTTCTACAATGAGCCTATTGAACTTACATTGTTTCTGGGCGCAGGGCTGATCTTCCTTGGGATCTGGATCACTTTGGGCAGTGGGGCATCGCGGCCACAGGGGGCCGCGGTCACAAGACCGTGACGTGGCGTCATTGATTGACCCATGGTTTTGTGACGCATAGCCTGTTCCGCAAGGGGAACTTCCGGGTCGGAAGGTCAGGTTGAGGGATGAGCAGAATGAAACGCATTCTCATGGCGTCGGTCGCCGTGGTCGCAGGCGGAACGGCGGCAATGGCCGGGGGAATCGACCGGTCGGGCCAGGGCATCGGTGTCCTCTTTGAAAAGGGCCGCTATCTGGAACTGTCCTTCGGGCTGGTCTCACCCAGCGTCGAAGGCCGCGATGTCGCCACCGCCCCGACCGGGGACGTGGCCGGGACGCATTCGCAGTTCGGCTTTGGCTACAAATACGACATCAGCGACCAGCTTTCGATGGCCCTGATCATCGACCAGCCCTTCGGTGCCGATATCTCCTACGCCCTGACCTCGCCGGTCCTTGGCGGCACTTCGGCCAAGGCCGAAACCTGGGGCGTGTCCGGCATCCTGCGCTACAAGTTCAATGAGGCCTTCTCCGTCCACGGCGGTCTCAAGATGCATTATGCCGAGGGCAACATCCGCCTGCAGGGCGCCGCATACGGCCCGCTGTCGGGATATTCGGTCAACCTGGCCGGGGACTGGGCACCGGGATATCTGGTCGGTATCGCCTACGAAAAACCCGAGATCGCCCTGCGGGTCGCGCTGACCTACAACTCGGCGATCACGCACAACTTTGACACCACTCAGACCCTTGCCCCGCCGATCACGGTCACGGAAGTCGAAACCCCGCAATCGGTCAATCTCGACTTTCAAACAGGGATCGCCAAGGACACCCTGGTATTCGGCAGCATCCGCTGGGCAGACTGGTCCAGCTTCAAGATCGATCCGCCCGGCTTCCCCGGAGACGGCCTTGTCGATCTAGAGGACACTGTCACCTACAGCCTGGGAGTTGGACGCCGCTTCAACGAGACCTGGGCAGGTTCGATATCCCTGACCTACGAACCCAAAGGCACCGATCCGCTCGTATCGCCGCTTTCCCCCACTGACGGCCGCTTTGGTGCGACAATCGGAGCGAGCTATACGAAGGACAACATGAAGGTGTCAGGCGGGGTGAATTATACCTGGCTTGGCGACGCTCAGCCGCAGACGTTGGGTGCTTCTCGCGGCAGCATGACGGGCAGCACCGCGATTGGCGTCGGCGTCAAGGTCGGCTGGTCGTTCTGATCCGCTGTGCGTGCGGCCCGCAAGCCCCGCCCCGTCCGGGCGGGGTTTTTCATTGTGAAGCCGCGCCCCGGAGGCTAACAGAGGCGCCGGAGGTGACGCGATGATCTATGGTTCCGGGCAGGACTATCTGGCCGCCGCGCGCAAGCGCATCCTGCTGTTCGGCATGTCCGGTCTTGGAAAGACCTATCTTTCCAATCTCTTGCGCGACCATGGCGACTGGTTCCACTATTCCGTCGATTACCGGATCGGCACCCGTTACATGGGTGAGTACATCGCCGACAACTTCAAGCGCGAGGCGATGAAAGTGCCGCTCCTGCGCGAGCTTCTGATGACCGACTCTGTCTTTATCGCGTCGAACATCACCTTCGACAACCTCGCCCCCTTGTCGACCTACCTTGGCAAGCCCGGCGACCCGGCCAGGGGCGGTGTCCCTTTCGCCGAATACATGAAACGGCAGGACCAGCACCGCGCCGCCGAAGTGGCCGCCACGCTGGATACCGCGCGGTTCATGGAGCGGGCCGAGGAAATCTACGGCTATGCGAACTTCGTCTGCGACACCTCGGGGTCGATCTGCGAGGTGGTCGACGCCGAAGACCGGGCCGATCCGGTAATGCGCCAACTGGCGGACACGCTGCTTCTGGTCTGGATCAAGGGCTCCGACGCCCACACCGCCGAGCTTGTCCGCCGCTTTGATCGCGCGCCAAAACCGATGTACTACCAGCCAGACTTTCTTAATGCGGCGTGGGAGAAATACCGCGCAACCCACTCTGTCAGTGAAGAAACCTGCGATCCCGACCACTTCGTCCGCTGGACCTATGCCCGCGCGCTTGCCCACCGCCAGCCGCGCTATGCCGCGATGGCGGAATGGGGTGTTACGGTCACGGCCGAAGAGGTTGCCGCCGTGCGCAACGTTGCGGATTTCGATGCACTGATCGCCAGCTCCATCGACCGCCGCCAAGGGTTGCGCAGCCCGCAATAACCCCCTAGCTCTTGCGCTTCGCCCACAGCTTTTGCGCTTTGAACGCCCCAAGGATCCGATCATGCCGATCACCCTGCCCGAAACCCTGCCCGCCTATGACGTGCTGCGGTCCGAGGGCGTCATGGTCATGTCTCCCGACCGCGCCGCGCATCAGGACATCCGGCCCTTGCGGATCGGCTTGCTCAACCTGATGCCGAAGAAGATCCAGACGGAAAACCAGTTCGCCCGGCTGATCGGGGCCACGCCCCTGCAGATCGACCTGCAGCTGATCCGCATGTCGGAGCACACGACGAAGAACACCGCGGCCGAGCATATGGCGACCTTCTACCGACCGTTCCAGGAGGTGAAGGACGAGAAATTCGACGGCCTGATCATCACCGGCGCGCCCATCGAGCATCTGCCGTTTCAGGACGTCACCTATTGGGACGAGCTGTGCGAAGTGATGGACTGGACCCAGACCAACGTGCAATCCACCTTCGGCGTCTGCTGGGGTGGGATGGCGATGATCAACCATTTCCATGGCGTGAAGAAACACATGCTGCCCGCCAAGGCCTTCGGCTGCTTCCGGCACCAGAACCTTGCGCCCACCTCGCCCTACCTGCGCGGGTTCTCTGATGATTTCGTCATCCCCGTCAGCCGCTGGACCGAGATGCGGCAGGCCGAGATCGACGCGGCCCCGGGACTGAAGACCCTTCTCGGCAGCGACGAAGTCGGCCCCTGTCTGGTCGAGGATGCGGCGCACCGGGCGCTTTATATCTTCAACCACTTCGAATACGACAGCGAAACGCTGAAGCAGGAATATGACCGCGACGTCGCCAGCGGAACGCCGATCAACGTGCCCTTGAACTACTATCCGGATGACAACCCCGCGATGCCCCCCCTGAACCGGTGGAGAAGCCACGCGCACCTTCTATATGGCAACTGGATCAACGAGATCTATCAGTCCACGCCCTATGACATTGCAGAGATTGGCCGCTAGCGTCCTCATCGCCGTCCTGGGCCTTGCCGGTGTCACGCACTGGCGTGCCTCGGCCCGCGAAACCGCGGCCGAAGCGGCGTTTCCCGCGTCCGGGCAGTTCGTGACGGTCGAGGGCAAGCGTCTGCACTATGAGATCAAGGGCGAAGGCCCCGACCTGGTGATGATCCATGGCGCGAGCGGCAGCTTGCGCGACCTCACATTCGCCCTGCGCGATCAGCTGACCGACCGCTACCGGGTCACCGTGGTTGACCGTCCGGGTCTGGGTCACTCCGATCCGCTGGACGACATGAGCCTGCGCGCGCAGGCGCGGTTCATCAAGGCCGGGGTGGCGCAGCTGGGGGTCACCGAGCCCCTGGTGCTGGGGCAAAGCTATGGCGGCGCGGTGGCGCTTGCCTGGGCCTTGGACGGCGGCCCGAGTGGCCTCGTTCTGGTTGGCTCTCCCTCCATGCCGTGGCCAGGAAAGCTCGACATCTGGTATCGTGTCACCGACACGACCGTCGGCCGCGCCCTTGCCATTCCGCTGGCATCGGCGTTCGTGCCGGAAAGCTATGTCCGAAGTGCCACGGCCGCGGTCTTTGCCCCTGATCCGGTGCCGCCGGGATATGACAGTTTCCTTGGCACGCCGTTGACCTTGCGCCGCGAGACGCTTGCCGCGAACGTGAAACAGGTGAATGCGCTGCGGGCCGAACTGGTGACGATGGTGCCACGCTATCCGGCGCTGACCTTGCCGGTCGAGTTGATCCACGGGACAGCCGACACCATCGTCCCGCTGGATATCCATTCCGGCCCGGTCTCGGACCTGTTGCCGAACGCCCGGCTGACGGTGATCGACGGCGCGGGCCACATGCCGCACCACGCCCGCGCGGACATCGTCCTTCAGGCCATCGACCGCGCCGCATTGCGCTAGGCCGTGCAATGGCCATACTGGCGGCAATGTAAGGAGGATTCAGATGACCCTACCCTTCGACGGCGCGATCAGCCGCTACTTCCGCGAGGGCGCGCCTAAAGAGGTGCGCAAGGCGATCGAAAAGGCGGACAAGGACGCGATCATGACCGCCTCCTACCCCTACCGGGAGGAGATCAAGGGCAAGGACTACGACAGGCACATGGAGGCCCTGCAGATCGAACTTGCGAAGATGCAGGCGGGTCTCAAGGCCTCGGGCAAGCGGATGATCGTGGTCTTCGAGGGCCGCGACGCCGCAGGCAAGGGCGGGACGATCAAGGCCGTGACAGAGAACCTGAACCCGCGACAGACCTACGTCGTGGCCCTGTCGAAACCGACGGACCGCGAAAGCCAGCAGTGGTATTTCCAGCGTTACGTCGACTGGTTTCCAGCCAAGGGCGAGATCGCGCTTTACGACCGCAGCTGGTACAACCGCGCGATGATCGAGCATGTCTTCGGCTTCTGCAAACCCGAGGACCGCGCGAAGTTCTTTCGCCAGCTGCCCGAGTTCGAGCAGATGATCGCGGATGAGGGGATCATCTTCCTGAAGGTCTGGCTCGAAGTCGGCCGCGCCGAACAGCTGAGGCGGTTCCTGGATCGCGAGAGCGACCTTCTGAAGCAATGGAAGCTGTCACAGATCGACGTGGACGGGCTGGCCAAGTGGCACGACTACTGCACCGCCATCGATGAGACGATGCAGAAGACGAGCTTCAAGCACTCGCCCTGGACGGTGATCCTGTCCGACGACAAGAAGCGCGCGCGGATTGCTGCGGTCCAGACGATCCTTGGGGCCGTGGACTATGCCGGGAAGGACAAGGCGGCCATCGGAAAGGTGGACGGCAAGATCTGCGGCGGGCCCGGATTGCGGCCGAAGGACTGACTTTGAAGCGGGGGTATCATCACGGCAACCTCCGGCAGGCGCTGGTCGAGGCGGCGCTTGCGCTGATCGCCGAGAAGGGGCCGCAGGGCTTTACCCTGTCCGAGGCGGCGAAGGCGGCGGATGTGACCCCGGCGGCGGTCTACCGGCACTTTGCGGGGCGGGATGATCTGCTGGCCGAGGTCGCGCGGCAGGGGTTCGACATCTTCGCGGCGCTGCTGGAATTTGCCTATGACGAGGGGCGGCCCTCGGCTTTGGCGGCCTTCGAGGCGACGGGGCGGGCCTATCTGGCCTTTGCCCGGAAGTATCCCGGCCACTATCAGGCGATGTTTGAAAGCGGCTTGCAGCCGGGCAAGCACCCGGACCTGGCCCAGGTCTCGGCCAAGGCGCGGGCGACGATGGACAGGGCGGCGGAGGGGTTGGTGAAGGGCCTGCCGGAGGGGCGGCGGCCGCCCGCGAGCATGATCTCGGCCCATGTCTGGGCGGTCAGCCATGGGGTGGTGGAACTGTTCCTGCGCGGCAACGGGGGGCCGCAGCCCTGGCCGGCAGAGGACCTGCTGGAGACCGGGATCGGCATCTACCTGCGGGGTCTGGGGCTGTTGTCACCGGATCGGTAGGCCGGGTGTCCACGGTGGACAAAAGCCAGCCTGCAAGCAAATTCAACAGGTTGGTCGCGGACGTTAGGGATTTCTTAACACCTGTCCGCAGGCCCTTGGAACCGCTCGTCGGAGACTTCGTCCCTTCTCGCTGCGCGCGACCACAACGACGAGAAGACGAAGTCGAACGAGGAGTTCGCCCTACCTGAACAGGACCAGCGCCGTCGGGCTCCAGGCGACGCGGACCTTGGTGCCGACCTCAAGCACCGGGCGTCCCGGCACGTTGCGCATCGACAGGCGCACTTCGACGTCCGTTCCGCCAAGATAGACGTCATAATAGGTCATGTCGCCGAAGTAGATCACCTCGTCGATCACCCCGTCCGTCTCGCGCTCGGACGCTTTCTGGTCATCGTAGAGCAGCGTCAGGGTTTCAGGGCGGAGGCCCACGACCGTGGAATCGCCCGAGGCGACCGGGGCCTGCGAGATGTCCAGCATGACCTTGCCAAGACCCTTGGCCTCGACCTCGACCGCATTGCCGGATTCGCTGAGGATCGTCGCCGGGATGAAGTTCATCGTGCCGATGAAATCCGCGACCTTCTTGGTCGCCGGGCGGCGATACAGGGTCTCGGGGTCGGCAAGCTGGGCGATCTCGCCCTCGAACATCACGGCGATGCGGTCGGACATGACCAGCGCCTCTTCCTGGTCGTGGGTGACGAGGATGAAGGTGATCCCGACCTGGCGCTGCAGCTTGATCAGTTCGACCTGCATGTGCTCGCGCATCTTCTTGTCGAGCGCGGACAGGGGTTCGTCGAGGAGCAGCACCTTCGGCTTCAGGATCAGCGCCCGCGCGAGGGCAACCCGTTGGCGCTGGCCGCCGGACAGCGCATGGGCCGCGCGCTTGCCGAAGCCTTTCAGGCCGACCATTTCCAGCGCCTCGGCCACAGCCCTGGCCTTTTCGTCCTTGGACCGCGGGTCTTTCCGCAGTCCGAAGCCCACGTTTTCCTCGACGCTCATGTGCGGGAAAATGGCGTAGGATTGGAACACCATGTTCGTCGGGCGGGTATTGGCCGCGACATTGGCCATGTCCTTGCCGTCGATCATGATCACGCCCGAGGAAATGTCCTCGAACCCGGCAATCGTGCGCAGAAGCGTGGTCTTGCCGCAGCCGGAGGGTCCGAGCAGCGAGAAGAATTCCCCGGCCCTGATCGTGCCGTTGATCCCGCGCAGGGCATGATAGTCGCCGTAATACTTATGGACGTTCTTGAACTCTATCATAGTAGGAAGTTCGGGCATCGTAGGATTATCAGACGTCACAGGAAGCCTCCGGAATCTTTGCCACCCGCCTTGGCGATGCCACGGCGGCGCATGTACTCGGCAAAGCCAAGCAGGATGATCGAGAAACAGACCAGCACGGTCCCCAGTGCCAGCATCGAGGGCACTTTCGCGGGAAAGCGGAACTGGCCGAAGATGTAGACCGACAGGATCGGCTGGCCCGAGCCGAGGAAGTTCGAGATGATGAATTCGTCGAAGGAGATGGTGAAGCAGATCAGGAACGAGGCCATGATCCCCGGCATCACCAGGGGCAGGACGATCAGCCGGAAGGTCGACCAGGTCGTTTCACCAAGGTCCATCGCAGCCTCTTCCAGCGACCGGTCAAGGCTTTGGAAGGCCGACGTCAGGATCGCCACGGCAAAGGGGGTGCAGATCAGCACCTGGCCGACGATCACCGTGAACAGGGACAGAGGCACGCCCATCGACAGAAGCACCACCAGGAGCGCCATCGCCACGATCATCTCGGGCAGCACGAGCGGCAGCATGATCAGCCCCATCAAGGGCGCCTTGCCGGGGAAGCGGTAGCGCACGGACGCGCGGGCGGCGAAGATGCCAAGGACGGTGGACAGCGTGGCCACCGACAGCGCGATGATCAGGCTGTTCTTGGCCGCGATCCGCAGGTTCTGGTCGGCGAACATCTCGCCGAACCACTTGCCGGTGAAGCCCTGCAGCGGGAAGGCCACGACCTTGCCGTCGTTGAAGGCGAAGATCGGCAGCAAGAGGATCGGGCTGTAAAGGAACAGCAGGTAGAACAGCGTGAAGGCGCGCAGATACGGGGCTTTCATTTCTGGCCTCCGATGAACCGGCGGTTCCACAGCACGAAAGCCACCGAAACGATCCCGACCATCAGCATCGAGACCACCGCGAAGGCCGAGCCCTGCGGGAAGTTCTGCAGCTTGAGAAGCTGGGTCTCGATCAGGTTGGCGATCATCGGTTCCTTGCCGTCGCCGACCAGTTCGGGGGTCACATAGTCGCCGACCGTCGGGATGAAGACGATCAGGGCTGCCGCGATCACGCCCGGCATCGACAGGGGCAGCGTCACCCGCAGGAAGGTGACCCAGCGGCTTTCGCCAAGATCCTGCCCGGCTTCGAGCAGGGACCGGTCAACCTTCTCCAGGCTGACGAAGATCGGCAGGACCGCGAAGGGCGCATAGGCATGGGCCAGCACGATGATGATCGACAGGATCGAGTAGCTGGCGATGTTCAGGGGCGGGATGCCGACGGAGGCAAGCGCGGAATCGACAATCCCGCCATAGCCGAGGATCACGAACCACAGGCTGACGCGGATGATGTAGCTGGTCCAGAACGGGATGGTGATCAGGAACAGCCAGAGGCTCTTGCGTTCCGGCTTGACGTGGAAGCTGACGAAATAGGCCACCGGATAGGCCAGCATCACGGTGATGAAGGTCACTGCCAGCGCCACCATCAGCGACTTGAACATGATGTAGCCGTAGACCGATTTCGACCACAGCTCGGCATAATTCTCGCCGGTGAGGGGCAGCGAGACATTGCCACGCCCCCCGGTCAGGACCGAGTAGATCAGCACGGTCGCCAGGGGCACGGCGAGCAGAAGAATGACGTAGATCGCCGTGGGGCTGATCAGCTTGAGGCCGGCTCTGGCCTCGGAATTTGGCGTCGCAGCCATCTTGCCCCCCATGTTCCCGTCGGTCCGGCCACGCTGCGGCGGCCTTGTGATTTGATCAAATCTAGACCAGACGATCGCATCAAGGCAAGTGGGTCATCAATCGGCACCGAAATCAACCCCTTGGACCTCGCGGCCCGGAACAAACGAGGCTGCTCCGGGCCGGTCAGGACTCAGGAGGCGACGCGTTCGATGGCAATCGCCCGTTTCTTCAGCTCGTCATAAAGTGTCGGCACCACGCGGATCGAGCCGACCGCCAGGCGGAGGGCTTCGGAGATGCGGGCTTCGGACGGATCGTCGGTTGCAACGCGCCAGATCATGCGCCGGGCCACACCGTCGTCATAGACGATTTCCGTGCTGCCGTGCCGGTTCTTGCGCCAACCAAGAAAATCCGCGCCGCCGTGCGGCGCGTGGAAGATATGCTGCAGTCCCATTTTTCGGGCTCTCTTTTTTGTCTGCTCGTGGAGGAACCCTGACGCAGAGGGTGCCGTTCGGTCAACCCGCAGGTCGGGCAAATCCGCGTGATCGAGTCCGATCTGCCACAGGTCCGGAATTTCGGACCAGCCGGAGCTTCAGACCAGAAGGTCGCTTGGCGGTTTCGCCAGCAGGTCCGAGAGCGTGCGCATGGCGGTCTCGAACGCGTCGCGCGGCAGGCCTGCGGCAATGGCGATGCGGACGGCATTGGGGGCCCGGCCGTGGATGAGGGCGTATTCGTCGGCCGAGCGGACCAGAACGCCCCGGCCTTCAGCGGTGCGCAGGAAGGTCGAGGCGCGCCAGCCCTGCGGCAGGCGCAGCCAGACAAAGGGCACGCCGGGCTGCCAGCCGAGGTCGAAGGCACCAAGGTGGTTGACGAGGATCTGCTGGCGGGCGGCGAACTCGGCCTGGACGCGCTCGCGGATCCGGGCGGCATCGCCGGACTGGAAGAGGCGCAGCATAAGGTCGGACACCGGGCGCGAGAGCGCGAAAAAGCCGTGCTGAGCGGTCAGACGTCCGGCCTCGCCCATGCCTGCCGGGCAGATCACATAGCCAAAGCGGAGCGCAGCGGAGAGGGTCTTCGAGACGGAACCGACCAGCCAGACCCGCTCCGGTGCCAGCGCGCGCAGACTGGGAATGTCGGAGGCTGCGACGGAATAGCAATCGTCCTCGAGGATCTGCAGGTCATAGGCCCGGGCGATCTCGGCGATCTCCTGCCGCCGTTCCACCGGCATTCGCCCCGTGGTCGGGTTCTGCGCTTCGGTCGTCAGGCACAGGACCTGCGCGCCGTGGCGGCGGCAGGCGGCTTCGAGTGCCGCCGGAACGATGCCGCAGTCGTCAAGCTCCACCGGCACGACCTCGGCGCGGGCGGCGCGGGCGGCGTAGCGGAAGCCCGGATAGGCCAGGTCCTCGATCAGCACGACGGGGCGTTCGCCGCGCAGGCAGCAGTCGAAAATCAGGTGGATCGCGTTCTGCCCGCCATGGGTCAGTGCCACATCCTCGGGCCCGATGGGGCCAAGGATGCGGTCGCCCATCCAGTCCACGACTTCGGCCCGCAAGGCCGCCTCGCCGGTCTGGCTGGTGTAATCAAGCCAACCCTTTCCGGTGCTTTCGGCCATGGCCAGCAGCGCCTGCCGCAACGCCTGCGCCTGCCCCATCTCCGGCACCTGCGGCGCACGGAGATCGACAAGGCCCGTTAATCCGCCAGTGATCCGCTCGGCATATAGGGGCTGTGTCGGTCCAAGCCGGGGCGATTGTGCCGCAACAAAGGTGCCCCGCCCGACCGTGGCGGCCAGCAGCCCCTCTTGCGTTGCAAGCTGGTAGGCGCGCGCCACGGTTCCGGGGGTCAGATGCAGCCGCCAGGCCAGATCGCGCACGGTCGGCAGCTGGGAATTGGCCGGAAGGTCGCCGCTGCGGATCGAATCCCGCAAGGCACGCGACAGGGCGAGATACTTCGGCCCGGGGAATTGAGTCAGATCAGGCGCCCAATTTGTATCAGTCACAATAATCCTCTGGCGATTCATTTGCGGGACGAGCTACATTGTAGTTACCCTATCGGCCAAATTGTATCAATACAAATCGAAGGAGGCACAAATGCCCCAGACCCATTCCACCACCCTGCCCCTGCGCAGCCGTCCCGGATTTTTCGCGGGCCTGCTGGCCTATGCCACGCTTGCCTTCACCCGTCGCCGCGACCGCCAGCGCCTCGGCCAGCTTGACGCGCATCTTCTACGCGACATCGGCCTCGACGCGCAGGACGCGCGCAGCGAGTGCGCCAAGCCCTTCTGGCAAGCCTGACGCCCGTCCGCGAGCCGTCCACCCTCTTTCCCCTGAACTGGGCCGGGTCACACCGGCCCATTTTTTTCCCCGCCCTTTCAGCCCGTTTTGTCACGCCCGGCCGGAAGCCACGACCAGGTTTGCCCGACGCTGCCTCGTCTGGGCATTGCACCCGCCGCGTCGCTCGACCCGTTCGTTGCGGAAGGCGGTGCCCCTGACCCGCAGACGGACGGCCGGTTTGTCCAGGTCGTCGGGTAGCGATTCCTGCCGGACAGGCCTGTCAAAGGATCCCGCCTTTCCCGGGGCCGAGCGGGGACGGCGGCAAATCGCGCCATGCAAAAGGCCCGCCGGGGTGCGGCGGGCCTTCTGTCGTCGGCGCGCTGAAGCGCACCCTGCGATCGGGATTAGCGCTTGGAGAACTGGAACGAGCGGCGGGCCTTCGGCTTGCCGTATTTCTTGCGTTCGACGACGCGGCTGTCGCGGGTCAGGAAGCCTGCGGCCTTCAGGGCACCGCGCAGGGCGGGCTCATAGAGTTGCAGCGCCTTGGAAATCCCGTGCTTCACCGCACCGGCCTGGCCAGAAAGACCACCACCGGCGACAGTCGCGTAGACGTCGAACTGGCCTTCCACGTTGGCAACCGTGAACGGCTGCTTCAGGATCATCTGCAGCACGGGACGGGCGAAATACACCGCCATTTCCTTGCCATTGACCACGACCTTGCCGGAACCCGGCTTGACCCAGACCCGGGCGACCGCGTCCTTGCGCTTGCCGGTGGCGTAGGACCGGCCCAGTTTGTCGCGGACGGCAACCCGGGGCGCTGCTTCCACGGCGGCGGGCGCGGAACCGACAGCCGACTTCAGGTCATCGAGAGATTTGATATCGGCCATGATCACGCGCTCCGGGTGTTCTTCGGGTTCAGGACCTTGACGTCCAGAACGGTGGGCTGCTGTGCCTCATGCGGATGGGCGGCCCCGGCGTAGACGCGCAGGTTGGTCATCTGCTGACGGCCCAGTCGGTTGCGGGTGATCATGCGCTCGACGGCCTTTTCGACCACACGCTCGGGGTGGGCGCCTTCGAGGACCTGACGCGCGGTGCGCTGCTTGATGCCGCCGGGGTGCCCGGTGTGCCAGTAGTAGACCTTGTCGTCGCGCTTCTTGCCGGTCATCTGGATCTTGTCGGCATTGATCACGATGACATTGTCACCCATGTCCATGTGGGGGGTGAAGGTCGGCTTGTTCTTGCCGCGCAGGATGTTGGCGACAATCGTGGCAAGGCGGCCCAGAACAACGCCCTCGGCGTCGATCAGGATCCACTTCTTGTCGATGTCCGCCGGAGTAGCGGTGAAGGTTTTCATGGCTTTCCCAAAGAAGAAGGGGGCAGATGCGCCCCCGGAAACTCGGATGCGGGCTTATCGCCCAAGGCAAATCTCGCGTCAAGCGCAGTAGACAATATTTACTTGTTTTAAAACAGTGCCTTGCAAGAACGGTATTATTTTACCCCAAACTGATCTGCTCTTTTCCGAAATACTCTCCGGGGGCTCCGGGGGTGGAAAACCCCCGGCGTCCGAGCCGGTTGGCCGGAACGGCCAGAGGCGAGACGGGAAACTTGCGGCTGGCAAGCCGCTCATTTCGGTCAGCGCAGTTTCGGCGGGCGCGACGGGTCCATGCCGGGAGCCGCCGGAGCGAGGCCCTGCGACTGCGGTTCCGGCAGATCGAAGCGCAGGGCGACGCGGGCCAGGGCTTCGGCGGCGGGATCGGTCGCACTCAGGAAGGTCACATCCAGCTCTCCCGCCTCGACGCCGGAAAAGACCAGCGCCTCGCCGATCGCGCGGGCCAGTGCCGCCTCGGCCCCCGCTGCGGCATCAAGGAAGGCCAGGATGTGCCCCCGCCGCCCGCCGCGATAGGTCACGCCCGCAAGAATGGCCGCCGTTGCCAGCCCCCCTGCCCGGGCAAGCTTGGCGTCCAGCGCCGCGATAACCGCTTCGGGAACGGCGGGGGGATAGAAGCTTTCGGGCAGACCCTCGGCCTCTTCAGGTGCAGCCTCCAGCGTTTCGGCCAGCCAGTCCATCGCTTCGGGCGGCAGCAACATCGAGGAGGGCGCGACACCAAGGTTCACCCCCATGCCGATCCCCTGCCCCTTCAGAAGCCCCGCGATCACCCGGCCCGGCAGGGCGGCATAGGGTGCGATGCCACCGGAGAAGGCGGCCAGCCGCTCTTCGCGGTCGAAGACCAGCACGACGGGGCCGTCCTCAAGATCGAAGATCCGGGGTTCAAGGCTTTCGCCAACCGCTTCGCGGTCCAGCATCAGGACCATCTCGCCATCGGCTAGCCGCTCGAAGAAGCGCAGGCGCAGCGCCTCGTTCCCGGGGTCGGCAGAGACGGCGGCGTGGGCCGCATCAAGCAGGGTCACAAGGTCAGGCATCCATCACCTCCCGCACCCGCTGGCGGAGGGCCGGAAGCAGGTCTGCCTCGAACCACGGGTTGCGCTTCAGCCATCCCGTATTCCGCCACGAGGGATGCGGCAAGGGAAAGACGCCCCGGTCCGCCGGGCCGCGCCAATCGGCCACGGCGCGGGTCACATCCCGAAACCCAAGATGCCAGCGGATCGCCGCACCGCCGACGGGCAAGGTCAGGCGGACCGGACCCAGCGCCTGCATGACCCTGTCGCGCCAGGTTGCGGCGCAGACGGGTGGCGGCGGCAGGTCCGCGCCGCGCGCATCATTGCCGGGAAAGCAGAACGCCATCGGCACGATGGCAATGCGCGAGAGATCATAGAAATCGGCCTCGGTCACCCCCATCCAGTCGCGCAGCCGGTCGCCTGAGCGGTCGGTGAAGGGCCTCCCGCTGGCGTGGACCCGCGCCCCCGGGGCCTGCCCCGCGATCAGGAGGCGGGCCCCGGGCCGGAACCAGACGACCGGACGCGGGCCATGCGCCGTGGCCGTCGCGGCAAAGCGCGCGGCGCAAAGCCTGCAGCCTGTGATGTCGTCAACCAGCCCCATCGCCAAAGGCTGCCCGGTCGCAGGCACCAGGGCAAGGCCGCGCGCAATCGATCCCCATCCGGACGGCCGGGGCTGGTTGCACCCGGGTTCGGTGACGACCCATTGCAGGCAGTCCGATTCGGGATCAAATGGGCGGCAGACCTTTTGCCGGACCCCGCCCGATGTATCGCGTCTCCTCTTTCGTGCCCCGCTTTGCCAAGGCCCTTCTGGGGGGCGCAGCTCTGGCGACGGTCTGGGTCAACCTGTCTCCGGCCAGCTATTACGACAGCATCGAGTGGCGGCTTCTGGATCTGGACTTGCCCGGCTGGATTGCGGCCCTGCCGATCACCCTGACGCCGATGATGCTGGTAACCGACGGGCTGATGGCGCTGTTCCTGTTCAGCATCGGCAAGGAGTTGTGGGAGGCGCTTGTCCTGGAGCGTGGCGCGCTGCGGGGACGGCAGGCGATCCTGCCTTTGGGGATGGTGCTGGGCGGCATGATCGGTGCCGCGCTGGTCTGGATCGCGGTCGGAGCCATGATCGAGACGGCCGAGGAGGCCGGGTTCGCGACCGGCTGGCAGGTGCCGCTCGGATCTGACGCGGTCCTGTGCTTCCTTGTCGGGCGCGCGCTTTTCGGGCGCGGGCACCCGGCGCTGCATCTTCTTCTTCTGCTGGCGATCGCGACGGATATCCTGGCCGTTCTGGTTGCCGGCCTCGCCCATCCGGACCTTTCGCTGCGACTGGCCTGGCTGATCCTGCCGCTGGCCGCCGCGCTGGCTGTCTGGGCGCGCTACGGTCGCTTGCCGCCGCAGGAAGCGCCGGAACGGCAGCGTCGGGCGCGCACGCATCTATTGCCCTATGTCATCGCGGGGGCCCTGTCCTGGATCGGGGTTGCGGCCTCGGGCCTGCCCGCCGCCCTCGGGCTGTTGCCGGTCATCCCCGCAATCGCCCATGCCGACCGCAGCTTCGGTCTATTTGCCGAGGTCGAGGAAGTGCTGCGCGACCCCCTGAACCGGCTGGCCCATGCGCTGATCTGGCCCTTGACCATCATCCTGTTCCTGTTCGGCCTGACGCAGGGCGGCATCGATCTGTCGGCCTTCGCGCCCACGACCGTCACCACGCTGGCTGCGCTCTGGCTTGGAAGGCCCGTCGGCATGCTGGTCGGAGGCCTGGGGCTGATCGCGATCCTGCGGCTGAAGCTGCCGCCCGGGGTCAGCCTGCGCGACATCTTGCGGATCGCGCTGATCATGGCGATGGGTTTCACGGTGCCCGTCCTGACCCTGGACAGCGCCTTGCCGGGAGGCGCCGTGCTGGAAGCCGCGCGCCTTGGCCTGGCGATCAGCCTCCTTGCCGGAGTGGTGGCCCTGACGCTGCGCCCCCGGTCCAGCCTGCAGGGCGGTGTCCGCCCGTCCGCATAGGGCGTGCGCTTTTCGCTGCCATTTGCAGGCGGTTCCCCGGCCTTGCCCTTTCAAGGCCACAAACCGGATGTTAACGATATGGCAGTAGCCATGACAATGACGCCCAGCAAACGGGTGCCGGGGCCAGGATGATCGAGTTCCAAAATGTCTCAAAATCGTTCTGGACCGGGACGCAGCGCAAGGTGATCCTTGATCATGCCTCCTTTCGGGTGGAACTCGGCAATTCGATGGGCATCCTTGCGGGCAATGGCACCGGCAAGACCACGATCATCAACATGATGGCGGGCCTGGAAAAACCGGATGAGGGCACGATCAAGAAGACGTCGCGCGTGTCCTTTCCGCTCGGCTTCATGGGTGGCGTGAACGGCAAGCATTCCGCCAAGGAAAACTGCCGCTACATCGCCCGGCTTTACGGCCTTGACCCCGATTATGTCGAAAGCTTCTGCCGGTGGGTCTGTGGTCTTGGCGAATATTTCGAGATGCCGCTGTCCACCTATTCCTCGGGCATGCGCGGCCGGTTCTCCTTTTCCCTGCTCCTGTCGATCGAGTTCGACATCTACCTGATCGACGAAGGCATGCCTGCGTCGTCGGACGTGGATTTCAACCGCAAGGCCGGAAACATTCTTCAGGAGCGGCTGAAGAATTCGACAGTCGTCATTGTCTCGCACTCGCCCAAGACGCTGGAAAAGTTCTGCCGCACGGCGGCGGTTCTGAAAAACGGCACGCTCTACCAGTTCGAGACCCTTGAAGAAGCGAAACGTCTCTATGACTACCAATCCTAAAGCCGCACGCTACAACACCCGCCCGGTGGAACGACCGGCAGTGCCGGAGGAGCCCGATTCCAGCGGGCTGTTCGACACGCAGGACGACGGCTTTGGCGATCGCGATTTCCGCAGGGAGCAGGACCCCGTGGCTGCGCAGACGGCTGCACGGGACCTAGGCGACGCTTCCGCTGGTGCGGGCGTCCAGCAGCCCGGGCGCAGGGCCGAAACTCCGCACGAGATCGAGGCCGCACTGGCTGCCATCGCCGCCGAGGGGCTGACCGGCCGCCAGTTGCGCCGCGCGCTACTGATCGCGCAAAAGCACGAAATCACCCCGAAATCCGAATTCGACGCCGTGCGCCTCCTGCGCGAGGCCGGGATCGACCCGTTCTCGCGCGCTTCGATGCTGCGGATCGTCAGCTCCGAAACCGGGGCGGAGGACGCCCTGCCCCGCCAGGCCGGGCGCGAGCTGACCCGGCTGCCCGGCGACACGGTTCAGCTGCCGAAACGCGCGCGGCCCGTGGCCCTGCCCTCGACCGAACAGCGCGCCGAAGTGAACCAGGCCGCCGAAATCCTGCGGATGCAGCAGGATATCGCGCGCCGCCGCCGTCGCCGGCTGGCACTGCTTGCCGCACGGATGTTCGCCTTCGTGCTGCTGCCGACCTTTCTTGCGGGCTGGTATTTCTACCGGGTTGCCACGCCGATGTATTCGGTGCGCTCGGAGTTCGTGATCCAGCAGGCGGGCCCGGCATCGTCGGGCGGCTCGCTCGGCGGGCTGTTTTCCGGCACGGCCTTCGCGACCTCGCAGGATTCCATCGCCGTGCAGGGCTATCTGCAATCGCGCGAGGCGATGGGGCGGCTGGATGCCGATCTGGGATTCCGCGCCCATTTCCAGAGCGACGGAATCGACGCGCTGCAACGGCTGGACCGGGAAGCCACGCTGGAAGCGGCCTACAGGGTCTACCGGAAGTTCCTGAAGATCTCCTTCGACACGACCGAGGGCGTGATCCGGATGGACGTGATGGCCGCCGATCCCAAGGTGGCGGCAGACTGGTCGCGACAGCTGATCACCTATGCCGAGGGTCAGGTCGATCACCTGACCCAACGGCTGCGCGCCGACCAGATGCGGGATGCCAAGGCCGGGTATGATGCGGCGCAGGCGTCCCTGACCGCATCGCAGCGCCGCCTGATCGAGCTGCAGGAGAAGTTCGACATCATCTCGTCGGAAACCGAGGTCGGCATGATCGTGGGCCAGATCAGCGGCCTTGAGAACCAGATCACCCAGGAACGTCTGTCGCTGGCACAGATGGAATCCAACCCCGAGCCGAACCAGGCCCGGATGGAGCCGATCAAGCGCCGGGTCGCCACGCTGGAAGCGGAGGTCGCCGAACTGCGCGCCAAGCTGACCGAGGGCGGAAGCGCCTCGACAAGTCTGGCAGAGATCCAGGGCGAGCTGCGGGTCGCACAGGCCGACCTGCAGACCCGCCAGCTGCTTCTGGCCCAGGCCCTGCAGTCGATGGAGACCGCCCGGGTCGAGGCCAACCGTCAGGTGCGCTATCTGTCGCTGTCGGTCAGCCCGATCCCGCCGGACGAAGCTGCCTATCCGCGCGCCTTCGAGAACACGCTCGTCACCATGTTGATCCTTCTGGGCATTTACCTCATGGTCTCGATGACCGCCGCGATCCTGCGGGAACAGGTCTCTTCGTAAGGCTGGTAAGGGCTGGGCATGAAAGACGTCTCGATTGGCGGGCTGACCGTCGGCAATGACCGGCCGCTTCTGGTGATCGCGGGTCCGTGCCAGCTCGAAAGTCTCGACCACGCGCAGATGATTGCGGGCCGGATGGCCGAAGCCTGCCGGGCCGTGGGCGCGCAGTATGTCTTCAAGGCCAGCTATGACAAGGCCAACCGGACCTCGCTGTCGGGCAAGCGCGGGATGGGGATGGACGCGGGGCTGAAGGTGCTGGCCGCCGTGCGCGCCTTAGGCATGCCGGTCCTGACGGACGTGCATGACGCGGGCCAGGCGCGCGAGGCCGCCGTGGTCGCGGATGTGATCCAGATCCCGGCCTTCCTGTGCCGCCAGACCGACCTTCTCTTGGCCGCCGGCGAAACCGGAGCGGTGGTGAACGTGAAGAAGGGCCAGTTCCTGGCACCCTGGGACATGGCGAATGTCGCGGACAAGGTGGCCAGCACCGGCAACGAGCGCATCCTTCTGACCGAGCGCGGGGTGAGTTTCGGCTACAATACGCTTGTGGCCGACATGCGATCCCTGCCGATCCTCGCCAAGACCGGCTGGCCGGTGATCATGGATGCGACCCATTCGGTGCAGCAGCCGGGCGGCCAGGGCTCCAGCTCGGGCGGGCAACGCGAGTTCGCGCCGGTCATGGCCCGCGCCGCCGTGTCGCTCGGGATCGCCGGGGTCTTCATCGAAACGCATGAGGACCCCGACAGCGCCCCGTCGGATGGTCCGAACATGATCCCGCTGGCAGAGATGCCCGCATTGATCGACAGCCTGATGCAGTTCGACCGGCTGGCCAAGACGCAACCGATCCGGATCTGACGCCCTCCTGTCCGCAAGCCACCGAACTTTCGGGGAAAGACCGCTCCGGCGCAGGGCGCAGAACCCACCGCCACATCCGGCGCGCGTTCGCGTCTCTTCTGCCGGCTACGTGACCTGCCACGGGTCTTTCATCCAGCCACGAGCGGAGCCCGGTGGTCATTTAC